>CAWICC010000010.1:0-296333 GCA_963834535.1 uncultured delta proteobacterium | reverse complement strand
ACGTCCGCGGCCACGAACAAGCCCTTCTCCTTGAATGACTCGGCCACCTGCGCCCCCGGCGAACTCGGCAGGTCAAGCACCACGATCCGCGCTCCGCCGGCCGCAAATTCGCGCGCCGTCGCCTCCCCCAGACCCGATCCGCCACCCGTGATTATCGCCACTGCATCTTTAAGCTTCATCTCGGCCTCGCCTCTGGAAACTGACTCTTCATAATGCTTCCGCCATACTTCGAGGTAAAGCCTCGCGCGAGCTAACGCGTCGCGCCGCTCCCCTCCGCACTTCTCCGATTTCGTTGCGCCGCGCCGAGGCCCGCTCGCGCGCGCACCTTGCACCGGCACCGAATCTACCCTATTACGATGCGCGTGACCCGACACTGCGCACAATAAGACCCGGAGAGCTGCGCAGCGCCGCATCGCGTGCAAAAGGGGGGCCCTTATGGCGGCATTTCTGTCCGACCATCTTGCCAGCGTCATCAGTCAGTTGTCGGCGTTTCGCAATACCGTCGATTCCGACAAGCGCCGCAATCTGCTGACTGCCTTGCGCCAGGCGCAGCAGGAGGCGCAGGACAAAGGCGTCACCATTTCCCCCAGCGCTTCGCCCGCCGCCGTCGCCGCTCAAATCGGCCAACTCCAGGCCGGTGACGCCGTCGCCGAAGCGATGGGCATCCGCGAAATTGCCGGCACCGGCGACTACGAGTACTTCGACCGCCATTGGATCGAGAGCGCCCTCAACTACTACCAGACCGGAAAGAATCGCGTGCCCTTCCCCACCGCCAAGGGATCCGTCAACCCGGTCAAGCGGCTCGTTGCCGAAGACCAAATTCGCATCGCCATCGCCGGTGATTGGGGCACCGGTACCGACCCCGCCACCGCCTATCCCTATGCTATCGCAGGCGCGGTCGCCGCGCAGATGGCAGACCACAAGCCCCATTACACCATTCATCTCGGCGATGTTTATTACTCGGGACTGGAGACCGAGGAGGCTCAGAAATTCGTCGGCCGCTGGCCCCGCGGCAGCGTCGCCAGCTACACCCTCAACTCCAATCACGAAATGTATTGCGGCGGCAAAGGCTACTTCAACGTTCTGCTCGCCAACGAGATGTTCAAAGAACAGCAGGGGCTCAGCTACTTCGCTCTCACCAACGACTTATGGCTCATCATCGGCCTCGACAGCGCCTACTTCGCTTACTACCAGAGCCTCCTCTACGAGGATGGGGCCCTCTTCGAACCAGACACTCAAAAGCAGCCCGACGGAATGGTGCAGTCGCAATGGCTCACCGAAGTCCTCAAGGCCAATCCCAATAAGCGCGTCATCATTCTGACTCATCACGACGGCTTCGACGTCCAGCCCATCAGCGGCACTCTCACGCGAAAACCCTTGTATCAGCAGGTCACCGCGCAGATGGCCAACGTCAAGGACTGGTGGTGGTACTGGGGCCACGTCCACGGCGTCATCGCCTATGAGCGCATCTTCTTCGACAATAACAACGCCGTCACCCCGCGCTGTATCGGGCATGGCGCCATCCCTTATTTGCCCTTTCCGCCCGACCTCAGCCATCTCGGCGACGGCACCGTCCGCGTCCAGTGGGTCGAGACCGACCTCGCGCGCAACGGCGGCGATTCACGCCGCGCACCCAACGGCTATCTACTGTTGACGCTCAGCGGCGCCGAAATCCACGAGGAACTCTTCGACGAACGCGGACGCTCCCGATGGTCGAACTTCTAGTTAATTCCAAGTCGCCGCGATCACTCCCAACCTCGGCGAGACCGGTCGCCGTTGGATCACCAGGAGCACCAGGATGATCACCATGCAGGATAAGCCCGCCTACGCCGTCGTCGCCGTAATTCAAAACGCCATCGCGAGTGCCTTTGCCGGTAAAGTAAGTCTAGCCAACATCACCGCCCTCGGCGGCTCCTCGCTCGCCCACGAACTCAGATCGGGCCAGGTGATCCCGCGCAACCTGATCCTCGATTCGTCGCCCCTGCTGGATATCCTTCATCTGCCGCAAGTGGGCGGCAGCGGCGATATCGTTGCGATCATGCTCAACATGCTGGTCGATCCCCAGGACGCCATTAAAAACATCTTCAACAGCGACGACGCCGGCGCGGTCTTCGGCCGCATGATGGATTTCTTTGAAAGCCGCCCGCCTATCACCGATCTCGTCAACACCTTCCGCTCCTTCCTCGAAGGACAGTTCGGCATCGCCCTCTCGCTCATCACCACGCTCAAAAATCTCGCCGACCCCGGCCTGCCGCGCACGATCGCCGACGCCTGCCTGCAGTATTTCTTCAGCGCCGACGGCTACGTCACCGTTGAAGACATTCACATCACGCCACCGATGCAATTCCAGGGCGAACCTAAGCAGATAAGCGACCTCAAAGGCCTCTTCACGCGCCGTGAAGCTGAACGCTACGTTCGCGATCTCATCAACGTCATCGTTGAAGCTACCGGCAATGTCCAGTATCGCCTGCGCGACCGCTACCACTTGATTTCGTCACAGTTCAGCGGCCCGCAACTCGACACCGCCAAGCGCTGGTTTACCGGCTTCGGCGCGATGGCTGAGGCGGGACTCACGACCGCAGTCGAGGAAACTCTCCTCGGCATCGGACAATTCCAGGTCAATCGGCTGGTCGCCGCTTCCGCCGGCGCCTATGCCGGTGCGGCCGCGCGCAAAATGACCCAGCACGTCTTCCTGAGTGAACTCGGCATCCCGGTCAGCTAGTTTCTAACCGGGCCACCTCGCGGGCCAATCTGATGACACCAGGCGAGCTTGTCGAGCCGATCGCAAACACCAGGCGAGCTTGTCGAGCCGAGCGCAAACACTAGGCGAGCTTGTCGAGCCGAGCGCAAACAGGCGAGCTTGTCGAGCCGACGCAAACACCAGGCGAGCTTGTCGAGCCGATCGCAAACACCAGGCGAGCTTGTCGAGCCGATCGCAAACACCAGGCGAGCTTGTCGAGCCGAGCTAACGAGTCTGCGAGGTGCGCATAATAAGACTCTGCGAGTCTGCGAGGTGCGCATAATAAGACTCTGCGACTCTGCGACTCTGCCACTTCACGGTATCGCCGTCGGTGCGGAACCCGGCGCTAGATTCCCCTGCGGCGGCGCGGCGGCCTTTACCGTCACCGCGTAAACCACCTTCTCGCCAGTCGCGAGCGTGACCTTCAAATTCCATGTGCCGGAGTCGGCGCCGACCAGTTCGATTCTTCCTGGAGCCGTCTGCATCACCAGCGCGTGCGGATTACTTACTACCTTGATCCTGGGCTGGATGCCCGCCTGGACGCCCGTGATGGTATAGTTCTGGCCCTTGTTGATCGTGAGCGGGATAACCCGCCGCTTGGCCAAGTCCGTCTGCGCGCTCGCCAGGTTCAACCGCGCAACGCTTACGCCCAGGACCAACAGCCCCAGCACGATTCGGCCAGCCCGCAACGTCTCTCTACTGCCTACGGCCATCGCTCGCCTCTGCCGCCGCTGCATCGACAACTCTTCCGCCTGAGTAACATAGCTCCGCGGCTGAACCGGTGTCATCGGGTCTGCACCAATTTCATCTGCGCCGATATCGCCTGTTACCCCGATCGCGATCCGCGCTCAGCCCCCTCGCGCTTCGATTCACCATCGCTACTCGGCCGTCACTTACCACTCCGATAGCTTTGCTCATCGCGATCGCGCGCATTTGCTTGTGCATAAGTTCGCTGAAATGCCCATTCAAGGCCGCTCAGTGGCGCGTTAGTGAAGTAGTCGGGTACGATGCCGCCGCCACTATGCTACAATCGGTTTTGTGATGCTACTCTTGAACTCACTCGATCCGCCACTCTCCAACCCTCGCCCGAATTCACCGCCCGATGGTTTCCTTCATTGACGCACTTTTGCGAAACAAACCCATTTCTGCCTTTCCTGACGCTCCCGCTTTGTACGTCGCCGGTGCGCCATCGCTATCGGCCGATTATCTACCGGCCGGCACCCGGGCTCGCATCCTGCGCCACTCTCATGCTATCCACCGGCGACTGCGCAGGATGCGCTACCGCCGCGGTTCAGGAGTTTATCGATGGCTAGCTATCAGATCGGATCGTTGGGACCCGAAGTCGATCAGATTCAGCAACGCCTCAAGGCCTTGGGCTTCTATAATGGCCCTGTCGATGGCAACTACGGCGGCGGCACCGAGGCCGCCATCAAGTTGTTCCAGCGCAGCGCCGGTCTCAGTATCGACGGCGATACCGGGCCTCTGACCTGGGCGAAGCTGTTTCCAAGTTCCTCGATGCCGCTGCCGGCAATCGCTTCTCAATCGATCGCCAATCGATGCCTCGCCCTCACCGGATCGTTTGAAACCTCCACGCCGCCGCCCGATTGCTTTGCCGGACTCACCGGCGACTTCGACGGACAGGGCATCAGCCTCGGCGTCTGCCAATGGAATCTGGGACAGGGCTCCTTGCAGCCGCTGCTCCAGGAAATGGACCAGGCCCACGAAGCCGTGGTCACCGACATTTTCCACAGCTATGCGGATGAGTTTCGCCGCATGCTCGCAGCCTCCAAAGACGCGCAGCTCGATTGGGCGCGATCCGTTCAGAATTCGCGCCACGTCATCGCGGACCCCTGGCGCGGCCTGCTTCAGACCCTGGGCCGCCGGCCCGAGTTTCAGGCGATCGAAACCGCACACGCCGCCCGCTTCCTCCAGACTGCGCACAACCTCTGCTCGACTTACTCAGTACACTCCGAGCGCGCGTTGGCCCTCATGTTCGATATCGCCGTGCAAAACGGCGGCATCGACGATGTCGTGCGCGCACAGATCGAACGCGACTTCGCCGCCCTCGACGCTGGCCAACCCGCAGATGCGATCGAAGTCGCGCGCCTTCGAATTGTCGCCACTCGGCGCGCGGCCGCGTCCAGGCCTGCCTACGTCAACGACGTGCGTACGCGCAAGCTCGCCATCGCCGACGGTCAAGGCGTGGTCCATGGCCGCAGATACGACCTGGCGGCGCAGTACGGTATCACGCTCGCCCCGCTGGCCTAGATGATGTCGCCCACCGCACCGCTCAAATAGATCCTGTTTGACCTCCCCTCGGCCTTGCGTTCGTTTTCCGCTTCGACGATTGTGGTGCTCGCGACCCCACACCGCGGGTTGCTGTTGCGCGTGAGGTATAGCTGATGAAAAGTGCTCTGATAGTCGGCGGAACGGGTCCCAGCGGACCGTTTCTCGTCAACGGACTCCGCGATCGCGGTTACACAGTCGCCATTCTCCATCGCGGCACCCACGAGATTCCTGAGATCGGCCCCGAACGTCGAGCACCTCCACGCAGACCCGCATTTCCGCGAGACGCTCGATCCTGCGATCGCCGGCCGCGCCTTCGACGTCGTCATCGCGACCTACGGGCGCATTCGTCTCGTCGCCGAGGCGTTCGCCGGCCGCACCGGTCAGTTCATCGGCATCGGGGGCTTCCCCGCCTATCGCGGCTTCTTCCATCCCAGGGCCAATTTCCCTGCCGGCCTGCCCATCCCACTGCCCGAAACCGCCGCCACCGTTCAGACCGAGGCTGAGCACCGCTTCTCCTATCTCATCGCCAGTACCGAGCAGGCCGTTCTCGCCGCACATCCGCGCGGTTCGGTTTATCGCTATCCTTACGTCTATGGACCCTACCAGTTGGTTCCGCGCGAATGGTGTGTGATTCGGCGCGTACTGGATCGCCGGCCGTTCATGATTCTGGCCGACGGTGGCTTGGGCCTGATGACTCATGGCTATGCCGGGAACCTGGCTCATGGCGTGCTCCTTGCCGTGGACCATCCCGACGCAGCCGCCGGACAAATCTACAATTGCGGCGACGACTTACAATTCTCGATTCGCCAGATCGTGGAAATCATCGCCGACGAAATGAATCACAAATTGGAGATAGTTAACCTGCCGGCTGAGGCCGCCTACCCGGCCCGCGGCGTCAGCCTCGAAATAACTCCCCACCACAAGCTGCTCGATTTGTACAAGATCAAGCAGCAACTCGGCTACAGTGATCCGCTTCCGCCGGAGGAAGCATTGCGCCGCACCGTGCGATGGTACGTCGAACATCAGCCCGATCGCGGCGGCGACATCGAGCAGCGCCTCCAGGATCCCTTTGACTATGACGCCGAGGACCAACTCGCCGCCATCTACCGCAACGCGGCTGCGAGTGCGCGACAATTCCATCGCGAGGCCGTCCCGACACCGCATCCGTATCCGCATCCCAAGGCGCCCAATCTCGCCCGCGATCATCGCAATCGTTAGACCAGCGCTCAGTGGTGGAAATGAAACAGCCGTCCCGATTCGGGGCGGCTGCTTCACTACATCTTTTCGCAAGTATCGTCAGCGTTGATGATACAACGGATGCCCGCGGAAATTCGTGTGCACGCGGCTGAAATGCTCGCCCTCGAGGTTCGCGAAATATAGATCCTGCAGCCCCGGACCGCCGAACGCGCAGTTAGTTGGATGGTCCATCTTCTCGCTCGCCGGATCGTCGATTAGCATCGTCCAGGCTCCCGCCGTGTCCACTTTTAGAATCTGATTTGCCGGCAGCAGAATCTTGTCCAGCGGCGGCTCGTCCGGTTTCTTCGCCTTTCCCGGCAGCGTCACAAATAGATTCCCATCAACGTCGAACGCCATCCCGTCGGGAATCGCAGGAAAGTCCTTCGAATAAACTTCCGGCTTGCCGAAGGTGCCGTCCTTCTTGATCGCAATCCGCAGACAGTCGTAGCGCGTCGACTCCAGAACATACACGGCTTCTTCCTTTGGATCGATCGCGGTGCCATTCGCCAGATAGATTCCCGTTGCTACCACTTCGCTCTTACCGTTCTTTCGAATACACACCAGCGCTCCCTTCGGGGACGGCGTTACCAACTCCGGCAATATGCTATTGATGTTGCTAGTGCTCGAATTCGATACGAACAGGTTGCCTTCCGCGTCGTAAGTCGCAAAGTTCGGCAAACTGAGATGGAGGTCGCCGGCGCGATCGGCAACCATCGAGACCTTGCCGCTCTGCGTCACCCGCACCACTGCCTCCTTGCCAAGGTCGCAGTACACCAGGTCGCCGTTGCGATCCATCGCGACACCGTTGGGTATCGACCCTGCCGGCAGCGTGGCGAGCTCGCTCACTTTGCCCTCCGGCGTGACCTTGTACATCACCCCGTTGCGGCCGCCGCCATAGACGTTGTTGTCCTTATCGACTACTACGCCCTCGGCCTTCGAAACGCCGCGGCCGAAAACTTCGACTGCGCTTAATGGAATTGTCGCCATCGTTCGATCCTCTTCTCCACGTTATGATTTAGGTACTCAATGTCCGATTCTTTCCACGACTCGAACACCTTCCTGCACGATGCTCCCGGGCGAGAACTTCCACCGCCAGCACCAGTGCGATATCTCCCCTTTTCCACTTGCCTGCCGACGCGCACCATAGCACGATGCGCATCATACGGGGTAAGCCCGGTAGTGACTTCCTGCCGCAACCGCTGCTTCTTACGCCTCTGCCAGCGTCCGAACGTCAACTCACTACTTTGAAGCCGCACAATGAAGTCGTCTGAACGTCAGTTCCGTGTCGCATCCGCAAGCGAACTCCTACCCTGGCTGATTAGCCTGCCGCTGGGACTTTCGCGCAAGGAGGCCAAAGACCTTTTACGCTTTCGCTCAGTGCAGGTTCAGAACCGCAAAACCGTGCGCCACGATACCCGCTTGCAGGTGGGCGACGTCGTTACTATCGCGCTCGGGCATAATCCGCGCGACGCTGCGCCGGAACACCTCGGGTTGAAAATCGTTCACCTCGACGACGCCATTGTTGTAATCGACAAACCCGCCGGACTGCTCTCGATGGGCTCGGATCGCGAAAAGCAACGAACTGCTCATCGCATCCTCAATGACTATTTGAAGCTATTAGTCAAATCGCGTCTGCAACAGGCCTTTATAGTTCATCGCCTCGATCGCGAAACCTCGGGCCTCCTGCTCTTCGCCAGAAGTGCAGCTATACAGGAAGAATTACAGAGCAACTGGAAGCTGGTGACGAAAAGGTATTTCGCGGTTGTCGAGGGAGTACCCGCGAATCCTCAGGCAACGCTTACCGATCGACTCGTTGAAAGTAAGTCGATGCTGGTTCACCGCGTCAGCCAGGGCGGCGAGATTGCCGTCACGCACTATCGCGTAATTGCCGCGCATGCTGGACGGTCGCTATTGGAAATTACGCTCGAAACCGGCCGTAAACATCAGATTCGAGTACAGTTGGCCGGCGCCGGCCTTCCCGTCGTGGGCGATCGCAAATATAACGCGCGAACCGATCCCGCCCGGCGATTGGCGCTGCATTCATGCGAATTGCTATTTCGCCATCCAGTCTCAGGCGCCCCGCTGGAGTTTCGCAGCGCCCTTCCCGCCAACCTCAAACGTCTGGTTCCGCGAAGCTGAATCCTTGCGAAGACTCCCCCCGAATACTCACTCCAATATCACTTACTACCGCGTCCCAGCGCCGTCCGCGCGATCGCGAAACGATGTACTTCCGACGGCCCGTCGTAAATCCTAAATGCGCGGATGTCGCGGTAGGTTCGCTCGACCACCGTGTCGTCCGTAATACCCAGTCCGCCGAGAATCTGCATCGATCGATCCACTACTCGTCCCAACGCTTCCGAGCAGTACACCTTGTACATGCTGGTTTCCTGGCGCGCCTGCTCGCCTTGATCCAGTAGCCACGCGGCATGCCAGATAGCCAGTCGGCACAGGTTGATTTCCGTCTCGTTGTCCGCGAGCATGAAACCGACCCCCTGATGTTCCCCGATTGCGCGCCCGAACGATTGCCGATGCCGCGCGTACTCGAGTGCGATCGCATGACAGCGACGCGCCGCTCCCAGCCAGCGCATGCAATGCGTCAACCGTGCCGGTGCCAGCCGGATTTGCGCGTAGCGAAAACCCTTGCCCACTTCGCCCAGGATACGGTCGGGTCCCACGCGCACATCGTGAAACTCCACTTCCGCGTGACCGCCGGGCGAGTTGCTATCCAACGTATTCAGCACGCGCTTGATCGAAAACCCCGGCGCGTCCATATCGACGAAGAACATCGTCGCTCCCAGGTCGCGGCCGTTCGCGTCCTCCGTTCGCGCCATTACTATATTGATCGCCGCTCCCGGTGCGCCGGTGATTAGCCACTTGCGTCCGTTGATCACGAAATCGTCGCCCACTCGCCGCGCGGTCGTTTTCATCAGCATCGGATCCGATCCGGCGCCGCCGTCGGGTTCCGTCATCGAGAACACCGTGCGAATTTCGCCGCGCACCAGCGGTCCCAGCCAGAGTTCCTTTTGCGCCGGCGTCGCGACCTTCTCGAGTAGGTTGGTATTGCCCTCGTCCGGCGCCTGTATGTTGAGTGCGAGCGGCCCCAGCGGCGACCATCCTGCCGCTTCAAACACCACTGCCATGCCGCGATGATCCAACCCCAGGCCACCCCATTCGCGCGGCCCATGCGGCGACAGCAGCCGGGCCGCGCGCGCCCGCGCCACCATCTCCAGGCGCAATGCTTCCGCCGGCCCGTGCGGACCCTGACGCGGATCCCGCTCGAGCGGCACGATCTCTTCCCTTATGAACGCCTCGACCCTGTCACGCAGCGCGATTAGATCCTCGGGTAGGGAAAAGTCTATCATCGTGCATACTCCATCAATCTATTTTTCAGTCCAATACTCAGTTAGCGGGCCCGAATATCAGTTGGCAGCTTGCCAGCGCCTCTCCACTGAAAACGGCAGGTGTACTACAGCCGAGGTTCCGACTGAGATTTCGACTAGGACAGATTAGCTACTCGCGGCATCACCTTGGTCCAGAACTGCTCGAGGATCTTCATGTTCCGATCGTGCGGCACCAGTCCGTTATACATCCAGGCGAATAGCCACTTCACCGGCAACCGCTTGAGCAACTTCTCCAACTGCCGCGTCACCGTATCGACCGATCCCACCAGCGCCAGGCTGTTGTCGAACAGATCCGGCGTCGCGCCCGTCTGCGGATCGTCCATCGCCTTGGCGAAGCCGAACGGCGCGAACCATTCGCGCCCGACGAAATAGCCACTCTGCTTCCATAGCGCGTGCGCTTCCGCATCGGTGTCAGCGATAATCACGTCGCGCAGCACACCCATGCCTTCGCCGAGCGGCTTGCCCGAGACCTCGGCATACAGCTCGCACAACTGTCGCTCGTAGGTGGGAAAGAGCGGTGGAATTACCGCCGTGACCCCCTCCTGCGCGCACCAGCGGATACTGCGCTCCGATGACGCGAACGGCTGGAACACCGGCGGATGCGGTTTCTGCAGCGGCTTCGGCACCACGCTTACCGCCTTCACGATCCCGTTCTCGACTCCCCGGCCCCATTTCTGCGTCGCCTCGATCGGCCACGGCGTCTCGCCCGGCGGCACGCGCCAGTACTTACCCTGATAGCTCAGCGATTCCGTCGTCCACGCCTGCTTGATGATGCGGTAGCATTCCTCGAAGGCCGCCCGGTTCGCGTCGTCGATCGCGTCGTGCTGATGCGGATGTGCGCCATGAATCCCATGCGTCTGCTGCGCCATGATATCGACCCAGCGCCGTTGATAGCCGCGCGCAAAGCCCGCGTTCGCGCGACCCCCGGTCATATGATCGAGCATCGCTATATCCTCGGCCACGCGAATCGGATTGTTGGCCGGCAACACTACCCCCAGTTGCCCTACACGCAGCCGCTTGGTCTGCATCCCGATATATAGATCGAGCAGCACGGGGTTATTCGAAACCTCGAATCCTTCGACATGAAAGTGATGTTCGGTAAAGCTGATCGAGTCATAACCGAGCACGTCGGCGAGCTTGGCCTGTTCGCTTACTTCATGGAGCATCCGGTCGTAGACTTCGCCGCGCAGGCCCACCATCCCCTCTTCGACCTGCGCCTTGCTCCCGATCCCCGGAAGGTAAAACAGCGATACTTTCATCCGTGATCCCTCTTCGCGCCAGCACCGTCGCGGGACCGCGTATCCGCGCCGAGCGCAATCATCGAATACACATTTTGTCCGGCTTCGGGTCAGAATTTATCGCTTGAATGTAAAGCAGGGCCAACGCTGCGGCAAGCGTCGGTTCGCTTTGATCCCACCTTGCTGCGATCGACGATGCGGCTCTTCATCAACACCGCGCGCCGTCGATCCTTTCCCCACTGCACTTGCCGCGAGCAGCCCGGATAGCTATCTCTTGGCCGGTGCGTTCTCGAACTGATAGCAGTCCGCTTCTCATTCGAATGAGTCATTCAGGAGTGAATCATGTTCAAGGAATTTAAAGAATTCGCCCTGCGCGGTAGCGTCCTCGACATGGCCGTCGGCATCATCATCGGCGCCGCTTTCGGCAAGATCATTACCTCGCTCGTCAACGATGTGATTATGCCTCCAATCGGGCTCGTGCTGGGCCGCGTGAACTTCAGCGACCTGTTCTTAAGCCTCGACGGCAAGCATTATGCGACCTTCGCGGCAGCCAAAGCCGCGAGCGCACCGACTATCAATTACGGAATGTTCCTCAACAACTGCCTCGATTTCGCCATCGTTGCCTTCGCGATGTTCCTGATGATTCGCCAGTTCAACCACCTCATGCCGCCCGCGGCCGCGCCCCTCACCACCCGTGAATGTCCGTACTGCGCCAGCGAAATTCCGCTCAAAGCGACTCGATGCCCGCACTGCACGTCGGAGGTCACTGCCGCCGCCGCCTGATCTCGCAAGCTGAGATCTCGATGGCTTCAATCAATTTCAAGGCTTGCTGACACAGGCTCCTAACCCGGTTATGCGGCGGTCTTGCAAACGATGACCGCTTGCACTTCTTGAAGTATTGCCATGCCTCCGAAGACACGTGAACTTCTGCGTTCCAATACCCTGGCGATGATCTCCGGAAAATCCCCTGTCACCGACGTAATCGACGAAATCCCACCGCACCGCGACACGCCCTTCGCGCGGCTCCGCGCCAGGTTGCTCGCGGGCGGATCGCTTCGCCGGGCAGCGGATCTCGTCGCCCTCATCTACATCGGCGCCGTCGCCATCGTGGCGACGGTCACCGGCGCTTACTACATGCTTTTCCCGGAGCTCTCCGCGCTCTCGTGGGACGTGATGGAACGGCCGCGCGGACGCTGGGCCGGCGCGCCGCTGATGCTCGCGGCAACTCCGGCGCTGACGGGTTTTGCCGGCACCATCGTGACGCGCACGCTCCCCTATGGGTTCCTCTCGGTCTTCGTCATAGTTCTCATCTCGGTCGCAATTCTGAGGACCATGAAATCGCCCATCGCCCCGGCTATCTCGGCCGGTCTCTTGCCACTCGTGATCGGCGTGACCAGTTGGTGGTATTCGCCCTCAATCCTCTTCGGCACGACTCTGCTGGCCGCAATTTCAATACCTTGGAAACGTTATGCAGCCGCCTTTGCCGGCAGCCATCGTGGAGACGCTACCAGGCAATCTGCACAAGCCGGTCAACATATCGGGTCCGCTTGCGGCAGTGCCGAACAACAACCTACCGATTCAAATTCCACCGGCGCCTTTTCGAGCGACGGCTTTGCCACGGTGAATCCGTCTTCAAACGACGCCCGTGTGACTGTGGTCGCGGATGATGCAGCCATTTGCGTATCGTCATCGGAGGACGCCACGGCCGACGAACCATCGGCGACGGCGGCGCGGCACCTGTTGCCGCCTTTGCTGACGTTCATCGCGATCGCATTGATCGCCGTGAAGCTCACCGGGATGCGCTTCATCCTCTTCCCGCCGCTGGTCGTGATCCTCTACGAGATGCTGTCGCATCGCGAACACTGCCCGTGGGTCGGGCGCCCGATCGCGCTGCCGATCGCCTGTTTCCTGTCCGCGCTCGGCGGCTACCTCTTCTTCTCGCACATCGCATCGCCGCCGATCGTCGCGATGCTGAGCATGGCCTGGGGCATTGCCGTGCTGCGCACGCTCAACCTCCACATGCCACCGGTGCTGGCCGTTGCTCTGCTGCCCCTGGTGATGACGAATCCGACGATAGCCTATCCGGTCTCTGTCGGCCTGGGGACTATGCTTGCCTCGGCCTGGTTTGAGGTACTCGGCAAGTGGCAATGGATTGGACCTTCGCCCTCCGCCTCCACCTCCTAGCCTTGTGTTGGTCGTTTCGGCTGTCGAGGGGCCTTCGGTACATTTACTGGTTCCAATCGACCCGTGCAGTGCGATCTTGAGACATCGCCACGGGTGTCAGATTTTCCGGCATCACTGGAAAGATATTTCTCCGAATGCGTCAACTTCGACGAATGTGGGAAGGAATTCTTATCGGTTCTTGTATCCCGATGTAGCCAAATTCGAGGGATTTCATACCATAGCTGGCCATTATGGGCCTGACTGCGGGTAAGACATCGCAAGGCATTCATCTTGCTTGCATATGTACCCGAGATGGCTTCGCGAAGGTCCATAGGCTTAACGGGAACTCTGGCACTGTTGCTGGCGGTGGCGAGCTTCACCATAGCTAATGCTGGTTCTGGGCGGTCCACAGACCCGGTCTGCGACGCTACGGCCGACTACTTTCTCGGTGCCGAGGACTACAGCGAGGCCATTGCAACGCATCAGCGGCTGATCGAGGCCCATCCTGACGATGCCCTCGCGCACTACCATCTCGGTTTCGCCTACGGCATGACGGGCGACAGTACGCGGGAGATTGCCGAGTACCGCAAGGCGGCGGCGCTCGGCCTGCGTCAATGGGATCTGTACCTGAATCTTGGCCGGGCATTACTCGAAGCCGGGATTTTCAGCGAGGCTGCAAGCGCATTGAATACCGCGGTGGCCTTGGCGCCGGAGCGTCCGGAGAGCCACTACAACCTTGGACTGGCTTACGAGAGGCGCGGGATGTTCGCGGCTGCCCTCGACGAGTTGCAAGCTTCATTGCGGCTCGATCCGAAGCAGCCCGATGCACGCAACATGGTGGGATTAATTTATGCGGAAGAAGGTGATAACTCACACGCTCGTCAAATATGGGGCAGTCTTGTTCGTGCCGAGCCCGATTTTGAGCCAGCCCGGACTAATCTGGCAATCCTTGATCGAATGGAACAAGCGCCGGCGCGAACTCCGCCCGGCGGTCACGATAACCTGCGCACGGCCTTCGCGAGCGAGCCGAACTGAATTCGATTCGGAGTCGATCGCTGCCTGATAGGTGCGGGGACGCCGCGAGTCGGGCGTCCCCGCATCATCCTCGGTTACCAACCAACACTCATTTGCCGGCGCGCCTTCGCAAGCGCGGAAGAAAGCGGGCTTTCGATTGGCATACTGACCAGCATCGTAACCGCAGTAAGTCAGGCGGGCGCTCTGCGTTCGGCGCTGTCGGCGAGTGGATTTCACGCCCCCGGTGCAGCCGCCAGCGCAGTCGCGAACGGCCCTAAGGGACAGATAAAGGGTCCGTATGCGGCCAACTCCGCAGAATCTGGATTTCCAGTATATCCCTAGACCGCCTACGATAGGCGGTATGTCGCAAATACGTAAGGACGGCGAAAATGTTTCACGTGAAACATTTTCGCCGCCCGTTTGTGGGGAAATACTGCACGGTTGACATGAGTGGTGGTCGAAAGGCGCCCCTGAGAGGGAGGCGACCCTCGGGTCGCCTCCCTCTCAGCGGCGCCGGGGCGCCGGGCGTGCGGCGTGATGTGCCGAACGCCGCTCCGTGACGGTGCTTTCTTCGCCGCCAGAAGGCAGAGGTCAAAAAACCTCTGCCTTCTGGCGGCGAAGAAAGCACACTGAGAGCAAGGGGGGGTGCGCCTTGCGCACCCCCCCTTGCTCTCAGGTGAGGGAGCGCTGCGGGAGATTTAAGTCGTTAGGCGGGGGCGCGCGATGCGCGCCCCCGCCTAACGTGTACCTTAAGCGGACGCCTCTAGAGTGCGGGCCGCGGAGCGCCGCGTACCACTTTACCGGGACGCGCGCCGGTCTCGCGACCGTTCTCCTGGACGGCTTCGCCACTGATCATGGTCGAGACGTAGCCGGTCGCAGTCTGCATCAGGCGCGGCATATCGGCCGGCAGGTCGTTGATCATCTCGGGATGATTCAGGCCCAGCCGATCGAAATCGATCAGGTTGATGTCCGCTTTCATGCCGGGCTGCAGGGTGCCGCGATCGTACATGCCGAAGAGGCGCGCGCCGTCGTGAGTAAGCTTCTTGACGACAAACTCCAGCGGCAGATGATACTGATCGCCCTGCCCGTGACCGCGCACCCAATGGGTCAACATGTACGTCGGCACGCTCGCATCGCAAATGACGCGGACGTGCGCACCGGCGTCGCTGCCGCCGAGGGCGGTGAGCGGATGCCTGATCATCGAGTGGAGCGCGCCTTCATTGGTGTCGGCGTAGCCGGCCGCCGCGTACATGAGGAAGGCACGGCCGTCCTGCTCCAGCATCAGATCGTAGGCGACCTCGCGCGGCGTGCGGCCTTCGCGGCGAGCGATGGCGGCGACGCTGTTGTTCTTGTCGGGCGTATAGCTCAGCGGATAGCCCATCGGATAGGTGCGGTCCCACATGATGTCCATCTTGTAGATGAGCGACATGCCGGTGGTATTGGGGTCTTCCTCTGATAGAAGCTGCCGGCGGAAATCCGGATTGCGCAGCGCCGCGACGCGATCGGGAAGGGGCAGATTCTTGAGCGGCTGAAAACTCGGGAAGTACTGGAAGGGGTTATCGCCGACGACGCTGAAGAGGGTGCATACCGGACGCGCGAAGACCTGCGGGATGACTTTGGCGCCGTCCCTGGCGGCTTCCTCGCAAATGCGCAGTTGGTCGCGCCATTGATTGCCGTCGGCGTTGTGCTGGACCAGCAGGAAGGTAATTGGGCACCCGGTGGCTTTGGAGATGCGGCTCATCATTTCGACTTCGGTCGGCAGGCCGGGAAGGTCTTCGCCGCCGACGCCCGCCGGGACCCATTCGAGGAGGCCGCGGCCAGTCTGCTTGATCGCGCGTGCGATGCCGAGCAGTTCGGCCTCGGAGGCGTAGGTGCCAGGGACCGGCTCGCCGTTGTTGCCGACGTGAATGGGAGTGCGCGAAGTCGAGAAGCCGAGTGCGCCGGCGAGGATCGCCTCGCGGGTGAGGGCCGCCATCTTCGCGATGTCATCGGCATTGGCGGGTTTGTTGGTCGCGCCACGATCGCCCATGACGTAGGCACGCAGAGCGCCGTGGGTGAGTTGGGTACCAACATCGAGAGTGCGTGGCATCGCGGAGATGACGTCGAGATATTCGGGGAAGGTCTCCCATCCCCACGGGATGCCTTTCGCCATCGAGGCGCTGGGAATGTCTTCGACGCCTTCCATCAGGTTTATCAGCCATTCGTGCTGGTCGGGTTTTGCGGGAGCGAAGCCGACGCCGCAGTTACCCATCACGACGGTGCCGACGCCGTGCCACAAGGAAGGCGCGAGTTGCGGATCCCAAGTCACCTGGCCGTCGTAATGAGTGTGAACGTCAACCCAGGCAGGCGTGACGAGCAGGCCATTCGCGTCGATAGTACGATGCGCGGAGCCGAGGTCCTTGCCGACGCCGGTGATGCGACCGCCGGTAAATGCGACGTCACCGCTGTAGGACGGCTGACCGGTCCCATCGACTATAGTTCCGCCTTTGATTAGTACGTCATGCATTGTGCCTGGCTCCTGATGTGACTAGCGGCCGAGAGAATGAGACTGAGTATCCGCGGGACCTCACCGAGACTGGTGAAATGCCACCGATTGTGACCATACACAAGGTGCGTTCGATTCCGCAAACGCCGGTTCGGAAGGGATCACCAGTATCCGTGCGCGTGGCGGGCGAGGCCGCCGAACGCGTCGAGGAGATGTCCGCGCCAGACTTCGATTGGGTCGGTGGTTTCGAGCAACCGCGTCCGGCCGACCGAGCGGGCCCATTGGAGACTGCCGAAGACGATGTAGTCGCCGTAGAGAGGCGTGCCGCCGCCGATGAAGGGCTGCAGCGCGAGCATCGCGCGCAGGGGTTCGAGCGCGTTGCGCAAGGTCGCAACGTTCGCGGCGGTATCGGCGGAGAAGGCTTCGAGCGTTACTCCGAAGCGCTTTTCGCGCGACTCGCGAAAGTATGCGCGGTCGTCAAGGTGCAGGTGATGGAGGACGTCGAGCACCAGCAGCCGTGAGAGTGCAGCGTTAAGGATCGTGTCGGCCCAGTTGTTGATGAAGCGCGCAGCGGCGCGGGCATGGATGCCGCCGAACAACGACGGACGCTCGGGATAGGTATCCTCGAGATACGCGGCGATGTTCCAGGAATCGGCGACCGTGCGATCGCCGTCAACAATAACGGGGACGCGATCGGAGCCTGAGGCGGCGATCTTGGGCTTGTCTGCATAGCGCCATGGTATGGTTTCGAAATCGAGGCCCTTATGCGCGAGCGCCATCTTGGTACGCCAACAGAAAGGGCTGAAGCGGCGATCGGCTTCCGCCCCAGCCAGATCGTAAAGTTTGATCGTCATAGATAGTGATCCAGTTACTACTTATAAGTCGAATTACTCGATACGACAGCCGGTGCGTACTGACTATTCGACTGACTAGGCGGCACGGCGGAACATCGGCAAGGACATTTCGGGAGTGACGTCGTTGAAGGTGAGCACCACGGGCATCCCGAGCTTGAGCTCATCAGGCTTGACGTCGGTGAGCCAGGTGACCATGCGGACACCCTCTTCCAGCTCGACGATGACCGGGCTGTAGGGGACCTTGTCGGCGAATTGCGGCATCATCGGCTGCGTCGCAGTGGTCCAGGAAAAGACCGTGCCTTTACCGGAGGAGCGCGCCCACTCCCAGTCGAAAGATCCGCATTTGGCGCACATATCGCGGGGAATATGGCGCCACGTCCGGCATTCCTCGCAGCGCTGAAACCGCAGTTCGTGCTGGGTGCAGAATTTATAGAATTCAGCCGAATGCCCACCGACTCGCGGCAACGGAAGCCTGTACATTTTCTCAGCCATGCCGATTATCTCCTAAGTATTGCGAGTCCGCCGTCGCCGAAATCACCCCAGCCGGTGACCAGACCGATTTCAGCATCGTCGACCTGGCGCGGGCCGCATTCGTGGCGAAGTTGGCGCGTGGCTTCGACGATATGATTGGTGCCCCAGACGTGGGCTTCGGAAAGTAGTCCGCCGTGAGTGTTAAGCGGCAACTCGCCGCCCAGTTCGATGCGTCCGCCGGTGACGAAGTCTTTGACTTCGCCGCGCTTGCAGAAGCCCATCGCCTCGATCTGCAGCATCACGACGTAGGTAAAGCAGTCGTAAACTTCGAGGAAGTCGATGTCCTTGTGAGTAACACCGGCCATCGCAAAGGCTTTCGGGGCGGCGAAAGTAAGGCCGATGACGAACGGATCGGGGCGCGCGGGAATATCGTCGGCCGGATAGGGATGACCCTCGGCGACGCCGGAAATATAGACCGGTGCGTGCTTCAGATCCCTGGCCCGCTCGGCGGAGGTGACGACGATCGCGCAAGCCGCGTCGGTCTCGAGGCAACAATCGAAGAGGCGGAAAGGATAGGAGACCCAGCGCGAGGCGAG
The DNA here is from genome assembly GCA_963834535.1 of uncultured delta proteobacterium. Taxonomy (GTDB): domain Bacteria; phylum Desulfobacterota; class Binatia; order Binatales; family Binataceae; genus JADMIL01. The sequence goes on along the minus strand of CAWICC010000010.1, from coordinate 277,846 downwards.
ATAGTCTTCGAGGGTGAGCGGACGCCCGCGCATCATGGCCTTTTCGTTGAGTTGCGCATGCTTGCGCGAGGCGACGGCGATCGCACCCATCGCTTCGAAGGGCGTGCCGTAAAGCTTCATATGACGGGTCGCGAGCCATGCGTACCATTGCACGGGAACAGTGGCGCCGTAGGGGAGATAGAACGCGCCGATGGTATTTTGCAGCGGATTGGTTGCGGGCATCGGCTGCTCGCCGGTATCGGCGCGCGCGCCGCCACCGCGCACCGGATTCGCGAGTAGCCATTCCATCCGAGCGGAATCAGGACGTTGGTGGCGACGCCCGAGGCAATCGCCATCGCAGCGCTTTGCAGCGAAACGACGGGACTCGCGCCGCCCATGTGGACGGTGGTGGCGTAGCGCATGTCCTCGATGCCGAGATTGGCGGCGAAATGTTCGGCGGTGGCGCCGAGCGGCGGACCGATGATGCCGTCGATATCGTGCGGCTTCAGCCCGGCGTCGGCGATCGCCCTGGTGGAAGCGTCGAGCATCAGGCGCAGCTCGGTTTTGCCGGAACCGCGGGTGAAAGCGCTCTCGCCGACGCCGACGATACAGGCTTTGTCTTTAAGTGAGTACATCAGTTACTCCTTTGTACCTTCATCAGCCACGCGGCCGAATACCAAGTTGATTACTCAGTAGATGACTTTTTCCTCGATCAGCAGTTTTATCTCGGCGTCGCTGAGGCCGAGCAGTCCACCGAAGACGTCGCGATTGTGCTCTCCAAGATCGGGCGGATATGAGTAGTTCAATTGCGGTACGGCGCTGAGCTTTACCGGCATCCCGGGAAGGATTCGTTCGCCGACTTCGTGATGATCCATCTTCCACCAGTAACCCCACTCCCAGAGATGCGGGTCATTATGCAGTTCCGCGCTGTCGAGGACGGGACCGGCGGCAACGCCGACCTTTTGCAGGCGTGCGGCCAGTTGGAGATGGTCCTGATCGCGCGCCCACGCGGCGACATGCGAATCCAGTTCGTCGCGATTCTGCCAGCGGCTCAACTGATTAGCGTATTTAGTCTCGCGCGCCCACCCCGGATCGCCCATGAGGGTGCGCAGCGCCTCCCATTCGGGCTCGTTGGCCACGGCGATCGCGATCCAATGGTCATCGCCGGCACACCGATAGGTATTGTGCGGCGCCATCACGTCGTCGCGATTACCCCATTGGCGGCGATCGTGGCCGTTCATGAAATAGTCAGTGAACCATTCGTGCATCTGGCCGATTACGGTCTCGCCCATGCTCGCGTCGATCCATTGGCCCTCGCCGGTACGATTGCGATGACGCAAAGCCGCGAGCGCGTGAAAGACCACCGACGAAGCGATGGCATAGTCGGGCCACGTGCCGCCGGTCTGTCGCGGGGGACCGCCGGGATAGCCTTGGGCGTCGAACATGCCGATGAAACAGCAGGCCATCGGGCCCCATCCGACCCATCGCGAAGGCTCGCGGCCGGTCTTACCGAGCAGGGAAACCGAGATCATGATGATGTCGGATTTGACCTGCTTCATTTGGTCGTAGGTCAGACCGAGTTTCTCCGCGGTAGGGCCGGGAAAACATTCGAGCACAAAGTCACTGCGGCGCACGATATCGTGGGCCAGTTCGCGGCCTTTCGGATGTTTGAGATTCAGGCAGATGGCTTTCTTGCCGTAGTTGAGAGCGTGATAGAAACCGCTGCGGTTCACGCCCGCGACGCGATCGGCCATGCCGGCCGGATTAGTGCGGCCGATATCGATATAGACCTGCGATTCAATTTTGATCACCTCGGCGCCCATCGTCGCAAGCCATTGCGCGATCTGCGGGCCGTTGATGATCCAACTGAAATCCGCAACCCTGATTCCTTCGAGCGGAAGACGTGCCATTTTTAATCGTCCAGAGGGATTAATGAGGAGCCCAAAATTGCTATTTCCTAAACCTCAGTGAGGCTTCAAATATCCGGTTGTAAGATCCTTTCCTAGATAGCGCCTGCCGATTGAAGGGATCGGAGTTCCCCGCCGGTGTAACCGAGGCGGCTCAGAATCGAGACGTTATGCTCGCCCAGCAGGGGCGCGCGCGTCGCCGCGGGCGGTGTCGCCGTCATCTGCACGAGCGAACGCGGATACTTGAAGGTCCCGGCTGCGGGATGATCGATCTCGACGAACGCGCCGCGCGCCTCAAGATGCGGATGATGCGCGGCTTGCGCCACCGTATGCACCGGGCCGATGGTAAGGCCCAACCGCTGGCCCTCGGTAACCAGGTAGTCCATGTCATGCCGGGCGAGCTCGCCGCGAATCAGCGTGCGGAGGATGTCGTCGTTCTCATGGCGGCCCGCGTGCGTATCGAAGATCTCATTAGTCAGTTCCGGCGGATTGCCGAGCAGCGTTCGCAGAGCCTTCCAATGCGCGTCGGCGGCCCACAACGTATAGATATAGCCATCGCGGCAGGGCAATGGCTCGAGACCGACCTGGACGTTGGCGCGCAGGCGGCTGAAGGGAATGCCGACGTATGAATAGGCCGCCATTTCGAGCTTGGAAGTATTAACCGTCGCCTGCCAGCAGGGCGCATCGACCCATTGGCCAGTGCCGGTGGCGTCGCGATGGAACAACGCCATCATGGTCGCCGCCGCGGCATTTGTCGCACCCATCATTTCGGCCGCATGCCCGGGCGCGCGCAATGGATTTTCCGCTTCGACGTCGTCAACCAGTGTCGGCGTGTTATAGCCAGTCAGGCTCATTGCCCATTCGATGAGGTCGGTGCCCTTCCAATTACTATATGGACCGGTTTGTCCGAACGGAGTAATCGAAGTGACTATCAGCCGCGGGTTCAGCGCGTGCAGAGCTTCGTAGCCGAGACCGAGGCTTGCGAGATAGCCGGGGCGATGATTCTCGATGAGGACGTCGGCATCGGCGATGAGCCGTTTGAAGACTTCGGCACCGGCGGGCATCGCGGGATCGAGGGTCAGGCTTTTCTTACTGGTGTTGAGGTAGATGAAGAAGCCGCTCTTCTCGGGATGCGGGCTGTTGCCCGGAAACGGGGGATGGCTGCGGGCCTCGTCGCCACGGCCCGGAGGCTCGACCTTGATAACTTCGGCGCCCATGTCGGCGAACATTTTGCCGCACATCGGCCCCGAGACCATCTCGGCGTACTCGATCACCCGCAAGTCGTTCAGCGCAGGATTCGGCAACTCGGTAGCTCCTTAAAAGATGGCGTCCGATCGAGCCCGGCCTGACGATCGGGCACCTGGGCGGACTATAGCGCAGAACGGCAATTATTGAGAATCGCGCGAACATGCGGAAGACGCGGCGCGCATGCGATGACGTTGCAAGCGCGCGAGGACTCCGCTAGCTGTCAATCATCCGATACGCCCTGGAGTCCGCACCATGCCCGCGTTGCTCTTCGAAGTCCGCAATCACATCGCTTACATGACGTTGAACCGTCCGCAGGTGCACAACTCGATCAACCCCGAATTGATGGTGCAGCTCGCGGAGGCGTGGGAACGCGTCAACACCGACGACGATATTCGTACCGCGATCGTCACGGGCGCGGGCGATAAGGCATTTTGCGCAGGCGCAGACCTCGGGCGGCTGATCCCGCTGACGACCGGCGCGCGGCAAGCCGAAGACGAGTGGGACGCGAAGATTCTCGCAAACAAGCACTACGCAGGCGCGGCGCTGCTGCGCGGATATGACGTTTACAAACCGATCATCGCGGCCGTGAACGGGTTCTGTATCGCGGGCGGCATGGAACTGATGCTGGCGACCGACATCCGCGTCGCCGCGGATCATTCGAGTTTCGGCCTCCAGGAAGTGAAATGGGCGTTGATTCCAGCGGGCGGATCGTTGCCGCGGCTGCCGCGTCAGATGCCGTTTTGCGAGGCGATGGAAATCCTCCTGACCGGGAATCGAATCGAGGCTGAGAAGGCATGGCGCCTCGGGTTGATCAATTATGTCACGCCCGCCGCGCAGGTAATGTCCAAAGCGGAGGAACTCGCGACCACGATCGCGGCAAACGGGCCCCTGGCGGTGCGCAAGATCAAGGAGGCAGTGCTGCGATGTTCGGGACGGCCGCTCGACGACGGCTTCAAAATCGAAAACGAGATCGCGCGGGAAGTATTTTCGTCGGCAGACGCACGCGAGGGTCCGCGCGCCTTTATGGAGAAGCGCAAGCCCACCTATACTGGGCGCTGACGGTCGATGCCGACACCAAGATTTCAAATCGCCGGGGGTAAATCGCGATGGCGCTGAAACTGAAGAAGGGGATCAAGCAACTCGTCGCCGAGGCGTACGCGGAGATTGAAACCGTGAAGGCGCCGGAAGCCGTCAAGCTCAAGGACGATCCGAACGTGGTGCTGGTTGACCTGCGCGATATCCGCGAGCTGCAGCGTGACGGGCGCGTGCCGGGAGCCTTCCACGCACCGCGCGGGATGCTCGAATTCTGGGTCGATCCGGAGAGCCCGTACTACAAGGAGATTTTTGGGACGGGCAAGAAGTTCGTCTTTTTTTGCGCGGGCGGAATGCGCTCAGCATTGGCGGCGCAGGCGGTACAAAACATGGGGCTGGAACCGGTATGTCACATCGAAGGGGGCTTTCGGGCGTGGAAGGAAGCCGGCGGTCCGATCGAGATGGAGAAGCCCAAGGCGTAATCCGTCCGCGCGGCGACACCCGGCCGCAGTGAACGAACGCTAGATTTCGAGTTGCTTGCGCAGGGTATCGAGAAAGCGGCGCGCGACGATTTCCGGGGAATCGCCGCTCGTGCGATACCACACATGAGACCAATTCAGCGCGCCGAACAGCAGCAGGCGGAGATAGCGGCGATCGATATCGGGCGGCAGCTTGAGATCGTCGATCAGCCGGCGGAAGCGCTGCTCGTAGTCGCGACGCAGATCGCGGATGCGCGACTCGGCGGCACCCGCCTCATGCGGCAACGTCTGGATCATCACCTGTGTGAAATCGCGATTGCCGATAAGCACGCCAAGGTGCGCAGCGCATGCCGCTTCGAGCCGCCGCCACGGATCGTCCTCGGCGGCGACGGCCGCGTCAACTGCTTCCGCGACCCGCCGCTTGCCCTCTTCATAGACGGCGAGCAACATCTCTTCCTTGGATTCGAAGTGGTAGTAGATCGACCCCGAGAGCATGCCGACCGTCTTGGCGATATCGCGCATCGAGGTCGCATGGTAACCGCGCTCGCGGAAAAGACGGGCCGCCGCCCCCAGTAACTGGGCGCGGCGGTTGTCTTGCCGCGGAGCGCGGCTAAGTGCTTGAGCCGAAGAAGCTGGCATCGCTTACCGCATCGACCTGATTTTCCAGTCCTCTACCAAGCGGGCGAAATTATCGGCGAGCGCAAAGTCTCACGCGCCGGGCTGCTGTTCCAGGGTCGCGTTGCGCCCGTCGATGTTCGGGTCGATTCCCAGCTTCATCAGGTTCGCCCGGGTCCGATCGCTCATCAGGCCAACCTTCTTCATGTTGGATACCACCTGCGTGTACATTTCACGGCGGAAGATCTGACGGAAATAGACGTAATCGTTGCTCTTGGCGTTTTCGACGCGATAACGCTGAATCTCGTCGATCTCGGTCTCGCTAAAGCCGACCTTCTCGAACGCGGGACGCGGAAATTGTCCACGCAGCACGAGCCGGCAAGCCTCGGCGGTGAAGTCCTCGAGTTCGGCAAAGTCAGACGGGCTCAGACTCGCGATCATGTCGGGCAATCCGATGACCGAAAAGCCCATGTGCCGCGATTCGTCGAGCAGAATCCTCTTGCTGATGGTCTTCAACAGCGGATCCTGCGAAGTCTCCGCGAGCATCCGGAAGAGTCCAACCGCGAAGGTCTCGGCGACCAGTTGCAGGCCCGCGGTCTTGATAAACCACTTGCCCTGCCCGAGCAGGTAGTCGAACAGGTGCTTGATATTCTTGCTCATCGGATAGATGCGGTTGTCGCACTTTTCCATCAGGTAGCGGCTCAGCACTTCGGCGTGCCGCGCCTCGTCAACCACCTGCGTGCTCTGGAAGAACTTCGCATCGTTGGTCGGAACCATATCGACCAGTTGGCTGCACGCCAGCATCGCTCCCTCTTCGCCATGCAGGAGTTGGGAAATACGCCAGCAGGAAAATTCGATGTTGAGCTCGCGCTTGGTCTTATCGTCGAGCTTCTCGTAGAGCGGGCTGCCGAAACCATCGATCATGCCGTCGGCGAAAATGCCCTTCTCGAGATCCACCGGCTGCGTCCAGTCGATGTCCTTCGACACGTTCCACTGATCGCGCTTGGCGTTCTCGTAGAGGCGGCGCATATCGGGCGCGACGACCGCGTAGTCGCGCTGATAGAGGGTCTCGAATTCGCTTTGGACCAGATGTTCAGTTTCAGACATTTTTGTCTCCTGAAAGTAGTTAGTACCATTGCCCGCGCGAAGCAACTGAGCCGCGGCCTCGGCCTAAAACAAACGCTTGCTTGTTTTATAGAAATATCCGGCCCGCCTGTCAAGGGTAAATCAAGTCCGACGCGAAATGCTATCGATGCGCAGCCCCTGCAGCCTATGGCATCGGGCGGAGAATCGGCTATTGTCGCGACACGAGGAACCGGCCATGGCACACGACGACGGCGCATACACGGCTATGCTCACGACGCTCCAGAACGAGATCGTAAAATTCCTGCGCACCTTCGAGACCATCCAGGAGGACCTCCGACTGGGCGCGGTGGCCGAAAGCCAGGCGCAATTGGTGGCCGGCGTGGGCGATACTTTTCGCCGCTTCGAAGCGACTTTCGCACCGCTCACGCCGCCAGCATCGATGGCGGATCTGCATACCGGGCTGTGCGCGGCGATGACCGAACTGGGCAAGTCGTGCAATCTCTTTATGACCAAGCCAAGCCGCGATTGGACGCTTGCCTTTCTTTACAGCCGCCGTGACTTCTGCCGCGGCCTCTATCAACTATATGCGCTGCGCGATCGGCTGCCGATCGTCGCCGCGCATTTCCTGCAACCCGGCGCCATGGCTCGAGAGGCCGCCGCTGCCGGTGGTCCGCCGACCGGATTTATCCAGCACGAGCGCAATGACCAGCGCTCGGACTATACGCTCTACGTGCCCGAGGATTATACGCCGGACAAGCCGCTGCCGTTGATCGTGGCGCTGCACGGCGGCTATGGCCAGGGCGTCGAGTACGTCTGGACGTGGCTGCGGCCCGCGCGCAGCCGCGGCTATGCGATCCTCGCGCCGAAGTCGCTCGGCAACACCTGGGACATGACCGTACCGAGCCGCGACACGCTGTCGGTCTCGCGCATGTTCGACGAAGTGACGCGCGAATACGCGATCGACCGCGGCCGCGTTTATCTGACGGGACTGTCCGATGGCGGCATCTTCACCTACATCCTGGGGCTCGAGCGAACCGAACTGTTTCGCGGACTGGCCCCAGTCGCCGGCGCGCTCCACCTGGTCGTCGATCAGATGTTGCGCGAGGGCCGCGGCAAGGACACGCCCATACTGGTGGTTCACGGCGTTCACGATTTTATTTTCCCGGTTACGTTTACGCGGCAGACCTGCAACCTGCTCACGCAGATTGGCTACAACGTAACCTACGAGGAACTACCCGAATGGGGGCATGCGCTTCCTTATTCGATCAACGAGCGGCTGGTGCTGCCGTGGTTCGAGCGGCTGCCGGCGAAGGCGGCGGCGTAGCGCACAGACGATCTCCGCGAGTCACAATGATGGCCTGCTCTGCGCCAATCGCGCCGCGGGCGCGATTGGCGCCCTGCGGACCGTCGGCGACGGTCCGTATCCCGGCGGATGCGGCAGGGCCGCGCGGTCTGCGACCGCGCGGCCCTGCCGCATTCAGCTTAGGACTGCGCGGTCATTGACCGCGCAGTCCCGACAGACCATTCGGATCAGCCGCCGTGACGCAGCAGGCGGCCCGGGACCGCACCGGTCTCCTTATCGTCCTCGATAATCGCCTCGCCGTTGACCATCACGGCCTTGTAGCCCTCGGCGCGTTGCACGCGACGCCATTCGCCGCCCGGGAAATCGTGCACGATTTCCATCGGCAGAATTTTGAGGTTGTCGAAGTCATATACGACGACATCGGCAGCCGCGCCTTCCACCAGGGTGCCGCGATTCTTGAAGCCCGCACACATCGCAGGCTGAGCGCTCAGCCGGAAGTGCGCCTCTTCCAGCGACATCACCGAATTCTCGCGCACGAACTTGATCAACGCCTCGGTCGGATAACGGCCGCCGGTGAAGAACTTGGTATGCGCGCCGCCATCGGAAACGCCGAAGATCGGCTGCGAATCCGAGTGAATCATCTCCGACATGTTCTTGACGTTCATGTTGACCGGCGGGGTGTAGAAGTCCGTGTTGAGGCCGTCGGCGCAGGCGATGTCGAGCATCGCATCGACCACGTGCTTGCCTTCGGCCTTCGCGATCTCGCCGATCGTCATGTTCTCGTACTTCTTCAGATCTTCGCGCTTGCATTCGAGCACGATAATCTCGTCGATCTTGTTGGTGATCAGTCCGGTCTGCTCGACCTTGCGCAGTTCGGGACGCCGCTGCGGGTCGGACAGTTTCATCAGGCGATCTTCGATCGGACCAACTGTGCACTCACGCCATGCCGGCATATCGTCCCACAGGTTCCAATCCTTGAAGGTGAAGGCAAAGTTCAATTCGAGCGTCGCGCTCTGTCCGAGCACGCGGATACCGCGCTTGGTGCAGCTCTCGAGCCAGGCGAGCTGCCGCTTGTAGCGCTCGGGATACATGTCGTTGACCGCGATCGCGTTGTACAGAATCGGCCGTCCGGAGGTCAGCGCCAGTTCCTCGTAATGCTTCTCCGAATGCGTCTGCATGTCGCCTTCGTACTTGCTCGCATCCGGGATGTACGACATCTGGATGAAGCCCTCATTGCGCTCACCCAGGACTTTCGCGAGCTCAATTGCGGTCTCGTCGTGCATCAGATCGGTCACCATCGGGGTGCCGTCGTAATCCGCCTGAACGCTGTTCTGGCCGAAGCGCTGCGCCGACCATCCGCAGGCGCCATGGTCCATCGCTTCGTTGATAATGCGCTTCATCTCAGCGGTCTCGGCCTCGGTCGGCATGCGACCCGACTTGGCGTCCTCCAGGCCCATCACCCAGACCATCACCGGTGCCATCGGCACGAACGGCAACAGGTTGACGCCCTTGGGACGGCGATCGATGCTGTCGAGGAACTCCGGATAAGTGACCCAGTCCCACGGCAGGCCCGCCTTCATCGATACATAGGGAATCGCCTCGGTCCGCGTCATCGTGAGCATCGCGCGGTCGCGGAAATCAGGCTTGACCGGCGCGAAGCCGAAGCCGCAATTCCCGATCACCAGCGAAGTCACGCCGTGCCAGCTCGAAATCGAGCAATACGGATCCCAGAAAAGCTGCGCATCGTAATGCGTGTGCAGATCGACGAAGCCCGGAGCAACGATCTTGCCGGTCGCATCGATCCTCTTGTCCGCCGAATGGTTTTTCAGGTTGCCAAGTTTGGCGATCTTGCCGTCCTTGATACCGACGTCGGCCTGGTAGCGCGGGAGGCGCGTACCATCGACCACCATTCCACCACTGATAATAACGTCGAATTCTGCCATGCGAATCTCCTTTTGGCGCGACCGCCGTTGAATGCCGGCGTGCCGCCCGTGCTTTCCCGGGCATCCCGGTATGTGGTTTTGCCGAACCCCTAACGCTCAGTTCCCAAGCCTGTAATGCTAATACGTGCGGGCAGCATTACTTATACCTATGCTCCCGAAATGAGCCGAGACGCAAGCCGATGGCGCTGGCCGCATGATATGTGCAGACGCACCCTCGTATTGCTCCGTCGCCATGCCTTCCGGCACGCTCCCCGAGGGAGCGAGCGGCCGTCGATCATGTCCACGAATACGAGACTCATTCCCGTCATTGGCGTCCCCTCCAACAACAGTTCGCCCCGCCCCGAAACTTAGTAAATGACCATTTACTTGTCAAACGGAATCGCACCTCGCTCGCCGACCGACCGGTGCGCTCTGGCCGCGGCACTGCCGACCCCAGCCGCCGCCCTCAGGCGCCGGCGGCTGGACTCCCGGCGGCTTGAATCAACGGGGCGTTTCGGAAAGGCTGACAGCCAGTGAAAAAGGCATCGCCAAAGAAGCAACGCTCGCAGCCAGCGCGCGCCCGCGCGAAACGCAACAAAGGATCGGCGGCGATCGCGCCGCAGACCTCAACCAGCGACCGCATCGTAAAATCCGCCACCCATCTTTTCGCCACGCTTGGCTTCGCACATACCTCGATGCCGGCGATCGCCAAGCGCAGCGGGATCACGCCGGGCGCCATTTATCGACATTTCGAAAGCAAGGCGGAATTGCTGATCGCGGTGGTGCGCTACGCTTTGGAGACTTTGCCGACCAGTGTGAGGATGCTTGAGCCGGCCCGGATTGACGCCTCGGAACTGCCGGAATTTGCCGCCAACTACACCAGCCCGGGACACAAGTTGATTCGTCAGCTTTCGCTCGAGATTCATGCCGCGGGCAGTCGCGAGCAAAACGTCATGAAGCTGCTGGCCAAGGTCAATGAAGAGGCCACGCAGGCCACTTGCCGAAGCATCGCGGCGGCCCAGGACGCTGGTTTGTTCGACCCGGCTCTGAACGCGGATTTCACCGCGCGATTTTTTCTCGTGATGATCATGGGCCTTAGTCACATGGATACGCTCGAACCCCAGTTGATTGGCGATTCGGCGTGGCATGATTTCGTCCTCGGACGTATTTCCGCGCTGCTGGGATCGCACCCGCGGGCGTGTGTGAAACCCGACGCCGACAATAATCACACTGCGGTTAGCTGCGCCGCCGACTAGATTTCGCAAAGCCTTACGGAGAACCAGACATGGCCGAGATCACCCATCGCTTTGTCACCACCAACGGCCTCAGGATGCACGTTGCCGAAGCGGGTTCCGGGCCGTTGGTGCTGCTATGCCACGGGTTTCCCGAATCCTGGTATTCGTGGCGGCATCAGCTTCGAGCGCTCGGTGACGCGGGCTTCCATGCGGTCGCTCCCGATATGCGCGGCTATGGACAGACCGATCGGCCCACGGCAGTCGAGGCCTACGACATCTTCCAACTGACGGGCGACCTCGTCGGGCTGGTCAACGGCCTGGGCGCGGAGCCGGCGGTAATTGTCGGACACGACTGGGGCGCATGGATCACACAAGCCGCCGCCCTTTTCCGGCCGGATCTGTTTCGCGCCGTTGCCTTGCTCAGCGTGCCTTATCTGCCGCGCGCGCCGATCAGTCCGAGCGCCTGGGAAAAGCAGAAATATCCGGACAAGATTTTCTATCAGCAGATTTTTCGATCGCCCGGCTCGGAACAGATCTTCGAAGCCGACGTTCACGGCACCATCCTCAATGCGCTCTATACCGCCTCCGGGGAGCCGCCTCCCGACCAGCGCTGGAAATTCGCGATCGATCCCAGGGACGTCGCGAGTATGACGCCACCGCCGCCGCACCAGCCCAGCTTCGTAACGGATGAAGACGTCGCCTTCTTCGTCAGCGAATTCAAGCGGACCGGTTTCGCCGGCGGCCTCAATTACTATCGCAACGTCGATCATAATTGGGCCTCGACCCCGTTCCTCGATGGCGCGAAATTACTCCAGCCGACCCTGTTCATCGCCGGCGATCGCGACGGCGTCCTCGGCTTCTGGGGCGAGGAAGTTGACACCCTCGAGCAGCACGTGCCGAATCTCGTCAAGAAGGTGATACTTCCGGGCGTCGGCCACTGGACTCAGCAGGAACGTCCCGCTGAGGTGAATCGCCTCCTGATCGAGTTCCTCAAAGGCCTCAAGTAGGGCCGTTGGCCTCTTCCTCAGTCGTTGAAAAGCCGTGACGGCCAATCATGATCGTGCGGTAGGCTCTTTCAAATGGGAAGTCTGAAACCTCACTTGAGGTTTCCGAAAAAGCTTAACGCTTTGTGCTCCTCAACCACGTTCCTCCCTTCCCCCTATCTTCCCTTGAATGCCGCCTGCCGCTTGGCGAGGAACGCGCCCATGCCCTCGACGCGATCCTCCGTGCCGAACAGAAACGCCATCGCCTGCCGCTCGGCCTCGATCCCCGTCTTCAAGTCCGCGTTCATCCCCGTATGCACCAGCAGCTTCGCGCAACGCACGCCGAGCGGCGGCATCTTCAGCAATCGCCGCGCAAGGTCCATCGCGGTATCGAGCACTCGTGCGGCCGGCACCACCTGATTGACCAGCCCAAAATGCAGCGCCTGCGACGCCTTGAGCGGTTCGCCGAGGTAGATCATCTGTTTCGCGATTGCCGGCGGCAGCATCTTCGATAAGCGCTGCGTCCCGCCCGCGCCCGGCAGTACGCCGATCAGGATTTCCGGCACCCCCATCGACGCTTCCTCCGCCATGATCCGAAAGTCGCAGACCAACGACAGTTCGCAGCCGCCGCCGAACGCCAGGCCGTTGATCGCCGCGATCGTCGGCCGGTCCAGATCGTCGATCGCGTTGAAGGTCTTCTGAATCGTCTCGATATGCACCATGAAGTCGCCCGCGGTCTCGATACTGTTGAGGCTCGCGATATCCGCGCCCGCGCAAAACGCTCGCCCGTTGCCGGTGAAAACCACCACCCGCACGTTCTTGTCCGCCTTGACGTTCGCGGCCAGCTCGCCGAACTCACGCACCATCACGTTGTCGATCGCATTGAGCTTGGTCGGACGATTCAGCCGCACCAGTGCGATACCGTCGTCCACGGAATATTCGAATGATTGATACATCGCGGCCTCCAAAAATTGCGTGACGATAGCTGCGCCGGCGGAATTCAGATCGGCGCAATGGCGTGGAGCCTGCCATCACGGGGCTGTTTTGTCTATCGATTTTTGCGCGCGAAGATTTACCTCGCGCTAAACTCCTACGCGAGGATACGCGGCATTTATGCGATGCCGGCGGCGCCAGCGCTTGCGGATAGCCGGCCTGCTTGCGGATACTGAATACGCATGGAGACGGCCAATCGCAACGACGACGAAATCACGCTGAGCTGGCGTGCGCTGGTGTTGGGTCCGCTGGCGACGGTGCTTTTTTTCGCCGCGCTATGGCTCAACGACGGCGGCACCGCGCTCCTCGGCATCATCCTTTTGGACCTGTCGTTCACGGTCGCGATGCTCTGGGTGGTGCTCGCCGCTCGTGCAACCGAAAATCTGAATTCGCCGCTTCGCGCGTTCGTGCCAAAGCTGACGGCCTTTCTGGTGCTCGGCGCTGGCTTCCTCGCCGCCACGCGTTGGCATTCCGATCCGCGAATCAGCGCCCTGGAGTTTGCCTTTGCGGCGCTTTATATAATCGCCGGATATGTCGCGAACAAGATTTTCGACGCCAAGACCAGGCGCCCGCAACTGAAGCCGGTGAAGAGCCGCAAGCCCTCGCGGCGCAACTGACCGCGGGAGGAACCCACGATGAACATCGTTGATGGCGATAGTCACTTCATGGAGCCGCTCGATCTCTACGAGCGCCATATCGACCCCGCCCTGCGCGACCGTGCGGTCAAGGTCGGCCACGACCCCGTGAGCGGCAGGCGCACTCTGCTGTGTGATGATCGACCGCTTAAACTGCGTGACATCGACGAGGTTCTCGGTCTGCTCTCCGGCTACGGCCAGAAGGAGGAGGGCGCGAATCTCGCGAGCTTCGATCGCTACACCGCCTATAGCGCGCAATGGCAGGACATGGACGCGCGCGTGCGCTTCCTCGACGCCGAGGAGATCGAATTCCAGGTCATCTATCCGAGCCTCGGAATCATCTGGGAAGGCGAGCTCGAAGATCCGATCCTCGCCGACGCGCTCTGCCGCGCTTACAACCGATGGGCCTTCGATCTCGTCGCGAGCCACCGCGGAAGGCTCTTCCCAGCCGCACATATCTCGCTGCGCGATGCGCAACTGGCGATTGCTGAACTTAATCGCGTCGCCAAACTCGGATGCCGCACGGCGTTCGTTTCGGCCGCACCGATCGGCGGTCGCAGCTTCGGCCATCCAAACTACGATCCGGTCTGGGCAGCCGCGCAGGACCTCGATATCTCGATCGGACTGCACCTCGTATCGCATCGCAACTACACCGGCAGCTCGTGGTACAAGGACCCGAAGCCGGGAATGATGTACTTCAGTATGAATCTGATCCAGGACCCGCGGCAGGCGCTGACCACGATGATGATCGATGGCGTCTTCGAGCGCTTCCCGCGGCTGCGCGTGGCAACCGTCGAAGCAATGGTTGGATGGGTCGGCGAATGGCTCGAGCGCATTGACTATCGCTATAGCTACATGGGCCATACCTCGCAGATGAAGCGGACGGCCACCGAGTATTTCGCGCGCAACATCTGGGTCAGTGCCGACCCCGAGGAGAAGATGTTCAAGTATGTAGTTCAGTTCGCCGGCGACGACAAATTCTTCATCGGATCTGACTATCCCCACGCCGAAGGCTTCGTCCACCCGGTCGCTAAGGCGCGCCAGCAATTAGCGACGCTCCCAGCCGCTTCGATCGAAAAGATACTCTCCAAGAACGGCCGCGACTTCTATCGCATCTGAATCCGTCGGCCGGCATCGGGGCGCGGGTCGTTAAGTCTCGCGCCTCAGACCTTGTTCCGGATATGCGAAATCTTCGATCTGGACTGGCCATCTCGCAGGCCTGCCGCTCAGCCGCGGTTCGAAGCGTAAGCGCAAATCAGTGCAGCGCGGCGTTGACGATCTCTTCCGCGACCAGCTTCTTCGCCTCATGCTCGTCCTCGCCCGGATGATATACCGCCACCACCGTCATCTCATCGGCCGATCCGCTGATCGAAACGCGCGCGACGATAACGTTGTCGAAATCGCTCGCCTGCAACTGTCGTGCGTGCCGCCCCGCGCTCTCGTACCCCTGGGACATGTAGTCCGCCGTATCGCCCGTATAACCAGGACTGCCCGGTGGCGGCGCCGGCGCTGCTGCCGCCCCCATCGGATCCGCCGTCGGCGCGCCCAGGTTGCTTTGTCCCTGCAGCGTGCTCATGAGGCTCTGCATCGGCGATGCCCCCGGCGGTAGCATGTCGTTTTGCGCGCGCGCCCGTGCCAGTGCCGCCTCATCGACCTCGGTTCCGGTATCGCCCACCGGCGGCGGTGTCGCCCCCGCCGACTTCAGCAGCGCCTCCACGTCGGGGTCGCCCGGCGCGAGATCCTGCAGCGATACCCCCGGTCTCAACGATTGCTCCGTCACCGACACCGACAGCGTCACCGGATCGGTAGCGTTGGCGTCAGCGCCGCGATGCTCGGCCTCGAAATCCTGCCGCAGCACATCCGCCACCACCGCGTCGGTGGAAAACGCAACCACCTGGGCGTTGCCGGGCACGCTGATTTTACCCGCCCGCCGCACCTCGAGCGCCATCGCCCGTGGCGCCGCGATCGCTATCACACTCGACACGATCAATGTCAGTGTACTCAGTCGCAGCAGCATCAATGCAATTAGATTCCGCCCCTGATGCGAACGCAACCGCGCTTCATGGCAGCTTCGTTTCGAGTAGTTCCTTGACGCGTGCGGCTCGCCAGTTCTTCAATCGATCGCTTAGTGCGGCATCGCCGAGCGCGATAATTGCCGCCGCCAACAGGCCCGCATTGGCCGCTCCCGGCTTTCCGATCGCCATCGTCGCCACCGGCACGCCCTTGGGCATCTGCACGATCGAAAGCAGCGAATCCATGCCGTTGAGGCTCGTCGTCGGCATCGGTACTCCGATCACCGGCAGCAGGGTCTTCGCCGCGACTACCCCCGCCAGATGCGCCGCGCCGCCCGCGCCCGCGATAATCGCCCGCAACCCCCGTGACGCCGCGTTCGCCGCATATTCCAGCGTCAGATCCGGTGTCCGATGCGCCGAGAGCACTCGCACCTCGTGCGCGATCCGGAGTTCGCTCATCACCTCCGCCGCCGCCGCCATGTACTCCCAGTCGCTCTTGCTACCCATAATCACGCCGACTAACGGTGATTCGCCCGATGCCATCGAATGCTACCTCCACTGCCCTTGCTGGTATAATCGAACGAGGCTGCTGCGCCGATGCGGCCTTGTCAAGCGCTATCGTCCAGCCGCTCTCGTCAAGGTATCGTACGTGCGTGCGTCGCTTCACGCGACCTCTCCGGAGCATTTGAGAATGGCCACACCGATCCCGGTAAACCGATCCCCCTTCAGTGCGGCCGAAATCATTCGCGCTACCGGCGCAACCTTTGGCGGAGCGATCGAAACGCTTTTCGAGGGCGTCAGCGTTGACTCCCGTTCAATCGCCCCGCCTAACCTCTTCGTCGCCTTGCGCGGGGTCCGCGACGGCCACGATTTCCTCGCCGCCGCCGCCGCTCGTGGCGCCGCTGCCGCGATCGTCGAACGCGGCCGCACCGACCCCGCGATCCCGTGCTTCGAGGTTGACGATCCGCTGACCGCGCTTGGATCTCTCGCGCGATTTCATTTGCAGCGCATGCGCGCACTGCGTCCCCTGCCCACCATCGCGATCGGCGGGGCCGCCGGCAAAACCTCCACCAAGGAATTGACCGCCGCCATGGCTCGCGCGCTCTTCGGCGACATTCTTTCCACACCCGGTAATCTCAACAACCTCATCGGCGTCCCCATGACCATCCTCACCCTGACCGCTGCGCATCGCGCTGCCGTGCTCGAATGCGGCACCAACCAGCGCGGCGAAATCGCCCGCCTGGCTGCCATCGTCGCTCCCGACGTCGCCCTCGTCCTCAATGTGGATGTCGAACATACCGAGGGTCTCGGCTCGCTCGAAGGCGTCGCCGACGAGGAGGCGGATTTGTTCAGAGCCGCGGGCGTTGCCGTCGTCGGCACCACCGAGTCGATGCTCCTCGCGCGCATTCCCGCCGGCATGCCCACCGTGAAGTTTGGCGCCGCGGCCGACGCCGACGTGCGCCTCGCCAGCCGCGTCGTCGTCACGCCCGGCCGCCAACGCATCGCGATCGCCCTGCCGCGAGCGATGACCGCGACGGGCGTCGATGGCGTCCTTGAAGCCAATCTCGGACTTATCGGCGCCGCCGCCGCGATGAATGCCGCGGCCGCCCTCGCCGCTATCGCCGCTGCCGCCGCCCGGCCCTTGCTCCGCAACGACCTCGCCGATCTCGCGCGTGCGCTCGCCGAGGTCGCGCCGGTCCCCGGCCGCCTCGCCACCCGCGAGAATCGGCGGCGTCGTCGTCATCGACGACACTTACAACGCCAATCCGCGCTCCGTGCGCGTCGCCCTCGCCGCCGCCCGCGAAACCGCCGACGGCCTGCGCGCGCGCCTCGTCGTCGCCCTCGGCGATATGCTCGAACTCGGCGCACTCGCTCCCGCGATGCATGCCGAGGCCATCAGCGACCTCTATCGCGTGCGACCCGACGCCGCCGTCGCCGTCGGACCCGAGTTCGCCGCCGCCGTCCGCGCCCTCACCACCGCCCGGACCGCCTCAAACCCTGACCCCGCTTCCTTCTCGCAGCCGCTTGATAACCCGGCCGCCCCGCCCGCCCGGGCCGCCCTGCTCGCCCCGCCTATCCGGCTCGCCCCCTCCCCGCCTATCCAGCTTGCCCCCGACAGCGCCGCCGCTGCCGCCATCGTCCGCGCGCTGATTCGTCCCGGCAACGTCCTGCTGGTGAAGGGTTCGCGCGGCATCGCGATGGAACGCGCCATCTACGGCCTCGCCCGCTAGGCCCCGCCCGCAAACCCCGCACTTTCACCTCCGCTCACCGGACCCCGGGTCAACCGTGCAATCCTTCCCCACAAACGGACGGCGAAAATGTTTCACGTGAAACATTTTCGCCGTCCGTTCGTTTTGTGGTGAAAAGACCGACCGCCTTCACCTCAAGGCCCGCCTACGCCTAACGGCCTTTTTCAATCCTAACGCGCGAAAATCGTGCCACCCGCAAAAACCCTCCATTACCCCGATTTTCCCCGCTCGCCGATCATCTCCGCGACAGTGAAATTTCTGCAAATCACTCGTGCAATTGCAGCCCCTCAACCGCCGCGCCCAACGATCTTGCGAGCCTCCCGCTCGAGCGCCTCGCGAAAGGCCGGATGACTGATCGCAAGCATCCGCCGCACTCGCTCCGCGATGGTCTGGCCGCGCAATTCCGCCGCGCCGAATTCCGTCACGATAACGTCGGCGTCGCTGCGCGCCGTCGTCACCACGCCGTCTTCGAGCCGCGCGACGATCCGACTGATCGAATCGTCGCGCGCCGTTGCCGGCAATGCGATCACCGATCGTCCCTCCGGCGATAATTGCGCGCCGCGCACGAAATCCACCTGGCCGCCCACCGCGCCCACATATACGCCGGCGGCGACTTCAGCGTTCACCTGCCCGGTCAGGTCAACCTCGATCGCCGAGTTGAGCGCCACGATTTTCCCCAGCCGGCTCAGCACTAGCGGATTATGCGTATGCGACGGCGTGAACAGGCGAATCGCCGGATTCCGGTCGGCGAAGTCATATAGCCGGCGCGTCCCGACCAGGCACCCTGCCGTCGCAAAGCCCGTGTCGATCGGCTTGCGGGCGTTGGTCATCGCCCCGCTTTCCATCAGGTCCGCGGTGCGATCGCTGATCAACCCCGAATGAAATCCCAGGTCGCGCCGATCGCCGACACTCGCCAGCACCGCATCGGGAATCGCCCCGACGCCAATCTGGATCGTGGTGCCATCCTCGATGTAACCGCCAACATGCCGCGCTATCGCCTCCTCGACCGCACCGATGGGTTGCGCCCGGACTTCAACCGGCGGCCGCGACGTCCGCACTACGTAGTCGATGCGCCCGCGATCGACTCCTCCATCACACCAGGTCCACGGCACCAGATCGTTGACCTCCGCGATGACCACGCGCGCCCGCGTCATCGCGGCGCGCTGGAAGTCGTTGCCGAGTGCGAAGCTGTATTCGCCGCGATCGTCGGGTTCGCTGAGCTGCACGAAAACAACGTCCGCGCGAAAGGTGCCCCGTTCGAAGTAGCCCGGAATCTGCGACAGATGACACGGCACGATTCGCAACAGCCCGTCGCGCGCGAAGCCGCGCAGGCTGCCGATCGCGCCGAGGCTGCTGAAGGTGATCACGTCGGCATGTTCGCGCTGCAGCGTGCGCCGCGATCGCACGCCGCCCATGAACACGCTCGCATGGCCGATTCGATGGCGCTGTTCGAGCAGCTTTTCGACCAGCGTTGCCGGCTCGCCGGCGCCCTGCCCCCAGACGATATGGTCGCCGGCCTTTACCAGGTCGCCCAGGTCGAGAGAGTCGAGACTGATTTCCTGAGGCATAGGATTCTGCGGGCACTCTGCGCGCGCCCGAAGAATCGCACAAACCACAACCTCTGTGCCACGAGCGCGCGCCCAGTGGGTTTCGCGCACACGGGTAAAATCTCGCGTCCGACTCGTGCAAAGAGATCCGGTCTGGGATATATGCCAACCACGGTCGGCAGCACACGTGAACTCAACTGTCGCGGCGCCGAAACGTTCAGACTATGAAAGGCAGTTTTAGTAATGCAGCGTGTTTACCGGCTCTTCTGGCATTTCCTTATCCTGGCGCTGACGATTTCTCCTGCGATGGCGAACGCGCAGCGGACCCTCGCATCGCCCTCCGCTAATAATTCGGCCAGCACAGTCGGATCGGGATCCTCTGTATCCGCTAATCCGGCGGCTCAGCCCAGAGGACCTGCCGATGCCGATGCTGCTGGCGCGGGGATTGCCGTTGGCACTGTAATCACCATGCAGAACTGGCGGCAGTACCAGCAGTTCCTTTCCGACGGCGTCGCCGACCTCTTCGCCGGCAAATACTACTGGAAGATGCCCGCCGACGTTTCAATGGAGGTGGGGCCGACCATCATCAACCCCACGCCCAGGAACTATCTTGAGGCGACCGAAAAGTATTCGTCGCAAGTCAAGATCGTGGATTTGCCCGATGGCGGACTCGATCTCGAGAACTACCAGGGCGGCTTGCCCTTTCCCGATCCTCAGGAACCTCACAAGGGTTGGAAGATTCTGGCCAATGTCTGGTACCGCTACATTCCCCATCTCTCGTATATCAGCCATGCAAGCGGCTGCACGCTGAACAGCACCGGCAATGTGAACTGCTCGACCGGCAATGTTGTATATCGGCAACTGAGCTATAACACCGACCCGGGAACTACCAACGCGGCCGATCCCGAAGGCAGGTTCTATACTCAGTGGTTCATGATTCTCGAACCCGAACAGGATCGCTATACCGCTTCGCTCACGATTGCGTACAACGACCTCAAGCGCACCCAGGACCTCTACGCGTTCATCCCCTCGTTGCGGCGCTATCAGGCGGTATCCGCCGCGGCGCGTTGCGGCCAGACCTCCGGATTGGACATCAACGAAGATGACTACCGCTCCGGCTTCAACTCGAATATCACTCAATTCAATGTGGAATATTCGGGCGCGCGAAAAGTATTGTCGTTGATACTTTCCAAAATGCCGAATAGTAAGTTCCCGGAGGGTTATGACATGCCCCTTGGATGGCCGATGCCTTCGTGGGGCAAGTGGCAGGTGCGCGATACCGACATTATCACTGCGACTAAGCTTCCGTCTCAGAATAAAGGCTACTGCTACGGCAAGCGCGTGATGTATGTGGACCGGGCGGACGCCGCGCCCATGTGGGAGGAATTGTACGATCCGGACGGGAAGTTGTGGAAGATTGGCGGCCTTTTTCCGCATACCGTCGACGTGCCCGGCGTCGGTCCGGTGGACCAATCGGGATCTCTGATATACGAGTTCTGGGATATCCAGAACAATCACGCGTCGTTCATCGCGGACCCGACGGATAATAGCCATCCCTTTTACGTCAACGAGAACGTGCCCAAGGATTATCTCGATATGACCAGGTTCTCCACGCCGAGTGGACTTAATATGATCATGCGATAGTCATTTAGGAATATCGCCAATGGGTAATCGCCGGGCGGCGTGACAATACTCAATACGCACTGGCCGGCAGAAATAAAGGAGGAACTAGTCAATGGAAAAGACTTTCACCAAGCGCACAGTCAGCGCCGAGTTGGCGGCAAAGCTGATCGAGGCGGCCGTCGCCAAGGCTAAGTCACTGGGAGTCCCGCAAGTGGTTGCGATCCTGGATGAGAGCGGGCTGCTCAAGGCGTTTTGCCGCATGGACGGCGCGCCACTGATCAGTATCGAGGTTTCTCAAAACAAGGCCTACACCGCGCTCCTTGGCGCGCCCTCGCAGGATTTCTTTAACCGCATCAAGGACAACCCGGCGTTACTGGCCGGAGTTCCGCACATCCCGCGCATCGCGGTCTTCGGCGGCGGTCTGCCGATCAAGATCGATGGCGTAGTGGTCGGCGGAATCGGCGTGAGCGGCGGCTCAGTCGATCAGGATATTGAATGCGCGCAAGCCGGACTTGATGCCATCCCCGGCACCTGACGGCTTACCGCAATCCAGCAGCACATATTTGTCCGATCCGCGCAGTTCTTCCGTCCAGCGGAAGGACTGTGGGATCAGATCTCTGTCCGAGTCTCATAGTTCATTCTTGCGGCCAGTCGAATCGGGCGGTTCCACAGATAGTCGCTGCAGATAGTCATTCGAACTGCGGTTGCTATCTTTGATCGGGCAGCCGCGTGTACGCGTTGAAGTTCCCGAAGAGCTGCTCGTCCGGCGTCTCGGACCGGGTTACGGCCTCGACCAGCAAACGTCCGCCGACGAAGCATCCCTTCCACGATTGACCCAGTCCGCCAAAGGTCTCGTCGCGATCGCCGCGCGATCGCACGGCATTGATGCCTACCTTGTAGGAACGCAACTGCGCCGCGATTCTCGTCACCAGCCCGGTGTCGTCGCACGCGATCGAGGATACCAGCGAACCATTGGATACGTTCATTTCGTGAATCAACTCATCCAGGCGATCGACGACCAGAAATGTATCGACCGGGCCAAAGGGTTCGAGATGGTAGAGCGTGCAATGCCGCGGTATATCGAGCAGGGCGAGCGGCGCGAAGTAAGCGGATCGATCCTGGCCGGGGACGAAACAGTTGTCGTCGAATTGTCCTTCGTACAAACAGGTAGCGCCGCGCTGCACGGCTTCATTGACGTTGGCGCGAAGCTCGGCCGCCTTACCGGCGCTGATTAACGGACCGAAATCGAACGACGGCGGATCATCGACGCCTGCGAGGGCCGCCGCCGGATGACCAAACCGAAGCGACTTGACGACCTTGAAGTAGGTATCGAGAAAGCGCGGAAAGAGCTTGCGCTGGACGACGAAACGGACATAGGCAGTACAGCGTTGCTTGCCATACTCGAAGCCCTTTTTGATTTGCTTTTCGAGTTCCGGCCAGTTGGAGAACTCCCACACTCCGTAGGCGTTGATGCCCTCCATCTCGAGCATGTAGGGCACGCCGCGCATCTCCATCCGTTCCGCGATGGCGTTGCCGGTTTCTTTGCCGCCAATGAAGGACAGGCAGGAAACCGCGGGATCGGAAACCAGCGCGCGACTCAAGTCTCCGCCGGGTCCACTGACTAATGAAATGGGTAATCCGGCGCGGCGCGCGAAGGCCGCCGATATAGTCAGTGCGTAGAGGCCGCCGTCGGTCGGAGTTTTGATGATCGCACTATTGCCCGCGAGTACCTGAACCAGGACCGCGTGAAACAATGCCGAAAGTGGATAGTTCCAGGAAGCGATATTCGAGACCATGCCGACCGGTTGCCGGCGCCCCAGCATTTGTTCAATCTTCTCGATATACCATTCGACACCGGAAATGCAGCGGTCCACATCGGCTTCGGCGACTTTGCAAGGCTTGCCGATTTCCCACATCAGCAGCGCGGTCAGCAAGACGCGGTTTTTCTTCATGTCGTTGAGGCAGAGCTGGACGCGGCGGCGCCGCTCGTCGAGATCGATCTGCGCCCAGGCCGCCTGTTCCGTGGCGGCGAACTCGACCGCGGTACGTGCGACTTCGTAGGAGATAAACGGCAGGGCACCAAGCATCGTGCTATCGTTGGGCGTTTTGTAAGGACGCTCGTAGCCCGGCTCCTGCCAGTCGCCGCCGATTAGATTTAGAATTCGGCGGTCGGAGTTAAAGGCCTCGGGCACAAGTGCGCGAGTTTGCGCGAGCAGCTTATCCCACTCCAGGGCGGGCAGGATGCGCACAGCAGCTTCGGCTTGTTGATCGGCGGCGATAATTTCCGACTTCGCTTCCGATTTCATCGACGTACCTCTGATAGTCGCTATAATTCCCTCCGCGCGATTTCAGAAATCGCCGAGGCGGGGATTTAAATTAGGTCTCTTTTCGGGGGCGAACGTCAACTACCACCCGCAATATGAAGCGAAGCGCTCGTGCTTGCACCGTTTGCGGTCGGAGGGCGTAATAGTGCGAAGATGACGGCCTTTGACGTTATCGTTGTGGGCGCGGGCGCGGCGGGACTGATGTGCGCGATGACTGCGGGGCGGCGCGGGCGGCGAGTCTTGCTGCTCGAGCACACGGATGGTGCCGGTGCGAAGATACTCATCTCGGGCGGCGGGCGTTGCAACTTCACGAATCTCGAAATTGCACCGGAGCGATTTATTTCGGGCAATCCGCATTTCTGCAAATCCGCGCTCAGCCGCTATACGCAACGGAATTTCATCGAACTGGTCGAGCGTCATCGAATTGCCTATCACGAAAAAACACTGGGGCAATTGTTCTGCGATGGTTCGGCGCGAGAGATCCTGGCGATGCTCCTGGGCGAATGCGCGGCGGCCCAGGTCGATCTGCGCGTCGGACACGAGATCACTGAGATTATTCGCGATGACCGCTTTCGCGTCGAGACCAGTCATGGCGGCTTCACGGCGCCGGCGCTGGTGCTGGCAACCGGCGGGCTGTCGATTCCAAAACTAGGTGCAACCGGGTTGGCATATAAACTGGCGCGGCAGTTCGGCCTGGCGATGATTGAACCGCGGCCGGGACTGGTGCCACTTAGGGCTGTCGATAAGACGCTGGCGGTGTGCCAGATGCTTTCAGGGGTGTCGGTCAGCGCGGCGGTTTCGGTTGGGAGACAAACCTTTCGCGAGAGTATTCTGTTCACGCATAGAGGTTTGTCGGGCCCTGCTATCCTGCAGATTTCGTCATATCGGCGCGACGGCGAATCGGTCTGGATCGACCTCGTTCCAGGGATTGACGCGGAGGCTTATCTCAAGCGGCGGAAGCGGGAGCGTCCAAAAGCTGAGCTCAAGACGGTACTCGCGGAGATACTGCCGACGCGCCTTGCGCATGCCCTGGCTGAACCGATAGCGCAAGCAACCAGTATAGCAAACGTACCGGACCTAGCCCTCGCCGCGATCGCCGTGCGGCTGAAGCATTGGGAGTTGAGGTTCTCGGAAACGGAAGGGTGGGGAAAAGCAGAAGTGACGGTTGGCGGCGTGGATACCGGCGGGCTGTCATCCAAAACGATGGAGGCGCGTTCGGTGCCGGGCCTCTACATTATTGGAGAGGCGGTCGATGTCACCGGCTGGCTGGGCGGCTATAACTTCCAATGGGCCTGGTCGAGTGGTTGGTGCGCCGGCCAATCGGTATAGGTCATGCAGCTACAACAAGGCGCCGAAGGGCTGGGACAGAGTTCGGAGTCCACCGCGAGCCGGTCAGGCCGGTCAAAATTCAAGCTGGCCAAAGTATAGTTGGCAATAGCCAGTCTTAATCTTCGCTATCCGAGAAGGTCTTATCCAGAAGCTCCTTCTGATCGGAGGATAATCGCCAACCGGACGCTCCACAGTTCTCGGCCACGCGAGCGGCATTGTCGGATTTCGGGATAGTCACAATGCCCGGCGGGAAAATGCACCAATTGAGGGCCACCTGCGCCAAGGTCTTTTGCGCTTGCGCGGCTACTCGTTCCAGCACCTCGATCCTGGCGGGATCAGACGAGGCCTTCGAATTCCGCGCGAGACGACCGCTATCAAGCGGCGTATAAGCGATCACAGTTACCTGTTGTTGCTGACAATACGGCAACAGATCGGCCTCGATCTGACGGCGATTCAGGTTGTACAAAACCTGGTTGGAGACGATCGGATACTTGCTCGCAGCGGCCTGTGCGGCGCGCAATTCAGCGGTCGAGAAATTACTCACACCGATGTATTTAACCATGCCGCGATCGACCAGGGCCTCCATCGCACGCATGGTTTCCTGAATCGGAACGAGCGAATTGGGCCAATGAATCTGGTACAAATCGATACAATGGATCTGGAGACGGTTCAGACTAGCCTCGGCCGCGTGCAAGACTTCGTCGTGGCGAAGGTGGCTGCCGGAAACCTTGGTTGCCACGAACACCTGGTCGCGGATGCCCTTGATGGCCTCGCCGACAACCTTCTCGGTTCCGTAGGCCTCGGCGGTGTCGATCAGCGAAGCGCCTAGATCGATCGCGTGGCGCAGCGGGTCGACGCCGCCCCCGTAGCGCCAGACACCCACACCGATCTCCGGAATCAAAGTGCCCGTGTTGCCCAGAGGCTTTTGTTCCATTGTGGATCTCCTCGGTACCGGGGACGCAGCGCCATCCCGTCGGATAATCGGAATCGGCTAATGGGATCCGTTGAGCAGGACGGAATTGGGATGAGCAGTTGCATAGTGCGTGCGATCGCGGACGCCCGATCGCTCAAATGCGACGCGGCGCTCACTACACTTGTTGCACTGGCCGCAGTGATTTCCCGCCACCGGAGCCATGCAGGTCATAGTCAACTCGAGCGGCAAATCCTTGAAGCGGCTAATGACATCCCACTTATGCAATTCCCGGAATGCCGCCTTCACTTCGATCGCATGATCGAGTCCAATAGTCAGTGCAGACGCGAACTTAGTAAAGAAATCGGGCGAGGCATCGGAGAAAGGATTCCCGCCGAGCGATCCAATACCAATCTGAGCGACGCCATGAGTACTGCACCACACCGCCGCCAGGCCAACCAGAAGAATGTTTCGACCCGGAAGGAAGACGGAAGTATCAGGCTCGTCAGCGCCCGGAACGCCGTCTATCCGAGTGCTCCAATGGTCACCATACATCGGAGCGACCGGCGCCGTTAGGGTGGTGACCGGCTTGACGTTCGGACTGTTCAAGGCGTGCAGAAATTTATTGAGCGCATTTCGCTCCTCATCCTCCCACGCCAGGCCGCAGCGCACGTAGATGGGATAGACTTCGCGAGTCTTGGACTCATCGGCCAACAACACAGAACTATCCAGGCCACCGCTCGTTAAGACTGCGATTTTATTCACACTGTCTCTCCGCCCATCCCATGTATCTTGATCGCCTCAAGGACGGGTGCTCCAAATCCTACTCGCAAGAAGATGCACCTTTCGATCGGCTTCCCGGTTGCGAGACCCGAGCACCCAAGCAAGATCGGAAAGCCTACACCCTGGGAGTAATGCACGCTACAGCCAACTCGATTTTCGGATCCGAATCTGACATGCTCGGGCGTCACGATGAACGGAAAACCGCGCGAAACACGTCTGTAACAATTTCAAGGACCGCGATGGCAACCCGCGACAGCGCCTGGTATGTGGACTTTTTCGGCGAAGACTACCTCAACATTTACGGACATATCTTCACCGGCGAGCGCGCGGTGCAGGAGGTATCCTTTGCTGAACGGCTGCTGGAACTGGCGCCGGATGCGCGCGTACTCGACCTTTGCTCCGGTCAGGGCCGGCACAGCGTGCCCCTCGCGCAACATGGATATCGGGTGACGGCTCTCGATCTCAGCCCGGCATACTTAAATCTGGCGCGACAGGCTGCGGCGGCACATGGTGCGTGTCTTCAGACGGTTACCGCGGATATGCGCAGGATTCCGTTCAAGGCGCGCTTCGATGCGATCATCAATATGTATTCCTCTTTCGGCTATTTGGAATCCGAGGCCGACGACGCGCAGGTGCTGGAATCGGTGGCACAGGCGCTGAAGCCGGAGGGGCGCTTTTTTCTGGATATGCTTAATCGCGAATGGGCGGTCGCCAACTACATACAAAATGATTGGCATGCCGGGCCCGACGGCACACTATATATCGAACGCCGCGATCTCGATCTCGCAACCAGCCGGATGCATGTTCATTTCACTATAGTCGATCGAAGCGGGGGCCGTCGCGAATCAATCGGGCATAAGATCAGACTGTACAGCCTCACCGAGATCAGTGGCATGCTAGCGCGTGCCGGGTTCGATCAGATAAGCGCATACGGCGGCTTCGAGGGCGAACCATATGCCATCGGCACCCGCCGTATGATCATCTCTGCGCGGAAGCGTGCATGAGAATGCGACCGGCGCTCCTGGTGCAATGCCTCTAAAATCCACGCCGCCGCCGATCCGCGATCGTCGCCTCGATGCGAAAGGTGCGCGCGGGCTAACGCTGATCGCGTTATTGCTCGTGCTATCACTTACCGCCTGTACCTCGCATCCCGACAATTCTGCGAACGTCACACGCTTTCGCGTGGCGTTGCTGACACCGGGTCCGGTCAGCGACGCGGGCTGGAACGCAGCCGCCTACGACGGCTTGCAACTTATCAAGACCAAGCTTGGGGCTGAGACTGCGATGGTTCAGACTCGTTCGCCGGCTGATTTTGAGGACAGCTTTCGCGACTTCGCGGGGCGCGGCTTCAACCTCATTTTTGCGCACGGCTACGAATACACAGATGCCGCTATCGACGTGGCGCGCTATTTTCCGAATACCTACTTCGTAGTCAGTTCCGGAAGCGCGACCTCAAAGAATGTGGCTTCACTTACATTTAAGATTGACGAGGCTGCGTACATCGAGGGCCTGATCGCCGGCGGCGTCTCCAGGAGCGGTGTGGTGGGAGCTATCGGCGGGATTGAGTTGCCGTCCATCAAGCTGACGTTCGACGGGTTCAAGCGGGGCTTCCAGGCGGTGCAGCCGAACGGACGCATTCTGACCAGTTACACCGGCAAATTCGACGACGTGGGCGCCGCTAAAGAAGCGTCTCTGGCCCAAATCGCGCAAGGCGCTGATGTTCTAATTCACGACGCGGACGCCGCCGGGCTAGGCGTCTTTCAGGCGGCCTCGCAGGCCCACATATATGCATTTGGCGCGATTCGAAATCAAAACGAGATTGCTCCTGACGTGATCCTCGCCAGCGCGGTTACCTCGACCGCAGAAGCTTTTCTCAAGATTGCAACTGAGGTCAAAGCGCATAACTTTCAGCCCGCAATGCTCGAATTCGGAATGTCAGATGGGATGGTGAAAGTGATCCTCAACCCCAGGCTGGAGTCCCGCATACCGCCCGCGATTCTCGAACGCGTCCATCGCGAAGAACTCTCGTTCCACTAGGGACGAAATCTCATTCGTTCTTGCCGGAGCGAATTCGCGCCGCCATATGCTCGCCGATCATCACGGCCGTCAAGTGAGTATTCGCGCGGACCATTTCGGGAATGATCGACGCATCGATCACGCGCAGGCCTTCGACGCCGATGACGCGGCATCGTGGATCAACGACCGCGCGCGGATCGCCCACGGCACCCATGCGGCAAGTGCCCGCCGCGTGCTGAACATCGAAGCAATGTTGCATGATCCATTGATCGCCGGGCAACGCCGCGGGCGCTTCCCCGGGCGCTAAATCGGGCATTCGGCCAAGGTGTGCAGAGTTGGCGATCGCGCGAAACGCCGGATGCTGTCCGAATTCGAGCAGGCGCCTGATGGCGTCGCGCAGGCGAATGAGATCCCGCGGATCGGACAACATGCGAAACCGAATCTCCGGATGCGCGTCGGGGTCAGGCGACGTAATAGCCAATCGACCGCGCGAAAAGCTCTGATAAACGGAGGCCCAGATGTGGCCATAACGAAGGTGGCCCGCCGTCGCACCGAGCAGGTTGAACGCGATGAAGATCATGTCGTTGTCCGCGGAACTCTCGAGCCCCGAGGAGTAGCGTACGCAGCAATTCGTATGGCGCGCACTCAGACTGGCGGCGTAGGCTTCGGGTTTCAGATCTAATTGAAGCGAAATCTGTGGATGATCGAGCAGGTTTTCGCCCACCGGTGCATCCACCCGAAGGGGAATATCCAGCCGGCGAAGCAGCGCTGCCGGGCCGATTCCGGATCGCATCAGAATTGTTGGCGAATGGATCGCGCCGGCGCTGACGATGAATTCGCCGGCCTCAATGCGACGCCAGTCGCCGCCAATCCGAACGTGCACGGCGACCGCGCGGGAGCCTGCAAACTCAATCCGATCGACCAAGGCGCCGCCAACGATGGTCAGGTTCGAACGCTCGCGCGCACCTTCGAGATAGGCATCGTTGGTCGAAACACGAATACCGTTGCGGCTATTGATCGCATAGGGCGACAGACCAGTACCGGTGGGCGCGTTGTGGTCGTCGCAATATCCGTAGCCCTGCGCAATGGAGGCCTCGGCCAGTGCGCGATCGACGGATCCCCAATTCTCCTCAGGCGCGCGATAGATTGGAATCGGACCGCCGCGCCCATGATAGGGCCGAGCGCCGAAGGCCTCATCGTCCTCGAGTTTGATGAACGCGGGAAGCACCTCAGCCGCAGACCATCCGCGACATCCGCCACGAGCCCACAGATCGAAGTCCTGCAATGGTGGGCGAATTGCGATCTGTCCATTGATTGCGGAACTGCCGCCCATGCCGCATCCGCGCCAATAGATAATCGCCCGTTGATAGTCAGTTCGATAGGCATTGAGACCCGGCCATTGATACTGCGGCAGCCCGAGTATGACCGGACCTGGATTGGGAACCTTCATTTCCCATGGAGCGTCGGCGGCGCGATAGTCGGGTCCCGCTTCCAGGAGCAGGACCGATCGCGAGCGGTCCTCAGATAATCGCGAAGCCAGCACTGCGCCCGCCGATCCCGCTCCCACGATCACGTTGTCGTAGAACGATAAAGGATGTGGGCCGGGCATTTTTCAGCTTTCGCTCCCGTCAGCCTGAAAACCGCCGATCATCAATCGAAGGGAAAGGGCGGCGCGGCATCCGCCCGGTCCGGACACCGCGCCAACTCTCGAAGGGCGCTCTTAATGACTATCTTCAGCAATACTCACATCGACCGGTCAGAAGCGAAGCCGTTTCACATCGCGCACGATGCCGCGAGGCTGCATAATGCGACGCTCCGCCGGCCTTCGCGCAGATCGTTGCGGTCGAAGCCATTAGTCATATAGGCGAACGAAATCCCGGTAGCGGGATCGGCCCATCCGAGCTGACCGCCAAAACCGGGATGGCCGAAGGATGCGGGCGAATTCGTTCTCCCGAAGCCGCGCAGATTCGCCTTGCCGTCGTCGCCGGCGAGCACAATTCCGAGCGTTCGATTGGCTCTGAAACCGCGCTGCGGATCCTTAAACTCGGGGTTACGAATACGAAAAGCGTCCGCGAGCATCTCCGCCTTCCAAATCTGCTTGCCGTCGTGCGATCGGCCGCCATGCAGCAGGGCCTGGTAAAACAGCGCGAGATCGCCAGCCGTCGTGATGCCGCCGCCGGCGGGCGATCCTGCGGCACGTACTTCCGCATCGTTGAATTCCAGAATCATGGATTCGTTGATCGAGGACATAGCTACTCGCGGCGGAGTGACGCCGAGCTTTTCATACTCCTCCGGTCGCGCCGGTTCTCCCATCCACAGGATGTCGGCCATGCGCGACTGCAGCGGACGCGGCAGCCCGACCCTCAGGTCCGGCAGTCCCAGCGGTTCCGCGATGCGCGTGCGCACGAAGTCTCTATAGTCCAGTCCGCTGATGCGCTCGACGACCTCGGCCACCGGCCAGAAATTCGCGGCGATATGATAGGCGAACTGCGCTCCGGGCGGATGATCCAGTCGCCACTGGGCGAAGCGGGCGAGCCGCCGTTGCTTGTCACCCCACTCTTTTTGCGCACCCGGCGCCGTCGGAATTGCCGAGGTATGAGTGAGCAGGTGCTCGATAGTAACCGCCTCTTTGCCGTTGGTACCGAACTCGGGAATGAATTTCGCCACCGCATCCTGAGGCCCGACCTTTCCTTCCTGGATCAAAATCCAAATGGCGGCCGAGGTGATCGCCTTGGTGCACGACATGATGTCGAAAAAGGTCTCACCCGTGGCCGGCTTCTCGACGCCACCCTGCACCGCTCGGCCGAAGCTTCCCATCGCGCCGATTTTTCCGTCACGTGCTATCGCAAGTTGGCAAGCCGGCAGCACGCCTTCCTTGATTTCGCGCTCCGCCCTATCGAAGAGCGCCTGCACTTTGTCTGGATTCAATCCGATCTGCTGTGGTCGTTCGGCAAAGAAATGTGATGCCGGCATTGCAACCCTCCTAGTTCGAGCCGCGAGTCAAAAATTTTAAACGATCAGCGCTACCATGACACCGTAGCGATGTACCATGTGCGCCGATAAGTCAAACTTAAGAGCGGCAACACGCGGATTTCTCCATCCTCAAGACACCGCTTGCTGAGCCAGTTCGCCACGCTCATAACGAGTAATGAAGCGCGGCCGCATCCAGGCGATCAACGCCGGCAGGAGCAGCAGACCGGCAATCAGATTCGTACTCATCAGAAGAATGAGCAGCACGCTCATTTCGCTGTGAAAGAGCAAGGGGGAGAATACCCAGGCAAAAATTCCGCCTACCATCACCGCAAAGGTGCAGAATACCCAGGCGCCCGTGCTGCGCAAGCTCAACGCGATCGCATCATTCAACGTCAGGCCGCCTACGACCTCATCGCGAACGCGCGCAATCGTATAAATCGCGTAATCGACGCCCAGTCCAATGCCCAGCGAGATCACCGGCAGCGTATCAACCGTAAGGCCTATGTTATTCAGATCCATGTACATGAAAGCGACGAAGTTTGCCGCGATGCATGACAGCGCGAAAAGCAGGCCTGCTACGAGCGACCGAAAAAACATTGCACAGGCCAGGCCGATCGCCACTAGCGTGAGGGACAGATTGATCACATTCAGACGCCCAATCACGTCGTCCGCAGCGAGGTACAAACCTGCCTCGCCGCCGATATAGCGAAGCTTGACCTGATCAAGGGCAGGATCTGTTTTCACCCGTTCCGCGACAAAATGGTCGATATCGGCGCGCAGACGTTCTAACCGCGCATAAGTATGATCGGGCAGCATCACTCGAATGCAGGAATTCCTCATCGATTGCGAAATCGCGAAATAGCTTTCCGCCTCCCCCGGAGCCGAAGCGGCAAAGAAAAATCCCCAGAGGCTCGCGCTCAGCGAATTGCTGTCGGGCAATGCGTAGTATTTCGGCTGGCCGTTGTGTAAGAGCATGTTCATCGGCTTGGATGCCAAGGCACTGAAACCGAGGACGGCGACGACATCGCCGCGGCTCATCAGGTAGTTGGCGAGGTCGTCAGACATTCTCAACGTATCGATGCCGACACCGGATTGCGAGCTCGGAAACTCCGGCGTCTCGAGCACGATCCAACCGATATTTGTAGGCACGAACTTGCTAATCTCGGCGGTGTCCTGATTGATCTTGGCGTCGGCCCGGTATATCGGAGTCCCTGCCGCCTGGTAACCGATGAGCACGCTGCGCTCGGCGGCGATCCCGACAACGACCGCCAACAGCGCAATCCCCACAAGCACGATCCGCGGAGTTCCCCGCCTCACTGGCGCCATGACAATTCCGTTGGCGAGATTACGCAAGCGCCCGATCGGTGCTGAGCTCACCAGCCGATTGAGGATGCTACGTTCGCGAAACTCCGGGCGCGGAAGGAAGCTGATGAGAATCGGCTGAAAGACGAACACCATGGCCAGACTCGCGCCCATCCAGACCGCTCCGCCAATTCCTATCTCCCTGAGCACCGGAATGTCGCCGACTGTTATAAATACGATGCCGGCGATATTGGCTACTATGGCCAATATTCCTGGCCACAGCATCAGATCGGCGGCGGCCACGCACGCTTCGATTTTATCTCCCGTGCGAGCCAGCTCGTCGTAGTAGCGACCCTGCCACTGAATCCCGTGACTTACATCACGCGCTGTCATGATGAATGGAATCACCAGCATGATGGGGTCGAAATTGAATCCCATCAGACTCACGAATCCAAGGCCCCAGATGGCGGAAAGAGTGCCCGTCACCATAGGAGCCCACCACCCGGTGTAGCGCCCAAGACTCAGATAGAGAATCAACAGCATCAAGACAGTAGAAAGGATAAAAATTTTCTGGATGCGCGGCAGATAGTGGTAACCCCAAGCGGAAAACATTACCGCTCCGCTGGCGTATACGCTGGTATTGCTGTCCTGATGTTTGTTGATGATCTGCTGGACACCGTCGAAGAGCGTTTTGTAATCGAGACCCTGCTCATTGAAGCTCGCGACGATTAAGGCGCCTTTGTCATCAGGTGTTACGAAAGCAGCGAGCTGTTCCCGGTTGGAGTGAACATTATTTTTCAAATCATCGATTTCGGCCTGTGTAGAGGGAACCTTCGGATACATGAACGGCGTCGAAACAAGTTCACCTGGCAGCGCCCGCGCATAGAGCAAGCGATAGGACGCGAGTGAGAATACTTCGTTATGGTTCACTCCATAGAGCTTGTCGACTTCGTCAGTGATGTCCTGGATGTCGTGAAGCGTCTTAAAATTGAAGATATCGCCATCCTTTACGCGCACCATTATCACCAGCGTTTGTGCACCACCGTATTGGCGGCGAAATTGCCGGTAGAGCAGCGTGTTGGGATGTTTGGCGGGAAATAAATCTTCGAAGCGCGTGGCGATTGGCAAGTGCATCGCCCAATAGCCCATGAAAATTGTGATAACGATGAGGACGACGCCGATTGGTTTGCGCAAGTCGAGAATGTACCTAGCGAAGCTCCGATGTAGGTCGTGGCCGCCAGTATTCATTTATCGCTATCCTTTCGATTCCTTCTCCGGTTGCCGCAAGCCTCATCGCCGCGGCGCTCCATTGCAAACTTCCCAACTCGGCAACCGCTATATAGCAGGGAGCGTACCGGATCGGTAGAGAATAAATTTTCGAGCTTGGGGGGCCGTTCGCGCCACGAACTGTTGCCAAGGAAAGATCGGACGAAGAACCCGCGGACCGATCTCGCTTCGCATCGTCAAACGAATTGCGCGTTTTGCCGCCTCGCCTGGTGAGCGACCCAGGCCCTATCGTGCCCGCGACGCTAGGGCTTGTAGAGCGACGGAAACTGCTTGCGCAATTGATCCAGCTTAGGCAGGTCGTTGTAAACGATATACGGGTTGTCGGGATTCCGTTCCAGGAAATTCTGGTGATACCCTTCGGCCGGATAAAACTGCTTCAGCGGGACAACTTCGGTCACGATCGGATCCGGGAACGCCTTGCTTTGGTCGAGTTCGGAGATGTAGTCCTGCGCGACCTTTTTCTGTTCCTCATCGGTGTAGAAAATTATCGACCTATACTGGGTACCAGTATCAGGGCCCTGCCGGTTCAGTTCCGTGGGATCGTGCGCCACCAGGAAAAACACCTTCAGCAATTGCTGATAAGAGATCTTCGAGGGATCGTAGACGATCTTGACCGATTCGGCGTGGCCCGTCGTGCCGGTGCTGACCATCTCGTATTGGGCGGTTTTCGCGCTGCCGCCCGAATATCCTGAAGTCACGCTGATCACGCCCTTGACATGCTTGAACACGCCGTCAACTCCCCAGAAGCATCCACCAGCCAGGACCGCCTCCTGTTCGGCCGCGCCTGCTTGAGCCGAGGCCGCGGCAACGCCATTGCGCACCGGCGCCAGCGCCAGTGTGCCGGCTATTCCTATGATCGCAATCAGCCACGCGGCCGATCTCTGGGGGCTTCGACCGCGACTTGCGGTCAACCCGGATTCAGCGTTCGCGAACATCTATAATGCCTCATTGTGTTGGACACGAGCCTCGCACCAGAGCGATCGCTCATAGATTTCTATATCGATGATGTTCATCTCAAGACGGCTACAGAGACAGTCTTGCTCGAAACTAAGAACGCTTCTGCCTGGATAATGGTTCCTTTCTGACGGCCGAAAGTTGCGACGAAGTGCTCCTTGGCTACGCGCGCGATGCTGTTTCGTGCCGCCGACGTCAGTGGCGCGCGCTACAGAGGACGTGTTCGCTTTCGAGTTGCGCGATCCGATCGTCAGAAAATCCCAGGTAATCCGCAAGAATTTGCCGGTTGTGCTCACCCAGAAAGGGCGCGTCCAGTTCGAGCGGTTCAGGGAACGCGGAGAAACGCAGCGGCAGTCCGGGGATCTGGAAATCACCCAGAATGCGATCGTGGACCGTGCGCACCGTCCCGCGCTCTATCAGGTGCGGATGCTCCATCGCTTCCTCGACCGTTAACACCGGCGCATGTGGAATTCGCGCCTCGCGCAATATCGGCAGCACCGCATCGGTGCCCGGCAGACTCGCCAGCCACGCGTTAATCGCCTCGTTGACCTCCTTGCGATTGGCGACCCGGGCGGTGTTGTCGATACAATTTGGCGACCGCGCGAGTTCCGGCCGCCCCATGACCTCGCACAGCTTCGCCCAATGGTTGTCCTGGAAGGCAAAGATCCAGAGCGATCCGGTCCTGGTGCTGAAAATTCCCGCCGGCGATAGCGCGCCGATCTGATTTCCCATCCGCTGCACCCGCGCTTCACCATGACTCGCGCTAACCATCGAGACCGCCATGTCGTGATAGTGAAAATATGAATCGAGCAGCGAGATATCGAGGTGCTGGCCTTCGCCCGTACGCTCGCGATGTAGTAATGCAGTTGCTACCGCTGCATATGCATGCACCCCGGTCGAAACGTCGCCGAGCGCAAGCGCCGGCGGATAATACGGGCCGCCCTCCTCACCACTGAGCGACGTCACTCCGGCATAGGCCTGTCCGATGAAATCATAGCCGGGGTCCGGTGAGAGCGGCCCCGTTTGGCCGAAGGTCGAGACCGAACACATGATTATCCTGGGGTTGATCGCGCGCGCGCTTTCATAGTCGAAGCCCATGCGTCCGATCACTCCGGGCGCGTAGTTCTGCACGATTACATCGACCTTCGGAATGAGATCGCGCACAATCGCGCGCCCCGCCGAAGTCTTTATGTCCAGGCACAGGCTCTTCTTGCCGCGGTTCTGTTGGACGAAGTAGGCACTCCGTTTGTCCCGTATGTAAGGAAAGTTGCGGCTGAGATCCCCGGTGGGCGCCAGCTCGACCTTGATAATTTCGGCGCCCATCTCAGCCATCAGCTTGGTAACTGTGGGCCCGGCTACGTACTGCGTGAAGTCCAGGACTTTGTATCCGTCGAGCAGGGGCTTGCGAGTGCTGGTAGTCACTTTATTCCCTCATTGTGCCAATGTTTCGCGACATTCAGAAAGGAGTATTCGATTAGCTATACTCAGAACTGCAGATTTATCGAAGCGTTCTCAGTTGCTACTTATCCGCTTGCGCACCCGGCCACGATTGCCCGGCGCTGAGACCCTCCAGTGCGAGCCCATAGCCGAGGTGGTCAAGCATCATCTGTTTGAGCTGCTGCGTGATCGCGACGCGCGCGTAACGCACCGTGAGCGACGGTCGCGCGACGATCTGACGCGCCAGCTCCCAGGCCCGCTCGAGCAAGCGGCCTTGCGGCAGAATCTCGCTCACCACTCCGAGGTCGAACGCTTCGCGAGCGCTGAGTTTCTGCCCCGTCAATAGAAAGTACCGCCCACGATTAGGGCCGAGCACCAGCGGCCATATGATATGAACGCCGTCGCCCGGCACGATGCCGTTGGGAAAGTGCGGCGCGTCTTGAAACTCGGCGTGGTCGGCGGCGATCACGATATCGCACAGCACCGCCAACTCCGCATGGATCAGCGCGGGCCCGTTGACCGCCGCTATAATAGGCACTTCGATGTTGAGATGATTCATCAACAGATATTTCGCATCCGAATATATATGATCCCAGACCGCCGACTTGAGGCCGGCCGGCTGCGGTGTGCCCCGTCCCGTAATGTTGATTCCGCCCGGTCCGCCGCCGCCTTCGAATTCCGCACAAAAGCTCTCGCCCGCCCCGGTTATTATGACGCAGCGATTTTCGCGATCGCGCGCCACGTCATAAAAGGCGTACGACAATTCCTCGTGTGCGGCGATACCCCATTTGAGATCGCCGCCGTTGGTGTTTAAGGTCATCTGGAGGATGCCGTCGCGGCGCTCCATCTTGATGCAACTGTACCGATTCGAATAATCCTCAAACTTGATCATTGCCATTGCCGCTGCACCTCCTGCCGATTATCCCGACAAGTTCCACAAAACGCCCGATAAAACAACTTCGTAATCTTCTTCAACCAGCCGCGTGCAGCGCGGCGCGCGATTCAGGCGCGCGCCATTCAATCAGGCCCTCGCCCTGCTGGCGCATGATCCGCGGTTGTTTGATAAGATGCGGTAGCCGCG
Organism: uncultured delta proteobacterium; assembly: GCA_963834535.1. Lineage (GTDB taxonomy): Bacteria > Desulfobacterota > Binatia > Binatales > Binataceae > JADMIL01. The sequence continues at coordinate 240,602 of CAWICC010000010.1, read as the reverse complement.
TTGTGCGCGTCTAAAGTCATGAGATCCCGATTCGCATTTGCCGCACTCTTCACTGCCACCATCGCGGGCGGATGCGCCGTCCGGCAACCGAGCCTGCCACCTCCGATGCCACCAGTGACCGCGCATGCTCTCCCGTTTACCGGCCGCCTGATCGCCGGCGATCCGCGCGACCTGCCTCCCGCCGTTGCGATGTCTCTATCCCATGACTCGGCCGTCGCCTTTTCCTATCGCGAAGAACTGACCCACGACGAATACCATATTCCACTGGCTATCTCCGCGTTCGATCCCGTTACCTACTTCGGCGCTCCCTTAGGTGATTTTGGTGTGACTGCGTTCGCCTCGTTGTCGATCCTCGACGGCGATCGCGTACTCGGCGACTACACCGCCAAAGCGTACGTCACCAGGTCCTATTCGCTGTATTCGGAACCGACCCATATGGAATTGGATCGCGCCGCACGCGCGGCCGTTCGCGACAAGATCGATCGGAAACTTTACGGCGACGCGTCGCGCCTTGCCCAGGTAATCGCCGCCGCCCCATCTCCCACCGATGCGGCAGCCAAATGATGCGCATGAGTTGGATCACGCCGGCCTTGTGCGTGTCCCTCCTTCTCGTGGGCTGTGCCGTACAAGGGCAACCCTTCGAAAAGCTCTCGCCGCCCGCTGCTAACGCGGTCGTTTACGTCTACCGGCCGTATCACTTCGGCAGTTCGCTCCTGAGGCCTGCGGTAACCTGCGGCGACGATACGGCGCGAATCGGCCCCGGCGGCTACCACGCCTTTGTCGTACCGGCAGGCGACGTCCTCTGCAAAGTGCAAACGGAAACCGCCGACGTCGTTGAATTCGACGCTGACCCCCGCTCCTACTACATCAGGGAAGAGTTCGACTGGGGGGTCCTGACCGGTCACCCGCATCTCAACCCGATCGATAGCGATCAGGCGCAGTCGGAGATTCAGTCGTGCTGCGTTCAGGAACCCTGAGATTTTTCCGGGAACTGTATATATCCGAATATACTTTCGAATAGCTAATCCTTGCGGATTCCAACCCCCGCCATCATCCCGAGGCTTTCGAGTGCGATTCCATATCCCAGTCCATCGATCATCGCCCGCTTGAGCGCCTGGGTCATCGCCACGCGCGCGTAACGCCGCGCCAGCGTGGGCCGCTTGCATATATCCCGCGCCAGCTCCCAGGCCCGCGCCAGCAATGCTGCGCGCGGCAATACTTCGCTCACCACGCCCAGCTTGAGCGCCTCGCGCGCGGATAATTTCTGTCCGGTCAGCAAAAAATAACGTCCACGATTGGGGCCGATCAGCAGCGGCCATATGATGTGCACGCCATCGCCTGGAACCAGTCCGCTCGGAAAATGCGGCGCGTCCTGAAACTCGCAATTCTCGGCGGCCAGCACGATATCGCACATCAGCGCCAGCTCGGCGTGAATAAATGCCGGACCGTTTACCGCCGCGATCATCGGCACTTCGATATTCAAATGATTGATCAGCAGGTAGCGGCCGTCGTGCCCGGCCTCATCCATCTTCTCGAACATTTCCGGGCTGAGATTACCTTCGCTGTAGCGCGAGAGTCCCGCAATCGACGAATGCATCTCCGCGCAAAATGCATCGCCTGCGCCTGTGATAATGACGCACTGATTCTCGCGATCGCGCGCGATATCGTCGAACGCGTGGGACAACTCCTCGTGGGGCTTGGCGCTCCACACGCAGGATTTTTCCTTCGCACCCCTGGCGTGAATCGTCAGCAGCAGGATTCCCTCCTCCCGCTCCATCGAAACGCATTCGTACCGATTGGCGTAGTCGTCGAATATGCGGGGCTTCACGACTCGACTTCCCCCAAATGCTCAGATTGACTCTGCCAGATTCGCATCCTGATAGCCCATTACTCAGTCGGCCCGCACTGACTATTCAACCGCCGCCAGTCAATTTTCTGACTATTGAGGCGGGCGTTGTTTGTGCCATTCCGTGGCACGCTCGAAGGCCGCTCCCGCCTGGATCAACGTCGCTTCACCTAGATGACGGCCGATGAGTTGCAGGCTCGGTGGAGGCCCGGCGGGACTCTGTCCGCATGGTTGCGACAATGTAGGATTGCGGCTCAAATTGAACGGCGCGGTAAAGTGCAGCAGCGCGTTGGAGGCAGTCAACAGTCGCGCATCGGCAGGCATCCCGGTGGCCGGCATCGACGCCGCCGGCATCGACGGACACGCGACGATATCAACCTGGTCGAATACTTCCTGGAAACGATTCGCGAAGCCCTCGCGCACGATCTGGGCCTTGGCGTATTCCTGGCCGCGCACCGCCGCACCCAATTCCAGGAATGAACGGAAGCCCGGCCCGTATTCCGACGCTTTCGCCGGGTAAGTCCGTTCGTGCGCCGCCGCCGCGTCCGCGGTGCAAAGCGTCATCCAGGCGGCGATTCCCGGCTCCACTTCCGGCACCGCGACCTTCGTCACGCGCGCTCCCAACCGCTCCAGTACCCGCACCGCTTCGGCTACCGCAGTAGCTACTTCCGGTGTGGCTGCCGCGGCAATATACTTCTCGTCCACGCCGATGCGGATTCCCTTTACGCCTCGATCCAGTGCCGCCGCGTAATCCTCTACCGGCGCCGCCAATGAGGTTGCGTCGGCCGCGTCGCGCCCCGCGATGATCCCGAGCACCAATGCCGCATCGCCGACGCTTCGGGTCATCGGCCCTATATGGTCCAGCGACTCGCCCAGCGGAAACACCCCGTGACGACTTACCCGGCCCCACGTCGGCTTGATCCCGACGATGCCGCAGGCCGCCGACGGAAATCGAATCGAGCCTCCCGTGTCAGTGCCGATCGAGGCGAAGCAAAGGCCCGCCGCAGTGGCTATTCCGGAACCGCTCGACGATGCTCCCGGCCACAGCGCCGCGTCCCACGGATTCAGCGGCACCGGCATCTCCGGATGGTACCAGGCCACCGCGAACTCAGTCAGATTGAGCTTGCCGATCAGTATCGCCCCCGCCGCCGCGAAACGATCGACCACCGTCGCGTTCGAATCCGGCCGCCACTCACGCAGCACCTTGCTGGCGCAAGTCGTCGCGACGCCTTTCGTGAAGCAAAGATCCTTGACCGCGATCGGCACCCCGTGCAGCGGTCCGCGCCAACGGCCGGCGCGGATTTCCTCGTCCGCCGCGGCCGCACTACTGATCGCCGCATCTTCCATCACGGTAAGGTACGCATGCAGCCGCGGATTCTGCCGCTTTATGCGATCGAGGATGCGGCGCGTCACCTCGACCGACGAGAGCTTACCCGTCCGCAGATGCGTCCCGAGTTCATCGATTGACAGGTAGCAAATCGCATCAGCGTCCATCGTAATAATGCTCCACTTGCGAAATGACTATTAGCGCCGGCCGCGCGTTCACTACCTATTATCATTTCCGGCCCGCTTTACAACGTTCCCCGCCCCGCGGCGCGGATTCGCCGCACTACCGGTTATTCATCACGGAATTTCGGCCGCCAGCGGTTTGGACCCGGAGGAATCATGTCGAGAAAATGCCACACCGAACAGAAATCGTCGCCAGGTCCACCGCGCGTGCGCGACACGCGCACGACGATCTCGCGTCAGACGTGGCTTCACGCCGTTCGCTCGAGCATGCACCAACGAAATATTTGGTAACCGGCGGAAGGCTCCGAGTCGGGCTTTACGCGGCGGCGATTTTGAAGCGAACAGCCAGATAAGTTCGCAAGCCTCCGCTACCCCCTTTCGCTACCCCCTTTGAAAGAGGCAGAAACCATGCAGGCCTTGCACTAAATTCTCAAACGGCAGCTAGAAGAAGAATCCCCACGAACTTTTGGTCGACGAAGACGAGGACGCCTGGCAATTGGCGGTCCCCGGACTGCATGCAGGTGGCGTTGACGCGGACTGCTCGGTCGTGTCGGACGAGAAGCACGCCTGCATACTGAGCGTCGTAGCAGCGAACAATGCCGCAATAATAAGTGACTTAATCAAAGGTTGTCTCACTTCCACTTGTACTTTCCTCCTGGGCGTCACAATTTCTATACGATCAATCAGCGGCACTGCTTCAGTTTGGCCCTTACGACTCTTCGGAATTGATAACTGCCTCTCAGCTATAAGACCCTGCGGCTCGCGCGCACGATTCGTCCTTGATCCGCTGCGAAAATATCCAGGCTCTCGCCAACGTCGTGTGCGGTCGTTCACGGCAGCCTTTTCCAGCCGTCCGCGTCGTTAGGCGCGGCTAGAAAAAGAACCCCCACGAACTTCCCGAACTTCCTGCCGAAGACTGGCAATTGCTGTTGTTTGAATCGCAACTCTGACAGCCATGATCATTGCACACCGTATGGCTTTGCGGGCCGGACTGTGGCGCCGCGCTTTCGCAATTGTTGTTGTCATCACAAACCAGGCAGTTATTACCGCGAGTGTCGCAAACCGTGTGCCGTGAGTCAGGTGATCGAGACGCATACGGCCCATACGCGTCCGGTCCAGGCGGATTGGAATAAAAGCATCCCTGCGCTCCGATCGTCGCAATCGCGACAAGCGCGGCCATCATGAACAGCTTGGACATAAGTGGGCGGCACTCCAATTGCTATCATCCTCGTCCTAAGCCTGGAGACACATACGGCGAGCTTTCGAATTCGAACCATGATGTGCTTTGCAGCACCAGATTAGCGGATAGCGCTGGCGGTTAGGGCATAGATCGTCGCTGCCAGCGCTATATTGGTATCAGGGCGCCACGCTGCTTTTGGAAGTGCGCACCAGGAAAGATTTACTGACCAAGACTGAGCAGGAATGGCAACGAAGAGAATTGCGCGAGACCATTTAAGTTTCGCAAAGAGGTCCGTTATGAGAAATGCTTTTGGGTTGAAAATAGTTATACCGGCGTTAGTGCTCGGAATGGCCGCGGCGGCGCCGGCTTTTGCTCAGGATGCGCCCGGATCCGCCAGCCAGTCGATGAGTCAGGCAGGCACCTCCGCCAGTGACTCGGCCTCCGACGCGGGTCACGCGGTCAAGCAGGTCTATGAGGGCACCGCCACCGCAGTCTCCGATACCGTCATCACCGCAAAGGTCAAAAGCAACTTGCATGGCAACAAGGTCACCGAAGCAGGCGACATTCACGTTGACACCGTCGCCGGCATCGTCACGCTGACCGGCACCGTCCCCTCGGACAGGGCTTCCGCGACTGCAGAACAGGTCACCAGCCAGACCGACGGCGTCAAGGGCGTGAAGAACGAACTGACGCGGGCACCCGCCTGAGCATTGACGGCCGCGATCGGGCACCCAAATCGAAGGACGAATAGGAGCCGTTGATGTTACTGATAATTCTCATTTTGCTTTTACTCTTTGGCGGTGGCGGCGGTTATTACGCGTACGGACCGCGCGGCGGAATTGGCATCGGCGGGATCATCCTGATCATCCTTGTCGTATTGCTTCTGACCGGCCGCATCTAAGCACCACGCTATAGATGGGCTGGTCGCGAGCCGCACGACTGCTTGCGCATGTCGGGGTGCCAAGCGGGTGGCGGCCGTAAACGGGCTCGCACAGATCGTCGGCGCGATTGATATGCACGCAGAGGAAACGAGCCGCCGATACTGGCGCTATCCGCCGATCAAACCGATATAGAAGGAGCGGACTTTCCTTTAGAGAGAAGTCCGCTCCTTATTCTCGCGGCGATGCGCTACTCGCTGCCGCTCCGTATCCTCGCGGCGATGCGCTACTCGCTGCCGCTCCGTATCCTCGCGGCGATGCGCTACTCGCTGCCGCTCGGTATTCTCGCGGCGATGCGTGACTCGCTGACGTAGCCATCGCGTCTCGCCTCACGCCTCGGATCGACGCGCCGCGTGTAATATCAAGCTGCCCTCGGACCGCGCCTCGGCGAATCATCCGAAGATACACGGCCGTGCGGTGGGCTTGATTGCGATCCTCGTGCGCGATCGCGGCATCCACCAGAATCCACCACCGTTTCCTTGTCCGCTGACGCTCTCAGCCGTGAGGCGGCCGGCCCTTTTAGCGGAGAGGCGCGCCGTCCGCGCGCGTCAGATGCGCTCCAGGATCGTCGAAATTCCCATCCCTCCGCCGATACACATCGTCACCAATGCGGTTTGCTTGTCGCGCCGTTCGAGTTCGTCCAGCACCGTCCCTACGAGCATCGCACCGGTTGCTCCCAGCGGATGGCCCATCGCGATCGCGCCGCCGTTGACGTTGACCTTATCGTGCGGAATCTCCAGGTCTTTCATAACCTTCAGCGGGACCGCCGAGAACGCCTCGTTGATCTCGAACAGATCGATATCGTTGACCGTCATGCCGGCCTTCTTGAGGCATCGGCGCGTCGCCGGGACCGGCGCCGTCAGCATGATAATCGGCTCGTCGCCATAGGTCGCGGTCGATATGATCCGCGCGCGCGGCTTCCATCCGCGGCTCTTCGCGTACGCGGGCGACGCCAGGAGCACCACGCCGGCGCCGTCAACGATGCCGCTCGAATTGCCGGCCGTATGCACATGATCGACGGTCTCGATCTGCGGATAGCGCGACTTGGCCTTTTGATCGAAGGTGAGCGGACCGTCCTTCATCCGATACGCACCCATGCCGAGGAACGACGGTTCCAGTTTGCCGAGCCCCTCGAGCGTTGTCTCCGGACGCGGATACTCCTCGTGATCGAGCACGACTTTGCCGTCCAGGTCCTTGACCGGCACGACGCTGTGCTTGAAGTAACCGTGCTTGATCGCTTCGTTGCAGCGCCGCTGCGACTCGAGCGCGAACCGATCGCAATCCTCGCGCGAGAATCCTTCGATTGTCGCGATCAGGTCCGCCGAGACGCCCTGCGGAACGAGCGGATGCAGCTCGCGCAGATGGCGGTTGTGACCGTCGAGTCCCGACTTGTCCGAGCCCAGCGGCACCCGTGACATGCTCTCGACGCCGCCGCCAATCACCAGTTCCTGCTGTCCCGACAAGACTCCCATCGCCGCGAAATTGACCGCCTGCAGGCCCGACCCGCAGAAGCGATTCAGCGACACGCCGGTGGCCTCCGATGGCCACCCCGCCGCCAGCACCGACATGCGGGCGATACAGCCGCCCTGATCTTCGATCTCGCTGACGGTGCCGACGACGACGTCCTCGACGTCGCGCGGCTCAAGTCCCTGGCGATCGACGAGCGCGTTCAGGGTCTGCGCGAACAGTTCCTGCGGATGGATGTTGTAGAGCGCGCCGGTCTCCTTCTTTCCACGTCCGCGCGGAGTCCGCACGCAATCGATAATCCATGCTTCACTCATTACTTTCTCCTGTACCTCGATGGAATGAACCTGTATGGCCGTCAGGCCAGAGGATCGAATTGATTAATCCGTAGCAGATGTATGGAGCGATTGCACATTAGCCGGGCGCCGGGGAGGCGCGCAAACGACGACGACGGGCGTCCGGAATTTACGCGAGGATCAGCGGAAGGCCCGCTGCGGGACGGCGGAGTTGGATTATCCCGTAGTCCCGCAGCGGTGGAGCATGCGAAAGAGAGGGCGGCGCCGACTCTAGGAGGACAGGTTCATCTGGGCCTGTCCGGTTTTGGGATCGACCGGGACCGAGACATGGGAATGGATGACTTTCCATTTCCCATCGACCTTGTGCAGAACGTCGGTTACGCGAAGGGTTGCTTCCTGTGCCTTGCCGTCCTGGCCGGTCCAGGTGAAGTGCTGGATGCTGCGCGCCATTCCGAGTTTGCCGTCGGTGACGACTACAAGCTCGACAAAGTTACCTTTCACGTCTTTAGCGTTGTTGAAGAAGTTGTCGAGGTCGCCATGAACGGCGGTGGCGCCTTTGTACTGCAGCGGCGGCACGAAGTCGTAGAGGTCGATGTCGTTCTGGTCGTAATACTTCATCACCTCGTCGGTGCTGGTGGCGCTGATGAGCTTGTTTTCGACATCCTTGATGGCCTTTTCGTCTTTGGCGTTACCGGCGGCGATCGCGTTGACACTGAAGCTCAGGAGCAGGCCAGCGATGCCAACGAGCGCACCGATAGTGATTCCGAGATTCTTGCCGAATTTCTTGCCGAGATTCTTGCCGAAATTCTTGCCCAAGTTCTTGGCCAAGTTCTTGGCCAGGTTATTGCCGAGTACCTTCATTTCAAGCCTCCCCAGGTTGAGATTCGTTCCGATCGATTTTTGCAGTCTTGATACGAAATCAGTCGCGACTGTAGCACAGGCCGCGTGAGATCGATCATCTTGGAAGCGCCTGAGAGAAGGACGACAGGAACTGACAGCGCCAGCGACTCGCGGCGGTCCGAGTATCGTTGTAAGAGCTAGCTTTGAGGCTCGCGGCGGACAGGTGGCGCCGAGCGGATGGGCCGAAGTCCCAATCAAATTGAGCCGTGTTAACCGGTAAATCTTTCTGAACAGGACACAAAGCAATGAGTAGCAGCAGAATATCCGCGGCGGGGTCTTTCGGCGGCTATCGATGAGACCCTTCGGGGCCGATCAAGGATGGTCACGCGGCGCGGTTAGAGGGGTGCGCGTCGCGGACATCAGAGGAGTGCGAGAGGAAACGACCCCATCGCGGAGCCTATACCCAGTCTCGAATCAGATCGGGGATCGAATTGGTTAACCATGCGGCGAGTCATTGATCGCTGGTTCGGTTAGTCGTTCGTCTCAACGGGTCAGTCGTTCGCTTTGCTCCAGACATGGGCGCTCAAAATTGGAGTATCGGCTGCGATACCAGCGGGCGCAGTTCCGGAAGCGACAGTCTGCTCGACGGTGGAGAGCCGTTTCCCTGCGGGTCTATCGAGGTAGCCGACCAGAGTGGAAGTGCCACCGCACTGGGCTGCTATTGATGGGCGGAAGTGATGGGGCCGGACCGATGACCGGGAATTTATTCGCTAAGGGTAGCGGCTTCTTCGGTAGGGACGCCGCGCTTGGGCAGCAGGAGCGTTAGCGGCAAGCCGAGGACAAAGAGGAGCGCCAGCAGTTTGTAACAATCGGTATAGGCCGCCATCCGAGCGGACTGGCTGAAGATGCTGGTGCGGGCCAATGCGCCCACGGTTGAGGGCTGATGCAGGATGCCGGCGGAACGATTCAAGATGCTCGCGGAGTGATTCAGGAAGCTGGCCTTCGCGGGCGGATTCGGGACGGCAAGCGGGGCGTTTGGCCCGAGCGGTGAGGCCAGGTGGAAGTTGGTGCGCCGCTCGACCACGGTCGCCAGCACCGCATAGGAGAGATTCCCGGAGACGCGGCGGATGAGAGTGTAGAGGCCGGCGCCCGCGGTCATCTCGGCGCGCGGGAGGGAACTCAGGGAGATGGTGCTCAGCAGGACCATCGAGCAGCCGATACCGATGCCGGTTTCGACCAGCGGGCCGACGAAGCCGGAGAAGGTGACGTCCACGGTGAGGTTGCCCAACTGCCAGAAGGAAACCGCGAGCATGATCATGCCGAAGCTGATCAGGATGCGGGGACTGACGCGGTTATAGAGGCGGCCGACTATCGGCATGATGAGGAACATCGAAGCGGCGCGGGGAAACAGCACGAGTCCGGCGCGGAAGGCGGGATAGCCGAGCACCTCCTGGGTCATCTGGGGCAGGAGAAAGGTCGATCCGAAAAGGGCAAAGCCGATGAGCGCGCCGAGGCCCGAACCAATGCTGAGACGAAGGTTGCGAAAGAGCTTGAAGTTAATGATCGGTTCGTTGATCGCAAGCTCCCAGACAATCAGGCCGGCGATGGTGAGAGCGGCGACGATGGCGCCGGCGACGATCCAGTTTGAGGCAAACCAGCCGAAGGACTGACCGCGTTCGAGCACCAGTTGAAGCGAGGTCAGGCCGACCGACAAGAGCGCAATGCCGATCCAGTCGATACGTTCGAAGCCCCGCTTCAAGTAGGGCGGATCGTGGACGAAGAGCGAGACCATCACGATGCCGGCGATGGCGATGGGGACGTTGATGTAGAAGATCCAGCGCCAGCCCCAATGGTCGATGAGCCAGCCGCCGACGACGGGCCCGATGGTGGGGGCAAGCATCACGCCCATGCTGAAGAGCGCCATCGCCATCCCCTGTTCGGAGGGCGGGAAGCGCTCGCGCGTGATCGCCTGCGAGGCGGGAATCAGAGCGCCGCCGCCGAAGCCCTGCAGCACGCGATAACAGAGAATCTGGCCGAAGGTATGGGCGGTACCGGCGAGGGCGGAGCCGACGATGAAGATCGTCATCGAGACCAGGAAGAGCCGCTTGCGGCCGAGCAGGGTGCTCCAGAAGGCGGTCATCGTGATCATGATGATTTCGGCGATGCTGTAGGCGGTCGAGACCCAGGTGATGCTGAGCAGGCTCTGATGGAAAGTGGCCATCATGTGGGGCATCGCGACGTTGACGACGGTCACGTCCATCACGGAGAGGAAGGTACCGGTCAAAACGGAGAGACCGACGAGCCACTTTCCGGCGTCGTAGCGGGGGAAGGATGAGTTGGCGGAATCCGGGGATATGGTGGGGAGATTCATGGAATCGTGTCGGGGCGCGGGCTAGGGGCGCGGGAGGTCGAAGGCCTCGGCGAGAAGTTCGTAGGAGCGCATGCGCGCCTTATGGTCGTGGACGATCGTCACGGCCATCATCTCGTCAACGCCGAGCAGGCTGCCCATATCGAGGAGTTGCGTGCGCACGCGATCGGGGCTGCCGATGACGTAGCGGGGAAATTCGCCGCTCTCGGGCGCGGCCTCGGCGGGGCGAGGTCCAAGCTCTGCGAGGGCGTCCTCGGGCGTCGGAATCGGACGGATGTCGCCCTGGCGGATACGGCGGCGGAAGAGCCGGGCGCTGCCTGCGAGCCGCTCGGCCTCGTCGTCGGTGTCGGCGCATATCACGCCGAGTGCGAGGATGATTTGGGGTTGCGATCCGTTCGAGGGAATGAAGTGCGAACGATAGTGATCGATGGCGGGCCGCGTCGGCAATTGATCGATGAAATGGGCGAAGGCGTAAGGGAGCCCGAGTTGGGCCGCAGCGGAAGCGCTCCAGAGGCTCGAGCCGAGCAGCCAGACGTTGGGTGCGCCGGGCATCGCGGGGGTGACGACGATACGGCTGAAGGGATGGGTAGGAGGAAAGCCGCCGTGGAGAAAGGTCAGCAACTCGATCAGTTGCTTAGGGAAGTCGTCGCCGAGTTGCCTATCGCCCTCGCGATCGCGGCGAAGGGCGTAGGTATCGAGGGGAGTGCCGCCGGGGGCGCGGCCAAGGCCGAGGTCGATACGGCCGGGATAAAGCGCATGGAGGACGCGGAAAGTCTCGACAACCTTGAGCGGGCTGTAATGGGGCAGCAGGACTGCGCCGGAACCGACGCGAATGGCGGAGGTTTCGGCGGCGACGCGATCGATGAGGATTTCGGGAGCCGGACTGGCGAGCGCGGGAATGGCATGATGCTCGGCGATCCAATAGCGAAAGTAGCCGAGGCGATCGGCCATGCGGGCCAGATCGATCGTATTGCGGAGGGCGTCGGCAGGAGTGAATCCAGCGGAAACCGGCGACTGATCGATGACGGAGAGTTTCATTGGCGCCCAGGACGACTGCGACGTAGGGATCTGCGGGACGAAGTTGATGGATTCATACGGACAAGAATCGCACGGCAGGCGCCGCCGTGTCATCAAGCGACGCAGGCGGTCACGTTGGCGTCAAGGGTGAAGGTGCTTTGGGCCGGGCGGGCGGGGTGAGTTTGTGGGTGCGCGCAAAGCGGATTTGAAGTAACTGTGAGTATTGTCGAAAAACGTAACGCTAACGCAGCCTTAGCGTTGCGGCAATGGGCGTGTACAGGGGCCGAATAAATTTGCCTCGAAGTCGATGAATAATTCGTTACAGCGATCCGTCGAATGATATGTACGAGCCGCACCCCCGGTTACTCCTCCTCCCTGTAGTCGGGGACCGCTCGTCGCAAGACGGGCGGCGCAAAGGCGGGCACCTCTGGAGACTCCCCCCTCCTCGGTGACCCGCCTTCTTTTTTACCCATCATTGTCAGCTTAGCGTGGCCAGGTTAGCGCGCAATTTCGCACGCGGATTAGTGCAATGCGGCGGCTCTCGGCTTGACAGTGGCCGTATGCGCCGTCATCGTTGACGGCTTAATGATTTGGCGGCGACGATGTCTAGTGCTGGTGCCGGTGCTGTCTTTTCTGGCAGCGGCGCTGATCATGAGTTGCGGTGGCGGCGGATCGACCACCACGCCGGTGGCACAGAATTTCCTGACCATCATCGGACTCAACGTATGCCTGGGGCCGCCACCGACGCCGACGACGAAGCCGACGCCGACGCCGTCGCCGACGCCGAAACCGACGGCGACGCCGAAACCGGGGGCGATCGCGGATGGATCGGCGCTGCCGGAGGTGACAAAAACACCGACGCCGACGCCCACGCCGCTATGCACTCCGGTGGTGACGTTAGCAACAGTCGGTACAGCGCCTGGGAGCAACCAGGTGCAATTCAACGCTCAAGGAGTATTCGGGTACACGAATACGACGACGAAGACGAAGTACCGCGACGTGACGAACCGCGTCAGCACGATGTGGAGTCCGGCGGCGCCGACGGTCACATTCCCGGGGATGATCATATACTCGGGCAGCGACGGCCTGTTTACGGGGGTGACGAGCGGATGCACGTATTTCACGGTTTCGGATGCGGGCTTTTTCGAGAGCATACCCGTGGGGGTCAACGTTGATCCATTGACATGTCCGCCGATTCCGGGGAGCGCGGCAGCGGCGAAGGCACCGAAAACGACGCCAACGCCAAAGCCCTAGACGATGGGCATCGGGAGCACGGCAGAACGCTGGGCAAATGCGCGAGCGGAGCGGTTTGACTCTGGATCCTCATGCCGTTAGTGTCCGGCAACGTAGAAGCGATATGGAACGGCAGGAACGACGGGCGCAAGTTCTGCGACACGCGAAGCGGATATTTGCCCGCAAGGGTTATCATCGCACGAACGTCGCCGACATCATCACGCGGGCGCGGATCGCTCGCGGGACCTTCTACCTCTACTTTCAGAACAAGCGCGACATCTTCGAGGAACTGCTGGAGCAGACGCTGCGGGAGTTGCGGAATCGAATTCAGCGGCTGCGAATCGGGCCGGGGGAAGCGAGCCCGGTGGAGCAATTGCGCGACAATCTGTCGCGGGTACTAAGGTTCGTATTGGCGGAGCGCGAGTTGACCGACATCCTGCTGAACCATTCGACCGGCTTCGACCGGGAGCTTGACGCGCGCATTCGGGATTTTTACGAACGGGTGGCAGACGAGATTCAACGGTCGCTCGATCTGGGCATCGAGATGAAACTGGTACGGCGCTGCGATACGCGCGCGGTGTCGTACTGTATTTTGGGCGGAGTCAAGGAAGCGGTGGGAAAATTGTCATTGGAGAGACGGCAGAATGCAGGTGCGCTGGCGGAGGAAATATTGGATTTTGGATTGCGCGGAGTGGCCCGTCCGGAGTTGCTGGCGGCAGCAGGGCTGTTGGATGACGCGGTGGAAGCAAGGCATTTTTCTGGGCCGCAACTAGACTGACATGTCAGTTTACGAACGCGATCACAAGCGCAACGGCCGGGCGGCCAGGGGAGCGGCGTTTTACGATCTGGACGGCACCCTGATGGGGTTGAATCTGATTCATGGGACGCTCTTCGCATTCACCAATATCGGCGAATGGAGCGGGCGGGTCAGTTACGTGGTGGGACTGGCGGCGCGGCTACCGATGCTGTACCTGGCGGAAAAGCGCGATCGACATCTGCTCAACGTAACGCTGTTCGAGATGTTCAAGGGCATCTCGCGCGATCGGCTGGTGACGCTCGGCGAGGAATATTGCGACCGCATCCTGATGGCGAACATGTATCCGCGGGCGATCGAGATGATCGCGGCCAATCGGGAAGCCGGGCTGGAGCCGGTGCTGGTGACGGGGTCGCCGGACTTTATCGTGGAGCCGCTGGCGCATCGGCTCGGAATAGAGAACTTCGCAGCGAATCAATTGATCTATAGCCGCGGCCTGGCGACGGGACGTTTGCGCGACCCGGTGATGGCGGGTGAGGCGAAGGCGGCATGGTGCGCGGAGTATGCAGCGGCCAACCGGATATCGCTGAGTGCGTCATGGGGCTATGCGGACTCGCATTACGATCTGCCATTCCTGACGGCGCTGGGACATCCGGTAGCGGTAAATCCGAACCGGCGCCTGCTGGCGGTGGCGCGCAGCCGTCAATGGCCGGTGGTGCGGTTCGACAAGGCGGCGAGCGCGGGGAGGACTGGCGGCATCGGGCCGGAAGCCGTCGAGCAAAGGTTGGAGAGGAAATTTAATGGCGCGGCCCGAGGCTAAGCTAAAAGAGATTAAATCAGCGGAGCTGAAGCACGAGGTTGGTGCGCGCAGCGAGCTGGTGGTGACTTTAAGTCGCAAGTCGGAACCGCGGCTGATTCCATACGGCGACGATTTTCTGTTCGAAAAGCTGCCGGCGGGAACGCGGGTAATCTATCCACCGCCACCGCTCGATGCGTTGCCGGATCCGGATACAGCGATCCGGTACGCCCTGCTGCATCCGCTGAACGCGGACCCGCTGTTTGCCCAACTCAATCCGAACATGCGAGTGACGATCGCGATCGACGACCTGAGCCTGCCGCTGCCGCAGATGCGGCGGCCCGACATCCGCGAGCGCTTGCTCAACCAGGTATTGCAGACGCTGGCCGATTACGGAGTGGACGACGTTCATCTGATCATCGCAACCGCATTACATCGGCGGATGACGGAAACGGAGATTCGGCGCATCGTGGGGGAGCGCGCATTCAAGCAATACTGGCCGGATCGGCTGTACAACTTCGACGGCGAGAACGCCGCCGAGATCGCGATGCTGGGGAAGACCAATCATGGCGAAGAGGTATGGCTGTCGCGGCGGGCGGCGGAATCCGATCTGCTGATCTATCTGAATATCAACCTGGTGCCGATGGACGGCGGACACAAGTCCGTAGCGGTGGGCCTCGCGCCGTATCAAAGCCTACGCCATCATCATAATCCGGCGACGTTGCGCGATAGTCATTCGTACATGGATCCCAAGCGATCGGCACTACACAGTTCGGCGGACCGGATGGGCCGAATAGTCAATCAGCAAGTCAACGTGTTTTCGATCGAGACTGCGGTCAATACTCAGATGTACGGCGGGATGCTCGATTTCCTGCAGAAGAACGAGGATCGCTTCAACGACTGGGATCGGCTGCGGCTGAAGGGCTTTCGCTGGACGTTGGGAAATCTATCAAACGACCTTCGCCGGCAGGCGCTGCACCAGTACGCCGCGCCGTATGGAATGACGGGAGTTTGGGCAGGAGAGACGGAGCGGTACATCGGCAGGCATTGGCGCGCGTATTTCAGCAGTACGCAGTTCCGGTGAAAGGGCAGTCCGACGTATTGATCGTCGGCGTGCCTTACATCTGCCCGTACAATGTCAATTCGATTATGAATCCGGTTCTCGTGCAATGCATGGGCCTGGGTTACCTGTTCAACATGTATCGCAACAAGCCGCTGGTGAAGCCGGGCGGTACGATGATCATTTGCCATCCGCTGCGGGACGAGTTTCATCCGGAACATCATCCGAGCTACATCGAGTTTTTCCATCGATGCCTGGCGGAGACCACCGATGCGGTGCAACTGTCAAAGCAGTTCGAGGAAGAGTTCGCGCGCAACCCCACCTATACTCACATGTACCGTTATGGGAACGCCTATCACGGTGTCCATCCGTTTTACATGTGGTATTGGGGCGAGCCGGCGCGGCAACACGTCGGACGCGTAATCGCGGCCGGTTGCGAAGAGCCGCAAGTGGCAGCGCGAATGGGTTGGGAATCGGCGGACACGCTGGATGAAGCAATCGCGATGGCGACGGCCGACCATGGAAGCTCCGCATCGATTACTTACTTGCATTTGCCGCCAATAGTAATAGCCGACGTTGAGTAGCAAAAAGCGACGGCGCTGCTTGAAGGGGCGGAACAATGTCGAGGTCTAAGAGCATAGATGCCGAATAGGAACGGCCCGCGTCCGCGCAAATCTGCAGCGGCAGGGACGCTGCCGCCACTGGCGGACGTGCTGCGAAATCGCCGCATCCTGATCACCGGCGGCACCGGCTTTCTGGGTAAGGTGCTGCTGGCGATCCTGCTGCGGGAACATCCCGAGATCGGGCAAATCCAGATCCTGATTCGAGGCGACCAGCGCTCGAGTCTGATGCGCTTCCGTAACGAGATCCTGGATTCGCCGGCACTGAGCCAGGTGCGCGAACATCTGGGCGCGAATTTCGACCGGCAGGTTGAGAAGAAGGTGGTAGTCGTGCCGGGCGACATCAGCGAACCCGGGTTGATCAACCGCGAGGCCAAGGTCGATATCGGTTCGCTAGACGCCGTGATCCATTGTGCGGGGCTGGTGAATTTCGAAGCCTCACTGGAAAAGGCGATTGCGATCAATACGACGGGCGTGGCCAACGTAATCGATTTCTGCCGCACGCATGAAGCCGCGTTGATACATATTTCGACCTGCTACGTGGCGGGCGTGGCCGACGGACAGCGGTTCGAAGACGAGAGCCCGGTGGACTGGTGCCCGAGCGGGCGGCGCAACTTCAACCTGGAGGGTGAGATTCGAGACGCTTTAGGGGCGGTCGAACGGGTCGAAGCGGAATCGCGCGATCAGGCGCGACTGGCGGAATTTCGCGCGGAGATCGACGAGGATCATGAGGGCGTCGCCGGCGGCGATCATAGCGAACGCGCGGTGGAGTCGAAGCGCAAGCAATGGCTGGAGGAACGCTTCAAGCGCATCGGGAAAGCGCGGGCGCAGAACTGGGGCTGGCCGAATACCTATAGCTATACGAAAAGCCTCGGCGAGCAGTTAGTATTCGCGGCGCATGAGACGATCACAGCGACCGTCGTGCGCCCGTCGGTGATTGAAAGCTCACTCGCCGATCCGAGTCCCGGCTGGAACCAGGGGGTCAACACCAGCGCGCCGTTGACCTACCTGACGGGACGCGGCTTCCGCTTTGTCCCGGCGACCGGGGCGCTGGTGCTGGACGTTATCCCGGTGGACCTGGTTGCGCATGCGATCGTGCCGATACTCGCAGCGCTATTGCTGAAGCGCCATAAGCGGATTTACCAACTCTGCACCTCGGACGTGAATCCATTTCCGATGCGCCGGCTGGTTGAGCTGACGGGGCTATCGAATCGCCGCGATCATCGGCTGAACGGCGGACCGATGGGCAAGCTCGCGCCGCATCTCGACGCCACCGTGGCCTCGCAAAATACCTACGATCTGGTGAGCAGCCAGATTCCGGCGATGCTCAAACAGACTGCGGCCCTAGCACGAACGGTAATGGGCGAAGAATCCGTGGCGGCGCGCAAATTCGAACAGCAAGTCGATAAGATCTGCAAAAGCGCGGTGATGGTGCGATCGCTGGCGGAGGTTTACCGGCCGTACATTCAGGACCTGGCGTATACCTTCCATGGCAAGAACATCCGTGATCTTTATGCGGCGCTCGCACCGGGCGACGCCGACCGCCATCCGTATCATCCGGAGCGCATCGACTGGGCCGACTACTGGATCAACGTGCATATGCCGGGACTGCGACGGCATATCTTCCCGCAACTGGAGCTGCACACGCGGGCGCGCCCGAGCGGATCGTTCAGACACAAGACCCTGGTCGAGATGCTCGATCGCGCGGCGGAGCGTTACGGTGCGCAAGCGGCGCTCGATTCACGTAGTCAGTCAGGACAACGAAACTCGATCAGCTATCGCGAAATGCGCGACCGCGCGTATCGCGCGGGACTCCTACTAGGTACTCGCGGAATCAAGCGCGGCGATCGCGTATTACTAATCGCCGAGAACTCGCCCGAATGGGTAATCGCCTATTTCGCGATTCTGTATGCGGGCGCCGTCGCGGTGCCGCTCGATCATCTAATATCGCCTGACGAACTGGCGGCGGTGGCGCGAATCGCCGAGCCGCGCGCAGCCTTGCTCTCGGCGGCCTGCGCGAAGCGGCTGGGCAAGGCGGTGGGCGAAGCGACGAGCGGAATCGTCGAAATGGAACTCGGCGATCTGCAGCGGCCATTCATGTTGCCGGGCCAGTCGGCAGCGCCGATCAAGGTCGAGCGCAAGACGCTCGCGTCGATCGTATTCACGTCAGGCACGACCGGCACGCCCAAGGGCGTGATGTTGTCGCACGGGAATTTCGCGGCGCAGATCGCGTCGCTGGGGCGAGTGTTCGCCCTAGGCGCGGACGACGTTTTACTGTCGCTGCTGCCGCTGCATCACACGTTTGA
Organism: uncultured delta proteobacterium; assembly: GCA_963834535.1. Classification (GTDB taxonomy): domain Bacteria; phylum Desulfobacterota; class Binatia; order Binatales; family Binataceae; genus JADMIL01. Next base: position 222,375 of record CAWICC010000010.1, on the reverse strand, counting down.
ATTCACCTGCGGACTGATGCTGCCGATCGCGAGCGGCGCGCGCATCGTGTACCCGATTGGAATCGATGCGGCGAGCCTGTCGCGCACGCTGGCCGACGTGCAGCCGACCGCGCTGGTTGGAGTGCCGGCGTTGTGGGAGGCGATTCATCGCCGGATTACGGATACGGTGGAAGCGCGCGGGCCGTTTTTTCAGGCGGCGTTCGATCAATTGCGCGATCTGAATCGCCGGATCGACGCCGATTATCGGCTGAATCTTGGAACGATGTTGTTCCGGCCGGCCCACGCGGCGCTCGGCGGCCGCCTGAAGCTGGCGGTGAGCGGGGGCGCTGCCTTGCCGCAGCGGGTTGCGCAGTTCTTCAACGACATTGGCATCAAGCTGCTCGAAGGCTATGGGCTGACAGAGTCGGCGCCGGTGCTCAGCGTCGCCCGTCCGGACGAGCCGCTGAAGCCGGGATCGGTGGGAAAGCCGTTGGGCAAGGTAGAGCTGAGGCTGGCAGCCGCCGATGGTCAACATCGATCACAGCAGGACGATCCGCAGGTCGATCGCGTGGGCGAAATCGTCGCGCACGGGCCCAACATAATGAGCGGGTACTATCGCAACCAGGCGGCCACCGATGAAGTGCTGAAGGACGGTTGGCTGCACACGGGCGACCTCGGCCGATTCGACAGTGAAGGCCGGCTCTACATCGTCGGCCGGGCCAAGGATGTAATCGTCGATTCCGGCGGCAATAACGTTTACATCGATGAGCTCGAGGAAGCGTACGGCCATTCGCCATATTTGCGCGAACTGGCGGTGGTCGGGCTGAAGGTCGGCCTGGGCGAACAGGTAGCTGCGCTCGCGGTGCCGGCCTATGCGAAGGGCGAGAGCCGGCGCACGGTGGAAGACAAGCTGAGGTCTCACTTCGAGCGTGTCAGCGCGGTACTCAATCCTCACAGCAGAATCCGCATCCTGCGCTTCACAGACACGGAATTACCGCGGACCCGCACGCGCAAGATCAAGCGCTCCGAAGTGGCGGCGACGTTGCAGCGGATGGTGGAAAGCCACGGCGGGTCGCACGCGACGACCGATACGGAGGTCGAGCCGTGGCTGGCCGAAGCGCTGGAGCAGGTGTCGAGTGGGTCCGCGAGCGTCAATCCGGCAACGCGGCTGATCGAGGATTTGGGACTCGACTCGCTGGCGCTGGCGGAGCTGGCCGAGCAGATTGCGACCAAGGCGGGACGCGATATCAGCGCCGACGAACTGGCGAATGTGGCGACCGTGGCAGACCTGCAGCGAATCATCAGCGAGCGGCAGAATCGGCCCAAGCTGCCTTCGTATGCGCATTTCGCGCAGCCGTACACGATCAAGCTGCCGCAGCCGATCCGGCGGCTGGGCGAATTCGCGATGCGCAGGACGCTCGGGGCCGCGTTCGACTCATGGCTGAAGCCTCAAATCTTCGGCCGCGGCAACATCCCGGCCAATCGCAATTTCATGGTTGTCGCGAACCACGCGAGCCATCTCGATTTCAGTCTGGTGAGTCACGCGCTGGGTGCGAATGGGCGCGGCCTGGTGGTGCTGGCGGCGAAAGACTACTTCTTCAACACGGGATTGCGGCGGTTTGCGGCGGCGAACTTCACGCGGTTGATTCCGTTTGATCGCGATCGCGCGCAGTTGGAATCGCTGGACGAGGCGCTGACCGAATTGACCGCCGGACGCAATGTGTTGATGTTCCCGGAAGGCACACGTTCGCCCGATGGAGCGATCCACGAGTTCAAAAGCGGCGCAGGATACCTCGCGCTGCATGCCGGATGCGACGTGCTGCCGATTCACATCAGCGGAACCTTCGCGGTGCTCGGCAAGGGCAAGCTGGTGCCGCGGCACGCGCCGGTCGAAGTGCGGATCGGACGAGCGTTGACGATCGATGAACTGCGGCTGGCGGCACAAGGCGCGGAGGGCGCAGGCGCTTATCGCTCGCTGGCGGATGTCATGCGGCAGGCAGTCGTTGGACTGACGATAAAGAGCACACGAGCCGCGCGCATCGCGATCGTGGAAGCGACCACGCCGCCGGCGCTTGAATCCGATGCGCATCAGGAGTCGGCGCACAGAGATCGCCGTCGAGCTCATCGATCGGGCGGGCGAGCCAAGGGCTAGGCTCGCGTGGCGAATTAACGACAGTGGCCCGCATTCGCCCTATTCTAATATTCCCGATTACGGCCATGTGGCTACTTGCGCTCCCCATCGGCGCGCACGCCTGGGACGCCCGTACGCATAGGCTGATCGCACGCCTCGCAGTCGAGGCACTGCCGGCGTCGCCGCTCAAGCGGGACTTCGAAGGACACGAAGCTGATTTGCAGGAGGACGCGGTAGCGCCCGATGCGGTGCTGCGGGCGCGCTATGGCAAGGCGGAAGCGATTCGCCATTACATTGATCTGGAGTACTACGGCGCCGATCCGTTCGCGGCGCTCAAGCCGGACCTCGCAACGATGGAACTCGATTACGGCGCAGGCACTATCGAGAAATCGGGCACGCTGCCGTGGACCATCGAGGAGATGGCCCAGGGGGTTCAGCAGGCCTGGCGCAAGGGCGATTGCGCGCAGGTAATTCTGCTCTCCGGGTACCTGGCCCACTACGTCGGCGACGCCACTCAGCCGCTGCATACGACCAGATATTACGACGGCTATGCGCAGGATCGCGGGATGCACGCGCGGTTAGAGGGTGCTGTGGATCGATCGGTCGGCGAGGTCGAACAACTGGCGCGTCCGCAAGTGCACGTCATCAAAATCGATTCGGTGTGGTCGGCGGCGATCAGCGAACTACGGCACAGCAATCCGTTGGTGGCGAGCACGCTCGACGCCGATCGCGCGGCCCGCGCCGAGACCGGAACGAAGGTTGGCGACGAATTTGATCGTGCGCTGATGCGGCGCGAAATGCCCATGGCAGCGCAGCAGGTTGCCGAGGCAGCTTCGGTACTCGCATCGATATGGATTTACGAATGGAACCAGGCGGGGAGTCCGACCACCTGCGCACGCTGACTACCGATCCGGGACGCGCCGCGAAAACGTATCTCCGCAGAGTGAGACGCGGGAAGATTGGCTAGCGCACCGCATCGACGCAAGAACGATTGTTGGATAGAGCAGCACTTTCCTGCATAAGTGTCAGGACATGGAATGGTGGAGCCAGCGACGCGACAACGGACCGCGACCAACGCGCGGCGATGCACGCCCGTCGGTCAGTGAGATAACCGATCACCTGTTGGTAGGCGAATACCCGCGCGAAGATGATATCGAATGGTTAGGCAACGAACATCGCGTGACTGCGATCCATAATTTGCAAGATGACGAGGATCTGCGCATCAACGCGCTCGATATCGCGGGATTGCGCGAAGTTTCGGCGCGCCACGGGATCAGGCACGTGTGGACTCCGATTCAGGATGGTAGCGCCGACGCCATGGCGGATCGTCTGTGCGCGGCGCTCAGCGATCTTGCGGCCCTTGTGGGTGCCAAGGAACGCGTTTACCTGCATTGCAACGCGGGCCTGAACCGTGCGCCCACGCTGGCGATCGCGTACTTGCGTGCGCATGGCGGCATGTCGCTCAACGAAGCCCTCGCGTATGTGAAACAGAGACGCTCGTGCGGACCTTTCATGACCATACTGGAAGACTATTTCGGGCCGCGCGATATCAAGCCGGAGACCTGAGCGGGCTGCGCAAGTCCAGTGGCGCCGATGTCCAGGTCGCGATTTCTAATTGGATGCGCATGGGCAGTGCACCTTTATACGGCGCTTGGAGCGGTGGCGGGATTGCTCGCATTCGGCTATACCGCACGCGGCGAATGGCGCGGTGCATTCGGAATGATGGCGACTGCGGTCGCAATCGATGCGAGTGACGGGCCCATCGCGCGTGCCTTGCGTGTGCGCGAACGCATCCCTTACTTCGACGGCGCCCTGCTCGACAACATCGTAGATTATCTCACTTATGTAGCTGCGCCGGTGTTCCTGATGATGCGCGCGGGGATCATCCGGGCGGCGTCGCCGGCGAGGCGCTGGCGGGATTTCTGATGATCGCGAGCGCCTATGGCTTCAGCCGCACCGATGCCAAGACCGAGGACAACTATTTCCGCGGCTTCCCATCGTATTGGAATCTGGTCGCCCTTTACCTCTTTTGCCTCGGCCTCGCGCCGGTCGTTAACGCGATTATCGTCGCGGTGCTTGCGCTGATGGTGTTTGTGCCGATCAAATATATTTACCCGAATCGCACCGAACTGATGCGCCCGCTGACGCTCTCGCTGGCCGCGGTTTGGGGAATCGCGACGGTAGCGATGCTCCCGACGCTGCCTGCTCATAGCAACCTCCTGCTTTACACGTCGTTAGGCTTCGTCATTTACTATTTTGTAATGTCATTTGCCCTGCACGCGCATCCAGCCCGCGTCGCCGCGCGGCGTATGCGGTAAATCGATATGGAAGTTCCGGGAACAGACGCGGTCGACTCGTCGTGGCTCGAAGTAATCGAGGGCGACGCACCGATTCTCCTAATCGCGCCGCATGGCGGGCGCGCAGGAGCGGCCTCGCGGACGACCCTGCATCCCAAGGTCAATGATCTGGAGACGGCGGGAATCACGCGCGACCTTGCACATCGGTTCGGCGCCAGCGCATTGATCAACGCCCGCATGGATCGCAACGATATCGACTGCAACCGGCTGTCGCAGGTCGCCACGCGCGCTCCCTGGATTCTCGATTTGATTGCGCAAAGCGTGAACCGGATAGTCGATCTTCATGGTCGTGCGACCGTGCTTTTGATACACGGCTGGAACGTGATCGAGCCGCGCATAGATTTTGGCCTCGGCCTGCGAAATGCCAATGGCCGGCTGCGCCCGCCCGCAGGCGCTCACGTTTCAGCGAGCGACGAATTTATAAATGGGACGGTGGCAGCGCTTTTTGCGCGGCTGGACGCCGTCGGCATCATCCCGACGTTTGGCCTGCGCTATCCCGGGGGTGCCAGTCAAAACCTGCTGCAAGCGTTCACGGAACGGCATGCGGTCAGTGAGATCCCGGCGCTGCGAAGTCTCGCTCAGCATGCCGCTCGCGGCTCAATTGATGCCTTGCAGCTCGAAATGTCTGTCGCCGTGCGCCTTGAGGGCGCGATTCGCCGCCGAGGTCTGGACGCGCTCGCGGAGGTATTGCTGCGCCCGGCGGAAGTTGCGGCCAGATCCGTACAGACGCGCGCCATCGCGATCGATCGTATCTCCGCGCCGCCGGTCGCGCCGAAGACCAAGGCTGGGCCAGCGGCTGCGCCCGTTCGCGTCGGAATCGAGTTTTACGATGCAGTGGCTGGAATCGGCGGCATGGCGAGTTTTGATTACGGTTCCGGCGGTGCCGGGGCCCGCATTATGATGTTGTTCGACCATTGTTGTGCAGCGCTCTTCACTGGCGAAGGCAAGGCGACCCGCGCGGCTGGACAAATGCGGCTGGGACCGCTCGAACTTGCGATCGGTTTGGATGGCGGCCACCTGAGCTTTCGCGGCCCGGCGGTGATCGTCAATGACGGCGGTGCTTATCTCAGCGTCGAAAACGCGCTCGCGCACAGTACTCTCGATTGTCAGATGGTGGTGGCGGCGACAATCGAGTTGGACGCCAACGCACGGTCCATGAATTCCGCAGACGAAACACTCGAGGGAATAATCGAACGAGCAATTGGGGCTGCGGGCAAAGCTGGCGACGGCGCCGGCACAGCTCTATTCGGACGAATGCGCGGCACATTGGTCGTGGGTGGCCGCCGTCGTGAAATCGACGCGGTCGCCCGCGTGGGTGCATCGTTCACCGGTCTCGAACCGCAACGCTTTGAGACCCGCCGGATGCTGTGGGCATGCTTCCCTGGCGCGCCAGAATTTTCCGCACTCGAAGCGCGCGCATGGACCTTCGCTGGGGGCCAAGATCGTCATATGGCGCGCGCTTGCGCAGAGGGTGAATGGCGCGAATGCAATCTCAGCACGATCGAACTCGAGACGCCCGCTCCGGGCGCTGCCACCCGATCCGTTCTCCGCCATGATAACCCCGCCGCACTCCGACGAGCTAAGAGTGCGCGGAATCGCGGAGGCCTTCATGACGCTCTCACGTCCGGGCTTCGACCATACGCGCATCCACACGTCCATCGGATTTGCCAGCTACCGCATCGGTAACAGAACGGGCGCCGGGATGTTTGAATACTCGCGCATCGCGAGTTCCGCGGATACTTCCACCCTCGAGGATGACAACGATTCGGAATGATCGTCGCGGCTCGTCGGTTGACGTCAGTTCTCAGGGCTTCAGAAGCGGAGATGCGCGAAGGGTGAGACCGGCGAGAGAGAATTATACGGGCGGGGCACTTCGGCCTGAATGCGTGGCGTTGCCGCCTTATCAATTGACTGTGCGAGCGCAATCAACTGGCGGGCGAGCGGCGTTTCGGCATATTCGCGAATGAAGATTACGCCGCGATCGCAACATTCGGCGAGCCGCGGATCGAATGGCAGGCGCGCGAGAACGGGAGCCCCGGCGGAATTCGCCACCGCCGCGAGGTCGCCATGCGGCATCAGGGGGCGAACCGAATGGCAACCGTCGCAATTAAAGCCCACCATGTTTTCGACCACGCCGATGACGCGAGTCGAACACAGTGACGCCATTTCAAGGGCCGAACGTGAGGCTCTTACCGAAATTTCAGAGGGCTGCGTCACGATCATTGCAGCGCTGAGGGGGACGATTTGCGCAATCCGGAAAAGCTGATCGATGCCCGGAGCGAGATCGATAAGAAGCAGATCAACCGCCCCGAAACGAGTCTGTGTGAGAAGCCGGCGCAGGGTCGCCGCGTAGCCTAACTCGGCGGGCCGATGGCCATTGGCGGATTTCCGGCGGGGCGCCGTCATCGTCGAGGAAGCTCACCGGTGGCGAGTCGCCGTCAGGAATCAGATTGCTCGCGGCGATGCGCAGGCCGAGTGGACCTGTTCCGGGCTCAATGCCGCCGGCAGAATGGAACCGGCGCGGCACTTTCATTCCGAGCATCGTGACGATCGCCGGAGAATTGAGATCGGCGTCGAGGATCGCGACCTTGCGACCGGCGAGTGCGAGCACCGCGGCCAGGTTTACCGTGAGAGCGCTCTTGCCGACGCCACCCTTGGCGCTGGCGATGGCGATTACTGATTTGACCTCGGCGAGATTGTTTCGCAGAAGCGAGATCTCTTCAGCCGGTTGCGCACCAGTTGCGTCCGCTTCCGTCCCAATTTCCCTGAAGATTCTCATTGCCTCTCGTTGCGCGCAAACCAGACTAACATATCGCTACCGGGATATGTTCCGATGGCGAGTTCGTACCCGCTCAATTGCCCGTTGTCGGCCCGGCATAAGCAGGCCTTGCACGATACTCAACGAGTGTCGATCATAAACGAGGCGTGGTAGCGGAAACAACTGCACCGCGGGCAGAAGCTGCAATCATCTAGGCGGGACACTCAGATAAGCGACCTGATATGCTCCCGCGGGTACGCGATCGATGAGCACCTAGATATTGTCTTCGTCGGCGTCGGTTGAACCGAGCTTTCGATAGGTATTGCGCTCGTCGTCGAAGCGGCGCTGCGACTTGGCTTCACGCTCCTGATCCTGCTGGCAATCGCGGCACAACCGCGTAAACGGCATCGCTTCCAGCCGCTCCTCGGCGATCTCGAGTCCGCACGATTCGCACACGCCGTAGGTGCCCTCATCCATGCGGCCCAGAGCATCGTCGATCTGCCGGATCTTCACCCGCTCGCGATCGGAGAGAATAAAGTTGATCTCGCGGTCGCGCTCCTCCGAGGCGAGGTCATAGGTATCCATGCCCTCGTCCTTATTGCCCTCGCGCTCAGCTTTCAGTTCCGAGTCGATCTCGGCGATGAGCTTGGACCTCATCTCGAGCAAATGCTCGCGAAGGTCGGCCATGAACTTCTTGCGATTTGCCGCCGTTGCTTTTTTAGGCATCGCCCATCACCCTTTCAGTTAACCACCGCGCCCGTTACCACCGCATGGAGATCGTAGCTGAGAGCCCGCTCGACCTTAGCGCTGACGAAATCACCGGGTTGGGCGTCTCCCTTAAGGATAACCATTCCGTCAATTTCGGGCGCTTGTGCGGGAGTTCGCCCGCGCAGGCGCGTGGCGCGTCCCGAAGTCGAACCCTCGACCAACACCTCGATCTCGCGGCCGACCAGGTCGCGATTTTTGTTCAGCGATATTTCAGCCTGCGTTTCCATCAGAGCCGAACGGCGTTCGCGCTTGAGCCGATCGGGCACCTGACCGGGCAAATCGAAGGCGTCGGTATTTTCTTCACGCGAGTAGGTAAACACGCCGACACGGTCGAATTGTTCCCGCCGGACGAAATCGAGTAGCGTCTCAAAGGCGGCATCGTCCTCGCCCGGAAAGCCGACGATAAACGACGTACGGAGAACGACGCCGGGAACCTTGCGCCGGATGCGTTGGAGCAGTTTGCTCAAGGCCGCTCCGGAGCGCTCGCGCCGCATCGCCCGCAGGACCGCGTCATCCGCGTGCTGCAGAGGCATATCTATGTATTTAACCACTTGTGGCAGTTCTGCGATGGCCTCGAGCAATTCGTCGGTAACAAAATTCGGATAACAATAGAGCAGGCGAATCCAGCGAATGCCGTCAATCGCCGCGAGCATCGGCAGCAGCTGCGCCAGCGACGACTGCGGCTTGAAGTCGCGGCCATAGGCTGTCAGGTCCTGTGCAATCAAGTTGAGCTCGCGCACTCCCACTTTCGCCAGCGAGCGCGCCTCGGCCACGATATCGGCGGGGGCGCGGCTCTCATGCAGGCCGCGAATTTTCGGGATGATGCAGAAGGCGCACTTATGATTGCAGCCCTCGGAGATTTTCAGATAGGCGGTGAAGAAGTCGCCGGTCTTGACTCGTGGCGCCTCGTCCATCGTCGGCAGCAAGTGAGCCGCGCCGGCATAGGGAATCGGGCGCGTCTCAGGGGCCTCGGTGCGGCGCAGGAGTTCGGGCAGGTCGAGGAAATTACCGGTACCAACGAAAATGTCAACTTCGGGCAATTCTTCGCGCAACTCCGCCCCGTAACGCTGGGCGAGGCATCCAGCCACCACCAAGCGCCGCCCGGCTCCACGCTTCTTGACGTTGGACGCTTCCAGGATTGCGCCAATCGACTCCTTTTTTGCAGCCTCGATAAACGCGCAAGTGTTCACTATCAGGACCTGCGCCTCGCCCGGATCGAGCGTGACCTCGAATCCAGCGCGCATCAATCCGCCCAGCATTAACTCGCTGTCAGCGAGGTTCTTGGGGCAGCCCAGAGTTAGAAGATGAACCTTTTCCATGTCGGGTACGGGTGGATACTAAGGGTGTATAGGTTTACTCGCACGAGTGATGAGATGCAATCCGTGTTCCAGTATTTGGTGAAAAATCAGCGCAATCAGGTGCCGACCACGCTGGTCTATGGCGTACCGGAAGAGGTTACCACGTCGGCACCCTCAGGTGTCTTGAACTGAAAGCGTGAAGCTTCGATCGCCAGGTTCGTCTCGACATCACTAAATTGAAGCGCAGTGGTATTACCTAGCGCATCCTGAAGCCGCAGATTCATTATGTTCAACGTATGCGGATCAAGTCCGATTTCGATAGCGTCGCCGCCGCGCTTTGGCACCAGCAGGAGGTAATTGAGACCATCCGAGGGAGCGGAGGCCGGGAGCGTCGCCTTGAAGTCGCGCTGGACGTTGCCAACTCCGAGTAGAAACGCCGCGGCAGCCTGAGTTTTGATGGCGTTTTTCAACGGCGTCTCCATTACCTGATTGAGCCCGGGGTCGTAGTCATGGAGGAGTATCCCATCGCTTACGATCGTCTCAGGTTGCGGGTCAGAAAATTCGAAGCGGATGCGGCCCGGCTTCTCGTAATAGACAGTGCCGGAACGATCCCTGGGGGGCGCGCCGACGCGGGTGACCGTCTGCTTGAATGAAGCGCTGAAAGAATCGGTCTCCTGGTAATGGCGTTGGAGCCGCGCCAGCAGCGCCTTCAAATCGGTTGGTTGAGCGGCGATGGACTCCCGCGCGACTACCCGGGTGCCGCCGTCACCGAAAATGGCGACTATACCGGCCGAGGCGAAGATAGCCGCGAGCGTCGCCAGGCGCATCCAGTGGGCCCCTGCGCGAATTTTGTTTACCAGCGAAGTCACCGCAGTTCTTTAGACGCGAGTTACGCGTGAAGGTTTCATTCGGCTCTCGGCGTCGCCGTTTAACTGGCGCCGCGCAGGCGAACCTCGCGCGGCCGCGCGCCGTCCGCCGGCAGCACGAGGCCCTCGCGCTCCATCTGCTCGACCATCCGCGCAGCGCGGTTGTAACCGATCCTGAGCCGCCGCTGGATCATCGAAATCGAGGCCTGATTGGTGTCGATTACGATTTGAACGGCTTCGTCGTAGAGCGCATCGCGATCGCCGTCGCCATCGGCGCCGTCGGCTTCGCCCGCCACTGTGGTTTCGAGAATCTCCATCTGGTAGTCGGGAGCGCCCTGTGCGCGGAGAAAGTCGCAGACCTTGCGAATCTCGATCTCCGAAACAAAGGGTCCATGGAGGCGGCGCAGCTTGGCAGTTCCGGGCGGCATGAAGAGCATGTCGCCCGCACCCAGCAGGCGTTCCGCCCCGATTGAATCGAGAATCGTGCGGGAGTCCACGCGCGAGGTCACCTGCAACGAGATTCGCGCGGGCAAATTCGCCTTGATCAGCCCGGTCAAAACATCGACCGATGGCCGCTGAGTGGCGAGAATCAAGTGGATGCCAGCCGCACGCGCCTTCTGCGCCAGCCGCGTGATATCGCGCTCGACGGTCTTGCCCTCGGAGAGCAGCAGATCGGCCAGCTCGTCGATCACGATGACGATCTTCGGCAGCTTGCGATGCTTAACCGGCGTGTCGATCCAATCCTCGCCTTCGCCGGCATTGGTTGCCGCGTCGCCACGCTTGAGCTCGACCAATTCGCCACCGCTGCCGATGGCGCGGTTGTAGCCGTCGATATTGCGCACCGCCAGCTCGCGCATCATACGGTAGCGCCCTTCCATCTCCTGCGTCGCCCACAGCAGCGCGGCTGCGGCCTTTTCCGGATCGACGACCACCGGCACCAGCAGATGCGGGATGTCTTCATAGACCGACAGTTCGAGCATCTTCGGATCGATCAGGATGAAGCGCACGTCGTCGGCGGTCGCGCTGAAGAGAATCGACGAAATCATCGTATGGATCGACACCGACTTGCCGGTCCCGGTTGCGCCTGCGATCAGCAGATGCGGCATGGTCGCCAGGTCTGCCGCCGCAGGCCGCCCCGCGATATCCTTGCCCAGCGCGATCGTGAGATGGCTTTGCGCGGCGCCGAATTCCTCCGCTTCCAGAATCTCGCGCAGGTAAATCTTCTCGCGCTTGCGGTTGGGCACTTCGATGCCGACCACCGCCTCGCCCGGCACCGGCGCCTGGATCCGGACAGTCGCCGCCCGCAACGCCATCGAGAGGTCGTCGGCAAGATTGACGATTTGGCTCACCTTGATGCCCGACCCGGGCTCGAACTTGTACATCGTGACGACCGGGCCGGGTTGGACCTCGACCACACGGCCCTCGACCCCGAAGTCGGCCAGTTTCTGCTCGAGCACGCGCGCACTGCGCTCGAGTGCGGCCTCGTCAATTTGTGCGTGCTCCAGGGGCGGCGTATCGAGCAGAGCGACCGGCGGCAATTTGAAGCCGCCTTTGCTGCGCGAGATGGCTTTTGGGGCCTGTTCGCGATCGACCGGTTTTGGAATCTCGGCCTTGCGCACCAAGGGCTGCTCAGCACGGGCGGCGTTAGTCCCGTTGGAGGCAGGCATGGTAACTCTAAGCGGCTCGCGCAAGGCGATCAGCGGACTTTCGCCATTAGCGGAGTTTGCGAGCGCGGCGGCACCATCGAGGGCCCTTCCTGCTTCGTGACCTGGAGCGCGACTGCGCGAGCCGAGGCGAGTGACACCGGCGATTGCCGTGACCAAGTCGGTGGGCGCGCGCCGTAGCATCAGCGCCAATCCACCCACCAGCATTAATATGACGACGATGCAGCCGCCGCCGAAACTGACATAGGCACCAAGTTGATCGGCGATCGCTGTGCCAACCGCCCCGCCGACCGCAATCCCCGGGACGTTCAGGAATCCCGCCCCGGCGCTCAGTGCCAGGAGCAGCACGATACCACCCGCGGCTTCGCGAAAGACGGCGCTCCAAGCCGGGGCCGCCCACGCCCGCAGTCCCAGCACCGCGGTCAGGATCACCACTACATAGGCCTGATAGCCGAACCAATTCAGGAGCAGATTTGCGGCCGCGTCACCCAGCGGACCGCCACGATTGGGACGCCACCCGAGGTTTATCGAAAGCAGGCTGAGCAACGCCCAGGCCGCAAATGCCACCAGCGCCAGTGCCCCAAGTTCGCGCACGATGCGGCCCTCGCGCGGCGCCACCGCGGCGCTCGCGGCAAGATCGATCGGCGAAGCTTTCGGTTGGCGCGCGATGGCGCTCAGACCTCCATCACGTAGGGTACGATAATTGGGCGCTTGTTAATCGCGTCGCCAAAGTAGCGGCGCAACATGCGCACCATTTCGTCCTTGAGCCGTTCGGGATCGTCGCGCACCGCACCGCCGAGGCTCTTGAGGCGCATCGAGAGCTCGGTGCGCGCCCGCGCGATATGCGGCGAAGTGCCATTGCCACTCACGACGCCGCGCGAGAGCAGGTCGGGCCCGGCGACGATCTTGCCATTGCGCGCCGATATAGCGACGATCGCGATGACGGTGCCGTCGTGCGCCAAAGCCCGCCGCTCACGCAGCAGACCCGGGTCGCCCAAACCCTCACCGTCGGCGACTATCCGGCCGGCCGTCACCGCGCGCCCGCGGCGCAACTCCCCTTGCTCCATCACCAGGGAATCGCCGTCCTCCAGCAGGAAGCAGTTCGCCTGCGGCACACCGGCCTCGATTGCCAGTGCGTGATGGCGTTTCAGATGCCGATATTCGCCGTGGATCGGGACAAAATGCGCCGGGCGCACCAACTTAATCAAATCGATTAATTCTTCCCGGCTCGCGTGTCCCGAGACGTGCACGGGCGCGACTGAGTCATAGAACACTTCGGCGCCGCGCTTGAACAGATTATTGACCAGCGTGTGGATGGTGCGCTCGTTGCCCGGGATAAAGCGCGACGACAACACGACCACGTCATTGCGCTCAATGTGAACCTGCGGATGATTATCGGCGGCGAGCTTTGACAATGCCGAGAGCGGTTCGCCCTGGCTGCCGCTCGCGAGGAAGACCAGTTTCTTGCCCTCCAGAAAATCGGCCTCGCCGCGCTCGATAAAGGTTCCTGGGGGAAGATTGAGTTGCCCGGTTTCCATTCCGAGGCGCACGCTCTCCGCCATCCGCCGCCCGAGTGGGACGACGTAGCGGCCGGCCTCGTGCGCGACCTCCGCCAGTTGGCGAATCCGATGGAGATGCGAGGAAAACGACGAAAGGAAAAAGCGCCCCCGCGTGCGCGCCAGGAGGTCCTTGAGGATCGGCCGCATCGAGCTCTCCGACCCGCTGCGCCCCGGCCGCTCGACGTTGGTGGAATCGGAAAGCAGCAGCGCGACGCCTTCCTCGCCGAGTTGCGCGAAGCGATCGGTATCGAAGAGCTGACCATCGACCGGCGACGGATCGATTTTGAAGTCGCCCGAATGAACGATGAGGCCGGCCGGCGTCCGAATTGCGAGAGCGACCGAATCAGGGGTCGAATGCGTCACCCGGATCGCTTCGACGCGAAACGGACCAAGCTCGATCTCGGCACCGGGATGCAATCGGCGCAGGTCGGCACCCGCCAGACCGTCCTCGGCCAGCCCACGCCGAGCAAATGCAAGTGTTACTTCAGTTCCATAGACGGGCGCCGCATAGCGCCGCAGCAGATATGAAAGCGCGCCGATATGGTCCTCGTGCGCGTGCGTCAGGACAATTCCTTCGAGTTTGAGACGGCTTTGGTCGAGGTAGGTCAGGTCGGGCAGCAGCAGCCCCACCCCGAGATCGCGCTCTTCAGCAAACATCACGCCGGCGTCTATGATGATGGCGCTTTGACCGCTCTCCACCACCATCAGGTTGAGCCCGATCTCGCCGAGCCCGCCCAGCGCAACGATCTTCACCGGAGTGGAATTCGCAACTGCCATCTAATCCTCGCAACCCTCTCACCGCCGCACCGAGGCTTCAAAATTATATAAAGACGACCCGCCATGCGAAAGGTCGCCGCGGAAATCGTCTGAGTTGTCCCCAGCCCGCGGCGCCAGATGTGTATAATCACACCTGTCTCCTGCTTGCGTTGAGACACTACGGGGCTTAGGTTTTTAATCGAGAGGTGGCAGACGATGTCGGTGAACAAGGTGATTCTGGTCGGTAACCTTGGCCGCGATCCCGAGGTGCGTTACCTGCCGTCGGGTCAGACGGTGGCGAAGTTCACGCTCGCCACCAGCGACTCCTTCAATGGTCGCGATGGGGCGCGTCAGGAGCGCACCGAGTGGCATAACATCGTCGTTTGGGGCAAGCAGGCGGAGCTCTGCGGCCAATACCTCAAGAAGGGGCGGCAGGCTTATATCGAGGGCCGCATCTCGAACCAGACCTACGAGGCCAAAGACGGGTCCGGCAAGCGCTATCGCACCGAGATCGTCGCTCAACGCGTGCAATTTCTCGGCGGTCGCGCGGGAGCAGGCGCCGGTGGCGGAATGGACGAACCGCTGGATATAGGCGGCCCCGGGGATGGCGCTGGTGCGCCGATGGACGACGAAGACATCCCCTTCTAACCTGCGCGCCACTCAGCCATTCGGCGTTAGATTTATCTGGTAATCTTGAGGATGTCTCGCTGTGGCGAGTAAATTCGCATCGTCAGGCTGAACCTACGGATTGGCGCCGGCGGCCAATTGGATTCCTGAACCGCCCCCGGTAATCAATGGGACCTTCCCTTCGGCTCGACCCGCCATAATGCTTCTCCCTAGTCGAGTTCTTATTGCGGCAACGTGCTGATGGCGGCTTCGCCTCGAAGATTCAAACGGATCATGCGCCGCAGCAATCTGAAGGCCCGATCCCGATTACGCGAATGCGCGGGCGCGGCGGAAGATTCTCCGAGTCACGAGCGCCGGTAATGAAATCCGCGAGCGCGGCGCGAAATTCCCCGAGCGCAATCCCCTGGTGATTTGATGGCGACGCGTCGAGCTTGATACGAGCCTTGCGCCAGGTCGAGACGGCACCGCGCAGATTGCCCCGCTCGGCGTGCAGAATCGCGACCGCCGCCTGAATCAGCCCCTGGTAAAACTGCTTTTCGGCGCCATCGCTGCGCAGCCAGAGTTCCTCCCATACTTCGTGACAGGCGAAGTACTCGCCGCGGTTGAAGAGCGCGAGTCCGCGTTGAAACGCATCCTCGACAACGTCCTTGACGTCGTCGTTTTTGGAGCCGCCGCAGGTACTCATCGCGACAATTATATAGCCTTCGCTTGCGCGTAGCGCCTTCGCGCTTGACCCTCGACGCCGAGGCGTTGGAGTATTGCGCCAACATCTTTGGAAACTGCGGAACCGAATTCAACTGCGCAAGCGTACCGGGGGTAAGAGCATGGCCCAGGCAACGGCGAAGAAACTGATCGCGCTCGAAGGCGCGACCTTCACCATGAAGGAAAAGCACCTGATGATGGGCGGCAGCGACGCGCTCATCGACATACCCGTCCCGACCTTCCTGGTGGAGCACGACAAGGGCCTCGTGCTGTTCGACACCGGCTGCGCGCCCGAGGTGGCGACCGATCCGGAAGGCTATTGGGGACCGGCGGCCAAGTTTCTGCGCAACATCCGGTACTCGAAGGAACAAGTCGTCGATCAGCAGGTGAAGCTGCACGGCTACCAGCCGGCGGACGTCAAGTACGTCGTGGTCTCGCATCTGCATCTGGATCATTCCGGCGGCATGAAGCTGTTTCCGAACGCGCAATTCCTGGTGATGAAGGGCGAGCTGCCTTACGCCTATTGGCCCGATCGCAGGGCGCGCAACGGCTTCATCCTGAACGACCTGCTGCCGACGCGCGGCTTCGATTGGAAGGAATTCGAAGGCGACACCGATCTCTTCGGCGACGGCGCCCTGATGATGCTGAAGACCGCCGGCCACACGCCGGGCGAATGTTCGCTGCAGGTGCGGCTCAAGGATTTCAGCATCGTTTTGACGGGCGACACTGTCCACATCCGGCCGCAGATGGAAACGCTGGCAGCGATGGACAGCGATTACGACGTGGCCGACGCCAGCGCCTCGATCAAACGGCTGCGCGATATCGAGGCTAGCGGCGAGGCGAAACTGTGGATCAGTCATGCGCCCGAGGACTGGGCCACATACGCGCATATCATGGAGTAGGAACCCGTGTGGGATGAAGGATGTGGTTGAGGAACAAGGAACTATGGCTTTTTGCTGAAGCCTCCTGGAGGTTCGAGAGTTTCCATCATGCTTAGCGCTCGAGCGGCACGGGCGCGCGGCTAAATCCTGCGCGAACAAACCAGCCGGCGAGCACGAGACCTTGAAGATCGGCGCGGTGGCCGAATGCCGTCAAGCGGTCGAAGGAACGGGAGTATGGCGGCGAGTGTTAATGATTGAGCGCCTCGCGCTGGAGGGCGCGCGCGGGTGTCGGGCCCGGCAGTCCATCGAAGACCAGCGCACGGCCGTCGGAATGAAAGCGCATCGCGGCCATCACTGCGACGCGGTGCGAATCGAGCGCGGGAACACCCGCGATCGCTTCGATCGTTAGCTTCGGCCGCAGCGCCATCATCGCGCTCAGCGCCGCCGTGAAGGTCTCGTCATCGAGCGTGTCGCCACCGACGAGGGCCCGCGAAGTCAGTCCGAGGACGAAGCGGCCGCCGCGCAGCACGATCAGATTTCCGGTTTCGCGCGGCACTCCACAACCGGGAAGGAGCACGCCATAGGGATTGGCGGGATCGGCGGCGCTCAACACGACCGGTCGTTCCTGGGTCACGCTTTGCGAACGGATGGCGCGCAGCATTTCGAGCGCCTCCGGCAAGGCATACTGCTCGCCCGAAAGCGCGCGCACGAAATAGCCGCGGCGAATCGTGCCGGCATATTCCATCCGGCGGAGCGCGAACGAAAGCGGCTGCCAAGAGAGCGGCGACGGCTCCAATGCGAGCATCTCGCGCGTGAGAATACCGTGGCGTGCGAGCAACGACAGCGCGGCTTCGCGCACGGAGTCGAATGCGGCGGCTTCTCCAGCAGCGCTGATCGCAAGCGGGCGATCGTCTATCGACGGCGCCGCTTCGATCGCGGACCAGCGTCCGCTCAGGCTCGACTTCAGGCGGGCCCGCAAGGCGGCGTCATGCTTGATCGATGAGGTGGCGGAGCGGTTCGCGGCGCGCGGCGCGTCGGTAATTGCACGGGCGGTGGCGGGGTCCGTGGACAGCAGGCGCAACGGCGCGAAGGAGTCGTTGGAGGCGAGGCCGGCCGCCGCCAGTCTCCACAGCGCCGCCAGCGTGTCGCGCTCGGAAAGGCCGGCCCGGTCCGCGACCTGGTCGAGGTACTGCGCTCCGCCGGCGGCGAGGCCTCGATAGACCGCGGCCGATCGTTCGTCGGCCGGCGCCGCGGCGGTCGCCGGGAGTAAGCGCGGGCGGCGCGGCATAAATGCGATAGCGCCCGGGAAATCCAGGGGCAGGTTGCCGCCGGCGTCGTCACGCACCGCCGCCACCCAGCGCAGGTCGCCGCTCAGACAGAGCAGGTCAAGATGCTCCGGACGATAGCCGCGAATGCGCGCGGAGAGAATCGCGTGCTCCCAGAACGCCGGATCGAAGGTCAGTCCTGAAAGTTGGTCGAGCACTGCGCGAACCGCCTCGGGACCCGCCGGAAGATCGACCCCAACTTGCATCCATCGGAGGCGGAACGCGGCGAACTCGTGGTCGGCGCACGGCTCGACTTCAGAGCGCAAGCGATTCAGCGTCTGCCGATGGATGCGTTCCAGAACGTAGCGGTCGCACCACTGTTCGGTGCTCTCGCGCAGGCCATCTGCGCGACCGCCTGTGACCAGAACCGTGCGATTCGGCTGCTCATCACCGTTGATCGGACGCGCCGTCGTAAAGTAGCCGCGGAAAATGACGCCGTTCGCTTCGAGTGTAAGCAGGATGCTGTCGATTTCATCGGGGGCCAGCGCAAGCCGTGCGGCAATGTCGATCACCGTCACAGGCACGCTGGTCGCGAGCACCCGCCGCACGAGTTCCAGACGGGCATCTTCAGGCGTGATTCGCGGCGCGAAGTCTTCGCCGCCGGCTGTTTCATCTGGTGCCTCGGAGGGCTTCGCGACGATGCCGTTCGCATCGCGATTCGCTGGTTCTTGCACATTTGCGGTTAACTGTGGGGCAAACTCCAGCGAGAACTGCCGCGTGAGGAGAGCGTTGGGATAAGCCGCGGAGAACAACGCAGCGTCTTCCGCCGCGATGACGGATTCGGGCGCGTCCGGCGCGACCCGCAGGCACATCAGGCGCCCTGCCCGCTCCAGTCCTTCAGCGAGCGCAGCCGCATCGCCACCCATCAGCCGTTCGAGCGCTGCCCGTCGAATCGCCCCGTGCGCGCGGACCAGTTCGTGCAGCTCGTCGGCGTTGCGCGGGCGCGCGCCGTCGGAATGGCCACCGATATCTGCGGCGACGCGTTCCACCGCCTCGGCAGAAATCATCGCCGAGAGATCCTCGTCGCGGAAGACGTCCTCGGCCATCGCGCGGTTCATCGTGACCGTGCGGCTGCGGCGATTGGCGCGCTCGCCATCGTCGAGGAACGAGTAGTCCCAGGCGAGCAGAATGCGATGGGCGAAGACCGACGGCGCGACGCTATCGATGAAGTGCGCGCGGACCGCGCCATCTTCAAGGCCGCGCAGGACGGCCTCCATGCGTTCGGCGTCGGCGGACTCCTCCAGGCATTCGCGGATGGTTTCGCCGACGAGGTAGTGCGCGGGGATTTCGATCGCGGGCGGGCGATTCTCGAAACAGGCGTTACGGCGCGGAAAAATCGCGGTGATGAGCTCCTGCGTGCGCAAGCGCTGAATCCAGGCGGGAACCTTGTGTCCGCGCATCGAGCGCATGACGGCGAGCGCGCGCGTCGCGACGTGGCGGAAGCGGACCTCGAACATCGGCGCGTCGAGCATCGCCTGCACCAGGGTGGGCCGCGCCGTGCGCGAGTTGACCGTGGTCATGATGTCCTGGAGCGGAAAGCTGTGCCGCGAGTTGAGCGCCAGCAGCACTGCGTCATCGATGGCCGAGGCCTGGATTTCGAAGTCGAACGACTGGCACAGGCGCTTGCGAATCGCGAGGCCAAGACCGCGGTTGAAGCGGATGCCAAAGGGCGAGTGGATGACGATTCTGGGTGCCGCCGAGGCCGTCGAAGAAGCGCTCGACGACCACGTTCTGCTCATCGGGGACGACGCCGAGTGCGGCGACGCCGCGGCGAATCCACGCGACTGCCTGCGCCGCCGCCGCATCGTCCACGGCGCACTCGGCGACCAGCCAGCCAACGGCGGCTCGTTCCTGGGCGGAAACGGAATGGTGACCGTGCCTACCAGGGGCGCCGCCGTCCTCGCGAGCATCGGCCGACCCTTCGCGTGACGAAGGGAGGTGGCCGGGAGCGCCGGCGAAGAAGGC
This sequence comes from uncultured delta proteobacterium, assembly GCA_963834535.1. Classification (GTDB taxonomy): domain Bacteria; phylum Desulfobacterota; class Binatia; order Binatales; family Binataceae; genus JADMIL01. Next base: position 202,739 of record CAWICC010000010.1, on the reverse strand, counting down.
GGCGAGGTCGCGGCGCAGGGCGCAAACCTCGGCGGACATTGCGGGCGAGCGGCCGGCCGCTTCGGTCTGCCAGAAGGGCAGCGACGGCGCCATGCCGGGAGCCGGTTCGACCATCAGTCGATTCTTCGAGATGCCGAGGATTTTCCAGGGCATTGAGCCGAGCGAGAACACGTCGCCGCGCATGGACTCCTGCGCGAAGTCCTCCTCGACGTTGCCGATCCGGCGGCCCTCCGAGGCGATCACGACGTCATAATTGCCGGCTTCGGGGATGGTGCCGCCCGAGGTGATCGCGGAAAGGCGCGCACCGCGGCGCGGACGGACGCGACGAGCCATGCGATCATAGAAGACCTTGGGCGCGGCGCCCTGGATGCGTTCGGGCAACTGCGTCGCCATCTCTTCGAGCAACTGCCGCAAGGCCTCGGCGGTGAAGGTGCCGTAGCTGTGCGAGGATTGCAGCAGCCGCAGCAGTTCGTGCTCGGCAATGTCCTCCTCGTCGGTCGCGATCGCGACGATTTGCTGGGCGGCGACGTCGAGCGGGTTGAGCGGGACCTCGACCTCGTCGAGATGACCCTGGCGAATGGCGCGGACGGCGGCGGCGCATTCGAGCAGGTCGTCGATGGTGAGCGCGAAGAAGCGCCCCTTCGGCGTGGCTCCGAGGCTGTGGCCGGAGCGGCCGATGCGCTGGATGGCGGCGGAGACCGACTTGGGCGAATCGACCTGGCATACGAGGTCAACCGCGCCGACGTCGATACCGAGTTCGAGCGAGGCGGTGGCGACGATCGCCTTGAGATCGCCGCGCTTGAGGCGTTGCTCGGCGGCCAGCCGTTCGGCGCGCGCGAGGCTGCCGTGGTGCGCCATCACGGCGTCGGCGCCGACGCGCTTTTGCAGGGCGAGGGCGATGCGCTCGGCCCAGCGGCGCGAGAGCGTGAAGACCAGCGTGGTGCGGTGTTCGCGGATGAGGTCGGCGACGATGTCGTACATCGCCTCCCAATGGGGATGGGTGGCGAGCGCGCCGAGTTCGGGACCGGGTGCGATGACGGCGAGGTCGAGAGCGCGGGGGGCGTCGTCGGCGCGCACGATGCGAATCGGGCGCGGGACGCGGTTGCCGGCGGCGCCGGCGGGTGAGGCGGCGGCGGCGACTTCGGCGCCGGCCAGAAACGCAGCGAGGGTCTCGATTGGATTGAGGGTGGCGGAGAGGCCGATGCGCACGGGGCGTGGCGCGCCGCGCCGCCGCACCATCCGCTCGAGGCGTTCGAGCGTGAGGGCGAGATGAGCGCCGCGCTTGTCGCCGGCGACTGCGTGCAACTCGTCAATGATGACGTAGCGGACGGCGGCGAGCTTCCCGCGGAAGCGCGCCGAGGTCAGGAGGATGAAGAGCGACTCGGGCGTGGTGACGAGGATATGCGGCGGCCGCCGCAGCATCGCGGCGCGTTCGTTAGCGGGGGTGTCGCCGGTGCGCAGTCCGGCGCGGATGGGCGCGAGCGTCAGCCCCATTTCGGCGGCGACTGCGCGAACGCCGTTGAGCGGCTCCTCGAGGTTGAGGCGGATGTCGTTGGCGAGCGCCTTCAGTGGCGAGACGTAGAGCACCGACACCTGGTCGTGCAGAGTATCGGCGGCGGCCTCGACGATGAGGCGGTCGATGGCCCACAGGAAGGCGGCTAGGGTCTTGCCGCTACCGGTCGGGGCGCACAGCAACACGTCGTGGCCGGGAGGGCGCGCGGCGTCGGCGATCACGGGCCATCCGAGGATCTGGGCGCGGGAGGGCGCGTCGAATCGGCGCCGGAACCATGCGGCCACGGCTGGATGAAAGTCAGTCAATGACATGGTTGGACGGTCGCGTCAGGCGACGGCTAGGCCGCGGTGGGTGCTGTAACAGCGGGCGTTGGGGTGGCGTGGATACGCGCGAGCAGCGGCGGCGAAGGGCTGGCGAGGGCTGCTTAAATGGGTTTGTCCTGTAGTTTTCCGGATTGAGTCCGTCGGCGGATCGCTGCGGAAGGTCCGGCATAGACCTAAAGTAATTCTTGCAGTTGAGGTTGCGCCGGGCACGTGGTTCACGCTTTGAGCAGTTCGGGCAGGCGGGCGGTGAACTCGCTGCGCGAGAGGGTCAAGTCGAAGCCGGCGGCGCGCGCGGCGGCGAGCGATTTGAGATCGACATGGGAGGCGAAGCCGACCAGGCGAGCGTGGGGTGCGGCTGCGCGCAGGTCGCGCGCAGTGGCCTCGGCGGGGAAGTTCGCATCGGAGAGGTCGGCAAAGATGATCGCGGGGGCAAGTTCGGCGGCGCGGGTGCGCGCGAGTTCGAGCGTCGCGGCGGGCGTCACCTCGAGGCCGAGGGTGGCGGCGACGGCTTCGACCCGCGAGCGGAGCAGCAAGTCGCGCACCAGAGCCAGGATTATCTTGGTGGACATAAGGGCATCGACCTCGAGCGATTATAGCATATGCCGGCGGATCCGAGAGATTGGGCCCGGCGCGGAAGCCTGTCGAAAGAAATTGGTCCGCGATGGTGCTACGGGATGCACCCGCCGACGAGGTCGGCGGGGTTTGACGCGGAGCCGGCGCGGGCGGCGGCCGCAGGAAGCAGTGCACGCGGGCGAGGACTTCGTGGCGATCACCGAGAGTGGAATACCGGCGACGCTCATCGGAGCGCGCGCCTGCGCGGGTTTCAGGCGGCGCTGAAACGAGCCGATGAAAAAGGCGCCAGGTCGATCGCGGGCGAGCGCCCGGCAACGAGGTCGGCGACGACTTCGCCGGTGAGCGCCGACAGGAGGATGCCGCTGCGGTAGTGGCCGGTGGCCCAGATGACGTTGGCGACGGATTGCGAGTACCCGATCACCGGCAGCAGATCGCGGGTGGCGGGGCGCAGGCCCGCCCAGGCCTCGCGCAGGGGGATGTCGGCCAGCGCGGGGACCATCGCGAGGACGCCGCGCGTGATTTTTTCGATGCCGGCGAGGGTGACGGCCTTGTTGTAGCCGGCTTCCTCCATGGTGGAACCGGCGAGGATGCGGCCGTCGCGGCGGGGCACCAGGTAGCCGCGCATCGAGAAGACCGCGGGGGTGAGGGTGCGGGGCTGCGACTCGAAGCAGAGCATCTGGCCGCGGACGGGATGAAGGGCGACGCGATTGGCTTCGAGGCCGCGCACATGATGCGACCACGAGCCGGCGGCGACGATGACGAGGTCGGCGGCGAGGGAGAGGCCGTCGTGCAGGCGGACGCCGGTGGCGCGGCCGCCCGCGGTGACGATGGAATCGACGGCGACGCCCTCGCGAAAGCGGGCGCCGGCGTTGAGCGCGGCGGCGATGTAGGCCTGGGTGAGCTTGCGGTTATCGACACGGCGGTTGTCCGGCAGATGGAGGGCGAAGCGGGTCGCGGGCGTGATCGCGGGCTCGATGCTGCGGGCCTCGGCGGCAGACATTTCGTGGACCAGCGCGCCGGCCGCGCGATGCCAGCGGGCGCGCGCTTCGAGTTCGGCCTGTTCGGTGGCGTCGAGGGCGAGATAGAGGATGCCGTGGGGGTCGTACTCGGGATCGAGGCCGGAATCGGCCACGAGGCGATCGATGGTGGCGTCGAAGACGCGGCGGGCGGCGAGGCAGAGGTCGAAGAAAACGCCGGAAGATTGGGCCTCGGCCTGCGGCGCGATCATGCCGGCGGCCGCCCACGAGGCCTCCTGGCCGAGGCGCGCACGTTCGAGCACGACGACGTTGGCACGGTCGCGCGCGAGCCGCCAGGCGATCGCGGCGCCGATGATGCCGCCGCCGATAACAATGACTTTCACTCTTTTAGCACCCTCGAAGTAGTCGAGGAAATCTTAGCGCAACCGGTTCGGCGGCGCGCGGGTCCGGGTTAAGATTCAATACCGGCCGCAGCGGGCGGCGCAACGCGAACGAGGTGAACCGTGAACAAACCGATGACGGGAATCGACACCAGGCTGATTCACGCAGGCGAACCGGAGCCGCGCATCGAGGGGGCGGTGAGCATGCCGATTTTTCAGTCCTCGACGTTCGAATATCGCGGCGAGGACAGCTATTACGCGCTGCGCTATATCCGGCTCAACAACACGCCGAATCACATCGCGCTGCATCGGAAGCTGGCGGCGATCGAGGGGGCGGAGTCGGCGCTGGTGATGGCGAGCGGCATGGCGGCGGTGGCGACCACGCTGATGACGATCGCGGGGGCGGGCGAGCGCGTGATGGCGCAGGATTGCCTGTATGGGGGGACGCACGACCTGATGCGGCTGGAGTTCCCGCGTCTGCATATCGGCGTTGACTATATCGACGCGGGCAATGCGGCGGGGTGGCGCGAGCGCCTGACGCCGGCGACGCGCGTGATTTACGTCGAGAGCATCTCGAATCCGCTGATGCAGGTGGGCGAGCTGCGCGCCGCGGTGGAGTTCGCGCGGGCGCACGGGCTGATCTCGATTATCGACAACACCTTTGCGAGCCCGGTTAATTTCCGGCCGGCCGAGATCGGTTTCGACCTGTCGATCCATAGCGGCACGAAATACCTCAACGGGCATTCGGATATCGTCGCGGGGGCGGTAATCGGACGCGGCGATCTGATCGAGAAGATCAACCGGACGCTGACTCATCTGGGCGGATCGATGGATCCGCACGCGTGCTTTCTGTTGCATCGCGGGCTGAAGACGCTGGCAGTGCGGGTGCGGTATCAGAATGCGAGCGCGATGGAAATCGCGCGTTACCTGGTGGCGCATCCGGCGGTGGCGGCGGTGAATTATCCGGGGCTCGAGAGCGATCCGGGGCATGCGCGGGCGCGGGCGCTGTTCGACGGCTTCGGCGGCATGCTGAGTTTCGAGTTGCGCGGGGGAGTGGCGGCGGCGGCGGCGTTCATGAGCCGCCTGACGATTCCAATTAGCGCGCCGAGCCTGGGCGGCGTGGAGAGTCTGATCACGCGGCCGGCGCAGACCTCGCATTCGGGGATGCCGCGGGCGGAGCGCGAGCGGGCGGGAATTGGCGAGGGCCTGATTCGGCTGTCGGTTGGACTGGAGACGACGGCGGATCTGATGGCGGATTTGGCGCAGGCGCTGGAGGCGTGCTGAGAGATTTCCGGTGAATGGATAGGCCGGCAGCGGCGCGCGGGGTTGCGCGAAGATACGATCGGGGCGGCGGAGTCGCGGAATGAGACAATGCCCGCGCATGTTCAAATTAGAACACGGTGCGTGTCGAAATCGCGCAGACTGGCACTTGCGCGCGACGTGACGGCGATTGAAGGCGGATAAAAGCCGGCGCTCGGCGGCATCGCTCTTGCGATGAAGAGATAGCGGCGTTTCCTCCTCGAAGAGCCCGCCAGCGGGCGGCGCGTCGCGTTGAAATGATCCGGACATTATTAAACAAGGCCAGCGTGACGGAGGTCCTGGCGGAGGGCGCGGCGATCGCGGAGAGTCGGCTACCGCTGGAGGCGGCAGCGGCGGGGGCGGCGGCAGGGGTGCCACCGGAGGCGGCGAAGGCCATTGCGGAACGGATGGCGAGGGGGGGTGCGGCGGCGATCGATCCGGCGGCGACGATCGACTGGAGCAATGAGCAATGGCTCCTGCACGCCTTCCGCGCGGGCACCACGATCGTGCTGGCGTTCCAGATGGTTTATTTCGTGGCCGACTGGCGCTGGAGCGGAGCGCCGCACGCGGCGATTCTGCCGTGGCATGTGTTCAACATTGTGATCTCGCTGATCTTCCTCGGGATCACGTATTTGCGGAGCTACCAGCGGCGCATGGCGGAAGTGATCCTGGTGAGCTGCGGGCTGCTGTTTTGGAGCACTGCGGCGCTGGCAATAATCGCACTGAATTCCGATCTGCTGACGTTTACGTTGACGATAACGATGGTGGGCGCGGCGGCGATGGTGCCGTGGAACTGGCGCTGGCAGGCCGGGCTGGCAATCGCGAGTGTGGCGGCGCTGGCGGCGTTTACGCTGATGGGTGGGTGGTCCAATCCACACCTGGAGAATGACTGGATCGCGCTGATTGCGGCGATTGGCGTGGCGCATTACGCGGCGCTGGCGGGGGAGCGTTATCGGCGGGAAATCGCGCATCGCATCATGGCGCTGCAGAGCAGCGGGCGCGAGTTGATCGGCGAGATTGCGCAACGGGAAGCGGCGGTCGCGTCAATCGGGGCGGTGAACCGGCGGCTGCGCGAGAGCGAAACGAAGCTGCGCAAGATCTTCGCGACGACCTCCGACATTATCACCATCAACCGCCTGAGCGACGGGCGCTACATGGACTTCAACCAGAGCTTCGAGCGGCTGGGCTATTCGCGCGCGGAGGTCCTGGCGCAGAGCGCGGGGAGCCTGGGGATATGGGCGAAGCGGGCGCAATTGCGCGACTTCATGGGGCAGATCAGAAAGACCGGCGCGGTCGCGAATTTCGATCACGATACGCGGGCCAAGGACGGCACCGTGTACCAGTACCAGGCCTCGGCGACGATCGTCGAACTCGGGGGGCAGGAGTGCGTGGTCGCGGTCAGCCGCGATAACACGGCGATTAAGCGGAGCGAGCGCGAGCTGAGGGCGGCGCGCGAGATGATGCAGGCTAAGATCGAGACGCTGCAGCTGACGGAGAATCTGCTGCGCGAGGAGATTCGCGAGCGGGCGGCGGCGGTGGCGGCGAGCGACCTCAGCAATCAGCGCTTGCGCGAGAGCGAGGCGAAGCTGCGCAAGATTTTCGAGACCTGCGCGGACGCGATCACGATCAGCCGGCTGAGCGACGGACTCTACCTGGAAGTCAACGAGGTCTTTTACCGAACGGGCTATTCGCCGGCGGAAACGCTGGGGCGCAGCGCGGCGCAGATGGGAATTTTCGCGCATCCCGCGCAATTGTATGAACTCGTGCACAAGCTCAAGGCCAATGGCACGGTGGCGAATTTCGAGTGCGAGGTGCGCACCAAGGGCGGCGCGATCCTACCATGTCTCACTTCGGCGACGGTGGTTGAACTGGACGGCGAAGACTGCGTGGTGGCAATCGCGCGCGATATCTCGGCGATCAAGCGGACCGAGCGCGACCTGATCGCGGCGCGCGAAGCGATGCGGGCGCAAATCGCCACGCTCGAAGACACCGAGGAGCGGCTGCGGGCGGAAATCGTCGAGCGCGCGCGGGCGATGGATCAGCGCGAGGAGGCGCTGCGAAACCTGGCCGACAGCGAGGGCAAGTTGCGCCGATTCTTCGAGGTGAGCCCGGATTCGATCTCGATTGCGCGGATGAGCGACGGCAAGATCACGGCGGTCAACGAGAGCCTGTGCGCGATGAGCGGGCGCACGGCCGAGGAGCTAATCGGCCGGCGCAGCGTCGACACCGGAATCTGGGCGGATGCGGCCGCCTTCAAGGAATTCTCGAAGCATCTGATCGCCCATGGGCAGGTGCGGGACATGGACGCGATGCTGCAGCATCGGAGCGGCCGGATAATTCCGCACAGCGTGTCGGCGGTGGTAGCGGAGTTGGGCGGCGAGCGCTGCGCGATCTCGATCGCGCACGACATCACCGATCGCAAACGGGTGGAGACGGAGCTGCTGGCGGCACGCGAGGCGGCGCTGGCGGCGTCGCAGTCGAAGTCGGAATTCCTGTCGAGCATGTCGCACGAGATTCGCACCCCGATGAACGCGATCCTGGGTATGGCGGACATGTTGTGGGAAAGCAACCTGAACGCGGAACAGCGGCGTTATCTGGCGACCATGCGCAGCAACAGCAAGACGCTGCTCGATCTGATCAATGAAATTCTCGACCTGGCAAAGGTCGAGAGCGGCCGGCTGCATCTGGAGCAGATTCCGATCGACCTGCGCGACCTGATGGAGAAGATGCTGGAGACGCTGTCCTTGCGCGCGCACAGCAAGGGGCTCGAGTTGATCGGCCGCATCGTGCCGGGAACGCCGACGCGGCTGCTCGGAGATCCACTGCGGCTGCGGCAGATTCTGTTCAACCTGGTGGGGAACGCGATCAAGTTCACGGCGGCGGGGGAAATTGAATTAACCCTCGAGAGGACGGGGCCGCCGCTCGCGGATACGGTCACGCGCCCGCCGCGGTCGGGCGGCGCGGGGCGCGCATTGGTGGCGGATGGCGACGCCAGAACCTGGATGCGTTTCACGGTGCGCGACACCGGCATCGGCATCTCGGCGATGCAGGCGCGCACGATCTTCTCGAGCTTCACGCAGGCCGACTCCTCGATTGCGCGGAAATACGGCGGCAGTGGTCTCGGCCTGACGATCGTGAAGCGGCTGGTGGAATTGATGGGCGGCGCCATCGCGGTCGCGAGCATGCCGCGAACTGGGAGCACCTTTACGGTCACTGTGCCGCTGCAGATTGCGGCGGCGGACGACGAACCGGCGGTGGCGGAGAGGCCGGCCGACGATCCCGCGGCGCTCGCGGGAGTGCGCGTATTGCTCCTCGACCACTGCGCGCCCAGCCGTGTGATGGTGAGCGAGATGCTGGCGGCGGCGGGCGCGACCGTGGACGACGCTCTCGGCGGCGGCGCCGGCCGCGCAAAACCGGTTAACAACAACTCCAACATGGTTACCTACAATGTGTTACTAATCGATGAGCGGAGCTCGGCGGCGGACGGAATCGAGGAAGTGCGAGGGCTGGCTGGCGGGGCCGTCGAAGGGGCGGCGGGCGCGAGTATCGTGATGATGACCAACGCCCTGCCGGCATCTGCGCCGGATCGAAAAGATCACACCGGAGCCGATACCGGGCGTGAGTGCCGTTACCTGGTGAAACCAATCAAGCGGGCCGACCTGCTGGGAGCATTGATGGAAATTACGGGGCGAAAATCGCCGGATCATGCTATGGGAGCGTTCGATATCCAACCTCTGCGCAACGGGAGCGACCCGCGACCGAGTGTGGCGCCGACGGACTTGCGTCCACTACGGATTCTGCTCGCCGACGATTCCCCGGACAACCGCATGCTGATCGACGCGTACATGAAGAAGGCGCCGTACACCATCGACCACGCGGAAGACGGCTCGATTGCGGTCGAGAAGGTCAAGGCCAATCATTACGACCTCGTCCTGATGGACATCCAGATGCCTGTAATGGACGGCTACACCGCCACCCGCACGATCCGCGAATGGGAACGGACGCAGGGGCTGGCGCGGATGCCCATAATTGCGCTTACGGCATCCGCCCTGGACGAGTCGGTGCGGCGCAGCCTGGAGGCCGGATGCGACGCGCATATCTCGAAGCCGGTCAAAAAATCGACCCTGTTCGAGGTGATCCTCGAAATCACAGGCGCCGCAGCGAGCGCTGTCGCGGCCAACGGAAGTGCGCCGCTGGCGACCAATGGAGTCCCTCAGATTCCGCGCCTGCGGATCCAGGTGGACGCCGATTTGCGTGACCTCGTGCCCGACTTCCTGGCGCATAAGCGCGCGAACGTCGGCACCATTCGCGACGCGATCGATTTGGCCGATTTCAAGACCATCAGCCAGATCGGCCACAAGATGAAAGGTGAAGGCGGCAGCTATGGCTTCGACGCCGTCACTGCGATGGGCGCGGTGCTCGAGCAGGCCGCCCTCGACCGCGACCTCGCCACGGCTCGCCATACGCTGGCCGAGTTCGCCGCGTACCTGGATTCGATCGACGTGGTTTACGGCTGATCAGGTCGCAGCGGCGGCGCCGAAGCGAATCACCCGAACCTTCTCGATGGTGGCCAGTCCCGACCCGATCATCGGTTCGATGATCGCCAGGAACTTGTCTATCTGATCCTGGCTATCGACGATCTCGATGACGATCGGCAGGTCGTCGGACAAGCGCAGGAGCTTCGCCGTGTGCAGGCGGCTGGTGCGGCCAAAGCTCAGTGGACCGCGCAGCACCGTCGCACCGTCCATCGAGGCTTCCCGGGCCTTCACCACGATCGCCTCGAACAGCGAATGCCCCTCGAAGCGATCGGTCTCACCGATATAGATTCGTAGCAATACCGCATCCGTGGGTGAGTTCATCGCCGATCACGCTCCTCGCAGACGATCGAGGACCAGGGCGCCTATATGTCCGACCCAGATCGCCACAAGACATAGTATGACCGAAAAGCCCACGTTGGCGAGGGCGGCCGCCCAGTCACCTTCGCGCATCAGGTTGGAGGTTTCCAGGCTGAAGGTCGAGAATGTCGTGTAGCCGCCACAGATGCCAGTCATCAGGAACAGGCGAGCATAAGCGGGTACGAAGAAACCGCTGTCAGGCCCGCTGAGCGTGGCGAAAAAGCCGATCAGCAGCGCGCCTGTAACGTTCACCACCATGGTTCCGTACGGGAATGCGCCGCCCGTCAACGACGCGATCAACCCGCTGACGCCATAGCGCGCCACGCTCCCAAGGGCGCCGCCAATCGCAACCCACAAATAGTCCATCGCGAGAACCTTTGCTCAGCGCCTGCAGCAGCTTAACCAGCAATGCGCGACGGTCCGGCCTAGAAGTCCGAGTACCAGGGATGTTCGCGCGGATCCTGCACCTGAAAGTCGATGTTGAAGACCCGCAGCAGCGTGCCCTCGGCATACCACAAGGCGAGGCGCGCATTTTCGAGGTCGATATCGGTCGAGACTTCGTTGCCCTGGGCCGTGACCAGTTCGCTCTGGAACTGGAGCAGATCGTGCGTCGTCGCCATGCCCACGCGGAAGCGCACCTGCTCGTCGCGCAACGATTTTTCGGCGTAGAAGACCGCTTCCTTGGTCGCCTGGGCGCGCTGCACGTCGGCGTGAAGATTCGCCAGTGCGCTCTCGATCGCGGTGACCGATTGGGACAGCGTCGCGCGGTAATTGAGGCGCGCTTCCTCGTAGCTGACCCGGGCCTGCGCGAGCGCCGCCTTCGCCGCCGCGTTATCCAGCGGCATCTCGAAGCTCAGCACGGCCGCATAGTTGTAGAATTGCGCATTGAGCATGCGGTTGAGCGCATCGCCGTAGTTGCCGCTGAAGGGCAGCCGGTTGCCATTTAGAAAAGGCGGCGTGGTGGCGCCCGGAGCGTTACAATTCCCGGATCCACTGCTGGTAAATTTAGCAATACAGGGCGTTCTGCCGGCGATATCGGTCACGCCGAACTGGGTGCCGATATTGAGCTGAGGCAACACCTGGTTCTCCTGGAACTTGACCTGGAGCAAGGCGGTGCGGATGGCCTCGCGCAGGCCGCCGAGTTGCGGGCTGTATTCCACCATCGCTTCGAGCGCGGTCTCCTCGGTCTCGTTGATTATGGTAGAGGGATTCGGCACTTCGGCTGGCTCTATGTTCTCCGGCAGGAAGGTCCCCGCCGGATTGAGCATTACGTCCTGGCGCAGTTGCGCACGGGAACTCTTGAGCGCGGCTTCGGCCGCATAGACGTTGGCCTCGGCGGTCGCGGCCGCGGATTGCGCCTCCTGCAGATCGATCGGCGCGAGCGTGCCGACGTGCACGCTGATGCTGTTGATGCGCACCAGGTCGGCATTGAACTTGAGCGCGGACTCGGCGACTTCCAGGTTTTCGGCGGCTCCGACCACCGCCCAGTAGTCATTGCCAATGCGTTCGACGAACTCGTTGAGCGCGGTGCCATAGCCCCATTGCGCGCCGCGCTGTGCGGATTCCGAGAGACGTACGTTGAGCGTCGCGAAACCCCAGCCGAAGTTGCGCAGCAGCGGCTGCACCAGCGAGGCCTCGAGCGTGGGCTGATAGAGCGGATTGACGCCCGAGAAGCTTGAATTGGTCAGGGTTCGATTGTTGTCGAAGGTGACCGAGAGCGTGCCGTTGGTAAGGGCCGAAACTTTATTTACGCCGAAATTCCAGTCGTAGAATTTCTGGTTGAACGAGTCGCTGTTCAGCGTCTGAAATGGCGACGTGACCGGCGTTACGACCTTATCGACATCGAGTTGCGAAGTGAGGTCGGGATCGAACGCGGCGTTCGCGCCACGAACTGCCTCGGTCGCCGCGATCGGATCGAGTTCCGTCGCCTTGAGCGCCGGGTTATTGTTGATCGCGATATAGATGGCCTCTTTCAGAGTGATCTTGCGCGCGGTGTCATCCATCGAACGTAGATACTTTTCGCTGATGAGGTTCTCCGGAGCGACTTCGTGCGCGGGCGACCACTGGCGGGCGAACTCGCTCGGAATCGAGAGGATCGGATTGCGCTCGAACTGATTCGCGGCGCTGGCGGGCACGTTGACCTGGGGCAACGCCATTTCGCCGGCCGGGATATTTGCCGGCGCCGTCTGGCCGCTGAGCGACGGCGCCTGGACCCCGGCGGTGCCGTAGGCCGATGAAGAAGTGTACTGGGCCGCGCCCGGCCGCGCTGTCGCAATCAGTATGATCAGGGCCATCAGCGCAGGCCTGGCGTTTGTGAAACGTAGCATCGTGTCGGGGCCTCCTTGCATCACCGGACCGCTGGCAGGAAGCGGAACTTCATCGCCCGAACTGTGTTAGCGCAAACGTGGCGATGATGAAACCGGTCAAACCAAAAGCCGTCATATATGGACGCTCGCGCCGGGGGCGCTTGCAACGCATCAATCGCGCGATTATAGCCAAAGGCTCCAGCATGCTCTACCGAATAGACCGATTCATTCCGATCAAAGGCATTCTGATCAAAGGCATTCTGATCAAAGGAAAGACGATGCGCTCCGTGAAAGGTATCGCGATCGTGATGCTCGCCGCGATCTTCACGGTCGCGCTGATATGGCCGCAGGGTGTGGTTTCGCTGTGGGCGCAGACCGGGAATCCCTTGATCGCACCGGTGCCGCCGCCGGCCGCACCCGCGCAACTGCCCGCCCCCGTCACCACCGCGATCGCACCTATCCTCGCGACGGTGGCACCACTGCCGACGGCCTCTCCGACGCCGGCACTGCGCGCCTTCAATTGCAGTTGTTCGGGGCGCGGCACCAACACGAACTGGATGGGCGTAGTCGATGCGCAGGGCTACTTCGCTGCGCGGCAGGCGGCCGTCGGCGCGTGCGTCGCCTACAACGTCAATCGCACGCCGCCGCCGCCGACGGATACTTCGAGCGCCGCAGCATCGGCCTCGACGGTGCCGATTTTGCCGCAGGCCAACGTGCCCGGCGCGGCCGCGCAACTCGGCGCGACGCTGCCCGGCACGCTCAATTTCTCGACCGCGACACAACTCCAGCGCTGCTCCAACTGCGTTTGCGACTGAACGTTATTATTTATGGGTAAGTTGATCATGGTCAGACACGGCGAGAGCGAAGGAAATCGCGATCGCCGGTTCACCAGTTCGCCCGAAGTCCCGATTACCGCCCTGGGGCGCCAGCAGGCGCTCGACGCGGCGCGGCGCATCGCGCTGCTCTTCAAGCCGCACCTGGTGATTTCCAGCCCGTATCGGCGGGCGCGTCAGACGAGCGAGATCATCGCGGCAGAACTGGGGCTACCGATCGAAGTCGTGCACGACCTGCATGAGCGCGAACTCGGCGTGCTTAAGGGCCAATCGTACGACCTGCTGCGCGATCTGGCCGGTCAGGATTCGGGCTACGACCCGAAGAAAGGATGGCTCTGGCGGCCGGAGGGCGGCGAGAGTTACGACGATGTGCGTAAGCGCGTGATCGTCGCGGTCGAGGATATCCGGCGGCGCTTTCCCGATCACGAGGTCGTGGTCGTCAGCCATGGCGGCGTGATGTTATCGCTGTGGGCGCATCTCACGCGCGAATGGGAAGGCGCGCACCTGCCGCCCAACTGCGGCATCGTGCTGATCGATCACGACGCCGACCGCCTGCATCTCCCGCAAACAATCAAGGAAGAATAGCGGCGCCCTTAATGGGGCGTGCCCAGGTTGCGCGGAATCTCCCCGAGCTTCCTTTCGCGATCGTAAATCACCCGCCAGCAGCCCGGCGACTTCGCCTGGCATTCAGCGCATAAACCCAGCGACGACGAATGGGCGTTCGGCGCCGGTATGATCGCGCCGCATCCGACGCATCGGCATTTCAGCGATCTCTTTGCGCGAGTCGAAATCATCTGGCCCCTTGCCGCGAGTTTCGATTGCGCGATTTTCGCCGGTTCTGAAAATTCGCGGGCGCTCGCGGTGTCAATAGCGCGAGTCTCGCCGCCGCCGGTTATCAAAGTGTGAAGGCCAGGTTAGCGCGATTTTAAGAAATCGCGGCGGGGAAGTGGCAGCTAAAGCAGGGAGTCGAGAAACTCCACCGATCTGAGCTTGCGGTCGAGGATCGAAGCGAGAAAGCGCGCAATCGCGAGTGCGCCTTCGCTGCCCGAATGGGCGCGCATTGCCGACTCCTCGATCGGCTCTGCGGCCAGCACCGCCAGCGCCGCCGCACTCGCCGCGCTGATTCGCACGGCCCCTTCGGGCGCCTGCGGACGGCATCGCGGGCAGACGATTCCGCCGCGCGAGACGACGAAATACACCGCCTCGCCGACCGCACCATTATCCGCCGCACATATTCGACAGCGCCCGAACGCGAGGCCGAAACCGGCCGCGCGCAACAGGTTCAACTCGAACGACTGGCGTATCGCGAGACTCGCCGCGCCGCCGCCGAGCGTAGCGAGCGCGCGCACCAGAATGTGATACGCATCCGCCGCCTCCGCCTCTTCTGACGTCAGCGCGTCGGCGAGTTCGAGCATGTAGCTGCCGAGCGCAATCTTCGCCAAATCGTCCTCGATCGCGGGCGGCCGTGAGTCGCCCGGCTCGGCGCGCGTAATGAAGACCAGTTGCCCTAGCGGACGCCGGCGGAAGAACAGGTTGACGTGCGAGAACGGCTCCAGCTTGCGCTCGAAGCGCCGCCGCGACGCCTTCGCGCCCTTTGCGATGCCGCTCAATTTGCCGAATTCCCGCGTCAGCAGCGTGACGATCCGATCCGACTCGGAGTAGTCGCGCGCACGCAGCACGATCGCCGGCGTGGATTCTTCAGCCGGCACGGCGGCCTTTCATCTCGGGCAACACTGAACTCGCGGCGGCATTACGTTACACCGCCGTGCGCAGGATCGACTGCTGGATCGCTTTGACCTTGCTGCGCATCGCCTCGATCCCATCGGTGTCGCGGCCGTTGTCGGCCGCATCCCGCACCAGGTTCTCGAATTTCGCGAGGATGTTGGCGAGCTTGCTATGCGCCTCGATCGTCGCGCGCTTGCGCAGCTCGTCGCTCTCCCATCCGCGATCGATGTACGCGCGCAGCTCCTGCCCCTGGATGAGCAGTTCCCGCGCCTCGTCCTCGAAGCCCTTGACCATGCGCCGAATCGCATCGCGGACCTTCGGCACCTCCTCGGGATCCTTCCACAAGACGTGCTCGAGAAACGGCAGGTCGTCCTCGGCGACTGTGGACCGGCCGCAAATCAGGGCATGCGCGCGCAGGATTCCCAGCGAGTTGCGCCAGCGGCGATCCGAGACGATGATCTGCTGGGCGGCGAGCGCGCGGCGCAATTCTGCGATCGATCGCAGGATGCTCCCCGGCAGTTTGACCGCAGCCGCACTTGCGCGCATTTCGCCCAACTCCGCGAACGTGATTGCAGTCCGCGCAACTGCCTCGACGCCCTCCAGCATTTTGAGGAAGCGAAAATCCTCGCCGATATAATCGACCGTGAACCGCAGCATGAAGCGGTCGAACAGCGCCGTCAGTTCGTCTTCGTCGGGCAGCTCGTTGGACGCTCCGAACATCGTAATCAGCGGGACGCCGACGCGTTCGCGGCCGTTGTGGAAGATGCGCTCGTTGATGACCGTGAGCAGCGCGTTGAGAATCGACGAGTTCGCCTTGAAGATTTCGTCGAGGAAGGCGATATGCGCCTCTGGCAACTTGTGATCGGTCACCCGCCGATAGTCGTCCTGCTCGAGCCCCTTGAGGCTCACGGCGCCGAAGATTTCCTCGGGCGTGGTGAACTTGGTCAACAGCCATTGGAAGTAATCGGCGCCCTCGATCCGGCGGCACAGTTCGTCGGCCAGCATCGATTTCGCTGTGCCCGGCGGCCCGATCACGAGGATGTGGTTCGCCGAGAGCAACGCGCAAAGCGCGCCGTCGATCAAATCACCGCGTTCGAGAAAGAGATGATTCAGTTCCTCGCGGATGGACGAAAGTTTGCTGAGTATGTCGGGCATCTCGATGGCATCGAGGTTCGGCGGCTGGTGTATCAGGCGGACGCCGAACCCGTTGATCGAATGTAGCAGAGCGCGCGTCCCCGCTTAAGCGCCCTCCGAGCACCGGCGTGATATGGTCCCGCTGGAGGTCGGTGCAGGGACTCGCACGCCGCACTCGGATGACAGAATTTCGACGATCCTCTGAGGTCATTCCGAACACGCCAAAATCCCTGCTCTTGGCCGCAAGACCGTTGGAAGGAGGAGGACGCCGGGGCGCTTGCCGGATGCGACTATCGGCGCTAAAACCAAGGTCAGTCACTGACATTCAATGCGCTCGCACGCGGCGGGTGTCGCAACCAGGGAGCGTGGCGCTCGCCGGAGGGTAACGATGGAAAAAGCGTTGGCCGGAGTCAAAGTACTGGACTTGACGCAGTTCGAGGCGGGCACCTCATGCACCGAGATGCTCGCGTGGCTGGGCGCGAATGTAATCAAGGTTGAGCCGCCGAAGGTGGGTGAGCAGGGCCGCTGGCTGCTGTCCGAGAAGCCCGGCATCGATTCGCATTACTTTATGCTGCTCAACGCCAACAAACGCAGCATCACCCTCAATCTCAAGTCCGAGCAAGGGCAGAAGATCTTCATCGAGATGATCAAGCAGGTCGATATCCTCGCCGAGAACTACTCGCTCGGTACGCTCGAGAGCTGGGGCCTTGGCTACGATCGCCTGCGCGAAATCAATCCGCGGCTGATCTACCTGACTATCAAAGGCTTCGGCACCTACGGTCCCAATAGCAAGTTCAAGAGCTTCGACATGATCGCCCAGGCCACTGGCGGCGCCATGTCGATAACCGGCTTCCCCGGCTCGCCCCCGCTCAAGCCCGGCCCCACCATTGGCGACACCGGCACCGGCATCCACGCTGCCACCGGGGTCCTCGCCGCCTACATTCAGCGCGAGCGCACCGGCAAGGGCCAGAAGGTCGAAGTTGCGATGCAGGAAGCGGTGTTCAATTTCGTGCGCGTCCCGACCATGAGCATGTACATCACCAATGAACCGAGCCCGCGCGTGGGCAACCGTCTCGCCAGCGGCGCTATTGGCGACATCTACAAATGCGCTCCCGGCGGCGCCAACGATTACGTTTACATGCTCTGCACCTCGCCCGAAATGTTCCAGGCGCTGTGCCAGACCATCGGCCGCCCCGACGTCTTCGAGGATCCGCGCTTCAAGGATCGCCGCGAGCGCGTCAAGTACATCGAGGATCTAACCCGCATCATCGAGGACTGGACCAGCCAGCGCACCAAGCACGAAGTGATGCACTTGATGGGTAGCGCCGGAGTTCCCTGCGGCGCGATCCTCGATAGCCTCGAACTCCTCAACGACCCGCACATGAAGGAACGCGGCATGGTCGTGACCGTGGACCATCCGGTGCGCGGGAAATTCACCATGCCTGGATGCCCCATCAAGCTCGAAGACTCGCCGGCCGAGGTCACCGCGGCGCCCCTGCTAGGGCAGCATAACGGCGAGGTTTACGGCGAGATGCTGGGGCTGTCGGCAACCGAACTCGATCGCCTCAAGCAGGAGGGTATCGTCTGAGCGACATCGCGATGATACGGTCTAGCCGATGATTTCGAGGCGGCGAGAATCCATCACGTCGGGTCGAAGGAGCGCTAAATCGATTGCGCTGTTCGGCGCCGTCCTGATTCTCACCGCCCAGTTCCTCGCTGTCGCCCATTTTCATCAACGTAACCCAACCCGGCAGTTCAACGCACAGACCCAGGTCGTCGCCGACGACGGCCTTTGCGCGCTCTGTATTCTCGCTTTCCATGCACCGGTAAATCCGGCCGCAACGCCGTCGGTCGTACGTCCTCATACCGAGGTTCGCCCCGCCGAGGTCGCGACTGCCCGGCTGCACGCCCCGGCTTCGCACTCCTCCTGCCAGACGCGCGCGCCACCTGCCGCCCTGGTTTGACGATTTCCCACTGACATTTTCGAAGATTCGTTAAATGGGGCCGCGTGGCGAAAGCCGCGCGCGGGTCTCGTCGCGCGTGCATTGCGCTAAGCGAAGCCTGTCGGGCTCCTCATGAGGAATTGATGATGCGAAGGTCTCTAATTCCATTAGCCTGGATGGTGATCGCCGTCGCCTGCGCGTTCGGGCCGGCGATCGCCCATGCGCAGACTCGGAGCGGCCCCGCTCACCGCTTGCTTGGTACGGTTAAGGATGCGCTCGGACGTCCAGTGCCCGATGCAACGATAAGCCTTCAGTCGGCGGCTGGCGGCGTGATTGGGACGACCCGCAGCAAGACCAATGGAATGTTCTCGTTTCCCGATGTAAGGCCGGGAACCTATGCGGTCAGCGCGACCAGGAGTGGCTTCAGGCAAGGCGTTCAAATCGTCACCGTGACCGCGCAAGGAGCCGCGAGCTTCGAGATCGCCCTGCAGGCTGAGACCGCGCTCAGTCTCAAAGTGGTGACGACCAGGATCAATTCTCAGTCCAACGGCCTCTCAAGGACCGGCAACAGCCAATATACGCTGACCCAGCACGACATCGCCGCGCTTCCGCAGGGTCAGAACACCCCCATCAACGAAGTCCTTCTCCAGATGCCCGGTGTGGTTCAGGACGACCAGGCGCAGATCCACGTCGATGGCGAACACGAAGATGTTCAGTGGCGCGTCAACGGGGTCATGATGCCGATGGATAGCTTCAGCGGTTTCGGCCAGATCTTCAATAGCTTCTTCGTCAGGCGAATGAGCCTGCTGGATGGCGTTCTGCCGGTCACTTACGGCTTCCGGGATGCCGGCGTACTGGACATGGAGACCAAGGACGGATGCACCGACCCCGGCGGCAATCTGGGCTTCTATGGCGGGCAGCGCGAGACGCTGCAGCCGAGCTTCGAATATGGCGGATGTGATGGGCCTTTCAGCTACTACTACACCGGCACTTTTCTGCACAGTAATCTGGCCTTCAGTTCGGCGACCCCGGGTCCGACGCCGATCCACAACATCACCAACCAGGGCCAGGGCTTCGGCTATTTCACCTATCAACTGAATCCGCTGGCCAAGTTAAGCCTGACCACCGGCGTTTCCGTCAACAACAGCGAGGTCCCCAACACTCCGAACCTGCCACCATTATTCAAACTTGCGGGGGTGGATCGCGGCCAATTACCCATCAACCGACATCAACGAGAGCCTGAACCAGGACTACTACTTCGGCATACTGGCGCTGACCGGCGTGATCGGCCCCGAAATCAACTACCAGGTAGCGTACACCGGCTCGTACAGCACCATCCAGTTCAACCCCGACCCGATTGGCGATCTGATTTACCAGGGCGTCGCGTCGAATTCGTTCCGCAGCGAATTCGACAACACCCTGCAGACCGATTTGTCGCGTCAATTCGATTCGCACGAGTTTGGCTCGCACAATATCGGTACGGGATTTCTATCTGGGCGAGTATGGCGTTCAGCTGGACGACACGACCCTGGCTTTCCCGATCGTCGGAGGAGTGCCCCAGGACGTACCGATCAGCATCGTGCAGAACACTAACAACATCAACATGCTTTACGGCATCTATCTGCAGGACATCTGGCAGGTCAACGAAAAATTCACCGTTACGACCGGGGTGCGCTGGGATGGCGTCGCCGGGATCATCAACAACAACATGATCAGCCCGCGCGTCAACCTGCTCTATAATCTCAACAAGAGCACGGCTATCCATGCGGGATTTGCGCGCTATTTTCAGACTCCCGATTTCGAGACGATCTCAAACACCAGCTTCGAGGCCTCCAAAGGTACCACCGCCGCGGTTTCACCCGGCAGCCTTCAGCTACTGCCCGAGAAGGACTATTATTGGAACGCCGGGGTGCTGCATCACTTCGGCGCACATTTGACCCTCCAGGAGAATGCCTTCTTTCGTCTGTCACAAGGCCTGATCGATTCGGGGCAGTTCGGTTTTGTGCCCATCTTTGAGCCATTCAACTACAAGAACGGACGGATCTGGGGTTCTGAGAGCAGTGCGGTCTTCAACTGGGAGAACTTGAGCGTGCGCGGCAATTTCACTTATTCGGTCGCCCAGGGCAATGACGTTGCCACCGGCCAGTTCAACTTCTCTCCTGCGGAACTCGCCTACATCGCCAACCATTACATTTTTCTCGACCATTCCCAGCAATATACCGCATCCGGCGGCATCACCTACCGCTGGAGAGACTACCTGGCCAGCATGGATGGCACCTATGGCAGCGGCCTGCGTGCCGGTTTTGCCAACACCGACGAACTGGGCGAGAACTTCCAGATCAATCTGGCGCTGGAAAAGAGCTGGATGGTGCCTCAACTCGGTGACGTCAAGACCCGCGTGGTGCTCATCAACGTCACCGATAATATCAACGAGCTCCGCGACGGCAGCGGAATCGGGATATTCCAGCCCGGCTACGGCCCGCGCCGAACGGTTTACGGCGGTATCACCGTGCCTCTGCCGGCCCTCGGGCACGCGACCGCCGCTCCCTGAGTATTACCGATGCGCCGCTCCGTCCCTGCGATCGCGATCAGTAACGATCGGTTCAGCCGATCGTGAGCATTTATGAGGATAAGGATTAAGGTGACTTCGACATGCAAGAATTAAGAACCGCCTGGGAGGCGCTCGCGTTTGGTGGACCGATGGTCTATCCGCTGCTCCTCCTCGGCATCATCGCGACGGTTATCATTATCGACCGCGCGACCACTTACATACGCTGTCTCCGCCTCCCTCGGACTTTGTTCGATTTGGTCGAGACTTACGGCTTCAGTTGGGACGATCTCGAGCGCGAACTCAAGGCGCTCTCTCCGGTCAACGCTTACGGCCGCTTCTTCGGCGTTATCGCCAGGCATCGCACGCAGCCCTCGTGGTGGGTCGAGGCCCGCGCCGGCGACGAAGCCGGCAGCATCGAGAAGACTCTCGGCCGCGGCTTGTGGGTGCTCGAAACCGTCGTCACCGCCGCCCCTCTCATCGGTCTCCTCGGCACCATCACCGGCATGATGCAGGCCTTCAAGGTCATCGGCGGTTCCGGCCTCGTCGCGCCGACGCAGGTGACCTCCGGCGTCGCTCAGGCGCTCATTGCCACGGCACTAGGCTTGTTGATCGCAATCTTCGCACTCTTCGCTTTCAACTTCTTCAACCGCATGCAAACGCAGGCCCTCGACCGTATGGAACGCCTCGGCTCGCGCCTCGTCGATCACATCCGCCTCGATCAGGAGATCGGCGACTCCGACGATCCTCCCCAGCCCGTTCTCGCCACCGCGCGCGAGGGACGCAGCGCCCGATGAAGCTCAAACGCACGCGCAACTATCGCCGCGGCCGCATCGAGATCATCCCCATGATCGACGTCATGTTCTTTCTCCTCGTTACCTTCATGCTCGCCTCGCTCTCGATGCAGAGCCTCAATTCGCTGCGCGTCGATCTCCCGCAAGGTGACGCTCCCAGCCTCCAACATCAGGAGCCCGTGACCCTCACCGTGACGAAGGATAGCCACCTCTTCCTCGACAAGACCCCGGTCACCCTCGACGACATGGCGTTCAAGCTCAAGGCGATGCTGACCACCGCCGATCGCGGAGTCGTGGTCAACGCCGACAGCGCCGCCCCCGAGGGCATCGTGGTCGAGGCGATGCTCCAGGCGCGCCGCGCCGGCGTCGAGCATTTCCTCATCGCGGTGCGTCGCGAGTGAGCATTCATGCGAGCGCCGATGCTCGTCCGCACCCCCGGATGGCATCGCCATATCTCGACGATCCCGGGCGGCGTATGCTCTGGACGCTGCCGCTGGCGCTGCTTATCTGGCTCGCCCTGCTGCTGGCTTTTTCCGCCTTGCTCGAAATGACCGCGGCGCCACCGCCTGAACTCAAGGCCGTCGAAGCGCGCCTCGTCGAATTGCCCGCGGAAGTCGGCGGCCTCCAGGGTGGACCGGCTCCCGCCGCCTCCACCAAACCGCAGCCCGCGATCGTCAAGCCGGTGCCGGTCGTGCATCCCCACGTCGCCCCTCATCACCTCAAGATTAAGCCGATCGCGCCTCCGGTCGCTCCCTCGGAAACGGGTACCGCGAAGACCGCGGCGCCGGCGCCGGCGTCCTCCGGCAATGCGAATGCTCACCCCGTGGCGGGCGGCGTGGTCGGTGGCACCGGATCGGCCGGCGGCGCCGGACTCGGCAGCGATACCGGTGGTGCGCGCACCCTCTACGCGCCCGCTCCGATCATCCCCGACGACTTGCGCGAAGACCCCATCAATACCGTCGCCGTCGCCCACTTCAAGGTCGGCTCTGATGGACAGGTCGAAGTCACCCTCACCACTGCGACCTCCAATCCCCGACTCAACGAGATTCTCCTCGACACCCTCAGGCAGTGGAAATTCTTCCCGGCGATGCGCAACGGTGTTGCGATCCCCTCCGAGTTTGACATACGCATTCCGGTGACTGTGCAGTAGGTCGAGAGCGGGCTATCCATGGCGTCGAACGACATCTTTGCGGCGGTCGAGTACCTCCAGCGCGAGGGCGCCGCCGCGCTGCGCCGCTTTTTGCGCACTCATCGCGGCACCACCTACGCCGAGATGCGCTTCGAGGCCGCGTTCCATCGATCCGCTGCCGCCCACGACGGCGATCAACGCGACAGCGCCGAGAGCGAGGCCGCCGCCTTCGGCGTCGCCGTTCATTACGCAGGCGGCGGCGTCATCGGCCACGGCCAGACCGGTGCGGAAATCGGCCGCCTTGCGCTCAATCGCAACAAACTGATCGCCGCGCTCAACGATGCCCTCGCCGAGGCTTACGATCGCGCGCGGTTCAGCGCCCGCGAAAAAGCCGCGATCCTCAAACGTCACGGCGCCATGGCGAAAGCGCTCACCCTCGCCGGTCCCATCGTGCCTTCGACGGTGCGCGACGAAGTCGCCGCCATCTTCCGGCGCGATCCGCGCACCCTCGATCCCGGCGAACTCAACCGGGCCTGCCGCGACGCCTCCGCCGCCATCGCCGGCCTCGGCCCTGACGTCGCCTTCAATGCCGTCGCCGCGATGAGCGAACTGCGCCACGAACTCTTCATCAATACGGCCGGCGCTCTCATCTCGCAGGCCTTCGCCTTCTCCCAGGGCGATTGCTACGTCGTCGCGCAGACCCCCGACGGCCATCAGGAAACCTATGACACCATCGGCCACCAGCGCGGCTTCGAATGTCTCGCCGACGGCTCCCGCGACGAACTGATGCCCACGCCCGACCTCGCCTCCTTCGCCATCGATTTGGCCAAAGAAACGCGCGAACTAGCCGCCGCTCCCATCCTCAAGCCGCCCGGCGGCGAAGTCGTGGTCGTCACCGATCCGCACTTCAACGCGCTCGTCGCCCACGAGATCATCGGCCATCCGTGCGAGGCCGATCGCGCCCTCAAAATGGAAGCCGCCTATGCCGGTCGAAGCTGGTTCCTCCCATCCCTCGAGCACAACGAAATCGGCCGCCCGGTTGGCTCTCCCCTGCTCTGGGCGTGCTCCGATCCGACGCTGACCGGCTACGGCCACTACCGCTACGACCACGAGGGCACCCCCGGTCGCCGCGTTACTCATATCGAGGGCGGGGTCTTTCGCGGCTTCCTCAACTCGCGGGCGACCGCCGCTGCGCTCGGCGTCGAACCCAACGGATCGGCCCGCGCCAGCGAGGCCTGGCACGTCCCGCTCATTCGCATGTCGAACACGTTTTTCCTTCCGGGACAAAGCGATCCCGCGCAGATCATCGCCGACGTTGATCGCGGCTACTACGTCTGCGGCAGCCTCATCCCCTCGATCGCCGAATCGCGCGAGAACTTCCGCATCTCGGCGCGACGCGTTTACGAAATTGACCACGGACGCATCGGCCGTCTCTATCGCGCCGGCAGCGTCATCGCTGATTCGAAAAGCTTCTTCACAAGGGTTGATGCGGTCGGCAACGATCTCCGCCTCATCGCCATTCCGAACTGCGGCAAGGGCCAGCCGATGCAGGTCAAGCGCATGTCCAACGGCGGACCTACCCTGCGATCGCGCGCCCGCCTCGGCGGCGGCTGACCCCCGATGCGTGCCGTCGCCGATCTGCGCAAGTTCGTCCGCGAGGCCGCCGCGATACTCTCGCGCGAACCCGACCTCGCCGCCTTCGAAATCTACTGCTCCTCCAGCGAGCATCGCGTCGCGCGCCTGAACTTCACCTCCGACATCCCCGCGCGCGGCCTCGAAGAATTCAAGTCCCTCAACGCCGACGGCTTCGCCATCCGCCTCGTCATGCGGCGTAATCCGCATGAAACCGGCGCCGCCACCGAAGCCGGCGACCTCAGCCTCGACGCCGTCCGCGCTACCATCCTGCGCGCCCGCGCCGCCACCATCGTCGATCCGCACTTTCCCGGATTGCCTGCCGCGCCGCGTAAATTCTCTCCGCCCAGAGATCCCGCCAGCGCGAGCGATCTGGTGCGCGCGAAGGACAGCGCCATCGCCGCGGCCGCCTGGCAGATGGTCGGCGGCGCAATCTCCGCCTTCCATGCGGGCGTCCCCCTCAAACTATCGCATCCGGGACTCGTGATCGGCGGCGACCTCTCGCTGATTCGTGATCGCATCGCCGTCGGCGCTTCTACCTTCGCCGATATTCGCAGCGACGAAAGCGCCCATTTTGCTTCGTCGGTTACCGCCCTCGTCGAATCCCTCGACGCCAAGGGCACTGCCACTATGGTGGGCTCGTCGCTCGCTCAAATGAGCCGCGCCGGGGCCCGACTCGGGCGCGACGCCGTCGTGCGCGCACTCAAACTGCGCCACGGCGAACGCCCGCCGCCCGGCGACTATCGCGTCGTCCTCGGTCCGCAGCCGGTCGCCGAGATCATCAACTATATGGTGCTCGGATCGCTCACCACCGGCGCGTTCCATTCCGCCACTTCGGCTTATCTCGGCCGCTTTGGCGCGCTCGTGATGGACGAGCGCCTCAGCCTCTTCGATGACCCCCTCGCCCGGTCCGGCCCGCTGCGCCGCCGCATCACCTGCGAGGGCCTGCCGAGCGCGCCCACTCACATGATCCGCAATGGCCGCCTCGTCGGACTGCTCTCGAATTTCTACGATTCCCATCTCCTTCGCACCGACCAACACCGGGCCGAAAAGCTCGGCCCCAGCGCCGGCGCCGACATCGAGTTCCCCGTTCACAGCGGTTATCGGCTCGGCGAGAGTTCGGCCCGCCGCTACGACGCGCATCCCGGTTCCACCGGCACCAACGTCATCATGCGCGGCGGCCTCGACGGGCGTGGGCTCATCGCCGCCGTCCGCGACGGCATCTACATCGGCCGCATCTGGTACACCTATCCCATCAACGGCCAGCGCGCCGGCGACTTCACCTGCACCAGCGGCGATTCCTACGTCGTTCGCGGCGGCCGCATCGCCGCGCCCTTGGCCCCCAATTGTTTTCGCATCAACGCTAATATCGAGCAGGTATTCACGCACCCCCTCGCCGTCGGCAAGCGCTCCGAAACCGCCGCCGTCTGGGGCTCACCCGAAGCCTATATGGTGCCCGCGCTCGCGCTCGAGGGCATTCGCCTCGCGCCGGTCGGCGCCACCGCTTCCGACTAGTCTCGCTCAACCGCCATCAGTCGCGAGCCCGCGCCCTCGATTCATCCGGACTTACCTGCATCGCGGCGCGGAATTATCTCGATCTTGAGATCGTCGCGATAGGTCTCCTGCTTGCTCGTAAGTCCCGTCGGATCCCATCGCGTCCAGATGCCCTCCCGTTTCCCGTCGCGATAGTTCCCCTCCAGCGCCTTGACGCCGTTCGCGTACCAACTCGTATGCAGCCCGTTCTGCACGCCCTCGCGATAATGGTCCACCGCCGACCGCTCGCCGTTCTCGTACCACGTCGTCCACTCGCCCACCTGCACTCCGTCGCGATAGTAGCCCTGGATCATCCGATCCGTGCCACCGTAGTAGGCCACAAAGATGCCGTCCTTGACCGCCTTCCCATCGACTATCTTCTGACACCAAACTTCATCGCCCTTCGGCGGCGGCGCGCCCATCAGGGTGGCGCCGGGGGGACACGAAAGCGGGAGGTCGTTCGAATCGCGATGGCAGGCCGTGGCTGTCATGATTGTCGCGAGAGCGACGACAACGAGCGCGGATCGGATTTTCGTGCGGAAAATATACCGCGCCAGCATTGGATGGGAGACCTCTCCCGCACTCTTTATGCGAGCTTGCCCTCGCCTAGGATAAGGCGAGGGGTTAGAGCGAGAGCTTCGTGGCGTGGGCATTTTCGAGAGTCTATTCGGAAGTGCGAGTAAGGGTTCGTCGCGGGGGGCACGATCGGGGAAGCTTTGCATAAATCGGGTGTCATTCTGAATGGAGTCTGCGGAGCAAGGAATCCCGGGACTGTTCGCAGCGCTCAGAGTGACAGACAGACCTTGTGCAAACCTCCTCAGGTGGATCGCGAGGCGGTTTCCGGTCTATGGCGAGTATGCTTCGCAGAGACCTTCTTCTTCGCGGCCGGTATCGGACTAGAGCGACTGACCAGTCCCTCGAACGCGGTCAGCGCTCGTTCGGTGGCTCGAGGGTCGCGCGTGAATCGATACGAGACATGGTGGCTGAGGTAGATTCCGCACATTTCCCACACGAACTGATCGATATCGAGGCCGGCCTTGAGATGGCCCGCGTCGATTGCGGCGGAGGTCAGACCATCGAGGAAGCGACGCCATTGCGCCTCGATCGCGGCCAGCCGTTGGCGCACCGGATCGTCGTAGGCGGCGTCATCGAATTCGAAGAAGCCGCCGACAATAGGACAGCCGCCGTGTAGGCCGGCCTTCGCGGTCCATCCGAGCCATCGCTCGAAGACGGCGCGCATTCGAGGAAGGCCTTCGGGCGATTTCATCGCGGGCTCGAAGATGGTGGTAGTGGCGACCTGCATCGACTCGTCGAGCAGGCGAAGCTGAACCTCCGATTTGGATCCGAAGTGTGCGAACAGGCCGCTTTTCGACATCCCGGTTTGCTGTGCGAGCACGCCGAGTGTCACCCCCGCGAAGCCATTGCGGGTGAGGAGGTCGAGGCCTTCGGCGATGATGCGGTCTTTGGTGTCCTTCATGATGACGCTGTCCAATCATCCGGTAATGCGGGCGGTGCGGTAAAGGGCGGTCTGCATTTTCCCACGCGATGGTTTAGGTTTCGCCTTCGCGGCTACAATCATGTCGCAGATTGTAATCACAATCATTTGTATAGCACGAACGGTCGTGCTATTTCATCGAATCATGGAAAATACAACAACCAATGGCGCTCCCAGGGAGCTCGCGCCCATCCAACTCGGCATGCTGATTTATCCGCGGATGACGTTGCTCGACCTGGCCGGCCCGCAAGTGGTGCTGGGGATGCACAGCCAGACGCATCTCTTGTGGAAGACGCTTGACCCGGTGCCAACGGACTCCGGCGTCTCGATGGTGCCGACGACCACGTTCGCGAACTGTCCCCAGGACTTGGACGTGCTGTTTGTGCCGGGCGGACTCGGGACCAACGACGCGATGCAGGATCCTGAAATCCTTGCGTTTCTGCGCGAGTGCGGGAAGACAGCGCGGTACGTGACGTCGGTCTGCACCGGCTCGCTGATACTCGGCGCGGCAGGACTTCTCGACGGCTATAAGGCGGCGACGCATTGGGCGACATACGACACGCTCGAAGCGCT
Organism: uncultured delta proteobacterium; assembly: GCA_963834535.1. Classification (GTDB taxonomy): domain Bacteria; phylum Desulfobacterota; class Binatia; order Binatales; family Binataceae; genus JADMIL01. The sequence continues at coordinate 175,134 of CAWICC010000010.1, read as the reverse complement.
GGGAATCGAGGGGGTGCATAGCCGGGTGGTGGCAGATCGGAATCGATTTACGGGCGGCGGCGTGACCGCGGGGATCGATTTTGGGCTGACGCTGCTGGCGGAATTGCGCGGCGAAACGGTCGCCAAGATAACTCAGTTGTTGCTCGAGTACGATCCGCAGCCGCCCTTCAACGCGGGTTCACCGACCTCAGCGGGACCGGAGATAACTGCAATGGTGGTAGGGATGCTACAAACCCCCGGCGAGGGCATGGGCGATATGGTCGAGACGGCGAGGAAGTTGCGCGGGGGTCGGAGGGAGAGCGCGACGGCTTGAGAGGTGGAGAAAGACGGGATGAAGAACTTATATTTTTTGCTGAAACCTTATGAAGGTTTCAGACTTCCCCTTGGGTTTGACGCTCGCGATGCTCGGGGTACGGGTAGGCGGGAGGAGGATGGGACACCTCTCCCGAGCTCTTTATGCGAGCTTGCCCTCGCCCAGGATAAGGCGAGGGGTTAGAGCGAGAGCTTCGTGGGGATAGGTGTCGCGGTGCGATAAATCGTTTCGGGAAACTGACGTTGTTTAGGGAGTTGGGACGGGTGGAAGGGCGATCCCGCCCTTCCACCCGCTTTACATAAAGTTGCGCACCGTGCGTGATACGCGTCAATAAGCCGCGCCCTGTAAGGGCGCGGCTTCCATGCGAGCCTGGGTCGTTGTGGCGCCCCAGGCCGTTCAGCGAACAGTCGTCTAGCAAACCGAGGTTATTTCGGTTGCTTCGAAAGAACCTAGTTGGAGCCGGTCGATCCCAGCAGGTTGCCGCCCAGCGTCGGATGCCCCACCGTCTTGTCCCCGATTACGTTGATCATCGACGGCTTGCCCGATTTGAAAGCCCGTTCCAGCGCCGGGATGATCTCGTCCGGTTTCTCCACCTGCTCGCCATGACAGCCCATCTCGTCGAAGATCTTGTCGTAGCGAATGTTCTGCAGCATGTTGAAGGGCTCTGTCCGATCCTTCAGCATCGGCATCGATTCGAAGCTCGGGCCCCACGAACTGTTGTTATACAGCAGGCACACGATCGGCAGGTTGTAGCGCGCCGCCGTCTCCATGTCCCAGCCCCCGATTCCTAGCCCGCCGTCGCCCATCACGAGCACGACCTGCTTACCCGGCCGCGCAAGCTGCACGCCGATACCCATGCCAAAGCCGTGGCCGACTGGCGCCAGCGGTCCCGCATCAATCACCGATCCCGGGAACCGGCACACGAAGTTCTGGCTCATCCATCCAGACAGCGTGAAGCTGTCGATCACCACGGTCGCGTTCTTGTCGAGCACCGAAACCAGATCCTTAGTCACGCGCGCCGGATGAATCGGCAGGTTACCGTGGACCTTTTTCTCATTGTCGGCGACGACCTTCTCGAAGTTCGATCGCACTTCGGCCAGTTCCTTGACCCAGCTTGAAGTGCGGTTCCTCGAGAAGTCGAGTTTCAGCTCCTTGATGCGCTTGATCATCTGGCGCAGCACCAGCTTCGGATCGCCGACCAGCGGAATCTCCGCCGGCACCTGCCACCCGATGCGCGACGGCACCGGGTCGCACTGGATGTATTTTGCCTTGTCGTTCCAGGTCGGCATGCGCCCGAAATGCTCGCCGCTCCAGAAGCGAAAGCCGAGCGTCAGCACCACGTCGGCGCGTCCCGTGAACGGCTTCTTGAAAGCCCCTCGAATCGCCAGCGGATGTTCTTCCGACACCGAGCCCTGGCCGGCGCGCCGCGCATAGACCGGGATCGAAGTCAGCTCGACGAATTCCTTTAGTTCAGGCGCCGCGTTCGACCAGAATAGCCCGTCGCCACCCGCGATCAGCGGGCGTTCGGCCGCGTGCAGCAATTCGATTGCGCGGTCGATCTTGTCCGGGTCGCCTGCCGAACGCACATCATCCGGCGTGAAGCGCTGGCCGCCCGCGCGCTGCTTCGCGTCCTCGCCTTGCGTATAGAGAATGTTCTGCGGTATCTCGATCAACGACACCCCTTGCGGCGGCGTCAGCGCCTCTCGAAATGCCAGCCGCATGTCGAATTCGATCGTGCTGAAGTCGGTCACTCGCTTGGTGTACTTCGCGAAGCTGCGCACCACGTCCGACCCGTAAGCTTCCTGAAACGACCCCTGATGGTCCTCGGTGTTCGGATGTTGTCCCGAAATACACACCACCGCGCTGTTGGTCATCGCCGCGAGCGCCAGCCCCGTCACCGCGTTGGTCAAGCCGCAGCCCGCCGTCACCATGCACACCCCGGCCTCCCCCGTCATCCGCGCGTAGCCGTCGGCCGCGTATGCCGTCGCCTGCTCGTGCCGCATGTGCACCAGCTTGATCTCATGGCTGCGCAACTGCGCCAGGATCGGGAACAGGTGACCACCGTTGATCGCGAAACAATAGCGCGCCTTGTTTTCCTGGATGATGCGCGCGACCAGTTCGCCGCCGTCCACTTTCGCCATTGGAGATCCTCCTCGATTTCTTATGCCGCTCCGCTTCACTAACCGGTCGTCAATGTCCGCGGATGTCGCGGCATCGGGAGGGCCGGATGCTGACGGGCCTTAAAATTTTGCTCGAACGAATCCTTGCACATTTCGGGCAGAAGCGAAAACCCGATTCGCTGCCGCTCATGGCCAACGCTTTCCTGCCGAATAATCCTTCCTCGGCCGCCATTCCCGCCCCGTAATTTCTTCACGCCCCTCGTTGATCGTCGCTCAAAAGACTGTAACTCTGTTTCATTGATTCGCGGCTTTTGCTCGATCGGCGAGACCCGTGAGATTTCACGGGAATGCGGGGCTCCGGGACTAAATGAAACGGCTCTTTGTGGCGATACTGCTCCTGCTCGCAAGCACTCTGGCGGCGCTTCCCGCCAACGCTTTCACCCTCCTCGATCCCAACACCTGGCCGCCCTCGCTCAATCCGCACAACTGGCCCTTCTCGCTCTACCCAATTCCCGAGGTCGCCACCAATCCTAACGGCGGCGTCACTTACGGCATTCTGGCCGCGATGCTGCTCAAGGATAAGAGCGGCGACATCCGCTACATCTTCGCCCCTGACATCAACAACAACAGCACCCTCGGCCCCGGCGGCAACCTCCGCTTTCTCTCCTATCCTTCGGAAGACACGCAATGGTATGCGATCGGCGGCGCCCAGCAGAATATCGCCCGCAACGTTGACCTCAACTACGAAACCGGCCGCACGCATCACGACCGCTTTTCCTTCACCGGCAGGTTCTTCTTCGAGCGCGATCCGACCGAACGCTTTTATGGCATCGGCAACAGCTCCCGCCTCGGCCAGGAAACCAACTACACCACCGAACAGCTCTATTTCAGCGGGCTCCTCGGATGGAACATCACGCCCGACCTCCAACTCGCCTACCTGATGAGACCGCGCTACGTCCGTATCCAGGAAGGCGGCTTCACTACCACGCCGCAGATTTTCACGGTCTTCCCCAACGTCAAGGGCATCAACGGCGGCAGCGAAATGTACGACGAGGCCCGCGTCACCTATGACACACGCGACTCCATCGATATCCCGCGCACCGGCGGCCTCGCCATCCTCTACTACGGCCTGGCCGACCGCGCCTTCCTGAGTTCGGTCTCCTATAATCGCTTCGGCGGCGAACTGGTCCGCTACCTGCCCCTCGGTAACCGCGTCACCCTCGCCGGCCATCTCTATATGCAATGGACCCCCGCCGGTAACGAGACGCCCTTCTGGTCGATGCCCTGGCTCGGCGGCGAGGAAAGCTTCCTCTATACCGTCGAGACCCTACGTGGCTATGGCGCCGGCCGCTTTATCGATAACAATATCGGCGACGCCAACATCGAGGTCCGCACGCGCGTCCTCGAAGCCACCGTCATGGGCACTCATGGTATCCTCGAACTCGCGCCCTTCCTCGATACCGGCCACGTCTGGCATTCGATGTCCACCAATCCCTTTCAGGAACTCCACACCGTCGGCGGCATGGGCTTCCGCGCCATCGCCGAGCCTTTCGTCGTCGGCTACGTTGACGTCGGCATGGGCGGCGAGGGCCCCGCGGTATTTTCGGGCATTAACTACCCGTTCTAGTGTCTGGTTGAGGTTCAGCCTCCTATTGGTTTGATGCTCGGTGATGGGCAGAGAGCCCTCTCCCGCGCTTGCACACGAGCTTACCCTCTCCCAGGACAGGGCGAGGGTATCAGAGCCGAGACACGGAAATGTCGAAACAAGTCATAACAGCGACAAACATAGCAACCGTCAGATACCGGCTGTTGGCAGGCTGGTAGTATTTCGGGCGAAGCGTATCGACGCCTGATACCGCGACATGAAATAGTGCCGCCGCGCCGAGAGCCAGCAGAATCAGGCACAGGCCCAAGCCGATAGCGACTTCTTTCCTTTGATCACTCGTCATCGATCCTGATTAACCTTTCCTCTCGTACAAGGAAATGCCGGCGCTGTCGCGCACAAAAATCAGCGATCGGAAAGGAAAAACAAGCCGGGTTATTTGCGGAAGCGGGATGGGAACTCGGATTCGAACGTGACCTCCGGATGGAGCACCCGGGCGCGCTCGATCAGCGCCTCTTCATGCTCGGGAATCTGCGGATCGGGCAAGCAGCAATCCACCGGACACGCCGCCGCGCACTCCTCATGATCGAAAAAGCCCACGCACTCGGTGCACTTGCCCGGCACGATATAGTAGATATCGGGCGCGATCGGGTCGTGGCTTTCACCATCGAGTTCCCATGACGCGCCGCCCGCATAGATCGCGTTATTGGGACAGCGCGGCGCGCACGCGCCGCAGTTGATACATTCTTCCGTTATCAGCGTTGACATCGCAAAAGGTTCCCGATCGTTCAAGTTTCCCGCCCAGCAGTCTCGCGCCAAGCATCTCCGCACCCCGATCAGTTTGCCGGCATCGCCGCCGCCACTCGCCGCGCCAGTTCCATAAACGCCTGGCTCGCCGGATGTCCCGGCTGGGCGATCACGATCGGCGTGCCCGCGTCGCCCGCCTCGCGCACTTCGACGAATAGCGGCACTCGCGCGAGCACTTCCGTATGCTCCTGCGCCGCCATCCTGGCGCCCCCTCCGTGCCCGAAGATCTCGTCGCGATCGCCGCACTCCGGACAGGCGAAGTAGCTCATGTTCTCAACCACGCCGATCAATGGGCAATGGACCTGGCGGAACATCCGCACCGCCCGCAGCGCGTCGGCCACCGCCACTTCCTGCGGCGTCGTGACGATCACCGCGCCGTCGATCGCAACTTCCTGCGCCAGCGTCAATTGAGCGTCGCCGGTCCCCGGCGGCAAATCCACGATCAGAAAATCCTGCGTGCCCCACAGCGTGTCTTTCAGAAATTGCTTGACCGCGCCCATCACCATGGGGCCGCGCCATATTACCGGGGCCTTGTCGTTGAGAAAGAAACCGATCGAAATCAGCTTCACGCCAAAACGCTCGACCGGGTAAAACGCCTGACCCCCGGCGCTGCGAGGCCGTTCGGCGCCGGTCCCGAACATCATCGGTACCGACGGCCCGTAGATATCCGCGTCGAGCAATCCGACCTTGTAGCCACTGCGCGCCAGCGCCGCCGCCAGGTTCGCCGCCACCGTTGACTTGCCCACGCCGCCCTTGCCGCTCGCCACCGCCACAATAAAGCGCGTACCTTCGAGCCGCACCTTGCCAGTCTTCTCGCCCAACTCGGGCTCGACTTTGCGCACCTTGAACTCGACTTTCGCCACGCCAAGTTCGTGGGTGAGCCCCTGGTGGATCCTGGCGGCGAGATCGCGCAGGATCTCTTCGCGATCGGTTCCGCTGCGAAGCGTGATCGTGTAGCTGCCGTCCGCCCCGGGGGTAATTTCCTCGACCAGCCCGAGCGACACAATATCGGTCTGGTAGCCGGGGTATGTTACTTGGGCGAGCGCGGTCGCGATTTGTTCTGGATCTACTGTCCTGGCCACTGCCCGGAATTATTTCAGATGGCGATCGTCAGCGATAGCCGACCCCCAAACCTCCGCGCCCGCTGCGACTCCCAGCCCCACGCCTGCGGGCATCCGCTGTGGCGCACTCACTCGCGCAGCGCCGGCTAGACTGTTACCGCGCGTATGACTATTAGGACGAACGGCTGCGGTCTCTGCCTAATGCAGGTTGTAGTACCGCTTCGCCCCGCCAGCGAGCACGTTGCTCAAGGTCTCGGCCGGCATCCCCATCGCCTTGATCATGTTGGCCGCGTTCGGAAAGCCATCCAGATGGGGATAGTCAGTCGCCCACAGTATATTGTCCGACCCGATATAGTCGGCCAGCAGCGGCAGCGACTTCTCAACCGGCTCGAAGGAGATGAAGCATTGCCGCCGGAACAGTTCGCTCGGCCGCATCGTGAGCCGCGTATCGTTCATGCCCTTGTCGTCGAAATGGCGGTCCATCCGATCAAGCCAGCCCGCCATCCAGCCGCCGCCCGATTCCAGGAACGCGAACTTGAGCCGCGGATGGCGGTCGCAGACGCCGCACATGATCAGGCTGGTTGCGGCAGCCATCATCTCGAAGGTATGCGCCACGCAATGCCGCACCGCGCCGCCGCTGGTGAAGCGATCCATCGCGAGCGTCACCTGTCCGCTCTCGGAACCGCCGTGGATTCCCATCGAGAAGCCGATCTCCTCGGCTTCATTCCAGAGCGGCTCATAGGCGGGGTCGTGCAGCACGCGTCCGTTGTAGGGGTTGGGCCGGATGAACCCGGCGCGAAAGCCGAGTTCCTGCGCCGCGTAGCGCATCTCCTTGACGGCCGCCTCCACCGACTGCATCGGGAGCATCGCCGCACCGAACAGCCGCTGGGGGTATGGCTTGCAGTAGTCCGCGAGCCAGCGGTTATACGCGCGGCACGCCGCCGCGGCGAACTCCGGGTCCTTCATCGAGCCGAGAAACAATCCCAGGCTCGGATAGAGGAAGGCCGCGTCGATCCCTTCCGCATCCATGTCCGGGATGCGCGCGTGCGGATCGAAGCCGCCCTTGCGCCCCTCGCTGTAAGGAATCTTGGCCGACACTGATCCGTCGCGTGCGCCGAACGCGCCCACCGCGCCGAAGCTGACGCGCTTCTTGCCGCGGCCGAGATCGACCGCGTCATCGTGCTCGACGCGGAAGATTTCCAACCCGTCGGCCGCCGTAACCAGCCTCGGGCAACCCTCGCGAAACTTCGGATCGATATATTGATCCCACAAATCCGGAGGCTCGAGAATATGACCGTCCGCGTCGATGACGTTGTATTCCATCACGTTCACCTCGCCCTGATGACCGATGCTTCTTAACCGCATCTAAGCACGGCGCGTTTTTGTATTACAAGTTCACTTCCGCCGCAGCCGCACCTATCTATCGGGTGGCACGGCAGGGTAAGGCCGCGTCGGGTGCGCGATTTGCCGGGGCGTGCGGTTTGACATCAGACGCCGAACCGGATTATCGACCGGTAGCGCCGCCGCCGTCGCATGAAGCGGGCGAATTTCAGGGCGGCACGGGAGATCCCTCATGGCCGAATCGACAGCGTCACGAATTGTCGCGGTGAGCGAGATTGCATGGGAGGCGATGCACGCGGGCATCCTCGCCAAGCCGCTATGGTCCGACCCGGCCACCAAGCGGCGCGCTCAATTGACGCGCTTCGAGCCGGGATCGAAGCTCAACAACCATCGCCATGACGGCGACGAAATCCTCTATGTAATCGAGGGCGCGATCGCGGACGAGTTCGGCACCGTGACGGCGGGCAACGTCGGCTATCGGCCGAACGGCTGTGTCCATTCGGTGACCAGCAAGCACGGCGCCACGGTCTTCGCCGTCATCTCGGGCACGGTGGCGGCGCCCAAAGAGGGCGAGCGCGGACCGGCCTCGCAGGTGATCAAGCTCAACGAGATCGCGTGGGTGGATGCGCTCCCAGGCATCCGGCAGAAGCCCATCTTCAACGACAAGGAGACTCATCGGCGAGTGGCGCTGGCGCGGTTCGAGCCGGGCGCGAAGCTCGCGCCGCATCGGCATGTCGGCGACGAGATCGTGTTCGTGATCGAGGGCTCCAACGCAGACGAATCGGGCGAACTGGCGGCGGGCAATCTAAGTTATCGTCCCAACGGATGTACGCATAGCGTGTGGAGCACCAACGGCGCGACCGCGCTCGCCTTTGTGACGGGGACGGTCGAGCCGGCATAGGACCGCAAGGAGCGCGGTTGAGTAACCAACTGTGGCTTTTTGTGAAACCTTGGGAGAGGTTTCAGACTTCCCGTGGACTAAAAGAAGAGTGCTGACGGCTGGCGTATTACGAGTTTGGGTGGTCGCGGCTTCAGAAAACACTGACGGAGAGCGGTGAAAGCTTTCCAGGGAATCTGCGCCAATGGGTGAGATCGCATTCGGCATCTTCGATCATCTGGAGCGTCGCGACGAGCCGCTCGATCGGATCTTCGAAGAGCGCCTGCAGTTGGCCGCGGCCGCCGACGCCGCGGGGTTCTTTTGCTACCACGTGGCAGAACATCATGCGACGCCGCTCGGCCTCGCACCCTCGCCCGCGATTTTTCTGTCTGCGTTGGCGGCGCGTACGCAACGTATTCACATGGGACCGCTGGTTTTCCTGCTGCCGCTGTATAATCCGCTGCGGCTGGTGCAGGAGATCTGCATGATCGATCAGATCAGCGGCGGCCGCTTCGAGTTGGGCGTCGGGCGCGGCGTATCGCCTTTCGAACTCGCGTATCATCGCGTGCCTTTCATGGATGCGCGCGAGATGTTCGAGGAGGCGCTGAGCGCCGTGATGAGCGGTTTGCGCAACGATCACCTCAATCATCGCGGGCACTACTACCGCTTCGATTCGGTGCCGGTCGTGCTGACGCCGAAGCAGCGGCCGAATCCGGGCGTATGGTACGGCAGCGCGACGCCCGACAGCGTGCTCTTCGCCGCGCGGCACGGGATGCACATGGTCGGCAACGGGCCCATTCCGGCGTTGAAGAAGTTCACCGAGATGTACCGCGAGGAATTGAAGAAGCACAAAGGCGGCCCCAACGATCTGAATCCGCATATCGCGGAGCCGCGGCGCGGCGCAATCCGGCACGCCTATATCGCGGGGGACGATCGCGAAGTCAACGAAATTGCGCGCCCCGCGTACCGCGCCTATTACAACAACATCACCAAGCTGTGGCTCGATTTCCGAACTATTCCGGCCTACGGCTTTACCGACGACATCGACGTCGCGCGCAAACAGGACGTGGCAATCGTAGGCACCGTCAATGAAGTGCAGGATCAGGTTGCGAACTTCTTCGAGCACAGCGGATGCGATTACCTAGTGCTCTCGTTCGCTTGGGGCGATCTGTCGAATGCGCATTCGCGCGCGTCGCTGGAGCGCTTCGCGACCAAGGTGATGCCGGCTTTCGCTAATCGTTCGCGATGAGGGGCGGAGTGGGCGGGGAACGCGCCGGACGAAGCTCGATAGCGGAGCTACGTCCGTCGAATACTCATTCCACGCGCAGGCGATCGGCCAGCCGGCTATAGCGGCGGCGCTCGTCCTCGTTGCGCACCGACTGGGCCAGCGCGGTCCGCGTCCCGACCAGCACGCAGACCCGTTCGGCGCGGGTGATGGCGGTATAAACCAGGTTGCGCCGCAGCATCAGGAAGTGGCTCTGATGCATGGGAATGACGACCGCCGGATACTGACTGCCCTGGCTCTTGTGAATCGAAATCGCGTAAGCCAGTCCGAGTTCGTCGAGGTCCGAATAGTCATACTCGGCGCTGCCCTCGTCGAACACCGCACCCACGCGCCCCTTGGCCGGATCGACCGCGACGATGCGTCCGATGGCGCCGTTGAAAATCAACTTGTCGTAGTTGTTGCGCAGTTGAATGACGCGGTCGCCCTCGCGAAACCGGCGATCGCCCGCGCGCAGCTCACGGCCGCGCGGATTGAGCAGGTCCTGCAGCTCACGATTGAGCGCCTGGGTGCCGAGCGGCCCGCGATTCATCGGCGTTAGCACCTGGATCTCGCGCGGATCGGAAATGCCGAAGCGGCCGACGAGGCGATTCTGCACCAACTGCTTAATCGTACCGAGGACGTCCTCGGGCGCGGCGCGCTCGAAGAAAAAGAAGTCACTGTCGGCATCGTTCTGGGTCACCGGCATCTCACCGCGATTGAGCCGATGCGCGTTAGCGACGATGAGGCTCTCGCGCGCCTGCCGATAGACCTCCTGCAACTCGACCACCGGCACCAGCCCGGACGCGATGACATCCTTGAGGACGCTGCCGGGCCCCACCGACGGCAGTTGATCGCGATCGCCCACCAGCAAGAGCGACGCACCGGGTATCAGCGAGCGTACCAGGCTCGCGGCGAGCTCGACATCCATCATCGAAGCTTCATCGACGATGAGGAAGTTGGTGCGTAGCGGAAAGCGCTCGGAGCGGAGGAACTCGTTGGTCTCGGGCGAATACTCGAGGAGGCGATGGATGGTTTTGGCTTCGCGGCCGGCAGCCTCGGCAAGGCGGCGTGCCGCGCGGCCTGTGGGCGCGGCCAGCGTCGGCTTGAGTCCGGCTGAATCGAGGGCGACCAGCAGCGACTTCAGCAAGGTAGTCTTGCCGGTGCCGGGACCGCCGGTGATGACGGTGACCTTAGCCTGCAGAGCGGTCTTGAGCGCGCGCAACTGCTCGGGCGAGAGGGCGATGCCGTCGGGCTTGCGCGCCGCGGTCATCGCCTTTTCAATTACAGCAGTACTCATCGGGCGGCCTGCAACCAGCATCCTGATGCGTTCGGCGACGGTGGTCTCGGCTTCGTACAAGCGCTTGAGGTAAACGGCGGGCGCGCCATCGACATCTTCGGCCACGACATCGCCGCTGGCGGTGAGTTCGCCGAGGGCGTCGGCGGCGAGTTCGGGATTCATTTCGAGGCCGTTCTGGAACTGGTGTTCCAGGTAGCCGAAGGGGGCGAAGACATGGCCTTCATCGGCCATGCGTTCGAGCATGTAGATGGTCGCGGCGCGGGCGCGCTGAATCGAATTGCGCGGGATACCGAGCTTCTCGGCGACGACGTCTGCGGTGCGAAAGCCGATACCGGTGATGGTGCGCGCGAGAACATACGGATCGTTGCGGACGGTTTCGAGCGAGTCGTGGCCATAGACCTTGTGGATGCGCCGGGCGTGGGCGGCCGCGATGCCGTGGCCGCGCAGGAACACGGTCAACTCGCGCAGTCCGGAGGAATCGCGCCAGGCCAGCGCAATCCGTTGCGCGACGGCGGCCGGCAACCCGCGGACCTCGTGCAGGCGCTCTGGCGATTTATCGAGCACGGCAGGCAGATCCTCGCCGAAGCGATCGACGATTCGCTTCGCGAGCGCGGGGCCGACTCCTTTGATTTCTGATGCGAGATAGCGCTCGAGAGCGTTGACGCCGGCAGGCCGCAGCGTCTCGAAGTCCTCGACGCGAAACTGATCGCCGTAACGCGGATGCTTCTCGAAGTGCCCGCTCAGGCGCAGTCCCGCTCCAATCTCGATGGTGCCAAGCTCGCCCACGACCGTAATACGCCGCCGCGTGCCGGTGTCGTCGCCACATTCTACCACCGCGACGACATAGCCGCTTTCCTCGTTGATGTAGAGGATTTGGTCGAGAGTGCCCTCAAGGAGGCCGGCGGGCATTTCAGATGCGTTCAATGGACCTCGTGAAGCGGATTGAGAATAGAACTGGCATTAGTCGTGAACGTTAGGAGACTCAATATCGCGCCGATAAGAGGATGTTTGTCGAGGGGAGCGATAGCATAAGTGTTTAAGGTTCCCGTTTCGCTCACAATTCGCAAATTGAAAAGAGTTTCATTTCGCAACTGCGCAATAGTTCAATGAAAGCGGCCACTTTACGATGGCACAGACCGTGCTTATCTTCCTCTGCAAGAGCAAGGGAGGCTCGGACAGATGGTTAACCCGAATATCAACGTTTTCAGCTTCGCGGCTATGGTTTACCCGACTTTCACGATGCTGGCCTATGCCGGTTTCGTCGCGGCCGTTCTGCTTGCAGCAGATTGGTATGTGTGGAGCCGGACTTTCGCAGCCGATTTCCGCACACCGCACAAGGTGAAGCCTCAGGGCGATTTCGTCGAGCGGTTCCTGGCACGCGCGATTGCGGCCAACGAATCCCGCGTACCCTTCACCGAAATGAACCCGGCTCCGGTCTGCACCGAGGACGAGGGGCATGGCTTCAAGCGGGTCGCCTAAGCGACAATGGTGCGCGGTACTCTCGAAATTCGTCGCCATGAAGCCGATTCTGGCATAACGACAATCAACCCGGCGCTCAAGGGTCTGGCGTGCACAAAATGTCAGGCCGTTGAGCGCCGCTATTTCACACCCGATCTCTATCTCGTCTGAACCGGGACGACGACCCAAGCTCCATCGAGCATCGGCTCAAACATCCAGAATACTCGTTCGATTTGCCAGCTACCTTTTCTGAGGTTAGCGGAATCGAATACGCTCGGCACTAACAATTCGCTCCACGAAAATGGTATGAGGGGGAAGCCGCGGGCCCGGCGGTTGGTTGGGAGCAGCGGGTTTGGACGTTGATCGTTCACTGTCGCGGTTCCAATCGCGGAACTATTCGCACGGGCAAGGAGCAGCCATGAGTTCAACCAAAAGCCACATTGATAAGCCGAGACTCAACGAGCTATTCGACGATCTCAACGCGACGCTCAAGGAGTTTATCAGTAAGCACCAGGTGACCTACGCGGAGTTCAATCGCGCACTGAGTTTTATCACCGAGGTCGGCGAAAAGGGAGAAATTCCGCTGCTCTTCGACGTGTTCCTGGAATCGACTGTCGATTTGGTCAACAACAGCGAGCGTGGGGGGACCGCGACCGCCGTCGAGGGGCCGTTTTACCTGCGCGATATGCCCGAGTTGAAATCGCCGTGCGTTTTGCCTCATCGCAAGGACGAACCCGGCGACGTGCTGGTCTTCTCGGGTACCGTTCGTTCGACCGAGGGCAAGGCGCTGCCGGGAGCGATCGTGGATTTCTGGCAGGCGGACGCTGAAGGGGCGTATTCGCATTTCAACATCCCCAAAGAGAAAGCGCCGTTCAACCTGCGCGCGCGCGTGAAATCCGACGATCACGGCCGCTTCGAGATCCAGACCTGGGTGCCCTCGTCATACGAGATCCCCAAGCACGGGCCGACCGGTGCGCTGGTGAGGGCGTTGGGACGGCATGCATGGCGGCCGGCTCATCTGCACGCGCTAGTGCAGCATCCTGGATGCGAGGATTTGATGACGCAGATATTCATCCAGGGGGATAAGTGGATCGATTCCGACATCGTGGGAGCGGTCAAGGAATCATTGGTCGCGGGAATGCAAAAGCACGACGATCCGGCGGAAATCAGCAAGCGAGGACTCAAGGCGCCGTTCTATACGCTCGAATTCGATTTCGTCTTGCCGCGTGGGATGAAGAAAGCGGCCTGACGCACATCATCTTCGGTGGCGGACGCATTCAGCCAGGGCTCGCCATCGCGAACTCATCGCCCCTATTGCAGACCGAGGGCGCGGCGAACTTCGATTCGAGCCTTTTCGAAGTCCGCCATGAAGATCGCGTTGTGCAGAAGCACGTTGTCGATCACAGATCCTGAGATACGCCCGGCTTCGATGTCGCTCGGATAGTGGACTCCGGCGACCACGCGATTATGCGCGTAGATTCCGGCGCGGTCGAAGATCGCCGCCGCCTTTTCCGGCAACATGTAGGCGAGAATGATTGCATCGGTATAGGCGAACGTCGCGTGGCCACTCGGGTACGAGGCATTGGCCGGCTCCCTGACGACCGGATGGACGCGAGTATCCGCAACGAATGGACGCGGTCGATTGAAATACGCCTTGGAGGCCACCACGGCCTGCCTCTCGTCGGCGGAGATTTTGGCGAAGAACTTCGCGGTTAATGGTAGATTCTCGGCTTTGAAGCCAGGTCCGATCGCGTCGGCGAAGCGGAAGACCGAGATCTGCGCATCCGCTTCAGCGCTCGCGGCTTCGGCCGGGGTACGGTTTCGCTGCGCATCCAGCACGGCTTGCAGATCGGCCTTGCCGGCAGCGGAGTCGGGTGTGGGCGGGGGCGCCAGGATATGCACGAGATCGACAATGGAGGGACTGAGGTAAGAGTCCTGGTCGGCGAGAGCCGAATTGGGTCCCGAGCGGTATGCGCTCAGGAGTGAGAGCAGGGTGATCAGCGCGAGAAGCTTTCTCATGGTCGTGGATAATCCGCGATTTGAATTTCAGTTCGGCCCTGCCCCGCGCGACGGTTGCCGACGGGTGGAAGGGGACCGGGTTACTGGAAATATCCGTTATTCTTCATGTCCTCCAAGAGTCCGGGTTCCTTCGGATTCCATCCCAAGGCTTTGCGTGTGAGAACGCTGGCGGTTGGATTGTCGATCGCGGCGAAGGTCGCCAGCCAGTCGAAGTGAGTGCCTGCTTCAGCCTTGGCGAGACTCCGCACCGGGACGCCGAGCCCAGCGCCGATCGCCTCGGCGATCGCTCGCATAGCAATGCCCTCTTCAGCCACGGCGTGCAGGCGCGATCCGGGAGCTGCGTGCTCAAGCGCGAGTCGGTAGAGGCGTGAGGCATCCAGCCGGTGCACCGCTGGCCACCGATTCGCCCCATCATCGATGAAAGCGGAGACCCCCGCGCGGCGTGCGATGTCGATAAGCGCGGGCACGAAGCCGTGGTCGCCGATGCCGTGGACGGAAGGCGGCAGCCGCACGACGCTGGCGCGCACTCCGCGATCGGCGGTAGCCAGGGCCGTCGCCTCGGCTGCGGCGCGCAGGCCAGCCGCGCTCCCAGGCGCGGGCGAGTCCTCTTCCGTGCCAGTACGGCCGGGCGCGAGCAGGGCGGTGCCGGAGGTCAAGACGAACGGCTTGCCTGAGCGCTCCAGCGCGCCGGTCAGCGCTTCGACGGCCCGCCGGTCGGTTTCGGCGGCGGCTGCATAGGCGGAGAAGTCGTGGATGAAGGCCGTGTGGATCACGCCGTCGCAAATCCGCGCACCCGCGGCAAGGCTGTCGGGGTCCGAGAGATCTCCCAGATGCGCCTCGACTCCGAGCCGCGCCAAGGAGTCCGCGGCGGCGGCGCTGCGCGCGAGCCCGAGCACCTGATGCCCCGCCGGGAGTAATTCCCGCACGATTGCTTCACCTATGAAGCCTGTCGCTCCCGTCAAGAAAACACGCATTCCATTCTCCCCGCGCCTCTCATCGCTGTGGTTTGTCGATGGCCATCACGTTGCGATTATGAACGCGACCGTGCCAGAGAGACCGCTCGACCTATTCAGGCATTATCTATCTGTGGTCAAGCACAAGACGGCACAGCAGGGCGGCCGCTATTGTTCTTATCTGATAGTTGCTGCGCTGTACTTCCGCCGACAAATCAATAGCACGTGACGTGCGCGATATTGCGGCATCCTTAATCGGGATCGCCGCACTACGATCGCGTCATGCCCGGATTCGCAGCGCCGCTGACGCGACGGCGGTCACGCTGGTTCCGAGGTCAGCCCTCGCCTTCAGTGACGAGCTTTCCATATTCCTCAAAGGTGATCGTCCCGCCGAGTTTCTCGGCAAGATCCTTCTCGCGCTCGGGCAATGCGTCCTGGAGGGCGTCGATCCGTTTCCACTGCGGCGGCGATGGGGCCTCGCAACCCTCCTGGGGAGCATACTTCGAAGTTTGAAGGCGCTGGTACTTGTGAATGTAGCGCGGGCAATTGATGAAGGTTTCAGTGACGGTGACGCGCACCACCAGCTCCGCCCCCTGAAATTGGGCCAGCAACGGATCATTCTCGTCGATGGTGGCGATGCCATGGACGCGCACGCGATGCGGCGTCTCGAAATCTATGAATAACATGCCGACCTTGTCGTGGCCGATGATGTTGCCCATCGACAGGAACATTCCGTTGCCGTTGTAGTTCGGGAATGCGATGGTCTGGTTGTCCACGACTTTGACAAACCCGGGCGCGCCGCCCTTGTAAGAACAGGTCGGATAGCCGCGATGATCGACTGAGGTGAGAAAGAACAGGTCGCGGCTTTCGATAAAGGCCCGGGCCTCCTCGGGAAGGGTCGGCCGCACCACGAATTCATTCACCCGATCGGCCAGCCGCACGGTATCGAACTTCCGCTGCAAGGCTCGATGTGGGTCGCTGTAGATATCGTTCACGTTTTCTCCGCAGATAGGCTCTTGCCGACTTGGATTTCCGTTTTGAATGCCGCGTGAGACTCATACGAGCCTCGATCGCTTTGCGATTGCTATGCAATAGCTAACAGGATCGTGACTCGCGGAGCTATTCCAGGTTGTAAAATCGAAGCGCGTTCTTCGTCATTATGTTGTCGCGGGCCGCCGCGGACAAATGCGCACAGGCCTCTTCAACGTCGGCGACGATGCCTGGGTAGGTGCAATCGAAATGGGGATAATCCGAGCCCCACAGGATATTGCGATCGAACCCCAGGTCGCACATCGCGCCGAGCGTGCGCTCGTCGGGATCAAGCGAGAGATAGCACTGATCACGAAAGTACTCGGTGGGCGGCTTCTTGAGCCACGGCACCAGCGTTCCCATCTTGTCGTAATGGCCGTCCATGCGATCGAGCCAGTAGCCGATCCACCCCACTCCCGCTTCGAGAAAGGCTACCTTGAGCCGCGGATGACGCTCGAGGACGCCGCCGCAAATCATATCCATGCAGGCGGCCTGCTGCTCGAACGGATGGCAGACCATGTGGGAAAAGAACGGATCGCGATAGCGATCGCCACCCAACGTCGGCATCCGGGTGCCGAAGCTCGAATGAATCGCGATCGGGATGCGGAGTTCCTCGGCTTCGCGCCAGAACGGCTCGTAAGCCGGATCGTTAAGACGGCGACCATTGAACGGGTTGGGCCGGATGAAAACCGCCTTGAAGCCGAGTTCGGTCACCGCGCGGCGCATCTCGCGAATGGCTTCGGCGACATCCTGCAGCGGCATCGGGGCCACGCCGAAGAGGCGCGCCGGATGCGGGCGGCAAAAGTCCGCCATCCAGTTGTTGTAGGCCCGGCAGGCCGCAACTGCGAGGGGCGGATCCGTCAGGTCGCCGTATAATAGCCAGAACGATGGGTACAAAACCGCGAGTTCGATACCTTCGTCGTTCATCACATTGATGCGCTCGTGGGGATCGTAACTGCCGGGGAGCACGTCGTCGTAGGTCGCATTGCGCGCGCGATCGGGATCGAGAAAGCCGCCGGGAATGACCGACATGACGACCGATCCGCCCAGCGGATTGCGCGGCTCGCCGTTGATGTAGAATAGTTCATGGCCGTCGCGGTCGCGGCGAATTTGAATCACGCGGTCGCGATAGGCGGGCTCGACGTACTCTTCCCAAAGCGCGCGCGGTTCCACGATATGACCGTCGGCGTCGATCATGCGTCTCATCGGAGCACCTCCCAGCGGCAAGATACGTGAACTTGGATCAACCTCCCGCCATGGCGAATTGTCAAGTGCGAGAACGAGGGACGGCCTCGCGATCAGCCGCGGCGAAACTGCGATTGCCGCCATCCATGGATCCGGACCGCCGCGGCGCTCTGAAGATTTCGTCTTGACGGCCAAGGCCGCCCGCTCCTAGATTCCGAACACGCCCGCGTCCGTACGAGGTCCGTCATGGACGAAGATCGAGGAATGCGAGGATACCTGTCAGCCATGCGCGGAACGCTGGCAACCATGCTCTTGCTTGCGATATGTGGATGCGCGGCGAAATCGAGCACGCCGGACAGCGTAACTCCGCAAGCGGCGCGCGTGTCGGATCCGGCCGCTCCAGTCGACCGCGGCGTAAATGGCGTGTGGCAGGGCATAAGCATATCCAACTGCGAAGATGACCCTGACGATCCGGGGCGATGCAATGCGGAACAGAAGATCACGCTGACGATGTTTCAGCAGGGCAACGCGATCACGGGCTATTATAAATGCGCCTTTGGGACCCAGGTTTGCCGCCACCTCGACGAAACCGGCATGATTCGCAACGGCACGCTCAAACACACGCGGCTGATGTTCCGCGTGATGCATGAGGACGGATCGATGTGCATTTTCACCGGCCGGCCGGAGGGGGACAAATTCGAGGGTGGCTATGAATGCCTGCAGGGCGGCGGCATCATCGAGCAGGGCATTTTTCAGACGCGGCGGAATTACTGAACGCGCGGCGGAGAGCAACGGGGGACCGAATGATCGACTACAGAATTACGCGCGGAATCTTCGCGGCTTGTTCAAAGAGCCACGCATGGGCGATTGTGCTGATCGCAGCGGCGACTATCGCGGCGGCCGGATGCGCGACTGGAGGCGGGGTCGGCGACACCAGCGCCGCGCCGCCACCGAGCGCCGACAACGGTTCGGCGTCTGGCACTCCGATGCAGGTGCAGCCCGGGAAACCAGGCAGCACCGTCGGCGTATGGGAGGGACTCTCGCTCGCGAACTGCGCGACTTCCGCGCCTAACCGATGCAACGCGGAGAACAAAGTCAGCATCACCTTGTTGCAAGGCGACGGAGGCAAGCTGCAAGGCCTGTACACCTGCGGCTACGGAACGATGGATTGCCTGGGGCAGAATGAGACCGGGAAAATCGTGGATGCCTCGCTCAATGGCGGGCAGATCACGGCGCGCGTGCAAATGCCCGACGGCACCTCATGCGTTTACACCGGACGAACGGTAGGAACGGGAGGCAACGCTATCACCGGCGGGTACTCGTGTTATGGCGGCGGTGCTCTGATCGAGAGCGGAAGCTGGCAGGGCAAGCGATCGTATTAGCGAGTTTCGGGGCGGGACTTCGAGGCTGCTCGTGGAGGACGGCGACGCCGACCCTGGCGCGGCGCGATTCGCCGCACGGCTTCGAGCACCGCTGCGGCGGCCGCGCGAATCGCGGCCGGATCGAACCCGTTTAGCGCAGCGCGCTGCATGACGTCTTCGAGCGTGCGATCGTAATCGTTGCGATATTGCGTGTTCAACTGCCTCCATGGCACACCCGCGAGGGCTTGGGTCGCGGATTCGTCGGCTTGGATGAATCCGCGCTTGATCATCACGGCAATCGCGGGATAGCCAAGATAGCCCTGCCAGAACGAGGCGTTATCGTTAGACGAAATCTCGGCACCGTCTGCCGAACTTTCGACTTTGTAGATC
Source organism: uncultured delta proteobacterium (assembly GCA_963834535.1). Lineage (GTDB taxonomy): Bacteria > Desulfobacterota > Binatia > Binatales > Binataceae > JADMIL01. The sequence continues at coordinate 156,056 of CAWICC010000010.1, read as the reverse complement.
TTCGTACCGTCCGAGGACGCCACGGAGGCGCGCCGCGAATCCTCAATTCGCACGCGACCGTCGCCGACGGCGCCGAGCGCTTCGTAAACCTTCGCCAGCGGCGGCATCTTCCATGGTGCTCCCGGCATAATCGCCTTAAAGCGGGTTGGCGCTTTCGATGCAACAACGAGCCGGCTCGCCGGGGCGTGATCGATCTCTCGCGGGAGTGGCGCCGTTGCGGATTCCGATGCATGGCGCGTCTTGATGCGTATCCGCGCTGCGAGACCCTTTTGATCCGGGTGCCGCCGCGAAGAGTTGTCCAACTCTGCGGCGCTGCGATAAGTTTGCGGCTCGCCGCCGCGGGGTAATCGGCAGGCACGGACGCGAGGAGTATCGGATGGCCAACGAACCGATCGGCAAACTGGACCATATTGGCATCGCGGTGAAGAGCCTCGCCGAGGCGCGCAAGTTCTTCGAGGGCGTGCTCGGTGCGCGCTTCCTATACGAGCATGAGAACCGCGAGGCGGGCTACCGGTTGATCGAGCTGGATCTCAACGGCACCACTTTCGAGTTGCTCGAACCGGTGGGCGACGATTCGTTCGTGAAGGCGTTTCTCGAGAAGCGCGGCGAGGGGCTGCATCATCTCACCTTCGATGTGCCGAACTCGAAGGAGAAGATTGCCGCGATGAAGGAACAGGGAGTGCGGATGGTCGATGAGCGCGAATTTTCACCGGAGTCTTACGAGGCTTTCATCTCGCCACGCGCGAGTCATGGCGTGCTGATCCAGATCGGATCCGGATATCCGACGCTCGCGCGTTCCGCCGAATGGTTCCAGGACAAGGAGAAGAAATAGCCGGCAATGGCTGGTTGAGATCGCGGCGATCGCCATCATCCTGATCGGTGCGAACTGGTTCCGGTTCGAGGGTGCGGATCGGAGACCTTGGCGGTGTGCATGGAGGAAGCAAGCGCACAGCGAGGCTTCTCCTGTCGCTCGCGGGCGGACGCTTTGCTCGACTGCAATGCACCTGGTCCAGCCTCATCATCCCATCAAGCCCTGGGTGAACCCACCGTCGATCGTGATGTTCGCGCCGTGGATAAAGCCGGCGCGATCCGAGACTAGAAACAGGACGAGGTCGGCGACCTCCTGAGCGGTGCCGACGCGACCGAGCGGCGTCATCTTACGAAAGGCTTCATCGGCGGCCTCCGCCGAACCCGTCAGACCGATGCGCATTTTGAGCAGCCGTTCGGTCAGAATTGGACCCGGATTGATGCCGACGACGCGGACACCCGCCTTAGCACCTTCGTCGGCGAGCGCCTTGGTGAAATGGTTGAGCGCGGCGTTGGCGGCGCCACCAATCATATAGGTGCGGCGCGGATTCATGGCGGCGGCGCCGATAACGTTGAGGATGACGCCGCTCCGTTGACGTTCCATGTGCGGGAGAACCTCGCGCGCCATCCGCACGTAGCCAAAAAACTTGAGTTGCCAGTCGTCGATCCAAGCCTGATCGTCGAGCTTGAGGAACTCGCCGGTGCGCGCGCTACCGGCGTTGTTGACCAGGATATCGACGCGGCCGAAGCGCTCAACGCAGCGATCGACGACGCGCTTGATGGAGGCGCCGTCGGTGAGGTCGGCGCTAATCGTGGCGAGCCGTTCGCGCGCGTCTCCAGCGGCGGCGGCGACCTCATCGAGGGCCTCCTGTCCGCGCGCACAAACGAGTACCGACGCGCCTTCGGCGACAAGTCCGAGAGCGGTCGCACGCCCGATGCCCTTGCTGCCGCCGGTGACTATCGCGACCTTGCCTGCCAGTCCAAGTTCCATCAATTACTCCTTATGAACGCCGCTATGCGCGCAAGCTGGATTGAAGCGGTACCATTCGAACCGGTGACTTACCAATCAGCCACAGATCGGTATCTCTTCGGTGACGCACACAATTGTCGCATCGAAATCGAGAAACCTGAGCTCGTCAGGGCGCACGATTTCGAGATAGCGTTCGCCGGCGAATGCCGCGGCGAGGTCCTCGGCACTGTCGAACCACAACTCGGCCACGCCATCGAATTCGGAGGCGGCGCCGGTTGGTCCAGTGTCGCTGGCCACGTGATTCTGCACGTATTTCCGGAGATAGCGCGCGAACTCCGGAACACTTTGAACCAGGGGCGCATGATGGTAGCGCCAGTAGTCGCTGAATTCCTTGCGGGTCATCCCGGGTTTGCGTTTCAGGGTGGCAATCATCTTCACCATCGCATTTCTCCTTGCATAATTGGTCTATACAGTCGCGGCGCGCCCCGACTGGTGTAGTGTTACTGCTCCCTATCTGGCACGATTAGGCAATAAATCAACAATGAAGGAACTGATCGCCTCGATTCTCAGCGCCGCAATTACTCGCGCATGCGCCTCCGGCAAACTCACTTCGGCCTCCGCGACGGTTGCGATCGAAGCGCCGAAAGACCCGACCCATGGCGACGCCGCGAGTAACGTCGCGCTGACGATGGCGCGGGCGGAGGGCAAGCCGCCGCGGGCGATCGCGTCGATTATCAAAGACCACCTGGAGACGCCGCCCGAGATTGCCGAAGTGAGTATTGCCGGCCCGGGGTTTATCAACTTTCGCATGGCGAGTGGCTATTGGCATGGGGAATTGCGGCGGGCGGCGGCGCAGGGAAGCAGCTATGCGCGGCCGCAAATCGGCCGTGGGCGAACGGTGCAGGTGGAGTTTCTCTCGGCGAATCCGACCGGACCGCTGACGGTGGGTCATGGCCGCAATGCCGTGCTGGGCGACACGATCGCGCGGCTGTTCGAGGCGACCGGCTACCGGGTGACGCGCGAATACTACTTCAACGACGGCGGCCGCCAGATGAAGCTGCTGGGCGAGTCGGTGCGCGTGCGCTACCTGCAGGAGCTGGGGCGCGAGGCGACGCTGCCGGAGGACGGCTACCAGGGCGAATATATCCGCGAAATCGCAAGGAGCCTGATCGGGCGGCATGGGCGAGGGACTGGCGGAGACGACCGACCTCGAAGTATTTCGGAGCGCTGCGGTTGAAGCGATCATGACCGAGATCCGCGCGACCTGCGAAGGGCTGGGCGTGCGTTTCGACAATTTCACCAACGAGCGCGACCTGATGCAGCCACAGAGGGGCGAGGCCGTCAGCCGCGTCGGTGCGGTGATCGACGAACTGCGCCAGCGCGATCTGATCGCCGAGTACGACGGCGCGACGTGGCTGCGCGGCGAGCCGCTGGGATTGCCCAAAGACGCGGTGCTGGTGCGATCGGGGCCGGATCGCGAGCCGACTTATCGCACGCCCGACATCGCGTATCATATCGAGAAGCTCAAGCGGGGCTTCGAGCAGATAATCGACGTGTTTGGCGCCGACCATATCGCGGAACATCAGCAGGTGATCGCGGCGGTCAAGGCGCTGGGTTACGACGTCGCCCCGATTCGCGCGATTATTTACCAGTTCGTTACGCTCACGCGCGCCGGCGAAAAGGTCAAGATGTCCACGCGCAAGGCGACCTACGTCACGCTCGACGAGCTGGTCGAAGAGGTCGGCAAGGACGTCGTGCGGTTTTTCTTTCTGTTCCGCAAGCACGACAGCCATCTCGATTTCGATCTCGATCTGGCCAAGCGGCAAGCCCCGGAAAATCCGGTGTTCTATGTGCAATACGCGCACGCGCGGCTGGCGAGCGTATTTCGCGAGGCGGAGAAGGCGGGATTGGTGTTGCCGATCGACGATCAATCCTTGGCGCGATCGGAAGGGGCGGATCTGACGCTGCTGGCGGCGGAGGAAATCGAGCTCGCGAAACACGCGATCGGACTGCCGGCGGTGGTCGCGGGCGCAGTGGAGGCGCTTGAGCCACATCGGATACCGTTTTACCTGCTGGAGCTGGCCGGGGAATTCCATCGCTATTACAACAAGACCGCCAATCGTATAATTAATCCCGAGGAAGCGCAGCTGAGCGCGGCGCGGCTGTACCTGGCGAAGGTGGTTCGAGACACGATCGCGGGAGGTCTCGAATTGCTTGGGGTGAGCGCGCCCGATCGAATGTGAGCAGGCGAGGACGAGGGGGAATGCGGTTCGAAATCAAATCCGGCGGCGTGGTCGCGATATTGTTCGGAGTGGCGGCACTGTCGGGCGCCGTCTTTATGTTCGGACTGCTCGCGGGCTACGACGTGGGGCGGGAAAGCCAGTCGAGCGCGGCGCAGGTGGCGACGGCCTATCCGGTGGCAGCGCCTCCGGCCGGGGCGGTAATATCGCCGGCGCCGACACCGGCCACCGCGACCGCGTCGGCGGGAGCGGCGGCATCTGCGGCGCCGGCGGTTTCTGCTGAAGCTGCGGCGCCGGCGGCAGCGAGCACCGCGGTCGCACCGGAGGCCGTGGTGGCGAAGCCGGTGAAGGCGAAGCACACGAGGGTGGCAGCGAACTCGACGGCGGCCCCGGCGGAGCGGATGACGACGACCGACGCGTCATCTGACGCATCGCCGGGGGCGGGAGCGAGCGACGAGGACGACGCGACGAGCGGCGCCGGCAACGACTCGGAAGCGCCACCGTCCGAAGCGCCGCCGCCGCCGGCGGAAGCCGCGGCACCGCGCGCGGCGCCTAACGCAGTCGCCTCGGCGCATCCACAATCACGGCACAAGCCGTACACCATCCAGATCCAGGCGGCGATGGATCGGAGCGGCGCCAACGAGATGGTGCAGCGGCTGCAGGGGCTCGGCTTTCAATCGCACATGGTGCCGACGCAGCTCAATGGATCGACCTGGTACAGGGTGGTGATCGGGCCGTTCGCGACGCAGGAGGCAGCGGCGGCGGCGCAGGAGGAGATGCGTGCGAAGTACAACACGACCTACGGCGGCAGCGGGACGGCGCGGCGGGCGGCGGCGGGATCGAGCGATTGACATGACGTGCGGAGACTGGCTATTTTCAATTGCGATGGTTGATTGCGTAAATCGGATCGGTTGGGCGAGCTGGCGTTGGCGCCACGAGGTATTCGCCTGCGCTCCGGTTTTGTAAGCGACGACAGAACTGAATTTTCCAAGGGCCGCAGGCGCAAGTCCTGCGGCCCTTTTTGTTTGGGGCGGGCGGGAATTGCGCCGGCAGCGAAAGAATGCGGGAGGCTGATTGCGATGCTGACGCCAAGTGACAGTGATTTCGACGCGATCGGCCGCCAAGGGTTTCAACCTGGTCCCGGTATGCCGCGAAATCGCCGCCGACCTCGAAACTCCGGTGTCCGCCTTTCTGAAGGTGGCGCGCGGCGATTACTCGTTCCTGCTGGAAAGCGTGCGCGGCGGCGAGAAGTGGGGACGCTACACTTTCCTGGGCACGGAACCGGCGCTGGTGGTGCGCGCGCGCGGCCAGCGGATGGACCTGATCCGGCCCGGACGCGGCGTCGAATCGCGGCACAGTCGAGAATGCGTTCGAGGAGCTGCGCCACGAGGTGCAACGGCTTCCGCGCGCCGGAAATTGCCGGGAACTGCCGCGCTTTTTCGGCGGAGCGGTGGGCTTTCTAGCCTACGATATCGTGCGCTGCTTCGAGCCGCGCATTCCGAACTCGGTGCACGGACGATCTGGGCGTGCCCGACTTCTACCTGATGTTCACCGACACGGTGCTGGTGTTCGACAACGTGCGCCAGACGCTGAAGATAATCGCCAACGTGCCGATCGAGGAATTCGCCTCAGCACGCAAATCGCCTACCGCAGCGCCCAGGCGAAAATCGACGAGACTATCGCGCGGCTGCAAGAGGCGGCGGCGCCGCCCTGTCTCGCGAGCCGCCGCAATGGACGGCAACGGCGAGCCTCAGATCACCTCGAACCAGACCCGCGAGGGCTACATGGGGATGGTCGATGCGGCGAAGGAGTACATCGCGGCGGGCGACATCATCCAGGTGGTGCCGTCGCAGCGCTTCGAGGCGCCGCTGACGGCGCATCCGTTCAACCTTTACCGGAGCCTGCGCACGATCAACCCGTCGCCGTACATGTTTTACGTGCGGCTTGGGAGACATGACGCTGGTGGGCGCGTCGCCGGAGACGATGGTGCGGGTGGAAGGCCGCGAGATCACGCTGCGTCCGATCGCGGGAACGCGGCCGCGCGGCGTCAACGAGGCGGAAGATCGTCGCGCTCGAACGCGAACTGCTGGCGGATCCCAAGGAGATCGCCGAGCACGTGATGCTGGTCGATCTGGGCCGCAACGACGTTGGGCGCGTGGCCGACAATCGGTTCGGTCAAAGTGACCGAGCTGATGGGGGTCGAGCGGTACTCGCACGTGATGCATATCGTGTCGAACGTGGTGGGCGAATTGCGCGACGGGTACGACGCCTTCGACGCGTTTCGCGCGACCTTTCCGCAGGGGACGGTTTCGGGCGCGCCGAAAATCCGCGCGATGGAGATAATCGACGAACTGGAAGCGGTGCGGCGCGGCGTCTATGCGGGCGCGGTGGGCTATTTCAGCTACACGGGCAATACGGACACCGCGATCGCGTTGCGCACGCTGCTGGTTAAGAACGACCGCGTCTATATCCAGGCGGGCGGCGGCGTGGTGGCCGATTCGGACCCGGCGCGGAGTTCGAGGAATCGGTCAACAAGGCGCGCGCGATGATTCGGGCGCTGGGCGCGGCGCGTGAATTCGAAGCCGCGGCGCGGGGAGGTCAGCCGTCATGAAGACTCCTCATGATCGACAATTACGATTCGTTCACCTACAACCTGGTGCAATACCTCGGCGAACTCGGCGCCGAAGTGATCGTCAGGCGCAACGACGCGATCGACGTCGCCGGCGCGCGGGCGATCAAGGCCGGCTGCGATCGTCATCTCGCCCGGCCCGTGCACTCCGCGCGAGGCGGGCATTTCGGTGCAGATCCTGCGGGAAATGGCCGGCGAACTGCCGATGCTGGGCGTCTGCCTGGGCCATCAATGCATCGGCGAAGCGTTCGGCGGCAAGGTGGTGCGCGCATCGACGCCTGATGCATGGCAAGACTTCGCCGGTGGTCCACGACGGGCAAGACGATCTTCGCCGGACTGAGTAATCCATTCGAGGCGATGCGGTATCATTCGCTGCTGGTCGAGCCGGCGTCGATTCCGCCGTCGTTGGAAGTGAGCGCGCAGCACGGCCGAGGGCGAGATCATGGGCCTGCGGCATCGGCAGCATCGCGATCGAGGGCGTGCAGTTCCATCCGGAATCGATTGGCACGCGCGAGGGCAAGGATCTGCTGCGCAACTTTCTCGACCGGAGTCGCGCGCGTGATCAACCTGCGCGAAGCCTTTGCCGCGGTGCTCAAGGGACGCTCGCTCGACGCGGCCGAAGCGGAAAGCGTAATCGGCGAAGTGCTCGATGACGTGGTGCCCGACGCGTTGGTCGGCGGGCTTCCTGGTCGCACTGAAGATGAAGGGTGAGACCGCCGCGGAGCTGACCGGCGGAGCGCGTGCGATGCGCAAGCGGGCGCGGGCGCTGAACCTGAACGACGGCAAGGTGCTGGATACGGCGGGGACCGGCGGCGACGGCGCGGGCACATACAACATCTCGACCGGCGGCGGCGATGGTCGCGGCGGCGGCGGGCGTGCCGGTCGCGAAGCACGGCAATCGGGCAATCAGCGGACGGGTCGGGGCGGCCGACGTGCTGGAGCGACTTCGGGCGTGAAGATCGAACTCGACGCCGGCGGGTCTCAAGCGCTGCCTCGACGAGGCGGGATGCTGCTTCATATTTGCGCCGGCGTATCATCCGGCGCTCGCGCGGCTCGCGTTGCTGCGGCGCGACGCTCGGCGTCCGCACGATCTTCAACCTGATGGCGCCGCTCGGCGAATCCCGCGCGGCCGCATGCGCCATTTGCTGGGCGTCGCCGAGCCGCAATCTGCTGCGGCCGATGGCCGAGGCGCTCGCGGCGCTCGGCGTCGTGCATGCGATGGTGGTGCACGGCAATGACGGCCTCGACGAAATTTCGCTCAGCGCGTCAACGCGAGTCGTCGAGGTGCGCGACGGGCGAGCTGCGCGAGTACGAAATCACGCCGGAGGAGTTTCGGCGTTACGCGCGGCGAGCGCCGCGCAGTTTCCTGACGGCCGATGCGGCGGAGGCGACCGAGCTGCTGCGGCGGACGCTTGAGGGCGACGCGGGCCCGGCGCAGGATGTGCTCGCGCTGAACGGCGGCGCCGCAATCTATGTTGGCGGCGGAGCGGAGACGCTCGCCGATGGCGTAGTGCGAGCGCGAGCGATTTCGCTGCGGGCGCGCCTCGATACAATCGAACAGATGCGCGCGCGCGAGCCTCGGCGAAGCTTCATGCGCGCCAGTGATTCGGGAGTACAGCGATGGCTCGATCCTCGATAAGATTTCGCCGCGAAACGTGCGAAGTGCGCGCTCGAGCGCGCGAGTCGTGTCGCCCGCATGCGATCGCCGCCGCAGCGGTGCGGGCGCCCACGCCGCGCGGGTTTCATCGGGATCGCTGCGCGACGCAATCGGCCCGCGATCATCGCGGAGGTCAAGCGCGCGTCACCGAGCAAAGGCGATATCATGCCGGGGCTCGATCCGGCTGGCGTCGCGCGCGACTATGTCGGCGTCCGGCGCCGCCGCGATCTCGGTTCTGACCGACCGTCATTTCAAGGGCACGCTCGAGGATCTGCGGGCGGTGCGCGAAGCGGTTGACCTGCCGCTGCTGCGCAAGGATTTCATCTTCGATCCGTACCAGGTTTACGAAGCGCGCGCGGCCGGCGCCGACTGCATCCTGCTGATCGCGGCGATGCTCAAGGAGGGCGAGCTGCGATCGCTCGCGGCGCTCGCGCGGGAGCTGGGAATGGCGGCGCTGGTCGAGGCGCATGACGCGGAAGAATTTGCGCTGGCGCGAAAGGTCGGCGCGGAGCTGATCGGAATCAACAATCGCGACCTGCATACCTTTAAGACCGATATCGCCACCACCGAGAGCCTGCTGCACGGCTACCAGGGCGACGCGCTGATCGTCGCGGAGAGCGGGATCGACACGCCGGACGATATCCGGCGGCTGAGCGTCGCCGGGCGCGCGCGCGTTTCTGATCGGCGAAAGTTTGCTGCGCGGCGGCGCGCCGCGCGAGGCCTTGCGGCACCTGACCGGCGCCAAGGTCGGGGATGGCGCAGCCAAGTAGCGTGACCGTTCGAGTCAAAATCTGCGGCGTGACGCGCGTCGAGGACGCGCGAGGCGTGCAGTCGCCTTCGGAGCGGATTTGATCGGCCTGAATTTCTATCCGCCGAGCCCGCGTTACCTGTCGATCGGAGCGCGCGCAGGAGATTCGCGCGGCGATCGGCGCGGCGGGCGGTGGTGATTGGAGTGTTCGTCAACGCGGAGCGCGACTATATAGACGAGCGTCTGCGCGAACTGGAGCTCGATCATGATTCAGTTTCATGGCGACGAAGATGAGCGCGCGCTCGCGGGATGGCCGGTCGAGGTGATTCGCGCATTGCGCTTGCGCGCCGACGCGCCGCAATGTGACGCTGCCGACGACGGCCGCAACTACGTGCTGCTCGACACGTTTCATCCGGGAGCTCTATGGCGGCGGCACCGGGCGCGTCTCGCTGGCGCGGCTGAGCGGCTCGATCTGCGCCCACGTTTTTGTCTCGGGCGGACTGACGCCGGACAATGTCGGCGCGGCGGCGGCACTCGATCCGTACGCGGTGGATGTCGCGAGCGGTGTCGAGTCGGCGCCCGGTATGAAGGACCACGACAAACTGAGGAGCTTCATCGCGAATGCAAAATCCTGCCGCGCGAACAATAATCTTCCCGATAGCCGCGGGCGTTTCGGCGCAATTCGGCGGCCGCTACGTCGCCGAAACCCTGATGCCGGCGCTGTTCGAACTGGAAAAGGCGTATACAAGATGGCGCGGCGCGATCCGAAGTTCCGCGACGATCTGACGCGCTACTCGCGCGAGTACGTCGGGCGGCCGACGCCGCTGTTCTTCTGCGCCAACCTGACCGCCAAGCTCGGCGGCGCGAAAATCTACCTGAAGCGCGAAGACCTCTGTCATACCGGCGCGCACAAGGTGAACAACACGCTCGGCCAGGCGCTGCTCGCGGTGCGGATGGGCAAGTCGCGCATCACGGCTGAGACCGGCGCCGGACAGCATGGCGTGGCGACGGCGACGATGGCGGCGCTGTTCAAGCGCGAGTGCGAAGTCTTCATGGGCAGCGTCGATGTCGAGCGGCAGTCGCTCAACGTCTTTCGCATGAAGCTGCTCGGCGCGAAAGTCACGCCGGTCGATGCGGGCAGCAAGAGCCTGAAGGACGCGATGAACGAGGCGCTGCGCGATTGGATCGCGACCGTGCGCGACACCTACTACCTGATTGGCACGGCGGCGGGACCGCATCCGTACCCGATGATCGTGCGCGACTTCCAAGCCGTGATCGGGCGCGAGGCGCGCCGCCAGATTCGTCAAGCACGAAGGCCGGCTGCCCGACGTGCTGGTCGCGTGCGTCAATGGCGGCTCGAACGCGATCGGCCTCTTCTATCCGTTTATCAAAGATACCGCGGTGCGCATGATTGGAGTCGAGGCGGCCGGACTGGGGCTCAACGGACCGATGCATGCGGCGACGATCACGGCCGGGCAGCGTCGGCGTGCTGCACGGTAATCGCACTTACCTGCTGCAGGACGAGATGGGGCAGATTCGCGAGACTCATTCGATCGCGGCGGGCCTCGACTATCCCGGCGTCGGTCCCGAACTGGCGTGGCTCAACGAAAGCGGCCGCGCCGAATATACGTCGCCGTTACCGACGCCGAGGCGCTCGACGCGCTGCGACTGCTGTCGGAGACCGAGGGAATCATCCCGGCGCTGGAAAGCTCGCACGCGGTCGCGCTACGCGACCAAGCTGGCGCCGACGCTGCCGCGCGAACAGGTGATGGTCGTGAATCTCTCGGGACGCGGCGACAAGGATATGAGACCGTCGCGAAGGCGTTCGGCGTGACGCTCTGAGTCATGGCGACGACTGATCGAATCAAAAACGCTGATGGCCGAATAGCCGCGAAGTTCGTCGAGCTGCGCGCGCGCGGCGAAGCGGCGCTGATCCCGTACATCGTGGCCGGCGATCCCGACCTGGATACGCACGCGCAACTGGTGCTCGAACTCGAGGCGCGCGGCGCCGACTTGATCGAGCTGGGCGTGCCGTTCTCCGATCCGATGGCCGACGGTCCCGCCAACCAGCGCGCTTTCAGCGCGCGGGCTTGGCGCGGGCGCGACGTTGCCGGCGATTCTCTCGATGGTCGCGGAGCTGCGCCGCACACGCAGATCCCGCTGATCCTGTTCGGCTATTACAACCCGATTTTCCATTATGGCTGCGAGCGTTTGTGCGCGGACGCCGCGCGCGCCGGTATCGACGGCATGCTGGTGGTCGATCTGCCGCCGGAGGAAGCGCAGCGAACTCGCGCAGCCCGCGCGCGCCGCACGGCCTCGACATCATCTATCTGCTCGCGCCGACGACGCCGCTGGACCGCAGCCGCGTGATCGCACGCTCCGCCAGCGGCTTTCTCTACTATGTCTCGGTGACGGGAGTGACCGGCGCGCGCACGCATCTCGCCCACGGCCTCGCAGGCGAACGTGCGCGAGTTGCGCAGCGTGACCGACCTGCCGATCGGCGTCGGCTTCGGCATCTCGACGCCGGCGCAGGCGCGCGAGGTCGCCTCGTTCGCCGATGCGGTCGTGGTCGGCAGCGCGATTTCCCAGTTGATCGAAACGCATGCCCAGTCAGCGATCGCCTGGTCGAATCGGTCGGCGCATTCGTTGGCGCGATTGAAGGACGCGATGCGCGCGGCCCGGCAAGGCGGCACCAGCGCGACTGCTTAATCGATTAAGGTATAGTAACTTCATGGCGACCGATCGCGAGCAAGGCCCATCAGCGGCTGCCCAAGCGCCGCCGACGACATCTGGTCAAATGCCCGGCATGCAAGGAGATCACGTTCCGCAAAGAAGTCGAGCGCAATCTCAACGTGTGCCCGAAGTGCGCGCATCATTTCCGCGTCACCGTCCGATCAGCGGCTGTCGATCACCGTTGATCGCGCGCTCGTGGCGCGAGATGTTCGCCGACCTTGCGATTGGCGACCCGCTGGGTTTCGTCGATTCGCGGCCGTATCCGGAGCGGATGGACAGGCGCGCGCCGCGCAGCCGGCCGCAACGACGCGGTGGTGACCGGCCTCGGCAAAATCGAGGGCCACGACACCGGCGCTCGCGCTGATGGATTTCGGCTTCATGGGCGGCAGCATGGGCATGGTCGTCGGCGAGAAGATCGCGCGGCTGATGGACTACGCGCTGCGAGCGCCGCCTGCCGGTGATCGTCTTCGCGGCCTCGGGCGGCGCGCGGATGCAGGAGGGCGTGCTCTCGCTGATGCAGATGGCGAAAGTCGTCGAGCGCTATCGCGCGGCTCCGCGAGCGCACGCATCCCGTATATTTCGGTGCTGTGCGATCCGACGACCGGCGGCGTGGCCGCGTCGTTCGCGAGGCTCGGCGATCTGAATCTGGCCGAGCCGGGCGCGGTAATCGGTTTCGCCGGACGCCGCGTGATCGAACAGACTACCAATCAGGAGTTGCCGGACGACTTTCAGACGCGCGGAGTTCCTGATGGCGCATGGGATGCTCGACGCGATCGTGCCGCGGCATAAGATGCGTCCTACGCTGGGCCAGATCCTGGACATCCTGCGGCCGCCGAAACCTCGCGCCGCGGCGAAGCGCGCCGCCGCAAAGAAACCCACCGCTGCGCAGTCTCGCAAAGCGCCGTAGTTCACCTGTGAGATCTCTGGATGGCGCCATCCGGGCCGCGCGAATCTAATTCGCGTCGCCACCCTCCGAGCTGACGACTTCGAGTCTGACCTTCGCGCGATGCTGCTTTCCAAACTCCAATTTCGCACACGCACTATGGGACAGGTCGATGATGATTCCCCTGCTCGAATGTCGCGGCAGTCGATCATCAACCAGAACGACGACACTCCGGCCGTTTTCGATATTGGTTACCTTGACGTGGGTGCCGTTGGGTATCGTGCGATGCGCCGCGGTGAGGGCGTTGGGATTGTAGCGTTCCCCGCTGGAGGTCCGATGCCGCGCCAGGCGCCGGCTATAGCAGGTTGCGATACCAGTTTGAACGCTCGCCGCGGCAACGGAAGTTGCAAGTGCTCCAAGTGTGATTGTGGTCGCAATAACTACGCCAATCCGGCCTCGCCGCATAGTGGAGTTTCCCCGATTCCCGCCTGCTCAATTTAGCGTAAGGTTATGCCGCAGGCGTGGCCGGTTTTCAAATCCAATTCGCGGCCAACTCAGCCCCCGAGCCACTTCACGGCCGTCCTTTCACCATGCTTGCACGAGGACTAAAATGCGGCCATCGATTCGATGGAACACATGACCGAAACTCTCGATTGGCTGTATTCGCTGGAAGCGCGCGGCGAGATTTACAAGCTCGACCGCATGGACGCGGCGCTCGCGCTGATTGGCGACCCTCATCGAAGGTTGCGCGCGATTCATATTGCGGGCACCAAGGGTAAGGGTTCGGTCGCCGCAATGATCGACGCGATGCTGCGCGCCGCCGGTTACCGCTGCGGCCTCTACACCAAGCCCCACCTGGTCCATCTGACGGAGCGTACCCGTATCGATGGCGCCGAGATGCCGCGGGCGCTGATGCTCGAATACATCACACGCCTGCGCGACATCTTCGAACGCGCCGGGCTGGGACTGACATTTTTCGAGTTCACCGTTGCTTTGATGTTCCTTTACTTCGCCGAGGCCGGCGTCGATCTGGCGGTGATCGAGACGGGGCTGGGCGGACGCCTGGATTCGACCAACGTCGTGCACCCGCTGCTGAGCGTGATCACCCCGATCGGTTTCGACCATATGGACCGCCTGGGCTATACGATCTCAGCGATCGCCGGCGAAAAGGGCGGTATCATAAAGGAGGGCGTGCCGGTGGTGATCGGGGCGCGCGACCCCGAGGCGCGGCTGGTGCTCACGTCGATCGCGAGCCGGCGGCATAGCGCGGCTTTCATGATCGATCGGGAGTATTCCTATCGATCGCACGCCCCCGCCCATCGGCTCGACTATGACGGTCTCGGGCTTAAGCTGGACGACGTCGAACTAGCGCTCGCGGGGCCGTTCCAGCATGAGAATGCCGCGATCGCGCTGGCCGCCGCGGACGTGATGCGCGCCGAGGGTTGGAACCTGCCTGAGGATGCGCTGCGCCGCGGATTGCGCGAGACGTCGTGGCCGGGCCGCTTCGACGTCGTGATGCGCGAGCCGCTGGTCATACTCGATTGCGCACATAACGAGCTGGCGATCGAAGCGCTGCTCGAAACGATCGCAGTGGAACTCGGTCCAGAAGTTAAGCCGCGGCTGATTTTCGGCTGCCTCGAGGATAAGCAATGGGAGCGGATGGCGGCAATGATCGGGCCGCGTGTCAGCGACGTGACAATAACGCGGGCGGCGCCGAAAAGGCCACTTGATCCGGCAAATCTACTACCGGTATTCTCCAGCTACGCGCGATCCCGGGTGATCAGCGATCCGCTCTCCGCAGTCGCCGCGGTACTGTCGGAAACGGCACCGAACGAAGTAGTGCTGGTCACTGGGTCGGTCTATCTGGTGGGGGAGGTCTATCCGTGGTTTCTGTCTCGACAAGGCCGGCGAGGGCTGTTCCCTGAGGCCGCGGACTAAATCACCGCTCGTCGGTCTGCTTGCCGTATGCGCGCTAATGGCGCTGGCGCCAGTGGCTGCGCGCGCACAGCAGAGTAACCTCTCGACTTACCTCAAGGTTGAACATCCCGGCGGTCCGGTAAATGTCACCGGGCAAAAATTCGTTTACGACTACAAGACCGACAGCTTTATCGTAACGGGCAACGCGGTTATTACGCAGGCCAAGACCACGCTGACCGCGGACAAGGTCACGATGATGAGGCGCGATCGCAAGATGCATGCGGTCGGCAAGGTTCATCTGACCGATCCGGTCGGCAATATTATCGCCACCGATGCGTTCATGAATCTGAACGATGAAACCGGCGACCTGACCGACGCGACCGTTACCGATCATGAGGAGACCTACCGCCTCGAGGGCAAGAAGATCACCAAGCTGCTCGGTCAGCGCTATAAGGTTCTGGACGGATTCTTCACCACTTGCGCGTGCGAGCCGGGAACCCCCGACTGGTCGATCACGGCGGACAATATGGACGTGCATATCGGCGACACCGGGCACGCGCAAAATGGGCACTTCAATATTCTCGGCTACCCGTTGATGCCGCTGCCTTACGCGACTTTCCCGGCCGATGCCGATCGCCATTCCGGCCTGCTCTCGCCGCGCATCGGAGAATCCGGACTCCGCGGCTTTCAGCTGGTGCAACCGTACTACCTGGCGATCAACAAGAGTTCCGACGCGACCCTCGCGTTGGACGTGGAAACCTCCAAGCGCGTCGGCGCCTTGGGCGAGTATCGGCTCATCACCGGGACCGACGATTATTTCTCGGTCGATGGATCGTTCTATAACGAGGATCTGCGCACCGCCTACAGCCGTGTGCACGACGTCGTCGACAACCAGGTCGCCGATCCGCACATACCGATCGATCGTTACTCAATTATCGGAATGTTCCGTCAGCACCTCACCGATGATCTGGTGGCGTATGGCGACGGCATGACCGTGAGCGACAGCCTGTTCTTGCGCGAAATGAACGTTTGGACGCTTTCGCGCACCATCGGCACCGGCATCATGTATCCCAATAGCTTCGCCACCATGCGCGATGCGGCCTCGGATTTTGGCCTGATCGACAGCTTCGATGGCGGCTTCGCGCGGCTGTCAGGACAATGGAATCAGGACACGATTCAAGCGCAGGAATTCGCGATGCAGACGCTGCCCGATCTGCTCGTCAGCGGGCGTAAAGACCTGCTGGGCGGACTCGCCTACGCCGACTACGACGTGGACGGCACCGACTTCTGGCGTTATCGCGGGCAAAGCGGTCTGCGCCTTGACCTGAATCCGCGGTTCACGGTGCCGTGGCGCCTCGGCGATTACGTGTACGGCTTCGGTACGCTCGGCCTGCGCGAGACCGTTTACGACACTTCAGGCCACTATATAAACGTAACGCCAGTGGGCCAGGATGGCCTCCAGTATAACAACTCGCTTTCGCTCGGAGCACTCGCGCCCGGCGGGCTGAAAACGCGCGAGATGATTTACGGCACGACCGGCCTCGCCAGCGAGCTCGAAAGGATTTACAACGTCCATTTTGGCTCGATCGAAAAGATCAAGAATACGATTGAGCCTTACGTCACGTACACCTACGTACCGCAGGTGAATCAGAGCAACCTTCCGTTGTACGACGAGACCGATCGGATGGAGGCGAGAAGCCTGCTGACCTACGGCTTCACCTCACGCGTCTTCGCCAAGAGCGCGGCACCCGAGCCGTCTCAGGGACCTGAGGGTGGTGGCGGCGACGGCAATGACGTTGAACAGGATACGACTATCAGCCCGCTGCGCCCGCGCACCTTCAACAGCGCGGGTGGCATTGAAGAGCTGTTCCGCTTCTCATTGCTTCAGGCCTACGACATCACACACGACATTGCGCCCGGCGCCGGGCACTTTTCGGATCTCGACGCCGAGGCCACAGTTTTTCCGACACGAGTGTGGTCGTTCGGCTCGCAGGTCGGATTCAGTCCGAGCGACGGTCAATTGCGCGACGCCAATGCCTACGTCACCTTCCAGCCCTGGTGGACCAAAAATCAGGCCAAGGTCTATAGCGGCAAGGCTGAGGAAGGTTCATTCATGCAGATGAGCTACAACTATATTGGACCCGGTCCGGCATTCAATCCCGGGGTCAACGCCAACTACAGCCAGTTCCTGGTGATGCGCTCCTATTACGAGCTGTTCGATCGCATGGGCGTGTACTTCGCCCCGTCCTACGACTTCGTCGCGCACAAACTGTTGTCGTCGGCCTATGGCGTTCGTTTGAAGTCTCCTTGTGATTGCTGGTCATTGGACATGGGTCTGACCAAGACCTACAACCCCAGCGAGACTGCGTTCCAGTTTCAGCTGACCCTCGGCGGCATCGGATCGGTCGGAGAGAGTCCTTTCGGCCGCAATCCATTTCAGCAGCGAACCAGCCTATTACCGACGCCCACGCCCGGCGTGGAACAATAATTGTTCGGTCGCCGCGGCCGGATTCGCTTCCCTCCGGTTGCGCTCCTTCCTCCAGGGCGATGGTGACTCGCGCGAGCGGGCGCAGAGAGGGCTTGCATCGGAAAGATCCAATGCGGCCCTCCAACTTGTTCCGACCTGATTCAACAGAAATCTCGATCGCGGTTCGATGAATGCTTGCAGATTCTTTGATCAAGGCGGTATAGCCTTAGGCGGAGATCGGCGAGAAATGAGGCCGTATCCGAGGCGGATTCGCAATAGATGGTTGATACAGGAAACGAAAAAACCGGTCCGTCCGTGACCATCGATACCGAAGGACTGCGCCGTTTTCTGCGCGATCGCAAGCTGGCCGCGGCCGACGATATGCGCGTCGAAAACATCTCGTTCGGCCACTCCAATGAGGTTCATCTCCTTCACTTCGAGTGCAAGTCGTGGGCTTTGCGCCGCCCGCCGCGGGGCCCTCTCCTACCAACCGCACACGACGTGATGCGCGAGTTTCGCGTAATCAGCGCGCTGCAGAACACCGCCGTACCGGTGCCGCGCGTCTATGCCGCCTGCGACGACTCCAGCTACATCGGCGCACCCTTCTTCCTGATGGAATATATGCGCGGGAAGGTCATCCGGTCGTCATTGACGCCCAGTTGTGAACCAAGCTTCGCCGTCAGCGAAAACCAGCGCCGCGCGATCAGCGAGCGCATCGTCGATCTGCTCGTAATGCTCCAGTCGGTTGACTGGCGCGCATGTGGACTCGAAGGCTTCGGACGCCCCGACGGCTATATTGAGCGCCAGGTGCGCCGCTGGAGCGACCAACTTGAAAGGACGATTCCCAAGACGCGCCCGTTGCCCGTGATGGCGAAGATTCAGCATTGGCTCTCGACCCACATGCCGCAAACGCAAGCCGCGACCATCGTCCATGGCGACTATAAGCTCGACAACCTGATGTGGGATTTCAGCGGTAGCGAGCCGCGCGCCATCGCGTTGTTCGACTGGGAGATGTCAACCATCGGCGATCCGCTGGCGGATCTTGGGTGGATGGTTACCTACTGGAGCGATCCCCGCGACGATGATCGCCGCCGCGCAGTGGTCTCGAGCATGGAAGCGGGCGGCGGTTACTACACTCGAGATGAAATGATCGGCCTGTATGAGCGTAGGTCAGGCCGCGTGATGCGCGACTTTGCGTTCTACGAAATTTTCTCGCTCTTCAAACTCGCCATAATCGCGGAGGGCAGCTACGCGCGCTACCTGAGCGGACAGGCCGACGACCCGGTCTTCGCCACTTATGACTTGCGCACCCCGCAAATGGCCGACGTTGCCTGGGCGCTCTGCGAAAGAGCCAGCTAGCGGCGCGCGATTCTTCCGCTGAGCGAGTCCATCACGCGGCGCGCAGTTCGAATCCTTTGCGCTCGCTGCCGAGCGCAATCACGATTGCATCGCCGACCAATACGGTAGTCGCGACCAGTGCGAGCGCGGTCGCGTAGCCCCAGTGCTCCGCGATGAGCGCTTCGACAAACGCCGCGTTGGCCGCCAGCAACACTCCAAATTGATACGCGAGCCCCGAGAAGAGTCCACGAACCTCGGGCGGTGACAATTCGACCAGATGCGCGGGAATGGCGCCCCATGCTCCCTGGACCATGAATTGCATCATAAACGCCCCGACGGTCAGCCAAACCAGTGAGTGCGGATAGATCCAGAAAGGGACGATCAGTACGCCACATAGCACCGCCGCCACCATCGAGCGGCGGCGGCCGAGGCTGTCGGAGAGGTAGCCAAACACAAGGCCGCCCATCAGCGCGCCGATATTGTAGACGATCGCAATTGTCGCAACCGTGCGTGGGTCCAGGTGGCGCTCGATTTTGAGAAACGTCGGATACAGGTCCTGGGTGCCGTGCGAGACCAGGTTCATCATCGTCATCAGCAGGACGAGATAAAGGAACAGCCGAAAGTTTCGTTGCAGCGATTTCCAGATCGCAGTGGCCGGCGGGCGCTGCAATTCCCACGCTTTGGATTCCGGCACCTTGGCGCGAATATAGAGCGTCAGCAACGCCGGAACGCCACCGAGAAAGAACAGCGGACGCCATCCGTAATGCGGATAGACCAGGAAGTACGCCGCCGCCGCCAGCAGGTAGCCGACCGCGTAGCCCTCCTGCAGGACGCCCGAGAGCAACCCCCGCCACCGCGATGGCACCGCCTCCATCGCAATGGATGCGCCGACGCCCCACTCCCCTCCCATGCCGATTCCATAGAGCGCGCGAAAAAACAGGAACCAATGATAGCTCGGTGCGACGCCGCTCAAGACTTCGACGATCGAATAAAAGATGACGTCGATCATCAGCGGCAGTCGCCG
The DNA here is from genome assembly GCA_963834535.1 of uncultured delta proteobacterium. Lineage (GTDB taxonomy): Bacteria > Desulfobacterota > Binatia > Binatales > Binataceae > JADMIL01. The sequence continues at coordinate 136,643 of CAWICC010000010.1, read as the reverse complement.
GCCGTAACGATCGGCAAACCAGCCGAAGATGAGCGCGCCCACCGGACGCATCGCGAGCGTCGCCGTTATCGTGAATGCGATATCGGCTACGGACCGCTGGAACTCCTTCGCCACCGTTGGCAGCACGAAAATCAGGATGAAGAAGTCGAAGGCGTCGAGGGTCCATCCGAGAAAGCTCGCGAGCAGTGTATGGACCGCCTCGGAAGTGGACGGGGAGTGTGCGTCACGCGCCGCGGCGGATGTGAGGTCGGCAACCATCGGTGGCATTGTAATAGTCGATGCGCTCGCGCCGTGGAACAGCGGCGCCTCTATAAAATCTTCACGCATCTCAGAGGATGCAGGAGAAAAGCCCGCCATGCCCCCGCCCGCACCTCACGACGCTGAAACCTTCGAGACCTTGATCCCCGCGCGGCTCGACCGCCTGCCCTGGAGTCCCTTCCACACGCTGCTCGTGATGGGGCTGGGCATAACTTGGATCCTCGACGGCCTCGAAGTCACACTGATGGGTGCGATCAGTGCCGTCCTCCAGCGGCCCGACGTGATGCACTTCAGCGCCGCGCAAATCGGCTTCATTGGATCGAGCTATCTCACCGGGGCCGTGATCGGATCGATCGTCTTCGGCCACCTCACTGACCGCTTCGGCCGGCGCCTGTTTTTCTTTCTCAGCCTCTCGATTTATCTGGTCGGCGTCGGCTGCACTGCCCTCTCCTGGAACCTCGCCAGCTTCGCGATTTTCCGCTTTATCACAGGCGCGGGAATCGGCGGCGAGTACTCCGCCGTCAACTCCTCGATCGATGAACTGATACCGGCGCGGTTGCGCGGGCGCGTTGATCTCATAATCAACGGCAGCTTCTGGCTGGGCGCGGCGGCCGGCGCGGCTTCGACCATCGTGATCCTGAATCCGCACATCGTTCCCTACCCGATCGGCTGGCGGCTGGGCTTCGGCATCGGCGCCGTAGTCGGATGCGCGATTCTGTACCTGCGCCGATTCATCCCGGAAAGCCCGCGATGGCTCCTGGTGCATGGGCGCCGGCAGGAAGCCGAAAAGATCGTCTCCGACATCGAGCGTACGGTCGCCGAGGAAGTCCATCAAAGGATCGGATCGCCGCCCGCCGGCTCCGCTCTGTGGCTGAAAGCGCCCCATCGATTCGGCCTCGGCGCGTTCATCCGCCCGATGCTCACCACCTATCGCTCGCGCGCGTTCCTTGGGCTCACTCTGATGGTTGCGCAGGCCTTCACTTACAATGCGATCTTCTTCACCTATGCGCTCGTACTCAGGCGCTACTATGGGACGCGCGCCGATCGTACGGGCCTGTACATGCTCCCCTTTGCCGCCGGGAATTTTCTCGGCCCGCTGACGCTCGGTCATTTCTTCGATTCGATCGGCCGCCGTCGGATGATCTCGGCCACCTTCACCATCGCCGCGGCGCTCCTGACTATCACGGGATGGCTCTTCAGCCGCGACGGGCTCACGGCCTTCTCGCAGACGGCGTTGTGGACCGTGATGTTCTTCTTCGCTTCGCCGGCGGCCAGCTCCGCCTATCTCACCGTCAGCGAGATTTTTCCGCTCGAGGTGCGCGCACTCGCGATCGCGGTCTTCTATTCCGCCGGCACCGCCGTCGGCGGCATCGGCGCCCCCTGGCTTTTCGGCCGCCTGATCGATACCGGCTCCCGCGTCGCGCTGTTCGAGGGCTATCTGATCGCCGCGGCGTTGATGCTGGCCGCAGCGATCGTCGAGATCACCCTGGGCGTGGACGCGGAGGGAACGAGCCTGGAGGAGATCGCGCCACCCCTGTCCTCCGCCTGAGAGCGGGCGCTTACGCGGTCACCCGCGCTCGGACCCTCACGAGCGCGCCGATCGCTCGCCCGATCGGGCGTGTTTATGCGGTACACCGACGACAACGATCGTCGCACTATCGGAGACCATCGTAGCTGCGATCGAGAATCCCTGCGTAGCCCATTCCGCTTGCGCTTGGCCCACGGCTGCGAAATAGGGAAAATACCGGCACCGGATGGGGCGGGATAATCCGGCGGCGCCGATCAGGCCGCCGCTGGCCCGCAACCTTCGCCCTGGGAGGACGATCATGTTTAATGGCACCAAAGTTATCGACACCGACGGCCACGTGATGGAACCGAACGACCTGTATGACCGCTATCTCGAAGAGAAGTTCAAGCCCGATCTCGAAGACCTCAAACGCGAGGCGGCGGGCCGCCCGTCAAAATATTTCTTCGGAATTTTCCATCAGCTCAACACCGGCCGTCCGCTGGGCGTACCTCATCCCGATCAGCCGCTGATACGCACCGGGCGAAATCCGCGCGGCGACAAGCCCGATATGCGCGGGGGCTGGGATCCGCACATCCGGATCAAGGACATGGATCGCGAGGGTATCGACATCGCGGTGCTGTTCGCGACGGTGGTCTCGAGTTTCTGCTCGCTCAAGACCGTCGACTTCGAGATCGCGATGATCCGCGCCTACCATCGATGGCTGGCCGACTACTGCTCGGCCTATCCGGATCGCCTCAAGGGCGTAGCGGTGGTTCCGATGCGCGATCCCGAGCGTGCCGCCGACCTCATCCGGATGGTGGCGCACGAGCCGTGGGTCGCGGGGGTCTATCTCTCGGGGCACATCGAGGATCGCCTGCTCGACCATCCCGGCCTGCATCCGATCTGGCAGGCCTGCCAGGACACCGACCTGCCCGCATGCTTTCACGGCGGCACCGCGCGTCCGCCGTACGGGCTCGGCACCTTCGACATGACCAACAACCTGTTCCTGCAGCACTCGGCGACCAATCCCTTCGAGTGCATGCGCGCGCTCGCTGCGCTGATTGGCGGCGGCGTGATGGACCTTTTTCCGCGACTGCGCGCTGCCATCCTGGAAGCCGGAGTCGGTTGGCTGCCGTACTGGATGGAACGCCTCGACGAGCATTACGAGCTGATGCCGGAGTACGTGCCCTTCCTGCGCCGCAAGCCGTCCGAGGTGATCAAGTCCGACAACTTCTTCATCTCCTGCGACCCCGACGAGGCGACGTTGCCGTTCGTCGCCAATTTCGTCGGCCCCGAGCACATCATCTACGCGTCCGATTACCCGCATTTCGACGGCCGTTTTCCCGACACGGTGAAGCTGACGGCGCGACCGGAGGTCTTTCCGCTCGAAGTGCAGCGCATGATTCTGTGGGATAACGCGCGCCGCTTGTACCCGCGTATCTCCTGACGCGCTCGGCGTCCGCGCGCCATGCGCAGAAAATTATCGAAGAGCACCGGGGTTCTTTAGCGAATCCCACGACGCTCGAGACTTCAGGTTGGGCGCCAGGCGAGCCGCCCAGCGCCCTCGTTCCGGATGACCGCTGCGGACAAACGCTCAGCGGCCGTTGAATTTAGCCTCGCGCTTTTCGAGGAACGCCTTGACCGCTTCCTTGTGATCCTCCGTAAGACCGGTGAGCGTCTGGCCGTAGGATTCGCGGTCGAGGATGGTGCGCAGATCGGATTTCAGCGCGAGATTCAGATGTGCCTTCATGTAGGAAAATGCGACTGTCGGTCCTGCGGCGATCCGCTTCGCAAACACACTGGCTTCTTCGGTCAGATGCGCCGCCGGTACCACGCGATTCACAATGCCCAGCTTGAGCGCCTCTTCCGCGCCGAGCACTTCGGCGGTGAAGTAAAGCTCGCGGGCCTTGGCCGTGCCGACGAGCTGCGTGAGCAGGTAGGTACCGCCAAAATCGCCCGAGAAACCGACCCGCGCGAAGGCGGTGCCGAAGCGCGCGGCGTCGGAAGCGATACGGATATCGCAGGCGAGCGCGATGCTGAGGCCCGCGCCCGCGGCGGGTCCGTTGATGGCGCCGATGGTGACCTTCGGCATCTCGTGGAGCAGCAGGCTGACCTCTTCAGAACGGCGCAGCGTGCTGATGCGTGTCTGGATGCCAGCTTCGCCGGCCGCCGCGGAGGCGCCCTGCGAACCGCCGTTCGCGCCGGCGGCTTCGTTACGATCGCGCATGCGGCCGATGTCGCCGCCCGCGCAAAACCCGCGGCCCGCGCCAGTGAGGACCACCGCACCCACTTCGCGATCGTAGGCGGCGCGGCCAAGCTCTTCGAGGAGGCCGGCGATCATCTGATCGCTCAGCGCGTTGAGCTTGTCGGGCCGATTCATCGTTAGAAAGAGAACGCCGTCGCGGCGCTCTGCGATCAGGTCGCGATGTTCACTGGGCATGGCAAAGCCTCCAAAGCGGGAGTATTCCCCGGATTTACGCGTGATTGAATTTCAACTACTTCAGCACGGCCACCCTGTCGAGGGCGGATGCGACCGCCTGCGTGCCATCGCGATCATGGCCGAGCGCGCTGGCCGTGTTAAACATGGAGGTCACGAGCGCGAGACCGGGCAGCGCCAGATGACTGTCCTGCGCCGCTTCACCCACGAGGCGCAGGTCCTTGCGCATCAGTTGGATAAAAAATCCAGGGCGAAAATCAGCGGCGACGATTTTCGGTCCGAGATTGTTCAGCTGCCACGAGCCGGCCGCCCCGGCACCGATCGCCTCGATCACTTTCGCCGGATCGAGGCCGCCCCGGCGTGCGAACAGCAACGCCTCGGCCGCCGCCTCGAGCGTCACCGCGACTGCTATCTGATTGGCAAGTTTGGTGGTCTGTCCGGCGCCCGCATGACCCATGTACGTGACCCGCTTGCCCATCAGATCGAATAGCGCCTGCGCGCGATTGAAGGCAGTCTCGGCGCCGCCGACCATGATCGCGAGGGTGCCCTCGATGGCGCCGGTCTCGCCGCCCGAAACCGGAGCGTCGAGATACTCAACGCCGGCCTCGGCGAGACGCGCGCCGATGATGCGCTCGGCCTCGGGCGCGATGGTGCTCATGTCGATTACGAGCTGCCCGCGCGCGAGCACCGGCTCGATCCGGGCGACCACGCCTTCGACGTCCGGTGTATCGGAGACCATGATAAAAACGGCGTCGGCGCCGCGCGCCGCCTCGGCGGCGTCGGTCGCGACGGTGGCCCCGTCAGCGGCGAGCACGCGCGCCTTTTCGGCGGAGCGGTTGTAAGCGCGGACACGATGGCCTGCGCGGAGCAGTCGGCGCGCCATCGGCGCACCCATGATTCCTGTTCCAATCCATCCGATTTCCATGTTCAAATCCTTCCATGACTCATAACGAATTCGGCATGCGGCATCTCGTGCCATCCGCAAATCACCTTAGCGCGGCCGCCAAGTCCTTGCATCGAGTACCGCTCATCTGAATCCGGGCGCCTGGGCGTAACGAGTGCGCGCGGTGAAGCGAGTTGAAGAAGCCGTGGACGGTCCAGCCGTACCAGCGCTAGGCGGCCTGGGTCGCTCCCGGATCGGACCTCCAGGAAAAGCCGTCGGCGGGGATTGCGCTGAAGACGAACAGCGCCGCCCAGATCGTAAAGATGATCCCGCTCGCGATCCCGTGCCAGACCCAGAACAGCCCATAGAGCAGGTAAGCGGCGCATAGCCCGAAGTGAACCATTGCGCGCGCCTGGCCGATCCCGGACCGCATCGGCGTGAACAGGCGCGCGACCAGTTTCGCCTGGCCGCCGCAATGCCACGTACCGAAATGGCGGCATCGACGGCACACCGTGAGGCTCGACTCGATCCATAGCGCCACCAGCAGCAGCACGCCGATGACGAAAGCACCTGAGCTGTGATCGGCCGCCTTGGCCAGGAAGACAATCGTGAACAAGACCAGGCCACCGACGCCGACAATGCGGAAGAATGCGGGGGTCTGGGCAAGGTACAGGACGGGCTCGAAGGGACCGGGATTTCTGCGTTGCATGAGTGATCGATACCGTATGCCTAATTTACTCGCGATACCCGCCGGAAAAGAATCAGGCGCTTTCCTGACTCCACAGCGGCTGATCGGCCCGCTCGTACTGATCGAACTTGGTGTAGTCGAATCGCTGAGCGAGCGGCGCATTTTCGTCGATTATATCCGCCAGGCGCGCGCCCCAGATAATGTCTGTCGCCTTGTACGTATAGCGTGCATAAACGGTTTGCGAAAAGACTTCATCGAAGCCCGTCAGCGAGACGGTGAGATTGGCGTCCGCCTCGCGCATCTCCTCGGAGGAGGCGCCGTAGAAGGGGCTGCCGGGTTGAATCTGATGAACCGCGGTCCATGAATAGGCGAAGATCGCATTGCGGTAGCGCACCAGGTCGAGGTCGTAAAAGCGGCGCACGTACTCGCCTTCACGGGTGCGCTCGTCGCGAGAAAAGGCGAGATGGATCTGCGCGTCAACGATCTGGCTCTCGCGTACATTCGCCATGCGGAACATCATACTCGGCACACCGTCGCGCTTCGAAATAACGACGATACGGCTGAAGCGAACGCGCGCCGTGGGCCGCGAGAACTTGGCGAAGATGAGGCCGGTGATCAAGGCGAAGTTGATTAACCCGCAGAGCGCCTCGAGGCTCATGATGAGTTGGGAGCCGATGGTGACCGGCGACATTTTGCCGTAGCCGATGGTCGCGATGGTCTCGACGCTGAAGAAGAAATCGTCGGAGAAATGGCCCGGACGCGCGTTCTCGATACCGCCCTCGAGATAATAGGCCAAGGCAAAGATCAGATTGGCGCCGATGAAGACGATCGTGATTTGGAGGATCAGCGCCGGCCACGAGGAGGTCAGCAGATGATGGTAGAAGTCGGTGAACACGCGTTCGCCGTCATCGATTGAAACGGGCTTACGGATGGGCTGGGTCTCGCGGTTACGCCGCCTGAATAGCGCCATGGGGTACAAGAATAACCGTCATCGCGAGAGTTCGCATCCACTGGAAGGGTCATGCTGCGGCTCGCGATGCTCAGGGTGGACGCAAAATCCTGGGTCGCGAGCAATGAGCGGGCGTTCGTGCGTAAACTTTCGGCGTTTTGGGCGCGCGACCTGGCGGCTGACCGGATTTGCGGGCGCGGCAAGGATTTGCGATGGTGGCCAGGTGCATTGGATTTGATTGATCGGCTACGGTCGCGATGTCCGTATCCTGGCACCGAACACGGCATCGAAGACGCGAGCAACTTAGCTGGAGGGCAATTGAAATGGCATCGCTACTCGAAGAGAAGGACGCGATTCGCGACCTGATGTCGGCCTACTGCTTCCATGTTGACGAGGGCGAGTTCGACAAGTTCGCGGCCCTCTTCGCCACGGACGGCACCTTTGAACCCGGACCGCAGGGCAAATACCAGGGACGGGCGGCGATCCGCGAGTTCATCGCGTCGGTGGTACCCAAGCCCGGCGAGGGCCCCGCACGCAAGCATTGCACGATGAATCATCTCATCACCGTGAACGGTTCCGAAGCGCACGCCATGAGCTACATTATCGTCGTGCGCGAATCGGCTGACGGAATCATCCCGTCACTCGCTGGCCGCTACGAAGATCTACTGGTGAAAGAGAACAATCAATGGCGCTTCCAGGTGCGCAAGATTCATTTCGATATCGCAGGCGACCTCGGCCTCAAAAAGTAGCTGAGAATTGCCGGGCTGAACTAAGCGCGGCGAGGGCTGCATTCGTTATCGAGGGGTGGTGGACGCCAATAAACGCAGCGCGATACCCGGTTCTGCGCCCACGGAAAACTAACCAAGGTTGGTTCTCCAAAGAACCATCTGACTTCTATCAGGATGGCATCGAAGTCTACATCGAGTTAGCGTGAGGACTGCGATCCTCCGCCTGCTGAGCGGCCTTCGACGCGAGGCACCGGGAGACCAGGCGGGCATCCGGGGAGATTCCCCCCTCCTTGGGTGTCCGCCGATTCCAGGCAAAGGCAAGGGCCGGATACCCGACGGGTATCCGGCCCTTGCCTTTGCCTTCGTGCTCAGCGCCTCAGGCGCTGAGCTTCTGGCGGGCGGGGGAACCGATTTCATCGGTTCCCCCGCCCGCTCGACATTCGCTCGATTATGCCGCCGCCTTCGTCTGCGCGGATTTCACATCTTCCTCGCCGATCCCGCCGCGCTTCGACAGGATGACGGCGATCGCCAGCATGATGGCCGCGAACACCGTAACCGCCAGGCTGACGCCGGTGATACTGCCGACCACGACCGTAGTGAACGGCGCCGCCAGAATGCCGACCAGGTTCATCACCTTGATCATCGGATTCAGGGCCGGACCTGCCGTATCCTTGAAAGGATCGCCGACGGTATCGCCGACGACGGTCGCCTTGTGGACTTCGGTGCCCTTGCCGCCAAGGAACCCGTCCTCGACTTTTTTCTTGGCATTGTCCCAGTTCGCGCCCGAGTTCGACATGAAGACGGCGAGCAACTGTCCGGTCAGGATGGTGCCGCCGAGGAATCCGCCGAGCGCACCCGCACCGAGGCCGAAGCCGACCAGCAGCGGGGCAAAGACCGCGAGGATCGCGGGACCCATCAATTCCTTCTGCGCGCTCGCCGTGACGATATCGACGCATTTGCCGTAGTCGGGAAGCTCAGTGCCTTCCATGATGCCGGGATGCTCGCGGAACTGGCGGCGAACTTCAAAGACGACCTGGTACGCTGCGCGACCGACCGCCTTGATCGCAAACGAGCTGAACAGAAACGGCACCGCACCGCCGATCAGCAGGCCGACGAAGACCGTCGGCATATTGATCTGCACGCCGATATTACCGAGATGCGCCTCGTCGATGAACGAACGGAACAGCGAAACCGCAGCGATGACCGCGGTCGCGATCGCAAGGCCCTTGGTCAAGGCCTTGGTGGTGTTGCCAATCGCGTCCATCCACGAAAGCGTGCGCGAAGCCTCTTCCTGATGGATTCCGCCCATCTCGAAGATGCCGTGGGCGTTATCGGTGATGGGTCCGTAGGTGTCCATCGCGAGGATGAATCCGGTGGTGGTCAACAGTCCGAGGCCGGTCAGCGCGATGCCGTAGAATTGCAGCGCCGTCGATTCGCGGAAAATGACGATCGCGCCGATAATCACCACGACGATCACCATCAGCGCCCAGACGGACGACTCCAGGCCTTCGCCGAGACCCGACAGAATCAGCGTTGCCGGGCCGGTGCGCGCCGCGTTGGCGGTTTCGGTGACGGGGCCCTTATCCGGATGGGTGAAGTAGTTGGTCAGCCAGCAGCGTCGCGATCGACGAGCACGATGCCGAGCGAGGCGCACCATGGCGAAGCGCCAGTCGGGCGCACCCGTCGCGGGTCGGTCATGTAGAAATAGTTGACGACGAAGAAGCCGATCACCGAGGCGAATGACGAAGTCGTAATAGCCGGCATTGATCGGGCGCATCGGATCGCGCATCTGTGCCCGCCGGGACGCGCACCGCCATGATGCCGAGGATCGACGAGAAGACGCCGACGCCGCGCAGGATGAGCGCGAAGATGATGAGCTTCATCGCGAAGGCGCTCGCCGCGGCCATGCCACCGTAAGCGGCGATGAAGCCCGGGTCTTCGCAGCGCATAGGCCGCGAGGATGATCGCAGCGACCAGGGTAACTTCGTAGGACTCGAAGACGTCGGCCGCCATGCCGGCGCAATCGCCGACGTTGTCGCCCACGTTGTCCGCGATCGTCGCGGCATTGCGCGGGTCGTCTTCGGGAATGCCGGCTTCGATCTTGCCGACCAGGTCGCCGCCAACATCGGCCGCCTTGGTGAAGATGCCGCCGCCAACGCGCATGAAGAGCGCCGCCAGCGAACCGCCAAAGCCGAAGCCCACGAGCACCTTCATCGCATTCTGCTGGAAGACCAGGAAGATGACCGTCGCCCCCATCAGCCCGAGGCCGACGGTAAACATGCCCGAGACGCCGCCGGCCTTGAACGCGAGTTCCATCGCATTCTTGAAGCTGGTCAGCGCCGCGTTGGCACTGCGGACGTTGCCCTTGACCGCCAGCCACATGCCGACGAAGCCCGCACCGTAGGACGCGCTCACGCCGAGGATGAAGGCCAGCGCGATCCCGACCGAAAGGCTCGGGCGGTCGGGGAAGACGTTGCGATACATCATGAAGAGCGCGATGGCGATGATGACGACGAAGATGAACATCGTCTTCACCTGGCGCTTCAGGTACGCCATCGAACCTTCGTAAACCGCGTCCGCAACGTCGGTCATCGACTTCGGTCCCGGGTCTGCCGCGAGGACGACCCGGACCAGGTACCAGCCGTAGGCCAGCGATACTACCGCCGAAGCCAGCACGCACCACAGAATTGTTAATTGCGCGCCAGTCAGGGCTGGAAGAACGATTTTTGCTTCGCTCATCGAGCTTCAGTCTCCTGCTAAAAAAAATGCGATTGGCAACATCCGTTCGCCATCGCGGACTAACTCTACCTCAGGCGCCCGCGGGCGTCGTCGGATGATCTGGCGCAGTTTAGGTTTTCCTCGGTATGATGTCCAGCCTGCCAGCGTCCCCCGCGCGACCATTTTCGCTCATCTCAGACACGCGCGACACCCATAACGCGCTGGCGCAAGCCTCCGGCGCATCGGCGATCCGCGGCATTGACCCTCGGAATGAGTCCGGCCCCCAGCGTCTTCCGCCCGTCGCGCGCCCTCTTAACTGAAGGGGAAGACCAGGATCGCATCGCTAAGCGAACTTGCGGGCCGATCTGCACAATACCGCGCGAGTCCGCGAGCCGCGCGTATACATTAATGAGACTCTGAGACTCTGCGGGGCGCGCGCTATCTGTCCCGTTGCCGAAATCCGATGGGGTTCGGTTAAGAGAAAAATCTAGCTTCGAGTTCCTTGATCACTTCCCCGCTCGGCCGGTCATGTTGATCCTGCCGCCGCGCTTATGTTTAGCTGGGCGGACGGCTATGAACGTAAATATTGAGAATACCTCCGCGCTCCGGCGCAAAATGACGATCGAGATCGAGCCCGACGAAATCAATCGCGAGCTCGATCGCGCTTACAACGAATTGAAACGATCCGTGGTGCTCAAGGGTTTTCGCCCCGGACACGCGCCGCGGCCGCTGCTTGAACGCTTCTTCGGCGACCAGGTGCGCGGCGACGTGACCCAGAAGCTGGTCAAGGAATACACCGAGAAGGCGCTCGAGGAGAACTCGCTCACGCCGGTAATCCCGCCCGGAAATCGTCACCGAGGAGACCGACCTTAAAAAGGCGCTCAAGTTCAGCGCGGTCTTCGATCTCAAACCCGAACTGCAGGTCAAGGACTACCAGGACCTCAAGGTCCAGACGCCCACCATCGAAGTCACCGATGAGGAGGTTGACGCCGAACTCAGCCGCATGCGCGAGCGCCGCGGCGTGCTCAAGAAAGTCGAAGGCCGCACCACCGTCGAGGATAACGACTTCGTCGTCGCCGCCTTCGAGGGCTTCGCGGACGACCAGGCCATCGCCGGCACCAAGGTTGACGATCGGCTGCTGAAGGTCTCCAAGGACACCCTCGCACACGGCCTCGATGAGGTCCTGGTCGGCGCCGAGGCCGGCGGCGAGGTCCGCAAGACCCGCAGCTATCCCGAGCGATTACAGCGAAAAGGAAGTCGCCGGCAAGAACGTCGAATGGCGCGCCACCGTCAAGGAAATTTACAGCCACGTCGTGCCCGAACTCGACGAGGAATTCGCCAAGGACGAGGGTTTCGACAATCTCGACGCGCTCCGCGCCAAGGCACGCGAGGTGCTCGAGATGCGTGCGCGCAACGAGGCCAACGGCCGCGCCCGCCAGGGACTGCTCGATTTGATTATCGAGCGCAACCCGGTCGATCTGCCGGAGTCGCTGGTCGCGCGCGAGACCAACAGCGTCGAGCACGAGCTGGCGCAGAGCTTCGAGGCCGCGGGTATGTCGCATGAAGAGGCGCACGCCAAGGCGCGCGAAAACGCCGACGACATCAAGAGTCGCGCGGAGAAGCGTTCGCGCAGCGCATTGATCGTTGACGCCATCGCCGACCAGGAAAACATCGAGGTCACCGACGACGAGGTCGCCGATCGCATCGGCCAGATGGTCACCTACGCCGGCCGCGCGCGCGATCAGATGGCCGAGCATTATCGCAGCGAGGAAAATCGCGCGGCGCTCAAACAGGTGATGCGCCGCGAGAAGACGCTCGATCACTTGCTCAAGCGGGCGCAAGGCGAAGCGGCGGCCCCTGCTGCGGATGCCGCCGCGACCACGCCGGGGGGTGAAACCTCATCGGGCGAAGAGCCCGCGAGCGCCTGACGAACACGATCGCCCATCGATCGAAATTCGCCGCAGCATCACGCGGCTTCGAGGACGGCGTAGTGAATCGTAGCGTACGCGGCGGTACGCCCTTTCGCATTGTCAAGCGCCACCCAACGCACGCGAGTTCGGCTTTTAGGTTGCCCGTCTTTTGCAAAGTGGTTAGAATTTTGTGACGAGGCGAGAAGTCGTCGCCCGCGCGGTCTCCGTTGAGGACTTGGAGATTATGAGCATCGTTCCGATGGTGGTTGAACAGACGGGCCGCGGTGAACGCGCCTACGACATCTATTCTCGCCTGCTCAAGGACCGCATCGTCTTTCTCGGCCACCGAAGTCAACGATGACGTCGCCAACCTGATTACCGCGCAATTCCTCTTCCTGGAGTCCGAAGATCCCGGAGAAGGAAATCAACTTCTACATCAACTCGCCCGGCGGCTCGGTGACGGCCGGGACTGGCGATCTACGACACGATGCAGTTCATCAAGCCGCCGGTCTCGACGCTATGCCTGGGGCAGGCGGCGAGCATGGGCGCGATGCTGCTGCTGGCGGGTCGAAGGGCCGGCGCTACGCGCTGCCCCATTCGCGCATCATGATCCATCAGCCGCTCGGCGGCGCGCAGGGCCAGGCGACCGATCTCGACATTCACGCGCGCGAGATTCTGCGCGTCGCGCGAGGAACTCAACAGCATCATCGTGCGCCACACCGGACAGACAACTGAGTAAGATCGAAAAGGACACCGATCGCGATATGTTCCTCACGCCGGAACAAGCGGTTGAATACGGACTGATCGATGAGGTAATCGTTAGCCGGAGGCCGTCCAAGTGAACCGTGGGAGGCAGTATGGCCAAGCATGACGACCGCTCGGGCAACCTGGTGTGCTCGTTCTGCGGCAAGAGCCAGGACGAAGTTCGCAAGCTGATTGCCGGTCCCAACGGTTTATATCTGCGACGAATGCATCGACCTTTGTAACGACATAATCGCCGAAGAAACCGACAACGAAGAAGCCTTCAGCCAAACTTCGGCGGTGCCCAAGCCGGCCGAAATCAAGCGGGTGCTCGACCAGTACGTAATCGGACAGGAACGCGCCAAGAAAATTCTCTCGGTCGCGGTCCACAATCATTACAAACGAATCGACTCGCAGATGGTTACCGGCGACGTCGAGCTGCAGAAATCCAACATCATGCTGATCGGCCCGACCGGCGTCGGCAAGACCCTGCTCGCGCAGACCCTCGCGCGCTTTCTGCAGGTGCCGTTCACCATCGCCGACGCGACCTCGCTGACCGAGGCGGGCTACGTCGGCGAAGACGTCGAGAACATCATCCTGTCGCTGCTGCAGAACGCCGACTACGATATCGAGCGATGCCAGCGCGGCATCGTGTACATCGACGAAATCGACAAGATCGCGCGCAAGGGCGACAACCCGTCGATCACGCGCGACGTCTCGGGCGAAGGCGTCCAGCAGGCGCTGCTCAAGATTATCGAGGGCACGATGGCGTCGGTTCCGCCCAAGGGCGGCCGCAAGCATCCGCAGCAGGAGTTCCTGCAGGTCGATACCACCAACATCCTGTTCATCTGCGGCGGCGCGTTCGTCGGACTCGACGACATCATCCGCCGGCGCATCTCGGGCAAGACGATGGGCTTTCGCGCCGACCTGACCCATCGCGATCCCAAGACCGTCTCCGAGCTGCTCTACGAAGTGCAGCCGGAGGACCTGCTCAAGTTCGGCTTGATCCCGGAATTCGTCGGCCGCCTGCCCGTCATTGCGACGCTCGGCGAGCTCGACGAGGAAGCGCTGGTGCGGATTCTCACCGAGCCGAAGAACGCGCTGGTGCGCCAGTATCAGAAGCTGTTCGACATGGAGAACGTCCACCTGAAATTCACCCAGGGCGCGCTGCGCGCGATTTCGCGCGAGGCGCTCAAGCGCAAGTCCGGCGCCCGCGGACTGCGTGCTATCATGGAAGCCATCATGGTGGACCTGATGTACGAAATCCCATCGCAACCCAATATCAAGGAGGTATTGATCTCGGAGGAGGTGGTTACTCAGAAGGAGCAGCCGCTGCTGGTCTATCAAAAGACCGCTGAAACCGCATAGCCGAGGAGATCGGAACCGACGGAGATGCTTTTCCGAAACGATAAAAAAGACAATCGCGATGCTTCCGCCAACGAACAGGTCCCTTTGCTCCCGTTGCGCGAACTGATCGTTTTCCCACACGAAGTCTATCCCATCTTCGTCGGCCGCCAGAAGTCGATTAAGGCGCTGGAAGCGGCCGAGGCCACAGAAGAAGCCCATCCTGCTCGCCGCCCAGAAAGACGCCCAAGCGTCGCCGAGCCCGCGCCCGACGACATCTACGCGGTCGGCACGCTCGGCGTCGTCGTGCAGTTGCTGCGCCTGCCCGACGGCACCGTCAAGGCGCTGCTCGAAGGCAAGAAGCGCGCGCGCGTCCTCCGCTACGTCGCCGAGGAGGAATATCTTCCAGGTCGAGGCCGAGGAGATCGAGGAAGTCAGCGACCGCACCACCGAAGTCGAAGCGCTGATGCGCTCGGTCAACATCGACCTTCGATAACTACGTCCGCCTCAACAAGAAGATTCCGCCCGAGATGGTCACTTCGATTGCGGCGGTGGACGATCCCGCGTTCCTGGCCGACAAGCTGGTCGGACATCTGGGCATCAAGCTCGAAGACAAGCAGGCGCTGCTCGAATGCGACCAACCCGGCCGAGCGGCTGGAGAAGCATTCTCGGCTACATGCGCTCCGAGCTCGAAATCCTGGAGGTCGAAAAACGCATCCGCTCGCGGGTCAAGAAGCAGATGGAGAAGACCTCAGAAGGAGTACTACCTCAACGAGCAGATGCGCGCGATTCAGAAGGAGCTCGGCGAGAAAGACGAATTCAAGAACGAGATTCAGGAGCTCGAAGAAAAGCTTCGGCAGAAGAAGATGCCGGCCGAGGCGCGCGAGAAGTGCGAGCGCGAGATCAAGAAGCTCAAGATGATGTCGCCGATGTCGGCCGAGGCGACCGTCGTGCGCAACTACCTCGACTGGTTCCTGGCGCTGCCGTGGTTCGAGTACACCGAGGACAAGCTCGACATCAAGGAAGCCGAGCGCATCCTCGAGGAAGATCATTACGGGCTCGAGAAGGTCAAACAGCGCATCCTCGAATACCTCGCGGTGCGAGACCCTCGTCGGCCAGATGAAGGGACCGATCCTGTGCCTCGTCGGACCTCCGGGCGTCGGCAAAACGTCGCTCGGCAAATCGGTGGCGCGCGCGACCGGACGCAAATTCGTGCGCGTGTCGCTCGGCGGCGTGCGCGACGAAGCTGAAATCCGCGGCCATCGCCGCACTTACATCGGCGCCCTGCCCGGCAAGGTAATCCAGATCGATGCGCAAGGCCGGACTCGGGCAATCCCGTGCTGCTGTTCGACGAAGTTGACAAGATGTCAACCGACTTCCGCGGCGACCCGTCGTCGGCGCTGCTCGAAGTGCTCGATCCCGAACAGAACAACACCTT
Organism: uncultured delta proteobacterium; assembly: GCA_963834535.1. Classification (GTDB taxonomy): domain Bacteria; phylum Desulfobacterota; class Binatia; order Binatales; family Binataceae; genus JADMIL01. The sequence continues at coordinate 121,042 of CAWICC010000010.1, read as the reverse complement.
CAACGATCATTATCTTGACTGCGATTACGATCTTGTCGAAAGTGATGTTCATCACGACGGCGAATACGCTCGACCGAATTCCGCGGCCGCTGCAGGATCGGATGGAAATCATCCGCATTCCCGGCTACACGGAAACGGAGAAGCTCAACATCGCGAAGAAATACCTGCTCAAGCAAGCAGCAGGAGGCCAACGGACTGCGCGATGAGAACATCGAGTTCTCGGACGGCGCCATCCTGGGAATCATCCGCCATTACACGCGCGAAGCCGGCGTGCAGAAATCTCGAGCGCGAGCTCGCCTCGGTCTGCCGCAAGGTCGCGGTTGAAGTCGTCAAGACCGATCGCAACGCGCATGTCAAAGTCTCGGCGTCGAGCCTGGCCAAGTATCCTTGGCGTGCCGAAGTTCCGTTACGGCATGGCGGAGACGATACCGCAAGTCGGAGTCGCGACCGGTCTCGCATGGACCGAACTCGGCGGCGAGATGCTGAGCGTCGAGGTCACGATCGTTCCGGGACGCGGCAAAGCTGACGATCACCGGACAGCTCGGCGACGTGATGCAGGAGATCGGCGCAGGCGGCGCTCTAGCTACGTGCGCTCGCGCGCCGACGGCGCTCGGCCTGATCGTCGGCTTTCTATCATCGATCGATATCCACATTCACATTCCCGAAGGCGCGATTCCGAAGGACGGACCTTCGGCGGGAATCACGCTGGCGACGGCGCTGGTCTCGGCGCTCACGCCGCTCGCCGGTTCGCAACGACCTCGCGATGACCGGCGAGATCACGCTGCGCGGACGCGTGCTGCCGATTGGCGGACTCAAGGAAAAGGTGCTCGCGGCGCATCGCGGCGGGCATCAAGACCATCCTGATACCGCAGGAAAACGCCAAGGACATCGAGGAGATCCCGCAGCAGTCCTGAAGAGCATGACCATCATTCAAATCGAGCATATGGATGAAGTGCTGAAGCAGGCGCTGGTGCTGACTGACCCTGACAATTTCTTCAAACCGGGCAAAGGCGAGAGCGACCTGGCGTTCACTGCGCGAGGCGGAACCGAAAAATGCCGCCGATGCGCCGGGCGACGAAGACGATACCTGCGGTCTCGCCGAATCTGTCGTAATAGCTTGAACTGACTTCCGCCACATCTCCGGCGGGTCGTGCGTGATGCGCGGCTCAACCGGAGCAAAACCAATGTTTGCAGGCGGGAGGCGCCGAAGCGGAGCTATGACCAAGGCCGATCTTATTGAAGGGCTGTCGAACAAGCTTGGAATCAACAAGGACGAGGCCGAAAAAGCGGTCAACATCGTGCTCGACGACATCATCGCCGCCCTCAAAGCTGGCGAGCGCGTGAACATCTCGGGCTTCGGAACCTTCGCGGTCTCGGATGCGCGCAGGCGCGGACCGGGCGCAATCCCAAGACCGGCGAATCGATCGAGATTTCGGCCAGCCGCTCGGCGAAGTTCAAGCCGGGCAAGCAGCTCAAGGATTCGCTCAATGATCTGCCGGGCTCGGTCCAACCCGTATCGACACCGACGTGATTCGGGAACATGGTCCGAGTTCTTCTCTCTCCTGGAGGATCGCGACCGCAACGGGAAGCTGGGTCAACTCGCCTCCCGGACCCGCGCATGTATGAGGCATATCCGGGGTTACAGTGTCTCTCACCCTATCTTGATCGTAGATAAGTCTGTCGGCATGCGGGATTTGCGTCAGCGATTTGAACCAGATAGGGGTGGCCTGCGCCGCTTTCCATCCTCTCTCACCGTTTGAACGAGTCGGGCGGTTAGCTCAGTGGTAGAGCATCGGCCTTACAAGCCGGGGGTCGCAGGTTCGAAACCTGCACCGCCCACCAATAAAGCTGTCGGGAAGCTAATTCGGGCGGCGGGCTATCGGATGAACGATCTTTTCCGATAACAACGGACGCGTCGATGGAGCATTCGCTCGGCTTGGCATCCATTGTCGCGAGAAGCGTCGGAAGCGGCCATTTCGACTTTGAATGAAACAGCCGCTTCCGATGAGAGCTGAACTTAGAGCTTTACGTAAACCGATTTTATCTGCGTGTAGAGATCGACCGAATGCCGGCCGAGCTCGCGTCCGATGCCGGACTGCTTATAGCCGCCGAAAGGTGAGATCGGATCAATGACGTTATAGCAGTTGACCCAAACCGTTCCCGCCTTCAGCCTTCGTGCAACCTTATGTGCGCGGCTGACATCATTGGTCCAGACCGCAGCGGCCAGCCCATAGGTCGTGTCGTTGCCCTGGAGTACGGCGTCGTTCTCGTCTTTGAACGGAATCACAGAAACGACGGGTCCGAAGATCTCCTCGCGCGCGATCTTCATGGTGTTTTTCACGTCAGTGAAGACGGTCGGATTGACGAAGTAGCCCTTACCGTCGGTAACGTCGCCACCCGTGGTCAATTTCGCACCTTCATCCTTGCCGATCGCCAGGTAGCCTTTGACGCGGTCGAATTGCTCCTTCGAGACCAGCGGTCCAACCGTCGTCTTGGGGTCGAGAGGATCGCCGGCGCGCACCTTGGAAGTATAACGGGTGAGCGCGTCGGCAAAGCGATCGTGAAAATCCTCTTGGACGAAGACGCGCGTGCCCGCACAGCAGACTTGCCCCGAAAGCATCGTGAAGCCAAATACCGAAGTGGCCACCGCCGACTCCAGATCTGCATCCTCGAAAACGACGTTCGGCGATTTGCCACCGAGTTCGAGCGACACCCGTTTCAGGTTCCCGGCGGAGGCTTGCAGGATCAACTTGCCGACTTCAGTCGAACCAGTGAACGCCACCTTGTCGATATCCGGATGACTCGCGATCGCCGCGCCCGCGGTCTCTCCAAAGCCCGTGATTATATTGACGACGCCCTCGGGAATTCCCGCTTCAAGAATCAGCTCGCCGAGCCGCAGGGCCGTTAGCGGCGTCTGTTCCGCCGGTTTCAAGATCGACACATTTCCGCATGCGAGCGCGGGCGCGACCTTCCACGCCAACATCGCGATCGGTCCGTTCCACGGAATGATCTGTCCGCACACGCCCACCGGCTCGCGCAAGGTGTAGTTGAACATCGACGGGTCTGAAGGGTTGGTCTCGCCGTAAATCTTGGTGGACCATCCGGCATAGTAACGAAATGTGTCAACGGCGCCGCCCACCATGCCGCGAGCGAGCGAGATCGCCATGCCATTGTTCAGCGTCTCGAGCGTCGCCAACTCATCGGCATTTTGCTCTATCAGGTCGGCTATCTTGAGCAGATAGCGGGCGCGCTGATGAGGTCCGATCTTTGACCACTTACCGTCCTCGTACGCTTTGCGCGCCACCTTCACCGCCTCATCCACATCGGCCTTGTCGCCTTCGGCCGCCAGCGCGAGTATCTCTTCGTTGGCCGGATTGATCGTCTCGAAGGTCTTGCCCGACTTCGCGGGCACCCATTTGCCGCCGATGAGCAACTGTTTGGGCTTCCTCAAAAACCCCAACACCGCACTCGAGGTGACGCCGTTGGCCGCCTTTTCAATTGATGGAACTGCTGCTGCCATTTTCTATTCCTCCCAAAACTCGGGCGAATCGCCCGTCCCAGAGTCCTCGCGCCGTCCGTGAACACGGCGGCCCGTGAGGCCTGCGCATTGATGTAAACCGACCTGACCCGTGAGCACCTGCGTTGGCTTTTGCATCGCGCAAATTTGCGCCGCTACTCAAAGGTCTATTCGGTGAAGCCTTTCCAAAGGCTTGCTGACGGAAACACGGACACTCCCGAGGGTTTATCGTGATGCTCTAATACAAGTCAAATGCTCGTGAAATGGCAGAGGTTTACCGGTCGTGATGCTCCGGCACCGCGCGGCATACAGCTTCAAATGAGGTCCCGGATCGATTCGTATCCGGCTCCTTTTCAGAAAGAGTTGATCTCGCGGGCTCATCTGCAAACGAGATCACGCAAGCTTTTTCTCCCAGGCTAGCTGACGCTCATAGAATCCATCGGTGCTAGACTCCGGGGCATAGACCTTGCTCACCGGGACTTCACAGGCGGAAGGCCATGCTTTGCGTTGGAGCCACAGATGGATACCAATTGGTCGGTATTGATCGTTGACGACGACCCGGGGGTGCGGCAATCGATGCGTTTGTGCCTCGAAGTGGATAATTCGCGGGTGATGGCAGTTGCGACCTCTGCCGGTGCCTTGGAGGCGGTGGAGCGCGGTTATTTCAACGTCGTCTTTCTGGACCTTTGGCTGCAGTCGGAATCCGGTTTGACGGTCCTCCCCGAGATTATACGTCGGCAGCCTGGAATTGGCGTAGTGGTAATCACCGCGTTCGCTTCCTTCGAAACCGCGGTGGAGGCGATGAGATTAGGCGCCGTCGATTACCTGCCCAAGCCGTTCACTCCAGAGCAGGTACGACATGCCGCGCAGCGGGTTGCGGCGGCGAGTGTGCTGCGCCGCCAAATCTCCGAATTGCAGGAACGACTGGATGAAACCGAAGGCGAGGCGACCTTCGACACGCGCAGCCCGGTCTTTGCGGCCTTTCTGCAGACGGCCTTACGCGCCGCCGCTTCTGACTCTGTCGTGCTGCTGCGTGGGGAAAGCGGCACTGGCAAGAACGTGCTGGCACGGTGGATTCGCGAGCGGAGCAAGCGCGCCAATCGCGCCTTTGTGACGGTCCATTGCCCCATGCTGTCCAGTGAACTCATGAGCAGCACGCTATTCGGCCACAAAAGAGGAGCCTTTACGGGCGCCGTTTCGGATGCGATCGGCAAGGTGGAGGCGGCCGAGGGCGGGACGCTATTTCTTGACGAAGTGGCCGATCTCACGCCAGACGCGCAGGCGCGGTTATTACGTTTCCTCCATGATCGCCGCTACGAGCGGCTCGGCGAAAGTGTCGAACGCAGGGCTGACGTTCGCCTGATTGCGGCCAGCAACAAGTCCCTGGAAGACGAAGTCAAACTTGGTCGCTTTCGCGAGGATTTGTTCTTTCGTCTCAATGTAATCGCCCTGACCGTGCCACCCCTGCGTGAGCGCCGCGAAGATATTCTTCCACTCGCCGCGCATTATCTGAGATTCTTCGAGCGGCATCAGGGCCGCTCACATCTATCTTTCTCCGCCAGGTGCGAGGAGGGAATTACGAGCTACGAATGGCCCGGCAATCTGCGCGAACTGCGCAATGCGGTGGAGCGCGCCGTAATCCTTTCGCCGGCGAGCATACTCGAGCTGCAAGACCTCGGGATTGAGCCATCATCGCCCGACAGCACCGATGGTCGGGCGCTTGGATTTGTCGGCTCGTCGAATGGGAACTCGCCAGTACTTGGTGCGAATTTCTCGGTCGAGGAAATCGAAAAAGAACACATAGCGCGCGTCGTTGCCCTGGCCCCCTCTTTTGAAGCCGCGGCGCAGATTCTCGGCATCGATCCCACCACCTTGCAGCGTAAACGCAAACGCTACGGCCTCGCCTAAGAACGTCGAGGAACGGGAGTTTCGCGGCCAGCAGGTTGCCCTTCCAGATGAAAACCAGTCACCTCCAGACGCGATTCATACTGGCGGGCGTGCTGCTCGTGATGACGACGATCGTTTCCGGTATCTGGAGTGTGTGGACATTCGCCCGCCTGACGGCAATCGCTGGCAAAACCCTGGAGGTCAGTCAAAAGACCATTGATCTCACTGCGGTCCTGGCCAATGCGCTGGAGCGCGAGGATGACGCTTTACTGCTCGCCGTGACGGGAAAGCGAGCAGAGGCGCTGGCCAAGCTTATCGCCGAACGGCGCCAATTTAATGAAGCTTATTCCCGCTTGTTGAGGACGCTCGACGAGCCTCACGAAAAGGACGCGGCGGCGGACTTGCAAAAGCACGAAGCGCAGTACCGTACCGCAGGCGATGCTTTCCTGTCGATGGCCGGCCAGCAGGACGCGATGACCCTTTACTATCGGCGCGTCAATCCGGCACTTCGACAGGCGGTTGCCGACTGCGCGAGGATCAGGGAGTCCAACATCCACGCCATGCAACTCGCCGCGACTCGGGCGCGCGATGAAGCCCATCGCGGCACTATCCTGGTGACCGTCATTTCGGCGATTGCCTTGATCGTCTCGACCATCGTCGCCCTCGCCCTGGCTCGATCTATACTGCATCCGATTCAGGCGCTGACCGATTCTGTCGAAGCGCTGCGCGAGGGCGATTTCGAGCGACGCGTTCCGGTGGTCTCGAACGATGAGCTGGGTCGCCTGGCGGTGGGCTTCAATCGTATGGCAGAAGCATTGGCGGAGTTTCGCCGCTCAAATCTCTCAGAGGTTTTGCGCGCCAAAGAGACCTTGGAAGCTACCATCGCGACTTTGCCAGATGCCGTCCTCGTGATCGATCCGGAGGAACGCATTGTTACCTTGAATCCCCTCGCCCGATCCGTGCTGCGGGCAACTGGCGCGCCCGGAGCAAGCTCGATTAAGGATTTGCCCTTTCCCGCGCACCGCCTCTCAGCTCTCCGAGCGGCGCTGCGTGGTGAGTCCAGCAGCGAAGCTCGCGCCGAGTTCAATAAGGCGTTTTTGGTCTCACTGGAGGGTCGTCGCCGGAAGTTCGCTCTAACGGTTCTGCCGATCCCGGAGTTTCGCAACCGGGACTTCGGCGCGGTCGCAATACTCTACGACGTTACCGATTTCGCGCGACTGGACGAATTACGGACGGAACTGATAGGGGTGGCCTCGCATGAGCTAAAAACCCCCCTTACCACTTTGCGTATGAACCTGTTGTTACTCGGCGAGAAGGCCCAAAACCTTACCTCCCGGCAGCACGAGATTCTCGCCACTGCCGTCCTCGGATGCCATGAGCTTGCGAACACCATCGACGAGTTGCTCGATTTAACCCGGATCGAAGCGGGGCAACTTCGCCTTACGCGTGAGAACGTTGATATCAGGGCCGTGATCGACCGCGCGGTGACTTCTCTTGGCCAGCGTTTCGAGGATGCGGAGGTAAAGCTGCAGGTCGCTTATGGCAGTCATCTCGACTTCTTTCGCGGCGACTCCGTAAGATTGACGATGGTGCTCACCAATCTATTGAGCAACGCGCTGAAGTACACGCCGCGCGCCGGCACGGTTGAAATCAGTGCGTCCATGCAAAACGCAGGAAGTAACGGCAGATCGATGCTGCAAATCGCCGTCACGGATAGCGGGCCTGGAGTTCCGCGAGCGTTTCGCGAACGCATCTTCGACAAATTCTTCCGCGTCGAACAACAAACCATCGACGACCAGAGTGGCAGCCGTGGTGCAGGAATCGGGCTCTATCTTTGCCGCCAGATCGTAGAGGCGCACGGCGGTGCTATCTCCTGCCAGACGGGTGAGAACGGCAAGGGCACGCGTATAGCCATGGTCCTCCCCTCAACCGAGCCATCTCAATAGCTTGAGTCTGTGGAGCACTCGCCGATCCTGGGACTGCGAATCGCGGCGGCGATCTCCCATTTTCGGTGCCGCGCACGTACGCTCTCGTAGTCTCCCGACTTGATTTTGCCTCGATTTTTGGACGCTATTGCCCCCGCCTTATTCCTCTCGGCGATCAGGCGAGCCCGTGGCACGAAAATTGGTACCTGTGCGATGGATTTCATTCAGGTACCTTGCGTCGTCGGCTCGCCTCAACTGCTTAATCTCGATCGCAACACGGAGAGAGAATGCGAACTATAGTCCTGCTTTCCGTTGCAGTTGCTCTCGGGCTGATGTCAGCGCCGGCGTTGGCGCGCGCCCAGGCGATGTCGCTCGATCAGGCTGTCGTTCAAGTTCAAACCGTCAACCCACAGGTCCGCGGCGCGCGCTTCCGATGGGAATCGGCCAAGCATCAGATTCTCCAAAACTACACACCGGCCGACCCGCAGTTTGGCTTTTCAAATCAGGATAGCTGGAGAGGCTTTCTCTCGGACTCGGGACTCCATAATTTCACCGTCACTCAAGCTCTGCAGTTTCCGGGGAAGGGCGTGCTGCAGGGCCGCACCGCGGAGCGAACTGCTGAAATTGCCGGACTTACTTATAGGGCGGCGGTCCGCGATGTAACGGCGCAAGCCAAAACCGCCTATTACCAAATCCAGCTCGATCTGGCTCTGAACGACTTGATCAACGAAAACGTCACGAACCTCGAGCGGGTTCTCAAGGTCACCCAGATCGCCTATACCGCGAACCTCGCAACCCAAGGCGACTACATAAATGCGAAATTCGAACTGGAAGCGAGTCGCGAACTGGCCCGACAGCAGGTGGTGACTATCGCAAATGACAAGACCACCCTGAATATTCTGCTCGATCGACGGCCCGACGAGCCGCTGGAGGTTGATCCAGAGTTCGATCTTGCGAGTTTCGATGCGTCGCTCGACGACGTCATCGAGCGGGCAGTCACCAGTCGGCAAGAAATACTGCAAGCGGCCCTGATGGAGCAGAATCAAGACACGGCGGTCACGCTCGCGCAACTCGAGTACGCTCCCGATTACACCTTGGGATTCGGTTTCGACCACTGGCTGATCGCGAGCTTTGCGCCTGCCCCAAACCATACTGAGGACTGGAACTTTCAGCTCGCGTTCAACCTGCCGATCTTCTTTTGGGCCAAGAACGAGGACATCAAACGGGCGCATCAGGATCTCGATGCTGCCAGGGAGGACCTGCAGTCGGTTCGCGCGCAAACTGCCGGACAGGTGACGACCATCTACCGGCAGATTTTACGCTCGCGCGAAACCGCCCTCCTCTATCGGAACACTCTGATTCCTCTGGCTCACCAGGCCTTTGAAGTGATGTTGGTGACATACCAGGGCGGCAAGACTGACTTCACTACCCTCATCAGCACTTTCCGTCAGCAGAGCGACGCACGCTCAACCTATTTGCAGGCGGTGAATCAACTACTCGCTCAAAAGGTCGCCCTGGAGCAAGCTGCCGGAGGAAAATTGCAGTGACTATTTGGTCTTGCAAGCGTTCGTGGCCGCTCCTGCTCGTTTGCGGTCTGGTTGCGCTGATCGCGACTTTTAGCGTTGGTTGCGATAGTTCCGAGCACGCGGATGAATCTTCCGGCCAGCCGATCACCTCAAATCCGACCTTGGTGCCTCAACGCCAGGGTCCTGACTTACTCCAGTTGCACCCAACAATTCCGCCCGTGACTGGGACTGTGCAAATGGTCCAGTTGCCAGGGCTGGTGGTAACCACGGGCCAGATCAGTTTCGACGATCGCCGCGTTGCCAACATAATTTCGCGAGTGTCCGGCCGCATCGAGGAGGTGCACGTCTCGCAGTGGGATTCGGTGCGCCGTGGACAGCCTATTCTGACGCTCTACAGTCCGGACTTGATGACCGCGGAGGCCGAATACCTCCAGGCCAAAACCTCCGTGCCCGCATTGGCGGGCAGCGCGGGCGATCAGGAGTTCGCGCGGTCACTGGTCACGGCAGCCAGGCGGAAGCTCGAGTTGCTGGGCGTCGAGCCCGGCCAGGTCGATATGATCGAAACGGCGGCTCCGACCTTCATCATGCGCGCCCCGATCAGCGGAACGGTGGTGCAGAATCAGGCCCTGCGCGGCTCAGCCGTGAATCCTGGCGATGTCCTTTATTCTGTGGGAACACTCGATGACGTTCTGGATCACCGGCGACATTTACGAAGACGAACTGGCCCGGGTGAAAGTCGGGCAGCAACTCGAAGCCGTAACCACTGCTTATCCCGATCGAGTATTCCGCGGCACTATTTCACGTATCAGTCCAAACATCGATCCGAACACCCATACGCTCCAGGTCCGCTGCCAGGTTGACAATCCCGGACTCATGCTCAAGCCGCAGATGCTCGCTACGGTGAAAATCATCGTGCAGCCGGGACAGGCGCTTATCGTGCCGCTGGAGGCAGTGATTTTCGAGACCGAAAATTACTTTGCCTATGTCGACAGAGGCAGCGACCGCTTCGAGCGCCGCAAAGTCGTGATTGGTTCATGGAGCCGCGAGGGTTATGCGCGAGTGATCTCGGGACTCGGGCCGGGCGATCGGGTCGTCACTACTGAAGCACTTCAAGTCGATGAGTTATGGCACGAAGCGCATGGTGAGAGTTCCTGACTCCGGGATTTCCTGAACTACGACGATGGTTGTAATACCGCAATGATTCAGTGGCTGATGGCTATCGCGCTCCGTGAGCGCGTCGTCGTAATCGCAGCAGCAGCGCTGCTACTCTTCGCCGGATTGTACTCATTTAGCCAACTCGACATCGAGGCGTATCCCGATCCGGTTCAGCCGATGACCGAGATACTGACACTCCCGACCGGCTTCAGTGCCGAGGAAGTGGAGCGCTTGGTCACGGTTCCCACCGAGTACGGGATGAGCGGTATGCTCCATCTCGCCTCGATGGAATCAATTTCGCTTTATGGACTATCCGATATCCGACTTTATTTCGACTGGGGCAGCGATTATGAATTCGATCGAACCCAGACTATCAATCAGTTAACCTTCGTCACGCTGCCGCAAGGAATTCAGCCGGGTCTCTCGCCGGAAAATCCAATCGGCGAGATCTACCGCTACACCGTTCAAAGCCCCGATCATGACCTCGTCAAGGAAAAGGACGCCGAGGATTGGATCTGCGAAAAGCAACTCAAGACGGTCCCCGGCGTACTCGACGTCTCGGGCTTCGGCGGACTCACTAAGGAGTACCACGTCGATCTCGACCCGGCGAAGCTCACCTATTATGCCATCCCGCTATCGCAGGTCGTGGCTGCGATTCAGAACTCCAATACCAACTCGGGCGGCAGTTATCTCAACATCGGGCAACAGGCCTTCGATGTGCGCGGCCTCGGCATGATCCATTCGCTCGATGACATCAGCAACATCGTGCTCGCGGCCAACAAGTCCACCCCAGTCAGGATCAGTAATGTTGGCGACGTCTCGGTCGGTTGGTCGCCGCGGCTGGGGATCGTCGGCATGAACTACCAGGATGAGGTCGTCTCCGGCATTGTCCTGATGCGCAAATACGGCAACACCCTGAAAACGCTGAAAGGCGTCGAGCAGAAGGTCCAGCAACTCAATGAGACGGGAATGTTGCCGAAGGGCTATAAGATAGTCCCGTATTACGACCGCACCGGGCTGGTCTATACCACGCTCGACACGGTCTTCGAAAATCTGTCGCTCGGCATGGTACTGGTCTTTCTGGTCTTGCTTTTCTTTCTCGGCAATCTGCGCACCGCGATCATCGCCGCAATCAATATCCCACTGGCCATGTTCGGCGCCTTCATTCTCCTTCACTTGACCGACACGCCGGCGAATCTGCTGTCACTCGGAGCGGTTGATTTCGGCATCATAATTGACTCGACCATCATCGTCGTCGAGAACATCTATCGCCAACTGACGGCCAACGAGTTCGCCTCGGAGAATACGCTCGGCTGCATCGGGCGTGCCGCGCAGGAAGTTGGCGGCCCGATGTTCTTTTCCACGCTGATTTTCCTGATCGCCTTTCTGCCGTTGTTCACGATGCGTGGAGTCGAAGGCGCCATCTTCTCGCCAATGTCGCACACCTATTCTTACGCTCTGGTCACGGCAATCCTGCTCGCCGTAACGCTGTCCCCTGCCCTCAGTTCATTGCTGCTCCACAAAGGTATGAAGGAGACCCACAACTTTGTTTGGGAGGCATTTTCCGGTTTCTACCACCAGCTTTTCATCCGGATTCTAGGATGGCCCCGTCTAACATTGACGTTGATCGCATTGCTTGTGCTCGGAGGGCTGTCGTTGTTCCCGCGCCTGGGTGGTGAATTTCTGCCGAAACTGGAAGAGGGGAACATCTGGGCGCACGCCATCATGCCAACGACCATTAACCTGCCGCGCGGCGCCGCACTGGTCAGCCAGATGCGCGAGGTATTTCTCTCCTTTCCCGAGGTTGCCACCGTCGTCTCGCAGTTGGGACGCCCCGACGACGGCACCGAGACGACCAGTTTCTTTAGCGTCGAATTTCCGGTGGACCTCAAACCCGCATCGAAATGGCCGCCGGGCATGACCAAGGAACAACTGGTCAATCAGATGGACGCCAAGCTGCGCGCACGATTTCCTGGGGTGAGCTTCTCATACTCGCAGAACATCGAGGACAACATCGACGAGGCGCTTTCAGGAGTGAAGGCCGGTTCCAATGCGGTCAAAATCTTCGGCTACGATCTCGCGACTGACGAAGCTATCGCCAATCGTATCACCGAGATCCTCAAGCAGGTGCGCGGCGTCACCGACGTCTTCATGTTTCGCTCGCTCGGCCAGCCCAACATTATCATCGAGCCTGATCGGGCGGCGGCAGCGCGCTATGGCCTCAATACCGGGGATGTCGCCGCGATTGTGCAAGCCGCCATCGGCGGCCAGGCCGTTACGCAGGTGCTCGAGGGCGATCGCGAATTCAACTTAGTCGTGCGCTGGAAACCGGAATACCGCCAAACCATCGATGCGATGCGCAATATCCGCGTTAACGTTCCTGCCGGGGGCAGCGTTCCGCTCGGACAGATCTCCCGGGTTGAAGCCTCCGAGGGTGCATCGTTCATTTATCGAGGAAATCTGCAACGCTATGTGCCAGTGCGCTTCTCCGTCACCGGCCGCGACCTCCAGGGCGCCGTCGCCGAGGCCAGATCGCGCGTGTCTCAGGAAATACATCTACCCGAGGGAACCCACCTGGAATGGGCCGGCGAGTACGGCGAATTGCAGGCCGCGAACCGCCGCCTCGCCGTCGTGGTGCCGATCGCACTCATCCTGATCATGGGCGTGCTGTTCGCGGCTACGCAGTCCGCCATCAACACGCTGATCCTGATGGCGCAGGTTCCACTCGCTTGCCTGGGTGGCGTTCTGGCACTCGTCGTGACCGGCACCCCATTCAGCGTTTCCGCGGGAGTAGGATTCATCTCTATTTTCGCCATCGCCATCATGGACGGCATTTTGTTGAACTTTTACATCCACCAGCTTTGGGAGGATGGCTATTCCGCGTTCAATTCCATTGTGATGGGCGCCGATCGGCGCTTCCGTGCCGTGATGATGACAGCTTTGGTCGATGGCCTTGGGTTGCTTCCCGCGGCGCTCTCAACCCGCATCGGAGCGCAAACGCAACGTCCCTTGGCGATCGTCGTAATCGGCGGAGCGATTTCGATCGCTCTGCTCACCCGAGTGTTTCAGCCGACTCTAATGTATCTGCTGCGTAACCAGATCGGCCTCCGCGATGAACGCTAATAGCCGGGGACCGAACGATCGTGTTCCGAACTCCGCAACACCCCGATCCGCTATCGCTTGAAGCTGCACTTACAGTTCCCAGTGCAATCTCGCCCCGAAGACCGACACGGGTCCGCGATCCCGATTGAATGCCGGATTGCTGATGAACTGGTAATCCACGGTGGCGAAAACCGTTTTCCAAACTGGATACTCGTAGTAGGTCTCGAAAATTTTCTCCCAGCCATAATTTAAATTGCCGTCACCCGCCAAAAGACCGCTGCCGCCCGCTTCAAAGAATTGCTGCCCCGCACTGTCGATGCCGCTGAACACACCTGCGAGTCCGATGGAGTCGTCGGGCCGATGCCAGGCCTCGCCCTCGATGCTCACGCCGACTGACAGAGCGTAATCCACGTCGCTGAACATCCACGCCTCATTTTGTCCATCGTTCCAGCCTAGACGGGAAAACAAGCCAATGTTTTTCACAATCTCCTGTTCGAGGTTCAGACCAAAGCCATATTTGAAGCGATACTTTCTCGTCGCTCCAATGTCGGCGGGCCGCGCAGGGTCGTCAACCGATTCCTGATAGCTCCCCATATTTGCTTTATTTAGATAGGCGAGGAACCGAACCGTCCCCATATGAGTAAGCAGGCTGTAGCGGCGCTCAAGTTCCGATACCATCCCCCAGGTATTTAAGAACGGACCGTCTTGAGCCGAACTATCGTACGGCCATTTGAAGATCTGATCTTCTGCGGTCAAGCTGTTCTGGTAGCGCGGCAGCAGGAAACATCCGTAACGCAATGCCCATTTGGGCTCATTCAATTCCACCGCAAGCCCCATCGTGGATCCAACGCTATCTGCCGGATAGTCCCAGGCCTCGTTATTCACTAACGCCCAGTTCATGAACTGCCGGCGCGGATCGTTGGCGTAAGCGTTACGATCGAAAATATCCGTAACCGCTATTCGGCCGAAGGTTAAGGTGAGTCGGGAAATATCGTGCTCGCCGGCGAGTGTCAGGCTTTCGTCGAGCACGTCTTCCTGATCGCCGCCGAGGCCGATTGTTTGCCGAATAAAGAGTCGCGCGATTGTGCCGTTCGGAGGCGCAGTCCCGATACGGTAGGCTTCTCCGTTGGGGAAGGCTTCTACTCCCTGCGTATTGCCCAAACCGAATCCCTGCCACATCAACCCGTCAACGTATGCCTCGGCACCACCCCATAGCCGCACACCCGCCGTCACATTGAGCGATACGGTTTCGCGCGTTTCGCCGCCGCTCGGCAGGCTCTGAGGCCCGGAATACTTAGCCGCAAAACCAGGGTAGCCCTGAACGGTCTCGGTGTTTTGAATATGCCAGTTCCAGCTTTGCGTATCGGCCGAGTTTTGGGGCGGAACTGATTCCTGGGCCGCGCTGTTGACATTGGCTACCAGGCAAAAGAGGCAGGTCAAGCCTATGATAAACCGCAGATGACACCTGCCAAGGCGAACGATCAGTCTCACACGGACCGCCCTGATGAAACGCAAGCACCTCTGGCCCGCTTCCCGTGGTTTCGTCGCTGCCACCATCTCGTGGTGAATCCAGCGGTGCGACTGACCCTCGCGTCGCGTAGGCAAGAGCAACTCTTCACGGGTGCGACACCTGCTCTCCAGGCCACGCGCGTCTTACGAGCATATAAAATCTCTACTGGGCTACTCTAATCTATATTAATTGTTGACTGCCAATTCTGAACCAATTAGGATCGCATCAGTGACACGGATTTTCGTCGCATCTGAGAGGATTTTTTCATGACTTCAGGCCTTATTCGGACTCTTTTCTTAGCAATTGTACTATCAGGTAGCTGTATCGGCATGGCCAACGCCGGCACTGACAATGGCAAAGGCAACGGCGGCATGAATAACGGAAAAGGCAACGGCCACGAGTCCGCACCCGAGCTCGACCCCAGCACCCTCGGCAGTGGTCTCTTGCTGCTGGCAGGAGCCATCCTGGTTCTCCCCGGAGGTCGTCATAAGCGGCAATAATACCCCTTCATGGACGCATGAGCTGTGCCATGCAAAACCTTTCCCGGAGTGCTCTTCATCCGGGAAAGTCGTCTCAGTCCTAAGGACCCGGACCAATTCGCCTACTCCAGAGGCTTCGCCACGATATCGCGCCGCTTCTGATTCGACAGTGCCCTATGCCGCATGCACACGGTGCTCCGAGTACTCCTCATTGAGCACCTGCGTCAGGGTGCGCATCATACCCTCGCATCATATAGCGACTGCGCGATCATTCGCTTGCACTCCTCAGCTTCTCGCGGGACCACCTCCGTCATTGTTTTCAACGTTGCAACACTTCCCGCAAAAGCTCTCCAATTGACGCCATTCCCCGGTTAAGCCAAGCTCGCACCGCCTATGCGCGTCTCAGGCCTGGCCTTCATCTTGATGAGGTTTGACGATCTGGCAGTATAAATCCGCGCATCTGGTGCAGGAGAGTTCTTCGATGGGCGACAAGCCGCGGCATCTGCTCGACGGATACAAAGTTCTCGATTTTACCCACTTCGTGGCGGGCCCGACGGCCACTCGCCTGATGGCTGGAATGGGCGCCGAGATCATCAAGGTCGAGATGGCGCCCCATGGCGACCGCGCCCGGCAGTTCGATTACATTCGCGATCAACGCAGCGCGTTTTTCATCCAGCAAAATCGCGGCAAAGAAAGCCTCTGCGTTGATCTGCGCAAGCGTGAAGGTATCGATCTGGTCAAACAGATCGCGGCTAAAGTGGACGTTGTCGTCGAGAATTTCGCGCCGGGTGTGATCGGCAGTATGGGATTGGGTTACGAGGTGCTTAAAGCGCTTAACCCCGGAATCGTGATGTGTTCAATTTCCGCGCTCGGCCAGACCGGGCCGCTCGCGCACGATCCCGGGTTCGATTTCATCGGCCAGGCGTATGCGGGAATCACGGCGCTGATCGGCGAGGAGGAAGGGCCGCCGTACATGCCGATGGTTGCGATCGGCGACGTCAGCACGGGCGCGCATGCGATGGGTGCGATTGCTTGCGCATTGCTTCATCGCGAGAGGACCGGGGAAGGCCAGTATATCGACGTCTCACTCCTCGATTCCTATTTCCACTGCCAGACCATCGGCGTGCAACTGTACAGCGCCAGCAAGGGAACCCGCGAAATGAAAGCCTCGGGACTCCATCATTCGCTGGCGTGCCCTGCCGGTGTTTTCAAGGGGCATAAGTGGTGGATTATCATCCTTGCGATGACCGACAAACAGTGGCTTGGTGTATGCGAAGCGATGGGAAAACCCGATCTCGGCCTGGATTCTCGCTATACCAGAGCGCGCGACCGCGCTCAGCGCCGCCTTGAAATTATCCAGCTCATCGAAGACTGGCTCGCGGCAATGCCGAGCGATGAAGCGTCGATCGAAGCATTGCGAAGCAATCGCGTGCCGGTTGCGCCGATCCTTTCAATTCGCGAGGCGATGGAACATCCGCATCTGATTGAGCGCGGGACGGTGCGGACGATCACCGATCCAATCCTTGGAGAATTCCAGATTCCGGGATTTCCCCTCCGCTTTTCGGGGTTCCCGGAGGAGCTTGAGTTCGACGCGCCGACGCTCGGCCAGCACAATTTTCCGGTGCTCGAAAGGTACCTCGGACTCTCGGCCGACCGCGTCGCCGAACTCGAATCGACGGGGGTCTTACGGAGCGCGCCGCACTAGCACGAACGGTGGCACTCGTGACGCCGTCGATGGGCTTTCAGCAAAATGGCGGTACGTGCTCTAGATTATCACTGCGGGCCGTGGCGACTTTTTCGCCACGGCCCGCGGGTGAATTATCCCAATCCTGATCCAGGCCTCGACCGGCCCCGCACTAGGCGACGGCCTCTGAATAATTGAGCGCACGCGGATTCGAAACTGTCGCGTATCCGGTTTCGCGCACCAGCGGCACCGAGCCTGGGGCCCGGTCAAAGGGCGATACCAGCCCGAGCTTCTTGCCGTACTCACGCAAAGCCGGGATCACATCGCGATTCAGCAACTCCAGACAGCGCTTGCGCTCGCCGGCAGAAACGGCTCTCCGAGGCCGCCACTCGTTATGCGACCTTCTGCACGAGGCGAATCGGCCTACAAGACCAGGCTCGGACCGCCATACTTGGTCCAATGGTCATTGTCATAATAGTCGCGCCATTCGTAAATTTTCCCCGCCTCGTTCAACTCAAACATTCCACAGACCGGAAGCTTGAGGGTGAAGCCGCTGCCGTCCCAGTCCCAGCAGTCGAGCCGCTCGGTCAATACTTTGTTGCCTGAACCGAACAGGTTGAGCAGTTTGAATTCGACCTTTTTTGCCGGCGCGAGGATCGACCCAATCATCCTAGCGACATTTTCGCGGCCGCTGACCGCCTCGAGTGGCTGGTTTAGATAGCACATGTCATCCGTGACCTGTGCCATCACCAGCGCAAGATCGCGCGTCTCCCATCCGCGGATAAATTCCCTAACCACCTTTTCGTTGCGCGCGACGATCGGGTCTATTGAGGTCATAGGCGTTGTTTCCTGGTAAAGCGCCCGCTTGCGCGCTTCAGAGATGCAGCGTCGGACCGCCGTTTTTAAACCAGAGCCGGTTGTCGAAATAATCGCGCCAACCGCAGATTTTCCCGTTTGCATCGAGGTCGAACATTCCTATGCACGGAAGCTGCAGACCCCATCCGCGACCATCGAAATCCCAACAATCGAGGCGCTCGGTGCAAATCGTGTCGCCGCGGCCAAAAATATTGAGCAGTTTCCATTCGACTTTTCTGGTGCGGTCAAGGATGCCCTGGATTAGCTTGCGAACGTTTGCGGATCCGACCACGGGTTCAAGCGGCTGATTGATATAGACGATATTATCTGCGACACACACCATCGCGGCGTCCACGTCGAGCGCGGCCCACGCATCGATGAAACGCCGTACGACTTTTTCGTTGCGCGCGACGACCGCATCTTCCATGGTGGACTCGGTCATCTCGATTCTCCTCCGTGCGAAGTGGAGCAGCGCCCCCAAAACCTCCGGTTACCACAGGCCCGGCCTATCGTTCAAGGTTCCGGCGTCATGCCCGAACCAATCAGCAGATCTCGGGTCTCTATCCATTTTTAAGGCATCAACTGCATCAGAGCCGTTCTGACGCCCGGACCGCCAAAGCGAATCGGAAATTAGGCGTGATCGTTATGGCTGAGCATTTCCACTGATTGAGACGCGCGAAGAGGTTCCAGCAAGACTGCCGCTCAAGGTCCTGCAATCGAGCCCGCAGGCCGCCCGCGTCATTCTCGGCGCGCTCTTGAATGCCGTCTACGAGGCGCGCGGACGGAACAATGGCCGCATACTCTTTCTGCTCGATGAGGTCGCCCGGCTCGGCTACATGGGCATCCTCGAGACCGCCCGCGATACCGGGCGCAAGTACGGCATCAACCTCTGCCTGCTTCATCAGTCCCTGGGCCAGCTTACCCTGAGCTGCGGCCCGCAGGGCCGTCAGGCCTGGTTCGATTCGGCCTACCTGCGGCTTTTTTCACATGTCCAGGAATATGAGGCGGCGAACTTTCTCTCTATTGGCCCTTATTCGGCGCCACCAATCAGCAGCGCCACGCGGTTTGAGTATGGCTCTTGATCGACTCACAACCGCCGGCGTTCACCACCTATGGCTTGCAGAGCATCATTCAGCATGTCGCGAACTTTCCCAGATGCACCGGCACCGGGTGTTAGCCGAATGTCGCCTTGCCCGCGCACAACCAACAACATCACCTGATCATTCTTCAGCTCTTCCGACGCGACGCGCACGAATGCTCGCGTTGTCGTATCGAGAGTTTGCTGTTCCAATTGATTTAGACTTCTCAGGCATTGCGAGAGGATCGCTCGCGCGTTGAGGCCGGCACTCTCAGATGCGCCCAGCCTCATCTTGCTGCCATCGCGCACCAGCAGCAAAATCTCGCCGTCGAACTCTTCCGCAGCAGCCGTAACTACGGCCTGCAGGGCGGAATGATCAAAGCGTTGTGATTCCTCCATCATGGTGATCCATCAATGAATATAACAGGCCGGGAGGAATTCGGCCATGAAAACTGGATACTCTCGCACCCGAACGATCGAGATCAGGCGCTCGGGGTGTTAAGTCCTCTGCCTCGAAAAATCAACTAGACTTTGGCTTGCCGAGCGAAACTCGAAACCGGGCCGAGGGGCCGAGAGATGATGATGCAAGGGTCACCGCAAGCGGCGCTGCTGCTGACGTTTGTTCTGCAGAACTTCCGCTGACCAGACTGTCTGATGCGGTATCTCGCAAGTGGCTTAAATTTTAGTCCCAAGCATCTCGCTGTTAAGCATGACGCGTGGGCTGCAGCAGCTAAGAAGCGGGTCGAGGCTCATCGTCAGGCACCGTTTTCGCGACGCTGCGGCCATCGGCCGGTTGGCCCTTATCCTCCTCCAGGATCCGATCGATTATCCCGAGGATCCAAAAAAAACCGGCGCCGGGGTTTTAGTCCCGGCGCCAGCCGATACATGAGTGATGGAAATGGTTCCTCGCCGATGGGCTATATTCAGCGACTAATTTGTTGACCTCAGCGTCGGAGAACGTCTCAATCGAATCGTCGATAACGAATTGTCACAGCTAACAGTGCAATGCTGCGGGTCACAGGTACCTACACACGAATTACCGCGACGGGTCCGTTGCTCAATCCGGGGATTGTCGCGGGCGCGGGTTGGCCGCCCGTTGCGGGCAAAATTTCCGCCATCTCGCTCATACCAATCGAGAAGCGGCGGATCGCGATTTCATGACGAGTCGCCAAATCCCCTAATACAGCTATACGATCGGAGGCGAGGGACTCGGAAGCGAATAGGATCTGGTTGAACCGAGTACGGGCGAGAATCACTTCGAGATCATCGATCGATCCCAGCACCGGCCGGCCGTGAACCATCTTGCCGAACTTGAAGTTGTCATCATCGACAAACCCGATGACGCGAATCTGGCCCGGCGCCGAAGCCAGATACTCTGCCGCAGCTACGGCCAGCGCACCCGCACCAACGATCAGCACGCGATCGACGGAGGACGCCATCAGCGCCACCCCTTTGCGCAAGGCCTGAAACGAGAATCGGCACGCGACGAGCAGATTGAACAGCAAGATCACGTATAGAAGGGTGATCGAACCGGATAGCGCAAGCGGCTTCACCAAGGCTATTAAGCTAACGAAAATACCCGCCAGAATGGAGCCCTTGGCAAAGCGTATCACGTCCGAGATGCCTGCGTAGCGCCAGATGCCGCGGTAGACGCCAGCAATCATGAAGGCCACGTACGTCGCGACCACAATCCACGGCAGCGTGGCGAGAATGCTGCCAACGCGGCCCTCGTCGATGGTGAAGTCGAGACGCAGCAGGAACGCACCGAAATATGCTGCCGGTATCATGATTAGATCGAGCAGCATCTCGGCTATGCGGCGTTTGTAGGTCCAGGCCACAATCAAGCGCGCCATCCTTTGCAGGTGGTTGTAGACCGCACTCGGCGAATTCGCATCAAAGGTGAGATCAATCATGAACAGGGCGAGCAGACGGTGATGTGAATTATTGAGGCCGCGACGCGAAACCGGTATGCCGGTTAGAATGCAAAGAGCAGAACCGGGCGCCGTTTCGCAGACCCAAATAATGACGTCGGTTGGCTAGTCGATGTATGAGTGGTCATGTCTTTCGTGGTGACGCGACTGCGCGCAGACCCGTATCGCATGCGCCAGGAATCTCGGTCCGTCGATCAAGTCGCGACGCCAAAGCTTGCGTGGCTCATGGGCCAATCGCCATAGCCATTCGAACCCGGAACTTCCCACCCACGTGGGAGCACGTCTGACTTTTCCGCTGAGAAAACTGAAAGCAGCGCCCACCGCGATAGCAACGGGAATGTCGAGTCGCTCGAGATGCTCAGCAATCCACAATTCTTGCTTGGGTAGTCCAAAGGCCACCCACAGGACATCCGGCTTCGCTCGATCAATCGTTTCGAGGATAGCCGCGTTGTCAGCCGCGGTCAGAGGCCGAAATGGAGGGGATAGGCTGCCGGCAATTCGATGCCCCGGGTATCGTTTCTCGATTCTATTTGTCAGCGCCTCCAGAGTTTCTGGAGTGTCGCCCAGGAAGAAGCTGCTGTAGCCTTTTATGTTCGCGACACTCACAAAAGCGGCCAGCAGGTCGGGTCCGGGCACGCGGCCGTTGAGAGGATCTCCCAGTATCCGCGATAGCCAGACTGGAGCAATTCCGTCAGCGCAGAATAGATCCGCCGAATTCAGGACATTTTTGAACTCAGGGCTCTTCTGTGCTTCCCACACGCCATGAAAGCCAGTGGCGACCACGAACCGGCATCGTTTGGAATGCTCGATCCAGGTCTCAATAGTAGCAAGCGCTTCAAATACAGTAACACTACTAATATTGCATCCCATAATATCCACTACGGGAATTTGCGGATAAGCACTAAAGGCTCGATTTACCACTGGAGCTGAACTCATGTTCCTCCTCCGTCACACTAAAGTGGGAGTCTCTTGCGAGCTGGATATGGAGGTTCCACTTGACCTCCCGGTTAGGAGAGACCACGCGCACGACCGTAGCTACATTTTCGAACGGCTAAGGACCCGTCCCAAGGTGGGCCGTAACGCAAGAACTAATTGACAGAACGCGACGGCAGAGCCGGATCAAGGTGACTTTATATGCCAGACCAGCACAGGCTTCGATCAGAGCGCGAATTGCCTGAGCTAGATCGAGCGCGCCAAGAAGCGATCTAACGAATGGAGCGGCAGCTATGGCAAATCCTCGCCAGACGTGATCCCATGATCGTTGGATGGCGATATTTCCACCGCTAATTCGCAGCTACCATTAGTGCCGGAACGGAATATTTCGCTTCCGGGATGCGATATTGCCACCTGACGAGCGATCCATTCGTAGGTCGCTTTGATTCCTGTCTCGAGGGGCAGGCTCGGTGCCCAGCCGAGGGTCGTACTTATCAATCGATTGTCTGAGTTTCTGCCTCGTACACCCAAGGGTCCGGCGACGTGTTTGATGGAATGATGTTTGCCGGCGATACGCATAATCATCTTAGCCAAGTCATCTATACTGATCATTTCGTCCGAGCCGATATTGACCGGGCCAGTGAAGTCCGACTCCACTAATCTGCGTATGCCTTCCACGCATTCGTCGATGTAAAGAAATGATCTGGTTTGATGACCGTCGCCCCATATCTCGATGGCCTCCCGGCCGGAAGCTTCTGCAACTTTGCGACAGATTGCCGCAGGAGATTTTTCCCTTCCACCACGCCACGTGCCTTCGGGTCCGAAGATGTTATGGAAACGCGCGATGCGAACGGCGATTTCAGTATTGCGCTGATACGCGAGATACAACCGCTCGCTGAAAAGTTTTTCCCAGCCGTATTCGCTGTCTGGGGCCGCCGGATATGCTGAGTCCTCGACGCAGTTCGGCTTATCCGGGTCTTCCTGATTGTAGGCCGGATATATGCACGCCGACGAGGAGTAGAAGATCCGGCGCACGCTATGGTCGACCGCCGCGCCAATCATATTGAGATTGATCAGCGCCGATCTGTGCATAATTTCGGCATCGTGTTCGCCGGCGAACACATACGCGGCTCCTCCCATATCGGCGGCAAGCTGGTATACGTCGTCAACTCCCGCAACAATTGAACGACAAAGAGCGGGATCGCGCAGGTCGGCTTGAATAAATTCGTCCGCATGTGTCGGTCCGAATTCGGGCTGCTTGATATCGGCCCCGCGCACCCAGAAACCCTCTTTTTTGAGACGCTTGACAAGGTGCGAGCCGATAAATCCTCCCGCACCACAGACGAGTGCCCTTCGATTTCCATTCGACATTAGAAATCTTTCCCCTTTTTCCGAAGGTTGTTGTTAGTAACGATTCTGAACGGCGGAGAAAACCGGATTGTCGGCGGTTTCGCGTATCCTGGAACGGCGTACCCGCTGCACGGTGGCTCGACGCTTAAAGGCTCGATCCAACTCGCCTAGATAAACCATCGCTGGCAATTGCAACAAAAGATCTACGCTAAACAGCGCGGCACAATTCTCCGCATAACTGCGCATGGTCAGGAACGCCAGCACACCGGCGACCTGCAGCAGCATTGTCCGTTCATTGGGCGGTAGCAGATGGCGGCGACGAAGCGCCCGCACCAACAAGACCCAGGAGAGGACCAGACCGCCGATATATCCGGCTCCACCCAGGAAACCGCCGCAAAGCAACGAGTACAGGAAGGCATTCTGAGCGTTCCCGACAATAGTTAAGACTCGTCGATCCGCTTGCGGTCCATATCCTATGAACGGTGCTTCTTTGATCAGTTGCCAGGCTTCGCGGAAAATATAGATCCGCCCCGACATCGATTCGAGTTGCTCACCCTGCTGTCCCCGAAGGGCGAAAAGGTAAAGACGGTGAACGGTCTCTTCGGGAATAACCCCAGCCACGAACACGGTGGCAAGGATCGTGGCCAACACAACGCCGACGCGCCGCGGCTTACCCTCCATGAATACCATTACAAAGCTCAGCGCGAAGCCGAAGGAGACGAGCGAGCCTCGCGATTGCATTGTCCACAGCAGGTATGTTGTCGGCACCAGTACCGCTGCCCACACGACTCGAAAAAGGCCGCGTGTCTTCCAGAGCAACACGAAGCTGACTATCGCGGGTATCGCCGCGAGCCGCGATATTCCGGAGGCTCGTACCATCGGCATCCCGGCGACAGTCGGCATCCTATTGGTCACCCCGTACCCGCTCACCCCCATCCACGTTTGTCCCAGCAGCCGGCCACGAGCAACCCAGACCACAGTCAGCAATACCGCCGAGCCTAGTACCCAGTTCAGGCGATTGAGCGCGCCGGCGTGTTCCGGGGTGGGAGACTCCTGCATGTACATCTCGGTCGCGGCAAAGGCACTCAGGTAGGCGAAGCCCCAGTAGGCGTAGTCAAACCATGGATCGGCGTACAAGCCGGCAATCAGGCAAACGATTCCGTAGTAGAGCCAAAGCGCTTCCGGCCATGTGAAACTGCGAATCGTGCGCTGCCTGCGAATAAGGATGTGGAGGGACCATAGGACGAGCACGGCGAGCGGGAAAGCGGCTCTCACGCCGTTGAAAAATCCGGTCCGACTTCCTTCGATAAGGTCGAGGTCGATGTTTTCCGGACCAGTGTTTATTCCGACCCAGAGCAGAAGCCAGCAAAAGGCACCAAAACTCAGCGCATCTGCATTCAATGCCCGCCGAAGGTCAGCTAGACCGTATGGCCGCTTAATGCGAGGAATGACCCGACGCCTCGGTCACAGTTCTGGATACTGCAACAACCCTTTCATAGGTGGCGCGAAGCACGCGGTCATAGACGCGGTCGATCGCTTCCGCCTTCGCTTCCCATGAATAATCACGCGCCCTGAGCAAGGCGCCCTCGGCGAGCCGGCGCCGTATCGTTTCGTCGCGTGCGATCGCAATAATAGCGCGCCTTAACCCAGTCTCGAACTCGCGCACATTTCCGATCGGTATCTTGATGCCGCAGTGCTCATTCACGACATCCGCGAATCCGCAATGGTCCGGACATACGACGGGCACGCCGCTCGCCAGCGCTTCAAGGATCACGGTGGATGTAAGGTCCTTCAGACTGGTTGTCACGAATAGATGCGCCGACTTCAAGCCTTCGAGAGCTTCTGTGCGTGGGACCTGACCATGCCAAATGCATCGCGACTCGATACCAAGTCTGCTCGCGAGCCGCTGCCATCTCGTCCTGGATGGCCCATCGCCGTATATGTCCAGTCGCCAACCGATCGATTCCGGCAAACGCGACAGCGCCCTCAGCAGCAGATGTAATGCCTTACCGGGCAAATGAAGTCCGCTCCATGCGATGCGCAGCGGCTCTCGCTCGTCGGTACGAACAGAGTGTGTATCGGTGGTCTGTCGCGGCAGGCCGACCTCGCACCTTACTTCCGCTTCCACTCCGTACCACCGTCGGATTTCGCGCTGGACACCGCTGGTCGCGGCGATCACGCCTGGACCTGCGGCGGCGAATGCCTTGCGTGGCTGCCAGAGAAATCGGCGATGCATCGAATTCACGATGTTGCGGGCCGCATAATACGTCGCGCCACGCGGACCCATCGTCGGCAGCAACCGCCATGGAGTATTTTCCAACCCGCCGATTGGTCCCCAGACGAAGGGCATGTCTAACTTCCAGAGATGGCCCGGAAAGCGGAAGCCGACGTAGGTAAGCTGATGGGCCAGGTCAAAGCCTATTTCGCGATGGAGCAGGGAACCCAGCGTGAAGGCATCGCGCAGCCACGATCTATACGCCCAGTTCATGATTGGCTTGATGATGGAGTTTTCGACCTTGATCCAGGCGGGCGTTGGCCGGTAATGCCACGGCTTTTCTTCGACGTAAGCAAAGCGCAGGCGGCCACGCTTTCCAGGTTGGCGGCGTAAGGCTTCCTCAAGGTCGCGCCGATGATACCCCGCTGTAAGCACCCACACTTCGTGATGCTGCGCGATGGCATTCACCCAACCCCAACCCACGCCCTCTTCCGAGCCGTGAAACGGGTTACAGGCGTATGCGCAAGCGAGTACTTTCATTTTCGACCGATGGTCGGTTTTCGCCAGGACTCACACGCTTTCGGGGTTGGAAACTAGGCCAAAGGCCTGAATATATTGAGGCAGAATGGTTTCTATGCTGAAATCACGCGCACGTACGCGAAGCGGCTCGCAATCCGATGGCACGGCGAGGGTTTCCATGATTGCACTGGCCAGTGCTTCGGCATCACCCACAGGGACCAGCTTGCCGAAGCGCCCATGGTCCAGGATCTCTGCAGGACCTGCTTCGCAGTCGGTTGCGACAATGGGTGTGCCGACGGCGAGCGCCTCCGCAAGAGCTAGCGGACAACCTTCGTAGATCGACGAAAGTACAAACACGGACGCGCGTCGCATGAATTTGTATGGATTTCGTTGGTAACCGGGCATACTAACGCAATCGGATATCCCGAGCTTCCGAACCATACTTTCGAGCGCGATTCTTTCCGAACCCTCGCCTAGGATCACTAATCTAGCTCTGCGCTCGGCCCTGACATGAGCGAAGGCACGAATCAGGGTCGCGAAATCCTTCTGCGGCTTGAGTTGGCCTACGCCTAATACGACAGGGTCTCCACCTGCTGCGAACCATGGATGTTCAACGGGTTCGGCCGCTTTCTCGTAAAAGCCGGGGACCACTACAGGATTGTAAATCACTCTCATACGTCCACTCGGAACCCCGGTCAGTTTCCGTATATCGTCGGCGACTCCCTGAGATGCGGCGATAATAACATCGGCATTTGCACAGTAGCGGCGTGTGATGTAGCGCTGCGCAGCGGACCGAAGTCTATTCTGACGGTCGATTATTGGGCTCAGCACCACCTGCGCCGATATTGCTGTTCGGCACCGAGTGCGAGATAGCTTGACAGCCATCGTTGCGACGCTGCTAGCGGCGAATGCTGCGAGGACCACCGGGCGTTCGCTCTGGAGATAGCGAACCAGCGAAGGCATTTTCTCGATGAGCGGAGCTGCGTACGGAATCCCAAACATTGCGGCCAGGAACCGCGATACGGTCGATGGCGCTGCCGATCTTGCCGGTCTTACGATCCTCACGTTCGCAGGGCAGTCGGATTCCAGGGGGGCGCCCGATTTCAGTACGATCAGGTCGACCAGGTAACCAAGCTCTGCCAAGCCCGATGCTATGTACATGCAGGCGCGCGCGCCGCCGCCCATATCCAGTGCCGGAACTAAAAAGGCTACCCGGCGCGGATTTAGGGGCTTTGAATGCATGATTCCATTCTTGTCGCGAGGTCTTTGGCTACTTCCGCTTATACGCGACCGCGTGGAGGCGTAAGGCGAGCAACCACGGTCGCCGAGTTTCCAGAAATCGGTAGCATCTCGAGGAATGCGCAGCGAAATACATTCTGTTTTTGCTCTTAGTCGTCAGCTATGTCCACTGCGACACGCTCTCACTTATGTCCATAGTATCCACCCATGGCGCGCCAACGCCTTCATCCGTCGTGATGTGCGAAATCCAAGGACACCATACATCAGCCTCGCTGCGACCATCGCAGATCTGCACACGCCGGCCACCTCCGCTCGCGCTACCCCGGCCCAGAGCCTCCCACGAACTTCATGAGTGTCGATTGTGACCGCATGATGCTAAAGGCCGATTACACCAACGTGCTTATTAGCAGCCTCGAATATGGGGAACCTGGTGCGTTGCGCAGTCACGTAATTGCGAAAATGCAAATTGTCACCTATATCGTCAAACACTAGAATCGCGTTCGGTGACAATTTCTGTCTAACCACGGAAATTGCAAAGCTTGCGTTGCGCTCGCTCAAAACGCGAAAGCCGCAGCCTCGCTTTGTACATCACGACAGAGAACTTCTGATGCCGCAGACTATTTCGGAGAACAGATAGAACGTCTCGCATGTGCAATCTCAAGTGCAAAACAAATGATTGGTCCTTACAAATCCGGCAACTCGACCTTCTTGTGATTGACTTAAGGAACACACATCCAATGGTTGTTCAATCCATGCACCCAAGAGCCTGTGCGGTCTCCATGTGATGTGCATTCCGTTGGAGGATTCATCGGTGGGTCGCAATTCGGACAGTAAAAGCTGCCACCATTCGCTACAGCTTCAGGGAGCGGCCAGCCTATGCCTTTGCTGATACTCATACCCGAAACGCTGAGGTCGCCGGTCGTGTTGCGGGTCGGAGGCGTATAGGGGCGAGTCGTCTTCCCAGTATCTTTAAAAGTTATCGAAACACTCTCTGGCTCGTGAGATAATTGTGGTTGCTGAAGCGTCGCCACTGAAGTGCTCGTATCGCCCTTAAGAATATCCCACGACCAGCATCCATCGATTGCTCGCCATCTTATTTCGTTATAATTGACAGCACTAAGTAGGTCATTCCCGGTCGCAATGGAACCTGCCGGAGATGGTAGTGTAATCCCGCCGTTCTTATCATGGCAGACCAGGAAATAACGGTATGTTGTCTTTCCCGAAAGACCCTTGGAGATGATAACGGGAGCGTCAAGGTTCGTAATCATTGCCGTCGAGGTCCGCCCAGCGATATTTGCTCCAGAATGCAGAATTGCTTCCCCAACCTCCAATGGAGCATGGCCTGACAGACCGCATTGGGGAGCGAAGACCCCATCGGTCCATTTCAATTCAAGTGCACTGCCAGGTTCACTACCGTCGCTGAGCAATTTGAAAGAGTTACTGGGACTCACACCGAAATACAGTCCGTCTTGGACGACCTCATAATACGGCCATACCCCATCTGTACCGCCACCACCCCCCGTCTGATGAATGTAATTGCTGTTGTTGCCAGATTGGTCCACGACGCTCCCCCGCTCAAATAAACCTCCATTTCCAACGATCGAGTTGTATGAAGCGCCACTGTCAATCTGGATTGGCCCGGCCGCCTCAATATATGGATTCACGATGCTATTGCCGTTGGGGTTGTACACATTTCTTTCGAGTTTTATTGAATATTCAGCAGAGCTTTCAATGTCCAACGAATAAATCTGGTTGGAAGCTGCACCACTAATATCTAAACCAACTCCTGTAACGCTATCGGCGCGCACTGCGCCACCGAATATCTGATTCTGATTGGCTGTTTGGTCCAACCAGCCACCACGGCTATGGTCAAATGCAAGCACCTGAATTATCTGGTTGTAACATGAACAAGTTGTAGTTCCACCGAATTTCCAGCCGTTGTCAGATCCGTCTGTACTTATCCGCTCCAACGTTGAAGCTAAGGCATACGTCATGTCGATACCGATGCTACCGGCTGTCCCATCTCCGGTTATTGAAAAATCGTGCAGGAAAACATTATAGACGCCTGTGTTTTGCAGTGCACCACCATAACGGAATCCAGCGCCCGAGCCGGTATATGTGATGGTCGTACCGGCATTGCCGGGGACCCTGATGCCCATGCCTCCTACTTCGGTGTTGGGGAAATACAGAATATTGTGCGCACCAAGCGGGTAGATGCATGTTCCCAGCTTCAGACGAACCTTCCTGGTGTCACTGCCTAAGACAACATCGGTGTTCGCAGTTGCAAGTGTCCCGTCGAGGCACAATCCCTCCGCGTCAATCGTTCCGCCGGATGGCGGAAGCGCGGCAACCGCTGCATTGATCCGTTCGGCCCATGTCGATCCTCTGAATCGGCCCGCGATCTCAATACTGTTGAATCGTGGCTCCAATGCATTCGCGTTGGCCGTCGTGGCTACCATAAGGAAGAGTGACACGGTCCGACTCCAACGCTTCACTAAATTTAATATACTCTTAGAGGGCGATCGCAGTTCGCTCGACGCATGCATCCCACGATCACGATAACTTCCCATCGCAGACATTGGTGGCAGACCCATGGCTTATCCATGTAGTGGGACGGAGGCACGTCCATGCGCTCGGCGCCATGGCCAGCAGCTTCAGCCCGAGGGCTGGTTCACCTGTTGAATTAGCCCGCTTCAATCCTCGGCGAGATGCGGCCTTTTGTAAGCAAGCGCTTGAGTTCAGCGGCCATCCCCGTGCAATTACCAAGGGCTCGAGAGAGCGCGCCGCGATCACAATGAACCGCACCATTGCATAGCGTCATACCCGCGCGGATCATCAGACCCAACCAACATTTTGTGTACGAGAGACCGTGCTGGGTGACAAAGTAGAGACGATTTCGGACCTCGGTTTTACCGAAAACGTACTGACGAACGCGATGCACCAAAGATGGATAGTGGCCATAACGAGCGTCGGCCACTACAGCCAGTCGCCAGCACCGTCGGATGGTAAAACTAAAATCGAGGTCCTCCAGATAGCTGTAGCCGGTAAAGAATTCGTCGAAATGAGAGGTTTTGAGGATTTCTGCACGCCATATCACAGCGCCGCTTGGCAGCCAATCGACGGAAATCGTCTGTTTCACCGCGCCGATCATTGTTTGCCACCCGGATGGTGTTACTCGACCGGGCTCGCCGCTGTAAATGCCAAGCGCCTTCACCAGCGGACATCGCTTTAGCCAAGCGAGCCCCTGATCCGGATGATTGGCCATATTGAAGGCGGCGCCGCCGACATCGGCCGGCGCCGTTTCCCAGAACGCCATCATCCGCTCCAGAGCGCCGGCCTCTAGCGTGGCATCGTCGTCGAGGAAACCCGCAAAGTCAGCTGCCGGTGGAAGCGCTCTAATACCGGCGTTGCGTTGCGCCGAAGCTGAGGGCGGTCTATGCCGGATATAGTTCAGCGGTAGAGCAGTCTGGAACTCGGCAACAACGGCTTCAACCGGCTCATCGCTGCCATCAACTATGATAACTCCATCGGGACGAACCGACTGATAGGCGAGACTTCGTAGCAGTTTACGAAGATCATCTGGTCGATCCTTGGTCGCTACGATAAAGAAGATCTGCATGACAGTAAGTGCCGCCAACCCTCGGACACAGTCCAGATCCGTCGACGCAGGGGATCCCGATTCTACGGAAGTGTAAACACCGCGCTTCCTTGACTTTGCCTCAGAGGGGCTACGATGGTCTCGTCCCACACCCATCGAAGAAACTGATCGACCGCTTCGCGGTTTCCGATCATAAAGTGCTCCAGCGAGAAGTGTTTCAGCGCGGCAGCGCAGATGACGGGTCAACTCGTTGCGCAATTTCGCTTGGCGGAAGAACAGCCGCAAATTCGCCGACGACTCGACGGATGTCGTGCATGAAGTGTTCCGCGGAAAACTTCTGTGCTCGCTGCTCTATGAACGCCCGCGTCGCGGCTTCCAGGCTCGAGTTTTTCAGCATCGAGTCGATTTTCTTGACCGCCTCATCCGGCGTGTCATAGACCAGCGCGCCATGGTGGCCGACGATCTCCGCCGGGCCACCTTCTGCATGCACGAAGGGCAGGCATCCCGCCACGATCATCTCGGCAACCGCAATCCCGAACGCCTCCCCGGGGCGCGCGTGGATTCCATAGGCGCTCTCGCTCAACAAGCGCGCCTTCGTCTGCCCGAACTGCCGGCCCTCAAGCACGATCCAGCTTCGTTCAGCCTGGCAGAGTTGCTCGATCTGTCGCCCATACGCCGTCTCGCGCGTATCGCCGACGATGTGCAGCGTGAGGTCATGACCACGGTCGCGTACAGCCCCGATTATTTCGATGATCTGTTCGATACGCTTTTCGGGATAAATCCGTCCAAGACATATAAAATGGCGGCTCTTGCGTTCGGGAGATAATCCCATCACCCGCGTCATAACGGGTGGATACACCACTTCCGTCTCAATCCCATAACGATCGCGCAGCAATGCCTTGCTCCAAATCGAGTTCGCCAGGATTAATCCTGCATTACCGAAATCATCTGTCCGCTGTCTAGCGATCGTTTTGGTTAACGCCAGATACCCCTGCCGCAACGTCCGGTTGGTGTGGAACACTCTGCGCAATCCCGCAGGCGCCGGATCGTAGTGTCGACGCAAGGTCTCGTCCCACGAGAAATCGGCCAGATGATGAATCGCGGGCCGGCCGAGATCTACGATGTTATAGGCGCTGATCAAGATATCGAAGCGGTCCAAATGGCGCCGCATAGAGCGGTTGACGAATGCACCTCGAAGAGCCGCGCCCCATTCCACTTTGGCGAGTGGCCACGGCAGCCGCAGTTCCACGATTTCGCATTCGTCAGAGTCAATTGCGGTGCCATAAAAAGCATTGAGCTCTGAAAGATTGATGCGGCCACCGGCGACCAGCGCGACACGGCAATCGTCTTTGAGTGCTTCGAGCGTCCACATCGCGAACGCTTCCGACCCACCGAACCCCATGCGGGGATGCAACACCGCGACCGACGCTTTGCCAGATCTCATCGGTGGCCTTGTGCTCGGCTACCTACAAAAGTCATCCTTCCGGTCCTTGTACGGTGTGAAAATAAAATTGCTGACGAACGTTGCCGGTCGGGCTGCAAACGCAACCATAGGCTGGTGGCATTCTGAACGGAACTCTCTTAGAGGGTGGAGTTTGTCGTCGAGGAGGAAATAGCCTTTGTATCCTCTAGCCTCGATCTCATCAAATTCTTCATGAATTTCGCGTTTGATGTGATGCTGCTCGATTTCAACGAGAAGGACGGGTCGGAATTTCATCAGGGTTTGCTCGGCCCCTTCGAGTACGGCTAATTCATGCCCCTCGACATCGATTTTAATAAAGCCGATATTCGCGTGATCGTATTCGTCCAATGGTTTAGTTGACACTTCAAGCCTATCGCACGGCACACCTTCGAACTGCTTCTCGATGCTGGCCGCCTCCAAGCAGCGTAACGTAAGATCTCCTGCCAGGCTTTCCATCGATGGCGGAGGGATCGAGAGCATTGCCTTTCCAGAATGATTCGACAGTGCGACATTGAAGACTGTAACGTTTCGCGGTACCGCTCGGCAGAGCCATCCTATCCATTCGGGATTCGGCTCATAGGCAAACACTCTCTTGGAATAATGCGATAAATGATAGGCATATAGGCCAGACGCCGCGCCTACATCGACACTGTTGGTCCCGGGTCTGATCAGCGCTTTTAAGAGACGAACTTCGCGCTCGCCATTCAACCAATACCGCCATGCCATTTCCCGGATCAATAGTGGCGCGGGAATAAAAGTCTTAAGCTTCTGGAACTTGAAAAGACTGGTCATTGTCAGCGCAGAGCCCATGGACATTTCCCCCGGACGGATTCTTCGCGGACGGCACAGGCTATGCGTACCATCAAATATTAACCTCCCGAGTGGTCGAACGAACTATTGCCTCAAGCATAGCCGTCCTGAAAGTGTTCGCCCCCGGCTGCCTTCTATTTGCCGCAAGATATCTGCAACTCTTCTTGGCGCTAATCCATAACCTGTCACAATCAGGCTATAAAGAACCTTCTTTCGGAAATTCCAATACGGTTGCCGCCAGGT
Organism: uncultured delta proteobacterium; assembly: GCA_963834535.1. Classification (GTDB taxonomy): domain Bacteria; phylum Desulfobacterota; class Binatia; order Binatales; family Binataceae; genus JADMIL01. The sequence goes on along the minus strand of CAWICC010000010.1, from coordinate 88,024 downwards.
TGCAGATACTGCCCTGCGCAGCAAGCCAGAAAGCCTGTCATTCCAAGGGTGATCCGTGGGACTGGTGCGTAGGGAAATAATCCGGGCAACCCAGTGCTGCGGATATGCGCTCAGCCATTCCTCACAGGTACCGAGTGTGTCACCAGAAAATGCAGACAGTGCCGAATACAGTTCAAATACACCGGTCACGGTGCGTCTCGTGTCCGCTAGTCCTCTCTGTCGGGAGTAATTCTGTCCGTGTATTCGGTATTTCCCCAATGGTGTTTTCAGCGATACGACCTCGCCGAATAACGAACTCGCCAACGTCAAATAAGCGTCTGCGTACAATTTCCAATTCTCTTCCGGAATTGGCATGATCCGGTTCAGCACCTCGCGAGAATATGCATTGCCACTTGTGGGTGAATCTATGCCAAACGGCCCCAAGGTCACTTTCGGCGGTCTCGCGGCACCGATATATCGACCTAGTGAATTGCCGAGCCCATCGATGACCTCAAGAGGATATCGAATCCGCGCGACGCCGTTCCGCCAACTGGACACCACAGCCTGAACGGCGCCCGGTAGAAGACTATCATCCGAATCCAAGAATATTATCAACTCGCCCTTTGACGCCGCAAAGCCAGCGTTTAAAGCCGAAGCTTGACCGCCATTATCTTTGTATAACGTGCGGATACGATCGCCAAAACGCGCGATTACTTCTCGTGACTCGTCGGTTGAGCCATCATCAACGACTACGACCTTAGTGTTGCAGTATGTTTGAGCGAGCGCGCTATCGATCGATTCCTGCAAGAAGCGGCCGTAGTTATAGTTATTGATGATTATATCGACTTCCAGCGATTCCATTAACCAACTCGGTCAGGCGGCGAACAAGGGATGACCACTTTCTGCATTACACACGGACAAACTCTGAGCGCTCTCACGCAGTCGAATCCGCACGTTCACTGGCTGTCGCTGTCTTACGCGGAACTCAGGAAACTGGCCTTCACTAATCGGTGTGGTGCGCTTTTCACGATGCCGATCTTGGTGAGTCAGCCTATTTTACACCCTCAACCACAAGTTCTTCACCAGCGAACGGCCGCCAATAGAGCATAAGCCGCTCAACCACCGTCATGGCCTGGCCATAAAGCCGTCGACGCATCGCGCCACTTGCATGGCCTTGCTGTGTGCCTGTTAGCCGGTGTGAAGATGATCGAACCGCTGCAAAATATGGTGCGGCGCTGCGGACCGTCGTAAACTCAGCACCCAATGCAAATCCGGCGCCGCCGACCATCGAACTGAGACCCTCTTTGTTAAAAATGTATAGATGCTGTGGCGGGTGGAGGCCGACCCAGCGTCTGCCATGTTGGCGATGGCCCCAGCTAGCGCTGTTCGGTGTCCAGATTACTACTAATCCGCCGTCCGTAAGTATTCTCCTGCTCTCGCGGAGCAGACCCAGAGGATCGTGCACATGCTCAATCGTATGACTCATGAGTACGAGATCAAAGGAGGCTTCGCGAAAGTGTAAATCGCGAAGTTGCCCTACATGAACCGTCAGGCCCTTGCGCCGGGCACTTGCGGCTGCCTCGGGGTCAAAATCGACACCTTCCGCCCGCCAACCAACCTTCTCGGCAAGCTTAAGCCAAGCCCCGCTGCCGCAGCCGATCTCCAGCAGCCGGCGCCCTCTTTTGCCGACAAGATATCTGAGAGGAAGCTCCAAGTCAGCGCGATGGTAGGGCGAAAGATATACCGGAGCTGCAATAACCTTCCGCAGGCCGGTGCTAAGCCCGTCGTCATATTGAAATCGGTTCATCAGATAGGCGGATTTGAGTAATCTTAGCACTCGCTGATAATTGCTTGAGGGCGTACGGTCAGGGGCGACAGATTGATGCGTATAGTAGTTGTAATACGCTTTACCGATATCTTCCTCTAATGGCATCGGATCGAGCCAAAGGAGCCCGCATCGTGGGCTCGGGCATCGTTTTATCCTCCATTCGCCGGGAGCACCGAAGAGACGATCCGTCAGGCCCTCATAAAGCGATCCCCCCAATGTGCCACATAGGTAGCAGTTGGGACGCGGATGGCTTCTGATCTGGTTGGCGGATGACGTGTTCTTTGAAGCTAGATTCGAGTCGATCATTCCGCCGCACCTATCACCACAGAACGTGCAGTGCGGAGATAACTGCGCACGAACTCCTTTTCTTCGGGTTCGAGTAGAATGGTCCAACATGCGAGTGCGTACAGTCCGGACATCGTGGTAAGGAAGAGGCCCTTCATGGCAACACCCATTGGCAGCATTCCGATAACCAGAACTACTAAGGCCAGTAGAGCGGTTTTTGCGGTCCGAATAACTCCCGGAGCCAAACCCGGCAACAGTTGGCAGGCCATTAGGAAATAACTAACTGCCTCGATTGCGGTTCGTAATGCGAATGCAGCAGCGGCGCCCGCAACCCCGTATCTAAGCAGCATCAACCAAAGCAGCAACAAGAACCCGGGAATTTCGACTAGGTACAATTTTGCCGGAAGGTCCGGACGGTGAGCGGCCGGGAGTAACGTGTAAGGCGTCCAGGCGAGCGAGTTGATAAATATTGCAAGTGCAAGCCAACGCATCACGGCAGCGCTGTGCGCCGAGAACGACGGCCCGATCCACAATGTCAACCCTTCGGGAGCAAGCGTGACGATAATGAGTATCGGCGGAAAAAGCGCGAGCATGATGTAGCGTGTGGCGCGTTCGAATAGGACTATGGCACGCGCGGGATTTCTGCTAAAGACACCTGAGAAAGCTGGAAACGTCACCTCCGACAACGCTGCGGGAACCACTCGCAGCTTGTTTGTAACCTGATAGGGAACCGCATAGTAAGCAACCGCCGCGACCGACAGCATCGCACCGATAATGAAGCGATCGACATATTCCATGATCGGCAACACAATGCCAGAAATCGTGACCCATCCACCGAACCGCAGCATCGGAAGGATTATTGATCGATGTACTCCGAACTCCCGCCGGAGTCTTGGCAGAATATGCAAACATATTGCGAGGTTCGCTATCCATGAAGCTAGCCGAATCAGCACTACGACAGCGACTATCCAGCCCAGGTTATGGGAAAAGGGCAGCACCAGGATCGGTCCTACAGAATATAAAATGCCGGCTGGGAGACGGACTGCATTGATCAGATCGAAGCGTTGAAAGGCAGAGAGTGTGCCGCTAATGCTGCCTCCGCTGACAACGAATGGAAGCGCCAGCGCTAGCAGATAGAAGCCATGCAGACTTTCGCCACGCAGTGCAGGGGCGATATTGAGGACTCGGTCGACGAGCCACGGGCTCAGCGCAGCCAGCAGAATCGCGCCGCATAATCCGAACCCGAGCATGAGAAAAAGCGAGGCCCAGAAAAGGCCGGGAATGTCCCTGTGGTCGCTGGATGCGGCTGCTACTGCAATGAACTTGGTCGCCGCGCTGTCCAAACCCAAATTGAAAACGCCGAAGTAACCGACGGCTAACATTATCAGCGTCAGAACTCCGTAACGATCCAATCCGATCTCGTGAATCAGCACGGGAATGGCCATAGCCGCCACCAGAAACGGGGCGGATTCGCCGGCGAGGTTTAGCAGGCTATTGCGCGCTAGCAGTCGCCCGCTGGTCAAATCTAAGTTGCCGCTCAAGTTCTAACCTTAACGCCCAATCGCCGAGCGAAACGGACCGCGATAATGCCGGAGGCGTTCGTATTAACCATCCGCTGAAGGAACGTAAAGTTGATCGCAGAACTCAACCAACACTTAGTATGCGACCACTTGATCTCCGTTGGCTGACGAGTACCGACGGTCTCAGTTTCCTCACAGCGGCCCGCACACGGAACATTCGAGCTCAATAGGTCTCAGTCAGCAGGTGGTTGATTCACAATATTTTGTTTATGGGAGTGATAGTCCGCCGATCTGCACCATCGGCTTCGGCCGGTATTCAGTCTCCTCACGCAAACGCGTACCGAGACCGCCCGCGAGGATCACCACCTTCATCTGATTCATCTGTCGTTCCCAGCCGTATCGGTTCGATGATGAAAGGCTACCAAGGCGCTTCGGAATCGCAGGGGAGAGAGGCTTGCCGCCCGCGCGTAATTCTGGTCGGCTTCGGAATACTGGTAGTCTCGCTCTTGGGCCAGGGCGAGCGCATAGAATCCGTCCGCTGACGCTGGATTAATTTCGGTCGCGTTCTGCAGCATCGAGATCGCCCGGTCGAACTTCTGATTTCCCAGATAGAACTGGCCTACCTTCAAGTACATCTCGAAGGTCGGCTGATACGCCAGCGCCTTGAGCAGTACGCTCTCCGCCACCGCCTGGTCGCCGTTCGCCTGCGCCGTGGCCGAGAGCGTCAAATAGAGTTCCAGCGGATCGGCGCCGTTGCGAATACCCTCATCAGTGACCGACTGTGCTGCACGCAAATCCTTAGACGGACCGTACACCTGGGAGATCAGGTTTTGATATGCGGTTTCGTCAGATGGTGCCGCCTCGATCGCCTCGCGAAAAAGTTTCTCCGCCGACTCGCTGTTTCCCGCGCGAATTTCAGCTTCGCCAGCGTCGACGAAGTACCGCGCACGTTCGGTGTCCGTGGCAGCGTCTTGAGCGGCGGCAGTGAAAAGCTGTGCCTCTTCGGAAAACTTGCCGAAGAGATCCTCGAAAGCGCCCAGTCCATCGACGGCGCCGCGATAATGCGCCGCTACAGCTTCTTTGAAACCGTGCTCCACCGCATTTTGCTCTCGCGATGAAAGCGCCGAGATCCGTTGGGCCGCAAGATAGAAGTGCGTTCCAAGCGTTGGTGAATTGAATACCGATTGGGCCATTTGTTGCAATGCCGCCGTCTGTTGCCCCGTCAAAGCGAGGTTTTGTGCGTATAGGTCGCGCACTTCCGGGTTGGTCGGATCAACGAATACAGCGCCTGCAACTACATCAAGCGTCGCTGCAGGGTCCAGGTTTCCACCGGCCAGACGAAGCAGATCGAGGTGCGCCCGCGCGTTTGCAGGATGAGCGAGCACTTGGGCGCGCGCCTGCGCAGGCGAGGTTGGCGGTTCAATATCGTAGGGATATGGAAGACCGTTCTGTATGAGCGCGAGTGCAATTAAAACCATACTCGTGCCCACCATGCAGCCCGCCGCGAAGCGGTGGCGAATTCCACCACCGTGGATACTTTGCGTCTTGGTCATCGCCATGCGAACGGCAAGGGCTAGCAGCAGCGTAAATAAAAACGCATTGGCCGGAATCCGAAGGCAAAAATCCACCAACTCGTGCAATGCCATCACCGCGACGCCCAACCCCAGAGCGATAAAGAGCGGACGTTCGGTAGCTGAGAAACGATGCAGCGCTGCACGGCCTTTCGCTGCTAGCAGGCAGCAGAACCAGACCAGCACCAGGATTCCAACCAATCCGGTCTCCGCGGCGTATTGCAGATAATCATTGTGAACTTCACGAAAATAGTAGGGCGACCACGGCGCGCTCTCGAACCGTGGAAAAATCTCGGGCCATGCGCCCAACCCAACCCCGAAAACCGGGAAATTCCAAATCATTCGCACGGTATCTTTCCAGGCCGTTGGCCGTATCCCAATTCCGCCACCGCCCGCAATCGTATCTCCAATCCTGCTACCGGCCTGTGTTTGCGCCGCCGGGCCCATTATAAAAATGGCGCAAACCATCACTGCCAGAAGGGCCAACAACGAAAGGCTTAAAGCCGCGGCTTTCGAAAACCTGAACAGTAAACGCTGACGTGCAGCCGGACCGTGGTAGGCCTCGAAAGGTCCGTGTTCGATTCTTGCCGCGGTCCCGAGGTGTTTGGAAAGATTACTTTGATTGCGCGTCTTGGAGTCTTCCACCCAACTGTTCAAGCAAAGCACCAAGAACAGAAGTCCTGCGGTGGTTGCTTCCATCCATCCGGCCCGTGAAAGACTCAGAGTAATAGCCAGATAGATGATAAATGTCGCAAATAAACACAGAACGCGAAGTGCATTCGATCGCTGTATTGATACAGACGAAAATCCGTTAAAGGCTCCCGCGAGGGCCAAGGGGAAAGCCATCGCCAGGTAGTTTGCGAAGTGGTCAGGATTGACGAACGGTCCGGTTGCGCGCGGGAAGACTCCCGGCCAAGGTGCCCCCCAGTCCCGCGGAACCACGAACCACAGAATCTTGCCGTTCCAATAGACTCGTTCAACGATACCAACCAGCGCGACGAGAACACTGGCCATCACTACTGCCGCAATAATCGTTCGATAGAAGCGTTCTTCTCCCTCCACTCCAGAGACGAATGGATAAGCAAGAATCAGGGAAAACAGCGCGGCATATGCGGCGTACTTGAGCAGAGCTGCCCACGTAAGGGATGGTGCGATCGACAGCGGGTACCAATTCTGTGTGAATCCAGGTCTCGCCTTTCCGGACGGATTGCCCCTTGAATAATCGTCATGTGAGGCCTTCTGGGTTGCGAGCCAGGATTTGCTTCCCCCTCCCGCAGTGACATTCGCCAACGGTGCCGCGGCACCCTGCCTGACCTGCTCCACCGTCGGGAGAATAATACTGGCGGAGGCGGACGGCAGCGGGCCAACAACCTCGGTGCTAAACGTGTTATCTGCGTAAGGCGCTGTTCGCGGCCAACCGGGCAGTGAATGCACCAGGACCTGATAAGTCGGCGGCGAAAGAAACCGAAGCAGAAAGGGGGGCAACGGAAGAAGCTGAAACACGACGAACGCGGCGAAGATTGAGGCGGGCGGCAAAAGCGATCGCGACCCGATCGATGTGCTCTGCGAAACCGGTTCCGCCACGGCGCCGGCATCTGTCATCACCCGCATCGCCCACAAAATGATCAGACCGAAAACCACCACCTCCATCAGCTTGAACGCCCACGGATGAACGGACCCAACAGCGAAGGGTGTGAAGACTACAAGCGCCACCAGCGCCGCAGTGAGAATCCGATCGAGTAGTCGCACTTCAAGAGGCCAACAACGAAACGAGCGAAAGGAGATCGGCCGCCACTCGCTCCGCTGATGTGCTCTATTTGCCGGCCGCGCCTGTGGAATTATCCTTCGGACGGTATTCGTAATATTGCGTACGGTAGCCAAAGACGCTCGGCCCGACCATGTTTAGTACGACACCGAGAATTTTCGCCCGCGCATAGCGGAGACGTGAAAGGGCCGCTTTCACCTGCTGCCGCGAGGTCCGTTTATTCGCGACCAGGACGACTCCGTCTACGAAGGTCGATAGAACCACCGCATCGGTGACTACTGTTACCGGTGGGGAATCCACTAACAAATAGTCGTATCGCTCGCCCAGGAGGCAGAGCACCTCTCGCATCTTATCCGAACCCAGAAGCTCGCTCGGATTGGGTGGTATCTCTCCTGAACTTAAAAAAAACACATTCGGAAATCCCGTTGGACTGATTAGGTCATCTAATTCTCTCATACCACTTAGAACTTCGGTTAATCCAAAGTAGTTCTCCGTCCCGAGCAGCTCGTGGCAATGGGGCCGGCGCAGATCAGCGTCGATCAAAAGTACGCTTTTTCCGCCCCCGGCGAGGGTAACGGCAAGGTTGACTGAGATGGTAGTCTTCCCCTCGCTTGGCGTCGCGCTCGTGATCAGCGTCGTTTTCGGCGGCGCTCCCGCTCGCGAAAGCAAAAGCGCGGTACGCAACATGCGATAGGCCTCGCCCGCCGGCGACTGGAATCCATAAGGCAGCAGAGCGCCACCGCGCCGATGCGGGGCCGGCTCAAATAGTTCCGGCGCCCGTATCGGTTTGGCCCCGTAACTGATGCCGTTCGAGCGGCGGAAGTCAGGTATCATCCCGAGTTGCGGGACCATCAGGTAGCTTTCAATTTCGTCGGCGCCCTTGAGTGAGTCGTCGTGATGCTCCAACAGGAAAGTAAGTCCCAATCCGCCCATGAGGCCGAGCAACGCCGCGGCGAGTAAGTCGCGAACTTTCCGCGGACTGGACGGACTCATGGGGACCGTGGCCGGATCTACAATCGAGACATTCGACGCGTGCAGATCTGCCGCTACCTCAACGTCCTTTATGCGCTTGAGGACGGCGTCGTAAAGCTCCCTGTTAGTGTCGGCCTCGCGTTGCAGGATCGTATACTTCACCGCCGCATCGTTGAGCCCCAACGCGAAGTCCTTTTGATGCTTGAGTTCATCGCTGATTGCCTGTTCATTTCGCAGACTGGCAGCGTATTGCGACTTGACGCCGGCGACGACGTTGTCGATCTCTTCTTTGATCGCATCCTGGGTTCGCCTGATTTTGGCAAGCACCTCAGCCATCGGCGGATAATTGGGCTTGTACTGGCTGGACATCGCGGAATATTGAATCAGCAGGTCGTCCAGATTTTCTTTGAGCGATTGAACCATCTTGCTTTCGATCACCGCGGGCAAGGCCTCCGCGTGACCTTGGTCGATAAGCTCAATCTTGGTCTCAAGATTGATATTTTCCAGATGCGCCTCTTGAACCTCGTCGCTCAGCTTGTTGAGGCGGTCGAGCACCACATCCTGGCTCCCGTTAATCGAAATCAGGCCAGGAATGATGCCCTTGTCGCGGCGATAGTCGTTCAGCGCCACTTCGGACTGCTCCACCTGCCGTTTGAGTTCCGCCAGCTTCTTCTCCAGGAAGGTTGCCGCCTCGTCGCTGGCCTGAGTATTCAGTTCAATTCCCTGGTGAATAAATTCTCTGACGTGAGCGTCAACAATCCGTGCGGATAGATTGGGATCGGAGGAGGTAAAACTTACGGCTACTAGCTCGGTCTCATCCGCCGGCGTCACCTTCAGATCGGATAAATATCGATCGATCAGCCAGTTCGGAATCGACGGCCCGAAAGAACCCCCGACCAGTGGATGATCGTCGCGATCCGCTGACATCGGCACTTTGCCTTTACGAACCCCGGTAAATGCCGGATTGGTCGAAAGCGCTTCGTTCGCGATCACCTTCGCTGCAAGGCTGCGCGCATTGAGCAGCCGATACTCTGTCTTGGAGTCGATGTCCCACGCCGAGGACGACGCCGTTTGGCCACCGGGCGTCGAATCCAACGTAGTGTAGTCAAATACCTGCGGTGCCTTGTTCTTGATTAGAATTGTTGCTTGCGCAGTGTAGAGCGGCGTCGCCAGCAGGTCCTTCACCGCAACTATAAACATGAGCGCAAGCGGCGCCAGCGCCACCAGCAACAGATGTTCCCTGATCGTGCACCAGTATTGCCGCAGATCAATTCGCGCATCCCCGTTCTCGGGCAGCACCCGATAGTCGGACTGTTCGAGTTCGCTTGGGATGGCGAAATTGCGCTGAATAAAGTATGGAGAAGGCTCTTTCATTTCCTCAAGAGTCCGCATATGCAGCGAAGAGACCGTTCGTATGCGATCGTTTTATTAGACGGTCAGGTCACAACACTTCACGAATCTTGAACTCGCGACAGAAAGAAACCGCACAAGCTCCCCCCACTCGGCCATGTCTTTCAACTGGACAAGGGGTCGCTTTACTGACCGATCCAAGCGGTTAGAACGATGAGCTGATGATGCTTTGGTGACCCCCGCTGCTGCTGCTGCTGGTCGCCCCCCAGGCGATCGCGGCGGCTCCGGCCGCAGTCCCCAATCCGAGCACTCCAATCGCTGCCCACTCGACCGGCGTCAGCGGACCCGGCGGGTCGAGGCAGGGTCCGCCTTGAGACGCCACTGCGCTAGCGGTACCCGAGACTTGCCAGTTTACCATCCTGCACTCGTCCGCGATGGTGAGCACGCCCGATCCGCCCTGTACGCCCGCGCTACCCGGATCGACGAAAAGGTCCAGCGTGCCCTGCCCCAGATTGTCTATCTCGTATGCGCCCTTGCTACCAGTGGTAGCATGCCCGAGCACCTTCCCGGACGGATCCTTGGCCGTGATCCCGACCCCACCGACGGGGGCGCCTTGGGCGTTTTGCGCGACGCCGCTAACAGTCGCGCTCATTGCCTGCCCCGCAGCCATGGTGACTGCCAACATTGTCGTGAGGAGCATCGTTGTTTTGCGCTTCATTGCAGTCTCCTTTTTTCGACGGAGAGAATCTCCCGACTGAGAAACGTAAGGAAAGAACCTACGGACGCCCGCTCTCTTCAGTATTGTTGTGAAACAATATGTTATCAGCAGACCCGTACGCAACAACATATTAAGCAGGGCGGAACGGCACCCACCCGTTGGCCGCCGATACTTTCGTCCGGTGAAGAGAAATCGCCAACCCCTTTCGATCGGCGACGTTCATCCACAATCGCCCAGCTCATTCAGAAGGGTCCAGCTTCTCAAGCATCTCCAGTAACCAGTCTTCCACCTCTTCCAGGTCGACGAAGCATTCGTTTCCGACCTGGAATGCTGGGAGCTGTAAATCCCCTACTCCCTGGATCAGTTCGGCTATTTTATTTTCTGGTATTTCAAGGTAGTTCGCCAAACCGCCAATCGAGAGGACGCGCCTTCGAGAGCTCATCAACCGCGTTCGCATACTCGGCGACATCGGTTCAGAATCTGGTATAGAGATCAGGCACGCGTCCGCCACCCCATGAGGGATGCTCCGGATTCAGAGCTGGCCCATGGCTTCACCTAAGTAAGGCGATAGAATGGCGACATTCGAATGCGAATATCGATTTCGCATCGACTGCAGAGGAGGGCCGCGATCCAGCCTCTGCTCCTCAACGGCAAGCCCCCTTGATTACATGTTTATAGGCGTTATTTTTGGCGGGTTTAACATTGTTACTGCATGGCGCAATCCTAGCTCAGCGCCATGCAGTGACGTTACGTCGGAACCTTACAAATAACGTGATTGTTACGATCGTGAGTCGGCGCTTGTTAGCAAGCCGCAGTCGAGCGATAAGTTAGCAGCGAAGAGTGTTGAGTGTCACGAAAACGCGGGATAGCAAAGAATAGGTGGGCCCAGAAAACGCTTACACTTCCCAATCCACGCTTGAATTAGCGGGAGGACTATATGAACAGAAAAGTCCGGTTTTAATACTCATAGTTAGGTGCTGCGCCAGAGCGGGATGGTGAACCGATATTTCCGAAATCGCGGATCGGATTGCATTCGTTACCCGCAAGCGCGCGCGCTCATTGGAGGATCCACTGAGGCGATCCCGACCGTAGAGCCCGACCGCACGGGCGAGTTCACGCATAAGAAAGCGGAGTTCTTGCTCCAGTTTCTCTACCCGTCCCAGGTCATTATGCAGTTTTGCTTCATTTAGCTCGAGGCGTAGATCGCGCGCCCGCGCTTCGTAAGACCGCTTCGCCTCACGGTCGATCATGGCACCGATATCGCTCGGCTCGAACCCTTCTAATGGATCATCAGACGAGTTTTGCGCTTCGCTCATCGCTCCTCCAAGGGTGGCCACGTGGATCGATTCGTGGGGCTTGGATATTAGAACAGATATTAAAGACAGTCCTTTGCGATGCTTCACCTGTGCCGTTTGCCCATTGTGGGTAAGAGTCCAGAAACGGCCTATCTTGCGAAAAACGCCTGTGGGTGCGTCTGCTGTTCCTGAGTTTACCCCAACCAGCCGTTGATCACCGATCATCGATCGATCGTTAGCGAGCTTCGTTGAGGTATTCGGATCGCCAGTCGAGATTCCCGCAACTCGCTTCGCCAGAGAACCCATGCCGCGGGATTCGGCTTCCACTTTGATCTGAGAGACCAGGGCCGCACCGTATTGGGATCGTTCACGATTCTCCGCCTTTAGCAGTATATCGGCTAACTCACACGCAGCGTACAAGTTCCAGGATCGGGCCTCCATTTCCGAATGACGTTGCATGGCGGCCTGAAAATGACCGATCGCGTCTTCTGTACGGGAGAGCGCGTTAGCCAGACGACCGAGATAAAAAGAAATGGACCCAAGGTACGCAACCTGACCGAAGACCGCGTTTCGATCCGCATATGGCAGCAAAAGATCATAAAGACTTGCGGCATATTGGGGCATATTGCCAATTCTCAGACAGGCCGCAGCCAACATTACGGCTCCCGACAGAAGCTCCGCTGATGAGCGTAAATCTGCGAAGTTATCGATCGCCAGATGTTGAAGCTGCATTTTCGCCTCGAAGTGGCGTCCAAGGCAGGCGTTCAGCCAGCACCGTACGGCTTGCTCTGCGAACGAACGAGAATAGCGGCTCGCCCAATCGTCGTTTGCTATCGATTCGAGTTCAAGCAGGCGCTCGTCCTCAAAATAAGGGATAATAAGGAGCGGCCAGCACTGGGCCAAAACTCCCGAAACTTTTCCTTCGATTGCGGCATGCCGCCCTCGCCAGAATAATCGCTTGCAGTCGTCAAACCGTCCGAAAAATGCGGCCCTGCTGGCGAGCGTAAAGAGATGAAACACCTGGTATATGGGGCGGCGAATCATCTTCGTGGTCTGCTCTATAATTTGAAACTCACGTTCCGATTCATTCGATCGTCCTAGCGCAAGGAGCGATACGATTCGAGCCGTCGCGGCCTCCCAGAGCGATACGTGATCGCCAGTCTCTCGCGCCAGGCGAGACATCTCCTCTGCGTTGGACAATCTGTCCTCAAGCTGATCGGGATGACGCAGGGTGCAGTCACGATAACGCATGACTTGTAGCGCCAGCGCCCGGTCCTCCTCGCCATTACCAATTATCTGCATGGAAAGCGCGATCAGCGCCGCCGCTCTCGCCTTTTGCGACGGATCATAAGAAAGCTCGGCCGCCAGCCGACCCGCCAGACGGGCCTGCAAACCAGGATTATTATCTGTCAGCTTCAGTGCACGCTCGCACAGCAAAATGGCCAGGGCGCTGCTGCAGCCAGGAAGAGGCCAGTGATAGTCGGGAACTTTCAAGGCCAATTCGCAAATCCGCTGGGGCTCCCCCATCTTTTCAGCGCACGCCACCGCTTCGCGGAACAACTCCTCGGCGCCGGCTAAGTCGCCCATCTCGTTCAGCGCAGCTCCATACTCCGTGAGCTGATCACACAAGCGTCCCTGCTCCTCCAAATTGAATCGGCGCGCCGTATCGAGCGCGAGCGCAAACATCTCGGACGCCTTGGCGTAGTTTCCATAGAGAAGGAATTGACGTCCCGCCCGGTTGGCATTTTCCAATGCCTCTTCGACGGCATCAGGTTCTCGGCTATGGTGAAGGTGTCTGGCGATGTGCTCAGCAGAATCCGCGCCACGCTGACCAGCAAGCTCCTTGAGTATCGACCCTGCGCGACGATGTAACGAGGCTCGAATATCAGGAGGAATCTCGCGGTATATCACCTCCCTCAAAAGATTGGGCGTGAATTCGAATTCGCCAGGGCGTAACGGCCGAATAAGGCCACGTACTTCGAACTGACCAAACGCCTTGATCGCCTCTTGGCGATCGATCTCGGCTATCTCGATCGCCAATTCGCGCTCAAAGGTGCTTCCTATTATAGAGGCGCAGGCGAGCAAGTGCCGATCGAACAATGGCAACCCCTCGATCCGCTCGTTGATCGCGATCGAAATTCCGGGAGAAACGGCAACGATTTCCTTCAGTGTTGTCGCAGCGCCGTCCTGAGCGATAACTCGCTCATACTCAAGAATCAGCTTGGGATTGCCGCCGGTAAGTTTCCGCAATTGCTCCAGTTGTTCCTCATCGATGCGGATCATCCTTTCGCCAAGCAACTGTCGCATCGCCTCGGACGAGAGCGATCGCACCTCAAGGTTCAGTGCGCGTCGCTTGATGATTTCGAGCTTATCGCCCGACGCGCGTTTTTGAATCTCCCATGGCCGGTATGCGGCAACAATACAAACCGGAAGGTCGGTCAGTGTCTGAGCAAGATAGGATAATAAATCTAACGATGGTGCATCGACGTAGTGAAGATCATCCAGAATGATCACCAACGGCCGAGAGTGCGAGACCGCCACCAACATCTCAGGGATGCGGCCAAAGTGGGTGTTGCTCGGCGCGTAATGGTCAGAACTGTCATCGCGCGGACCCAAAGGGCTGACACCAATGACGTTGTTAGCCGCACCGGGAGCGTCACCGATGATATGAGCCTGGTAATGAGAGCAGTTAGCTAGAATCTGAGAATAAAGCGTGTTGTGAGACTCTGCAGAAACAGGGACGCAGCGGCCGTGCATTTGGTAGAAGACGTCCTTGTCGATTGATTCTGAGAGACCTCGCAGAATTGACGTCTCTGCCAATTCCCGGTTCGCCTGAAATCAAAACGATTTTGGTATTTCCCTTTTGGGTTTCATCCAGAACCTGCTCGAGGGCCAGTAATTCAGACTCTCTGCCGATCAACGGCCTGGTGAGCGGACTGCTTTCCAGCGAGCCTGACAACATTCCACCTCGCGCTCGGTAAAGACATTCACCGCGAATAGAGAGCAGATTCGCGAACTGAGCTTGCCGCTGTTCGGAATTCGCTTACGAATTCACCGCAGACTGAAGACGACGGACGCATCCCCCATTTTCATAAAGCAGCAGGAGAAATTATAAAGTTGAAGTCACCGATCTCCAGCTATCTTTAGAGCTAGTGTAATCAGGTTGTACTAAATAATACACAAAGTGTCAGCACTTGCAACCTGCATAGCGTGCTCTATGCTGAATGGACATAAATAAACGAGCTATGCAGTAATAGCCGCAGCCGTAGTGATCCTGGATGAGGTCGCTACGTTTCTGCGAGTCCAATTCCATCGCGCCCGCGACGACGGACGCCGTGCAGGGTCCATCATCGACCGGCGGTCACACATGCTCGATCAGATTAAGTCGCGTATAAAACGGGATAAAGGCGCTGGCCATTTCTCCGCTGCGCGATCTCCAATCGACCAAAAATACCTGCATTTCGCTGGCTCTCACCAGCGGGGTGAGTGTGACCTGGCTCTCCGAACAGACCGGGGTGGCGCTTCCGACGATGCTGAAGCACTACGGAAGGTTCGTTCATCCATCTCAGGCCGATGATTTCGAGATGGCCAAGTTCGAGATGGCCAGGATTGAAGACGAAAAAGGCCCCCGGCGGTACAATTTCGACACCAAATTGGACACCGGGAGGCTGTCTAAAAGAAAACTCAACAAATTCAATGGGTTGGTGGTGTCCCCGACGGGATTTGAACCCGTGTTACCGACGTGAAAGGCCGGTGTCCTAGGCCGAGCTAGACGACGGGGACTCGAGCGCGATTGTGGCGGGAGGAAACCCGCACGATCAACCGGTCGAGGGTACCAGACCCTCGAGAACCGTAGCAAGTGCGTCTGCGGCAATCCTCCGGCCGGCCATGATAAATTCTGGCATCTGCCTGCGGACATCCACCGCACTGGAAAATTGTACCGCTGTCGTGGCAAGCTGCCGAGAAGGCGGGCTTGCCGGCCCGGCTTGATCGGCATTGACTCGTGCCGCATCGCGGCATCGCAATGACCTCTATCAACGGAGAGCATGGAAAATGGCTGAGAGCATCGAAAAGCCCATCGGGCTGACCGCAAAACCCACGCGGCCCCAGGAGTTCTACGATAACGTCAAGCGCAAGTTCGCCGAAGAGCGCGACCTCAGGCTGAGCTACCGCCCCCAGGGCACCGCGCAGTACACTTCCGAACTCGAGGGCGAATTGTCGCGCTACGAGGTTGATCCCTATGCCGGTGAAGTCACACCTCGCGAGCCCCTCGACGATACCGTCGAATGCCTCTTTATCGGCGGCGGCTTTTCCGCCCTCCTGACCTCCGCCCGCCTGCGCGAGTATGGCGTCGAAAGCATCCGTATCGTCGAGCGCGGCGCGGACGTGGGCGGCACCTGGTACTGGAATCGATACCCCGGCGTCGCCTGCGATGTCGTCGCTTACGATTACCTGCCGCTGCTCGACGAACTCGACTACGTGCCTAAAAACCACTACTCGCGCGGCCCCGAGATCTTCGCACACTGCCAGGCCATCGCCCGCAAATACAACCTCTACGACCTCGCGGTCTTTCAGACCACCGTCACCTCAACCACCTGGGACGCCGCCGATCAGATGTGGCATATCGCCACCGATCGCGGCGATCGCATGAAGGCGCGCTTCGTGATCTGCGCCAATGGCACCCTCTCCAAGCCAAAGCTCGCCAAGATCAATGGCCTCGAAACCTTCAAGGGCCACTCCTTTCACACCTCCCGCTGGGACTACGCTTACACCAAATCCGACCTTTCGGGGCTGGAAGACAAGGTCGTCGGCATCATCGGCACTGGCGCGACTGCGGTTCAGGCTATCCCTGGCCTGGGTGCCGCGGCCAAAGAACTCTATGTCTTTCAACGCACCCCCTCATCCATCGACATCCGTGACGACTGGCCGACCGATCCCAACTGGGCGCGGCGCCTCAAACCCGGATGGCAGGCCAAGCGGCGCGCCCAGGCCCGGATGGAACCGCAACTATCCGAAGCCCAGAAGATCAAGCAGGCCGCCATGTCCCACGAGGAGAAAATCCGCCGGCAGGAGAACGCCAATATCGAGGCGATGATGAAAATCCATCAGCGCATCGACTCGATCGTCAAAGATAAGGCCACCGCCGAGGCGCTCAAGCCATGGTACATGTTGATGTGCAAGCGTCCGTGCTTTCACAACGACTACCTGCCCACCTTCAACCGCCCCAACGTTCATCTCGTTGACACGCACGGCAAGGGCATCACCGAGATCAATGAAAAGGGACCGATCTTCGAAGGTAAGCAGTACGAGCTTGACGTTCTCATCTATGCTACAGGCTTCGAAGTTCAAAAGACCGGAATCTATAACCAGATCAAAGGCGAGAACGGTCTCGAAATCAACGACAAGTATCGCAATGGCATCCGCACCCTCTTAGGGATCCACTCACAAGGCTATCCCAACCTCTTTATCATGGGCGGCTATCAGGCTTCGTTCCAGTTTAACCTTACCGACATGCTGCAAGCGCAAGGCGATCACATCGCCGCATGCATCGACTACGCACGCCGGCACGGTTACCAGTCGATCGACGCTACCCCGGCGGCCGAAGAATGGTGGGTGCAGGAAGTCATCGAGCACCGCGGCAAGACCAGCCGCAACCAGGAATGCACTCCCGGCTACTATAACTTCGAGGGCGAGTTCCAGCGCCGTCAGGATGGTAACTATAACGGTGGCTTCTTCCAGTACTGTAACCACCTGAACGAGGTTCGCGAACGGATGGAGGCTAACTTCACGTTCACCAACAAGCCGCTCACGTCAGAATAAAGTAGCTACTTCAAGGAGGCGCCTTGAAGTAGCTACTCGCGGCCCGTTCGCGCCGCCGGACGCCGGCGCGAACGCTATCGAACTGGCGCGGGCGCGCGGGTGCGTCCTGCCGGCGCTGCGCTTGGTGGCCGGCCCGACGTGCCGTCCACCGCCTGCGGGACGAGCCGGCCGCTGCGCGCCCGGCTCGTCCCGCAGGCAATCGGCGCCGCGATCCTATCGCGGCGCCCGCCGGATGCTCCGCGCCGCGCACCCGGCCACCCAGTTCAGCGAGGTGGGGCACTCCGATGGCGGCAGACAGCGACGGACACCAGACCGATGGACCCGTGACCCCTGCGGCCAAATCCGAATCCGCCCCCGGCCACCATCCCGAGAACGATCCGCCCGAATCCGTCAATACCGGCAAACGGCGTTCCCTAAGCGCTGAAGCGATCAAATCCTGCTCTGACGCCGCCTTCGCCCTGATGAAATCCAGCCTCTTTCTGATCGTCGGTACGGTGCTCATCGTCGCTTCCGCCACTGCCATATGGCGCGATTTCCATCAGCGGTTGATCAACGTCGATATCGATCCCCAGGCGGAAAAGCTCCTGCTCGATCATGGCATCTATCTCGATCTCAGCTCGATGCTCGTTGATCAGGTCAACGCGCGCACTTTCGGCGTCAATCAGATAGTCAGATCGAGCGCCTTCGAGAACGTACTTCCAACTGAGAATCCCGAGTCCGTTTCCTTCAAGCCCTTCGGCCTCGATATCTCAACCAACGAAATCACCAGCATGGTGCGAAACGTATTGGGCAGCGGCCCCGAGTTCGTTGTTCAAATCGGAATGATGTGCTCACCCGCGCCTTGCGAAAAGGTCGCCGCCCCAGGTTCTCCTGCCCAAAGGCTGACGCTCCTGGTTAAGCTGCAGGGTCCGGTAAAGAATGAAACGCTCACTTTTGAACTACCGGCCGGCAGCCTCGGACTGCGCCGCGGGTTGCGCAACGCGATCGAAAAGACTTCCGAGAAGGTCCTCGAACTCGCCGACCCTTTACGCGCCAGTGTCCTTTACCTCAATGAGCCCTACAGCATGGTCTTCCGCGACCAAAAGCTTAAGTACTGGGAAAAGGCCGCTGGTACCACCTTCGCTCCCGGCGCTCGTGCCGCGGCCGGCCGCTGTCTCGCCGACGTTGTCTTCGGTTGTTCTACGATTCAGCGCGGCGATTGTCAGTCCGGTATGGACACCTTGCATCAGGTCGGCGCCGCGCCCGGTGTGTCACCCACTTGTAAGATCGCTGCACAAACCGACATTGCTATTTTCCAAGATGAATTCCTGTGCCCGCCTCGCGATTTCGACGCGGCCTTCGCCGCTCTCGATAGCCTCGATAATATCGCGCGCCCCGCAATGTCGCACGATGAGCACTCACGGATCGTGACGACCAGGATACAAACTGAAATTCTACAGTCGATCCTCAGCACCTTGCAGAAAGACACGCGCAACTGGCTGCCCTCTACGGACCGCTCCGCCTCCGCCGCGCAGCCGCAAACCAATCTATACGTGAGCCTCATTCCCTTGTTCGACGCACTGCCGGCGCGCGTTCCGCACGATCAGGACAACACCTCCATCCACGCGGTCGTCAGTTTGCTCTCCGGAGTGCAAGGCGTTATTGCTGCCCGCCTCGATCCGCGCACCCGCACGGCTTTATCGAACGCGATAATCAACTTGATCGAACCAAATTTGCACGGCGACAGCCATCCCCAACAACTCTTTATGGCGCTAGGCATGGCCCGCATGGATATGGCCCTCGCGGCAATCGAGGATCGTGCTTTGGCGCCGGCGGCCGGCTCCGATCAATCACGGCAGGACCGCGTCACCTCGAACCTGCGCGCCGCAACCGTGAACTTTGAAAACGCTGCTGCGACATCCTCCATCTCGCCGCTGACCGAGCCCTATTCCGGATTGGAGCCATTTGTAATGCAGGGCGACGCTTTGTACCTGAACGGCGACGAGAGCGGAGCCATCGCCGCCTATTCCGAGGCGGTGAAGAAATTTACTGAAGAGGACGAGCCCTTGAATAACGAAATCATCTCAGTGGCTAAGGCCGCCGCTCGATGGGCTACCATCCTGCTTGACGGCGCCGATTGTAAGTCGCTTCCTGTCACTAACTCGGAGTGGGATGCAACCTGGTCACCGCTAGGTGCCGTCAAGGACAACGACCTATGCGTGCTGACCCGGTCCGCTCCTCCCTCACCAGCCGAATTGGACAGATTCGGCATGTTGCGAGTGCTTTTCCCCCTGATTGCTGAATCTGTCCACCATTGCAGGCAGCCTGAGGTACCAGACGGGCAGACCATTGCAGCTCAACACTTTCGCCTACTCGCATGTCTTAAGCAAAATGGACCCGACTCTGATTCCAGCGTGCGGCGCGATTTGCTACCGCTGCGCAGCGCCTCCGTTGATCAACAAATCGCCAACTCCCTGGACCACAATCTTACAACCGACCCCCAGCAACATTAACTCCTTTCACTCCGTCAGTAGGTCCGTCCGTCAGATCGCCGAATAATCTGCTAAAGAAGCTCGGCATAGCTCGGGTTGTCATTCTGAATGGAGTCTGCCGAGTCAGGCATCCCGGGATTCTTTGCTGCGCTCAGAATGACAGGACGGCGCTGCTGCTAGAGCCTCCCTTTGCGGGTCCCCCGCTCTTGCTCAATAGCTCTTGGCCGGCCGAACCGCCCCACGAATCCTCCGGATTGGACGCTCTTCACTTAGTCTGTAATGAAGTCTGCGGAGTCAGGAATCCCGGGATTCTTTGCTGCGCTCAGAATGACAGGACGGCGCTGCTGCAGAGCGTCCCTTTGAGGGTCCCCCGCTCTTTCTCAATAGCTCTTAGCCGGCCGAACCGCCCCACGAGTCCTCCGGATTGGACGCTCTTCACTTAGTCTGTGCAGTAACCGTCGCCCTGTCGGTCGGCTGCCACGTCGAATCCGGATCGTAAGCCGTCATCGCATTCGCTATCTGCGCGGTATCGGCACCCAGGTCCTTCTGATACACCTGACCTTCCTGATTCACGATGAAGGTCATCACACCGGTGTCACGGTAGTTGACCGGATAGGCTATCAGCCCAAATCCCCCGGTCATCTTGCCGTTGACTATATAGTTCTGGGCGCCGCCCGGAGCGCTGGCTCCCTGACTGGTCAGCAGCCGGTAGACGTAGCCATGGAACGGATGAGGCTGACCCGGCGCATGACGCCCATAGCCTTCTATAGTCGCCTCGGCTACCAGGGGGCCGAGCGGACTTTCCGGCGGCTGCGATCCAGGCTTGACCTCCCAGTATAAGCCGTCCTGCGTTCCCGGAGTGCTCCGGAACCTCTGCGCATACTGATATTCCGACGCGCCGTCGTGCAGCGCATTGTAATAGTCGCGCTGCGCATCCACGATTGCGGCGCAGACTTTGATCACGTTAAGTTCGTTGGATCCAATCCGCCGATATAGAATCTCCTGCTTGCCGTAGTCGGTGTCGAAGTACCATTGCGATCCGCTTTTCTGAAGCGGAATGGGCGTGGGCCAGTTATTCGGTCCGATATAGAGAAACGTCCGCCCATCGCTCGCCGCGGCATACTGATGTAACACGCGGTAGTTGCTGGCGAAGATATCCTCCTTGTTCTTGTCGGCGACCGTATCGCCCGACATGATCAAGTCCTTCCCCGAGGGACCCAGTATCGCCAGCATCGCCGCCTCATCGTGACTGCCGACCGCGGTCGCGAAAGCATCGGTCGCTTCTGCAACCGAGTTGAAGGTCTTCTGACCGGGCGCCTGCGCAAGAGCGATTCCGGTACTACTCAGTCCAAATAACAGACTAACCCACGAGACCACCAGAGCCAGCCCGAACTTCGCACTCGCTCGATCAATTGTAGTCGGCCGAACCATTGTCCTTTCCCGCTGTTGGCGCTTAATGCCCATGACCGCCTCCTCCGCCGCCACCATGACCGCCACCTCCGCCACCACCTCCGCCGCCATGACCGCCTCCACCACCCTCACCATGACCGCCGCCACCACCGCCACCCCAACCGCCGCCACCATGCTCGCTACCACCACCGCCACCATGCTCGCCGCCACCACCACCACCCCAGCCGCCGCCACCATGCTCGCCGCCGTAATTTCCTGGATGGTCGTTATAGCTGGTACGCCCGCGAGTACTCGCGTCCCAGGCCTCGTGCGCCGGCGGATAGCCGCCGAATAGTCCGGACTGCGGATACGCTCCATAGCCGCGATAGATGTTATTTGAGTAGTAGCTGTTGCCGCCGTAGCCATAGCCTCCGTAACCGCCATAGCCGCCGTAGCCGCCGTTGGAGTAGTAGCCCGGATATCCTCCGCCCCACCCGCCACCGTCTAAACAACCGCCCAACAACGACGCGAGCAGCAGCGCGGCAAATATCCTCACCCCGCAACTTACGATAGGTCCTGTCTTCATTTCGATTTCACGGTAGTTGTCAGTTCAGTTAGAAAATCCAAGGCTACCTCGATTCGTCTTAATGCCTGCGGCGTGACAACGAGCACCTTGACACAGAGGCTTCGCGGTCAAACTCGTATTTGCCTTTTCATTCTACGCCTCGGCCTCAACGCTGCGCCATTCGGCGATGAGCTATTTTGGTTATCTGAAGAACCGATCGTCGATCGCCGAAATGCTCGATAACTCTGCATATCGATCGGATAGGCGCTCTCGTGAGGGTCGCCTCGATGCGGCGTCGAACGATTGCGCGAATGAGATCGCGCAATCAAGCGGCTAAATCATCCCGCAGGCGTAAGCGCGAACTGGCATGCGCCACGCTCACGCTCATCATCGCACTGGCAAAGTTGACTGGCGTGGACGCGAAATTGCGGAGGTTGAAGTAACCTTGCAAATCTCAGTACGAATTTGAATGAGTATTCGAACTAATATGCAACTGAGTAATTGATATCGAGCTTAGCCGGAATGGGGTTAAACACGCGGGGATCGTCCATCAGGGCCTCTTCCTCGCACCCGCAGTGAGGTTTAGGTTTCTGCAAAGAACTCATCGTTCCGCGCCCCAGCCACTACCCCACTTCGCTGCTCTCATCCCGGGTCTCTTCGGCGAGGCGGCGCTGTGAGTAGTCGAACTGACTAGCCGGCGAAGCGCAGCTGGCCCACGATCTCGGTGACCGCCCCCTTGTGGTTCTCGCTGAGCAGCATGTCGAGCTCGCGATCGATTCGCGCGAGCGCGCCTGCCCCTTCCTTGATCAGTGCCGATCCGACCTGGACCGCCTTAGCTCCAGTCAGATGCGCGATATAGGCGTCGCGGCCGCCGTTGATCCCTCCGACCGCAACGACGTTCGAGCAGGCCCTCGCTCACCTGGTAGAACGAGTGCGCCTGCGACAGCGTGCGGCGCGCTCCCCTGGCGGTGGCGGTCGCGAGATCGATTTCAAGGTCTTTCGGCAAATCGTTGGCGCAGACGGCGATCGCGACGCGCAGCGACTTGAAGAGATCCGCGACCGCGCGCGGCTCCATTGAAAGCTTCGGCGGCACTTTCACCGCAAGCGCAGCCTGGACCTCGCCGCGCACGCGCCCGATGATCGCTTTCAGGCGCTCCATATTGGCAAACGGCGCGACCGAGCTCTGGACATAGTCGTCGGCCAGGTTAAGCTCGATAATCCTGACGCCGGCGCGGTCGAGGGTGGTTGCGACCTTTACGATCTCGTCGTCTGTATTGCCGACGACGCTGCCGATGATCGATTTGCCGTGGCCCTCAAGGTCGCGGGCGATAGCGGCGAAATGGCCCACGCCGCGATTCTTCAGATTGTCGGGCGACTCCAGGCCGGTAAGGTTACAAGACTTGAACACGATCGCGCCGCTATGGCGTTCACTCAACTCGAGGATCTCGTCCTTCTCGGCGGAATGCGGTCCCGACGCATTCATCACGGTCGAAGTCAGATCGACGCCACCCAGCCGAATGCTTGTACGTTCCATGAGCTATTTCCTACAGCGCCGGCACTGACTCGGCAAGCATCGCCGGCAGGCGCTATCTGGTGCTATCTAATGAACGGAGCGAGATTCGCCGCGGCCGGCCGGGGGAACGGATTGACTGAGCTAATTGGCCCAGGGCTGCGCCGCAGGGATTGCCGGAGCGAACCGCGCGATGAAGCTCGCCGAAGGAACTGGCTGAAGCGATCGGCGAGGAGGACGAGGTAACGGACGGGCATGCAGAACGCCACCATCATGCGCGCGAGCTGGAACGCGATTATCGCACAGGGCGAACGCGAGTTCCCGGACGAGTGCTGCGGCTTTATCATCGGCGACGGCACGATCGAAGAGGTGCGGCCGATCGCGAACGTGCAGAATCAGAAGCACGCGGAGAATCCGGCAGGGTATCCGCGTGACGCGCGCACCGCCTTCCTGATGGAGCCCAAGGAGCATCTGGCGGTGCTCAACGAAGTCGATCGACGCAAGCTCAAACTGGTCGCGGTGTATCATTCACATCCGGATCATGACGCCTACTTCTCGGCGACCGACCGGGCGCAGGCGTGCTTATTCGATGCGGCCGAACCGGACTATCCCGAGACGTTCCATATTGTGCTGTCGATACGCAATGGGAAGTTCGTGCGGGCCGCGGCCTTCTGCTGGGATTGGACGGCGAAGGACTTTGTGGAGATCGCCCTGGAAATCGCGTAGCAAGCGATCAAAGGACGTTCGCGGAAATACATCGGCAAGGGGGCCGAAGGAGCCGGAGGGCGAGGTCTGTGAGCGAAAAGCGCTCAATCTCCCGTTTTTGACCTATCCTTAGACGAGCCATGCTTGGCTGGATGTTGCAAAACCGAATAAACGGCGAAAATGTTTCACGTGAAACATTTTCGCCGTCTGTTTGTGGGGAAATCCTACACGGTTGACATCAGCGGCCTCCAGAACACCCTCTTTTGGAGGGGTGGTGGTCGAGTTGGCCGCGCCGTTCGTAGTTGCTTTGAAGACCGCGACCACCGCGAATCCAACGGCGGCGACCTCACGGGCCGCCCCACCGCACTGGTCTCACGATGATGCACAAAGTTGGGGCACCCGCGCGAAGCGCGGCACGCGCGAAGCGCGGCACGCGCGCGGAAGGTTTTCGGAAGGTCGATCGAGAGCCTCGACATGAAAAGGGCGGCGCGGCAGGCAGTGCCGTTCGCGCGCATCGCGGAGGGTCTCTCGGGGAACTCAGGGCGAGTAGCGGAGAGCGGCTGCGCGCGCGAAAATGAATGGTCATTCAGTGCGGATCTTAGTAGAGTCGCCGCAGGCGGACGCTGAGAGATAAATTACTCGATGCGCAGGGTAACAGTGGTATGATGGGTTGGGGAGGGCAATAGATGAACGAAGCATTAAAGATCCCAGCGGCGGATGAGGATCTGATAAAGGCCAAGCGGCGGCAGATTTTCCTGGCGGTGACGCGGGTGCTGGCGCGCAAGTCGTTCCATCAGGCGACGGTCAAAGAGATGGCGCAGGAGGCCGGGATCGCGGCCGGTTCGATTTACATGTACCTACGCAGCAAGGACGAGATTGTGCTGCTGCTGGTGGAGTCGATGGTCGGCGAGCTGGTTGAGGAACTGCCCGAGATTCGAGCGCGCACGGTGGACGACCCGCGCGCGGAGTTGATGGAAATAATGCACACGGTGCTCGGCGTGGTCGATCGCTATCGCGAGGCCTTCGCGGTGATCAACCACGAGGTGCGTTACTTCGAGAAGAATGCTCAGTATCGCGCGCAGATGAGGGAGGTCTTGCGCCCGTACAAAGAGGCGGTGGCAGGCGCGCTCGAACGCGGGCGCGCGCTGGGCGTGATCCGCTTCGACGATTTGTGGAGCGTAGTGGAAGCCGTGCACATGCTCTGCTCGGGGTTGGCGATGGGCGCGAGCATGCTGGCGAAGACCGACAAGGAGACTTACTGGCGGGAGATTGCGGGCATGATCGAGGGCAGATTTTTCGCGGCACGCGCGGATACGGGCGCAGGGATATAGGGGAATGGTCGAGGAACCAGGAACTATAGATTTCTCTGCCTCAGTGGGGTCTCGGACTTGCCGTTTGCGGGGCATGGAATTTATTGGCACGACAACGGCTGCGAAGCAGCAGCCGAGGTAAGCCACGATGATCCGCAGTCGGGCGACTTGGCCGCTCATTGAGCGTGGCGAGGTGCCATGCACGATGAGGTGCGCGCGTAGAGTTCGAAAGGCGCGATCAGGAAAATGATCGGTCAAGGAGTGAACGGCTGAGATGGCATTTCATGATCGGCGGACGCTGGACGGCGTCTACAGCGTGCGGCAAAGCGCGCGCTACGTGATGAACTACCGTTACGCCGAGGAACGCATGATGCGGATGATGGCGGGCTGGATCGCGCTTACGCCGCAACTGCCGGTGAAGCTCGAAATGGCGCGCCAGGTGTACGAATGCGCCTTGCATGCCGACGCGCTGGGGAAGCGGCTGGGCGAGTTGCGCAGCCAGGCGCAGGTCTCGCGGCCGCCCAACGAGGCATTCGTCGGCTTGATCGACGAGATCGAGAACCAGGAACAGTGGGAGGACACGGTTGAGCGGCTGGTGGGAATCCATCGGGTGCTGAAGCCGCATCTGATTGCGCACTACAGCGCTCATCTGGCCGCGGCCAACCCGATTTACGAGCCGCCGACGCTGCGGATCCTCGCGCACCTGGTCGAAGACGAAAAGCGCCACGTGGAGCGGGGGCTGGTGGTGCTGGGCGATCTGCTGGATTCGGTGGAGACACAACGGCGCGCCTCGCAGTGGCAATCGCATCTCGAGGAGTTGCTGGCAGCGGCGGGCGGCGTCACGGGATTCGAAGAAGATGAAAGTGCGGGGCAGAAGAGAGGAAGGAGCTGAAGGGATGGCCGTTGAGGAGCAAAGACCTTTGGTTTTCGCTGCAACCTCACTGAGGTTTCAGGCCTCGCGTTGGGAAAGACGCGGGGTGATATCGCGCGACTGCGGCGGCGATGCAGCGGGGATAATCAGCGTTACGAGTTCGCGGGTCGCGATGCTCGGATAGACAGCTACAGATGACGATCAAGGTTAAACGCACGGGGTTGCCGCCGGAACTCGAGGCGGCGGTGGCGGCTAACGCGGCGGCGATGGCCGCCGGCGATGATCGCGGCGCGGCGAAATTCGTGAGCGCCGGAGCGGAGGGCGCCAACGGCGAGGTGATGAAGGGCGCGGCGTCGAAGAGGCCGTTCGGCGGCTACGAGGTGATTGCGCGGGCGCGCCTCGGGTTTCAGTACCTGGTGAAGGTGCGGCTGAACGGTAGCGCGGGAGATCTTACGATGCAGACGCGGTGGCATCGGGAGGACGGCGGTGAGTGGCGAATCGCAGAGATCGAGGATCTGGGATTGCGATCGCCGTGGAAAAAACCGGAGCAGGACACGCGACCATCATGATGTCTGACGACACCGCAGCGCAGGAGACACCCGGCCGACCGGTCAGGTTTTGTGCGTTTGCAAAGGTCTGTAACCCGAGAGGCAGTCTGAAACCCCAGTGAGGTTTCAGTGCAGGGCGAAACCACGGTTATATGCGCTTGAACGATTGTACTGGCAGACCATCTTCACCGGCTCTCAGGACCGGCCGAACGAGGAACGCCCATGAGTAGTCTCGGCGAACGCGTCAATGTAATGGGGCCGCAGCCGATTTTTGAACGGTACGTGATTCCGCCGGCAATGATCGCGGCGGCGGAACAAGTGCTGACGATGCTGGCGGCGGGCGACGCGGCCGGGCTGGCTGCAATGGCGGCAGTGTCGTGCGCGGCGGAGATTGCAGAGGTTGCGGCGGCGGTGCGGGCGGGGGTTTACGATCGGCACGAAATAGTTGCGACCGCGCGCATCAACTTTCATCATTATGTAAAGGGGCGGCTGCATGGCGCGCGCGCGGAGCCGTTCACGGTGCAGTTTCGCCTGGGCGAACAGGCTGGGGCCTGGCGGGTGTGGGAAGCGACGAACCTGACGAGCCGGCGCGGCGCGTGGACGCGCTGAGGAGAATACGATGGAACGAATGATCGCGGTCGATCGGCTGGCGCGTCCCGACAATCATCTACTGGTGCCACTGGGAAGGCTGATTCAGGCGCGCCTCGATCAAGGCTATTCGGCGACCAGCGTGATGCCGCATGAGGAGGACTTTCTGAAGGCGCGGCTGCATGGAATCGCGGTCGGCGAGATGCAGGCGATGGAGGCGGCGGGACGCACGTTGTTCGATTTTCCGGAGGCGCCGTGGGAGTTTCAGATCGACATGGCGCGGCAGGTGTGGGACGAATCGCGGCACGCCGAAATCTTTATCAAACTGCTGGAGTACGTGGGATCGGAGCTGGGCGAGTTCCCGGAGAGCGAAGTGCTGTGGTCGTGCACGCAGATCGACGATCCGGCGTGCCGGGTGGCGGGCATAAATCGCGGACTGGAGGGGCTGGCGTGCGACGTGTTCGAGCAGATCATCCGGTTGGCGCAGCGGATGGGCGACGCCGTAATCGAGCGGGCGGTGGACTACGTGCTGGCCGACGAAATCACGCACGTGCGGATGGGATCGAAGTGGATGCGGAAGTTGACCGAGGGCGACGCCGAGCGGCTGAAAAAGGCACAGGACTTCCAGGACAATATCGATAACCTGTTCAACTTCCAGGGCGGGCGCACGTCGCAGGAGGCGTCGCCGCAGGTGCCGATTGACATTGGCGGACGCGCGATCGAGTTCGACTCGACGCTGACGGTGGCGCGCGAGGCGCGGATACTGGCGGGATTCACCGACGAGGAAATCGAGCGATTGCTGAAAGCGGCCTCGCGCAGCGCGGCGTATTGAGCCGGGCAAGGAGCGGACAAATG
The DNA here is from genome assembly GCA_963834535.1 of uncultured delta proteobacterium. Lineage (GTDB taxonomy): Bacteria > Desulfobacterota > Binatia > Binatales > Binataceae > JADMIL01. The sequence continues at coordinate 60,109 of CAWICC010000010.1, read as the reverse complement.
CAGCGGATGATCCCGGTTGAGCGGCTGGCGCGAGAGGATCGCATGGTTTTGGTGCGCGCGCGCAAGGCGCGAGAAATTCGCGAGGAGCAGAATCTCGAGGATCGAGTGATGCCCTTCGACGAGGAAGCACTGCGCGCGCGGATGCACGGGATTTTCTGCGGCGAGGTGCAGGCGATGGAGGCGGCGGGACGGACGCTATTCGATTTTCCGGAGGCGCCGTGGGAGTTTCAGATGGACATGGCGCGACAGGTGTGGGACGAGTCGCGCCATACGGAGATCTTCGAGGGCCTGCTCGCATATATGGGTGCGGAGCCCGGTGATTACGTCGAGACGGAGGTCCTGTGGCGGTGCACGCAGGCGGAGGATCCGGCGGCGCGGGTGGCGGGCATAAATCGCGGACTGGAGGGACTGGCGTGCGACGTGTTCGAGCAGTTGATTCGGATTGCACAGCACAACGGCGACGAGGTCATCGAGCGCGCGGTGGATTACGTGCTGGCCGATGAAATCACGCACGTACGGATGGGATCGAAGTGGATGCGCAAGTTGACCGAGGGCGATCCCGAGCGGCTGCAGCGGGCGCAGGAATTCCAGGACAGTATTGACGAGGTATTCAGCTTTCGCGGGACGCGGCGAGCGATCGAAGACGTGCGTGACGGCAACGAAAATGTGATCACGATCGCGCGCGAGGCGCGTATGCTGGCGGGATTTACGGAAGCCGAGATCGAACGGCTGGTGGCGGCGGCGCGCAAGAGTGCTGCATATTGAGGGGACGGCGAAGTCGCGTGGAGGCCGCCCGCGCGACGCGGCACTGACGGGAAAGTGAAGCTGAGTTGCAAATAGCAGGGGAGTGGGCGAATGAAGCGGGGCTAATATCTGAAGGCCGACTGCTAGCCTGTTTCTAATTTTGATACTATTATGAAGTAAACGCCAAGCGGACGACGCCTTGATTTCTTCCTGATAAACGCCAAGAAACTAAAGTAGCGATTGGAGTGCCTCGCGTGACCGACAAGCCCGCATCCGATAATCCGACCAAAAGCCGCGCGCTGATGGAATGGGTGGCCGAATCAGCCCGGCTGACACGACCCGAACGAATCGTCTGGTGCGACGGATCGGAGGTGGAGCGCGAAGGCTTCACGAGGGCGGCGGTGGAGAGCGGGGTGCTGCTTCCGCTGAACCAGGAAAAGCGGCCTAAGTGCTACCTGCATCGATCGGATCCGAACGACGTGGCGCGCACCGAGGACGTCACGTTCGTGTGCACGCCGACACGGGAAGGGGCGGGTATCACGAACAACTGGATGGCACCGGCAGAGGCCTACGCGAAGCTGCGCGGATTGCTGGCGGGATCGATGGCGGGACGCACGATGTACGTGATTCCGTACGTGATGGGACCGCTGGGATCGCCGTTCGCGAAGGTCGGGGTCGAAATCACCGACAGCATTTACGTAGCGCTGAGCATGCGCATCATGACGCGGATGGGGACGGCGGCGCTGACGATGCTGGGGGCGTCGGACGACTTCAATCGCGGACTACATTGCACGCTCGATCTGGATCCGAAGAAGCGTTTCATCTGCCATTTCCCGCAGGACAACACGATCTGGTCGGTTGGCAGCGGCTACGGCGGCAATGCGCTGTTGAGCAAGAAATGCTTCGCGCTGCGAATCGCGAGTTCGCTGGGGCGCAAAGAAGGGTGGCTGGCGGAGCACATGCTGATCGTCGGCGTGCAGAATCCAGCGGGTGAGACGCGTTACATAGCAGCGGCGTTTCCGAGCGCGTGCGGGAAGACCAACCTGGCGATGCTGATGCCGCCGGCGGCGTTCAAGGGGTGGAAGGTGTGGACGGTCGGCGACGATATCGCATGGCTGCGCGTGGGTGCGGATGGCGGCCTATGGGCGATCAATCCCGAGGCGGGATATTTTGGCGTCGCGCCGGGCACGAGCATGAAGTCGAATCCGAACGCGATGCGTTCAGTGGAGCAAAACGCACTGTTCACGAACGTCGCGACGACGGCCGACGGCGATATCTGGTGGGAGGGCATGGACGTGCCCGCACCGGAAGGGCTGATCGACTGGCGAGGCAAGTTGTGGAACAAGGCGTCGGGCGAGAAGGCAGCGCATCCGAACAGCCGGTTTACGGCACCGATGACGAATAATCCGGTGCTGTCGCCGCACGCAGACGATCCGCAAGGGGTGCCGATCTCGGCGATCATTTTTGGCGGACGACGGGCGACAACGATGCCGTTGGTACTGGAGTCGCGGGACTGGAACCACGGGGTGTTGATGGGCGCGACGATGGGATCGGAGACGACCGCGGCGGCGGCGGGTAAGGTCGGAGTGGTGCGGCGGGATCCGATGGCGATGCTACCGTTTTGCGGCTACAACATCGGCGACTACCTTGGGCATTGGCTGGAAATGCGCAAGCAGATCAGCAAGCCGCCGCGAATCTTCATGGTGAACTGGTTCCGCAAGAACGACGCGGGCGAATTTTTGTGGCCGGGGTACGGCGAGAACCTGCGCGTGCTGAAGTGGATGCTCGAGCGGATCCACGGCGAAGCGAGAGCGCAGGAGACGCCGGTGGGACTGGTACCTGCGGCAGACGATTTGGATCTGACGGGGCTCGAGATTGGGCGCGATCAGCTTGGCGCGGCACTGGCGATCGACACGGATGAATGGAAGGCCGAGGTGGCGTCGGCGGGGGAATTTTTCGCAAAGATCGGAGCGTCGCTGCCGGCGGCGCTGCGCGAGAAGCATCACGAACTAGCGAGCGCTTTGGATCGCACGGGCGTGCGCAAGGCCGTCTGACGCAGCACGGGCGCGCGGATGGCGGCAGTTAGTCACGAACGGCTGAAATCCCTTTTTCTCGAATTGGTCAAGATCGATTCGCTATCGCGTCATGAACGCGAGGTGGCGTTGCGCCTGCAGCGCGAAGTGGAAAGCGCGGGGGCCATCTGCCGGTTCGACAATGCCGGCGAAAAGGTTCGCGGCAACACCGGCAATCTGATCGCGAAAATTCCGGGCAACGTGGCGGGTATCCCGCCCTTTCTGCTGGCAGCGCATATGGACACGGTGGCACCGGGAGAAGGTGTGAAGCCCATAGTCGAAGGCGACATCATACGCACGGACGGCAGCACGGTTCTGGGCGGCGACGACAAGTCGGGATGCGCAGTCATCTGCGAGGTGCTGCATCGTGTGCGGGAGAGCGGAATTCCGCACGGTCCGATCGAGGCGGTGTTTACGATTTGCGAGGAGATCGGATTGCAGGGCGCGCGCAATCTCGATCTGGCGCTGATAGCGGCGAAGGAAGGATTGGTTTACGACAGCGACGCGCCAGGCCACCTGGTGATACGCGCGCCGAGTGCGGTCTCGATTCGCTTCACGGTGAAGGGACTCGAAGCGCACGCGGGGGTGGCGCCGGAGCGCGGGATCTCGGCGATCAAAATAGCGGCCGAAGCGATTGCGGCGATGCGGCTGGGGCGCATCGATGATGAGACCACCGCGAATCTAGGAGTGATCCAGGGCGGGCGCGCGGGCAACGTGGTGCCGGGCGAAGTAGTCGTGCGCGGCGAGGCGCGATCGCGCAACGCAGCAAAGTTGCAGGCCCAGACGGATCACATGGTGGCCTGCTTCACTGAAGCGGTCGCGCGCGCGAGCGTTGTAGTTGATGGCAAGCGGATCGCGGCCGCGCTCGAACATTCGGTACATCGGGCGTACGACGGAATGAACATTCCCGACGACGCACCGCTGGTGAAAAAGGTGATGGAGGCGGCGCGCCGCATCGGTCGCATCCTCGAGCCGCAAGGCACGGGCGGCGGCTGCGACGCGAACATCCTCAATCAGCGGGGAATCGTGGCCGCGAACATCGGCACCGGGATGCGCGAGATTCACACCACGCGCGAATGGCTGGAACGTCAACGACATGGCGGCTGCGGCTGAATTGACGCTCGAAGTATTGCGACTCCACGCCGGCCAGTGATCGAAGAACAATAAGAATACCGTTGGGTATTCAAGCGGCACAGGGCGGGCAACCTGGCGGTGCGTGACTTGCTCGCGGTGCGTGACTTGCTGGCGGTGCGTGACTTGCTCGCGGTGGTGCGTGACTTGCTGGCGGTGCGTGACTTGCTGGCGGGCGATCGCGCAGAAACGCTTATCGCTTCGCTTCACGATTGAGCGACAGCGGAGTTATAGTGCGCGGGATGTTGCGCCGCGATCCTGAAAACCTAGCAGTTTCGAACGACCATCACGCGCGTGCGGCGAGCGACTCGGCGGCGAGTGCCGCACGATCGCATTATGAACGCGATTCGCCGCACGCGTGGCGTATGGTGGCGGCGGGATTCCTGGCAACGTTTACGTTGTTCGGAGTGGTTTACAGTTTCGGCGCCTTCTTCAAACCGATTGCGGCGCAATTCGGAGCGAATCGATCGGCGACGTCGGCAATCTTTTCGATCACTTCGTGCATTTCGTTCCTGCTCGGGCCATTTACCGGACACCTGGCCGATCGCTTTGGACCGCGGCGGATTGCGGCGATCGGCGCAGTTACGATCGGGCTTGGACTGGCTGCGACCTCCAGGATCGATCATCTCTGGGCAGCATACGTCACGTACGGCTTCGGTGTAGGAATCGCGATCGCGTGCTGCTACGTGCCGCTGATCGCGGCGGTGAGCGGATGGTTTCTGACGCGGCGCAACATGGCGCTCGGGATGGTGGCTTCGGGAATAGGCGTAGGGACGTTGGTGACTGCGCCGGTGTCGGCGGAGTTGATTCATCGGCTGGGCTGGCGGGAGGCGTACATGGTTCTGGCGATCGTCGCGGCGGCGCTGCTGCTGGTATGCGCATGGTTGATTGAGCCGCCGCCGATCGAACTGGACGCGCCGGAATTTTCGGTGCGGCGCATCATACGCACGCGGCCGTTCAGATTGATGTATGCATCGTGCATGCTGTGGACGGTCGCAACGGCGATTCCTTTCGTGTTCCTGCCGACTTACGCACAGAGCATCGGAATCAAGCCGGTCGCGGCGGCTACGCTGCTGGGTTTCATCGGCTTCGCCAGCACGGCGGGGCGCCTTGGACTGGGTCCTCTAGCCGATCGCTTCGGGTTAATCGCGACCTACCGCATGTGCCTGCTGGTGCTGGGACTCTGCTTCGCCATCTGGCTCTACGGAAAGTCATACGGGATGTTGGTGACATTCGCACTGGTAATGGGTGCGAGCTACGGCGGCGCGGTCGCATTGACGCCGGCGGTAATGGCGGAACTCTTTGGCGCGCGCGGACTCGGGGTCATCCTTGGAACGCTCTATACGGGATGTGCGATCGGGACGCTGCTGGGACCACCATTTTGCGGTGCGTTGATCGATCACACGGGAAATTACCGCGTCGCACTGATCTTCACGATAGCGGTGACGATCGCGTCATTTCTAATTCTGCGCCCGCTGGAGCTGCGCGAAGCCGCAAAGTACGACTGATAACAGCGGCCGCCGATCACCCGGTTTCGCTCGGCCGCGCGTCAAAACTTTCGCCGGCAGGCGAAACCATCGGGCAATGATGATCGCGCCGTAGCGCGAGACAACGATCGGCTTCAATCCACTGGTTTGCGCAGAAAAGCCGGGATATCCAGCTTGTCGTCGTTCTCGATCGCGTCGCTATTGCTCAAACGTGTGGGACCGCCTCCTTGCGCCTCGCCGTTGCGCCGCTTGAACGCCGGAATGTCGAGGCTGTTCTCGTCAACGATCAGGCCCAAACGACGTACCGGCTTGCCGCCATATGTAGTGGCGTGCGGCGGAATCGAGGAGACCGGAGCCTGCGGCCGCGCCGGCGTAATCAGCGGGCGCTGGACCGGCTGCACCGGTTCTTCCATCGGCCGCGTGACGCTCGCCATCACCGGTGCGGTGACTGGAGTTCCGGCGGGAGAATAGCCCGGCGCCATTGCGGGAGCGTAAGTCGGCGCCAGCACGGGCGCGTAGCTCGGCGTATGACGCATCGAGAAATCACGATCGCCAAAGCCGGTCGCGATCACGGTGACGTGAATCTCGTCGGCAATCTTCTCGTCGATAACGGCGCCGAAAATGATGTTGGCGTCCTCGTGGGCTTCTTCCTGGATGAGGCTCGCCGCCTCGTTAACTTCGTAGAGCGACATGTCGGGACCGCCGGTGACGTTGATCAGCAGGCCGCGTGCCCCCTTGATCGAAACGTCTTCGAGGAGCGGACTCGAGATGGCACGTTGCGCGGCCTCGACGGCGCGATTTTCACCGGCGGCGCGCGCCGCACCCATCATCGCCATGCCCATCTCCGCCATGATCGAGCGGACGTCGGCAAAATCGAGATTGATGAGTCCATGCACGGTTACCAGTTCCGAGATTCCCCGCACTGCCTGCAGGAGAACGTCGTCGGCCTTTTGGAACGCCTCCTTGAGCGAAGTCGTGCGGCTGGCGATCGAGAGCAGTCGCTGATTCGGAATGGTGATCAACGTATCGACGGCATTCTTGAGCTCGCGCAGGCCTTCTTCGGCCTGGCCCATGCGCTTGCGGCCTTCGAACTGAAAGGGCTTGGTCACGACGCCGACAGTAAGCGCGCCACTCTCGCGCGCGATGCGCGCGATGACCGGAGCCGAGCCGGTGCCGGTGCCGCCACCCATGCCGGCGGTAACAAAAACCATCTCGGCTTCGGAGAGCACTTCGCGCAGGCGATCTTCGTCTTCGAGCGCGGCCTTGCGGCCAATTTCCGGATTGCCGCCAGTCCCGCGGCCGCGGGTCAACTGCGTGCCCATCTGGATGACCAGCGGAGCCTTGTTGTTTTGCAACGCCTGCGTGTCGGTATTGACCGCGATAAAATCGACGTTGCGCAAACCGGCCGCGATCATGTGATTAACGGCGTTGCCACCGCATCCGCCAGCACCGATCACTTTGATACGCGCGCCGGGATCGACATTTTCAACCAATTCAATCATTTCGGAACCTCCTCCGCCCCACTCGCGCGAATTGCCGCGCTCACCGCCCATGCTCCAGCCGTTATTGCGATCCTTCAAAAGAAATCCCTCACCCAATCAGTTACACGCGTGCGGATACGCCCGATGCGTCCGTAACGCGCAAGCCCGTTGTGATGGCCGCGACCGTTGCCGGCATGCAACATCAGGCCAGCGGCGGTCGTGTACATTGGCTTCATCAATTCCTCCGGCATGCCGTGGAGATTGATTGGCAATCCGCGGCGCACCGGGAGATTAAAGATACGCTCGGCGAGTTCCTGCGTGCCCTCGAGCAGCGAGGTGCCACCGACGAGCACCACCCCGGACGCGAGGTTGTCGAAAACGCCAGATCGAATGAGTTCGCGCTGTGCCATCGCAAAGATCTCTTCCATGCGCGGCTCGATAATTTCGCCGAGCAAGCGGCGCGCGATCACGCGCGGTTCGCGGCCGCCGACGCCCGGCACCTCCACCATTTCATCGCGGCCGACAATCAGGTTAGTCGCGACACCATGGCTGATCTTGAGTCGCTCCGCGTCACTGATAGGAGTGCGCAAGCCGGCGGCAACGTCGCCTGTCAAGTGATTCCCGCCAATGGGCAGCACCGCGGTATGCATCACTGCACTGTTGAGAAAAACGATCACGTCGGTGGTGCCGCCGCCGATATCGATGAGAGCGACGCCGAGTTCGCGTTCCTCGGGGAAGAGGGCGGCGTCGGCAGAAGCGAGGGGCTCGAACATTAATTCTCCGGGGGTGATTCCGGCGCGCTCACAGCATTTATTGAGGTTCTGGGTATAGCTCTGGGCGGCAGTGACGATATGGATGCGCGCCTCCAGACGCACGCCCGCCATCCCGATCGGATCGCGGACGCCGTCCTGATCGTCAACGGCAAACTGCTGGGGCAGTGTGTGAAGGACCTGCCGATCCAGGGGGATCGCGACGGCCCGGGCCGCATCGATCACCCGTTCGACATCGCGACCGGTGACTTCCCCGCCACGCACCGCAACGATGCCGTGGCTGTTGAGTCCGCGAATATGCGCGCCGGCGACCCCGACCACGGCGGCACCGATGCGGGCGCCGGAGGATTTCTCGGCCTCGGCAACCGCCAGGCGAATCGCCTCGACCGTGGCCTCGATATTGACGACGACACCCTTGCGCAAGCCAGCGCACGGAACCACACCGTGGCCGAGCAATCCGATCGCACCGTCGGCGGCGGTCTCGGCGACCAGCGCGCAAATTTTGCTGGTGCCAACGTCCAATCCGGCGAGCACGTTTCTCATCGGCGTGCGCTCTCCTCCCGCCGATTTCGCGGCTTATGCGCGGGAGCAATCAAGGCGACGTCACTTAGCGCAGGCGCGCGGCGATCGGCGGCGAAGGCACCAGGCGTCAACTGCATCACGGCCTGTCCGGGCGTGGTGAGATCGAGCGATGCGATCAGATTCTCATGCCCACGCCACATCTTCAGAACCTGGAGCGCACGCGCAAATTCAATCGCGGAGCGGTCGATATCGAAGGTAATCGCGACTCGCGGATGATCCAGAAAAATCGCAGCGACGCCATCGGCATCGATATGCATTTCGGAAACCACGGAACCCAGATCGGCTTCAGCACGGACCAACGTCGCGGCGTCGCGCATCAGTGTCGGAGGTTGTGCGTCGAGCACTGCGGGACCGCTCAGGATCGGCATGTCGCCCTGGCCGGCCGGGGTGACTGGGCCGAGCAATACACCGTCGGAATTTAGCGTGTAGAAACCGTCGCCGCGCTGCACCAAGGCTATCGCGGTACCGGGCGCAAGTGGCATCAGGGTTGGCTTGATGATGGTGCCACCGGCGAAGACGGCCGGAATAATCGAGGAGTGTCCGAAGCCCGGCCAGAGCTTGACGAGCGACGCGAGACGGAGCGCGAGCGAGCGTCCAGGATGGCTTAATCCGGTCATCACGCCGAGCACGAAAAACGCGCAGAGCACGAGACCGGCCAGCCTATAGCCCCAATGACTAGCGCTGGTCTTTTTGTTTTTTCGCTTCGCCGCAGCCACCGCAACCACCACCACTTCCCACTTTCACATCCTCACATCCGTCACATCGCGCGCAGACCGGGTGCGTCACCATTCGCCGATAAGCTTGACCTCGGGCTCGAGGGTGACGCCGGTGCCTTCCATGACGCGGCTGCGCGCCAAGTCGATGAGCGCTCGCACCTCGTCAGCCCGAGCACCGCCGAGATTGACAATAAAATTCGCATGCTGTGCGGAGAATGCCGCGCCGCCCATTCGGGTGCCTTTCAGGCCGACACTCTCGAGCAGCCGTCCGGCGAAATTTCCGGGCGGATTCTTGAACACCGATCCGGCGTTGGGGAGTCCTCGCGGCTGGCGCGCGGCACGCTTGCTTCGGAGGTCAGCGATCCGCGATCGCAGTTCATCGCGGTCGCCGTGGGTGAGTTCGAAATCGACGTGCGTGATGACGAAGCGCGGCGGCAAGTCGGTACGCCGGTAGGCGAAATTAACCTGGTCCCTGGTGAGCGCGCGGGCCCGGCCGTCGGCGGTAACGCCATGCACTCGAATCACCACTCGCGCCATCTCGCCGCCGAAGGCACCCGCATTCATCACCAGGCCACCGCCGACCGTGCCGGGAATGCCCTCGCCGAACTCAAGGCCCGCAAGTCCGTGTTCTATGACCGTTTCGACCATCGCACCGAATTGCATCGCGGCGCCCACGGTCACTTTCGCATCGTCGATCGCGATGCGGCCGAAGTGCTCGCCGAGCTTGACCACGAGACCGCGCACGCCACGATCGCTGACGAGCAGATTGGTGCCGGCGCCGAGACACATGGCGGGAATCTGGTGGCGATGTGCCGCCGCCATTGCAAGCATCAGATCAGCCTCGCTCTCGACCGGGACGAAGAGATCTGCCGGGCCGCCGATCCGGAACGAAGTCAGATCGGCGAGCAGCCGGCATGCTTCGAGGCGCGCGCCGAAGTGCGATCTCAACTCATGCTCAAGCGCGCTCATCGGACTTCACCGTTGCGGCCGTGGCGCCGAGCACCGCGAGAACGCGTTCGCCAAGTTTGTAAACATCGCCGGCGCCGAGCGTAACGATCACGTCGCCGCGGGCGGATTCGCTGGCGAGCGTCCCCGCCGGATCGGTCTCATCGCCCAGATAACGCACGTTCATGTGGCCGCGAGCGCGCAGCGATTCATAGAGGCGGCGAGACGTTGCTTCGACGATGGGATCCTCGCCCGCGGCATAAACGTCAACCAGGTAGAGGACATCGGTATCATCGAAGGCGCTCAGGAAGTCGTCGAACAGGTCGCGCAGCCGGGTGAAGCGATGCGGCTGAAAGACTGTGACGATGCGCCGGCTGAAAGCCGCCCGCGCCGCGGCCAGGGTCGCGCGAATCTCGGCCGGATGATGACCGTAGTCGTCGAGCACGAGCCGTCCGTCGGCTTCGCCTTTGATCTCGAAACGACGCGAGATTCCGGAGAAAGCCGCGAGCGCCCGCGCTGCCGCTTCAAAAGGAATACCCAGTTCCAACGCAACGGCAATCGCTGCCAACGAGTTCAAGGCGAGATGATGCCCGGGCGAGGGAATCGTCACCGGACCCAACGAATGGCCTTTGCGGAGGACCTCGAAGCGTGTCGAAAGCCCATCGATGACGATGTTCTCCGCGCGCAAATCCGCGTCGGCCGCAACTCCATAGGTCACCACCGGCTTGCGCACCGACGGCAGCAATCCACGCACGTTGATGTTGTCGATACCGACCACCGCGACGCCATAGAAGGGCACGCGGTTGATGAAATTCAGGAAGGCCTCGCGCACGCGATCCATCGTACCGTAATGGTCGAGATGCTCGGGGTCGATGTTGGTCACGACAGCGACCGTGGGCAGCAGGAGGAGGAACGACGCATCGCTCTCGTCGGCCTCGGCAACCATGAAATCGCCGCGGCCGAGCCTTACGTTGGTGCCACGAGCGCGCAGATTGCCGCCGATTGCGACGGTGGGATCGAACCCGGCTTCCTCCATAATAAGACCGATCAGCGAAGTCGTCGTAGTCTTGCCGTGAGTCCCAGCTACGGCGACGCCGAGACGCGCCATGCGTAATAGTTCACCGAGCATCTCCGCGCGCGCGATCACGGGAATTTTCAGCGCGCGCGCCGCCGCAACTTCCGGGTTTGAGAACTTCACCGCGGACGAGATGATGACGGCGTCAAGGTCGGGGCGCAGATGGCCCGGATGGTGTCCGCGATCAATCGTGATACCAAGCCCGGCGAGACGGTCGGTAGTAGCAGTCTGATGCAGGTCGCAGCCGCTAACTTCGAAACCGAGGCGCTCGCACAATTCGGCAATTCCACTCATGCCGGCACCGCCTACACCAACGAAGTGCAGGCGGCGCAGACGAGTCAGCAGTCCCGTAGGAATACCGGCGCTCAAGCGGCTTCCTTCTCCATCCCGGCAACATCAAAGCATACGTGCGCGATGCGGGCGGCGGCGTCTGGATGCGCTGCGCCGTGGGCCTTGCGGCCCATCTCGATTAGACGCGAGGGTTCTGCCAGCAATTGGCGCAATGTGGCCGCCAGATTCTCGCCGAGGCTATTGTCATCATTAATGATGAGTGCACCGCCTAGACGTTCAATCACGCGTGCATTTAGTTCCTGCTGACGATCGCGATGAAACGGATAGGGAACAAAAACGGCCGCGCGGCCGGCCAAAGCGATTTCCGACACGGTCATCGCCCCGGAACGGGCAACCACGAGGTCCGCGCGTTCGAGCGCGTCAGCCATATCCTGGATGAAAGGGACTACCGTCGCATCGCCGTCGAAGTCTCGGTAGCCGTCGGTGACCAATCGCACGTCAGCATCTCCAGTCTGATGAGTAACTTTGAACTTTATAACAGCTTTTCCCAGAATTTTCAAAGCATTTATTACACCTAAATTGAGTCGATGTGCGCCGCTGGACCCACCTAAAACAAGGATTTGAAGTGGAACGGAAGTCTTTTGTAGGGGTCCGGGGACGAACCGCAGACGGACCGGGTTCCCGGTGACGACGACTCGAGAAGGGTCGAAAAACGGCGCAGCGTCAGCGAAACCGACGCAGATTTTGCGCGCGAATCGCCATAGCATCCGGTTTGAGAGTCCCGGCCGGGTGTTTTGTTCCATCAGGACGAGCGGTACCCGAGAAATTATCGCGGCCATCGCCATAGGAGCGGAGGCGTAGCCGCCGGCACTGACGACCAAGTCGGCGTCGAAACTTTTGAGCAAGGCGCGAGCGCGCCGGGCGGCGGCAATAAATTCGCCGATCGCGCGCAGTCGGGTAAGGGGGTCTTTGCCGCGCAAACCGCGAACCGGGAACAGTTCATACTTGAGTCCACTCTGCGGTAGCCAGGTCGCCTCGAGGCCATTGATCGTACCGACGTGGAGGACGTCGGAATCCGGAGATTCGCGCTTGATCTCTTCGCCCAGAGCGACCGCGGGAAACAAATGACCGCCGGTGCCCCCACCGGCGATAATCGTCTTCATTGCAGCCCTGGTCTTCATCTCACGGCTGGTCGGCGGGAAAGCGCTAGAAGAGCGCCCAATGCCGCCATCGCCATCACCATCGAAGTACCGCCATAACTCAGGAATGGCAGCGGCAGACCCTTGGTCGGGACGAGTCCAATGACGACCGCCATATTGACCAATGCCTGGAGGGAGATCATGGCGGTAAGTCCGACCGCCAGCAGACTCGCGAAAGGATCTGGCTCCTCATGGGCGATGCGCATGCCGCGAAACAGGATCGCGCAGAATAACGCAAAGACCAAAGCGGCGCCGATCATGCCGAATTCTTCGACGACGACCGCAAAAACGAAATCAGTATGGGCCTGCGGCAGGTAAAACATTTTTTGCCGGCCGGCCCCGAGACCGGTACCCCAACCTCCGCCCTCGCCCAGGGCGATGAAGGATTGCGTCAACTGGAAGCCGGCGCCGCGCGCCGCTTGCCAGGGATCGAGAAAGGCCGTCAGCCGCCGCACTCTGTAGGGTTTTGCTACAGCCTGAAGAATGAGGAGGCCGAGCGCAAGGCCCCCTGCGGCTCCGAGGTGTTTGAGGCGGGCGCCGGCGGCGAAGAGCATCGCGAACAGGATCAGCGCAAGCATCACAGTGGTGCCGAAGTCGGGCTGCTTCAGAACCAGCAAGGCGATTGGCCCGACAATCAGAAAGGCGGCCAGCGGCCCGTGCTTGAAGCTCGACAAAAGTTCCTGGCGCTTGGCTAAAAACTCAGCCAGGAAGAAAACCACGGCAAACTTGACCAACTCGGAAGGCTCGGCGAGCACGGGGCCCAGCCGGACCCATCTGCGCGCGCCGCCGCGGACCACGCCGAATCCTGGAATCCAGATCAGAACGAGCATGACCACGGCGATGATCATCAGCGGCATCACCAGCCGTCGCAGTCCGGCCAACGAGAATTGCGAGAGGGCGGCAAGCACAACGAGACCGGCCGCAAGGTGCACCAGGTGCAGCTTGAAGAAATGGAATGCGTCGCCAGTTTTCTCCTGGCCGAGGAAGTACGTGGTGTTGAGCACCATCAGTGTTCCTAACGCCAGCAGCGCCGCGGCCGGCAGCACCAGCCATGGATCGGGGCGGCGGTACGCGACCGCCTCAAAGCGCCCGAACCAGCTCCTGAAATACGCGCCCACGTTCCGCATAATCCTTGAATTGATCGAAGCTCGAGCAAGCGGGTGAGAGCATCACGGTATCGCCGCGACGGGCGTGCGACGCGGCAATCCTGACCGCATCGGCGAGTGCCGGGGCAATCTCGATGGCAGTGGCACCGGCGAGCGCCACCCGCATTTTCTCGCGCGCCGCACCGATCAGGATGAGGACCTTCACCTTCGCTTCGAGCGGCGCACGCAACGGTCCATAGTCGCCGCCCTTGTCGACGCCGCCTGCAATCAGAATCACCGGACCTGACGTTGCCGCGAGCGCCTCGACGACGGCGCCGACGTTGGTGCCCTTCGAATCGTCGATATATCTGACGCCATCCTTGTCGCGCACGAATTCCGTTCGATGCGGCAGTCCTCCGAACCGCATAAAGGCCCGCTCGATTGTGCCGGGTGGGATTCCCATCGTGAGCGCCGCGGCAGAGGCCGCCATCGCATTGAGCAGATTATGCCGTCCGGGCAGCCTGAGGCCGGCGAGCGCGATTCGGCCAAGGCCGTGCACGTCGTCGAAGATGAGTTGATCTCCGTCACACCAGATCGCGCGTGCGAACCCGGTCGCTGGCGCCGCGGGCCGCTCAAATCCGAAACTGAACACTTGCGACCGAATTTCAGAGACAAGCTGCCAAACGTGCGGATCTTCGCGATTGAGTATTGCGACGTCGCCGCCGTCCTGATTTTCAAAGAGGCGCGCCTTCGCCCGACCGTATTCGGCGAGGCTGTGATAGCGATCGAGATGATCGTCGGTGAGGTTGAGGTGAATCCCGACGCGTGGCTTGAAGGCTTCGACCAGTTCCAGTTGATAGCTGGAAACCTCGATCACCGCGATGTCGTATGCCTCGCCGACGGCCTCGACCAGCGGCGTGCCGAGATTCCCACCGACGAAGGTTTTCAATCCGGCGGCCTTGAAAATCTCGCCGATCATCACGGTCACCGTGCTTTTGCCGTTGGTGCCTGTGATGGCAACGATTGGAGCGGTCACGAAGCGACTGCCGAGTTCGATCTCACTGATGATGGGGATGCGCTGAGCGCGGGCGGCAATCATCAGAGCGGAGGTTGGGGGCACACCGGGGCTCGCTACGACTAGCTCAACCCGATCGGCAGCATTGGCTCCGGCCAGCCAGGCGGGATCTTCGGCGCCCAGATGGACGTCACCCGGCGGCAACTCGATACCTGCAAGGTCGGCGCGCAAATCCGCCATCACCAGGCGCGCACCACGCGCCGCGAGAAAATGTGCCGCGGCCTGGCCGCTGATGCCGAGCCCGATCACCATCACGCGCCTGCCCTTGAAATCGATCGATTCCACGCGGTGTCAGCGCAGCTTGAGGGTGCTCAGCGCGACTAGCGCGCAGACGATGGAAATAATCCAGAAGCGCGTGACAACGACCGTTTCGGGCCAGCCGCCAAGCTCGAAATGGTGGTGCAATGGCGCCATGCGGAAGATTCGGCGATGCGTCATCTTGTAGTAGTAGCGCTGCATGATGACCGAGACGGCCTCGAGCACGAAAACGCCGCCCGCGATGGGCAGCACCATTTCCTGTTTTGCCATGAGCGCAACCGCGCCAAGTGCGGCGCCGAGGGAGAGCGCACCGACGTCACCCATCATCATCGAGGCGGGATAGGCGTTGTACCAGAGGAACCCCATCGACGCGGCGATCAAGGCGGCGCAGAAGATCGCGAGTTCCCCTACGCCCTCGACATGCGGCACATCGAGATAGGTCGCAAACTTCAGATTTCCCGCTACGTAGGTGAAAATCCAGTAGCAAAATCCGGTCGTCATGACCGGGCCAATTGCGAGTCCATCGAGACCATCGGTCAAGTTTACCGCGTTAGAGCAGCCGACGATCACCACCATCGCGAGCGGCACGTAGGGCCACCAGTGCAGGTCGGGCTGGAGCCGTTTGAAGAATGGAAACGTGAGATGCGTATCTAATTTCAGGACTCCGAAGAGGACAATCGCAGCGACGAATGCGCAGACGAATTGGGCAATCAGCTTGTGCGGGCCGCTCAATCCCTGACCCCGGCCGCGCCTGAGTTTCAAGTAATCATCGGTGAAGCCGATCGCACCGAAGGCGACCATCACGAAGAGCGCCAGCCACACGTAAGGATTACGCGGATCGGCGAGGAGAATCGTCGCGACGATACTGGAGGCAAGGATCAAAAGGCCGCCCATCGTCGGCGTGCCGGCCTTCTTCTGATGCGATTGCGGAACCTCCGCGCGAATAGTCTGGCCGATATGAGCCGCCCGAAAGCGCTGAATCAATAGCGGTCCGAGAGCGAGCGACAAGGCCAAGGCGGTGAGGCCCGCCAGCACCGATCGGAAGGTCTGGTAGCGCAGAACGTTGAGCGCCGGATAGCGCAGGTGCAGCGAAAACAAAAGGATGTAGAGCATCGATGCCTAATTTTTCGCCGCGGGTATTCGCGCCAGACTTCGCTTTGAATTACCGTCCCGGCCGCAGAACTTCCGACTTACCTAGAGTTTCCGACTTTACCAGTCTGCGCAAGTTTACGTTGGTGGAAAGCTTTGAGATCAGCGATGGATTCAGGAACCTCGCGAACAAATTCACGCGAGAGCCTGCGCGACGGCGACGCGCGGCACTATCACGCTCGGAGCATGCAATTCGATGCGGCGCCGTTTGAAAACTTTCGCGGCAAGCCTCCGACCGGTCTCAGCCACTCCACAATCACCACCATCGACCGAAGGCTTCCCGCGAACAGTCGCTGCACCGGGCACGCGTCCGCCATCCCATGGCGGAATGCAACCGCCGGGACCGTTCGCCAGGAGCAACTCCCGGCGACCGCAACGGACGAGATCTCAGTTGCCGCGCAGACGCCCGACGCCGCTCATCGCGCCGGCAATCTCACGCACGACCGCGCGATCATCGAAATCGAGCTTGCGGCCGGCAACCAACTGATAGTCCTCGTGGCCTTTGCCCGCGATCACGACAAGGTCATTGGCCGCCGCAACCCGCAATGCCATCGCGATCGCCGCGCGCCGATCGGGTTCGACGAGGTAACCGGCGGTCCCTAACGCGGCGATATCCTCATCGACGCGTCCGAGTCCGCACTGCAAAAGTCCCGTTTCCACCTCAGCGATAATCCGCAAGGGATCTTCGGTGCGTGGATTATCGGAGGTCAGGATCGCGATGTCGGCGAGGCGGCCGGCGATCTCTCCCATCAGCGGACGCTTGCCACGATCGCGGTCACCGCCGCAGCCAAAGACGCAAATGAGCCGGCGCGGTTCGAGCGCCCGCAATGCGCGCAGCACCGCCTCGAGCGCATCAGGTTTGTGCGCATAATCGACCAGCACCTTCACCCCCCGCGGGCCCGCGACTGCCTCCAGCCTGCCGGGGGCCCCTGGGCATCGCCGCACCCCGCCCGCCACCGCATCCGTTTCGATACCCAGGGCCACCGACACGGCGGAGGCCCCGAGGATATTGAGCAGATTGATATCGCCGATCATGGGCGACTCGACTTCGAAGGTGCGTCCAGCCGCGCTGATGGTCGCGCGGATGCCGTCGATACCCGCGCTGAAGCCGGTCGGATGAACGTCGAGAGCCGGGTCGAAGCCGAAGCTGAGCTTGCGCCCGACGATAGAGTCGAGCACGCGCTGCCCGAAGGGATCGTCGCCGCGCACGATTGCGACGGCATCCTTGTGGGCACTGCGCGGGAGTATCTCCGTGAAGAGTCTCAGCTTGGCCGCGAAGTAATTCTCAATAGTCTCGTGATAGTCGAGATGGTCGCGCCCGAGGTTGGTGAAAACGCACGCGCGAAAGCTCAGTTCGTCAACGCGCCGTTGGTCGAGCCCAATCGACGATATCTCTGCCGCCACGCTGCGAACGCCCTCGCGATCCATCGCTGCCAGCGCGCCTTCGAAGTCGATTGACTCGGGCGTGGTCAAACCGCCATAGAGCTTGCGGCCACCCGCGAAAATTCCAATCGTGCCAATGATCCCGTTCGGAATCCCGGCCGCTTCGAAGATCGACGCGAGCAGATAAGTGGTCGTGGTCTTGCCACTGGTCCCGGTAATGCCGACCAGATCGAGACGCCGGCTGGGCGCATCGAAAAAGCGCGACGCCGCGAGGCCCATTGCCACACGCGGCCGGTCGCACTCGATCAGAGTAAACGCGGAGCGCGCCGCTTCTCCATCCCATCCCCGCACCACCGCCGCGCGCGCTCCGCGCTTAAATGCATCTTCGAGGTTGGCGCGAGATTGCTGTTGATCGCGCGCCGTCGAAAAAAACAGGTCACCCGGTTTTACCGTTCGCGAGTCGTAGCTGAGACCGGTGATCTCGTCGTCGATACCACCCACGACGCGCTTGATCGCGAGACCGGCGATCAACTCGGCAAGCTTCATCGCGCACTCCGCGATGGCGCGCGTGAAGGCGCCGTCCGCAGCGTCCGAGACGTATGCCCCGGCTTGTGCGAAGTGTCCGCCGCGACCGGCGTTACCGTGATATTTTCCGCGAGTTTCAGTTGAATCGCACCGCCACCGATGGGCGTCCCCGCAGTTGGATTTTGGGCCACGACGTAGCCATCGCCAGAGGTCTCTATTTGAAGATTGTGGGCACGCGCGATCGCGAACGCGCCGCGCAAGCTTTCGCCGCGAAACTCCGGAACGCCGCCCGCACTCGCGACTCGATAGGCGCTCGGAGCGTCAGGTTCCGGCGGTCCGCTGGCGTCATTGGGGAGCGCATCAGCGGAGGCATCGCCCGAGTTAGCAACGTCGACCGGCGCACGCGCGCCCGTGCCGAAGGGAAGGAGGCTGGCCGTATCGTATGCGGGCGAGGTCGTGGCCGGCACCACCTCCAAGCGTTGCAATGCCGCCGACGCGATCTCGCTGAAGACCGGCGCCGCGTAGAGTCCGCCAAAATGTCCATGGGAAACGTCGTAGAGCACCACCAGGATTACCAGGCGCGGATCGTCAGCCGGCAGAAAACCTACGAACGATGCGACCAGCCGCGTCTGGAAGTAGCCGCCAGTGGCGGGATTCACCATTTGCGCAGTGCCGGTCTTGCCCGCGACGGTGAAGTCCGCGACCTGCGCCAGATGGCCGGTACCGTCGGGCCCGTTGACAACGTTGCGCAGCAGCAGGTTCATCTGATGCGCCACCTCGGGCGCCACCGCGCGGCGCAAGGCCTGCGGCGTATGCCGCAGAATTTCGTTGCCATCGGGATCGTAGGCCGCCTTGACCACGTACGGACGCATCACCAGGCCGCCATTAGCGATCGCAGCATAGGCGGTCGCGAGTTGGATGGGGGTGACCGCAACGCCCTGTCCGAAGCCATGATCGGCCAGTTCGATCTGACGCCATTTGAGCGGCCGGCCTAACAGGCCCGCGCCTTCGCCCGGCAGATCGATACCCGTACGGCGGCCGAGACCGAATGCATTCAAGCCGTCGTAAAAGCGCTCAGAGCCGAGCGTCAGCGCGATTTTTGCGGCACCGATATTTGACGAGACCTCGATGATTCCGCCGAGGTCGAGCCAGCCGTGGGGGCTGTCGTCGTGGATGGTGCGGCCGGCGAAATGCCATTCGCCGTTTTCGCAAAACAGCAGGCGTTTGGGTGCGATGGCGTGATCTTGCAACGCGATCGCGCCCAGAATTCCCTTCATCGTGGAGCCTGGTTCGAAGGCGTCCTGCGTCGCCATGTCGTGTAAGCGATCGCGGTCCTTGACTGCGGTTCCATTGATATTGGCGAGCGCCAGCACTTCGCCGGTGAAGGGATCGAGCACGACCGCGGCGCCGCGCGCGGCGCCACTCTTCACCACTTGGTCGGCGAGATAATTTTCTGCCGCCGACTGAATCGACGAATCAATCGTCAGTTCCAGGCGCGCGCCGGGCTGCGCATTCTTGAGGCCGGTCGGCGAATCGAGGATCGGATGGCCGAGCGCATCGTGGTAGAAATGCAATTCCACCGGCGTGCCGCGCACTAGTTGATCGTACTGCAATTCAACCCCGGAGAGCCCCTGCCCATCCGTTCCAGCCAACCCCACCACCGCCGCGGCCAGGTTGCTCTCCGGGTAAAACCTCGCGTACTCATCCACCCCGCCAACGCTCTCGAATCCAAGATCCTCCGCGATGCGCGCCTGATCCGGCTGCAAATGCCGAGCGAGCCAGACAAAGGGCGCGGGCTTTCTCAGCTTCGCTTCGAGTTCCACTGGCGCCATCGACAATGCTTGCGCGAGCCGCATCCGTTCGCCCGCAGTAGTGGTCTCAAGCAACTTGGGCGCGCGCGCGAAGAGCGATCGGGTCTCGGCTGAGAGCGCAAGCGGATTGCCATTGCGATCGACGATCGGGCCTCGCACCGGGGCCAGCCACATCGCGGTGGTATGCTCCTCATGCGCGAGCGAAGCCAACCGCGGACCGTCGATTAGCACCAGCACCGCCAGCCGCATCGCCGCGAGCACGAACAATCCGGCCAGGCCGAAAGTCAGCGCACCAATGCGCATGCGGCGCACTTTGAACGCCCCGTTCACGGCACCATCACCACATGTTCCGGAGCCGGCGCAGCGAGTCCGTACTTTGGCGCGAGTGCGCGCAG
Source organism: uncultured delta proteobacterium (assembly GCA_963834535.1). GTDB lineage: Bacteria > Desulfobacterota > Binatia > Binatales > Binataceae > JADMIL01. Next base: position 39,935 of record CAWICC010000010.1, on the reverse strand, counting down.
CCGTTGATGCGATTCCAATTTGGCCGTTGTCAGCCTGAGTTGCTGATTTTCGTTCTCGAGGTCGCGAATTTCGATCCTTAACGAGGAAAGGCGATAGCCCTCCTGTGTGACCTCCAGGCGCACCATCAGAATGGCGAAACCCGCCCCGACGATCGCAATCGCGAGGAGGGCCGGTATGATCTTCGACGGCGGCGCGACCGGACGACTGCGGCCTGTCATTTCGCCACCCGCTCGATGCACCGCAGACGGGCGCTGCGGGCGCGCGGATTAGCTGCGCTCTCGGCCTCACCCGGGCGCATCGCCTTGCGTGTCACCGCGACGAAGGACCCCTCGCGGACAAGTTCGCGGAAGCGCTGCTTGACTGGACGGTCTTCGAGCGAATGATACGCCAGCACGATCATACGGCCGCCCACGCGCAAACGCGCCGGCCCGTAATCAAGGAGCGCCGCCAAGCTTTCGAGCTCATGGTTGACGGCGATCCTGAGCGCCTGAAAGGTGCGCGTCGCCGGATGGATTCCCCCGCGCCGGTTGCGGCCGATGACGCTCTCGATCAGTCCGCAGAGTTCGTTGGTGGTCTCAATCGGCCGGCGCCTGCGCGCCTCGACGATCACCCGCGCTATCCGCCGGGCGCCATGGTCCTCCCCGTACTGATGGATGATCCGTGCGAGTTCGGCTTCGGTCTCTTCGTTGACGATGTCGTAGGCGCGCAAATGCTGGCTGCGATCCATCCGCATATCGAGCGGACCGTCGAGCCGGAAGCTGAATCCGCGCTGAGCATCATCGAGAGCGAAGCTGCTCATCCCGAGGTCCGCCACAATCGCCCCGACACATGGGATTCCGCACTGATCGAGCACCGCTTCCAAGCGCGAAAAATCCGCCCTGCGCAGAGTCACGCGTGGACCGAAGTCGGCGAGGTTGGCAGCCGCTGCCGCGAGCGCCGTGGCATCCCGATCGATCCCGATCAAATGCCCGTCGGTCACTCGCAGCAGCGCCGCCGCATGCCCACCCATCCCCACCGTCGCATCCACGATCGTAAGAGGGTTCAGAGCGCGGACGAGCCCAACCACCTCATCCACCATCACCGCCACATGCCGGCGGCTCGCCGCGCTCTGCCCTTTTTCCTCTGCCAGACGCATTGGGCCAAGTCCTAAAAGTCGAGTTTTGCCAACAAATCAGGATCAGCCACCAACTGATCCTCAGCCGATTTCAAAATCCTTTCCAGAGTTGCACGATCCCATAACTGAAACCGATTATGTTTGGCCGAAAACGTCACCTCTCGTCCGAGGCTCGCAAACTCCCTCAGCTTCGGCGGTATCAGGATTCGCCCCTGCCGATCGACCTGAACCTCGTGCGCTCCGCCGATGTAGAAGGTCTCGAAGAGCTGGGCGACGCGATCGCCAGTGCGGCGCTGCGCAAATTTCGCTACCGTCGATTCCCATTCAGCCGGGGGATAGAGCTCCAACAGCTTTTCGCGCTCAAAAATGAAGTTTGTGATAAAGAGTCGATCATGACCGTCACGCTGCAGAACATCGCGAAATCGGGCCGGGATACTTACCCGTCCCTTATCGTCGATCGCATGGTCGAATCGACCGTTGAACACCGCTTCCCTCCCTAATTCACCACAATCTCCCACTCTGCCCCACTACAGTCAAGAGAGCGCATAAAGCGTAACCAATAATTTTGCTTTGCTAATCTAGCGAATGGAAGGCGAAAGTGTCTTGCGGAGCCCTGATAGCGGTCGCATCGTGATGGCCACCAAGCATGATCTGAATGACGATTAGCGGAGGAGGATTATCTGATCGTTGGCCAAGATTCATTCGATGAAGACCGCATTTGGGCTCCTGACCCCGGGGAATCCGAGGCCAGCGAGAGGCGCTGCCGTCCAACCGAGCATCCACTTTGACCCACCCGCCTTGCGATTAGACGCAAGTATCCTTAGAGTTATGGGTGCTTATGAACGAAGAACACTCGAATGCGATAGTCGAACCGATTACAGAAGAACCTTTGGTGGTTAAGAACATCTCGACCGCCGGATTTCTATTCTACATCCTGCACGGCGTCGGCGTATCGCTGGGGCTGTGTCTGCTGTGGGGACTGGAGGCAACGCGCAACAGCGCTTTTCGAGTCCTCGATCGCATGAACATTAAAGCGCGCACGCGCAAGGCCAGCGCGTTCCCCCCGGGCCAGCCGCGTAAGCGCCAACTCACCGCAGCCTCGCGCTAGAGAGGATCTTCCCCTCTCCTACCACGTCCGTCATCCGAGAAAGCGAGGCGAGATGCCGCGCTCGCCCGCGCGTGCAACCTGCAGTCTTTCTTTGCGGATTTACGGGCACTCAGAACGTGCGGCCATTGCGCCCTTCGAACTTGCTGCGGCGCGAACCTCGTCCGCGAGGGGAACCATTATTATTCGCGTCGTCTGGCGCGACGCGGGGTTCCGCGATAGGCGGCGATTCAAGGTCGCAGTCGGTGGCCGCATTGTCGGCGTCTCCCGCGGCATTTTCATTCAGCATCCGCGCCAGGTAGCCGGCCAGCTCCTCATCGAGCAGGCGACTTAACGCCTCGGTCTGGGCCGCCTGAACAATTTTCAGAAAGCCTTCGAGCCGCCGGCTACTATCGTGCTGGCGAATCAGGCGCGCGATCGCACTTTGCGCCAGCGCCGCGAGCTTGGATTGGAGTGCGCACCGGACTCGTGCGCCGAGATCGTCCAATTCCTCACGGGGCGACGCCATGGAAAGCGTATATCCGCAGCGCGGACAACAGGGAGTGACTTCGGGTGCCAGCGAGCCATCGAGATCGCAGGGCGTGAGGCGCCGATCAAGCGCGATCATGACCTCGTTCAGATCGGCGCCTTCCGGCGCGCCGAGCGCTGCGATCGCGTTCAGACGGCCGAGCGCGTCGAGATGTCGATGGGCGTCTTCTACAACAGGTGCGCAGCGTTGGAGGACGAGGCGATGGTGCTCGTGTCCGGATCGATAATTCTGGACGTAAGTTGATTTGAATGTCTGGAAGCGATCTTCCAGCGTATTGATGTTACGGCCTCCGCTGGCCAGCGCGACCGGATTGAGTGCGACCGCCAACATCTGGCATTCAGTTTCGAGGGCCACCAAGGCACGATCGCGGCCAGTCTCTTCACCGGCTAATGTTGGGAGCCGTGTCGCCGCAAGGTATTCGCGCATTCTGGTGAGGCGCGGGATCGAATCAACGACGCTTGCGATCGCCTCGTAGGCCGCGATCGCGGCGATCGCGGCGGCACGTCGAAGCGGATCTGAGCCAAGTTCAATCAATGCCGCGGGCCCGCCCTCGGCCAACTCGATAAATTCTGCGAAGGCTTGCCGCTGTGCGAGCGCAAGCTGCGCGCCACTTTCCCGCATCACGCCGGCGAGCGCCTCTCGATTGCGGTAGGCGCTCTCGAGGGCCGCAGCCATTGCCGCTTTCAAGCGAGCACGCTTGGCCGTCAAGTCCAACGACTCGTGCGCCGCCGTCAGCGACGGATCGAAGGAACGCACCAGCGCGAGCGCGGAATTGAATGCGGCAAGATCCGGTGATCCGCCGCCACGCGGATTAAAGCTTGCGGATTGCGCCCGCGCGTCGTAGAGGATTACGCCCTGAGTGCGTCTCGCCAGGGTCGTCAACGCTTGCGTCAGGGCCACGCCAGTTCCGCCGAGACCTACCAGGTCCATCCGCTCGCGAATCTCGCCGACGGGGACCATCGCAGCAGCGCCGCCGATATGGAGCAGCACGAGCGTATCGACGAGCGCTTGCGCAATATTACGCGTGTGATCATCACCAGCTTTGGTCGCGGCGGTAGCGTTCGCCACTCGAAGTGCCGCACGCCCCGATTCGCCCAAATGCGCGTCGAGCATTTCGCGGACGGCCGCCGAGCGCATCAGAGCGGCCGGCATAATCAACCGCTGAAAGTCCCGGTCGCCGTACCAGGGTTCGATTACTTCGCGCACCGCTTTGGCAAGTCTGCCAACCGTCGTATCGGAGCGGCACAGGGATCGCAGCGCGCTCGCCGTCGCCGGATGAAGCGGATAGATGGTGCGTGTATCCCAAGAACCTTCGAGGCTGTCGTAAAGCCCCTCGACCGCGGGCAGCGCCGAGTCGTGCACGCGTCGTGCACGTCCGACGGCGACCGAAATTTCCTCGCCGGGATGAGGCGCGACGTTGAAGGCGCGCGCGAGCGGCGGCGCATGCGCCCCGTCCCGCAGCGGCGACAATCAACCGCAACTTCCTGAAACTGCGGCCCACTTCGGCCAACGCCGATAAGGTTCCCAGGGCGGCCGCGGTTTCACCCAGACCGAGATCGATCGCGATCGTTACGCCGCTCACGCCTTGTCGGCGCGCGCGGTCGAGCGCAAGCGTCAGGCCTTCCGTCCCGCGCATCTGGAGCCACGGGGCGGGCGGATGTGCGCCGCCGCCGACCGCGACGGCGAGCGACTCGAGGACGCGCCGGTCAATCTCCACGGCGCTGTTCTCTTCGCGCACTTCAATTGGTAGCGTAAGATGCCGTTCTGTTTCGGCGCTAAGCACACCAGCGCGGGCACTAAGCGCCATTACGTAATTGAGAAAATGGGTTTTGCCGGAGCCCGCCGCACCGCCAATCCAAAAGAGTGCGCCATGGCTTTCAGTCAACTGATTATTGATAGCTTCCCAAGCGCGGCTGGCACCTCGTGTCAGGACATAGCTCGTAACTGTGGCCGGGGAAGTCACCGTTTCGAGAGACATGCGATCGACGACTTCGGGACCGATATCGACGAATTGCCGCAGAGTCGAATCGCGCATCCCTCTTGGTACCCGCATACTAGAGGCTTACAGCGATCGGCACGTGCATGCGAGATAAAAGATCGCCTGCTTGTAGCGGCGGCGAAACAGACAGTATTCCGCGCGAAGACGCCACCTCACAACGCGGGCTGGTGGTGCCGGGCGGCACGTCGCGAAGGGCGAGGCCGCCATGACGGGTCGCAAGTCCCACGCGGGAACGCCGCGAGCCTCGCGCGCATCAAGGAGTTGCGGATCATGACGAGTTGCGGATGACCGCGGCACGCCACAGTCATCCGCAAGGGGAGGGGGACAGGGGCCGCCGCGCCCTCGCAACGCGGCCTCATCCCCGCAATTCGGTCAGTGATGTCCGCCGGGCTGCTGTGGCGCTTCTCCACGGAAATGTTGCGGATGCGGCGCCTCAACCGGCGCGGCCGCGCGCTCGTGCAACGCCGCGGGTTCATGCGCGAAGTTCCTTACCTGCTCGGCATGCTGCCGCTCGAGCGCCTGCTGTTGCATTTCATGTTCGTGACCCAGGCTTTGCTCCTGCGACCAATGCTGCCGCGCGGCGGTCTGCTCATCTTCCAGATGCTTGCGCTCGTAGATCTGCATCTGTTCCTGATGCCGCCGCTCGAGCGCATCGGTCTGTGCTTCATGCTGACGCTCGACCTGTTCCCAGTCGCCGCGGTCCGCCGGGTCGTTTTTTTGGCGCTGTTCGCGCTCAACGCTTTGGCGTTCGAGATTCTGCAACTGATCGGTATGCTGCCGCTGCAGGGCTTCAAGTTGCGCAGCGTGTTCGCGTTCGGACTCCGCTTGCTGTTGCGCGCGCCGGCCCTCGAGTTGCTGCAAATCGTTCAGATGGCGGTTTTCCAGTTCCTGATGCTGCTGGAAATGCGCTCGCTCCATCGACTGACGCATCGCCGCGCTCCATTCCGGGTGATGTTCGCTGGCCCAGGTCGGATTCTTCTGGGCCCACCAGTTCAGCGGCCGCCACACGTGCTGATCATCATAGTCACCCAGCCACTCGGGATGATGCTGGTGCGCCCAGGCCGCATCCTTGGCGTACCACCACGACGCGGGACGCCACTGCCGATGCTCATCGAAGTCGCCCCACCAATCGGGATGGTTCTCACGAACCCAGTTGGGATTGGTGCTCCACCACCATCCGGCCGGCCGCCATACATGGTTATCGTCGTAATCGCCCCACCAGTCCGGATGATTGGCGCGGACCCAATCGGGGCGGTTTTGCCACCACCATCCGGCCGGATACCAGACGCCACCGTCTTCGGCACCCCACCATTCGGGATGGTGCTCGCGGCACCAGTCGGGATGGTATTGCCACCACCATCCAGCGGGACGCCAGACGTGATTCTCATCGTAATCGCCCCACCATTCGGGATGGTTTTGTTGCACCCACGACGGCTGATTCTGCCACCACCACGTCGCCGGGTACCATTGGCCCTGATAGTAGTCGCCCCACCATTCCGGATGATGCGATCGCGCCCACGCCGGCTGGAATTGCCACCACCAGGGCGCCGGGTACCAGATGCCCTCGTAGTTGTCGCCCCACCATTCGGGATGATGCGCCCGAACCCAATCGGGCCGGTTCAGCCACCACCATCCCGCCGGCTGCCAATCATGGTTGTCATCGAAATCGCCCCACCACTCCGGATGATGAAGGCGCGCCCATTGGGGCTGGTAGCGCCACCACCATGACGCCGGATACCAGTTACCCTGGTAGTAGTCGCCCCACCATTCGGGATGGTGAGTCCGCGCCCAATCGGGCTGGTTTTGCCACCACCATCCGGCTGGGCGCCAGACGTGTTCATCATCAAAATCGCCCCACCATTCCGGGTGATGCGCGCGCATCCATTCGGGCTGGTTCTGCGCCCACCAGGCCGCGTCGCGAAAGGTATGACTTTGGTCATAGTCGCCCCAGACTGGCGCAGTCGGGAGCGGTTGCGGCCATGGATTGAATTGCGCGAAAGCGGGCGCAGCGAGCATCACACCCAGCGTGATCGCCGCCAGCCAGATCCCTATTCGCCTGATTTTCACAAAACCTCTCCTGTCGGGCGTCCGCAAGCCATTGGTCATCCAATCGAAACGGCAACGCCCAGTACACGATAGTACGCCGCGTCCGTGCGGGGGTTACACGGGATTGCACCGGGAGCCCGGCGAAAGGTGGCCAGCCAATGCAGCGGCTGGCGATAGTTATCGCGATGGCGGAGAAACGTCACGGGAGAAACGCCACCGATGATGGCCAGGTCAGATAATGCCGCTGGCGCGCAGTCGCGACAGTTCCGCCTCATCGATGCCGACGGTCGCGAGTACCTCAGCAGTATGCTCGCCCAGGGCTGGCGGCGGCGCGAGCGCATGGTCGTCGGCGTCCCGTTCGGAAAACTTGAGCGGCGTGCCCATCACTTTGATCTTGCCGCGCGCCGCCGACTCGCTATCGATGAGCATCTGGCGTCGCCCGAGTTCAGGATCCGCGGTGACCTCCGCGACCGATCGGACGGGCGCGCAAGGAATGCCGTGCCGGATGTAGAGCGCAACCAGATCGTCGCGAAGGTGAAGTCTGGTCCATTCGCCGATAAGATCATCAACCTCGCCGACAACCTTGTAGCGGTTCGCGTGATCGCGGTAGCGCGGCGACTCGATCAGATCGTCGCGCCCCATTAACGCGACCAGCGAGCGCCAATGCGGTTCGGTGAGACAGAAGATCATGATCTCGCCGTCGGCACACGGATAAATGTTCGAGGGGCAGGCGTTGCGATGGCGATTGCCGACGCGATCACACGGCTTACCTTCCAGTTCGTTGGCAATCAGCCCGGTCATCGAAGGGACGCATACGTCGAGCATCGAGACTTCGACCAACTGGCCGCTTCCGGTCTGCCCGCGTTGAATCAGGGCGGCAAGAATCCCACTGACGAGGTGGCTGCCACTCGCCATATCGATGAAGGTGGCAGGCGTCCGAACTCCCGGCCGGTCGGGATAACCGGTTATGCTGATGAGGCCGCATGCCGCCTGGAGCGTACTGTCCATCGCGCCGAGGCGAGCCCACGGCCCGTCAGAGCCATAGCCTTTGATGGACGCGAAAATGAGGCGCGGAAAGCGCTCGTGGAGGATCTCGTAACCAAGGCCGAGCGAGTCCATCACGCCAGCCGAATAATTCTCCGTGAGTATATCCGCGGATTCCAGGAGCTTTATCAGGAGGGCGCGGCCGTCAGTGTGCTTGAGATTGAGCGTCACCGATTTCTTGTTTGGATTAAGCATCAGGAATGAGTAATTGACGCCGCCCGGCGACGAACCGGGACGACGTAGATGCTCGCCGCTGCCCGGCGGTTCGATCTTGATGACTTCGGCACCGAGGTAGGCAAGCTGAAGCGTGCAATAGGGCACGGCGAAAATCTGGCCGAGGTCGATCACGCGGATCCCATCAAGCGGCAGACTCATCAGCAAATACTCACTTTCTATCCAATACTGAGTTCCATCGGCCTAAATTCCGTCAGCAAAGCACTCGCATCATCAGCGCAAGAGGTTGCGCGCGATGACCATGCGATGAACCTCCGAGGGGCCCTCGCCGATGCGGCGGATGCGCGACTCGCGATACCATCGTTCGAGTGGAAACTCCTTGCTGACGCCATAGCCGCCGTGAATCTGTACTGCGCGATCGACCACCCGGCCGAGGACTTCGCTCGAATACAGCTTCGCAACCGAGGCTTCCATGCGAGCGTCCTCCTTACGGCCGGCCTTCCATGCGCCGTCCCATATCAGCCATCGCGCGGCGCGAATTTCGACCTCGGAATCCGCCAGCATCCATTGGATTGCCTGGCGGCGCGAGAGCATCTCGCCGAAAGTCTTACGCTGCTTGGAGTAATCAATCGCCATCCGCAAAGCGGCCACCGCGACGCCAACGTTGCAGGCAGAGTAAGGGAAGCGCAAACCCGTGAGCAAATCCATGCAAAGACTTAGGCCACCGCCCTCGGGGCCGAGGCGTTGCACCACGGGGATGCGACAATCCTCGAAATGAACGACGTTGGGCAGCGCCGCAGTTCGCAGGGTCTTAAACGGTTTCGCGCTGAAGCCGGGCGTGTCCTTCTCGATGATAAAAGCAGTGATGCCGCCGCGGCCGGCACTCGGATCGGTGCGTGCAAAGACCACACCCCATTCGGCTTCATGAGCATGCGATATGAAAATCTTCTGACCGTTGAGAACGTAATGGTCGCCATCACGGACGGCGCGGCATTGGATGGCACCAGCCGGGTCGGACCCTCCGGATGGCTCCGTAATGGCGAAGAAGGTATAGGTCGCGTCCTTGAGCGTCCGCGCCGCGTACTTCTGAATCTGCGCCTCGGTGCCACCCCAGATAACCGGTGGAGGCGTGCGCCCGAATACGCCTGCGCCCGGGTTATAGAGGCCACCGCGATGCTGGCACATCTCCTCCATCAGCACGCACATCTCGAAGAGGCTGAGCCCGCCGCCGCCGTATTTGACGGGACTACCCATGCACCACATGCCCGCGGCCTGGATCCTTGCGCGCGATACGCCAGTAGTCGTGCTCCTGGATCTCGGCGGCATCGGCATCGACCCGCGCTTCGGCCGGTATGACTTCCTCCTTGATGATGCGTCGCACGTTCTCGCGCAATGCGATGAGTTCCGCCGGCAACTGGTATCCGCCTTCATTTTCCATTTGCATTCTCTCCGACTGCTCGTCCAATAAAGTAGCTCTACTCCACAACTGCTCAACGGACGCGTTTTGGTTGTTCAAATTTGCGAATCGTTCACCGCTCAAGCAACCATGTCTCGGGATGAGATCTTTGGCGGTTCCCTTTGCGCTCCGTCATCGCGGGTCAAGTATCGCGGTTGACGAAACGGCGGCGCAGGGTGGCCAGCCAGAGGTCGCGCGCCCCTTCGATATCATAGGCGCCCCACGTCCCCTTCAGCGGAAGATCGATTCCGCGCACGTGGGTGACCGCCCCGCCAATGCGATCGATCGCGGCGGCGGCGCGGCGGCGACCTTCGTCGCCGCCCTGCGCCGCCGCTTCGATGTAATCGGCGATGCCATCCGCCACGTCGCGCCCGTATTGCCATAGGGCGCGCTCGGCCACGCTGAGTTGGTCACGCGCGCCACCGAGGATGTGATCGGCGGCGGCGCAGGCCTGATCGAGCATATCGCGGGCGCGACGAAGGTCGCGCCCGCGATATGCTCGACTGGCACCCGCCGCGAGCGGCGGGTGCGGGACGCCGGCGCCGACCGGCGCCGGCGTCCCGGACGATAACGACGGCCGCATAACGCCGCCGCCGCCATCGAGAATGAGCGTCGATGCGCGTACGAGCGCACGGTACGCGGCCGCCATCTCCGGGGCGCATTGCGGATGTCGCTCTGCAGCGACATCCGCAATGGCCGCCTCGGGATCGAAGTCGGGCGAGTGCGTCGCCCGGGCGAAGGCTTCGAGATTCACCGGATACGCGAGCACGCTGTAAGCGCCAAACGTCAGGCACGAAACGCTGGTGATGCCTAGTGCGCGATACGCGCGCAGGTCGCGCGCGATGATCGAGGGTGTAGCGACGCCGAGTCCGCCGAACAGGATCGCGTCGGCGTAGTACTCGAAGACGTGGCCGCGCCCGGCGAAGATTTCGATGTGGCGTTTCAGCGATTCGAAGTAGCGCGGATTAACGGTGCATCCGGAGTCGTCGATCCCATGACTATAGCAACGCTCGCGCGGCGCCCATTCGAAGGAAACATTCGGCAGCGGATGAAGACCCGGAATTGGATCGATGGTGTCGTGATAGGCAAGATAGGCGACCGGCGGCGCGGCGGCCAGACTCGCGGCGAGAGCGGCGGCGATCGCGTTGACGACCGCCAGGTACTGGCATTGCGGCGGCAGTTGGGCGCATCGCGGGCACCGGCACCACGCGCCGTCCCGGACATCGGCGCCCCAGATATGGAGCAGCGAGCATTCGGGATTTTCGCGAATATATTGAACTGCGCCGTCGCGAACTAGTGCGATCGCCTCGTCGTTTGAAGGGCACAAGTTGCCGCGCCGATTGCGCTTTCCGCCGGCATCCATTGGGAAGAATTCGGGTTGCGCCTCAAAACGCTCGCGCGGCAGCAGAAGTTGTAGCACATGGCCGCCATACTCGGATGCGATGCCATTCTCCTCCAGCTCTGGCACCAACTCATCGATCTTGAGACGGGTATCGCGCTCATGGCGAATGTAGGAGAACGCGTTGATGCCCCGCGCCGCCATCCATCGGATAAACTTGCGGTCGTGTTCCAGGTGGAGCGCAAAGCGGTCGGGCGTTTCACAGTGCCAGGTCATGATATCTGAGACCAGGGCGCGCCGCGTGAAAGCCGGGTTGGATGTCGTTTTGCCGGTCACGCTGGAATGATACCATCTCTCTCTAAAGTTGATTGCGCCGGCAAAATGCTGGCGATCGCAAATTGATCAGGCGCCCCCGCAGCGGCGTGACCATTAAAAGAAGTACATGCCAACTCCCCAGGAAATTCTCGCCGAGCTCAAGAAGATCAAATATCCCGGATTCAGCCGCGACATCGTATCGTTCGGTATGATCAAGGATATCGAGGTCGCCAGCGCCGGTATCACGGTAATTCTCACGGCGCCGTCAGCCAAGCCGGAGATAATCGAAGCCGTCAGTGCCGAGATACGAAGGACGGTCACAGCGATGTCGGGCAGTGCTGCGATCAAGATCGAGGTCGAGGCGGCGCCGCCGCCGAAAGTGGTCGCAGGCGCGGCACAGAAGCGTCCCATTGCCGGCGTGCGCCATATCGTCGCGGTAGCGAGCGGCAAGGGCGGTGTCGGCAAATCGACCGTCGCGGTGAATCTCGCGCTAGCGATGCGCGCGCTGGGATGGCGCATCGGCCTGATGGACGCCGACGTTTATGGACCGAGCGTCGCGATGATGGTTGGGCGGGTCAGGGACAGGTCGCGGTGACTAAGGATCGGCGCATCGTGCCACTCGAAAGCTTCGGCATACGCTACGTTTCGATGGCCCTTTTCCTCAACGACGAGAGTCCGGTGATATGGCGTGGTCCGATGGTGGCCAAACTCGAGACCGAATTCCTCTACAACGTCGAGTGGGGCGAGCTCGATTGCCTGGTGATCGATCTACCGCCTGGCACCGGCGACGCGCAACTGACGATCACGCAGCGTGTCGCACTCGACGGGGGCGTGATCGTGACGACCCCGCAGGAGATTGCGCTGCTCGACGTGCGCCGCGGCGTTGCGATGTTTGACGAGGTCAAGGTTCCTGTCATCGGCGTGATCGAGAACATGAGCTACCACCTATGCCGCAAGTGCGGGAGCCGTCATGAGATCTTCGCGCATGGCGGCGGCGCGCGTCTGGCGACCTCGCTCGGCGTGCCATTTTTCGGCGAGATTCCCATTACCGCCGAATTACGTGAGGGTGGCGACACCGCCAATCCGCTCGTGGCCGCGCACCCTGAGCATCCCGTGAGCGAGGCCTTCAAGGTCGTCGCCGCGAACATCATCGCTCATCTCTCGCACGAGCCGGAAGAGACTCACGAGCATTAGGCGGCGGCACATCGCATTCTGATGACGCTTGTAAGTATCGGCCGCCGCGCGGAAGCAGTGCACCGACGATGACGTCGCGCCCGACTATCTCACTGATCGTAATCACTCGCGACGAGGAGCAACTGATCGGCCAATGTCTCGCGAGTGCATCTTTTTGCGACGAGCTGATCGTCGTCGATTCGAATTCAACCGATCGCACCGTCGAAATCGCGCGGAGCCTCGGCGCGAAGGTCTTCGATCAGCCGTTCACCGACTACGTGCGGCAAAAACAGATTGCCCTCGATCACGCGACCTCCGAATGGGTGTTGCTGCTCGATGCCGACGAACAGGCGACGCATGATTTGGGCGCCGAAATACTCCGGACGCTCGGCGCGCCCGCAGCCGACGGCTATCGGATTCGGCGCGTGCTCTATCATCTTGGACACTACTACACGCGCCCGATCTATCGCGACCGGCCGGTGCGGCTCTTTCGCCGCGAGCGCGGGCATATCGGCGGCGTCGATCCGCATGACAAGGTGATCGTGAGCGGACGTGTCGATCGCCTCGCCGCACCGATTCTTCATTTCAGTTACCGCGATATCGCCGACCACGTCGCGACCATCAACCGCTTCAGCACTCGCGGGGCGGCGGAGATGGAGCCCTCCGCATTCGCCGCCGTGCAGATGTTCACTCACGCGCTGTGGCGCTTTTTCAATTTCTACATCATTCGCGGCGGCTTCATGGACGGGGGGCGGGGGCTTTACGCGGCAATGACGGCATCCTTCTATGTGTTTCTCAAATACGCGAAGGTGTACGAGCGCCGGCTGAAAACCCTCCATCCGCGTTGAACCTTTTGGATGGCGATTTTAGCTGGCGTGTTTGATAACGTAGGTGGGGCGATATGCAACGCCTCCTTGCCTACATCCGCCGCTACTGGCACCGATACATTTTCGGCATTCTGTGCACGATCGCCACGGCCGTCCTCCTCACCGTAATTCCCCGGCTCAGCGGCGAAGCCACCAACGCCATCAATCGCGGCGATTATCCGCGCCTTGTCCACCTGACCGAGTTGATGATCGCGGTCGCAATCGCGATGGGTATCGCGCGATGGTTTTCCCGCTTCGTCATCTTCAATTGCGGCCGCGATGTCGAGTACGACCTGCGTAACGACCTCTTCAAGCATCTCTGCAACCTCGACCAGATCTTCTATCAGCGGATAAAGACTGGCGACTTGATGTCGCGCATGATCAACGACCTCGGCGCTGTGCGCATGATGGTGGGCATGGGAGCACTCAGCCTGACCACCGTTCCAGTGACGTTCTTTTTCGCACTCATCTTCATGTTCTCGCTCAGTCCGCGGCTGACCGCCGCCGCGATGATTCCGTACGCCCTGCTCTTCTTTGTCATGCGCCAGCTGACTCGCGCCTTGATGAACCGCAGCCTCAGCGTGCAGGAAGGTCTCGCCGCCATCGGCTCCAAGGTGCAGGAAAGCCTCTCTGGCATTCACGTCGTAAAGGCCTACACGCTCGAGGATCACGAGGCGCAGCGCTTCCGGGCCGCCAACGAGGAATATAACCAGCAAGGCCTGGCCCTGGCGCGGGTGCGCGGCGCCCTGATGCCAATCATCAAGGGCACCGTGGGTACCTCGGTGATGATCGTTCTGATCTATGGCGGCATGCTGGTCCGTGCGAGCGTCATATCGATTGGCGACATCGTAGCGTTTATGGGTTACCTGAGCGCGCTCGCATGGCCGACGGTTTCGTTCGGTTGGACGCTATCTATTTACCAGCGCGGGCGCGCCTCCATGAAGCGGCTCGAGGAAATCTTTGCGGCAACGCCGACGCCGAGCGTCGCGGGTGACGAGGCCCGGCTGCAGATTGCCGGTTCGGTCGAATGGGAGAATGTTTCGTTCAGCTATTTTGCGAATAGCCTCGATTCGCACGGCAACGGCGCGGCGATTGCACCGAACGGCGATCATGACGCGGTCAGTAGCGCGCAGCGCTGGGCACTCCGCAATATCGACGTGAGGGTGCCCGCGGGCGGCAAGCTCGCGATTGTCGGGCGCACCGGCGCGGGCAAATCCACGATGGTCAAGTTACTCGCGCGGCTGATCGAGCCAAGCGGCGGACGCGTCCTGCTCGACAGCCGCGATATCCGCGACTTGCCGCTGGCGGCCTTGCGCAAGACGATCGGCATGGTACCGCAGGAACCGATGCTCTTTTCCGACACGATCGCGCGCAATATCGCGTTTGGCAGGCTTGCGACGCCCATCTCTGAAATCGAGGCCGAAGCTCGCGTCGCAGGACTCGATGGCGATATCGCGGTGATGCCACATGGACTCGATACTGTCGTCGGCGAACGCGGAATGTCGCTCTCGGGCGGCCAGAAACAGCGGGTGACGATCGCGCGGTTGCTTAACTACGACCCGGCGGTCGTCGTGCTGGACGACGCGCTCTCGAGCGTAGATACGGAAACCGAAAAGGCGGTCCTGCACCGCCTCGAAGAAAGCGTGAGCGACCGCACTACGATCGTGGTCGCGCATCGCGCCTCAACCGTGCGCGATGCCGATCAGATTGTGGTGCTCGACGAGGGCATCATCGCCGAGCGCGGCACGCATGAAGAACTGATGGCGCGCCACGGCATTTACGCCGAGCTTTTCCACCGCCAATTGCTCGAAGAAGAACTGGCGGGCTATTGACGATGATTTCACGGGCGGCTGATTACGATGCGAATTGAAGCGGAAGAGGAAATCGGACGGGCGTACGACAGCCGCCTGCTGCGATGGGTTTGGACCTACGTCCGGCCTTACCGCCGCCTGTTCTGGCTGTCAGTGGCGCTGATGCCGCTGAATTCGATCTTCGCGCTGTTGCAGCCTTACGTCATCAAGCTGACGATCGACATCTTCCTGGCGGCCCGCCGATCGAGCCCGCCGGCATGGCTGGCTTCGATGCTGAGGCGCTCGCACGGTCATGGGATTATCGTGATGGGCGCGCTCTATGTGATCCTGCTGCTGGGCGAGTTTGTCACCTTCTACGGCCAGTTTTACCTGACGATGATGGTCTCGCAATACAGCCTGTCCGACTTGCGCCTGGCCCTTTTTCGCCACGTCGAGCGGTTGCCGATGGCCTTTTTCGATCGCACGCCGGTGGGCCGGCTGGTCAGCCGGATGACCACCGATATCGACGCCATCAATGAAATGTTCAGCGCCGGATCGCTGACCCTGTTCGTCGACCTGCTGACGCTCACCGGCATCGTCGCCATCATGTTCTGGTTCAGCCCTCACCTGGCGCTGTGGTCGCTGTGCGCGCTCCCTCCGCTGCTCCTGATCCTCAACTACTTCCGCGTGCGTTCGCGCACGGTCTATCGCCAGATCCGCGAACGGCTGGCCGCCCTCAACGCCTATTTGTCGGAATCGCTCAGCGGGATGGCGATCATCCAGCTCTTCACGCGCGAGCGCGAGAGTTTCCGTGAATTCGAGGAACTCAACGCGAAAAGCCGCGACTCGCAAAGGATGGCGAACATCTACGATGCCGGACAGTTCTCTTCGGTCGAAGCTCTCAGTTCCTTCACCGTGGCGATCATCCTCTGGATTGGCGGCGGCGAAGAGATCCATCATCTGATTGGACTCGGCACGCTGGTCGCGTTCATCCAGTACGCCCAGATGTTCTTCATGCCGCTGCGCGACGTCTCGTCGAAGTACACCACCCTGCAGTCGGCGCTGGCGGCGGTCGAGCGGCTGGAGGCCCTGATGGAGACGCCGGCGACGATCGCGAGTCCGGCCGAACCCAAACGCGTGGCGGACGGCCGCGGCTCGATCGTTTTCGATCGCGTGAGCTTCGAATATCGCAAAGGCGAGCCAGTCTTGCGCGACCTGACATTCCGGGTCGAGGCCGGACAGAAGATCGCGATCGTCGGCCCCACCGGTTCGGGCAAAACAACCATCATCAAGTTGCTCAATCGCTTCTATGATGTCACCTCTGGCCGCATCCTGGTGGACGGCATTGATGTGCGCGAGTGGGACCTTCCGGATCTGCGGCGCGCCATCGGGCTGGTACAGCAGGATGTATTTCTGTTTGCCGGCGACATCGCGGAAAACGTCCGGCTCGGCCGCACCGATCTCAGCGATCGCGATCTGATCGACGCCCTCACCCGTTCACAGGCGATGCGCTTCGTCGAACGCATGCCCGACGGAATCCATGAGGAGATTCGCGAGCGCGGCGCCAATCTATCCAGCGGCCAACGGCAACTGCTCTCGTTCGCACGCGCGCTCGCCTATGACCCGCGCGTCCTGGTGATGGACGAGGCGACGTTCGAGCGTGGACAGCGAAACTGAGAGGTTGATTCAGATCGCGCTCGATCAACTGCTCGCCGGTCGGACCGCGCTTGTGATTGCACATCGACTCTCGACCATCGAACGCGCCGACCGCATCCTGGTCTTGAGCAATGGCGTGCTGCGCGAGAGCGGCACGCATGATGAGTTGCTCAAACGGCCGGGACTCTATCGCCGCCTGTTTGAACTTCAATACGCCGCGGCCTCCGACCCGGTGCGCGAGGCGGTGGACTGATTCCACTTCGTGATGGTTCGCTTACGCGGCTGTTTCACGCGCCTGACTGTTGCGCCGCTGCGCCTGGTGGCGCTCGTGTTCACCGCCGCGATGATTCTGAACGGCTGCGACGTCGGCTATCTCACGCGGGCAGCATACGAGGGTGGCCGCCTGCTATGGCATCGCAAGCCGATCCCCCAGGTGCTTGAGAGCAAGACTCTCGCCGAAGATACCCGCGCTAAACTCGAGACCGTGCTGGCCGTGCGCAAGTTCGCCGCCAATCGCCTTGGACTGAACGTCGGCGGCGCCTACCAGACCGTCACTCAAGTGGACTCCGGCGCCATTGTATGGATCGTGATGGCAGCGCCGCGCACCTCGCTGACACCTTACACCTGGTGGTTCCCGATTGTCGGCGCAGTACCATATCGGGGCTACTTCAGTCACGATCGCGCCGACGCCGAAGCCGCTGGTCTCGAAGCTCAGGGCCTCGATACGCACGTGCGATCGGCTATCGCGTTCTCCAGCCTCGGCTTCTTCGACGACCCCCTGCTATCGAATCTGCTGAGCCTCAATCGCGTCGAACTGGCCGGAGTGATCATCCACGAACTCTTCCATCGAACCTACTTTCTCGCCAGCAACGTAATGTTCGACGAATCGGCGGCAACCTATGTCGGCAGCCGCGGAGCGGTGGATTTCTTCAGCGAGACTGAGGGCGCGGATTCCCCCGACGCGATCGCCGCGCGTGGCGTTTACGAGAGTGATATCAAGTTCTCCGCCTTCCTGCTGCACGAGGAAGCACGACTCTTGCGGCTCTATCAAAGCGGCCTGCCCAGAAACCAGATCCTCAAGCAGCGCGAACCCATCTTCGCAGGCATCAATCGGGACTACGCCGCACTCAAGCCCAGCCTTTCAGGCCTCGAACGCTTCGATCTCGATCGCGAAAAGCTCAACAACGCTGTCCTGCTGAACTACCTGCTCTACTTCCACGACCTCGACAACTTCGCCGCTTTGCAGCGCATGCAGCACGGCGACATGCGCGCTACGATTGCGCGTATAATCGAACTCGCAAAGAGCGATCGAAGCGACCCGTTTTATGCGATCTGGCAGGCAACATTGAAAGCGCCGCCCGAAACGACCGAGCTGCCACGAGTGACGGCGCCACTACAGGCGTCAACTGTGACTTCGTTCGCGACGGCTGCGACGCCACCCCTGATAACCGCACCTGCCGCCGGGCCACTCGAGCCGGCGTCCACCGCGGCCATCAAACGATCGGCGGCTTCAACAGTCCTTGCACCGGTCCCGCCCCAACCGCATTAGCGCAGTCTTCCGGCTTGCGGCGGTTGCTCGGCGTGGTCGCCATTGACCTTATTGAGGGGGTCGCCGCCACCCTCGGAGGGGGTACGATTGATTAAATAGGGGCGAGCATGGATTCAATTGCGTCGGCCAATTCGACTTCGAAGCCGCCGAAGAAATGATCGGCTCCCGCGATAATTCGGAGTTGCGCGCGCGCGCCCAAATCCTTATGTAACGCTTCAAGTTGAGAAACGGGACAGTACATGTCGCCGTCGCCGGCCGCCAGTACGATAGGGCCGGCAAAATTCTTGAGCGCACGCAAGTCGGCCATCTTGAGGGGCAATGCAACCAGCACTAAGGCCGCAAGGTTTGCGATCCTGGGCGCCGCCGTCATCGCGGCAACCGATCCGAACGAATAGCCCGCCAGCACCGCACTGTCCTGCCGGACGCCCGACTGGCTAGTGATAAAACCAAGCGCGGCCGCAGCGTCCTCAGCCTCGCCAACACCGCCACCGTGCTCGCCTTCGCTGGCGCCGACTCCACGGAAATTGAAGCGCAGCGTCGCCCACTCCTTCTTCCACATTGCCGCCAGCACCGCATCCACGACGTTGTTGTACATCGAGCCGCCGTACAGCGGATGCGGATGGCATACGACTCCGCCACGCACCGGCGCGTTTCCATCGGGCTTGGCCAGCAGCCCTTCGAGAGTGAGTGACCCGGAGGGAAACGCGACGCTCTGCTCTTTCATCGGCAATCCTCAAACTTAAGGTGCGACTTAAACTATGACGTACGCTGCCGCAATTCTCTATCAATGCTCTTGTCCAATATCAGTCAATCAACGGATCGCGCGTCTATTGCAAAAGGCCGCAGGCACAGTGCGCCAACTTGTTCCGGCCCGATATACTACAGCGCCAACGTCGATGTCATTCCGAACGCACCAGGATGAAACATTTGGAATCAGCGCGGCGACCGGATTAACCTCATTGCATTATGGCTGACGGAAAATTTATCACTTTAAGCGCGCCGCTTTACGACTACGTCGTTGCACATGGCAACAACGGCGACGCCTTGCTGAAGGAACTCGCGGCGGAAACCGCAGCTAAGCTCGGGCGCGTCAGCGGGATGCAGATAGCGCCCGAGCAAGGCACCTTGATGAACCTCCTCGCGAGCGCAATCGGCGCGCGCTTCGCGGTCGAGGTCGGAACCTTCACCGGCTATAGCGCGATCTGCGTCGCTCGCGCATTGCCGGCGAGTGGCCGCATGCTTTGCTGCGACGTCAGTGAAGAATGGACCGCGATCGCGAAGCGCTACTGGGCCAAGGCGGGTGTCGCAGAAAGAATCACGCTCAAAATCGCCCCGGCGATCGAGACGCTGCGGGCATTGCCCATCGACAGCGCGAACCCGATCGACTTCGCCTTTATCGACGCGGACAAGACCAACTACCGCCTGTACTACGAGGAGGTGCTCGAGCGCACGCGCGCGGGCGGCCTCATCCTGATCGACAACGTGTTGTGGAATGGCGCGGTGATCGATCCTGGAGCTCAATCCGAGGACACGAAGGCAATCCGCGAGCTCAACGATTTCCTTGCAACCGACGACCGTATCGATATGGTGATGTTGCCGATTGCCGACGGGCTCACGATTTGCCGCAAGCGCTGACGCGGAATCGGCTCACCTTCGCGACAGGGGGAATCACGATGGACAAGGTCATTATCGAGGTGCGCATCAACGAGTACGCCTCGCGCAATCGCAACGCCAACGTTCCATTCAGTCCCGCGGAAATCTGCGAGGAGGCGCTGCAATGCTGGCGCGCGGGTGCGTCGATCGTCCATTACCATGCGCGCGATCCGAAGACCGGGGCGCCCTCCGCACAGGCCCAGGTCTATGCCGACACGGCGCGGCGCATTCGCGACCACAGCGACCTCCTGATAATGCCGACGCTCGGCGCGTGGACGCTGCCGTCGCCGGAGGCGCGCATGAGTCATATCCTGGAGATGGCGAAGGATCCAGCGACCAAGCCCGACTTCGCGCCGATCGATATGGGCACCAGCAACGTTGACGTGTTCGACACCCGGGCCCATCGCTTTATGAGCGAAGACGTTGTGTACATGAACACCACCAAAACGCTGCAGTACTTCGCGCGGACGATCAGCGAGGCAGGTGTGCGGCCGGTCGCCGTACTGTGGAACGTCAGTGCGATTCGCGTCGCCACGGCCTTCGTCGAAGCGGGCCTCTTCGATTCGCCGGTTTACGCCGAGGTCGTGCTCACGGAGAGCGGGCTTCTCGCGGGACATCCGGGGACCGTGCGCGGCCTCGAAAGCATGATCGACTTCATGCCGGAGAATCCACGCTTCCAATGGAACGTGATGTGCGTCGGCGGCAACCTGTTCCCCTTGGTGGGCGCGGCGATCGAGCGCGGCGGGCATATCGCGATCGGGCTCGGCGATTATCCGTATTCGGAGTTCGGCACGCCGCGCAACGCTGAACTGGTCGAACGGGTCGCCCTGATGGCGCGGCAGGTCGGTCGCGAAGTCGCGACGCCGACCGAAACCCGCCGCATCCTGGGGCTCTAATAGCCGTTCAAAGCCGCCGCGACGGAAAAAATTCATGAAACCTGCTCAAGGTTTCATGCCTCGCAAGGGAACGGCGGCGAAGGGCGCTCTCGCAGCTATCGACGAGGCCTCTCGAGGTAAACATCAAATGGTCGATTCTTCGGGACTTCGCTCAGCCCTCGCCGTCATCGAAAGATCAAGGCTCGATAGAAAGGTTCACTAATACCCACGCCGCACGCTAGACTCGTTCGCTGGAGCGGGTGCGCTCGACTTAGCCAACAACCCGAGCATCGCGAGCGTCAGGCATTGAAAAGAATGGAAGAGCGTTACGAGCCGAAAAATATCGAGCCGAAATGGCGCGAGGAGTGGGAGCGCACCAACCTGTATCTGACCCGCGAAGATCCGGGGCGGCCGAAATTCTACGTCCTCGAGATGTTCCCGTACCCGTCAGGCGACGGCCTGTCCGTGGGCCATCTGCACAACTACGTGCCCTGCGACGTGACCGGGCGCTACAAGCGGATGGCCGGGTTCAACGTGCTGCACGCGATGGGCTGGGATGCGTTTGGACTGCCGGCCGAGAACGACGCGCTGCTGAAGGGACTCCATCCGAAGGAGACCGTTCCGCGCTATGCGGCAAACTTCAAGCGCCAGTTGAAGCTCGCGGGATGCGCGTACGACTGGACGCGCGAGATCAATTCGTCAACGCCGGAGTATTACCGCTGGACGCAATGGTTCTTCCTGCTGCTCTACAAGCGGGGCCTGGCCTACCGCGCGATGGGGTCGCAATGGTGGTGCGATCTGTGCCGCACGATCCTCGCCAACGAGCAGGTGGTCAACGGCTGCTGCTGGCGGCATACGGATAATCCGGTCACCAAGAAGGACCTCGAACAGTGGTACTTCAGGATAACCGCGTACGCCGATCGACTGATCGCGGATCTGGACGGAATCGATTGGCCCGAGCCGATCAAGCTGATGCAACGCAACTGGATCGGGCGATCGGAAGGCGCCGAGCTGGCGTTTCCGGTCAGCGGCCACGCCGGCCAAGAGGTGCGCTTTTTTACCACGCGGCCCGACACGGTCTTCGGCGTTTCATTCATGGTACTCGCCCCGGAACATCCGCTGGTGGCCGAGATCACGACGGCGGCGCAGCGCACGGAGGTCGAGGAGTACGTCAGCAATGCGCGCCGTCAAACCGAAATCGAGCGGCTCTCGACAGTCAAGGAAAAGACTGGCGTGTTTACCGGCGCATACGCGCGCAACCTGTTCAGCGGCAAGGACATTCCGATCTGGATCGCCGACTACGTGCTGATGGGTTACGGCACCGGCGCGATCATGGCGGCGCCAGGCGAGGACGATCGCGATTTCGCGTTCGCGCAGAAGTACGGCCTCGAAATTCCGGTGGTGACGGCGCCCGCCGACGGGAGTGCGGCGCCGGCGGATCGGGCCTTTACCGAGCGCGGGATCGCGGTCAATTCCGGCTTCCTCAACGGGTTTAAGACCGACGAGGCGATTCGAGCGGTGTGCAAGTACGCGGAGGAACGTGGCTTCGGCCAGGCGACAGTCACCTACCGGATGCGCGACTGGCTGATCTCGCGGCAGCGTTACTGGGGTTGTCCAATTCCGATTCTGTACTGCAAAACGGACGGCATCGTGCCGGTCCCTGACGACCAGTTGCCAGTGTTGCTGCCCGACATGAAGGACTATCAGCCTTCCGGCACGGGCCGTTCGCCGCTGGCCAATGTGCCCGAATTCGTCAATGCGATTTGCCCGAAATGCGGCGGTCCGGCGGCGCGCGAGACCGATACGCTCGACGGCTTCGCGTGCTCGTCGTGGTATTTCCTGCGCTTCGCGTCGCCGCATTACAACGACGCTCCGTTCGAGAAAAGCGCGGGCGACTACTGGCTGCCGGTTGACCTGTACGTGGGCGGCGCGGAACACGCAGTGATGCATCTGCTGTACGCGCGAATGTGGACCAAGGTGATGTTCGACGCCGGCCTGGTGACGTTCAAGGAACCGTTTCCGGTGCTGCGCAACCAGGGCATGATCTGGGCGGGCGACGGCCAGAAGATGTCGAAGAGCAAGGGCAACGTGGTCACGCCGGACGCGATGGTCGAAAAGTACGGCGCCGACGCGCTGCGCCTGTGGGAACTCTTCATGGGTCCGTTCGAGGAAGCGACCAACTGGAACGAGGAAGGCGTTTTCGGCACGGCGCGTTACCTGCAACGCGTATGGGGCGTGGTGCGTCGATACGTCGAGGCCGGATGTCCCGAAGGAAATCCGAGCGCGGAGACCATCAAGCGCGCGCACAAGACCGTCCGCACGATCACCGATCAGGTCGAACGGATGCGCTTCAACACGGCGCTGGCGACGCTGATGGATCAGCTCAACTATATTGCACGGCTCGCGCCGGAGGAGCTCGGTCGTTTCACGATCGAGAGCTACATCCTGGTGCTCGCGCCGATGGCGCCGCATGTGGGCGAGGAGTTCTGGCGCGCGCTCGGCCACGACCGGTCGATACATCTGGAGGCGTGGCCGCAGTTCGACCGGGAGTTGACCCGCGACGAAACCGTCACGGTGGTCGTGCAGGTCAACGGCAAGGTGCGCGATCGCTTGCAAGTGCCGGCGGGGATGGGCGAAGCGGCGAACACCGCGGCGGCCCTGAGCAGCGAGGCGGTGATGAAACAGATGGTCGGTAAGTCATACAGAAAGATCATCTACGTGCCCGACAAGCTGGTGAATATCGTCGTATAGGCCGCACCGCCGGGAGTTGTCGAAGAACTCGGAACTCGTCGTCTTCCCGGAACCAGAACAACCGACCCTGACCAAGGTTTTCACCGCGGCAGCCGGCTTGCCTCTTGCAGTTCGCAATGAATTGTTTGAGGTCAAACATCCCGATTCCCGGTGTCTCTGATAAGCGCCAGGGGCCTCGACCGGTGCTTGCCAAACTGGATAACCGGTTGTATAGATGCATCACTTGGATTGCCACCGCAATCGAGGGATGAAGTGGCGAGGACGAGTTGCGGGAGCGGTCATCTGCGGCACTACTTGCGATCTTTTCTCGTTACGGAGAACGCGGCGCATCCCGCGCAATAACGCAAAAGAATGATTGACGGAGCAAAATCACGTGACCGAAAATATCGTTCGCTATCACGATCCCGAAGCGCTGGTGCAGACCGATTGGCTCGAAGCCCATTGTCGCGACGCCAACCTGCGCATTTTTGATTGCACCACGCATTTGATGCCGGCGGAGCCGGGCACCGAGGTCCCTTATCGTATCGTGAGCGGGAAGGCGGAGTTCGACCGAGCGCATATTCCGGGCGCGGGATTTATCGATCTCCAGGGGGAGTTATCGGACAATACGAAGACGCTGCGCTTTATGCTGCCGCCGGCAGAGCAGTTCGCCACCGTGATGTCGCGCTACGGTGTCGGAGAGGGCACGCGTGTCATTCTTTACAGCGCCGACGGCATCATGTGGGCGACTCGCGTGTGGTGGATGCTGCGGGCGTTCGGTTTTGACAAGGCCGCGGTATTGGATGGAGGCTGGGAGAAGTGGCAGGCCGAAGGCCGGCCGGTTTCCATTGCGCCGTGCGCCTATCCGCCTGCCACTTTTATAGCGCGACCACGGCCGGAGC
The DNA here is from genome assembly GCA_963834535.1 of uncultured delta proteobacterium. Taxonomy (GTDB): domain Bacteria; phylum Desulfobacterota; class Binatia; order Binatales; family Binataceae; genus JADMIL01. Next base: position 15,619 of record CAWICC010000010.1, on the reverse strand, counting down.
TTTTCGTTGGCAAGGACCAGGTGCGGGCCTCGCTGGTGGACGCCAACGCGGTGATCGTGAACGCCCTGCCCCCGGAGCTTCATCGCGGGGCAGGCCCGAGTCGCTATGGCCGCCCGGGGCGGATTCCCAGCAGCGTGAATGTTCCCGCGGGAAGGTTGCTCGATCGCAACACCAAGACGTTTGTGCCCTTGGCGGACGCAGATGCAAAGTTCAGCGCAGCCGGCGTGGAGCGCTCCAAGAAGGTCATCTGCTACTGCGGCGGCGGGATTTCAGCCACAGTGGATTTGTTTATGTTGTATCAGCTCGGATACGAAAACCTCACTCTTTATGATGGTTCGATGGGCGAGTGGGCCAGGGATAATTCGCTACCGATCGAGACCGATTGAGGCCTGAAAAAGTGCGTGGCACCGGCGACGGGAAACGCCTTCTATTGGCGTTATAGTTGTAGGAGAAGTCTCAATCAGAGAGGAGCCAATGGCCAATCTCACGCCGATCGACAGGGTTGAGATTCAAGTGCTGGTCGATAATGCGACGGACAGCCTTTCAACCATTCCCGCACATGCGGAATCCGAGTTCGCCTATCTGGAACGCCATGGGATGCAGGAGCTGTCGGGTGATTACCTCTGTTGTGCATGTCACGGTCTGTCCCTGCTGATCACGGCTACTCGCGGTACTGATCGGCGGACGGTCCTGTTCGACTCGGGACCAGAAGAATATGCGTTCGAGCGCAACTCCGGTCGGCTGGGCGTCGATTTGGGAGCGGTTGAAAGTATCGTGCTTTCGCATGGCCATTGGGATCATTCCGGAGGGATGCTCAAAGCGCTCGATCTCATCGGCAAGCGCAACGGGGGACGGGCGGTTCCGTATTATGCGCATCCCGGAATGTTTCGTTCGCGAGCCCGGCGATCGCCGAACGGGACTATGTTCCCGATCAAGGACGTTCCAGGCATCGATGCTCTGAAGGCACATGGCGCAGAGGTTGTCTGCACCCGTGAGCCGCAGCTTCTGGCCGGCGGCATGTTTCGCCTGAGCGGCGAGATCCCGCGGGTGACGGCGTTCGAGCGCGGACTGCCGGCGCATTATCAGAAGAATGAAGAAGGCAACTGGATGCCCGACCCGTGGTTGATCGATGAGCGGTTCTTGACGGTCAACGTCGCCGGAAAGGGGCTGGTGGTGTTCACAGCATGCTCGCACGCCGGGTTGGTAAACGTGCTGAAGCATGCACGCGACAGCTCTCCCGGAGTTCCGCTCAATGCCGTGATCGGCGGATTCCACCTGGCCGGCCCTAACGAGAAAATAATTCCGGAGACGGTTCAAGCCGTGACGGAGTTCAACCTGTCGACGATTGCCGCCGGCCACTGCACCGGCTGGCGTGCCATTAAGGCATTTGCCGATGCCGTCGGCGAGTCGGTATTGGACCCCTCTGTAGTCGGTAAGCGCTACACTTTCTAACATCCTCAGAGTAATTCCGCGATGAACCACTGTCCGATATCCGGCGCGTTTCGATCGGTCGAAGATCTCGACTTTTGCCACAAGTCCATGGCTTTTTGCGGCTGGCGTATTTCATGAGCGATCACGGGCATCGCGGACACGGGGCCGATGATCGGCATGGCGCACGTCAGCCGGAGCGTTTTGATCCCGCCCGCGCCACCCTGCTCGACGATCCCAGGCGATTCGAATATCTGCCTCCGGACGAAGTCTGCGAGATGCTGGCGGCGCCAAGCGGAGGCCGCGTCGTGGATTTCGGCGCGGGTACTGGAACGTACGCCATCGAACTCGCCCAGCGGCGGCCCGACCTGGATGTGATCGCACTCGACGAACAGCAGGAGATGCTCAAATTGCTGCAGGCGAAGCCAGCTGCGCACCGGCTGGGAAATCTCAGTTCGGTCCATACTGCGGAAATCGCTCAACTGCGCGGTACCGCCGATCGGGTGCTCGCGCTGAACGTTTTGCACGAAGTGGGCGATGAGGCGTTACGGACGATGGCAGCGTTGCTCAAGCCGGATGGGATTTTACTGGTGATCGATTGGAACGCCGGCATCGAGCGGCCGGTGGGTCCGCCAGGCGATCACGTTTACACCGCCGCCGAAGCACGCGAGCGGCTCGCTCGCGCGGGTCTGCGGATCCAAAGTGAGCGCATGTTCAAATATCATTACGCGCTGGTTGGGTGCTGCGCATAAACAACAGGCGCGCCGGGCCATGCGGATAGGACAGATGGAGTCGCTCGGGATTCCTCACGATTTTATAGGTGGCTGGCGCCACTTAGTTGGGATCACGGCTAAGCTTCAGTCAGTTGTTCAATTTGAATTTTCAGGGGAACTTGTCGAGGTAGCAAATGTCTCAGCCAAATCGCATCTGTGCACTCCATTTGCCCGAACTTGAACGGTCGAAGCTTAATCCCGATACGCAGAAATATTTCGCCAAGTGCGACGAGAAGCTCGGTTTCGTTCCCAACGTGTTGCGCGCATACAGCTTCAACGCGGACAAGCTCGCAAATTTCATGGCTATGTATAGCGAGCTGATGCTCGGACCCTCGGGACTCAGCAAGCTCGAGCGCGAAATGATCGCGGTGATAGCCTCATCCATCAATCATTGTTTCTATTGCCTGACAGCCCACGGGGCCGCCGTGCGCCAGCTTTCGGGCGACCCCGCATTGGGCGAGCTTATGGTAATGAATTATCGTGCCGCCGACTTGGACCCGCGCCAGCGCGCGATGCTGGACTTCGCCGCCAAGCTTACAGAAACACCCGCCAAGGTTGTCGAGGCCGATCGCCAGGCACTGCGCGAGGCCGGCTTCAGCGATAGTGATATCTGGGATATCGCCGCGGTGACGGCATTCTTCAATATGTCCAATCGGATGGCGGCGGCGACCGACATGATGCCCAACCCGGAGTACCACAGCCAGGCTCGCTAGCTGAGGGCGGCGCGAATGCGTGTCATGCGCAGAGCGATTTCCGCAGCGTCGCAATCGCGCACCCGAGGGAGAACCCGGAGCTGCCAGCATCACTGAATCTGGATAGACTGCGGTCCAGGTACTCTGGCCGCGGCGGTGCGCCTTCGACAGAAGATACTTGTCAAGGCAATTGACCGTGAAGTAAGTAAGACCTGTGGCGCCCAAGAGTGATAAGCAAATCGCCGTGTTGATTTCTGCTCCGCGTTTGCGGCTTTGCCTCGACTTTGCGAATACGCTCGCAGGGCGCGGGTCGGCGCGGATCGAATCGCTTCACAACCTCAGCGACGTGGTCGCCTGGTGCCTGGCGGGCAGTCTGCTTTCGCAGGAAGAAGCCGCGCAGCTGCTGAGTCGGTGGCGGAGCAGCCCGGCCGAGGCGATGTCGCACTTTGCCGAAGCTATAGACTTACGTGAAGCGATCTATGGAATCTTCGGAAATCTCGCATCGGGGCGTGACGCCGAGGAAGGGCACCTGAACCGGTTGAATCATGCGCTGAAGGAAGCGCCGCCACGCAGCGCGGTCGGACGCACCGACACTGGTTTCGGCTGGCAGATCGACCGCGGGCAGACGATGGCGGCGGGCCTGTTGGCTCCAGTGGTTTGGTCGGCCGGCGACTTGTTGACAGGAAAGCATCTTAGCCGGGTACGCCTGTGCGCCAACCATCAATGTCTGTGGTTATTTTTCGACGACAGTCTGCGTGGCGCCCGGCGCTGGTGCTCAATGCAGGCGTGCGGCAATCGCGCGAAGACACGACGTCATTACTTGCGCCGCAAAGCCCAATAGAAGGCCAGGCCAATCGGGCACAGTGCCGGTGCGGAACTGCGCTGATGCGCGCGCCTCGCGATTCGAGGTGTCGGGCGGCGGCGGGATCGCCTCGAACACTGACAATAATGAAACCTCGTCTGGCGATATTACGCTACGTCGCATCCGGGCCCGAGGCTAATCGCCGCCTTTCTCCGGTGTACTGGCGGCGTGCGCAATGAATTCTGCGACACGATCGCTCTGGTCGGCGCGCAGCGGGCAGCCGTAGGCGGTTCGCATCTTTGCGACTTCCTTCTTCCAGCTGTCGATGGTCAACGGCGGCTGAGTGTCAATCATGCCTCTCGAGTGACACAAAAGGCAGTGCTCATTCGCTATCTTGGCGTCTTCACCCACACCGGCGAAGGTCTTATTGCCAAAGGGCATACTGATTTTCTGCGATGTCAGCTGGATCGTATGATGCCGGACCGGCTCCGCAACACTTTGCGCATGCGCGAGGCCGTGAGCGATTATCGCGACCAGGACGCTCACGAAGGTGACGACAGCCAGGTCGCGCCGAATTCGGAACATAACGTTCATCCTTAAACACTCTGAACCGTGACGTGTTCGATCACGTTATGCATGAAGCCGCCAGGGTTCCACGTCGAGACAGCGGGCTGTGATAAATTATTACTATTAGTTGTATTTACCATCAACTTGTAGGTGCCGGGCTGTTTGGGCACGAAACTCGAGTGCCAGCGGCGAAAGCTGTAGCGTCCATAGTCCTTGCCCAGCGCCGCATTCCGCCAGGTCGCACCGCCATCGCTGGAAAAAGCGACACTCTTGACGCCCGTGTCGCCGCCAAAAGCGATGCCGCGCACTGCGACCGGCGCCCCGCGCCGCACCGTCGCGTTATCACTGAGGTTGGTGATAAACGATCGCGGCACCATGCGGTTGATCGGAACCATCTTGACGTCCTTCTCATCCGGCCGCATCGTTGCACTCGACGTATCTGGAATCAGATAGGCCGTACGCATCCAGTAGTTGTCATCAGGCTTGTCCAGCACCTCGATATGGCTGAGCATCTTGACCCAATAAGTCGAATACCAGCCGGGCACAACAAGCCGCAGTGGAAACCCGTTGAGTAGCGGAAACTGTGCGCCGTTCATTCCATAGGCGACCATGACCTCTCCGTCCATCGCATGATCGATGGCGAGCGACTTCATGAAAAGTGGCGTTTCTGGCACTTCACCGGTATCGAGGCCGGCGAAGCGTACCTGTACCGCACCAGGCAGTACGCCGGCGCGGTCGAGGATCGACTTCAAGGTAACTCCTGACCAAACGGCGTTGCCCATCGCGCCATTACCCCACTGACCACCGGGCACGCGGGGCGACGAGAAGCCGCGGCTGTTACCGGAACATTGGTTTACCGCCGCCAACTCGACTTCCGGGTGCCGCAGAATTTCTTTCAGATTGAATTCGATGGGAGTGCGCACATGGCCGTCAACCCGCAAGCGGAAGGTATTAACGTCGATCGATTGCGGAATCTCCGGGAGATGCCAGCGGACGAAGAACTCGTCGTTGGGCGTGAATACCCCCTTATCGAAAACTTCGAATGGGGTCTCGAGCAAAGGCGGCCGGTCGCGCAGAAGAATCATCTCGCCTTTCTGCGGAAAGCGAACGATTTCGCGACTGCCGTTCGCGAATGGCAGCTGAATCAACTTCGCCGCGAATGCAGGCAGCCTGCTGCCGAGGATACCTCCCGCGATGACGCCAGCCGTCATCTTCAAAAAACTGCGGCGCGGAAATGTGCCCGCGGCGCCCGCGGTCGAATCAAACCAATTCCTGCTCTCCATCGGTATCCTCCGATTACGCATCCGGCGCGCTGTTCGCTGGGGAGACCGCAAAACCCGAGTTGGCCGCACCCAATTCGCTGAGCCAGGTGTGAAGGTACATGCCCAGCCCCATAGCGACGACGAAGATGAAAACTGGAAGCGACCCGGAAGCGAGCGAGGTGAGAGCAGGTCCGGGACAGAAGCCGCCAAGTCCCCAGCCCGCGCCGAAGATCGCCGCTCCCAGAATGAGTTTCGTATCCAGATCGCCACGCTTCGGCAGGGCAAAGTCCGGCGCGAGCATCGGCGCTCGCATAGTCTTGCTGAAGCGATAGGCCACGAAGTACACCGCCATCGCACCGATCATCACGACGGCCAGGCTGGCGTCCCACGCGCCAAAAAAATCGAGGAAGCCGATCACCTTTATCGGGCGCGTCATTCCCGAGATGCCCAAGCCCAGCGCGAACACGATGCCGGAGACAAAGGAGGTTAGCAGTGCTTTCATAATGAACTTCCCATCAGGTGATTTACGCCGTAAACCACCATCGCGCCGCTGATGATGAAGATGGCCGTGGCCACAATCGATCGCATCGAGAGCCTGCTGACACCGCAGACGCCGTGTCCGCTGGTGCATCCGCTGCCGAGGCGGGTGCCGAATCCCACCAGGAGTCCCGCAATAATCAGCATTGGGAAGGGGCGAATGATGCCGAAATCGAAAGCGGCAGGGAAGGAGAGCCTGAGCAGGATGCCGCCGGTCAGCAGGCCTGCGAGGAAGCAGATGCGCCAAAGGGCGTCGCCAGCTACGGGCTTGAGGACGCCGGCGAGGATGCCGCTGATACCTGCGATTTTGCCGTCAAGCAGCAGCATCGCCGATGCACTTAGACCGATGAGCATGCCACCAAGTAGTGCCGCGAACGGAGTGAAGTTATGCATAAGCGTGGTTTCCAAGGCGGAGTATGCGGACGGTCGCGGTCGAAAGAGATCCGCCGGCATGGCCGCGGCTAACGAAATGTTTAATGTTCGACGGGTAATCCGATTTCATTCCATTCGAGCATCCCGCCCTTGAGATTGCTCACGTGCTCGAAGCCGAGCCCGGTCAATATAGCGGCGGCGGTGGTGCTGCGAACTCCCGAGCGGCAGACGACGACGATTTCGCCAGTCTTCAGATTGTCGAGGTCGGCGGCTTTGGCCGGCAATATGCGGAGCGGAATCAGCCGGCTGCCAACCAAGTGGCCGAGTTCGTCCTGGTATTCATCCGGCTCCCGCACATCGATCACGACAGGCGCGCTGCCGGCCTTAATCCGCGCGTCCAGTTCGGCGGCCGAGATCTGCCGAATCGCGTTCAACTGGGTGAGGTCGGGGAACTTCAGAGAATCATCGTCGATCGCCGATTGATTAGCCTGCAGCGCTTCCTGGATCTTGTCGGGCAGCGCCAGTCCGAGATTCGCCATGATTTCGATGTATTCGGCGCGGGTACGACCCGCGACGCGCGGATTGGAAGCTTTCTCAATGCCGATGGTCGAAGAATGATTGCCCCGATAGTCGTGCGCCGGCAGGACCACGGTGTCGTCGGGCAGCGTGAATAGTGACCCAATGATGCCGTCGTATTGTTTGCCCGCATCGCCACCCGGGAAGTCCGCGCGTCCAGTGCCGCCGATCATCAGGGTATCGCCAGTGAATACCCGCCCATCGACGCTGAGACTCAGGCCGTCGGGCGTATGCCCAGGCGTATAGAAGACCTTGATGCGCAGGTCCCCCACCTCGATAACGTCGCCGTCGGTCACGTGGACCGCTACGTGGGGCGCAGGCGCGTGCCGCTCCATCACGACTTTCGCATCAGTCAAATCGGCGAGGTCGAAGGTACCGCTCCGATGGTCGGCGTGAGTATGCGTGTCAATCAGGTAGTCGAGCCGAAAGCCATGATAGGCGGCGACCGCGATATAGCGGCCGGTATTTTCCTTCAGCGGATCGATCAATACTGCGTGGCGCGTGCGCTCACAGGCGAGCAGATAGGTTTTGCATTTACCCCGGTTCAATTCTCGGCAAAACATGCGATGGCTCCTTCGGCTGAGAGGGGAATCTCCGGTGCCGCGGGGTCTCAGCTTGACTCCACTAGTCTGTCAATATAACTAATTGGATATGAATGCAAGTATTCAACCTCTCGCTCAACGCAAGCAGCGGCGGCGACCCCGCCCCAAGCTGACCCCGGAAGCGCTCGAGTTGGTCGCCGCCCGTTTCCGGGCCATGGGCGAGCCGTTGCGTCTGCGCATGCTGCAGCAGTTGGAAGGCGGTGAACACAGTGTTTCGGCGCTGGCCGATCGCGTCGACTCGACGCAGCCGAACGTCAGCAAGCATCTGAAAATCCTGCAGGATGCCGGGCTGGTAAAACGCCGGCAACAAGGCACGACGGTCTATTACTCGATCGCGGATGAGATGGTCTTTGAGTTGTGCGAAATGATTTGTGCGCGGCTCCACGATCGGCTCGAAGCGCAGGTTGACGCGCTCAAGACGCGGATGCGAGGTTGACGCTCATGATGCCAACAACCCAGGAAGCACCTGCGGCGAATGCGGATGTCCGGCCGGTGCTGAAGAACTGGCGCGACGAGTTCGGTTCCGCAAATACCGCCAACCTCGGCTTGCGCCTCGCCTTTCCGATCGTCGCAGGTGCCACCTTGCTGCCGCTCGTGTCGCCCGGGGTCGCCCTGATGGTAGGGATCGCGCTGGCACTCACGTTCGGCAACCCATATCCATTGACCACGGCCCGCGTGATTACGCCGCTGCTGCAGATTTCGGTGGTTGGCCTTGGCGCCGGCATGAACCTGGTCGAAGTAGGCCGGGCGGGTGTGCACGGCTTCTTTTACACGGTTATCGGAATCACGGTCACAATTAGCCTTGGGCTCGCCATGGGCTGGTTGCTACGCACCGAGCGGAACACTTCGCTGCTGGTGACGGTAGGCACCGCGATATGCGGCGGGAGCGCGATCGCCGCGGTCGCTCCGGCGATCCGCGCTAAGAGTCACGAGGTTTCGGTAGCCCTGGCGACGGTGTTCTTTCTGAACGCGGTCGCACTTTTTATTTTCCCGCCACTTGGACATCACTTCGGACTGGGCCAGATGCAATTCGGAGTGTGGAGCGCGCTGGCGATTCACGATACGAGTTCAGTAGTCGGTGCAGCGATGCAGTATGGCGCCCGCGCGTTGGAAATCGCCACCACGATTAAGCTGACACGAGCGCTTTGGATCGTGCCGGTCACGTTGGTGATCGGAATGGTCTGGAACCGCGGAAGTGACGAAAAGGGAGCGGGCAAGGCCAAACGGCCATGGTTTATTCTGGGATTTTTGGCGGCGGCGGCAATCGTGACCTGGATACCGGCGCTCAAGCCGGCCGGTCATGACGTCTTCGTCGGTGCGCAGCGTTCATTGGTGGTCACCCTATTCCTGATCGGATCAGGGTTAAGCCGCCAGGCGCTGCAGCTGGTTGGGCGTCAGCCGTTGATCCAGGGTTTTTTGCTCTGGGTGATTATGGGCGCCGGCACACTCGGTGCGATCCTGCTGGGCTGGATCGGTTGATCTGGCGGTAAGCGATCCGCGGAAGGGAAATACAATGAAGCCATTGCCCCACGTTTACGTTGCGCGACTGACCGGCGGCCCCGACGGCTATGCCACGATGGCCGCCTCCGGCGTGCCTGAACTGCGCACGGCTCCGCCGGCGGACTTCGACGGGCCGGGCGACGCATGGAGTCCCGAGCAATTTCTGCTAGCCGCCGTCGAAGCCTGCTTCCTCTTCACGCTCCGCGCCGTCGCGAAGGCTTCCAAAGTTGAGTTCACCTCCCTCGAGCTGACTGGCGAAGGCATCGTTGATAGAAAGGACGGCGCCACCCGCTTTACGGAAATCGTGCTTAAGCCACGGATCACGCTTCCTGCTGGTGCGGATCGCGAGAAGGCGCGGCGCGTGCTTGAAAAAAGTGAAAAGGCGTGTCTGATTTCCGCCTCTCTTTCCACGCCGGTCCATCTTGAACCCGAAATAGTGTCGAGCTGATCGCGCAGGATTCTGGACCGCTAGCCCAGATTACGGACGGTAGTGGGCGAAAACCCAAACCCAAAGGAACGCGCTGCGTTCAGGCCCGCCGCTTTTTGGCCGGCCGGGTCGGTGGCGACTTCGCTGCTGGCGCTTTCGGTTTGAGCGTGAGCACGGGACACGACGCTTCCCTGACGACGCGCTCGGCGACGCTTCCAAGAATAAGACGACGGAGTCCTCTCCGACCGTGGGTCGCCATTACAATCAGATCGACGCCCCATCGTTTCGCGGCTTGCAGAATCTCGACGGCCGGATCACCCATCGTGACTCTGACTTGATAGGGTGCTTTGCGATTGACCTTCTGGCGTGCCAGCCGCTCTAGCCTGGTTCGCGCGTCGGCCTCCAGCTTGCCAAAAGGCAGCGCCACTTCAGCACCGGGAGGTATCGCAACTGCGTGCACCAGGTAGAGGGTTGCCTGTCGTTCTTGGGCGAGTTCGCACGCCAACCGAAGCGCCTGAAGTGAGTTTTGATCGAAGTCCACGGCGCAGAGGATTTTTCTGAATCGAGGCATCTCGTCCCTCTAGGCGGCCCATCTGAATTCTTACGTTAACCCGAACTCACGCACGCCGCCGGCAAGTCTCACGACGCCATCCAGTTCCTTTAGGTGGAGGACTGGCCGCTGAAATTTTGCTGCTCCGGAGACCGAATATCTCTCCGCAATTCAACCCCCAGGACAGATCGCGCCACCGCGTTGAACTCATGCTCCCAGAGCGGACCATGATCGATCTTCTCATCGATTGTGCGTAGATGCGCGAGCTCGTGCACCAGCGTTTCAAAGCTGTAGCGTTGAGTGTGCCGGCCTATGAGAATCGTCTTACGATCTCGTAGCGTCACTCCGCATACTCGTCGTCCGAATACCTGCTGGATTACGGTCTTGCGAACCATATAAACCCTCCAGCCTTCCGGCATCGGCTGCGGCCAGATGCGCGACCAGGTTTCGCGCGCAAGTCCGGTAACGTCCTTGCGCCTGATCGATCGTTCATGACCAGCCATCGGTGGGCGCCTCTAAGCCCTTTCGCTGCAACGCTCCACTTATCGCACTCGCATCACGGCTCGTGGTCCGATCCCATTGCCGGCAGCGAAAGACGATAAGTGGTCGCCGCGGTGCGATGAAACAGTTGGGCTCTGTCATCTGTACTAAATCCCGCTGCAATCTTCTTGAACGAATTCCACAACACGCCATACGAGCACGAAATCCGATCTACTGGAAAGTTACTCTCGAACATACATCGTTGCGGTCCGAACATATCGATGGTGTGCAGGTAGTAATCACGCGTCGCCTCGACTAGTTCATCGCTGTTCGGCGGAGATGGGCGTCGGTGCCAATTGAATCCATTGACCGGCATATTGATCCCGCCGAGCTTCGCAACAACATTGTGGCATCGCGCTAGTTCACTGATGTCTTCCTTCCATTGGCTGAAAATCTCTGCACGCCGCCCTTTATAGGGACCGATGCCAAGCGGGCCGCCGAAATGATTGAGGATGATCGTTGTATCGGGAAAAGCCTTCGCGAGATCTGTTACCGATCGCAGTTGCGGATGATACTGCCAGGCCTCGAAACTCAAGTTCAAATCCTTCAACCTGGCAAAGCCTTCACGAAAGCGCGCCGACTGGTACAGATCGGCGGGCGGCCTGGTGTGCGAATTTCTCACCGCAGGATCGGGATCGAAACCGCCTGCATGCCGGATGCCGCGAAACCGCGCCGGTGCCGCAGCAATATGCGCGTGTAGCACTTCTTCGACCTCGGCTCCCAGGGTCAGATCGGCGAAACTGACTATTCCGGCAGCAACTCGGGTCTCTCCATATTGTCCGCTTGCGCTCTGGGCGGCGATGCCGTTGACGAACTCGGTCTCGCCCACCGGCCTGTATGAGTGGGGGCCGTCCGCGCGATACATCGAAAGGCATTCTACGAATACCGTTCCAATCACCCGATGGCCGGTTCCGATGTCACGCAGAATTTCGTCGAGCAGATAGCGATTGTTTGGATGGTCCCAGAGATGATGATGAGGGTCGATGATCGGCAGCGTGGGCTCAAGCGGCTGCTCCACTACTTGAGCGAGCCACGCTTCGGCGGAAAGCGGCTGTCTTTGATCGGATTCCATGTGCCAATCATTACCACAAAATCCCGCTGCCCCGATCCGGTCGACAACGATGCTCGCTGGCGATACGTTCGGCGAACGCCGGACCGAGATGTCGCTCGCACTTCGGTTGCATACTTTCAACGCGGCGTCGTCGCGGACGCTGGCGTCCACTCGCGGGACTTCGCAGCGCGCGCTTTTCATGCAAAGGTGTCATCGGATTCAGCAAAGGAGAGCTACCGATGCCGTATGCCGAAGGCCGAAGCTATAACGACGCCGACAGCCACATCATGGAGACTCGCGACTGGCTTGCGAACCATATCGATTCGCGACTTCGCGACCGCCTCCCGCCGCCGGATTTCGCCGCCACGGGACGCATGGCGGACGCCATCGGCAAGCCCCACGACGAAGCCCATTGGGCCGCGGTGAATCTCGAAGCGAACTTGATGAACCTCAAAGGCTGGGACGCCTATGGCGCCAGCGATCCAGCCGAACGCTCGCGCGCTCTCGACTTGCTCGGCTTCGATTGCCAACTGGTCTTCGCTTCGATCGCTCCTGGACAATTCTGGGGCTTATTCGGGCAACGCGAACACGACGCCGAAATGCTGTACGGCGGGGCCCGGGCGCTGAATCGGGCGATGACGGATTTTTGCGCTCACGACCGGCGCCTGCTCCCGGTCGGCTTCATACCGCTGGACGTTCCCGAACTCGCGGAACGAGAGATCGAGGAAGCAATTCGCCTGGGATGCCGCACGCTCTGGATTCCGGCGACCGCCGCCGGCGATAAGTCTCCGACGCATCCGGCGCTCGACGGTGTGTGGGCACGCCTGCAAGACGCCAACATGCCATTCATGCTCCATATCGGGGCCGGCCAAATTCCAATCGACCCCGCCTATCGCAACAACGGTCTGAAGTCCCGCGACTTCCTCGGCGGTGGCGAAAACGTCCGCGCCAGGGAGTTCATGCAAATGCACGCGCCGTCCGAGATCTTCCTCACGGCAATGGTGCTCGACGGCACGTTCGAGAAGTTCCCGCGCCTGCGCGCGGGTTGTATCGAACAGGGTGCGATGTGGGTGATCCCGTGGCTGAAGCGCCTCGACGCGGCGCAGGATTCCTTCGTCCGCACGGAGCCCGCGCTCGCATTGCCGCTGCGCGCGTCGGAGTATGCACGGCGCAATATACGCTTTACGCCCTTTCCGACCGAACCAGTCGGCTGGATGATCGAGCAGGCGGGAGCAGACCTCTTTATGTTTTCGTCCGACTATCCGCATATCGAAGGTGGCCGCAACCCGCTCAAGCGTTTTGAATCCTCGATGGGCGGGATCGACGAGCAGGCGAAGGATCGATTTTACGCCAGGAACTTCGCCGACCTGATGGCTTAGCCTGACGGTTCGCGCCCGGTCCGACGCCGGCCGCTATCGCGTCAGAGCGCGATCGTCCGAAATGGCGACAGCGGCCGGCGCGTTATCAGGTCAACCCGGCATCTTCGGGAACCTCGGCAGATTCTCCGGGAAGGAGGCCCAGGGTGGCGCGCTGGAAGTATAGAGACTCATGCCTGGGCTGAAACGGCTGGGATCGTCGAGGCTAGACGCCTTAATGCCCATCACTTCGGGCATTGCCTCCAGGAGCGAGAACAATGGCGTGCCGCAGGTCGGGCAGAAACCCCGGCTGAGCTTTTTGCCACTATCGGCGGTGACCTCAAAGTACCGCGTCTCGCCCTTGAGAATCTTGACGGTAGCTTTGGGTACGCCCAACACTGAAGCCATCGCGGTGCCGCTCGATCGTTGGCAGTCCCGGCAGTAACAGTTACCGCTGAAGACCGGCTCACCGGAACATTCATAGCGCACGGCTCCGCATGCGCATCCACCAGTTAATAATGCTGCCATAATTGTCTCCTCCCGCGGTTTAGCCGGACCATTGTCCGGTTAGTCAGAGAGCGCGCTAGAATTAGTTTTGTCCGTCTGATTCTTCCAGGCAAGACTCGGGCCCTGCGTAATCGATTTCGCATCAGTTGAACCCACTCGAATACCTGGTCGGCAAATCCTGGTCGAAAATCTGGATCCTCGTACGTCTGATCCATCGACGACGTGAAGGGCGTGGCAGAATCGCTGGGCAGCCGGAATGCTCTTCGCGTTTAACCTGCGCGATTCGCACATTCAAACACCCGATAGCCGCTACTCCCAGGCTATGGTCTCGCACCGGAAGGTCGCCGCGCGCGAACAGGCTCTTTAAAGCTCGCACCGTTCGATGCTAAGCATCCCACATGACTGACGGGCGCGCGGGCAACTGAATTGATGCCCGCCGATCGTGAAACTCAAGGAGGAATTGCCGTGGCGAAAACCACTGAACAGATTGTGACCGAGTTGGCCGATCGCGAAGCCATTCGCGAGTTGCCACAGCGCTACTGCGACTGTGTATGGCGCGGTGATGTGGACGGACTCGTTGAACTGTTCGCGGACGATGGATCGTTTACGATCGTCGCCAACGGCAAGGAGCACACTAACCAGGGGCTGGCCGCATTGCAGAAGACCTACAAAGCCGGGCTCGCCACGCTGACTCCGCGACCGTATATCCACAACCACGTGATTGAACTCACGGACGGAGGCCGGGCGAGCGGACGCTGCTATGTCGAGTTGCGCGACGCCAGCAACAATCTAAGCTGGCTCGGCACGGGCTTCTACAATGACGAATACGTTAAGGTTGGCGACACTTGGAAGTTCCAGTCACGCCGGGCGCAGATGGTTCATATGGAATCGAAGATGGCGGCGGGACTTAGCGAATCGCAGAAGAAATAGCTGCGACTAAATTAGCCCGAAGGCTCGGAAACCATCTGCGTGATAAAAATTCGCAGGCGAAACATTTCCTGGCCCGATTCCCTCCGCGATGGGTACAACGCCGTCTTCGTTACGGAGTGGAGAGGGCTGCGCAGTTAGCCAAGCATTGCCGCGTGTACCCTGTTCATGGCATTAGACGATTATTCACAACCTCGCGGCGGAGCACGTTTCAACCACGATGAGCGCATCAGACCAACCTAAATTCGATTCAGCCCGCCGCATCAAATTCGCCTTTACGGACGAACAGGAGCAGTTCCGTTCCGCAATTCGCCGATTTTTGAACGATAAGTCCCCGACGACCGAAGTTCGCCGTTTGATGGCCACCGCCGAGGGCTACGACCCCGCGGTCTGGCGACAATTGAGCGAGGATCTCGCACTGCCCGGGATTCACCTGCCTGAGCAGTACGGCGGCGCCGGATTCGGCATGGTGGAACTCGGCATCGTTACTGAAGAACTTGGCCGCGCATTACTTTGCGCACCTTATTTCTCGACCGCAGTACTCGCCGCCAACGCGATTTTGAACGCAGGCACAGAAGAGCAGAAAGCGAACTTGCTGCCAGACCTTGCACGCGGTGCGCGGCTCGCGACGCTCGCGGTGACTGAGCCGAATGGCCGATGGGATCCGCAGTCAATCGAACTCGTCGCGACTCCGGTTGCGCATGGTTATCGTCTCGACGGAGTCAAAAGCTACGTCGTGGACGGCCACATCGCAGACTTGCTGGTGGTTGCCGCGCGCGTGGCCGCGACTGCCGGCCGTCAGGGTATCGCGTTATTCACCATAAGCGCCGCTACCCAAGGCGTTGAACGTTGCCTGCTGGAATCCATGGATCCCACCCGCAAGATAGCGCGGATCGATTTTCGCGACGCGCGCGCAGACCTACTCGGCAGCCTGGAGGGCGGCGCAGAGCCGCTCGTGCGCACGCTTGACCAGGCGGCTATTGCACTCGCCAACGAGATGGTCGGCGGCGCTCAGAAATTACTCGAATCGGCGGTTGATTATGCGAAGGTGCGAGTTCAGTTCGGGCGCACGATAGGTTCCTTTCAAGCTATCAAGCATCGGTGCGCCGACCTGCTGCTGGAGGTGGAGCTGGCCAAGTCGGCCGCCTACT
>CAWICC010000009.1:0-570224 GCA_963834535.1 uncultured delta proteobacterium | reverse complement strand
CTTTAGTCCTCCGTCGATAAACATCACCTGCAAATCCGCCGATAACCTTGACCATCTTGCCGACGGCAGCATCGACGTGATCGTGATGGATCCGCCTTACTACGACAACGTCATGTACGCGGAGTTGTCCGACTTCTTTTATGTCTGGCTCAAACGCACGCAGGCCGGCATCATCCCGGAACTCTTCACCCGCGCACTCACCGACAAGGAACACGAAGCAGTCGCCAATCCAGCCAAGTTCAAAGGTCAGCCGGGTGCCAAGGCGCTCGCCGGCCGCGACTATCAGGAACGGATGGCGGCCATCTTCACTGAATGCCGCCGCGTGCTGAAGCCTGCCGGCGTAATGACCCTCATGTTCACGCACAAGGCGACCGGCGCATGGGACGCGCTGACCAAGGGCCTGATGCACGCGGGCTTTGCGATTTCGGCTTCGTGGCCAATCAATACCGAGGCGGAAGGCAGCCTGCACATCAAGGACAAGGCGGCCGCCAACAGCACGATCTTTCTGGTCTGCCGACCGCGCGAGGATGCACTGCACGACGCAGCGACGGTCTATTGGGAAGACGTCGAGCCGCTGGTGGCGGCGGCGGTACGCACGCGGGTCACAGAATTCCAGCAGGCGGGAATCGGCGGCGTTGATCTTTACCTTGCCTCCTTCGGTCCAGCACTTGAGGAATTCTCGCGCTATTGGCCACTGAAGCGCGGCACCCCCCGCACGAAACCCGAGAGCCGCCGCCGCGTCAAGCAAGCGGAACTATTTCGCGAGGAATGGGATCCCTACGCTGTCACTCCCGAAGATGCGCTTGATGCCGCCCGCCGCGAGGTTAAGCGTTCGCGTCTAGACCAACTGACGCACTCCAAACTCCGCGAGGAACTCGACCCGGCGACTTCCTGGTTTGTACTCGCATGGGACGCGTTCGGGCACCCAAAGTGGCCTACGACGAGGCATTGGTGCTCGCCCGCGCGGTCGGCGTTGAAATGGAGGCGCAAATCATTGGGCGGCTCGCCGAGAAGAAAGGTGGCGACATCATTATCTGGGATAGCGAGCGCCGCGCCGCCAAAGGTGTCCTGGGTCCGCCCGATGGGTCGCGCGGAATGATCGACGCGATTCATCATGCAGCATATTCTTGCGCGCACCCGCTCGCTCGAATCCGCGCGCGAATTACTCCATCGCGCTGGCGTCGATAGCGAGCCCGCCTTTTTCGCGGCTCTGGAAGCGGTACTCGAAGTGTTGCCACCGTCAAAGGCTTTTTCCGGCGTCGACTATGATGGCGATCTTGGCCCTTGCGGCCAGCGATTTCGAGGCGCTCGAAAAGCTCCGACGCTTGGCCTTCACCGAACAGATCGATGCGCCTGATCAGCTCAAGCTCTTCAAAGAAGAAGCCACCGTTTGAACCGGCTCGCCAACCACGAGTGGCTGCTGAAATACACCCGCGACGAGGGCGATCTAGTCGCGGAGTTTTATCAAATCGCGCTCACCTGCGCGGTCCGCTATGACCGTCTAACCGGCTATTTCAATGCAGGTGCGTTGACGCTCGCCGCTCGTGCCATCGAACAATTGGTGCGCAACGGCGGCAGGATGCGGCTGGTCGTCGGATGCACGCTGGGAGCGGAAGAGCTCGCGGCGATTGAGAAAGGCGAGTCCCTGCGGAACGTCATCGAACGGTCGATGCTCGCGAATCCACTCGCGCCTTCGAATCAGGAAGCGATCGACGCACTTGAATTGCTCGCATGGATGGTCGCGCATGGCCATCTGGAAGTGAAGGTCTCCATCCCCTGTGATGACCAACGCCGCCCCACTCCTGCGGACGGAATCTTCCACGAGAAGTCGGGGATCATCGAAGACGAGCGCGGTGATACGGTCGCGTTCACCGGCGAGCAACAATGAAACGCCGTCGGGATGGCAAGGCAATTGGGAGAGCTTCCACGTCTTCACCTCGTGGCGCGAGCCGGAGCGCGTCAATGATGAAGAATCCAACTTCGGTAAAATCTGGAGCGGCAATGCGCGCCGGGTGCTGACGTTCGATATCCCGAGCGCGGTGCGGAACAATCTCCTGCAATTCATGCCCAAGGATGACAAGCCAGCCCGACTTGAAAGCTGCCGAAGCGATTGATGACGGCCCGCCGTCAAGCCGTCGCCTGAAGTCATATCGGAGCGTCTGAACCAATCGCTGAGATACCACCGTCCGAACTACGCGATCGCGTATGGGGCTTCATCAAGCATGCTCCTTGCTGCCCAATGGCGGTGAACGTGTCGGTGAGGCGACCGCAGCGGTCGACGCCATGGCCGCATCAGCTGCTGGCGTTTGAGAAAATGTATCGGAACTGGCCGCCCAAGCTCCTGATTGCCGACGAGGTGGGCTTGGGAAAGACGATTGAGGCGGGTCTGCTGCTTCGGCAAGCCTGGCTGGCAGCCAAAGCTCGGCGAATTATCGTGCTCGCTCCTAAGGACTGCTTAAGCAATGGCAGATTGAGCTGCGCGAAAAGTTCAATCTCAACTGGCCGATCTACGACGGGCAGAAGCTCGTCTGGTATCCGTCGCCGTCGATGAAAGGCCACGCCGAACGCGCAGTCGGTCGAAGCGAATGGCATAAGGAACCGGCAGTGATCGTGTCGAGTCAGATGCTCCGCCGCCAGGAGCGTGCCGACGATCTGCTCGCGACCGCCGAGCCATGGGATCTAATGGTCCTCGACGAGGCGCATCATGCGCGTCGGCGCTCGCCCGGCGCTCCGACCGAGGGTGGCCCGAACCGAATGTTGCGGCTGATGCATCGGCTTCGTGAGCGAACGCAGGGATTGATACTGCTCACGGCTACGCCGATGCAAGTGCATCCCGTGGAACTCTGGGACCTGCTGAGTCTGCTGGGCCTTCCCTCAGCCTGGGATGCCGCGGGATTCGTGCGCTTTTTCAGCGATATCGAGCAACCTAGTCCATCGTTCGAGACATTCGAAGGATTTAGCGCGGATGTTCCGTGCCGCGGAAGCAGCTTACGGAGAGTCAAAATCGAAGATGTCGTACGGCTCGGCGGCGTGAGTCGCCTAAAGGCTAAAAAGATCCTTGAGGCGCTCCGCGACGAAGCGAGCATCCCGCGCAGAAGCTGGAAACGCTGAGCGGAAACTCGCCATTCGGGTGATGAAGCGAAGTACTCCTGTCGCACGCCTGATATTGCGGGCGACGAGGGAGACGTTACGGGCGTATTTCAGGCAGGGCCGGCTTTCGACGCCGATAGCAGAGCGGAAGATCGACGATCGCTTCATTGACCTCTCACAGGACGAGCACACGCTTTATCAGGCCGTCGATGACTATATATCCACGGCCTACGGACGAGCCTCCGAGAAGGAGCGTAGCGCGGTGGGATTTTTCACTGACGATCTACCGGCGGCGGCTGGCGAGTAGCTTCGCCGCGCTTAAGAATACGCTCGAAGATCATTTGGCGGTGATCTCGGGTGCAAAGGACTCTCCGGCGGCGTCGAGAGCCGAGGAAGATGCGTTTGGCGACGTTTCGGCGGACGAAGAGCCGGATGGCGAGGAAGTGGTGGCGCGTGAGCGCGAGGGTTTCGCGGTTCAGGAGCGGGCAGAGATTGGAGATGCTGCTCGCCAATATTCGCAGGCTGCCGCCAGATAGCAAAGTTGAGGAGCTGAAGCACGTGCTTGCCGATTTCGATCAGACGGTTACCCGCAGGCGATGGTCTTCACGCAATACACAGACACGATGGACTTCATCCGAACCGAATTGGCGTGCGACAACGATCTCCGGGCGATCTGCTTTTCCGGCCGTGGTGGTGAGGTACATGATCCAGACGGGACTTGGCGAACGGTCTCGCGCGACGACATCAAGCGACGATTCAGAGAAGGAAAAGCTGACGTGCTTCTGTGCACGGACGCGGCCGCCGAAGGACTCAACTTTCAGTTTTGCGGCGCGCTTGTGAATTACGACCTACCGTGGAACCCGATGCGGTCGAGCAACGAATCGGCCGCATCGACCGTCTCGGCCAGAAGTTCGCTAAAATCAGAGCAGTCAACCTCATTATCGCGATACGATCGAGAGCGATATCTATATTTCCTTGGGCAAGCGGCACAATATATTCCAGCAGGTCGTTGGGCGTCTACAGCCGATTCTGTCCCGGCTGCCGAACCTTATCACTGAAACAGTGCTCTTTGGGCAGGCGGGTGACGCAGAAAGTAGGGAAAGCCTGACCGCGAAGATTGAGTCCGAAGCCAAAGAAGCGGAGGCATCGGGCTTCGACCTTGACGCTGCGATCGATGAAGATTTTACGAACCCGTCCGGCCAGCCCCGCGCCTTTCCCTTGACGACATCGATTTGGTGATCCGCACAAACGGAGTACTTCCGCCCGGCGTCGAAGTCCAAACAATGGGAACCCGCGAGTACAGCTATCTCGCGCCCGGGATGCCAAAGCGTCTGCGCGTTACGACTGACGCCGCCTACTACGAGCAACATTCGGATAGCGTCGAACTATGGTCGCCTGGTAGTCCAGTATTTCCAATCGCCGAAGTCGAGGCTGAGGTAAGCGCTTCCCCCTCAAACCTTTCTATTCGTGAGCTTCTAGCCGAATGCCGATCCGCGCCCTCTGTCAAGTGAGGCCCCTGACGATTCAAGCGGAGCAGTCAGGGCAAGACTGTGCGACAACGATCAATAAACCTCGTTGAAAAGTCGGAAGCCGCCATAATATCCGCAATAGAGATATACAATAAGCCGGACTTCAAGTACCGAGAAGAGACTTTCGCACTATTGGCATTGAACGCTTGGGAACTTTTGCTCAAGGCCAAGGTGCTGGCAGAAAATGGGAACGATCCTAACTCGATCTACGAACGCGAGAAGCGTACCAAACGGGACGGCAAACTCTCCACAAAGCTGTATCTCAAACGAAATCGCTCGGGAAATTCGCTCACAATACCCCTCGGTCGCGCTATTGCTCTACTCGACGGTAACGCGGCATCGCGATTGGACCCGGCGGTAAAGGTTAACCTGGACGCCCTTACCGAGATCCGAGACAACGCTGCTCACTATGTGAACGCAGGGTCTCAACTCGCGAAGCAAGTACTAGAAGTCGGTACCGCTGCAATCCGTAGCTACATCACTCTAACTAAAAAGTGGTTCCGGCGAGACCTCTCCCAATACAGTCTCTTTCTTATGCCCCTCGGTTTTCTCAGTCAGCCGAATTCTGCGACGGCGGTTGTCTTGAATCGTGACGAAAGAAATTTGATCGCATACTTAACCAAGGTCGCACAACATGGTACAGGCACGGACGACCCAGACTTCCACGTTTCTCTAAACGTGAGCCTTCTTTCCAACGATCTAAAGTAGACTCCGCAGCGGCAGTCTTCATAACGAACGACCCTGGAGCAACGCCCGTCAGCGTGAGTGAGGAGGACATTCGCAAGACCTATCCATGGGACTACTCGGAGTTAACCGGCCGTCTCGCGAGACGGTATATCGATTTCAAGGCTAATTCAAAATACCACGACATACGGAAGCCCCTTCTGGGAAACGTAGCAATTGTTAAATCGCGCTACCTTGATCCTGGAAATCCACGCAGCGCAAAGAAGGACTTCTACAATCCGAACGTCGTTCAGGTATTTGACCAGCATTACACTAAGAAGTGAACGCCCATAGGCAAGGACGAATCGCGGTGGAAGTGTCACCAATATTTAACGAACGTGTTAGTCGCTTGTTCAAATGGTTCGCACGCCTGGCGGAAGAGCGGCGCGCGGTATGGCTAGTCAGTGACTTAGCGAGGCTCCGTGTTGAACCCATATACGGCATAAAGTGTTTTCTCCTTTACGCGAACCAAAGGGAAGGTGCCTCACGAGGTTATGGGGTCGCCGGCATTAAGGCGGTGGCACAGTGTGAGCGTCAAGGCCGTCCGCTGACTGATATACCGATAATGTTTCGAGAACTGTATGGGGGTCTTGCGAATGAAAGTCACAACCCAGCTTTGGACGAGCGCCTGGCGACATTCGATGTGCCATCGATAGTGGCTTTGGTTCAGCGAGGAGACTTGGCGGCAGCGTTTGATGTAATCGACATTCGCGGTGCTGGTTAAAAAGTCAAGTCGTTTCCTGCGAATATCGCCACAGCAACGAACGCTGAAAGAGATGTCTGGAGCCTCGCTGACCATTATATGTATTGCCAGCCCGTGGACGTCTGGGTGCGAGGAACTGCAGAGTGTTTGAATGACTCGTTGCCCGATCTCTCCGCCACCAAGTTGAGACCCGCGAGATATGCTTTTTACACGCGGAGCGACTTCGATATAGCCGTCTCCATCGTCGAATTGTCGATGGCGATAGGCGTTTCACCGATGAAAGTAACCAAGGCATGTGGTATTTCGGCGTCATGCCGTCGCAGATATGGTTCGCCTTAGGAATCTCCTCGGCGGCGGCGATGCACAGACGCTTCAAAGCGAGCTCGAACTGATGCAGGATTTCACCGATCTGGTTTGACGCCGCGGAGCTTACAGTCGGCCGGCGCTGACGCGCTTCAGTGTGGGCTATTTTTGGACCGAAGTGTTTCTCATACTTACTCCAAGCTTCAGTGTTTCTCCTTTTTCGCCCGCTCGCCGAAGGCCAGGGCATGTCTACTTTCTTTCATTCCCGCACCATTTTTGGGCGCAACCGTCTCACCCAAACCTCGACGGTTGCGCGTAATTCCGATTTGCCGGACTCGAAGCCTGCGAGCGTGACGAAGCGGAGCGTCCCGTAGGGTGGCACGTTTGCAGTGGAGCGAGGGCGCACCGCATCGAGCGCGGCGGGGCGGGAACGGCAGACATTCCTGCGCCGTGCGGCGATTTGTTACGCCGCGCCGTCCATAGCGGAGAGCCGCGCGCTCAGTGGATCGAGTTCGACCGTCCTGAGCGCTTTGTTCGCGGTTCGTTCCGCATAACTTATCTGGCGCTGAATGCGCCCTTTTTTCGAAAGATCTCGGCTTGCAGTATTTCGTCTCTGATTTGTTGTTCTGAAAGACCGCGGCTCGCTGCGTGTAAAGCCCAAGCCATGTCGGCGCGATGTAAATCGCCGCCGTAGCGCGGATCCACGATGAAACTCAGACGAGGGGCCGAACTGAGTTTCCATTCGAGTCGACCGATGGTCTCGGCTCGCGCGTTCGGCGGCGCCTTTTCTGCGAGTGATTTCACCTCTTCGAGAAATTCGTGAGCCGCGTCGTAGATCTTGCCTTCGCACTGACGCAGGCGAACGAACGGTGCTAATCCATTCGGTAAGAGCCTTTCGGGCTTCCGATTTGTGAAGCCCGCGAGTCGACCGAAATGTCTCCAGTCCGCACTCCGCCTCCGTGTAAGTGCGCCCCTCGCATTCATGCAATCGAACGAACGGTGGAAGGCCGCTCCGCAAGCGCCTCTTCGGCTTCTGATTCGTGAAGCCCGCAAGTCGACCGAAATGTCGCCAGTCGGCGCTCGAAGGATCGCCGCCGAATCGCTTCGCGAGTTCCTTTGCGGCCCGACTGCTCATAGTGCGATCGAGAGTTCCCGTCCTGATTTAGCCAGACCTGAAAGTTCTGAGGTGAGGTCTCTACAACGAGGGCTGGCTGAAATCCGGCGTCCGTCATTCGAGCAATCGCATCAACGCCGAGATCGTCGACCAGGCTCAACGCATGAGCGCCGTGTGGCCGGACGAAGATGTGCGCACCACGCGCGTTCTCGCGTCTGAGCCGCTGGATCGCTTCTTCTATCTGCCTGACCGTCCACGCCTCGCGAAGGAGCATGCGACCGTCCGGTCGCAGAATGCCGATGTCGAAGTAATCGCAGGCCATCGCTGCGAGTTGTCTTCTGACCTGGCTACGGGTGATGTCGCTGCTCATTGCTGATCAACCGCATTCGACCCTGGAGGCGGAAAAACTAGATCTTGGCGGTGCCTCTGTTTCCCGAGGGCATGGTGCTTGTTGCTTTGCCATTCCCATTTCCGCCGATGTAGCGGGTGGAACCTCCGCCAGCGCTGCCCCTCGATCCCATCTGCCGAGTGAGCTTGGAGTTCAGGACTTGGGTTCCAGCATTCGGATCGCTAGACGCAGCGGTGCTTGGCGCTGCGCCGACTCGTGCTTCAGGCTGATCCGCGGGCGCTCTTGGTGCCTGTATGCCCTCGTTCGCTCTGAATCGCGCTTCAACGCTTCCGTCGCTTCCTCCGAGTGCGCGCACCGCCTTGTTGCCGACGGCCTGCATCATGCTGGAGATAGGTTGGATGATCGTGCGGGCGATGAAAGCCGCCTCAAAAGCTTGGTTGAGCGCAAGTCCGGCTGTGCCGCTGACAATGCCGGCGGCAGTGGAAGGAACTACAGTCGTGATGATTGCGAGGATAACGCTGTTGGCCACTAGGTTCAGAAGCAAAGGCCAATTCATCGGCGCTGAGCAGACTTTGGTTATGATTGACGATGGGGGGCCGGCGCCGAGGCCCGAAAACCAAGGAAGGGTAGTGGTAGCTGGCGCGCAGGCGGCTACCAACGCGTTGTTCCATTGCAGTAGCGATCTTCACGCCGATTCCGAGTACCAAGTAAAAGAAGAGTAGACGCACGCCGGCCTTGATGACGTAGCCGAAATATCCCTCGGCGATCGGAGCGGTGAAGCGGCTGCCGCCGAACGCGAGAAGAATCGATGCGCCCCCAACGACGAGATACATCTCGATGACCACCAGTAGGGCGAGCGCCGCGATAATGGTGAATGACAGAAGAATGAAGAATGCAGCGACGGTCTGACCAAGAGCCATCGAAAAATTGGGAATCATGCCGGTGCTAGCGGGAGTGTTGTAGATGGTCTCAGCCATTTGACCGCCAAGATCGAGAACCGTGCTGGGGCTGAGGTTGGGAACTCCGCTGACCGCCGCACCGATCGCGGAAAAGCTTTTCATGACACCGGTCATCCAAGGGAACGCGTTGATCAGCATCAAATAGATGAACCCGGCGCTGAACAGGTGCCTGAACAAGCGCCCGATGTATCGAGGTGCGTCGCCCTGATCGGTCATGTACTGGATGGCGGTTACGAGAATCTCGATAAAGAGGAGTGCTACGAATAGCTTGGTCGCGTAAGGCTGAATTCCATTCGCGTAAGCCTGTGCTGCGGCCGTGAATTGTCCACCGATAGCATTTGGATCCATACGAATTTCTCCAACTGCGTAGACTCTGTCGCCCGATTGATTGGTTCAGTGCTGTGGTGGTGGCGGTGCGTTGTTTTTCGGATTGAAGGTGTCGCCAGAGTATGGCGCGGAAAATACAGCCTGGTTTTGAGCCGCAGCTCGTTTCTCTTGGTAGTAATGCCAGCCGCCGTATATGACCGCGCAGAAACCGATTCCCGCTAGAAACAGGATGATGGGATTGATTCGTTTCATTTCGCTGAATCCTCCGGCGTCGGCCAATGTTGCCTTAGTGCTGGGACGGTGCGGGCGCGTTGTTCGTCGGATTGAAACTGTCACCGGGATATTGCTGTGAGAAGACCGCTTGCGCCGCCAGATTGCTTTGTACTTGCGCGTTGACCTGATTGGCCGCCGCCACGTTCTGCGAGTTCATCTGCGCCATCACGAGTTGGCGGAGCATCTGAATCTGTTGGACCTGCGCAAGCGCCAATTCATTGCTCACTTGAATCGCCTGTAAATTGCCGATCGCAGTCTGATTCTTAAGTTCGAGCTGCTGAAGCGTAGCCTGCTCGGCGTTAAAATTCTGCGCCTGGGCCTGTGCCGACGCGAGCGCACCATTGAGAGTGTTGAGCGTGGTTGTGGTCATCGCCTGCGGACTCTGCGCTCCCGGAGTGCTGGTCACTTGGTAGCCTGGATATAGCTGCTGGAACTGCTGCGAGAGTCCTTGGAAGGTGTAAGAAAGCCCTTCCTGTTCGCTGATCAATCCCCCGAGATTCGCAAGTAAGTTCTGGTTAGACTGCCATACACCCGCACCACCTCCAGTGGTGTTCTTGATCATGTACTGAAGTTGCGAGGCGAGGTTCCGGACGGCCGCAGTTTCCTGCTGAAGCTGCGCGAGCTGTCGCGCATACACGCTTGGATCAAAGACGATCGTGTCCACCACCGAATTGAGCGCGCGCCGGGAGGGGCGCAGCCAATCCTTGGAACAGCGCGGCAACGAACCAAACGAGGAAAAACCAACGAACCCGACTTTGTATTGTGGTCTTCATCGTTCTCGCCTCCTTTCAATGGACTGTGCCGTTGGCGTAAATGGCTTCTCCGTTCGGAATGGTCGGTGCGGAGTCTTGCTCCCGGCTGTCTCGGCCTCTCAGGTTGCTCCAATACTCGGCCCATTCGGAGAGATTGCGCGCGCGGAGCCACTGGACTGGCCAATCGTCACCATATTCGCGCATCATGCGCCGCGCCTTGAAGATGTCTTCCTTGGAACCTGCGCCAACGAACGAAAGGGTCGCCGGTTCGAGCGCGAGATCAAAGAGGCGGCGGCCGAGCGGCGAGACATAGTAGTAATGCCTCTTAGGAATGGCGTCTGCGATGATTTCCCGCTGGCGCGGACTGAGCCCGAACCTGTGATAGAGCGCGGCGGTGTTGGGATTACGCGCCTCGGGATTCGGCAAATAGATTTTTGTGGGGCACGACTCAAGGATCACGTCGCAAAATGATGAGTTTGCAACCTCGGTGAGGCTTTGAGTCGCGAGAATCACGGCGGCGTTTTTCTTACGGAGCGTGCGCAACCATTCCTCGATCTTGGCGCCGAAGAGCTCGTTGGCCAGCATGATCCACGCTTCGTCGATAACGACGAGCGTTGGTTTTCCGTCCAGGCGCTGATCGATGCGATGGAAGAGATAGAGCAATACAGGAATCAGGACTTTCGCCCCCATCGCCATAAGAGTTTCAAGCTCGAAGGTGATGAACCGACTGTCCAGCAGCGTGTCGCGATCGGCATCGAGAAATCGCCCGAGCGGACCAGCGATCGAGTACTCGCTTAGAGCGGTGCGCAGCTCTTCGTCCTGAACAGTCGCGATGAGATGCGTGAAAGTGCGCGCATGCTTCGGGCTCTCGCCCAAAAGCTCCAGTGCGCGCCAAAGCGCCTTGCGGTGCTGGGGGAGAACCTTGAGATTTTGGAACTGCAGCAGATTCTCGAGGTATTCCTGCGCCCATGTTCTTTCGCCTTCGTCGTCCACGCCGATCAGCGGGCACGCGGCGATCTCGTCCTCTCCAATATCGAAGTGGTCTCCGCCACAGGCTTTCGTGAGGATGAACGACGAGTATCCCTTGTCGAAATGAAAGACTTGCATGTCGGGGACACGGAAAGCCTGTGCTTCGATGACCCCGAGGAACGTGCTCTTGCCCGCGCCAACCGGGCCGATGACGAGGTTGTGACCTACATCGCCGACGTGTGGATGATACCGAAAGGGCGTGCGCCCGCTCGTGGAGGCGTGAATAAATGCCGGCGTCTCGTCGGGATACATCGGGCATGGATTGGTTTCGAGACCGGCCCATACGGCGGTCGTGGATATCAAGTCCGCTAGATTCTGAGTGTGCACGACTGGCTTTCTGACATTGTGATGGCCGTGACCGGGCAGTGAGCCGAGGTACGCGTCACATGCGTTCAAATCTTCTATCCGTGCCGGGAAACCGTGATGCATGAAATGCTTTCGCACTTCCTGGGCGTGCGCATCCGCGACTTCGACGTCATCCTCGATGACGACGACGTTCATGGTTAGATAGCAGTACCGAACGAGTGCCCCATGAGCCTCGGCGACCGCCATATCCGCATCGGCCGCCATGTCGAGCGCGTGTTGATTCTGGAACGCTGGAGATGAACTCGAACCGGCGAAGCTCTCCTTGAGAAACGCCTTGAAATCGAGGCGCTTCTGAAACCAATTGCGCCGCATGGTCGAAAGCTGCTGCACGCCGGTGGTCGGATCAAGCATGATTGCTCGAATCGACCAGCGATAGCAGAACGGAAGTTCACTCAGGAATGCGGTGACTTCCGCATGCGACTCCAGCGGAAATCCCGCGGGCGCGACAATGCGGATGTGGCGACCCTCGATTGTCGGCGTGAAGCCGGGCACGAATCGGTAGTTACCTAACACAGCGTCGAGGTGATTGAACGTGGCCGGTGGACGCACGTACGTGGGTCTTCCGATGATGCAGCTCTCCAGAAAAGAGAGCATTTCACCGTCGTCCATGCGCCGGATTCTGAGATGGCTGCTTAAGGCTTGCTCCAGCTCAGCGGCGGCCTCGCAGAAATATTCGAGCGTGCGGTGCCCATCGGCCTTGCGCCGATCACGGCTTGAGACAAAGAGCTTCGCGGGACGCGATTGATAGTCGGGCGGCGGCCGGTAAGTGAAGCTCAGAGCGAAGCTGGTCTCAAGATGTTTGCCCTCGGCGGTGTAGTGTATTTCCCGTTCGCGATCGATGAGTGCGGTCGTGGGGTCGCGAAATGCGCCGCCTGTTGGATAGTCAATACTTGGATGGCGAATGAGATCGGTACTGATCATGAATCCATCGCCATGATGCGAGAGGATTCGGTTGGTGTGGTGTTTGAGAGCCGAGATCTCCAGGGGTGATGCTGAGTTGAGGTCAGGCCCGCGATACGCAAAGCAGGTCATCATCGCGCCGTCCTTCAGGACAACCACACCCGGCGCACCTAGAAAAGCATAGTTGAGAAGATCCGGCATCCCTATTCGCCGATCCTTCCTTCGGCCTAGATCCTTAAATTCCCTGAACAGCATGGGACTAATCCCTCCTATCGGCGCATTTCGCGGGGACTAGGAACGGACGGATTCACACGAGCCGGCGAGGCCGGAGATTGCGGCGCGAGCTGGATAGTAGTCCTGGTATCGGATGTGCCGCACATAAACGCGGCTCAGTTGCGGGTCGAAGTTTGCCGCTTGCACGAGCGCCCAATGCCCAACCGTCACTAGCAGTGCGCTGATCGTCACGGTGTACCAATGCAATCCGCCTCCGAAGAAAATCGCTGCGGCCGTGATCCAGTTGGCAATCGCCGGCGCCCGCTCCGCTCCTGCGAGCAGGAGCGGGCGCGTTAGCGATTGATGGATCGCGCTTCGGCTGGCGGTGCTCTCGTCGCTCATCGCACGTCCTTCTCAGAAGAGCGCTCCCGCGAATGGAAACACCGCCGTCATGAGCTGCGTCGCTCCAAGAGCCGCCGCTCCGCCGAATGCGAGAGCCGACATCTTGCGGGCGCCCGTACCGTGCTCGCTGAAAGCCCACGTCAGCCCCGCGCCGATGATGGCCGCCGTGGTGATCGAATGAGCAACTGGACCCTGCAGATCGGTTTGCAGAGTCGTAAGCGGCTGATCCCATGGGAGCGCGCCACCTGCGGCTGCCGCTGCGAAAGCCCGCGCCGGCAGTACGATCGTCAATACTGAATGCGTAGCTTATGCGCGCCGCTAACTTGATCCACTGAACCTTTGATTCGTTTCAACGCTTTCATTTCCCGAACCTCCTCTTCCTGTCGAAATGAATTCTCAAACTCACATATAAACTGACTGTTCATCACTCCATCTCCAGCGGCGCGAGCCGGAATCCCTCGGCCGCGTTGTAGCCTTCGACTCGAACCAGCTCCTTAAGCCGCCGACCTTCGGGCTTTCGCACGATGAACGCGATCAAATCGACGGTTTCAGCAATTAGCTCCGGCTGGGGCGGCACGCCTGCCTCCTGCACCAGGCTCGAAAGCCGGGTGAGCGCGGCGCGGGCGCTGTTCGCGTGAACCGTAGTCACGCCACCGGGGTGGCCGGTGTTCCACGCCTTCAGCATGCTTAGCGCCTCGGCGCCGCGAACTTCGCCGATAATGATGCGGTCTGGTCTCAGTCGCATCGTCGCGCGGACGAGGCGAGTCAGATCCGCGGCTTCACAAGTGCGCAACTGAATTGCATTGTGAGCGCTGCAGTGAAGCTCGTAGGTGTCCTCGAGAATCGCGTATCTCTCGCTGGGATCTCCCAGTTTGGCCATTTCGTGGATAAGCGCGCTCGTCAGGGTTGTCTTTCCTGATCCGGTGCCTCCAGAAATCACGATGTTTTGACATTCAGTGATCGCGGTGCGGAATACCCCCGCCTGAAACTCCGAGACGATTCCGGAGCTCACGTAGTCATCGAGGGTGTAAACTATTTGCGCCGGTTTCCGGATGGCGAAACAGGGTTGAGCGACGACCGGCGGAACAAGCCCCTCAAACCTCCCGATTCCGCCTGGCAGCTCTCCTTCAATGATTGGGATCTGCGCGTTGACGACGGTATTGAGCAAAGCGGCTACAGTGCCGATGAGGCTTTCGACCTGAGTTGCGGGCATCACGCAACCCGAATCCCACATGCCCTTGCCATGCGCATCGAGCCAAAGATGGCCGTCCTGGTTAACGATCAGATCGGTAACCGCGGGGTCTGCGATGCCCTCTCTCGCTTTCCCTCCCAGCTCGCGTTCGAACTTTTCGATCAGACGCGCTTGCTGAACGTCGCGCACGGAATTCATTGCCGGGCCTCCGCTATCTCTTCTGCGAGGATTCTGCTTTCCACTTCCGAATGTATCGCGGCCATCCATGTCGCTGAGGATCTCGGCGACCATGCGCCGCCAATTCCGGTGTCTTCGTTCGCCACTTTCCCCAGCACTCTTTTGCTGATCGTGCGGGATCTCCGGAGTGTGGATGAGCATCGTTCGCGCAAATTGATCCAGCATCGTTGCCAGCAAGCTCAGCCGACTGAGCACGTCGCGTGTGCCCTTGTCGGTCACTGTCGCAACTTGTTGAGCGATGCGACGTTCGCTCTCATTCAACAGTGCTTCGAACGCGACCGTTCTGCGGGTCACTTGTGCCGGTCTGGGGACAGGGGTCAGTTTGGTCATTGCCCAGCGCCCGCTCTTTCAGATACCGAGAGAGCGTCACTCCGCGTTTCGCGACTTGCGCCTTCAACTGCGCAAGTTCCTCGTCATTCACGTAACACGCGACTTGATGCGAGCGTTTCACATCAACCTCTCTGGCGTCCTCGCTCGTTCGTCTTTCCCTGACCCGGAGCCGTTCTTGGCCGAATCGCTGGTTCTTAGAAACAACACGCGTTGCTCCGGTGCTTTCTCCTTTCGGCTTCTTGCAACGCGTGCTGCCTCTCCAGGCAAATTCGATGAATGGACCTCGTCAATTTTTTCCGATGGTGCGGTTATCGGCACCGGTGGCGATGCCTGCCCGATCGGATCAGCAGGAAGTCGAATGATCCGATCGCTCTGTCGGGGTGGCGGAATCGTGGCCCGCTCCATGAACATCGGTTGCTTAAAGTAGAGGAGCTTCGTGGCGCGGATTGCCGGATGTCCGCTCGTGAAAATGAGCGCATCGTTCTCATTCATCCGCATCACCTCGTCAGGCGTCATCATCGGTCGCGCAATCTCTGGCTCCGATGTGCTGGCTCCGCTGCTGGATACAGTGCGCTGCGAATGACGCACAGTGGCTTCTCCGGCCATTGCCGAGATCCATCGCGCCGTTTCGATGCGATTTGGCGTAAACGCCACCCGCGTATTGCAGTTGCTGGTGATCGATTCGTCATGACCATAGGCCGCGTGAATCTGGCTCAGGTCCTGGGCGATGAGACAGGCACGCAACCCGTATCCCGCAATTAAGGAAAGCGCCTCGGCGAAAACTTCGAGCCGCCCGAGGACGGGAAATTCATCCAGCATCAGGAGCAACGGATGTTTGTAGTTCGCGACAGCGCGGCCGTTTCGATAGGTCATCGTCGTCGTCAGGGTCCGGACGATCTGGTTGAGGATCAGGCGGATGAGGGGACGCAGGCGGTCGCGACTCGCGAGTGGCACTACCAAGTAGAGCGAGACAGGCCGATCATGATTCATCAAATCGCTGATTTGAAACTCGGACCGTTCAGTATTCGCGGCGACAACTGGATCGCGATATAGCGACAGGA
The DNA here is from genome assembly GCA_963834535.1 of uncultured delta proteobacterium. GTDB lineage: Bacteria > Desulfobacterota > Binatia > Binatales > Binataceae > JADMIL01. Next base: position 554,372 of record CAWICC010000009.1, on the reverse strand, counting down.
AGGACATTGCAGTGGAAAAGACACCGGACCGTTCGTTCTCGCTCTTGTTCAAAAGTTCGCGCATGCTCTCGGCCACGATTGGATGAGTGCGGGTCGGGTTCCCTCGATAATCGCGCCATCCCATTGCTCCGGTCTGGTCGTGTTCGGTTTTCAGCATTCGCTCGATGCTGTCCTGCATGCTCACCCCTGGGTCGCTCAGAAGACCGGCCACGCCGCGAAGTGTCTTATTGGGCTCGGCATAAAGGATGTGAAGAATCGTTCCGGTGAGCAGCGCCGCGCCGGTCTTCACCCAATGGTCGTGAAGCCCTTTGCCATCCGGATCCACAATCATGTGGACAATGTTTTGAACGTCTTCCGCTTCGTGGTCCGTGCGGATTCGCACCTGTTCGATCGGATTGTACTTAACGCTTGAGCCGGTCGTGTCCGTAGGGTCGAACTTCAGGCATATCTGACCTGCGCGCTTCCGCCAGCCTGCGCTGATGGCCCAGTTCTCACCCTTTAGGTCGTGGACAATCACGGAGTGAGGCCACGTGAGCAGCGTCGGGATCACGACGCCGGCTCCCTTGCCGCTGCGTGTCGGCGCAAAAACAAGCACGTGCGATTGCCCGCAATCGCGCAAAAACCACATTCGTCCGAAGTGCAGCCAAGTCGCGAGGAAGATACCCGCTTTGCTCTGGCGTGGACCGACCAGGCGCAGCCTCATAGCCAGACGCCGAAGGCGCCTCCCGATCCACGTCTGCGTTTCTAGAAACTCAGCCTTCTTTACGTCCCTTGTGGTCGCCCACCGGGCCGACCCGTGAAGGTCTGCCGATGCCTGGAGCCATCCCTTCCGCGTCACAGCCAACGCTACAATTGCAAGGAGGGTCAGCGGCGCCATCGGATAAAGGACCTCGCGAATGCTAAGAACCCACAGGGGCTTCATCCGCTCGATTCCCCGCCAATGCCACGCCCATACCATCCACTTCCACGGCGCGTAGATTGGTCCCGTCCACGGAAGCGCAAATAGAGCCGGTCCTAAGTCGGGGCGAATCGCCCATGAGCCATGCGGCGTGCTGCGTGGTCATCCAGTTCACAGTAAGAAACGACGCTCCGAGAACCGCCGCGGCGAATTTCTTCACCCGCTGCAGCCCTAGAACGGCACCGCGCGATCGATACGGACGTTGCTCAGCCATCGTCTTAGCTCCTCCCGCGCCCGCGAGCTGCGATCGCGCCCTTCTGTGATGTCCCATTCGTCTGGCCGCGAGGCCGCGCGATGTACTCCTGACTCGCTCTGAGATCCCTGCGATCGGTGGGTATCGCTGTTACCGCGTGGCCCCGCTGGAGACCCGCATAGCGACGGCCCTCCGCGTCCTCGAAATACCCAACAAAGCGTCCTTGGTAGCCGCCCCTTGTCGCGGAATTCGCAATCATCACGTCTCGCTCGTCAGCCAATTCATTCAAAGAGCGAACTCTGTTGGCCTCCGCCTGCCGCTTGATGACATCCATCGCACGCTGGCGGGCACGCAATTCTCGCTCGTGGTCGGGCGAGAGTTCCCAAGCTAGGCTGGCCGATCTTGCGTGCGAGCCCCAGCCCTTCCAGAAACTGAAGCCGCTGCATTTCCTGCTCGGCGCGCACTCGCGCCGCGTCGTTGTACGGAACGAGGCCGCGATAATCCGCCACTCGGTCTCCGCTCATTCGCCGCTGCAGCGCTCGGTCGATCTCCGTCCACCGCTCCTTGTCAATCGTCTCTCCGCGAGCGCGGAGCATTTCCGGTTCGAGACGCTGTCCTAGCTCGCGGCTCGCGATCTCCTGGCTGCGCGCGCGGATGCCGTTCCTCACATAATCCCGATCTATCAGCAGTGCTTTGCCGCTCTGATCGACGCCTCGCAGCGAGCAGGTGCGCATGCGGGTTGTCTGTGTTGTTGTGGTCGATAGCGACCCATTCGAGCCCCGTCCCAAGATCGCTTTCCATTGCTCCGACCAGGTCGCGAATATGGTCCTTCAGGTCCATGCGATCGGCGTCTTCCGGGGACACGATGATCCGCCACATTCGCTCATCGCCGGCCTTTTCCCACTCTCTGACCACCGCGACCATATCGATGCCATCCTGTTCCACGTCGAATCCCATTCCCTTCTCGTTCTCGAGCTGCGCACCTTCGCGCGTCAGGTATCGTGCGTGCGCAGCCCACGCGTTCGACCTGGGCTTGCCATTGCGCGTGTACATCACCTTGACGACGCTCCGCCGTTGATAAGCCCCGCCTTGCGTCCGAATGTTACGTCCCCGCTTGCCTCGAACCTGCGCGCGCTTGGCGATCAGGTGTCTCTTCTCCAAACGCATCCACCAAGGCACTAGGGGCCGTCTCTGGTCGCCGCGCCGATTCGGTCGAACCCGGATTTCGACCTCTTTTTTGTTGAATCGAGGCCGGCTAGCCATCGCACTCAACCTCTTCCAGCGTTCGCAAAAGCGCTGACGCGAGCGCTTCGCTCTCTTTCGGAGCCGACCTTCCGAGGGCGACGATTACTCGGCGAATCTGTGCACTCGTGAGTGTGATGCTGTGGAGTTCCCGCGCCCGATTCCACGATGTCCACGCGCGTTTCCCAGTCGCCCGCTCGTCAAGCTTCACCTGTCCCATTGCCGCGATCTCTGCGCGCTGTTCCGGACCAATAGCGACGGTCTCTCTCGCGATGCTGAGCAAAGCTCCGAGCAGAAAATCGGGTGGCTCCATGTCCAGGCCGGCGAGGGCAACGAGGCCGCCGAGATTGGTGAGGTAATGAACCCTAAGACCCTGCTCTGTGCTGTGTGCGCCACTCGCCATGACTCGTCACCACGTCAACAGAGGCTCGGCAACTCCGCGAATCGCTCGCAAAGGAATCGGACCGAAGTATCGGGAATCCCAGCTTCGCCGGTTGTTCAAACCAAATAGCCAGACCTCTTCCGGGGCGACTCGGCGCTTACCCCACACGACGTGCGTGAGCAGGCGACCAACGCTGTCCCGCGTCACTGTCGCGCTGTTGGCGAGCCGTTTGCCGTTGACTGCAATCCATCCCGCTTCGACGTCCACCTCGTCACCGCGCAAGCCGCCGATCACCTTCAGCACCGGCTCAGCGCCGCCCGGACAATCGCCGTTACCGAGGTATCCGCGCGTTAGACCTTCCTGCTCAGCATTGACCGGAAGGCATCCTGCAACGAGCTCGCCACGCCTTATCGGCGCGTCGATCGAGGCGATAGAAACCCTCGGCACACGAACTATCGGAGGGAGTCAAGCCGATTCGAAAATGCCGCATCAAGAACGTCATTCCCGCTGCCATCAGAACTATCGAAATGCCCGCAAGAAGCGGTGCCCGAAACTGATTCCAGGACGGCGAAATATCACTCTGCACCGCTTATGGGAACGATATTTTCAGAATGGTACTTCATGTTGAGAAAATCCTTGGAATAAGAGGGGAACGCGCGACATATCGTATGGTGTGGTACTTCGCTTTATCTTGCTCTACGACCGCGCGTTCCCCTCCCCATAAATCCGCATCCTTCATCCTCACCGATCTCAGTTACCGCTATTCGCCATTTCCGCCGCCGCTTGACGCTTGAGAAAGCTCGCCTGCAGCTCGCGTCAGACCATTGACGTGCGGTGCTCTTGCGCGATTGCCTCTAGAGTTGGGCGCCGCTGCGATCCCGTCGAGCTCTTCCCGTACCTGCCTGCACCAATCGTGTCAGTGACTCGGACATTGTGGCGTTCAGATCGAATCCCGTTGCTTCGGCGCGTTCACGTAGTTGATCGATCTCCGCCTTCACTGACGAAGCGATGCGTATGGTGACGGTCTCGGTCCGTTCTTCTTTCTTTTTCAGAACTCCCATTGCCGCTCTCCTTTCGAGACCACCTGTGTACGTTTCGTGCACAAGTGCTTGTCTGTTTTGTGTACGACTCAGCCCTTGTATGGACCCGGAAAGACGAGGTCTTCGGTCACCATGACGTTGAACTGATAGCCCGGTCGGATCTCCAAGGTCGGGCCGGTGCTCATTCCCTGCTCGATCGCCTGCTGCCCGACGGAACCGAATTGCGAACTCGCGGACGAGCCCGCCATCTGCGACGCCATCGCCCACTGGTTTGGTTGGTAGTAACCGAGCGGTCCACCCATTCCGCCGCCGAACGCCGCCATCTGTCCCACCGCCTGCCCTGCGCTGATCAGACTCATGAGCGCTGCGGTGCCGAAGGTGCGCATGTAGTGGTTGTTCACCTGGTCGGTGAAGCCCGCGTATCCGGCCTCGTCGGTTCCCGGCATCTGCGGAATGTCCATGCTCGCGGTGTTCGGAAAGATTAGGCGCTGCCATTGAATCTGGACGCGGCTCTGTCCGTAACCTGCTGCACTTCGATACGAACCAATCAGCCTGCTGCCTTGGGGGATGAGCAGTGATCGTCCGCCGGCGCTGTCGTAAACGTTCTGGCTGACCTGAGCGACGATTGGTCCCGGTAAGTCGGAATTGATCCCGCTGATCAACACCGCCGGAATCACGCTGCCGGTCATCACCGTGTACAGAGATGCAGGCGGATGAAGTCTCACCGATGACGACGAATCGGATGACGATTGGAAACTGTTCATCGCGAGCGTATTGCTCGCATCTCCATTCCCCGTCTGAGTCATGCTCGGGATTTGGAGCGCCGCACCGCTGTGGAATGCGGAAACCATCTCGCGGCGCCTCCAAGGCCTTCATGTACTTGTCCTGCGCCCACTCCGCGTATCTGCTCGGTTGGCGAGGGACCGTCGGCGCCGAGGTTTGCTCTCTCGGGATCACCATTGGTGGGGGATCCGTCGCAGGCGCAGGGAATGTGGCAGGCGTCGGATCGCCAGCGTGAGCGATGAGGTCCTGAACTTCGCTCTTGTTCGACGCGGTATCGTCGGTGCCATTACGACCCGCAGGTTGCGCGCCCGGACCGGATGACTGCACAGCCAACGTGAGCAAGATCACGAGCCCGACCATGAGCCCCACTGCTGTGGCGGCGAGCCTGCCATTGAGTCGTGGGCCGCCTTCGTTGCGGATCTTCTCTTCGTCCTGCTGCCGCTTGGTCTCATCGACTTCCGGACGCTGCTTGCTTTCCTCGATCTCGGACATGGCCCCTACCTCGCGTTGCCCGCGTACTGGATCGTCACGCGGTCCTGCTGTCGGCCGACTCCCGAAACCATTACTGCCTGACCGAAGAGGCGATCGACGACGTAGTACTCGCCGCGCACGCGGTAATTCACCATCTGGCTTCCGCTGCCCGCCGCGACCAGCAACGCGGGCGCGTCGCTGGAACGCATGCCATTGGGCATCTGGATGAACACATGGGTTCCATCGTCGAAGGCCCTGATTGGCTTCCACGGAACTTGAGGACCGGAGACGTCGTAATCGAAATTGAGGTGACGCGGATCGACGGAAGCGATCGGCCTGATCTCGCTCGGACTCGTCGGTGGATCTGCTGCCGCAACTGTCGTGCTTTGCGCCGCGGCCTCATCGGCTTTACGCATCGCCTCCAGAAGATCGTCTGGGTAGTAGAACTCAACCTCCTGCATGGCGTGGCCGCCGCGCGATCGTAGCTGCAGGTGGTAGATATGCTTCGTCGTGTAGATGGTCAGATTCGTCGCAATCGCTGGCGCCTGGGGCTTCACAGCGAGGTGAGGCGTCGGGTTTGTCGGATCGCCAGACGATGCCGGCGTCGCCATCCATCGCTCCGTATCGCCCATCGCAACGTCGGTGATGGTCTCACCCGCTTGTAGTTGCAGGTCGGTGGTTCGTAGCGGTTCGCAATCGACTATGGGATCGGGCCCTTGGCTGAAGGGATAGAGTACGTATCGTGGAGTCTTGTACGTCGCCCACTGGCCGTTCTGATCGTGGTCCTTGTACGCTGCCCGAACCTCCGAGGGCTGCTGTGCGAGCAGTTCCGCCCCGGTGATAGGCTTGGGCGTCGCTTCGGACTGCGGTGCGGCTTCAGGCTCGATTGGCGCTACGTTCGCGGCTTGAGATTGATTCTGGTGTCCCTGTTGTGCCGAACACCCTCCGATCGTCAGTGCCAAAGCCAAACTGCCCACGGTGCCAATACGCTTCATCGAACTCGCCTCCCTTCCGTCGGTTACCTAGCTCTGCTGTTCGGCCCAGCTGATCTGCGTCACGTAAAATCCCAGCGGATTATCGATGATCGCGTCGTCAGATCCGGGCGGAGAAACTTGCGTCTGAAGCGCAGCTTCCCAATGCGTTGGAGCGTCAAGCGCTGCGCCCGTGCGGTCGCGTACCTGCTCGGTCCATCTCACTTGGAAACTGTGTGCGGAGAGTTCGAGGATGGAGTCGATCTGCACGGAGACCGTTTGGTGTTCGGCCTCTTTGAAGGGATTGTGCGCGAAGTTGTTGGAGTGGAAGTACTCGTCGAGGTATTTGTCCGCCGCACCTTTCGCATGCGCCAGCATGTCGTTGAGCATGTGCTGCTCGGCGCTGGGGTCGCTGCTCACCGAGCGCGAATTGCGGATGAAGCTGGCAACCTCATAGCGCTCCATGCGATCAACGAGCGCCGGATCCGTGCTCGGAATGAGAGGCTTGGGAACGGTAAGCCCATAGCCGAGCTTGTCGACCTCGACCACGTACGGGATGAACCGGCTGCGAGTGCTCTGCCAGACAACTCCGGCGGCAAGAATCAGGCTCAGCAACAGCAGTCCTCCGGCGGTGATCTGCCAGTTGCGCTTGCCGAGAACGAGATCGGCGTAACGTTCGTCCCATTCGCGACGGGCTTCGACGTAGGGATTCGAGTTCATGAAACCCACCCATTTTGCGGGTTGCCAGAAAAATTACCCGGCACGCTCGCCGCGTTCTGATTTGGTGATACTTCCCATGCCTCCGAACCGTTCGGGTGGGGGCAGGGTGGGGTAAACTTCCCAGACTGAATGAGATCGGGCGAGACTCGGTGGGACATTTCTCGACCTGCCCCGATGCGGCAAATCGCACTGCCGCAAGGGTTTTCTGTCTCAAGGAGTCTTGCTAAGGTGCCGGTGTTCGCGGACTGGCGCGATATTGCTAATCTGGCGTACTGGGTAACCGGTACCGAGGGTTCGAATCCCTCCCTCTCCGCCAGTTCTATTGGTTTTTTCCGATCTGAATCATCGTTTTATGAGCCCGCCTCGGTGCCGGTTTCGGGCCGGGTGGGCACAGGGTGGGCATGATTTGAGGCCACCGGGGCCGCTGCGCTCTCCAACGAAGACATTTCTTCTGCAGAAAGATCGTCGGTGGGTATCCAGCGCCAGTAATGTTTCAACAACATTTGCAGCGTGCGATGACCCATCTGCCGCTGAATCCAGTTGAGCGATTTGTGCTGCTTCAGCGCGAGGCCCGCGAAGCTGTGACGGCATTGCCCGATTGGTCTGTGCGGAACTTCGGCTCGCGTGAGAATCCGGCGCCACACCACGTCAGTCGCCCAGCGATCAGGGTTACTGAACTCGCCGACAGTTGGCTGCTCAGCAGCTACGCGGGATCTCCGGCGCGGCGGACCTGGCGAGCGTCGAGGTGGCTCGCTTTGCCAGCGTCCGAGGATCCTCCCCAGTAAAATAAAACCTGGCCTAACGCGCTTCTGATCCGCGCGTACTCGCACGTGTGCAGATTTTGCACATGTGCAGATTTGGCACACATTTGACCAACGTCTGCTTCGACGAGCCAAGATATTTCAATCATCGCGTCGCCTCCGAGCGTAAAACTTGGTCACCTTTCCGCACTTGGCCCCTTGGCGCTCAGCCTGCGAATTGAAGTTTCAAACCTCTATCTCAATCATTGAAATTAACTCGTTTGAAAATGCCTTTATTTTTCTGCGCCCATTCGCAGACGAGTGCTACGGCCTCCGCGAACTTCGTGCCCACTGGTGTCAGCGTGTAGTCGACGTGTGGAGGCACCACCGGGTGAACAAGCCGATCAAGAAGACCGCGTCGTTCCAGCTTTCGAAGCGTTTGAATCAGCATCTTCTTAGAAATGTCGGGGATGGAACGTTGGAGTTCGTTGAAACGTCGGGTCCCCCGCTTGAGACAGAACAAAACTATTGGCGTCCAGGTGTCGGCAATGACTCGTAATACCTGTCGCGCCGGGTACTGCGGGTCGTAAAGGGGTTCGGAATCGATTGATTCGGGCGCCTTTTTCACTGCTCCATGGTAACCAAACGGTACCTACTGGTCAACTGGTTACCTAGTCGCTAGATTGACCCATGAAGATTGGAGCTTCAGACATGATTGAGAATGTTGCAAACAGAATTGCGCAGCTCGCGGACGGCCTGGTCGTCGACGTGACCTCGGATTTGATTTGTCCATGGTGCTTCGTGGCGAAGCGTCGTCTGGAGAAAGCGTCGTCGATCCTGGGAAAAACACTCGAGATCCGTTGGCATCCATTCCAACTCAACCCCGAGATGCCTCTTGAAGGCGTCGACCGGCGAATGTACCGCTCCGCAAAGTTCGGGAGTTGGGAACAGTCGCAACGGCTCGATGCACAGGTGTCAGCTGCAGGCGCGGAGGTCGGAATCAGATTTCGCCATGACCTGATGAAGCGTACCCCGAACACCTTCAGGGGGCATGTGTTGCTCGCTGCGGCGTTGAAAGACGGCTTGCAAACACAAAATCTGGTCGCAGAGCGCCTCTTCCAGGCCTATTTCCTCAACGGCGAAGACGTAGGTGATCCGACTACTTTGCTCGGCATAGCTCGTGAGTTCGGCATCACAGCGATCTCGCGGCTGGAGGATGTGGACAGTCCCGCCCTCGCCAGCGAAGTGAAAACAGGGGAGCGCAAAGCCGCATCTGCCGGCATTCGGGGGGTTCCTCAAATCTCGTTTCAAGGGACAGTCGTTGCCAACGGCGCGCAGAAAGAAGAGCTGCTCGCGAATTCCATACGGCAGATTCTGGGAACCACCGGCCACTGTGAGAACGGCGTCTGCGCAGTTTGACGGAGCCAATTGAAATGAAGCGCGCCACAATCGTTGGCGGCTCCCTCACGGGTCTAGCTGCAGGGATTTTGCTCCGTCGAATCGGTTGGGAGGTGAACATCTTCGAACGGAGTTCGCAGATACTCTCTGATCGCGGTGCCGGAATAGTGATGCAGCGCGAGACTCGTGAAATGCTGAGTCTCTGTGGGGCGAAGTCTGACGGCGATGTTGGCGTCAGACTGGCGACCAGGCAGTACCTGGCGGCAAACGGCACTGTCCTCTCATCTCAGCCGATGCCTCAACTCATGACGTCCTGGGGACTCCTCTACTCGTGGTTTAAAAAGAGTTTCCCAGAGCAGAATTATCACCTCGGCCATGAGTTTCAGAATCTTGAGCAACTTGAATCGTCAGTCACCTCGTATTTCAAAGGCGGGACTCACGACTCGGCCGATCTTCTAGTCGGTGCGGACGGCTTCAGGTCCGGTGTTCGTGCGTTACTCTTGCCGGAGATTCAGCCCAAGTATGCCGGCTATGTTGCGTGGCGCGGAGTTGTTCCCGAAGCCGACCTTCCGGAAGACATTTTGAAGGTGTTCGCCAATCATTTCACCTTCTTCCAAATGCCGGACAGCCACATCCTCTGCTACCTGATTCCGAGTGAATCGGGGAACACCGAACCTGGGCAGCGGCGGCTCAATTGGGTGTGGTACTGGAACACGTCGGAAAAAGAGTTAGTACCTTTGCTGACCGACGCCGAGGGGATCCGTCGCGCATATGCCATTCCACCAGGGGCACTCCATCCCGAGCAGGAACACAAGCAGCGCAGCATCGCAGAATCGGTTCTGCCGCCAGCTTTCAAGGCGCTGCTGAGGGCAACAAAAGAGCCTTTCGTGCAGGCGATCATGGACCTCGCGTGTCCACGGCTGGCGTTCGACCGGACGATCCTGGCCGGGGACGCGTCCTTCGTCATCCGTCCTCACACCGCATCGAGCACCTCGAAAGGGATCGCGAATGCCTTCGCGTTGAGTAGAGAACTCGAGGAGAGGCAAACGCTGTCAGAGTCTTTGGAGAACTGGCAAATATCCGAACTGGATCGGGGCCGCAGTTTGATGAGCTACGGGCAGGGACTCGGCGGTCGCTCACAAGGCCGTTGAGCCTTAGTCGAGTCATCGAAGACTGTCTGGCGGCTCATGATAGCGTGCTTGGTCGGTTAGCCTTTATCAACTATCCATCGGCTCCGAGGGCAAAACGCGACAGTCTGTCGGCAAGCCCTGTGCTAGGCTGCGGCCGGTAGAACAGCGGGGGCAATGAAACCGGTATCGGATAGGCCCAGGCGGAATATCCTGTTGCTCGTCTTCCAGAACACCAGTTCGCGCTCAGCCAGATTCGGAAGCACGTCTTCCACGATCTGCACATGCTCTTTGATCCCGTATGGCACCGGACCGAAGTCGGTGCCGAATACCACTCGGTCCACACCGCACAGCTCAATCGCGGCGCGTACCCCGATTGCGTTGAACCCCATGGTGTCGACCAGGATGTTGGTCTTGAAATAGTCGAACGGCGACCGCTTGTTCGTGTAAGGCTTGCCCGCCGGCGGGTTCTTGATCCCGTTGTAGTTGAGGTGCCAATTGAATTCGAGGCGTCCGACGATCGACGCGAGTCCGCCGCCCATGTGGACGATCAGCACCTGCAGCTTCGGGTGGCGATCGAACACGCCGGAGGCGATCATCCGGGCGCCGTTAACGGTCGAGTCGAAGGGGCGGCCAACGGCCTCATTGAGGCGGTATTGCATGAGCGACTCATGCCCGAGCGACTGCATCGGCGGGTGTATGTGCACCACGATGTCATTCGCTTCCGCAAACTCCCACAGCCATTCCGCCTTGGGACTGTCGAGGAAGACGCGATCCGCGCCGTCGCCATAGCTGGACGCCACCGCAATTGCCTTGGCGCCGCCCTGGCGGATCATCTCCTCGACAACGGGCCGACAGGCCTCTTCGAGTGCGTGTGCGTTGGCCGTAGGTACGAACTCGCCGGGATAGCGATTCATGATATCCACGTATTCGTCGTTAAAGAACTTGAGACCCTCGACTGTGCTGCCTTGGAGCAGATCCCGCGCAAGCCACTCCACCTCGCCGCCATTGGTCATGAGACTGAGGGTGATACCGCCCTCGCGCTGGATCGGCATGGCGTAGTCCAGATCGAAAACCTCGCGATAGGCCATCAAGTCCAGAGCGTTGGTCTGCGGGAATCCTTGTTTCGAGTCGAGCAGGCCTCGCTCCTCTATTTTGGCTTGCATCTTTTGACCCCACGGGTGCCGGTGGGTATCGACGATGGCCCGGCGTTCAGTCTTGTTTGGCGGTGTCATGATGGCCTCCTTAATAGTTGGTCAGAACTCACGGACCCCTTCGCTTTTGCGGTTTGTTGAAAGGTACATACACATCGCCGACTAGCAGGCCTTCTATGCGGCTGCCCACTTAGTGGCTGTGTTTATACGGCGAATGTACGTGGTCGCTGGATAATCCGAGCCGCGCGCGGTGCCTACTATGCGACTGTCCCGGATTCGGCGCTTCTTCTCGTCATCCAGCGCCGTCAAAACCTTCGCGGGCCGGACGATCCGGCTTAGGTGGCGAAGAACCCTAGTCTAGTAGTTCTGTGAGTTGACGCCACCACCAGTACGTAACGTGGGGAACTGTTCTTAACGTTCGCCCACAATCGAGCGGACCCTCTCCAGTAAAAGAAAGCTTCTCACGCACTTCAGATACGCGCGTGCTCGCAAGTGTCCAGATTTGGCTGCATTCGACCAAAGGCCGACTTCGATGAGCCAAGATCTTTCAATCATCGCGTCGATTCCGAGCGTAAAATGCGGCTGGCCTGCCCCCGAAAACTCCGCCAATTTGAGGTAGAGTCCGTCGCCTGAAAAGGAGACGGGCAATGAAGGGAAGCCGCTTCAGCGAGGAGCAGATCATCGGGGTACTGGGTGAACATGAGACCGGGGCCAGGACCGAAGAAGTGTGCCGGCGCCACGGGATCTCGAGCGCGACATTTTATTATCTATGGACGGCTCCCCGTGGCGGCACGACTACAACCAGTTGAGCTCGCACTCGAGTCTGGGCTACCTGGCGCCGGAGGAGTTCGCGGCAAGGAATCAAGGGAACTCGGCCAGCGCGCGCACCGCTTGGCCAGCAGAGCTGGCCGGCGCGGTGCAAGGCGCGCCGGCCTCGGATCCAAAACCTGACCGTTTTTCGGCCGCCCTCAGAGAGTGAAGGGCGGCCGGAAAAACTGGGATGAAGATGAAACCAAAGCCACCAACAACACGCCCCAGGAGGCGCGTAATAACCGGCGGACTCTACTTATAACTGGCAGGAAATTGGGGTGCAGGCCGCTGCTCTAACTGGCGGCCTAAACCACCCCGCCCGGTTCTTCTCGGGACCTCCTCCGTCACCGTTTTCAAAGTTGCAATACTTCCGCAGCCAGTTAGGCCCGTTAGTTCCATGAATCGTGGTACGCACATCGACATGATCGGTGAAGAAGTCGCTGGGCTGATGCATCATGCAGCAAGATCCAAATCTCGCGTGGCACGTGATCTCCGACGGTGAGATCCTCAGGCCGTTTCCGTTTCGGGAGGCAATCCTATGAAAACAACCAAGACAAGCCGCGGGCGGCGGCATTGGTCGCCGCCGCCCGCGATCCAATAGAACCGCAGCTATTTAATCAGAGCGCGCCGCTCCAAAGTTGAGCCTCTGCGACCAGAGCCTGCGAGCGCAGAATCAGTCCCGGCGCGGTTGCTTCGTTGATGGGACTGCCACCGAATTCAGCGCCCTCGAGTTCGCGCTTTATTTCAGTGGCAAGGACATCGCGCTGGGTCGTCCATGAGCCAATCAAACTCTCCATCAGGCTGTAGCTGATATCGCCCGGCGAGCTGCTGGTGAGCGCACTCGTGGACAGAGTCAGAGAAGCCTGCGCCAGGGGCCCAAACGGAGCGTCGATCTGCTTGAGGGCCTGGCCCAGGCGCAATGCGGTCGCTCGATGCGATTCCAACGCGCTCGGCAAGGACGAGGGCTTGATTACCTCGGCGATTACCCGGCCGTCGTGCGCGTAATCATCGGTCAGGCCCGTTAGTTCCATGATCGTGGGACGCACATCGACATGATCGGTGAAGAAGTCGCTGGGCTGCGTCACGCCAAGATTCTGTACTCCGGGACCAACGATACCGATAAATGTGCGCGCGATTTCAGGTTGGATGTCGCCATGGTTCCAGGCAAACCCAGCGCCCTCGACTGGGGTTGCCAGCCCTGAGCCCTGGAAGAAGTAATCCGGATCGCCGAAGAACGTAAAGGTCGGCGTGCGTGCCGGATCGGCTGCCGTCACCATATGCAGCAGCTTCTCCTCAACCGGATCCGCCATCGCAGCCATCAGCTTATCGGTATTGCCGGTAATCGGGTTGAGCGCCGTCAATCCCCCCATCACGCGCTCCAGGGTGCGGACGCTCGCAGTTCTGCGAGTCGGCTGACCTGTCACGTAGATGGTCGGAGCATCATCGGAATGCTCGCTGAAATGCGTAGGATTGCCCGTGTTCGCAACCAGCGTGTTAAGATTGATGTCGAGCTCGCCCACATGAGAATAGGTGCACGGCGTGGTGACGCCGTCACAACTGGGATTGGTTGGAGCGCTGCCGACGAAATGATCGCCTTCGTCGGGCGTAAAGACGAACAGGGTATTGCTCGGCGTGATGCCATCGTCTGCGAGCCGCTTAAAAAATTTGCCAAAGGCATCGTTGTAATCCGCGAGCTGTTTCACGTATGGCGCTTCGCCGGGGCCAAAGGTGGACTCGCTTGAAAGTGAAGGGCCTTCCTCGTTGTCGTGCGCGTCGGCGATATATGCGAATATCACCGGCACGCCTTTCTCAAGCATCGTGGCGACTACGCCAAGCGTCTGAGCCGCGGTCGGATCGAATCCTGGAAATCCGCTCAGAGGCTTGCCGTTGATATCGGTAAGGCCACCAAGGGCAGGTGCGACGTACTTGGAGCCAAATAAGGCTTGTCCGCTGTATCCCGCTGGTTCATCCGGCAACAAATCCGCGACTCCGCCGTTGGCTGACGCACAGAGCGCACTCCCCTGCGTGCAATGGATCGCTTCCCCGATGAAATCGCTGGTCTGATTCGCGGACGATTCCAGCGCTTGCGGCGAGCCGGATCCGAAGACCTTCTGGACATCGAAAGGGGCGCGCTCCAGCACGATATTGGCGGTCGAGTATGCTCCCACATCGCAGCCTGCGCGCGTGAACGGCACCCATGGCGCGGGCACGTTCTGGCCCGTCGGGGTGGTCAGCGCGAAGGTGTTATCGGCCGTCGCCGCGTTTATATTCACTACCATGTCGGTCCAGTAGAAGAACGATGATGGAAAAGCGACGCCGGTCGGATCAAACACCCCAAAGCTGTTGGCGACGGCGATTCCGTCGTCGTCGGAATAGAGTCCGGTCTGCGTTGTGAGAATGTCGTTAGCGGTGTGTGAAATCAGGACTGCGTGGTCGCCCGCGTCAAGTGTACCGTTGTTCTTGAGGAAGTTCAGGAGGTTCGGCATTTGCTCCAGATCCGACGGCACATTCGGATTGTCGCGAGTGAAGTGGACATTGTCGAATTCGACATAAACGACATGCTCGATCCCGTTGGCGAGCTGACATGAAGGCGCCGGTGCCGCTTGTGCCCGCGAGTTCATCGGGGCGAGCATCATCGCGCCCGCCAGCATCGTGAACGCACACCTCCTTAGTCGATCAGCAAATTTCACAATCATTCTCCTCCTGTTGGTGGAGCGTGCGTGGGCGACATCCCTCCCGGTTCCGCCCTCGGACGCTCTTTTGCAGTCACCGAAAGGGATAGCTCAGGTTCATAGCGCTGAGTGTGAAGGGGGAGGCTAAAGAGAATTAAGGTTGTGTGGCGGAAGTATTACGTCGATGCGAGGTCAAACCGAAGCGTGAGGAAACACTATCGGCCGCGCAATCTACGATAGTCGCGGAAACACGAATTGAGCATGACTGCGCTGCTTAAGGTCCTGGGTTTAGTGGCGAGCCGCAACCCGCACTCAAAAATCCTGTTGGAGGTAGGCCGTGCGGGTTTGAAAGTTGGGCAGGCGCTGCGCATGAAGGACTTGGAAAAGGAAAATCGACCGCGAGTTCCCGGGGGATTTAACTCAGATGACGGTGCAAGGACTGGAAACTCATCTGTGGGTTGGGAATCACGCTCGAGAGCGAAGGTCAGCCGATCTATAAAATCACCGAGAAGCCAAAAATCGGAGTTCTCCCCCACGGTATTCGGGGTAGATTTGAGCTGTTAGGTTTTATTCCCCTTACGCACCCGTCGAGCGATCGCTTCGAGACCAGCTAAAGCGTAATCGACCATGTGCCGGGCCAATGCGGGAGCGTCCTCCGCAGCCAGGCCGAGGCTTGGAAGCGCGCGCTTCATGATGCGCCGGTCACCGAGGATGAGGATGCAGATCGGCGCCATCATAGTCATGCAGCCGCGCGCAACGGCGGGATGATCTTCCGGCAAGCCCATCAACTCTCCCACCAGCTCACGCAAGATACTTGCGCCGGGCAACATCAATCTCAGTTTGGCAGCGTGACCAGTCGGCGATACCGTGACCATGTCGCGGCCGAATACCTGCAAGGCCCATGAAGAAGAGACCGGCCCCAGCAGCGATTTGATAACTACATTTATGGCGGCTTCGAGTTTCGCCTCGGGCGCGGTTTTGCCCGCGATCGCCAGTCCGATCTCCCGGACCGAAAAGATGCGGTTGCGCGCCTCTTCCATGACGGCGCCATATAAGGCCTCGATGCCGCCGAAGTAATAGTTGACCGCCGCAGTGTTCGTGCCGGCGCGCTCGCAAATCTCCTTGGCAGTTGTGCCTTCGAAGCCCTTTTGAGCAAATACGTGCCCTGCGGCTTCGAGCAGATGCTCGCGCGTGCCTTGGCGTGCCTCCTCGGTTTTTGGCCGCCGAGCCGAGCCAGTCCGGCGTGTTGCGTGTAATGCCATAGGGCTATCTTTGCCGCTTGCAGCAGGCTTCCGTCAATGCACCCGCGGACACTGCGGGAAGTCGCGCCAGACGCATTCTGGCAGCTGGCCGAGAAAATATCAAATTGAAATTCTGATTTGACAATCAATTACACACAAGACTAAGGTGGGCGATCATCAAATAAGCGCAATCTCATGAAACGACTCCTGCTTATCGTCACATTCCTGGTTTTAGCCGGTGGCACTGCCTGGTGGCTGTTCGGCCGACACCCTGTGCAGTCCGAACTGGTGCTCTACGGAGATGTGGATCTGCGGCAAGTGGAGCTCGCATTCGACGATAGCGAGCGGATCGCCGCGGTCCTGGTACAGGAGGGGGACCGCGTCAAGCGCGGCCAGGTGCTGGCACGCCTAGTTACGAACCGCCTTGAGCCCGAGGTCGCCGAGGCCGAAGCGACGGCAGGGGCGCAGCGCGAAGCCGTCGAACGGCTGCGCAATGGCAGCCGGCCGCAGGAGATCGCCGAGGCCCGAGCCAATGTCGAGTCAGCGAAAGCTGACGCCATCAATGCCCGCGGGCAATACGAGCGGCGCAGAACGCTCGCCGCGAATTCGGTGGTGAGCCAGCAGGACCTCGAGAATGCGAAGGCTGCGCTTGATGTCGCCGAAGCCAAACTGGATGTGAATCAAAAAGCACTGGATTTGGCCATCGCAGGACCACGTAAGGAAGACATCGCCCAGGCCGAAGCCGAGTGGCGATCCGACGAGGCCCAGGCGGCCTTCCTGCGTCAGGAGCTCGCGGATGCGCAGCTTCTGGCCCCCGTGGACGCAGTCGTTCGCACGCGTCTGATGGAACCCGGAGAGATGGCATCGCCGCAGAAGCCGGTATTTTCGCTCGCGGTAACCGATCCGAAATGGGTCCGCGCGTACGTCGCCGAATCCGATCTCGGCAAATTGCGCACGGGGATGAGAGCGTCGATCGCTATCGACAGCTTTCCGGATCAACGCTTCGACGGGTGGGTCGGGTTCGTCTCCCCGGTCGCCGAGTTCACGCCGAAAACCGTGGAAACTACGGAACTGCGAACTAGTCTCGTCTACGAGGTCAGGGTCTTCGTGAAGGATCCGTCCGACCGGCTCCATCTAGGTTCGCCGGCTACTGTTTACCTGCAAACGAATGAAACCCGCCCTCCTCCATTCTCCGGGATAGGCGCGGTCGCAAAGGCCCAGCAATGAGTTCTGCCGGGCAGCTCGCATCCGCGCTTATCGGCGATAAGATTCATAAGACGTTTCATCGCGATAAGGGCGAGGACACGGTCGCGCTTGACCGCGTATCCCTGGAAGTCCGGCGCGGCGCGCTTACCGCGCTGGTCGGGCCGGATGGAGCTGGAAAGACCACGCTCATTCGTCTGGCCGCTGGATTGATGAGGGCCGATTCTGGCGATCTGAGTGTCCTGGGCATCGACGTAGCCGCCAGCCCCCAACAGGTCCAGTCCCGCATTGGCTATATGCCTCAGAGATTCGGTTTGTACGAGGACCTGAGCGTTCAGGAAAATCTGGATCTCTACGCCGACTTGCATGGCGTCGGAATCGACGAACGGCGGGAGCGCTATCGGCCGCTGATGGAGATGACGGCGCTCGCACCTTTTCTCCAGCGACTGGCCGGGCGTCTGTCAGGCGGAATGAAACAAAAGCTCGGGCTCGCCTGCACGCTCATCCGCTCGCCGGAACTCTTGCTCCTCGATGAACCCACGGTCGGTGTCGACCCATTATCGCGGCGTGAGTTGTGGGCAATCATCCTGGAGCTAGTCAACCGGCAGGGGCTCACGGTGCTGGTGAGCACCTCCTACCTGGATGAAGCCGAGCGGTGTGGGCATGTCGTGGTGCTGCACGAGGGCAAGGTGCTGGCCGATGGAAGTCCGGACGAAGTGAGCAGGCTCGCGGCCGGCCGTGTGTTTCTGGCCAAACCGGATGCAGGCCGGACGCCCAGGGGGATGCAGGCGCGAATGCTGGACGATCCCGATGTGATCGACGCCGTGCCGGAAGGCGGCCGCGTGCGCACCGTGATGGCCGCCGAGCCGAGCGGCCCGACCTTCGATGGCGCTTCGCTGACGCCAGCGCCCCCGCGTTTCGAGGATGGTTTCATGCTTCTCCTGCGACGGATCACGCCGGATCGACCTACTGTCGCCATGATGCTCGAACATCCCTCAGCGACCGATGACGGCCAGGCGGTGGTCGAGGTCGACGATCTGGTCCGTCAGTTCGGCACTTTCACCGCGGTCGATCACGTCAGCTTCACCGTCAGGCGCGGCGAGATGTTCGGTTTGCTCGGGCCGAACGGGGCGGGCAAAACGACGACCTTCCGCATGCTCTGCGGCCTACTCCCGCCAACGCATGGCACGCTGAGGGTAGCTGGTGTCGATCTTCACAGCGCGCGCGCTGCCGCGCGCCAGAAGCTCGGTTATGTCGCCCAGAAGTTTGCGCTCTATGGCGATCTGTCAGTAGTTGAGAATCTTGATTTCTTTGCAAGCGCCTACGGGCTGCGCGGCGCTCGACGGCGTGAGCGCATTGCCTGGGCGCTGGAGCAATTCGAGCTCGAACCGCTTATGCGCCAGCCGAGCGGCCTGCTCCCCGGGGGCTATAAGCAGCGGCTCGCGATGGCGGCAGCACTGCTGCATGAGCCTGAGATCTTATTTCTGGACGAGCCGACCAGCGGCGCCGATCCGCTGGCGCGCCGCGAATTCTGGCGACGCATCACCTCGCTGGCCGAGCAAGGCGTCACCGTGATTGTCACCACGCATTTCATGGAGGAGGCGGAGTATTGCGATCACGTCGCTATCCTCGATCACGGCCGGATCCTGGCCCACGGCACGCCGGCCGAGATTCGCCGCTATGCGCCTGTTGAGAAGGGGCATGAGTCGAGGATGGAGGACGCCTTCATCGCCATCGTCGCGGCGGCCCGAGGGGTTGAGGCTAGCCCGTCTGTACAACTGCAGGTCACGGCACGACGCCCGTTTAAGATCGACGGGACGACTGACTTGGCTGCGCGGGCCTGGCGGATTTGGGCGCTGGTCAAAAAGGAGGTGCGTCAAATCTTCCGCGATCCCAGCAGCATCGCCGTCGGCGTGGTGATGCCGGTGTTGCTGATTTTGCTGTTCGGCTATGGCCTGACGCTCGATGTAAAGAACGTCCCGGTCGCGGTCGTGCTGGAGGACACTTCTCCGGACGCGATCGAATTGGCGTCGACCTTCCAGCTATCCCCCTATTTTCGTGCGCGGCTGATGACTTCGATGGCCCAGGCCGAGGATCTCATTCTCGCGAGCCAAGTCGACGGCATCATCCGCATCCGCTCCGACTTCTCGCGCCAGATGAGAAACGGAGATGCCGAGGTGCAGATCCTGGCTCACGGTCGCGATGCCAATCGCGCCCGTATCATTCAGGGTTATGTTCAAGGGGCGGTCGGCCAGTGGGCCGCGCGCCGAATGGCCGAAGGACAAGAAATGTCGAGCGGGCCCGTGGTCGTGCAGGACCGGGTTTGGTTCAACGAGGCCAATGAGAGCCGTTACTTCCTGGTTCCCGGTCTGATCGTGCTCGTCATGACAGTCCTTGGCGCCTTGCTGACGGCGCTGGTCGTGGCGCGGGAATGGGAGCACGGCACTTTTGAAGCACTGTTCGTAACGCCCGTCCAAGCCGGTGAAATCCTGCTCAGCAAGGTGCTGCCATACCTGGGGCTCGGCATCTTCGGACTCGTGCTATGCCTGCTTGCCGCTAAATTTCTCTTTGAGGTTCCATTTCTTGGGTCGCTGTGGGTATTAAGCCTCGGTTCACTACTGTACCTGCTCGTCGCGCTGGGTATGGGGCTGCTGATCTCTTCGACGGTGAAGGCGCAGTTTGTTGCCAGTCTTATAGTTGTGGTGGCGGCCTTCGTTCCAGCGTTGATGCTCTCAGGATTCCTCTTTGAACTGCACAATCTGCCAGTGGCGGTCCGCTTGCTCTCCTATCTGTTTCCCGCACGGTACTTCGTCGCGCTACTCCAAACCGTGTTGCTGGCGGGCGACGTCTGGCCCATCATTCTGCCGAATCTGGCAGTGCTGGCCGGCATGGCCGTTCTGCTGTTCGGCCTGACCCGGGTGGGATTCAAGAAGCAGCTCGACTGAGGTAGATCATGCTCGCCGCCATTTTCCGCATCGTCGCTTTGGTCCGCAAAGAGCTCCTTGCAATGCTCAAGGATCCACGGGGACGCGCCGTCCTGTTTGTCCCGCCGGTCTTACAATGCATCATCTTCGGGTATGTCGTGAACTACGATTTGACCCGCGTTGCCTACATAGCCTTTGACCGCGACCGCAGCGCCGCGTCATCGGAGCTGCTCGCTGCGTTGGACGGCTCGGGCGTGTTCCAACGGGTTGCCAATCTCGACCGCGCCGCAGACGTGAAGACCATGATTGACGAGCGACGCGCCTTGGTCGCGGTTCAGATCGATCAGGATTTCGAGCGCCGCTTACTTTCCGGGCAATCGGCCGCCGTACAGGTCATCGCCGACGGTCGCAATTCGAACACGGCCGGCACCGCGCTGAACTATGTCCGCACCGTAGTCGATTCGTTCAATGCTAAGTGGTGGGCAGCGCACGGCGGCGGCGGGCCGCCGGTAAGGGTGACCACCCGCACTTGGTATAATGAGAACCTGGTGGATCGTTGGAGCATCATCCCGGGTTTGATTGGCACACTCACGCTTCCCGAGATGCTCCTGATGACGGCGATGGGCGTCGCTCGCGAAAAGGAGGAAGGGACCTTTGACCAGTTGCTCGTAACACCCTTTCGTCCCGCCGAACTCATGATTGGCAAGGCGTTGCCTTCGCTGCTCGTGTTCCTCAGCCAAGCCACCGTCTTTCTGCTGGTCGCTCAGCTTTGGTTTCGGATTCCCTTCGCAGGGTCGTTCCTCACGCTTTATTTTGGCCTTACCTTATTTCTTTTGGCGGTGACCGGAATCGGACTCCTGCTGTCGTCGCTGGTCGGGACCATGCAGCAAGCGCTGCTCTTGTGTTTCTTGCTCGCGATGCCCCTCATGCTCTTGTCCGGAGTATTCACCTCACCGACTAGCATGCCGGAGGCTATACAGGACTTCGATTTGATTAATCCGCTGGGCTACATGATCGATATATCGCGACGAGTGTATCTCGAAGGCATCGGTCTAAATCGGCTGACATCGGATTTGTGGCCGTTGGCGGTCACGGCAGTGCTCACTCTCGCGATCGGCGGCTGGGTGTTTAACCGGCGGTTGGGATGAAAAACCTTACACATCATTTGGCGATTGTTGTCCGTACGTTCCGACTCCACTAGATGCGGGTTTCGAATAAGCTAAGAGGCGTTACAACCGACATCTTATGAGCGCTCAAGTTGATTCCCGATGTTCAAGAAAAGAGCAGGGCAAGAAGTGCCGGGAATTCGAAATTCGATTGCAACCAATTTCGCAAGAAATGTAACTCGGCGATGACTGCTTTAACGAAAAAACACAAAAGAGGAATTAATTATGGCGGACTATAAAGTAGCGGTCGTGGCGGGGGTGGGTCCGGGCATCGGTGCGCGTTTTGTAGAAACCTTTGCGCAAGAAGGTTATCGCGTGGTAGCGCTCGCACGCAAAGCCGAGTCCTTGGAACAAATCCGTGCAGGCCTGGGCGCACCGGCGGAACGTTGCGTCTTCTGGGCAACTGACATCACAGATCCAGACCAGGTCAAGAAAGCCTTTCTTCGAGTACGGAACGAATTAGGACCCGTCAATCTGTTAATTTGCAACGCGGGCGGAGGGGCCAAGCGGGGTTCTTTTCTTGACATCACTCCGCAAGAATTTCTCAGGAACCTTCATGGCCAAGCGTTTGGCCCATTCCTGTGCGCCAAGGAAGCAATTCCTGACATGCTGGCTCACGGAGGAGGAACTATCGCATACATCGGTGCGACTAGTTCAGTGAAGGGCTATGCGAAGTCTTCAGCCTTTGCTACTGGCAAATTCGCGCTGCGTGCATTAGCGCAGTGCAACGCGCGGGAATTCGGTCCAAAAGGTATACATGTTCTTCACGTCATCATCGATGGCAGCATCGACAACATTCCCTTGGGAGAAGAACGGGAAGTAAAGGCGGGCAGA
Source organism: uncultured delta proteobacterium (assembly GCA_963834535.1). Taxonomy (GTDB): domain Bacteria; phylum Desulfobacterota; class Binatia; order Binatales; family Binataceae; genus JADMIL01. Next base: position 532,343 of record CAWICC010000009.1, on the reverse strand, counting down.
CTAGACTCACGCGCGATTGCTCGTGTTGTTGCGCAAGCTGTTGCCCAGCCGCGCGACACGTGGATGCACGAGTTTGATATTCGTCCATCAGCCGAAAATTTCTGAATTTTGACGAAGAATGATCCCAGACAAGGTCTGCAGGGAGGTGCTTACCTGAGTGCGGTACTAAGTCCCGCGACGAAAAGAACAATGGGCCGCTTCCTGGAAGCAACGTCCGAAAAGATTCCTTCAACGCTTTCTTTGCAACATTCACCCGATACGTCTGACCTCTTGCGCCGCTCGAGCAGCGAGACTCATCGTCAGTTCGCTTCAGATCTCATCGCGGCTATCATTTTTGCGGGGAATCAATTCGCAGCGCCGTTTTGTGCTGATGTCCGGTGCCGGACTCGTGGCCAGCATTGTTCTGCAGTACCGGCTGCCTGACTTCGGCATTCTCGGAGGTCTCGTCAGCAGCGGATCCAGATCCAGGTCCCCAGGAGCAAGTATGATAGATTTCCGCCAAAGCCGATTAGTGCCGTCATCCATAGCCATCCCGGCGAGACCATACGGACCGCATGTTATGCAAGCATCGCGAGATTTATTCTGCTACGAGTGAGATGGCGGTGAACGCCATCCACAAAAACGGATCGCTCCAGTTGGTCGCTTAATTCTCAACGGGTTCCGACGGCCGTATGTAGAGACCCCCCTTGAGGTAATCACCAGGTAGCGAAACGAAACCGCCGGGGCGAAAAAAGAACTGCGCGCCCGCACTGGAGTGAGTTCCGATCAGTTGAGCAACATGGTGTCCAAGACCGTCACATCGAATTCCGGCCTGGTTGTGTCCGTCCGTGGCAGTGTGGTGGACATACGGTTCGACGAGCATTTGCCGCCCATTTACTCAGTGCTGCGCGCTGGTCCTGAAAAGCAGATTGTTCTCGAGGTCCTGGCCCAGCGCGACGCGCGTCATGTGCGTGCGATCGCTTTGACGCCCACTCAAGGTCTCGCGCGCGGAATGACAGTCAAGGATACCGGCGGACCCTTGATGGCGCCGGTGGGCAAGCTGGTGCTTTCGCGCATGTTCGACGTATTTGGCAACACTATCGACCGTGAAGCGGAATTGTCCGATGTCCAATGGCGTTCGGTTCATCGGGCTCCGCCGTCGCTGGCGCAGCGTTCCACCAAGTCAGAAATCTTCGAGACCGGCATCAAGGTTATAGATGTGCTTGCACCGCTCGAGCGCGGTGGCAAGGCGGGCCTCTTCGGCGGTGCGGGGGTCGGCAAGACGGTTCTATTGACCGAAATGATCCACAACATGATCGGTCATCATGAGGGCGTAAGTATTTTTTGCGGCATTGGCGAACGGTGTCGTGAAGGCGAAGAGCTCTACGATGCGATGAAGGAAGCAGGCGTATTACCCCACATGGTGATGGTCTTCGGCCAGATGAACGAGCCGCCGGGTGCTCGATTCCGCGTGGGCCATGCCGCGCTCACGATGGCCGAGTATTTCCGCGACCACGAACACCGCGATGTGCTCCTGCTCATCGATAATATTTTTCGCTTCATCCAGGCGGGGATGGAAGTCTCCGGCCTGATGGGCCAGATGCCATCGCAACTGGGCTATCAGCCTACCATGGGCACCGAGCTGTCGGGCTTGGAAGAGCGCATCGCTAACACCGATACCGGGGCGATCACCTCGATCCAGGCCGTATATGTGCCGGCGGACGATTTCACCGATCCTGCGGCGGTGCATACATTCTCGCATCTCTCCGCGTCGCTCGTGCTTTCGCGCAAACGGGCGAGCGAGGGGCTTTTTCCCGCCATCGACCCGCTCCAATCCAGTTCCAAAATGGCTACGCCTGGCGTGATCGGCGAGCGGCATTACGGTCTAGCACAGGAAATCCGGCGGACACTGGCACAATATGCGGAACTCAAGGACATCATTGCAATGCTCGGCCTCGAGCAACTCTCGCCAGAGGATCGCAACGTGGTAGTCCGCGCTCGCCGCCTGGAGCGCTTTCTCACCCAGCCCTTTTTCACGACCGAACAGTTCACAGGTCTTGAAGGAAAGCTTGTCAGCCTCAAGGACGCGCTTGATGGATGTGAGCGCATTCTGCGCGATGAGTTCAAAGACTACTCGGAAAGCGCGCTCTACATGATCGGCACGATTGACGAAGTTAAGGCGAAGGCGAAACCTGGCCCGTCCGTGTCTCCCGCCAGCCCGGAATCAAAGCCCGACACGTCTGTCGTCGATCGACGGTCCAAACCCACGCCGGTGCCGGCGCCGCTCTCCGGGGCGAAACCGCAATCCAAGGTCGAACATGCCGCCAACACTCATGAGCCTTAAGGTTCTGCTGCCGTTCCAGATTTTCGTCGAGAAAAGCGGCGTCTTGCGCATCGTCGCCGAGACGCGCGAGGGTTCGTTTGGGCTCCTGCCACACCGGCTGGACTGCGTCGCAGCTTTGGCGCCCGGTATCCTTACCTACGAAACGCAATCGGATGGAGAAGTTTTCGTGGCGGTGGATGAAGGAGTGATCGTCAAGACCGGTCGGGACGTACTCGTATCCGTGCGCCGGGCGCTGGGAGGAGCAGACCTTGGTCAATTGCGCGAGGCTGTCGAACGAGAATTTCTGACTCTCGACGAGCACGAGCGAAGCGTGCGCTCAGTACTGGCGAAGATGGAAGGCGATCTCATCCGCCGTATGGCTGCGTTTCACAGTGACTGACGAATTCCCCGCCCACCTCGCGAAGCCGCCCCCTTTGCTCAGTGAGGAGGTCGGCGCGAAGGCGGCGCGCAAGCTCAAAGCGCGCCGCAACTCTGCGCAGAACGTCTGGTTCGGCTTGGGGATGATGGGATTGATTGGCTGGTCGGTGGCCGTTCCGACACTGCTCGGCGCAGCCCTCGGCATCTGGTTGGACCGGCACTATCCGGGCAAGCATCCCTGGACGCTGGCGCTGCTGATGGCCGGGCTCGCAATTGGCTGTTTTAATGCGTGGCATTGGGTGGCCAAGGAGGAAAAAGCGATGCGGGACGAGCAGGAGGATGAATGATTCTTTGCTTCTAAGTCTGACCTTCGCGGCAGGCGTATTGCTCGGCGCGATTTTTTTCGGCGGCCTTTGGTGGACGGTTCGAAAGGGCGTCGCGTCCGCACGGCCGGAGCTTTGGTTCTTCGGCAGTATGCTCCTGCGAATGAGTATTATACTGGCGGGATTCCGTTTGATCGCGGGTGAGTATTGGGAGCGATGGCTGCTGTGTCTCTGTGGCTTTATTGTGGCGCGACTCGGGGCGCGTTGGCTGACGGGCAGGTCGAGACGAAATCAAACCGGGTTGGCACAGGAGGGCAGCTATGCGCCTTAGTCCCGATGAGATGATCCTTTGGCAACACGGGTTTATCAAACTCAACGGCACGATTGGGTTTACCTGGGCACTGATGCTCGTGCTGGTAGTCGGTTCAAAGCTCATCACACGCAACCTTTCAATGGACCTGGAGCGCTCCCCGTGGCAGAATCTCCTGGAAATCGTCGTCACCGGCATCGAGCAGCAAATCGAAGACGTCGGCCTTCTCAATCCTAAGAAGTATATCGGTTTTCTGGGCACGCTTTTTCTCTTTGTCGCCTTGGCCAGCCTTTGCACCGTCATTCCTGGCTACGAGCCGCCGACGGGGTCGCTCTCGACCACCGCGGCACTCGCGCTATGTGTGCTGGTGGCGGTGCCATTCTTCGGCGTCGAGGAGCAAGGCCTTGGCGGTTACCTTAAATCCTATGTGGAACCGACAGTCCTCATGCTGCCGTTTAACATTATCAGTGAGCTGTCGCGTACCCTGGCCCTGGCGGTGCGTCTGTTTGGCAACATGATGAGCGGCGCGATGATTCTCGCCATTTTGCTTACTATCACGCCGTTTATCTTCCCGATCGCAATGAGTGCGCTCGGTCTGCTTACCGGGATGGTGCAAGCGTACATCTTCAGCATCCTCGCGGGGGTCTATATCGCAGCCGCTACGCGCAGCCGCAAGTCCAAGCCTGAATCCGACGCAACCCGCGAAGCATAAACACCGACATTATGAGGAGGACCTTATGGATAATATGACGCTCATTGCGATTGCTTCGATCGTTACCGCCGGCCTGACGATTGCCTTGGGCAGTATCGGGCCCGCGCTCGGCGAAGGGCGTGCGGTCGCCACGGCATTGAGTTCGCTGGCGCAGCAGCCCGATGCCGCGACAACGATCACGCGCACTTTGTTTGTGGGACTGGCAATGATCGAGTCTATCGCGATCTATTGCTTCGTGGTCTCGATGATTCTCATTTTTGCCAATCCGTTCTGGAATCACGTCATCGCCCAGACCGCAAAAAAGTAGTCCATGTTGATCGATTGGTTTACAGTCTGTGCGCAAACGCTCAACTTCATCATCCTGGTGTGGTTGCTGAAGCGCTTTCTTTATAAACCAATCCTCGATGCCGTGGATGCGCGGGAGAAGCGTATCGCCGCGGAGTTGGCGGACGCTGAGGCAAAAAAAGCCGAAGCGCAAAAGGAACGCGACGACTTCCACCACAAGAACGAGGAGTTCGACCAGCAACGCGGCATGCTCTTGAGCAAGGCGACCGACGAAGCGAAGGCCGAACGTCAGCGGCTCCTCGACGATGCACGAAAGGCGGCCGACGCCTTGAGTGCCAAGCGGCACGAGACGCTTCTAAGTGATGCCCACAACCTGGATCAAGCCATCCGTCAGCGCACTCAGCAGGAAGTCTTTGCGATCGCGCGAAAGGCGCTGATGGATCTGGCTACGACGAGTCTGGAGGAACGCATCGGCGAAGTCTTCACTCGCCGTCTGCGCACGATGGACGGCAAAGCAAAAGAGGGCCTTGCCGATGCTCTCAGAGCAGCTTCTGAGCCCGCACTCGTGCGCAGCGCGTTTGACCTGCCTGCTGAGCAACGCGCAACGATCCAAAATGCGCTGAATGAGACCTTCTCGGCTGAAGTCCGTGTCCGCTTCGAGACCGCGCCTGACTTGGTCAGCGGGATAGAATTCACCAGCAATGGGCAGAAGATAGCCTGGAGCATAGCGGACTATCTGACGTTACTCGAAAAAGGTGTCGAAGAGCTGCTGCAAGCGAAAGACGAACCCAAGCCTGTTGCCATGCCGGCGACGGTCAAAAGCGAGGCTAGGCCCGAAGAACCCAAGTCTGAAGCGAAGCACCAATGATCACCGAACATGGATAACTTGCGGAAGGCCTTCGACGCCGCGTTTGCTGGAATGAGCCAGGTGCGCGAAGCGTTCGCGCCACAACTTACGCCGCGGGAGGTAGGCACGATCATCAGCATTGCCACCGGCATCGCTGTGGTCTCGGGGCTCCCTGCCATCGGCTACGAGGAGTTGGTAAAGTTTCGCGGCGACGTTCTCGGCATCGCATTCAACGTTGATGAGAACGAAATCGGCGTCGTCCTGCTAGGCGAATACTGGCATCTGCACGCCGGCGAGGAAGTCGAGCGCACTGGCCGGGTGATGGATGTGGTTGTGGGCGATGGATTGCTGGGCCGCGTGGTCGATCCGCTCGGGCGGCCACTCGATGGTCAGGGTTCGGTGGCCTCAAGCGAACGCTTGCCAATCGAGCGCACGGCCCCACACATCATGGATCGTGCGCCCGTTACGGTCCCTCTTCAGACCGGTTTGAAAGTCATCGACGCGCTCATTCCGATCGGGCGAGGCCAGCGCGAGCTGATTCTCGGCGACCGCCAGACCGGCAAGACCGCCATTGCAATCGACACTATCCTCAACCAGCGCGACCAAAACGTGCTGTGCGTCTATTGTGCCATTGGCCAGCGCGCATCGGCGGTGGCAAAAGCTATCGCCACACTCCGCGAAAAAGGCGCGATGGATTACACTGTTGTAGTCGTTACCGAGGGCAACGACCCTCCCGGTCTCGCCTTCATAGCACCATACGCCGCGACCAGTATCGCGGAATATTTCATGGCGCGAGGCCGCGACGTGCTGGTGGTTTACGACGATCTGACGAATCACGCGCGCGCCTATCGCGAGCTGTCGTTATTGCTGCGCCGTCCGCCTGGCCGCGAAGCTTTTCCCGGCGACATTTTCTACATCCATTCGCGAATGCTGGAACGTGCCACTCATCTCCGCAAGGAATTGGGCGGCGGCTCCCTCACCGCACTTCCCATCATCGAAACCGAAGCGCAGGATATTTCCGCGTACATACCGACCAACCTGATTTCCATCACCGACGGACAAATCTATCTCTCGCCGTCACTGTTTGAACTAGGCGTGCTGCCTGCGGTTGATGTCGGCAAATCCGTTTCGCGCGTCGGCGGCAAGGCCCAGCGCGCAGCCTATCGTGCCGTGGCCGGCGACCTGAAGCTCGCGTATGCGCAGTTCGAGGAGCTTGAGACCTTTTCCCGGTTCGGCGCCCGCCTGGACGAGGACACGCGCAAGATTATTGAACATGGACGGCGCATTCGCGCCTGTCTCAAACAGCCTGATCTGGCCCCGGTGTCTGTGCCCGCACAAATCGCCGTATTACTCGCATTGACCGCGGGGTTCTTCGATGACGTGTCGCTTGATGTGATGAGAGATGCGGAGATCGCTGTCCAAATGGCGGCCACGAACATCCCGGCAGAGGTGTGCGCGCGCTTCGAAGGAACCGCTAAGTTGAGCGATGACGACAGAAAAACGATTATCGAAATCGCTCGCAAAGCGGTTGCTCCCTTCGAGCTGAAGCCGGGACCCAATGCTCAAGCCGGCCACGATGGCCGACGCAGGCCGAACTCTCCGAAGGAGCCCAGCGTAGAGTCCAGGGAGAAGTCATGAGCGATACGACGGCGAACTTGCGCCGGAAGATCGCCAACGCCAAAGACCTGCAGTCCATCGTTCGCACGATGAAAGCGCTCGCCGCCTCGAGCATCGGCCAATACGAGAAATCCGTGCGCGCTTTGGGCGACTACTATCGGACCGTCGAGCTGGGATTGAAAGTATCCTTTCGCGCGAGCAAGCTGTCCGCGCCACAGGCGGAAAGAGAAGTACCTGGTGATGGCCGAGCCGTTGGCGCCGTCGTTTTCGGCTCCGACCAGGGTCTGGTCGGACAGTTCAACGACGTGATCGCCGATTACGCGATCAAATCCCTTGCCGCGCTGCCTGGCAAAGCGCGGGTTTGGGCGATTGGCGAGCGGGTTTACGCGCGTCTGGCGGAGGCTGGCTTATCAATGGTCGGACTCTTCACCGTCCCGAGCTCCGTGCAGGCCATAACCCCGCTCGTCGCGCAGATTCAAATTGAAGGCGAAGCTCATCGGGCTAAGGGCGAATATGCGAGCCTTTGGGTATTCCATAACCGACCAACAACGGGATCGCTCCACGAACCGGTTGGGCAGCGGTTGCTACCACTCGATGCGCGATGGCAGCAAGATCTGGACAAAGTCGCTTGGCCGTCCGGGAACTTGCCCGAGGTCATCGGTAGCAGCGATGGGACTCTGCGAGCGCTTATTCGCGAATACCTTTTCATCTCGCTCTTCCGGGCCTGTGCGGAATCGCTGGCGGGCGAAAATGCCAGTCGCCTGGCGGCAATGCAACGTGCCGATAAGAACATCAATGACCTGCTGGAACAGCTCCACGGTACCTTCCACCGACAGCGTCAGAGCGGTATCGACGAGGAACTTTTCGACGTGATCTCTGGATTTGAGGCGCTGAAAGGAACTCGATAGCAACCAGCACAGCCGAGGCTCTTACGGCTTCGTTTTTCGTGCACACGGTAACTCGCGAAAACCTTCAGTCGAGTGCATGGATGGCCGGTCGAACGTAACCTCGTGATTTGGGCAGCTTCGTGCGTCCCCTCGCCACCGTCGTCATCGGCTGCTTGCTCATCTCAACGCCGTTTACGCTCTATGTGCTGCCTATTCTCTATCGATGGCTCGCCGGCGATCGTCCCGATCTGGCGGCCCGCACGAACGTTCCGCTCTAGTCGCAGCACTTATGATGCGGCCGCGGCGGCGCCACATCCATCGCCGGATTCTGATCGAAGAACCCCGACGGCTTCAGCATAAACCCCGCGTACGAAACCGGCATCACCGGCCAGTCCTCTGGCCGCGGTATGTGATGCACCCCGAACGAGTACCAGACCACCACGTTCGTGTTCTCCAACGGCAGATTCCGCTTGATCCATTGATCGACACCGTCCGGCGCCGCGTTCTGATTGATGTAATCGCCCGACGCATACCGATGCGCCGGATTGTACGCGGTCAACCACAGGTTATGCCGGATGAACCCCGCCCGCCGCATGATACTTGCGCCCTCCTGCGCGAATGGCCGCACCACGTCTGCCCCCGGCATCAGCTTGTAGCCCGTCGGCTGGCCCACCGCGTTCAGCCGCGCCGGGTTCGCGATCAGCCACGCGCGCCCGATCGCCGGGTCCGCGTCGCGCGCTCCTTCCGACTGGTTCGCGATCAGCCTGTAACGCGCGCGATATGCCCCATTGAGCGGATTGGCCGGCCCCGGCGGATCGGCGACCGTGTCCACCTCATAGACCGAGTTGCCCGGCCCATCGACATCCATATCCAGACGGAAGTTGAAGTAGTGCTGATGAATCGGCGCGTACAACTGCGGCGCCACTAGCGCTCCATGAGTCGGCTGCTGGCCCGGCGGATACGCCCCTACCGAGAGGCATCCCGTCAGCTTTACTTCCATCTGGATCTCGCCGCTCTGGTACAGGTACCAGTAAAACCCGTAGTCGTAATTCCCCACCGTGGCGAAGAACGAGATCACCAGCCGCCGCGATCGCCGCACCTCCGAATGATTCGTCCGCCAGTCGCTATGCTTCCACAGCGTTCCGTAATCCTCCTCGTGCATGCACACCGCATTCTCGATCGTCTCCGGCTCGCCCGCCATGTTCACCATGTGCGCGTCGAAGTAATGGATGGTACCGACGCAGTCGCATCCGAGCTTCAGGCTGTTCGCCATTCGCCCGATGCCGTATTCGCCTACGTCGAAAGCGTTCTTCTTCCGATGCGTGGGCGTCGGATCGCCGTACGGCACCTGCATCTCCGAGAGCGATGCGCGGTACAGAATCGGTCGCACGCGCCCCTGATCCTCGTATGCGATCTGATGCAGTACGAGGCCCTCGCGCGACGTAAAGCCGACGCGAAACCGCCACTTCTGCCACCGCACTTCGTAGCCGTCCACGCTGAAGCTCGGCCCCTCGGGCTGCCTTATCTCGAGCGGCTTCAAGTCGTCGCGCAAGGGCCCGAGACTCTCCGCCGTGTAGTTGCCCGTCAGCGGCGGCAGCGGCACCTCGACGTCGTCGACGACCTCCACCACCTCCATCTTTTCCAGATCAACGAAGGTGATCAGCCCCTCGACCGGACGGCCATAACCGACGTCCGCCGCGCTCCCGCGAATCCACGTCAGGCCCTGCGCCAGCCGCCGGTCGGGAAAGCGCTCATCGCCATAGGCTCCAGCCGACCACGGATCGACGATCGCCTTGTCGTACTCGGTGATACCTCGCCGGGCAAGCGCGGCCCGCCATCGCGGATCGGCCTTCACCGTGTTTTCGCACATGATGAATTCTTCGATGATAATCCCGGGCTGCACCCCGCGCCGCTCCTCGCACCACAGCAGCGTACCCTCGCGCAGGCTCACCAGGGCCTCGAGCACCTGCCGCGTCGCCAGATCGATCGCAATGATGAACGCGCGGCGGTCCGGCGTGTTGCCCGCGCTGATACTGTCGATTTCCTGCTTCAGCGGCTCGCTCAGGTTGATCGAGACGAACCGAATCTGATCGCTCGCCGATCCTTGCGCCCTCAGGATGCGGACAGCCGCTCCCACCTCTTCCGCGCTCAACGGATCCAACGGATGTCGCATCGTTCCCTTCACCGTGCTGCCTTGTTCCATCGTCGGACCTCCTGTCGCCGCGCCAGGAATAACCAGGGGCGGCATTAACCGCGCAAAATCACGACCCCCTCTCAACACCGGGCACGCCACGCCGCGGAAAGCTCCGCATCGCTGCGATTTCGTAGAGTAGAGACTCTAGATCGAGCGCTGATACCGAGCAAACCGCCCCGTACCAGGCCCATTTCCGTCAGCCCCAACATCGCGGCCTCCGGATGGATTGACGCTCGCCGGATTTCCGTTTTCTCGCCGAACGGGCAGTTTGATAGTATGCGCCGATAGCGCTGCGGAACGTGGCTCGATACGGCGGCGCGCTCCTCAAACGAGTTGGGGTTCGATAGTCAAAGTAAATCCGCGACGAAACGTTCGTCCGGAGCGAGACCATCGCCGGCCCCGGTCGATCGGGCTGCAATCTGGAGGTGAGAGCATGGCCCTGAAACTTTCTTGCGCTTTTGCGACGTCCGCGCAAAGCCACGATCACGCTCGGATCGCCGAGGATCTCGGTTATGCACGCGCTTGGTTTTATGACTCACCGGCGCTCTACCCCGACGTCTGGGTGCAGCTCTGTCGCGCCGCCGAACGCACCTCGCGGATTGTTCTCGGCCCGGGCGTGCTGGTGCCCAGTCTGCGCCATCCGATGGTCAACGCGGCCGCGATCGCAACCCTCGTCTCAATCGCCGGATCGGACCGTGTTGCCGTCGCCATCGGATCGGGCTTCACCGGTCGCTTGACGATGGGACAGCGTCCGTTGAAATGGTCCTATGTCTCTACCTACGTGCTCGCCCTGCGTGCGCTGCTCCGTGGCGAAGCGGTCGAGTGGGAAGGCGGCGTATTGCAGATGCTGCACCCGGAGGGATACGGCGCGCCGCGTCCAATCGACGTTCCGTTCGTGATCGCCGCGGCCGGTCCCAGGGGCATCGCGGCGGCGCGCCAGCTCGGCGCCGGCGTCTTCGCTGCGCTGATGCCGATCCCCGGTTTCGCTCCGAGTATCGTCCTCACCTTCGGCACCGTCCTCGACGAGGGCGAAGATGCGGGGGCGGCGCGCGTCCTTGCCGCCGCTGGTCATGGCGCGTCGGTGGCGTTCCACTTTGCCTTCGAAAACCACATCCTCGGTACGATTCCTAATGGCGAGCAATGGGCCGCGGTGTACAACGCCGAGCCCGAACGCGTCAGGCATCTTGCGCTGCATGACCAGCACTTGATCGCGGTCAACGATCGCGATCGGCCGTTCGTTACGCGCGAAGTCCTGGTTCAAAATGGGCTCGCACTCTCGCGCGCCGGCTGGCGTGATCGCTTGGCGATGATCGAGTCGCAAGGCGCGACTGAAATCGCCTACCAGCCGGCCGGTCCGGACATTGCGCGCGAGCTGGAGGCCTTCGCCTCCGCCGTCCGCGGTTGAACGGCCCCGCGGCTGCGCGCGCCATCGCCGCGGGGATCGGGGATTACCCGTACCAGGCATCAGCACAGATCGGGTAATCTCTGCTTTACTTATTGTAGCAGGCGCTGGTTCGGGACCTTTCGCCCAGCCGTTATCGCGATGGATCAGTTTCCATTTCTGCCGGATACTGCTACTCCCGACTGGAGGATCCGACCGCAATATTGAAGGGAGAGCCGCGGATGAACGACCTCGTAATTCGCAACGGCTACGATTATCGACGGCACCGGCAAGCCCGGCTTCACCGGCGACCTCGCCATCGACGACGGCAAGATCGTCAGCGTCGGCGGCAAGGCTGGTGCGAGCCGTCGCGAAATCGACGCCACCGGCTTGCTGATGACGCCGGGGTGGGTCGATATCCACACCCATTACGACGGCCAGGTGGCGTGGGACCCGTACCTGTCGCCCTTCCAGTTGGCACGGCGTCACCACGCTGGTCATGGGTAATTGCGGCGTCGGCTTCGCGCCCGTTCGGCCGCGGCAAAGAGGCCTTCCTCATCAGCATGATGGACGGCGTTGAGGACATTCCGACCGAGACCCTGACCGCCGGCATCGACTTCCAGTGGGAATCCTTCCCCGAATACCTCGACGCGCTCTCGCGCATGAAGCGCGTCCTCGATGTCGGCGCGCACGTGCCGCATTGCGCCGTGCGCGCCTACGTGATGGGCGAGCGCGGCGCCGACAATCAGCCGGCCACCGCCGACGATATCGGCCGCATGACCGCGGTCGTGCGCGAAGGCGTCATGGCCGGTGCGCTCGGCGTCAGCACCTCGCGCACCCTGGTGCATCGGACGCGCGACAAGGCCTACGTGCCCGGTACCTTCGCTGCCATCGACGAGATGATCGGCCTCGGACGTGGATTGGGCGAAGCCGGCCGCGGCGTGTTCGAGATCATCTCGGATATCACCGGCGACGATGCGAACCTGGAATGGATGGCGCAGCTATCGGCCGACACCGGGCGTTCGATCTCGCTCGCGGCGCTGATCTCGCGCCGATCCGCGCATGGGCATGCGCGGCGTGCTGGAATTCGTCCATCGCAGCAACGCCAACGGTGCGCACATGGTGGCGCAAGTCGCCGCCCGTCCCGCCGCCTCGCTGATGAGCCTGCAAAGCTCCGTCCATCCGTTCAGCACCCATCGCAGTTATCGCCAGTTGATGGCCGGCCTCAGCCATGAGCAACGGGTGGCGCGAATGCGCGATCCCGCAAGTGCGCGCGCAGATTCTCAACGACGGGCCCGCCGTCAAGGAAGAGCAGACGCTCGCAATGGTGGCCGGCTTTCAGCATCACTTTTCCCTCGGCGATCCGCCGGACTACGAACCGTCGGCCGACAAGAGCATTCTGGAGCGCGCCAGGAGCCTGCACCGGACGCCCCAGGAAGTCGCCTACGATACGCTGCTCGAACGCGACGGCCGCGAGATTATTTACATGCCCCTGGCCTACAAGAACTACTCGTTCGACGCTATCCTGCCCCAGCTCACCAACCCCAATACGGTGTTGTCGCTGAGCGATGGCGGGGCGCATTGCGGCGTGATCTGCGACGCCAGTATGCCGACCTACCTGCTGACGCATTGGGTGCGCGACCGCGACCGCGGCGGCCGTATCCCGCTCGAGACGGCGGTGAAACGTCAGACGCACGACACCGCGCTGCTCTATGGTCTGCACGATCGCGGAACGCTGGCGTCCGGGATGAAGGCGGACATCAACCTCATCGAATTCGACCGGCTGCGGCTCCATCCGCCCGAAATGGTCTTCGATTTGCCCGCCAACGGCCGTCGCTTCGTGCAGCGGGCTGATGGCTACAAGTTCACCATCGTGAGCGGCGAGGTCACGTTCCAGGATGGGCAGTCAACCGGTGCGATGCCGGGGAAGGTCGTGCGCGGTCCTGCAGTCAGCGGAAAATAGCTCAAGGCGATATCACGCCGCTTGCGATCGAACGGATGCGGGCCGCCGCGGGACGCGGGCCGCTTTCCGTTTCGCCGCAATGTTCGCCGTCTTAGCGCTCGCCGCACTGAGCTTTCTGTGCGTGGGTATTGCGCCAGCAGCATCGGCTCCTTCAGCGTCGCCTGTACCTTTATCTGGGCCGGTGCAATCTCCTGCGGCAATTTCAGCACCTGCGCCAGCGTCACCGTCGGCACTGGCTATATCTGGCGAGGCGGCGCTTGAACGCGCCTTCGACGCTCGCATTGAGCCGAACGACTTGCGCGACTGGCTGAAGTTACTCGCGGCCGAGCCGAACCAGGTCGGTTCACCACACGACAAGGCCAACGCGGAACAGATTCTCGCATGGTTCAAGCAGTGGGGATGGGACGCGCATATTGAAACTTTCGATGTGCTCTATCCCACGCCGATCAGCGAGACGCTGGAACTGAAAGGCCCCAAACCCTTCAAAGCGACGCTCCAGGAGCCGCCTATCCCTGGTGATTCCAGTGCGACCGCCACCGAGCCCGCGCTGCCCGCCTACGTCGAATATCAGGGCGACGGCGATGTCACCGCCCCTGTGGTCTACGTCAATTACGGGATGCAGGACGACTACAAGACGCTGGAACTGCTGGGGGTCAGCGTCAAGGGCAAGATCGTCATCGCGCGGTACGGCGGCGGCTGGCGCGGCCTGAAGCCGAAGCTCGCCCAGGATCACGGCGCGGTCGGGTGCATCATTTATTCGGACCCGGCAGGCGACGGCTACGCGGTTGACGAGACCTATCCAACTGGCCCGATGCGGCCTCCCGATGGGCTGCAACGCGGCTCGGTCGCCGACATGCAGCTTTATCCGGGCGATCCCTTGACGCCGGGCGTCGGTGCGACCAAGGACGCCAAGCGGCTGAAAATCTCGGAGGCGCCGTCGATCTTGAAGATTCCCGCGCTGCCAATTTCATACGCCGCCGCACAGCCCTTCCTCGCGGCGTTGGGTGGCCAGGTCGCCCCGCCAAGTTGGCGCGGCGCGCTCGCGATTACCTATCACGTGGGCCCCGGACCAGCGGTCGCGCATCTGATGGTCAAGTCCGATTGGAGCATGAAGCCCATCTACGACGTCATCGCAATGATGCCGGGATCGACCTATCCCGACCAATGGGTGGTGCGCGGCAACCATCACGATGGCTGGGTGTTCGGCGCGAGCGATCCGCTGTCGGGCCAGATTGCGCTGCTGGCGGAGGCGAAGGCGATCGGAGCGCTGGTGAAGACCGGCTGGCGGCCTCAACGCAGTCTCGTTTACACGAGCTGGGACGGTGAGGAGCCGATGCTCCTGGGATCGACCGAATGGACGGAAACGCACGCGAAGGAACTCAAGCAAAAGGCGCTTATCTATATAAACTCGGATACCAACGCGCGCGGGTTTCTGAATGTCGGGGGCAGTCACGATTTCGATCATTTCGTGAACGAGGTCGCCGCCGACGTGATCGATCCTGAGACGGGAGTCTCGATTGGCCAGCGGATGCGCGCGAAGATGCGCGTCGATGCACTCGAGCCGGAAGCCACCGAACAGGCTAAGGCGGAGGCTAAGGTAGCCGCAGATCCGAGCCAGGACTTTCCCATTGAAGCGCTGGGATCGGGCTCAGATTTTTCGGCCTTTCTGGAGCACCTGGGCGTGCCAGCGCTCGACGTGGCTTTCGCCGAGGAAGGCGATACGCGCGGGGTTTATCATTCGCGTTACGATACGTTCGAGCACCATACCCGCTTCGTCGATCCGGGCTTCGTCTATGACGCGCTGTTGGCCAAGACGATCGGACGGATGGTATTGCGGGCGGCGGACTCGACTATTCCGGTTCAGCGTGTAACCGACTTTGCCGACGCCGTCGGGAACTATCTCGACGAAATCAAGAAGCTCGCAGACGACAAGCGCGAGGCGGCGCAAGCACAGGCCAGCTTGTTGCGCGATCGCGCATTCCAGTTGGCGGCAGATCCCACCAAGTCGAGCGGACTGCCCACACCGCTGCGGCCAGTCCCGCATATCGAGTTCGCGGCGCTCGAGGATGCAGTCGATCGACTAAAGGTCAGCGCCAAGGCCTATGACGACGCACTGGCGAAAGGCGCGGCGGCTCTTTCGAGCGACCAACTGGCCAGGTTGCAGGCGCTGATGTTCGACATCGATCAAACGCTAGCGCCCGAAGTCGGCCTGCCCGGTCGCCCTTGGTACAAGAATCTCATCTACGCGCCCGGCCGCTTTACCGGCTATGGATCGAAGACCCTGCCTGGCGTTCGCGAGGCGATAGAAGATCAGAGGTGGGCCGACGCCGATCGGTATGCGAAACTCACAGCGGCGGCGATCAATGCGTACAGCGATCGTCTCGACAAGGCAATCGCAGTAATCAAAGGTTCGTGAATCGAAAGGCGGGTTCGTGAATCGGAACGCGCAGCGCATCGGGGACACTGATTCGGCGATTCTTCAGAATTAGACAGCTCGCTCAATTGCCCGCTGACCCTGGATAGCCGCTTGCAGGGTGTTTCGCGAGCATCGCAGGGTGCGAGCCGAGAGCACCTTCATCGAACGGTCGCGGGCGGAATTGGCGGGGCATGGCCGCCCGAAACAGGATAAGGCGCCAAGCCTCTCCCATACAGCCTTGTCAATTTCGGCGGTGCAACCGCACTATTACGATAGCACTTCGGTCACCGCGAACGTCTAATAAAGCATGAACGCAAATCAAGGCTCGGGTTCCGATCGATTCGATCGGGTTTTTTGGCAGCGCCTATGGCGGCTCGTGCGTCCCTACTGGGCTTCAGAACGGCGCCGCAAGGCATTCCTGCTCATCGGCGCGATGATCGTGCTGACCCTTGGCACGACTGGCATGCAGGCGTTGTTCAGTTATGTCTCGCGCGACGTGATGAACGCATTGCAAGCGAAGGATTCGGCACGCTTCTATCACCTGATGATCCTGTTCGTGATCTGGATAACCATATTCGTTCCGATCGCCGCGTATTATCCCTATCTCACAGGCTTACTTTCGATCGATTGGCGCAACTGGCTGACGGAACGGTTCGTTCAGCGCATGCTCCACCGGAACGCCCTTTACCACATCATGCGCGACCACTCCGTGGATAATCCCGACCAGCGAATCAGCGAAGACATTAATAGCTTCACCAGCGGCGCCCTCAACTATTCCATGAGCGCGCTCCAGGCGATCGTGACGGCGGCGACCTTCTTCGGAATCCTCTGGATGATTTCGCGGTGGCTCGCAGTCTGCCTGATCGGATACGCGGTCATCGGGACATGGTTGGCGGCGGTAATCGGGCGGCGCCTGGTACTGATCAACTTCAATCAGCAGCGCTTTGAAGCGGACTACCGCTTCGCCTTAGTGCATACCCGGGACAATGCCGAAGCGATCGCTCTTTACGACGGTGCGCGCGACGAGGCGCATCAGCTCAGGCGGCGGTTCGTAAAGGTAATCGAGAATTTCAAGATGTTGATTCTCTGGCAGCGACATCTGGCCCTGTTCACTACCGCGTACGGCAATGCGGCCGGCCTGGTCCCATATTTTGTGCTCGCCGGCGCCTACTTTTCGGGCCAATTTAAACTGGGGGAGTTTACCCAGGCCGCCTATGCATTTTCGGTCTTGCAGAGTTCGCTCTCGCTGGTGGTCGACCAGTTTCAAGCGCTCACTGATTACGCGTCGGTGGTGAATCGCCTCGCCGCTTTCGAAGAGCGCTGCAATACTGCGGGCAGCGACCAGCCGGAGCGGGAAACGCATATCGAAATAGTCGAAGCGGACGGAAAAATAGCACTCGAGAACGTGGGTTTGATGACGCCCGATTGGAAGCGGGAACTGCAAAACCACCTATCGATCAAGATTAACGACGGCGAGACACTGCTGCTCTCGGGACCCAGTGGCGCCGGCAAAACTTCGCTGATGCGCGCGGTCGCAGGCCTATGGAGCTTCGGTAGCGGTCGGATACTGCGGCCACCCGTCGAGCAGATTATGTTCATGCCGCAAAAGCCCTACCTGATACTCGGTTCGCTGCGCGAGCAGATTCAGTATCCACGCGCGGGCGAGGTGAGCGACGATCGGCTGCTGGAGGTATTGGGAATAGTTGGCCTGGCGCATCTGCCCGAACAGTTCGGAGGGCTGGATGCTGAATTTTACTGGGCGGACGTGCTTTCTGGTGGTGAACAACAGCGGCTCGCGTTCGCGCGTCTATTGATCGATTGCCCCCGCTTCGCCTTTCTCGACGAGGCCACCAGCGCACTCGACGCGGCGGCCGAGGACAGCCTGTACTCGGAACTCGGGCAGTCGCAGACCTCGTTCATCAGTATTGGACACCGGCCGAGTCTGCGCAAATTCCATCACCAGGTAATAGAACTGTCCTCTACTGCGGATACTCTCGTTGCTCCGGACGGTCCCGCCGACATTCATTCGCCGGGCTAATCACTACTGCTGTCGAATGAGGGAACTCGCCGAAGGGGACTGGTCGCCACGCTGCGGAACTTCGATCAACTGCGCGATGAGAGACGACCCTCCGCCGCCGCCATTGGATCATAGCCCGGCGTGCGAAAAAGATTGTGCAGTTGACGCCGGCGCACGCCCATATTGCCGCCGTCGTAGAGCGGAAAGCACAGCGCATCCTGCATCAGACCGGCCAGCGGCGTCATATCGGTATAGCTATCGACGCCCACCAGACGCATCGCGTCGTACACCACCTGCACCGCCAGTTCCGAGCAATACACTTTGGCGATTACGGCCATCTCCAGTCCTTCGCCGCCGGTCGTGTCCAGGTAGTGACACGCCTTCCACGCCAGGTAGCGCGATGCTTCGATTCTCATTTTAAGGTCGGCGAGCATATAGCCGGCGTTCTGATACTCGATTACCGGCACCGGTCCCGATCGATAGTCGTTTTTGGCAAACTCGAACGCGTAATCGAAGGCCGCGCGCATCACTCCGGTGCACGTCGCTCCAATCAATGCCGCGGTCCAGGCGAAGGTCTTCGCCGTCATCGCTAAACCGTCGCCGGGCTGTCCGATCATATTTCCCGCCGGCACCCGCACCTCATTGAAATGGATCCGCGGCGACACCACTGCGCGATGACCCACGGTATCCAGGATCCCTGCAATTTCGATTCCCGGGCTATTGCCAGGCACCACGATAATGGCCAAAGACTCCCGCGGTGGCTTGTCGGGATCGGTGCGACAGACCACGCTGAAAAGATCGGCTCCTTTGCCATCCCATCCCGTGCCGTTGGTGGTGTAATGCTTTTGCCCGCTGATTACCCAGTAGTCACCGTCCCGGCGCGCGAACGTCCGCACTCCCACGCGCGGATCGGGAGTATCGAAATTGGCACCGCCGGTGACCTCGGTGAAGGCCAGTGCCGCCAGCCGCGATCCACTGGTCGCCAGGTATGGCGTCAGGAACTCGCGCTTTTGATCGGCGGTACCGTAACGAATTATCGGTTCGAGTCCGAGTCCAGTCGCCAGCAGAGCGCTCGGGACGTTGATATCGACCGCCGCGAGCTCCTCGGCTGCGATGGCAAAATCGAGCGCCGACATTCCAGTGCCGCCGTTCTCGATCGGGATGAGCGCCCTGGTAAATCCCGCTGCGACCATCTTTTCGTAGAACGGCCGAATCGCAAAGAAGCGATCTTCCGGCCGCGCGATTTTCGCAATTACTTCCTTGACGTCGCTCAACACCCGCTTGGCAAACCCGCGCGTATCGGCTTGCAGCTTAACCTGCGATTCACTCAAGCTGAAATCTATTGCCATCTTAGTACTGCCTGTTAACTGATTGATTCACCTGGCCAGCCTACCATCTGATGCATGTTCGGCGCACGAGGCCCACGGGATAAGAATCAAGCGACGGAAGCTGGGCGTGGCCGGCCGGCACCTCATCAGACAGAAAACCCAGCCATAGCATCACCGCCGAAAAATCCGCCCGCAGGCGCCGACGCTGCATCTAACCCCCAATCCGTTCTGCGCCTTTGGCGAAAAGCGCACGGCTCACACCTTTTACTAAACGCCTTGCGATACCTCACCGGCGGTACTCTGGTGCCACTGCGAGGCGATAGATATTGCCTCGCCATCCGTCCCAGCCGCCGATCACCGAGCCAACGATGCGGCCGTGAGCCGTCGCGACTAAAAGTACAGCTCCAGCACTATCCATCAAACGGTTTAATCCGTCGAGCGAATCGCTAATTGCTTGGAGGGGTGACACCCGCATGTCCCCAGAGCTGCAGGATCGCGGAAAAATCGCCGCCGTGAGCTTGCCGGACCAATATGTCTAGCAACGACATCGCACTTGCCTCACACCGTCGCTCTCATCATCTGTTCCAAAATCGCTGCATTCAGACCATCGCTACGATTTTGGAAATAGCGTTCATTGGCCTTCCCGGGCGTCAGATGGAAAACTTTAGAGAAGCCCATCTCCGTTAACTTTGCTACCAACTGGTCGGGGTGGAATCGCAGAAGCGCAGGTTCGCGAATTACTGAGAGATGCGCGGAAGCCGCTCGCGCGCGAGCCACATCGCCCGCGTCGAGTATGGTGTCCGCAACAGCGAAACTGAAAACAATCTCGCTTCGTGCTCGCGCTGACAGGACAAACTTCAGCGTCTTGTCGAATGCCGCTTCCGTCAGATAATGGCTAACGCCGAGCATCGAGAAGAAGGTGGCGGCGCTGGAATCAAATCCGGCCTGTGACAATTCATTCGTGAGCGTGTCTTTCTCAAAATCCAAGGGTACGAAAGTGACGTTGCGGGGCACGGAGATTTTCGCATCCATCAGCCGCCTGAGCTTCCATCGCTGAGTTGCAGAATGATCGACTTCAAATATCCGCAGCGCATTGGCCCATGGCGGTTGCCGATATGCGAAAGTGTCGAGCCCCGCACCCAGGAGGACGTACTGGTGCATGCCTTCTTGAAACACATCGGCGAGTCGATCTTCGGCAAACCGGCTGCGCATTACGACGGTTGTCTTGAGCTGCGATATGAGAGCCTGGGGAAGGCCTAGACGCTCAAGCGCCGACTTGTAGAAGGCACTTTCCTCATCGAAGAGGCGGGGACTAATTGGGTCATCCAGAATCTTCGGCTCGCCATCGAGTTTTTGATGCAGGGCACGCAGCAGCGCGGCAATTTCGGCGGTCTGGCTGGGACGTTCATCATCCATAGCAAAACACCTCCCTCGTTGTTTGAAACTGCTTGCCGGCTAGCGCCCGCCACCTATCCCAGCCCGGACGCCCATTCGAGCAAGGTTTGCGCAAAGAGCTGAGGGTCTTGGGAGTGCATCCGGTGCCCCATCGTAGGAAATGAGCGATAGTCGACCGGCTGACCCGCGGAGCGAATCAGTTCGCAAGCATATGCGGCCTGCTGATCAGAAGCCGCCCCAACGAGGGACCCCGATTGCGGGTCGATGCCGCGGACGTGATGCGTATAGAGGATCGGCACTCTAACGGCGGCGAGCATCTGCGCATGGTCGCTGCTGGCCGCAAGAGTTCCGGTAAAAGTCGCACGCGCCCACTCGGGATCGTATTCTTTGAGTTCCTGCGGAGGCTTCTCGACCTGCGGGATTATTCGCTCCCCCACTACCGCCAGTGACGGCGGCAATTCCCGACGAACCGCAGCCTTCAGGCCAGACCAATCGCCGACGCTCCATTGATCGCCGAGGTACTTCGCAAATAGCGCCCAGACGGGTCCGGTGCTCTGACGAATCGAATGGCCGCACGACGGGTTGAGCTCGGCAGCGAATAAGGGCGGATCTTCATAAATCGCGCCGCGTATCGATCCAGGGACTCCATAAGCGGACAGCCATGCCGTGAGGAGGCCTCCCGAGGAAAGCCCGCTGGCAATTGCCGGGCGCTTGACTGCCAGCGCAAGAAAACGAACGAGATCATTCCCCATGTTGTCGAGTGTGTAGCGGCCGGGTGTGCGCGTCGAGCGACCTTGACCTCGCAGGTCGACCGCGAAGCACTGGAAGCGCTTTGCGAGCAGCCCCATCACTTTCTCGTAGCCCCACCACGACTCAGTCTGACCGGGAATCAGCAGGAGTGCGGGCGAGGCAGGGTCGCCCGCAACCACATAATTCATGACGACTTCCCCGAGATCGATAGTGTTTTCCTGATAGGAATGCGGCACATACGTCTCATCGGGATAGTCTGGCCCGTAGTGAAATACGCTCATGACGTCAGTACTCAATAAGCCGGGATTTCCTTCATGACTTTCCAATTCCAACTCGTTTGGTAGCTCGAACGGCTTTCCTCTGCAAGGCTTTAGCCGACTTTGTTCCGCAGTGTCCCCAAGTAGTTGCGGAAGTGGCCGGTTTCGCGTCGGGCGGGCCTTCGACGGCTGCAGACCCGTTTCCCGCATCGATTCCGGCGACACTTCTCCCTGCATTCCCGGTGTCGTCATCGAGATTTGCTCCTCTTTGCGTCTCACTTTATCCCGCTGGCGACGGCAGCATCGCGATCTTGGCCAGCATGCCCGCGAATAGCTGCCGCGTGAGATGACTCTCCGCCAGCAGCAACCAGTAGTAGCGCGCATGTTGGATGAGCCGTCCGCCGGTCTTGACCAACCGCTGCTGCAAGCTGGTAAGCGACCAGGTGGCGACCCGCGTCGGCAGCGCCAGCCGGCGCCACAGATTGCCGAGGTTATAAGCAATCAGGCTCAGCCACAGCCGCACCTCGTTGGCCCGAAAGCGGTGGCAGCTAAGCCGCGTCAGCGCGACCGCCTGCTTGCTTTCCTTTATCCATTGTTCGGCCGTGCCGCGCTTGTTGTAGAAGCGTACCACTGCCCGGTTGTCGAGCGCCAAGTTGGTCACGATAAAGCCGACGCGGGGAACCAACTCCCCGCAATGGAACTCGACCTTCGCCACCACCCGCCGGGCCATCGTCCAACTCGCTGCCTGATATAGAAAACTTTTGAATCGAAACACCGGCTTGTGGCTCGGCCGTCCCACTGGCCGCGTCAGCAACTCCGTAATGTTCCCCTGCAGATTGTTATTGGCAGGAAGGCGGATCGCGTACTTCACGTCGCGTTCTTCCAGCGCCTCATACAACTCCGGCTTGGCAAAGGCGGCGTCGCCACGGAAGGTCACTTCTTTGCCCTGCGCCTGTTGCCGCTCGATCTCGGGCAGCAGCAGTTCTTCCCAGCCGTCGGCGCTGTGTACGTTGCCAGGACGTAGCTTGGCAGCCAGACAGTCGCCCTCGCGGTTGAACAACAGCAACGGATGATAGCAGGTCGACTCGAAGTGGCCGTTGTAGGAACTTTGTTCCTGCCGGCCATGGACCCGCACTTCAGTGCTGTCCATATCCAGCACGATCCGCCGAGGCGAAGCGATGGCTTCCACCCTGGCGAGCAACTCCCGGTTGAGCGCGGCCAGCCCGGCGAGGTTCTCTTCTTGCGTCAGCACTTCGGTCTCGAATGACTGCAACCGCGAGGTTAAGGCCGCACCGCGCTCCCAAATCTTCCGCGAGCCGATCAGCCGGAAAGTCGGATCCTGAGACAGGCGCGCGGCGTCGTTGACATCCGCATACCCGGCCAAGCGGCTATAGATCGACTGCCGCAGCAGGTCGGCCAGCGGCAATTGGATATTCTTGCCCCGGCGCGAATCGCTCAGGTGTCGTTCTATGAGCACGCTCAAGCCCAGACGCTCATCCAGCTCGCGCACCAGAATCAGACCACCGTCGGAGGTCACCCGGGCGCCTTGGAAGTCGACCTTCAACGAGCTATTGAAGGAGAGCTGAAAGGGCCGGTTTTGTGTTTCACCCACCGCCTCTCCACCTCCGCACCGCTTCGACCGCATCCAAACCCACGCCCACCAGCGCGTTTCGCGTACTTTACCAAATTACTAGTTCACTGAGATACTGGAAATCCGGGCTAACCGGCCACGCGATGGAACTCGACGTGCCAGGTCACGACCAGCCAAATTGAGCCATCGCATCCGATCTCCGGGTAGTTGGAACACCACTGACTCTGCCTTACCCGCACGAGGAGAGTGTTTCCGCCCGGCTCAAAGATACAATCCCAGTCGCTCTCCTCGTGTTGCAGAATATCGTAGTGAGTGGGATCGGGAGAATTGCTTTGAGTTCCAGATTGAATCGCATCGCCTGATTCGCGCAAGCGCACATGACTGTCATCGCTTGAAACCACATACATCTTACCCGCCCAACTATGAAAATAATTTCCGCCGTGTTCGACGTGATCCTTATCGGAGGTGAGGGTGGTCCCCCTCATGCCGCCGCGCGAGAAACAAATCGTTTTGGTAAATGACGTTCTGTCGCGCACGAGCGGATCGTGAAATCGCTGTACCGAATCGGGCGCCGTACTGGTGCCCGACCAGCAGCCGAGCCATGCAGTAGGGATTTCCAACGTTTGGTTACTGGGTGGGGCGGGGGATCCCATGCCCTGCAGCGGCAGCGCTGGCGCAAGATGCAACGTCGGTGGAACCATTTGAGATCGGCCGACCAACTGTCCCCGCGCCGGCGTCGCCAACAAACAAAGAATTAGCGCGAAAATACCGCGTAGCAATTCAATCGCTCCCTCTTTTCTCTCCCGGCAGATAAGCCCTCTCACCAATAAGATATTCTTTAACAAAGTGCCGGCCTCTTTGCGATTTGGCTCGGCAATAACGATCGCAACCGCGTCAGGAACGTCCGCAAAGTCGCCTTCCCTTACTTGCGAAGGCACTTGTTCGAAACCGAGTGAAATTCTATTAAAACAGCGCTTGCAATTTTTCACCGGCTCATATACATGCAGCAGCGTAGTTTCCGTATTTGCGCAAACCTGCCCAGACTCGAAACATGGGATGGGACGGGCGTTGAACATTTGTTCGGCGTTGTAACTCGGCTGACGATAGGGAATTGGCGTCAAGCCCGGGCTCGATTCGCAAAGAGTTTGTCGTCTTACCGGCTGAAAACGGTATCAACGATGCCTCCGTAGGAGGGAACTCATGGGGACTAATCTTCCGAACATCCACCTTGGTTGGACCGCCGCGGATTTGATGGCGACGGCTCCTGTGACTGCAGCACCACCAGGTCTGCTGCATTTGCAGCGGACCTCTTTGAGTAAACAAAGAACGGTCTCGGCTTGACCGGCTCGACCATCGCGGCGCCGACGTGATGGCTGCGAGCCGATAGCAACACATAGCAGTACAAACACCATCTTCGACGGTTTCCGTATTGGAAACCGGCTGAGGGCACAAGACACGCCAATCGTCTGGGGGCGGTTAGCTCAACGCTTGTCACTCAACGGGGGAAGAAAATGGGACACAGAATCTGCTGGTCACGTGTTGTAGGACGAATTGTAAGATTATCGGTAGCTGTCGCCGCGCTCATGACTTTGACCTTGGTCTTTTCAATTGGGTCGCGAGGGCGCGCCGCAGACCTCTCGGTAACTGGCGGCGACACGCTTAACGTAACCGGATCGGCGGCCGCGGTCCTTCCGACCGTCCGGCCTGCGGCGTCGGTTCTCCCGGACGACTCAACCGGCGGTACTGCCGAAGAGGGCTGGCTTAGCGGCCTGCACGTCTCTGGATTTCTAAGTCAGACATTTGGCATGTGGCAGAACCCGCAGGGTCTGGTTGGCTTCACCAAGAGCCGCAACAGCCTCGCGGTTTCGCGCACCTGGCTGCAGGTGGACGAGAACTATCGGCTCAATGAGAACAATAACTTCTTCATGCGCGAATGGTTCGTTTATGAACCGCCGTATGCATGGAATAGCGCCAACGGCCACGTCCCCAACCCGGCCGGTCAGGCCGGCAGCGGTTTCGGTAAGTACGGCAACTATTTTTACAACCAGTACACCGTCCGCGACGCCTGGTGGGAGAACAAGACCGGACCGGTGGTCACCTACGTCGGTAACCAGATCGTGGTGTGGGGGCAGTCACTGGCGTTCCGGATCGGCGACGTCATCAACCCGCAGGATACGACCTGGGCGTTTGGCTTTGCCAACCTTGAGCAGTCGCGCATCCCGCAATGGATGATTCACCCGATTTGGAATCTGCCCGAGTATGGACCGTTCGAGTCGAACTTCCTCGAAGGCGTTTTGATTCCGCGCTTGCAGCCGATGTGGAACAGTTGCGATTACGCCGACCATCGCTATGACGGCGAGTGCAACGTCAACGCGGGCAGCGTCAATAACGGCTTCCCCGCGGGCGTAGGCTTCGACCCCGCCGGTCTTTTCGGCGCGCATTTCATTAACCATTTTTATCCGGCCAACAATGCCCTGACGCCCGGTGCGCCGCTGCTGGGGCCGAAAGGCGACCCTTTGCAGTTCGACAAGTACATCTTTTCGCCGGTCGCTAATGAATTCGACTATTGCACCAACCTCGGAGCAAATGGTCAGCCGCTTAATCCCGTCCCTAAAAGATTGCGCCGTAACTGCGATCTTTCTCTAGGTAACGGCCAGGCGGTTGATGTTGGGCAGTGGAAAGTTCCGGCCGCTACAATCTCGAATTGGGAAGAAGGCATCCGCTTCCACACGTTGGTCGGCGGTTCGGAATTGACCGCGTTCTACTACTACACGCTCAATCTCTACCCGAGCACCTACTGGCAGCAATGGACCAACCAGTTCCGCTCCAAGTACGCTCCCATACAGATCGTTGGTGTGACTTGGGACGCGCCGCTGCCTATGCCGACGGCGGTGGGAGAATACCTGCCCATGGTTGGACGCGCGGAAGGCACCTACACCAACCATCAATCAGTCAATAGCTGGGATCAAGTTGGCAATCCCGACGGCGTCCGCTACGACGATTCGGTCAACTGGATGCTCGCGATTGATATCGATCAGGCCTATGCCCCGTGGCTGACCGACACCGGCAACCTCTCGGCTAATGTCGAAGTGATGGATCATATTGCAATGGACAGCAACGGATCGATGACGGAGCAGAGCGCCCCATGGACCGGTGGCGGCGGCGAGCCGGAAGGCAGCATGAAGAACAACGTTAGCGCGCTGCTTAATGTCGGCACATCTTGGTTGTGGAACGACATTGAGCCAGCCTGGACGATGGTGTTTAGTCCTAAAGGACGATCTTTCCTGCTGTTCCCGTCAGTCGTGCTGAATCCGCCGTGGACCAAGAAGTACTTTCTGAAGCTCCAGGCCATCGAAATTCTCAGCAGTGACATCAGCTCGATACAAGCCGGTGGCCTGCTCAAAGGTCAGAGCCTTCTGACCGCACAGTTCCAGTACAATTTTGACCTGCTTTGAAACGACAATAGCCCGGATTGGTGTGCTGCCAGCACACCGATCCGGCGGTTCACCGCCTGAATCGTTCCCGCATTCGAAGGATGGTCGCGGATGTGTGCGGAAAAGGCGGAAACGATGGTCGGTCGGCGATCGAGGTGAAGTTGCTCAGGGCCGCGGAGAGCCGATGCCCGTGCCGCACCATTCGTACGCCGTACCCCATGCGGCTTACGACAGGCCATGCGACCGCAGACTGCATGACCGCCGAGGTGCTCCCCCGCACCAGCGGACGGACCTACAAGGGAACACCTATGTCCCTCGGCGCTGCGGCCCTGGGCTATGATCCAAGTCACAATGGCAGACGCGGAGATTTATAGCTCAACTGAAAAGATTGCCGTTGTTCTGCCGCCGGTTACTTGCCTTTAAGGCCGCCGAGCAGACCGTTCAGTTCCTGAATCTTCAGTTCGCCCTCGCGGGTCTGGCCGCCGACCTCGAGGAATTTGCGCATGTTGCGCTGTCCGCTCTCAGTCCGGACTAGTTGCTGAAACAGGTAGCTCTCGTCTCTAAGGCCCTCGGCGATCGGCTTTTCGGCTGAGTTGACCGCCTGCTTGGTGAGCCGCACCGCCTCCACCGGAAACGACGCGATACGCTGCGCCAGCCATTCGACGTAGGGTCCAATCAGCCCGGGTTCGAAGGCGCGGTTGAGGTAGCCCCAGCGTTCGGCGGTATCGGCATCCATATCGATCCCGCCCATGATTACTTCCATCGCGCGGTTGTGGCCGATGAGGCGGGGCAAGCGTTGCGTGCCGGTGCCGCCGGGCAGTATTCCGAGCGGCACTTCCATCTGGTTGACGAAAGTCTTGCCGCGCACGCCGAAGCGCATGTCGAAGGACATCGAGAGTTCCGAACCACCGCCGCCGACGCGTCCCTCGATCTGCGCGATGGTGATCTTGTTCATGAGGCGAAACCGCTCGCACATGTCGTGATAGAAAGCGTTGGCGTAGTCCTCGTGCCGCGGCGGCTTATCGACCGGAAACTGCAGGATGGCGCCGACGTCGAAGTGGGCGATGAAGAAGTCCGGATTGGCGCTGCGGAGCACGAACACCAGGAGGTCGTCGTCGTCGGCCAATTCAGTGGAGAGCCGCGTGAACTCGTCCAGGAGGGGCAGGGTAATCACGTTCACGGGGGGATTGTTGATGGTCGCATAGGCGACCTTGCCGCGCACTTCCACGCCGATCAGCTTGTAGGTGTCGTATGCCATTGGCTTAGCGTTCCTCGTTTGCTCTGAAAACGTCATTTGCGTGCACTAACAACGATTTGTCGAAAGGCCGCCGACCGCTTAGTGATAGCGCAATCATAGTGGGTTCGGAAACTGCGCCAGCCGCGCGCTGCCAATGACTGCGATGCCGGCTCTGCCCTACCAACTTGATTCAAGGGCGCACGCGAGCGAGTATTCAAGGCTGCGATGCGGAAACCCACTGCAGAGTCGGCTTTTCGGCTCGGCAAGAACGGCCGCAACCATTTCCAATCGCATCTTGCCGTCGGCCGATCGATTATTTGTCCCAAGGAGTACCGTCATGAATAGCCCCGTTGTTTTGATCACTGGAGCGCTCACAGGAATCGGACGGGCCGTCGCGATTGCGTTCGCGCACGAGGGCGCGCGCGTCGTCGTCTCGGGTCGCCACGATGAAGCCGGGCAAGGATTACTCGCTCAACTACGCACCATCGGCGCGGAGGCAGAGTATTGGCGGGCGGACGTGCGTCACGAGGCGGACGTGCGCGATCTCATCGATAAGACCGTGGCGCGGTTTGGCCGTCTCGACGTGGCGATCAACAACGCGGGTACCGAAGGCACGCCGGGCCCGATCACGGAAGCGACGGCGGAAAGCTACGCGAAGACCTTCGACACCAACGTCCTCGGCACCTTGCTCAGCATGAAGCATGAGTTGCGCGTGATGTTGGCCCAGAAGCAGGGCAGCATCGTCAACCTATCGTCGGCGTTGGGACGAATCGGCACGCCCGGCGCCGCGGTCTATGTCGCGAGCAAGCATGCGATCGAGGGGTTGACGAAGTCGGCGGCGCTCGAAGCGGTCGCGTTCGGGGTGCGCGTAAATGCGGTCGCGCCTGGTCCGATCGAGACCGAGATGATCAATCGGTTCACCGGCGGCAGTGCGGACGCGAAGGCGAGTTTCGTCGCGACGGTGCCGGCCAACCGTCTCGGAACACCCGAAGAGATCGCGCAAACCATAGTGTTCGTCGCCTCCGACAAGGCCCGCTACATGACGGGCGCTTCGATCGCGGTCGATGGCGGCAAATTGGCCTCATAGCGCTAGCTCTCGATCGCTTCGGCTGGCTGTCGGCAGTTCGGTCTTGCCATCTTTCAATCAAATCGTCAGAGCGGCGGCTCAGCGTAAGAGTCGCCGCATCTGAGGCGCGTCATTCGTTTCCCATCATATTGGAACGATCATTATTTCATTCCCGTGATTTTCTCAGGCTCGTACTGATTATTGGCTCTGGAGTTGTCGAGGATCGTTCCGAAGGCTGCCAGTCTTTCTTGACTACTCGTTCTAGAATCGTTACGGTCGGGCTGTAACCGGCGCCCGCCGGGCAGACGCTGTATCGATTACGCCGCCGAGGAGATTGTCATCAATGAGCACCCCGCAGATCGATTTATACACCGCCTCCACGCCTAACGGCTGGAAAGTATCCGTGTACCTTGAAGAGGTGGGCCTGCCCTACAACCTGCATCCCATAAGCTTGAGTGCCGGCGATCAGAAAAAGCCCGAGTTTCTCGCTATCTGTCCCAACGGCCGCATTCCGGCAATCGTGGATCGGGCCAACGGCGATTTTGCCGTATTCGAGACCGGCGCGATCCTACTGTATCTCGCGCGGAAGACCGGCAAACTATTGCCCAAGGACGAAAAGGGCGAGTCGCGGGTGACGCAATGGCTGATGTTCCAGATGGCGGGAATCGGACCGATGATGGGTCAGGCCAACGTCTTCTACCGCTATTTCCCGGAAAAGATTCCGTCGGCGATCCAGCGCTATCACAACGAATGCCGGCGGCTCTTCGAGGTGCTCGAAGGACAGCTCAAAGGTCGCGAATTTCTGTGCGACGAATATAGCATCGCGGATATCGCGAACTGGTGCTGGGTGCGCATCTACCAATGGAGCGGGGTCAACATCGAAGGCCTAACGAACCTGAAGGCGTGGATCGATCGATTGGAAGCGCGTCCGGCGTGTCAGCGCGGTATTGCAGTGCCGGAGCCGTTGGTGTTCAAAGAACCCACGGCGGAGATGTTGAAAACGGCACAGAAACTGGTGACGCGCTAATCGCATTGTCGAGCACTGAGAAGGCGCAGGAGTAAGCTATGCTGCAATATCGCAGCTTCGAGGAAATCGTCGATCACCCCGGTTTGCGCATCGTTTTGGTCAAGGGCATGCCGAGTCCATGGGGGCAGGCGGCCAAGACCATTTTCGAGATCAAGGGCCTCGACTACGTCGTCGGACCCTGGCAGCCGGGGGGAGCCAACGAGAACATAGTCGCCTGGAGTGGCGAAGCGAGCGCCCCCATCGTCGCGTGGGCGAAGGAAAAGCCGATCCACCGGTGGATCGATATCCTCTATCTCGCGGAACGACTCGCGCCCAAGCCGTCGCTGCTGCCCGCCGACGCCACGCAACGCGCGTTGATGATCGGCCTGTCGCATGAAATCTGCGGAGAAATGGGCATCGGATGGAACCGGCGTCTGCAGCTCTTCGCGCCGCTTATGGCGTCCGGCAGCGCGCCGGAAGCAATCAGCAGGATGAGCGGCAAGTACGGTTATAGCGAGGGTGACGCGAAGGCTGCGGGTGAACGCACGGCGGCATCGCTCAAGGCGCTCGCCACCCAGCTCAAATCGCAGTACGCGCGCGGCGTGCATTACTTTATTGGCGACGCGCTTAGCGCTCTCGACATCTACTGGACCGCCTTTTCCAATCTGCTGGATCCGCTGCCGAAGGAACAGTGTCCGATGCCCGAAGCCTATCGCCCAGGCTTCACCGTCAGCGACCCGGTCGTCAAAGCCGCGCTCGATCCGCTGTTGCTGGAGCACCGCTCGCGGATCTTTCGCGATCACTTCCGCAATCCGATGGAGCTATAATCCGTTCGTCGCGAGGCGCCGCCAGGATCTCTTCGCGGTCAGCTTGGTGACGGCGGGCCACGTACGCGGGCAAGGATTGCTGAACAGTCACACCGAGGGCCTGCACCGGCCCTCGGGGCGCACCAAAGTCGAAGCTACTTGAATCCCAGGGCGGCAAGCGGACCGCGATCGACCACCGGCGCGCGTTTTGTCCCAGGCTCCAGCCTGGCAGATCCGGGCGTGCGCTCGAAGGGATCGCTGATGCCGATCGCCTTCGCATGCGCCTTCATCGCGGGGATCACCTCTTCCGCGAACAGCCTCATGCTGGTGCGGCGGTCTTCATCACCGATGGGTCCCTGGATACTCAAGATTATGAAGATGCCGGTGCGCAGCACGCTCATGATGGATTTGATCTTGGGAATGAGCGTCTTGGGCGTGCCGGCGAGCACCTGCATGTTCTGTTGACCACGCATCAATGCGGCCTGCAGCTTGCGCCGCACTTCGCTGAAATCGATGTTGCCGTCGGCGCTGCCGTGCATTTGCTCGCGCACCTTCTCGCCACTGATACCGAGCCAGGCGCTGGTCTGTTGCTTGGCCAGAATCCGGATGGCGGCCTTGGAGTTGTAACCCGGAGGCATCGTGAACTCGGGTGCGGAGAACGCATTCTGACCGCCGCCGTACACGAAGCCTTGCGCAGCCGCCTGCGCTTTTTCCTCGGTTTCGCCCACCGCCGTCGCAACCATGTAGCCGAAGTTCTCCGGTCCAGCCTGGTAGCCGTGCTTCGCGGCCTCGTCGGCATAGAAGTCCCACAGGTCGCACGTTGGAGCGAGCGGAGTGCCAAGGCCGATGTACGGATAACGGTGCGCCGCGCACCATTCCACCGTCTCGGGACTTAGCGTGCCCGGAATCCACATCGGCGGATGCGGTTTTTGATATGGCAACGCCCACGGATTGACGTGCCGATAGTGGAAATGCTTGCCCTCGTAGCGCCATGGGCCGGGCCGCGTCCACGCCTGTACGATGAAGTCATGGGCCTCGTTGAACATCTCACGGTTGTAGGCCGGATTGGCGTTGTTGAAGAACTGCTCGCTGCCGGCGCCGCGCACCCAGCCGGTGACCAGGCGCCCGCGCGAAATGAGATCGATCTCGGCCAACTCCTCGGCCATCCGCAACGGATGTTTGATCACCGGCAAGGGATTGCCGATGAGGACGAGCCGCACCCGTTTGGTGCGATAGGCCAGCACCGATGCTTCCACGTTCATCACCGAACCCATGCAAATCGGATTGCCGTGATGCTCGTTGAGCGCGACGACGTCGAAGCCGAGGTCCTCGGCATAACAGTTTTCGTCGAGGTAGTAATGGTAGTCGTCGGCCGCTTTTTCGCGGTCGTACAGTTGATTGGAGATGCCGAAGAACGCTCCGTTCTTGAGAATCTCTTCCTCGGGGAGCCAGCGATATGGCCGTTCGGTGAAATAACCTACTTGCATCGCGAACACCTTCTTTGTCGATATGCCATCGGCAATAGCTTCGTCACGGGACGAGCCGGGCAGCCCTATTGGTTGCGTCCGTCTCCAGCATGCTCGATTTCAATGGCCCGCGCATCTTCCAATCGGCGCGCGCAAGGGCGTAAATAACATTGTGAGGATAACTAGCTGGAACGAAGATGACGGGCAATGGCGACCACTGTTCATCTGCCGGCGCCAATTGAATCCACAGCCGTCAAATAACCCGGGAGAAATCAATGAGTGGCTACACAATCATCGACGCGGATACGCACGTAACCGAAACCCCAGATCTGTGGACCAGCCGCGCGCCCGCCAATATGCGCGATCGCGTGCCGCACGTGATTACCGGCCGCGATGGGACCCAGCGCTGGTTGATAGGAAACGGCCGCCCGCTGGCGAATGTCGGCATGACCGCGACCGCAGGGAGAGGCAGCTTTAAGCATCCGCCCAAGAACTACGACGAGATGCATCCTGGGGCATACGACGCCCAGGCGCGGCTGAAGTACATGGACGAAATGGGTATCTGGGCGATGGTTATGTATCCGAACGTCGGCGGCTTCGGGGCGCAGCAATTCCTGAAACTCGATGACCCCGAGCTGATGCTCACGTGCGTGCGCATCTACAACGATTGGCAGACTGAATGGGCCTCCGCCGATTCGCGCCGCCTGCTGCCGATCACGTCGATTCCGTTCTGGGACCTCGAGGCTGCGGTAACCGAAATCCACCGCTGCGCCGCAAAAGGCCACAAGGGAATCCTGTTCACCGGGGAGCCGCAATATTACGGGCTGCCGCTGATGGGCGACAAGCATTGGACTCCGCTCTGGGAAGCCGCGGTCGAGACGGATCTGCCGATTAGCTTCCATA
This sequence comes from uncultured delta proteobacterium, assembly GCA_963834535.1. Lineage (GTDB taxonomy): Bacteria > Desulfobacterota > Binatia > Binatales > Binataceae > JADMIL01. The sequence continues at coordinate 499,472 of CAWICC010000009.1, read as the reverse complement.
TTGGCTCGGGCGACATGGCCGAGGGCCTGCTGAAAAATAAGGTAGCGACTTACGGCAAAATGGCGGCCTTTGCGGAACTGGCGGTGGATATCTTCCTGCGCAACGGCCTCCAACTAAATGATCTGATCATGTCCGGAGTGCTGGCTCGGCATCCCAAGATTAAGTTCGTCTCGGTCGAGAGCGGCATCGGCTGGGTTCCGTTCATGCTCGAAGCGCTCGACTACCAGTTTCAGGGTAACAGCGTGGCCGAAGAGCATCCGGAATTCGATTTGCTGCCGTCCGAGTACTTCGCGCGAAACATCTATGCCTGTTACTGGTTCGAGCAGACCGCGCCACGCCGCCTGATCGATAAGGTTGGCGTAGATAACGTGCTCTTCGAAACGGACTTTCCGCATCCGACGTCGCTCTATGGCGACGAAGTGCACGCTCGCATCAAGGGAGGCCTGTCGGACTGCGAGGATTCCGTCAGACGCAAAATCCTTTGGGATAACTCACAGAAGCTTTACAAGGTCACAGGTCCGGCGCCGGCTGATGAGGCGAAACGCGCCGCGATCGTCGGCGCATAGTTCAACCGCTGGCTGGTTCCTTTCGAGGCTTGATCGAAGCCCGTTCGGCGATAACTGCTGTCGCCGAACGGGCTGTGTCGCTCTCTAGTCGATCCAGGATCGGGCCTCCGAGGCGCCCCTGGCCTGCTTTATGGTCTAATGAAGTTTGAAGCCCGCTACGAACTCGTCCGGCTGATCCGATCCAGACCGTTTCACCACCAGCGTTCCCGCCGCAACCGTATTGGCTGTGAAGAAGTCCTTCGGGCCGGCCGCGCCGTTACCCGACGCGTTAGTAGCTATCGCAATGTTGGTATCGACGTCGCCCGAATCATCGAGCGGCCGAAAGAACACCTCGTAGTTGGTGCTCGGTTCGGCGCCCTTCAAGTTCACGCTTATTTTGCCGCCGGCGTCCACTTCATAGCCGCCACCGTCCAGCGGGTCGCTGCCGCAGTTCGATAGTATCGGATCGGTCACGTCCTCGCATGGAATCAGGTTCTCGGCCGATACCGCGGGCGGCACGAACTTCTCATCGACCTTGAAACCGGAGACGAATTCATCCGTACCGGCGTTCTGCAAAACGATTGAACCCGAAGCGATCTCACTGGCCGTAAATTCCGTGTTCTTGATCAGCGTGGCGCTGCCCGCTTTGTTGGTTGGACCAACCGTCCCCAGCGTGGTGGAAGTGCCACCGTTTGGCGAACGGAAAATCGCGGTATAGCTGGTATTGGGTCGAGCCCCTGACACATGGATCGATAACGCACCGTCGTCGTTCTCTACATCGACGTGGCCGCTCTTCAAGGAGTCGCTGCCGCAATTCGAAAGACTTCCGGGCACGGTGACGTTGGTGCAGCGCACGAGGCCCGGCTGAAAGTCACGGCCCGACTCCAGGCCGTTGCTCGAGATCGATACTCCGGTGACGAACTCTTCGCCGCCGCCACTGCTCAGAACCACGTTGCCTGCGCCGACGGTGCCGAATTTGAAAAACGCGTCCTTGCGAAACGCGCCATCCCCGTGGCTGTCGGTCTTCAGATTACCCAGCGCTGTGGTTTGCGTGCCGTCGCCTGACGCCAGGCTGACGGCATAGGTGGTGTTGGTCGCCGCCCCAAAGATCTGGACCGTCACGTCACCTTGGTCGCTGATCGTGGCACCGCCCCGGTTGAGAGGATCCTGCCCCGAGGCACAGTTCAGAAGCGCGGCCGGTGCTGTCACTGATGTGCATTGATTCAGCGGCGCGCTGAAGGTTTGTGCATGCGCCAATCCCGTTGCGAGGCCGAGCACCATCGGTGCGGCTAGCACTGCGAACGGCCATCTAAGTCGCGATGGAAACATCAAGTATTCCTCCCGAGTGTTGATCGACTGATTATGCAGTCGAGCTAAGGGTTAAAAATGGCTGCTTCGAAAACTTAGACGCTGCCCACTCCAAGGTCGTTTACTAGCGGATCAGAAAAATTCCATTTGCGCGGTCGGTTACTCCTAAGAGCAATCTAGTTGAGCTCGGAGCGGGCTGCCTCTACCTACGGTGCTTGCTGTTGTGATCGCGGATGCTGCCCCATGAGACCCCAACGCCGCCGCGCTTCCCGCCGCTGCTGCGGCGTCATCTGCTGCCAGCGATGGTAATTCGAAAGCATCCTTTCGCGTTGATCCGGCCGCAGTTGCTGGAATTGATGATAACGTTGCATCACCTTGTCGCGCTGATCCGGCGGCAGACTCCGGTAGCGGGTGTATGCCTGCTGCAACTCCTCGCGCCGCGCCTCGGGAAGCTGCCGCCACTGATGATACGCTTGGACTACTCGTTGGCGTTCGTCCGGCGGCAGCTTGCGAAATTCTTCAAAGTTCTGTTGCGCCCGCTGACGCTCTTCCGGCCGCATCTCCTGCCATCGCCGATAGTTCTCCAGCACCCGCTGCTGCTGATCCGGCGTCATCCGCGCCCATTCGTTGGGATGCTGTGCGATGAGCGCGCGCTCGGCGTCATTCGACGGTTGCACGTCGAACGTCGATTGCGCACAGGCTGGAATCGCCGCTAGCGTCGCGCCTACCAGGAATGCCGCGAGCATGAATGCACTTACTATGCGCATCCGCGGCGTCATCGCTGGGGCCCCTCCGCGTCAAAGTCTGGATTGCCGGGCGGTGCGGGCGTGGGTTCCGGTGCTTCGGGTGGTTCTACGGACGGCCTTACCGATGATTGGGACGCGGCATCCGAGGCAGTGGCATCGGGAGGATTGCCGAGGTATCCCAGCGCGTCGAGCGCGCGTATCTGATCGAGCATCGAGTCAGAAGCGGCTCCGCCCGGCCCCGGCGTGGCCGACGCATCCGTCTGGCGCGACGAAAACAGATCAAGGTTTAGCAACATCCTAAGACTCGGCGGCGCATCCTGCGCCGATGCCTGCGGCGCTTCGGTAATGACGTACGCGGTCGCTGACAGCATAATCGCAACGACTCTATGACGGAGTTTCATGGTTCTGGCTATCTCCGGGCGCCAGATCGTCCAGGTGCTCGATAACCTCGTAGTTCTCGAGCAGGTCGAGATGCTCGACGACCCGATAGTTCGCCAACAGACCAACATCCGCGCCGCTCATCTCCGGTGGCATCTCGAGCTGATCGACTCCAGGCGCTGACACCCCGGCGCCGCGATGCGCAACCAGCGCGATCGTCAGTACCGCTGCCGCCGCCGCAGTCACCGCAATCGACGGCCAGCCGAAACCGGTTCGCCACCACGTTCCTTGCGCAACTCTCCGCCCGTTCGCGACGGCGCGCAGCTTGCGCCCGAGATCCGCCCGGTAGTTTGTCCATTCCGGCGCGCGTACGTCATTCACAGATGCGGCGACTTGTGACAGTATCGCCGCCGCCGATACCGCCCACTTGCGGCACTGCAAGCATTGCTCCAGATGCCGTTCGACTTGAACACGTTCGCTTGCGTTCAACTCTCCCCGCAGATACGGCACCAGCTCGGTTTCTGGATGTTTAGCGGTCATCTTGATGAGGCGTTGATCCGTAGCCGCTTAAGTCAATAGCGCATCTTTCATTAGTAGTAAGCCGATTAATCACTTTGCAGCAACTTCCTGAGCTGCATTATCCCACGATGCACGTGCACACGCGCCGTGTTCTCGGAGCAATTGAGCACAGCCGCAATTTCGCGGCTCGTAAATCCCTCCTGCGTTTGCAGCAGCACCGCGGCGCGCTGCTGTGGCGAGAGCTTATTCAGTGCGGGACGCAATCGATCGATCGATTGGCTCAGCATCGCTTCGCCCTCGGGCCCCGCTTCGCCCGACGGCGGGTCGTATCCGCGCTCATCGGGATCGTCTCCAGGGCCGGCGAGCGGCGCCAGTCGCCGCCACCACCGGTTTCTTCGCTGATGGTCGATGCACAGGTTAACCAGAATTCGGTGGAACCATGTCGAAAATCGCGACCTGCCATCGAACTTCCCCGCTGCTTCGTAGAGCCGGATGAACGCTTCCTGCGAAACGTCGCGTGCGTCGGCCTCGTTGCCAAGGATTGAATATGCAAGTCGGTACGCCTGCGCCTGATGGCGGTCCACCATAATCTCGAATGCATCCGCGTCGCGCTCAGCGATGCTCCGGCACAATTCGTCATCGGATCGCTCCACCTGAGTCAGACCGCCCCTAAGCCGTGCTGTGGCCATGGACCAGGCTTAATCAGGATCCTACGGCCGGCAATCCTAATCCGCACCCGGGCGGACAACACAAATTCCAGAACTATTCGACGCAACACCTCACCTATTCGTTTACACGCTCCCGGGCTCAATCCGCTGCACCGGATTCCGCCGCCGCACTGTAAACGAAAGCGATCCCAATCGCGTCGAACCTCTGAAACACGCGGACAGGAACGCGTGAGCGAGAAATATCGGCGGAAACGCCAATTCATACACAAGAGGAGACGCGTCATGAGAAAGTGCGTTACAACTTTCGCGGCGATCGTTTTTGTCGGAGCTATCGGTTCGGCGGCTTTCGCCGGCCCAATTGCCCGGTTCGACAATGGCTATCTCGACGAGCATCCCGAGGTGACGGAGCAGTTATGCCATGACCCGCACCTGGTGGACAATCCGCAGTTCATGGCGGCTCATCCGGGTCTCATTGAATACTTCCATAACCATCCGGAAATCCGCGCCGAAATACGAAATCATCCCGACCGCTTCATGGCGCGCGAGCACTACTACGAGAACCACGGTGATAGGGGCGGTGCACATCCCCTGGCGACCACCGACCATTACATGGATGCTCACCCGGATGTAGCGCAGCAATTGAACCGTGATCCAGCGCTCGTCGATAATCGCATCTATGTAGATCATCACCCGGGCTTGGAGGACTACCTGAGAGATCATCCGATCGCTCGCAGAGACTGGAGGTCTCATCCTTATGAATATATGGCGGCCGAGCACCGCTACGACCACAAGCATTAACCCGGGGTAAGCCAACTACCCGACAGGTGCGGCGGCGTCGGCATCAAAAGCGCTCGGCGCCGCCGCGTCGTCAGTTGCCGGTCACCGACCATGCTCAAGTGCGACGGGATAGATGGCTGGCGTCTTAAGAGTGGCCTAAGTCACTTAGCTGCATCAGCCGGGATGCACAACGAGGATGCTACTATGACGGCCGGGTGAAGACGACGATGCCGTTGGCCGGAATGACGATGCTGGCGGAGGCCGCGAACCCATGCATAGGAGGGCCCGATGCGAAGATGCCGCCGGCATTGCCTGCGACGGTTGGGTTGACCCAGTTGTCATACGCGTCACTGTTGAAGATTTCGGTCCAGGAACCGAAAGCGGGGAAGCCAACCACGTAGCTGTACCAGTTGGTCTCCGCGAGAGTGGCGACTACGACCACATCCTGTCCGCTGCCTTCGAGCCAGCGATGAAATGCTATCACGCGATTGGAATTAGAAACGTGAAAGGCATTCACATTGTCGCCGCGCAGCGCCGGTTGGTTCCAACGCAGACGGATGAGGTCCTGGGTAAAGCGAAGATGATTGACCATGGCCGGGTCGGTTCCGGCATTCAATCCATCCCACCAGAGAAGATTGGGAGACTTCGCATCCCAGTTCCACTGCTTATCCTCCAGGAACTCCTGGCCCATAAAGAGCTGAGGAATGCCCGGGGCGGTGAGGAGCAAACCCATCGCGAAGCGCGAGCGGCTGCGTGCGTACCACGAGCGGCGGTCGCAGGAATCGGCGAGGTACGGCACGCGCTGGTCGGTGCCGACCTTGACGATGTCATGATTCTCGATGCAGGTGACGGTCTGCCATGCGTGGCTGAAGCCTTGCGGATAGAGAGTGTTTGCGATGCGGTCGAAGTCCACGGCGGACTGCTGCCCGTACGCCGAAGAGGTTACCGCGCCACGGATGGCGCCACGCAGGCCGTCATGCTGGAGAACGTCGAAGCCGGCGCCGCCGTTGGCGACGGAGGTGACGATAGATGGCGCCGACTTAGGGTAGTTGGCGACCTCGCCCGGCCAGAACTCCGCGTTCTGGAGCAGGCGCGGCTTGACGAAGCGCAGCGTGTCAGTGAGATCGCAGCAGAAGCTCCAACCCGAGTCACAGTTCATGGAGAGCAGGTCGCTGATTTCATCGTAGCGAAAACCGTCGGCATGAAATTCCTCGACGTAGTAGCTCGCGTTGTTGATGATGAACTGGCGAACATCGTTGTTCCAGAGGGCAAAGGAGAGGCCGCCAGTACCGCGATCCTGATCGGTGAAGTAGAGGCTGTCATTGTTGTCGCCGCGATCGACGGCACGGTCGCCGTAGTAAATGCAGCCGTCGTCGAGCGCGCCATTTACCGTAAAACCTCCGGCGTGGTTGTACACTACGTCGAAGACCACGGCGATGCCGTACAGGTGGCATAGGTCAACGAGAACCTTAAGTTGTGCCGGTCCAGAGGCGATGTCACCACGGCCGAGCGTTTGCACAGACTTGGCTTGCAGCAATGCGTTGATGGTTGCCAGATGCTGCGCGAGAAGGCCGCTATCGGTCACTACATAGGGAAGGTCAGGGGAAAAGTAGTCGGCGCCGTCATAACCCATTGACGGATCGGTCTCGACTTCATCGACTGGCAAGGGCTGAAGAACGTTAATGCCCAAGGCGACCAGGTAGGGGATTTTGCCGGCGACATCGAGGAAGGTGGACGGGGTCCCGGGCGAGGTGATCGAGTAGGTGCCGATGTGGACCTGATAGACGATCATGCTGGTGAAATCGGGCGTGACAAAGGCGGCGTCGTGCCAGGGATAGGCGGCGGGCGATCGGATGATGCAGCTATTGTTGGGGAAGCGCGCATCGGTGGCCAGTTCGCGCGCGTAAGGATCGCGCTTGTAGCCGGTCGAACCAGGACCAACGACCCAGAAACGATAGAGGTCGCCTTCAAGGGCATTTGGGACGAAGCCGCTCCAATAGCCGTTTGCATCTTGCGCCATGAGCAGATCGTCGGTTTGTCCGAGCGACGAGACGCCGCCGAAGGTGCCATTGAGAAAGACTGCCGAAGCCCGCGGCGCCCAGAATCGAAAGGTAGCTCCACCCTCGACCACCAGGTTGGCGCCCATCGCGGTAGAGGCGGATATATTGACTTGAGAAATCATGCTGACCTGAAAAGCCGGGATCCCGAGGACCATCCAACGCTCACGCGCAGGATGGCCCCCGATGCTGCGAGATTCGGGCTCTTGTCACTATTATAACCGCCGCCGCCGGGCGGGCGATAAGAGCCCTATGCCTAGAACTGGTTGATCACGCTGATGCCCACGTTTTCGAATTTGGACATTTGTTCGAGTACGCCGAAGGCCTGGTCCAGCGAGATGGTCTCGGTCACGAGTTTCCTGGGCTGCAGCCGTCCGCGCTCGACCATGCCCAATAGCGCGGGGTAGCGGAAGGACTGGATCGCGAGAGAGCCCGTAATCTGAATCTCCTTGAAGACGATCTGGTCGATGGGCAGCGCTACTTCACCCTTCTCGCCCTGAGTGGTAAGGCCAATCTGGATGTGGCGTCCGCGTTTGCGCAGGCTCAGGACGGCGTTGCGACAGGTTACGGCGATTCCGAGCGCATCGACGCTGACGTTGGCGCCGCCGCGAGTCAGATCCATAACGGCCTTAACCGGGTCGGTCTGCTTGCCGTTGATGACGTCGCTCGCGCCGGCCTGCTTTGCAAGCTCCAGCTTGCGATCATCCAGATCGACTGCAATCACGCGCGCGCCGACGGCCGAAGCGATCTGAATCGCCGACAAGCCAACACCGCCGCATCCGTAAACCACAACCGTTTCGTCGGCCTTCACCTGGCCCTGATCGAGGATGCCGTGAAAGGCGGTAACGTAACGGCACCCCATTGAGGAGGCCTCGACAAAGTCGATTTTGTCGGGAAGCGGGGCGCAATTGAAATCGGCATGACTCAGGAGACCATAACGGGCATAACCACCCATGCCCGCGCCCAGGCAATGGTTGGAATGGCCAGTGCGGCAGTCCGCGCAGACGCCACAGCCTTGGGCGAGCGGGACCACCACGCGCATGCCGGGTTTGAGCGACTTCACATCCTTGCCGACCTCCTCGATCACGCCGGCGAATTCGTGGCCCAGGATAGCTGGTAGCCGCGGCTTGAAACCGATCCATCCCCAATCGCCCTGCCATAGGTGCCAGTCGGAGCGACATATCCCGCTACCTTCAACGCGGACGATCGCGCCATCGGCGGGGCACTTAGGCTCGGGCCAATCGTTCTTGACCACCATCGGCTTGCCGATTTCTTCCATTACCAGTGCTTTCATGATCTGCGTACCTCTATTTTTCGTGCTTAGTTGATTTTGCAAGGACTACTTAAAGTGCGGCATTACGTATTTGGCGAACTGCTCGAGCGACTTCATCGCCTCCTTATGAGGAAAGCCGCCAAAGTTAATCTCGAAGACCGGATAGGTGAGACCGTAATCCTGCGCGGCTCGCCTCAGGCGCTGGACGCAGCGTTCAGGAGTGCCGAAGATGATGCAATCCCCCTTGTCCAAGTCCTCGTAGGTAGCATTACCGAAGAGCTTCGAGAGCCCACCCTTATACTCCTGATAATCTTTTGACTTAAAGGACTCCTTGTCGAGCGCGCTGAAGAATCGCCAATATTGAGCGAAGTGCTTACCCGCGAGCGCATGAGCTTCGGCGTCGGAATCAGCGACATAAAGGTGATAGACACCAAGGACATCGCGCGTTTTCGGATCGTGGCCCGCGGCTTTCAAAGCGTCCCAATAGAGCGCGAGTTTCGACTGCAAGGCCTCGTGCTTATGATAGGCGAAGGGAACGGTCATCGGGTTAAAGCCCTTCCGGCCAGCCCAGATGAAGCTCTCCGGAGTTACCGCACAGGCGCTCCAGATGGGAGGGTGTGGTTCCTGAACGGGTTTGGGCAGCGCGGCAATGTCGTGAATCTTATAATACTTGCCCTCGTAGTTGACGCTGTCCTGGGTCCAAGCCTGCTGGATGATCTCGACTGATTCGTGAAAGCGCCCATGGCTTTCAGATTCATCGACGCCGAACAACTCATACTCCGCCTTCAGCACTCCGCGGCCGATACCAAGATCGAGCCGGCCACCACTAAGCACGTCAACCATCGCGTACTCTTCTGCGATTCGGATCGGATTGCTCAGGGGTAGCAGCGTCACACCAGTGCCGAGGCGGATGCGCTTGGTGCGCTGGGCAACCGCGGCGGCGAAGACGGGCGGCGAAGGGAAGGCGTATCCCCCGACGTAGTGCTCGGCGAAAAAGACGCCGTCGAAGCCCAACTCCTCTTCACACTGGATCTGCTCCATCATCTCGCCATAGTAGTGGCTCGCGGATTTGTAGCGATCGGGGTAGTAGTCGGGAATGTAGAGTACGCCAAATTTCATTGGTTTGTTCCTCAACCATGGCCGTGCGCTTAGCGTCCTGGGCGCAGACCTTCGTATAGGCCGGACAGCTTGCCGCTGCAAGGACTCGGCTGAGTATTGGTCCGTGCGCGTCCAGTCGAATCGAGGCGTTTGTTATGCTGGTTGGGGTCGATTCGCAAGTAACGTAGAGTGCGGAAGATCTGAACGTCCGTGCGGGGAACAGCATGAGCCATCAGCCTGGCGCCGGCGAACAATACAAATGCCGGCCATCTATCCAGCGCACAGCCGGCCGTCTGTGCGCGGCAATTATGACTGTGCTGATAGCAATATCGATCACCCGGGCATCCGCGCTCGCGTCGGGCATACCGATGGTGACGAAGTTTTCCCCGCGCGGCACGGTGAAGCAAATTCGCCAGGTTACGGCCCGATTCTCGCAACCGATGGTGCCCCTGGGCGACCCGCGGGCGACCGTCACGCCTTTCGATATCGACTGCGCGCCCAAAGGCGCCGCGCGATGGATCGACAGCTTCAACTGGTCTTACGATTTCGCAAGCGACCTGCCGGCTGGTGTTCGATGCGCCTTCACGCTGCATAAGGGGCTCAAGTCGCTTTCGGGTCAGCTAGTGGCCGGCGCCCCACCGTTTAGATTCGATTCGGGGGGGCCGTCGGTGCTCGAATCGCGGCCGTGGTCGGACAGCGACAGCATCGATGAGCAACAGGCCTTCGTCTTGATCCTCGATACGGAGCCCGATCTGACTTCAATAACAGATCACGCGAGCTTCAGCGTCGAGGGCGTGGCTGAAACGATTGGTGTGACGATCATGCAAGGTCCGAATCGCAACGTCCTGGCGAAGCGATTCGAACGCGTAATCGACAAGCGTCCATTCGTGATCCTGCAGGGGCGGCAGAACTTTCCCGACGGAGCGGCGGTGACGCTGACCTGGGGGAAGGGCATTCGATCACAGAGCGGGGTGGCGACAGCAGACGACCAGCAGATCAACTACAAGGTCCGCAAGGCCTTCGAGGCCAAGGTCAGATGCGAGCGCGAGAATCCGAAGGCGGGATGCATTCCGCTGACGCCCATCCAGGTTCATTTCACTTCGGAGGTGGCGCGCGCTCTGGCGTTGCAAATCGTATTGATCGCGTCAGACGGGACGCGTATTGCCCCGGAGATCGATGATAACAGCGGCGACGTCAGGGATCTTAAATTTCCCGCACCGTTCGCAGAATCGGCGACCTACAAAATCGAATTGCCGCCGAACTTCACAGACGAAAGCGGCCGCACGCTGATCAACGCGACGAGCTTTCCCAACCCGATCGCGACCGCGGAATTTCCGCCGCTGGCGAAGTTTTCGGCGCGCTTCGGAATTATCGAGTCGGCCGATCCAGTGCTGCCGATTACGGTGCGCAATCTCGAGGCACAGATTTACGGCGGCGAACTGAAACTCAGCGGTACCGGCGAGGATGTCGGCGGGCTCAAAGGCCTGGTCACGCGAATCTATGCGTCGCTGTGCCGGGTGCCGGCGCCCGACGCGAGATCGATCCTCGAATGGCTCAAGCGAGTCGCGTCCGCCAAGCGTCGGAAATCGATCTTCGGAGATGCGGGAACGAGCGGTGAGAATTCGTTTGAAGTGCCAAAGCCCAACGGCCCCAATGCGTTTGAAGTGATGGGAATCCCGCTGAGGCGGCCCGGGCTTTATATCGTCGAGCTGAAGAGTCAGCGGCTCGGGGCGGTGCTGCTGGGGGATCAGAAACCGATGTACGTGCCGACGGCCGCGTTGGTGACCAACCTGGCGGTACATTTCAAGCAAGGCAAGGCCAATTCGTTGGTGTGGGTGACGCAACTGGACGACGCGAGTCCGGCCGACGGCGCTGAGGTGACGATCGCCGATTGCCGTGGCAATGAAATCTGGCGCGGACGGACCGACGCTCGCGGGATCGCGCTAACGCCACATCTTGACGCATTGGAGAATCCGCCGCGATGCGACGACAGCGGCGACGATAGCGCGATGAGCGACCAGTCGGACCAGGTAGCGGCGTTGAGCGATCTCTCGAGCGGCGTGATCGTTACGGCGCAGCGCGGCGATGATTTCAGCTTCGTGCATTCGAGCTGGAAGAACGGCCTCGAATCGTGGCGCTTCCACCTGCCAACTGACTATTCGTCCTATCCATACCTGGCGCATACGATTTTCGATCGCACGTTGCTGCGCGCCGGCGAAACCGTTCACATGAAGCACTTCGCGCGAACGCAAACGCTTGGCGGATTCGGGTTGCTGCCGCAGCGGCAACTGCCCGACACCGTATCGATTCGGTTCGCCGACACCGATCAGAAGTACGAATTTCCGCTGACCTGGAATGCCGACGGAACGGCCGTTACCGACTGGAATATCCCGAAGGAGGCGAAGCTCGGCCAGTATCAGGTCGTGCTGACCCGGAAGGCTATAAGTGCGCCGCCATCGCCGGGCGGTGATACGAGTTCCCCGGCCGTCGAGGTTCAATCCGGAGCGTTTGAAGTCGAGGAATTTCGCGTACCGTTGATGAAGGCGGCGATTAAAGTGCCGGCGAAGCCGCAGGTCGGCGTGACGGAAATACCGCTCAACGTCAGCGCGGACTATCTTTCCGGCGGTGCGGCCAAGGGACTTCCGATCGTCCTTCAGAGCCAGATTAACGCTTCAATATTTCCCACCTTTGCCGACTTCGACGGTTTCACATTTGCTAACGGAGCGGTGAAGGAGGGCGTGCGCAATTCGGAAGACACCGAGGGCGGCGACAATGCCGCAGAGAATCCAGGGGTGCACCAGCGCAAGGATCTGATGCTCGACGAAACCGGCGGCGCACGCACTTCCATCACCGATATTCCGCTCTCGAAAGTGCCGCAGGAGGTGCGCGCCGAAATCGAATTTCGCGATCCAAACGGCGAAACACAGACCGTTTCCAATACCGTCACGATCTGGCCGGCGCGACTCCTGCCCGGAATTCGCGTGGATGACTGGACGTCCGAGCCGGGAATCATTCGCGCCGAAATCGCCGTGGTCGACGATAATGGCAAGCCGGCGCCCAACGTGCGGGTGCAGGCGATCACGCTGAGCCGCAATTATTACAGCTATCGCAAGCGTCTGATCGGCGGGTTCTATGCCTATGAAAATACTGAAGAGGTCAAGCGTGTTGGTTCGCTGTGCAGCGGCGTCACCAACGTTCGCGGGATATTTTTTTGCGAGGGTAAACCGGGATTCTCGGGTGAGGCGATCGTACAGGTGGCGGTCGCAGACAACGCAGGCAACACCAGTATCGCCAACACCTCGGCCTACGTGCAGGGCGACACGCGGATGTGGTTTCCGGGGCGCGACGACGATCGTATGGACGTTGTCGCGGAGCGGCCGGAGTACCCGCCCGGGGCGACCGCTCGCTTCCAGGTGCGGATGCCGTTTAGCGAGGCGACCGCGTTGGTGACCGTCGAACGCGAGGGGATTATCGCGGCGAGCGTGGTTCATCTCACCGGTGAGAATCCCGTGGTAACGCTGCCGGTGCGCGACTATGCGCCCAATGTCTTCGTTTCGGTGTTGGCGGTCAGAGGTCGGGTGGCCGGCATTCAGCCGACCGCGATGGTCGATTTGGGCAAGCCCTCGTTCAAGCTTGGCATCGCGGCGATCCGCGTCGGTTGGCAGGAACATCAACTCAAGGTCACCGTCACGCCGTCGAGCATGGTCTATCACGTGCGCGAAAAGGCCCGCGTGAAAATCTCGGCACGGGCGCCCGATGGATCGGCGCCGCCACCCGGCAGTAGCGTCGCCGTCGCAGCGGTCGATGAAGGGTTGCTCGAACTGAAACCCAACGAGAGTTGGAAGCTGCTGGAAGCGATGATGGACCAGCGGCCGTATCAAGTCGAAACTTCGACCGCCGAGATGCAGGTCGTCGGCCGGCGACATTACGGGCTGAAGGCGATTCCGCCGGGCGGTGGCGGCGGCAAGCGCGTTACTCGCGAGCTGTTCGATACGCTGCTGTTATGGAAGGCGAGGGTGCCGCTCGATGCGAACGGCGATGCCGAGGTCGAGGTGCCGCTCAATGACTCGCTGACCAGCTTCAGGATCGTCGCGATTGCGGCGGCGGGCAACGGTGAATTCGGCACCGGCGCGGCGACGATACGATCGACGCAGGACTTGCAGCTATTCTCCGGAGTGTCGCCAATCGCACGCACGGGTGATTCGTTCGCAGCCGAATTTACAATTCGCAATGCGTCGGACCGCCCCTTCGAGGCGAACCTGAGCGGCGCGGTGGAGGGCCTCACCACCCAGCCGCCGGCTCAGGAAATCAGCCTTGGTCCCGGCGACGGCAAGACCGTCAGTTGGAATATCGTAGTGCCCGACAAAACCTCGATGCTAAGGTACCGCGTCGATGCGGTAGTGCCGCGCGGACCGTCGGACCATCTCGCGGTCTCGCAGCAGGTCATCGCGGCGGTGCCGGTGCGCACCTGGCAAGCGACGCTGGTGCAGCTCGACAAGCCCGTTTCGCAGCCGGTCGCGATTCCCGCGGACGCGATCGCGGGTCAAGGCGGCGTCGCGGTGCGGCTGAGTCCATCGTTGACGGCCGGTCTCGGTGGCATCGAGGCGTGGATGCGAGCGTATCCATACGTGTGTATGGAGCAGCGCGTGTCGCGGGCAGTGGCGCTGAAGGACCCGGCGTTGTGGAAAGGAATCGTAGCCGATCTGCCGTCGTACACTGACGCGGACGGCTTGCTGAAATACTTTCCCTCGATGACAGAGGGCAGCGACGTGCTGACCTCATACGTGCTCGCCATTGCGAACGAAGCGGGGCTTACCCTGCCGGCTGATCCGCAGGCCTCGATGGTGGCGGCACTGACGGATTTTATCGCTGGTAAGCTGACCCGTAACGAACCCTTCGCCGTCGTCGATCTGCCATTACGGAAGCTCGCTGCGATCGAAGCGCTCTCGCGCTACGGCAAGGTCACGCCGGCGATGTTGAGCAGCCTCAGGATCGAGCCGAACCTGTGGCCCGACTCCGCCGTGATCGACTGGATGAGTACGCTCGAGCGCACGCCCGCGCTGGCGCGGCGCGACGAACGGCTGGACGAGGCGCAACGCATCATGCAGGCACGATTGAATGTGCAGGGAACAGCCATGCATTTGGCAAGCGATCCGCGCGACGATCTGTGGTGGCTGATGGTCTCGCCCGCCAGCAACATGGTGCGGCTGACGCTGGCGCTGATCGACGGAAACGTGTGGCATGACGACGTGCCGAAAATCATGCAGGGGGCGTTGGCCCTGCAACAGCACGGCGCCTGGGAGGGCACGATCACAAACGCGTGGGGTACGCTCGCGATCGAGAAATTCGCGGCGGCCTTCGAAGCGGCGCCGGTGATCGGAGCAACTACGGCGGCGCTCGGCGCGACCACCGACAAACTCGATTGGGCGCACGATCCCACGGGAGCTTCATTCGATTTTGCCTGGCCGCCGGCGCAAAGCAACCTGGCGATCTCGCATGTAGGCTCGGGAAGCCCTTGGGCGGAGTTGCGGACCAGCGCGGCGATTCCGCTCAAAGCGCCATTTTCCAGCGGCTACACGATCGAGAAAACTCTCACGCCGGTTGATAGCACGCATCAAGGCGGATGGAGGCAGGGTGACTTAGTGCGCGTGCATCTCAAGGTCGCCGCGCAGACGGACATGACCTGGGTGGTCGTTGACGATCCGATTCCGGCGGGCGCGTCACATCTTGGAATCGGCCTCGCGCGCGAATCGCAAATCGCGACGTCAGGCGAGAATGCAAACGATCAGAGCTGGGTGTGGCCGTCATACACAGAGCGTGCATTCAGTGGATTTCGCGCGTACTACGACTACGTGCCGAAGGGTACATTTGAAATCGAATACACGATTCGGCTCAATCAGATCGGGACCTTTCAGCTTCCGCCGACGCATGTCGAAGCGCTCTACGAACCGGAGATGCTCGGGGAATTGCCCAACGCTCCGTTTACGGTGATGCCTTGAGGCCCGGCATCGTCAAAGCCGGAGCGGGAGCCGCGGCTCTGGCGCTCTTGATTGCGTGGATCGCCAGCGCGCCGCAAGCACCGCCCTCGTTCGATGACGTGCAGGCGCATTGGCGCCCGTCGGATGCGCAATTACTCGATCGCAACGGCGAGCCGCTTTACGAACGGCGAATCGATCCTCACGGGCGGCGACTCGCCTGGACGCAACTCGATGAGATATCGCCGGCGCTGGAGCGTGCGGTGGTCGCCTCCGAGGATCGCCGCTTCTATGATCATCGCGGTGTGGATCTGCGCGCGCTCGCAGGAGCGATACTGCGAGGCGCTGCTGGCGGTCATGCGCACGGCGCCAGTACGATTACCATGCAAGTGGCGGCGCTGATCGACCCGTCGATCGGGCGCGGAGGTCATCGGCGAACAATCGCTCAGAAGGTTCGGCAGATGCGGGCGGCGATCGCGCTCGAGCGGCGATGGTCCAAGCGGCAGATTCTCGAGGCCTACCTCAACCTGGCCACCTGGCGCGGTGAACTTCAAGGAGTAGGCGCCGCGACCCGCGTCATGTTCGGCAAGGCGCCGCATGGAGTGACGGCCGGCGAAGCCTCGGTGATGGCGGCTTTGCTTCGTGCTCCGAAC
Source organism: uncultured delta proteobacterium (assembly GCA_963834535.1). Classification (GTDB taxonomy): domain Bacteria; phylum Desulfobacterota; class Binatia; order Binatales; family Binataceae; genus JADMIL01. Next base: position 483,475 of record CAWICC010000009.1, on the reverse strand, counting down.
GCGCGGCGCGACGCGATAATGCGCCGCGCGGTCGCGCTGGGTTCGGCGATCGGATCCGACGCTCCTTCACGCGATGAAATCGAGAGCGCACTGGCGAGCGCATTCAGCCATCGCACCAGCGAATTTGCCCGGGCGAATCTCGCGCCTCATCTGGCGGAGCGGATGCTCACTCAGTCCGCGGTTGCCGTGCGATGTACCCTGGATCGCGATCTCCAACGAGTAGCGGCCCAGTCGCTCGAGCAACATGTGGCGGAGGTGAGCGATCGCGGCGTCAACGATGGTGCCGTGCTGGTGGTCGAGAATGCGACAGGCCAGGTGTGGGCTTACGTGGGCGGCGCGGGAGAAATTTCCGGTGCCGCCTGGGTCGACGGCGTTCGCGCCTCGCGACAGCCCGGTTCGGCGCTCAAGCCGTTTCTCTATGCGCTTGCCATCGATCGTCACTTGCTCACGGCCGCGTCGATCGTCGAGGACACGCCACTTGAAGTGCCGGAAGAACGGGGGCTCTATCGGCCCCTCGATTACGACCGTCAATTTCGCGGCATGGTTTCGATGCGCACCGCGCTGGCCGCTTCACTCAATGTACCGGCGGTGCGCACGGCGGAACTGGTCGGAGTGGAAGCTTTCGCGACTCATCTGCGCGCGCTGGGCCTCAGCAGCGTCGTAGAGGATGGCGATTTTTATGGGGCGGCGATTGCGCTCGGCTCGGTCGATGTCACGCTTTGGGACCTGGTCGGCGCTTACCGAACATTGGCCAACGGCGGAGTATGGTCGCCACTTGGAATCACGCGCGGTTCCCCCGGCGCGCCGGCATCGCGGCGCATCTACTCGGCGGCGGCAGCATTCATCATCTCGGATGTCCTTGCCGATCGCGCGAGCCGCAGCGAAACCTTTGGGCTTGAGAACAGCCTCGCGACGCGATTCTGGAGCGCAGTGAAGACCGGCACCAGCAAGGACATGCGCGACAATTGGTGCCTTGGCTACACCGATCGTTTCACCGTTGGCGTGTGGGTCGGTAATGTGACCGGCTCGCCCATGCGCGACGTAACCGGCATTACCGGCGCGGCGCCGGTGTGGCTCGACGTGATGAATTACCTTCATGAGCGCTACGATAGTGGTGCGCCACAACCGCCCGCTGGCCTGGTCTCACTGCGCGTATCGTTTCCGCCATCTGTTGAAGCCGCGCGCGATGAATACTTCGTGCGCGGCACCGAACCCGTGCGAAATCCTGCGGTCTTGGACGAAGACAAACTACAAATTGAATCGCCGGCTCAGGGTTCGATTATTGCGATCGATCCGGATATTCCGAGCGGGCTGCAGCGTGTCAGCTTCGAGGCCGGCAAGCGCGCGGCAGGGGCGAAATGGATTCTCGACGGGCGCGAACGCTGTGCCGCATCATCAGCATGTTTGTGGCGGCCGGTACCAGGGACGCACACGCTCGCGTTGATCGGAGCCTCCGGCGCTACCATCGATGAGGTGACGTTCAAAGTCCGCGGTCATGGCGATGCCGGTACAGATGACTAAGGCCGGGCCGGCCTCTCGACCGCGCCGACCGCATAGGCGACCGCGGCAGAAGACGTAAGCAAATCGGCGGTGCTTTGGATCATGGTATAGCGCGCGCCCGCGAGGTCACGTTCGGCCGTCAACAGATCGACGATCGTCACCAGGCCCTGGCGATAGGTGTCGAGGTTCGCGTCGTAGGCTTCCTGCGATGCGGCCAGCAGCGCTTGCGCATAGTCGTATTTCTTTTGCGCCGCCTGAAATTCATAGTACGCGCGCCACACATCCGCGATCGCGCTGATCTCGCTCGAGCGGAGAGCCGCACCCGCCTCTTCGCGCTGTGCCTCGGCCTGACGCACCGTGTTCACTCGCGAAAACCCGGTGAATATGTCCCATCTGAGCGTCACCAGAGCACCATATTGCGGCTGACTGGATTTCTGCGTAAAGGGCGAACCCACCGTATAGCCCCAGGTCTGATCGCCATAGAATCCGTTGACGCCAACGGTCGGCATGAACTCGGCTTTCGCGCGAGCCACGCTTGCCTCGCTGGCCTGCAGGTTCGCCGATTGCGCCTGAAGATCCGGCCGCGCGCGTACGGCGGAATCGATTAGCCCATCGACCTCGCTCCCCAGCGTGCGCGGCACCGACTGCCGATCGAGGCTCTCGACGTCGAGCGCGTCGTTCGCCGGCACCCCAATCGCCACCGCCAGGTTCGCCTGCGCCTCGCGCACCATCAGGCGCGCATTGGCGAGATCGTATTCCGACTGAGCCACCCCCTGGCGCGACAGTAACAATGCGGGCTCGGTCGCCAGTCCCAGGTTCACCCGCTGGGCCACCGCCTCATCATCGGTCTTCGCCAAATCGTAGTTCCGCTCCGCCGCTATCACCCCCGCCTTCGCTGCGGACAGTCCATAGAATGCCCGTTGCACGTTGAACACCACGTCCTGCAGCGCACGATTAAAGCCGAAGTTCGCCGCCGCAAGCTGCTCGCGCGCCACCTCGGCCGACGCGCTCCGACGGCCGAAGTCGAGCAGCGTGTAAGTGAGTTCCGCCATCGGAGTTATCTGCCACTGCCGCAGCACCGCGGTCTCGTTTGGGAGTTCAAAGATCACCCGCGAGTACCCGCCCGACGCTGCGGCACTGACCGTTGGATAAAAGGGCGCCTTCGAGATGCCGTAATTGGCCGCCGCCGCGCGCGCGGCCTCCCACACGCGCCGTGTGTCGGGATTGTTGCGCAGCGCCAGATCGATCAACGCCGGCATGTCGTAAGGCCGCTTCGATCCGGGGGGCTGCGCAGGCGCAATCGCAACGTCGGCGAACTTCGTCGCCGGGCCGTAGCTGCCTGTTACGGAACTGCCCGGCGGATGCCATTCGCGCTCGACCGACGGTGGCGCATAGCGATCGGGGCTCACCTCGGGCTGTTCCGCCACGTAGCTGCATCCCGTGACCCCGCAAGCGAAGGAAGTCAACGCAATCGCCATCGGTAAGAAACGCTCGCGCTTCAGCGCCGCGCGAACTCGTGACCAACCTGGCGCGCGATTCTTGCGATCCAATCCATCGGTTTCCATAATGGCTCCCGATTTTAGCTGCGATCGGCGATGAGGGCACGACACCTCACTTGACCAATCTGGTCAGTGCTACCATTAACCTGCCGTATTTCCTGACACCGAATCAGGCGGGTACAATCGTCGCCATGCGGGAGAGATCGATCCTGTCGGACCGTCTGCCATTTCTTGCACTGGCGACCATCGCGCTCGCCGGATGCGATCCGATCGTCAATATCGCTGGAGCGAATTTCCCGGCGTGGCTGCTGTGTGCGATAGGCGGCGCGACGCTCGCTGCGCTATTCCGCCCCGTCTTTGTGATGACCCGGCTCGAACCGTATCTGTGGCCGATCGCAATCGTATATGGCTGCCTCGGTTTCGTCCTGGCGTGCGTTCTATATCTGACCTTCTTTAGTCGGGTCTAATGATGTCATTCCGCCTAACACGCAATGGCTGAAACAACTCAACCTGGAAGGTCGCCGCTCTGGTTCGCAGGGCGATTGCTGAGCGCGGTAATAATCATCGCCGCGGTCGTGCTGGGCGTGTTCCTCGCGCATCAGTATTATCGATTTCCGCGCACCGATGACGCTTACGTGCGCGCCAATGTGGTCGGCGTTGCGCCTCACGTCAGCGGCCCGATTATCAAGCTGCCGGTCGTTGACAACCAGCATGTCAGGCAAGGCGACCTGTTGTTTATCGTTGACCCGCGGCCGTATCAGGCGGCGCTCGACAACGCCGTCGCCAAGCTGCAGTTGACCGAACTCGATATCAAGGCGTATGGCGACGCGATCCGTGCCGCAAACTCGGAGCAGCAGCGGCGCGCGGCGAGCCTCGCTTACGCCAAGCAGTACCTCGCGCGTATCGAACCGCTGCTGCCGAAGCATTTCGTTACCGCCAACGACGTGTTCGACGCGCGCAGCCGCGTTGACTCAGAGTCGGCGGGCGTCGAGAACGCGCGCGCCGACGTTCTCCGTTCGCAAAATCAACTCGGCCAGCTTGGCGATATCAACGCGCGGCGCAAAGCCGCCGAGGCGGATGTCGAAAATGCCCGGCTCAACGTCGGCTACTGTTATGTGCGTGCGCCGTTCGACGGCTTCGTCACCAATCTCAATATCGCCGTTGGCCAATATGCCAACGAGGGCCGCGATGTGCTCGCGCTGGTCGATAACCGCACCTGGTACGTGATCGCCAACTTCCGCGAAGAATTTCTCGGCAATATCCGGCCCGGAATGCCCGCTGAAGTCTATCTGCTGAGCTATCCGAATCATCGTTTTCATGGACGCGTGCAGGGACTCGGCTGGGCGCTCTACCAGCAGAACGGCGCGACTACCAGCGGCCTGCCCGATATCGAAGCGACGCTTAACTGGGTGCGCCTGTCGCAGCGCTTCCCCGTCCGCATCACGCTCGAGGATCCCGACCCTGGGCATCCGTTCCGCATGGGTCTTACCTCGGTCGTGACCATCCAGGGCTCGCGTTGAGCGCCACGCCGTCGATCTCCGCCGCTGGCGCCTTCAATGTTCCGTCGCGCACCCGCTCGCGTGTGAGTTGGTTCGATTCCTTCGTCGCGCTGCTCGTCGAGGAGCTGGAGCCTAATCCGCGAAGATTGAAAATTACGCTGCGGATGGCTTTGATCGGAACGATTGGTGCCGGCCTGGTGGCGAGCTGCCATGTTTACAATCAGCTCGGTACTTACCTGGTGTGGATCATGATCGGACCGGTCGCGATGCTGTCGCTGCGTCGCGCCGTCACCTGTCTTGCGATTTTAGCCCCCCTGCTGGTGGCCACGGTGCCGATCGCGGGAATGCTCGTAGAAACTCCATGGTTGATGCTGGCCTTTCTTTTCACTTTTACCGCACTCACCACCTATTTGAACGTCAAGCTGAATCTCGGCGCCTTCGGTCTGATTATCCAGGTGGTCGTGCTCGACACCTTTTACGGCGTGGTCTTCGCCCCCGGCGATTTCGGATGGCACGTAGCCGGCCTTTTTGGCGGATGCGTTATCGCGTTCTTTCTGATCTCGATCTTTGACATCTGGATATGGCCCGATCCGGCCGAAAAGATTCTGCCCCAGTCCATCGCCGCAAGCGTGGCGCGTAATCGTGAACGCTTCGTCGGCGTCGCGAATTACTATCTCGGCGAACACGACGGCAGACGCCCGCCGGAACCCCCCTTCACCTCGGGCATGCCGGCGCAACTCGCCTTGCTCGAGCGCGCTCGCGCCGAGGGTTTACCGCCGCATCGCCGCGCGGTTCTGCTGGCGGCGATTTCGCGCGAGGAACGGCTGCATATTCAGATTGACCGCCTCACCGTGGCCGCACGTGAAAAGGTGCCGACCGAAATGCGCTCGATGTTTCGGCCTGAGAGCGAAGCCGCGGTGCTCGCGATTGCGGCCGCACTCGACGAACTCGCGCGGGAAGTCGTCGCCGAGATCCGCACTGGCCCCGATAATCCGCCCTCGCCCGCAGCCGTTCGCGCGCACGCCGCCCTCGACGCTCTGGACGCTCGCGTGGTCGAGTTGCGGCCAACCTTCATCGGCCGGCTCACTGCCGCGGAGGGTGCTAACTTCGGCGCTTTTACCGAGAGCTTGCACGCGATGGTGCGCCTGATCGAGCGGCCTCTGGATACGCCTCCGGCTGCGGTTGCGTCAATCGCCGCCGGCGCCGAAGCATCCGTACTTCTGCAGAGTCCGGATCCCGCTCTGCGCCGTCACGCCGCGAAGGTCGGGCTGTGCGTGGTCGTCGGTTATGTCGTAGGTCTCACCACCCAGCAGGCCGGTCTCACGACCATCCTGACGACGGTCATCATAACCGCGCTACCCACCTATGGCGCCTCACTGCGAAAAATGATCCTGCGAATCATAGGCGCGATCATCGGCGGCGCAATTACCCTCGTCGCGATAGTGATCGTCACGCCTAATTTCAGCACTTTGCCGTCCTACATGCTGGTGACCTTTATCGTCTTGCTCATCTCCGCCTACGCGTCGCTTGCCAGCGGACGCGTCGCCTATGCCGGCAAACAAATCGCCACGACCTTTCTCCTGGTGTTCGCCGACCTCGCCCCCTCGGCCAACGTGTACGGACCCCTATGGCGCATCTGGGGCACCTTCCTCGGTACCCTCGTGGTGACGATCGTTTTCTTCGTCCTATGGCCCGAGTACGCGGGCAACTCGCTGTTGCCGCGCCTCCGCAAGGTCATTCGCGACGCCTTGGCCCTCGCCCCGGACCGTAAGGCGCCAACTCTGTCGATAGTCGAGGTCAACGCACTCAATACCGAAAGCATGCATCTATTCAGTGAGATTCTCGAAGTTGCAGAAGACGCCCGCATCGAAGGCCGCAGCAGCCTCATCGATCACGAAGCTCTCGTCCAGGCCTCCGGTACGCTCAGAAGAATAGCTAATCGATTTGCCGGGCTTGCCGCCGAGCGCCTTTCAACGCCGGTGCCGCCGCTCGACGCCTCCACCCAGGCGGCGCGCGATGCCATTTTCAGCGCCCTGCGCAACCGCCTCGAGTCGTGGCTCGCTTTCTACGAAAGCAGGAACTGTCTCGATCGAGATGCCGCTATGGCCGTGGTTGCGCAGCACTCAAGCACCGATATCTCACGGCCGCGCCAAGCGCTCGGCGCGCGACTGCAAGCGGACAGCTTTGCGCTCATAGCCTCGTGGAGTCCCGCACAACGCCGGCAGATTTTTGCCGAGCTGCAATCTCTGCAAAGACTCGAATTCCTGATGTCCGAACTCGACGACTACCTCGCCCGCGTACCCGGCTCCGCGACCGCCCGCGCCTGATTCCCGGTTTCCTCACCTGCGGTTTTCGGGGCTGCGGCCATTCAAGCATGAAGCCTGCGCCACAACCTCCGCGCAGTTCCGAGATAGCTCCCTTCGGGGAGAAAAAGACGGAGAGAGCGAGACCCCTCTCCGTCTAAATCACAAGGACCTATTCCTCGCGGCCTCAGAATCAACTCTAACCGGTGAAGGGCCGCATCCTGACCGGATTTTGGAAAACGTCGCCCGACTTACTGGAGGACGAATCCCTCGTAGCCCTTGGCCGCCACTTCGAGAACCTTCTTGCGGTAATTCGGAGCCGTGTTGGCATAAAGGAGCAACACCGGCTTCTTGCCCGGGATATTCGACCCCATAAACCATGATTTGGCGCCACTCAGGAAGGTATGACTGGCCAACTCGGCGGCGTGCTCGATCCACGCCTGCTCGGCCTGCGGAGTCGGCGCGATCCGCGAGAATCCCTTCTCGCGCATATAGCGAATGCAATCAGTAATCCATTCCACCAGCATCTCCGCGCACACCGGATAGTTGCAGAACGCTGAGTTGGTGGCGATAAAGAAATTCGGGAAACCGACCGTCTGCAAGCCAAGGTAGGTGCGCGGACCGTCAGCCCAGGTGTCCTTGAAGGTTCGCCCGTCTTCGCCCCGGATATCGATTCGCGTCAATGCGCCGCTGACCGCGTCAAAACCCGTGGCCCAGATGATGATGTCGAATTCGTAATCTTTGGTGCTGGTCTTGATGCCGCGCGCCGTGATGCGCTCGATGGGCGTCTGGCGCACGTCCACCAGCGTGACGTTGTCCCTGTTGAACTGCTCGTAATAGCCGCTCTCCAGCGGGATGCGCTTGGAGCCGAAGGGGTGATCCTTCGGCACCAGCATCTCGGCGACGACGGGATCCTTGACGCGCTCGCGAATTTTGCCGCGGACGAACTCGGCGAAATCCTCGTTGGCGTCGAGGTCAGTCATGATGTCGCGGAAATTGGCCAGCCACTTCGAGAACCCAGGCATAGCCCATAGCTTCTCGTAGAGGGCGAGCCGCTCTTCCCGGGGAACCGACAACGCCGGGCGCGGGTCGAAGTCGTACATGAAGCCGGCCGGGGTTTCGCGAATGGTCTTGTGGATGGTCTCGTAGGTTTCCTTGAATCGGCGCTGGGTCTCCGGAGCCACCGGCCCGTTGCGCAACGGCGCGCAGTAGTTCGGCGTGCGCTGGAAGACGGTGAGATGGCCGCATTCCTTCGCGATTTCGGTGATCAACTGCACCCCGGTCGGCCCGGTCCCGATAACGGCGACGCGCTTGCCGCTGAAGTCCACCTTTTCCTTCGGCCATCTGCCGGTGTGATAGGTGGTGCCCTTGAAGCTGTCAACGCCCTCGAACGGCGGCGTGAAATGCGCCGAGAGGATGCCCACCGCGCCGATCAGAAATTGCGCACGGGCGCGCTGGCCGTTGTTGATCACAACTTCCCAGCGATCGGCCTCCTTGTCGTAAACCGCCGAGGTGACGCGGGAATTCAGTTGAATGTCGCCGCGCAGATCGAACTTGTCGGCGACGTAATTAAGGTAACGCTCGTTTTCCGGCTGTCCCGAATAATGCTCCTTCCAGTCCCATTCCTGCAGCAGTTCCTTGGAAAACGAGTAGCCGTAGGTTTCGCTCTCCGAATCGAAGCGGCAGCCGGGATAGCGGTTCCAATACCAGGTGCCGCCGACGCCGTCTCCATCCTCGAAGAGGCGCACCGAGATTCCGAGTTGCCGCAGACGATAGAGCTGATACAGGCCGGTAACTCCGGCGCCGATGATAATGGCGTCATACTGTTCGACCGGCCCCGCACTGGCCGTGGGCGTGGACTGTAGGGAAGTTGCCATTTTTACCTCGTTAGTGAATCCGCATTTACTTTAGTGATATGGCACTGAACGGGTTAAATGTCGAGATTTGCGAGGTGCCCCGCCAATCAGGCGAAACTGCCGGCGCTGCCAATCGTCCCTCCGGCGGCTGCTTTAAAGGATGATGCGTGATCTAACGGCGGGCGAAACTGGCCCGGGGAGCGGTTGCGGGCCCCGGCGCCTTCTTCGCGACCTCGGCGGCGCGTTCCACCAGCACCTCCGCGTGATGGCGAAGCAGACGGCCGGCGGCTTTGCCCTCCCCGCGCGCCAATGCGTCGACGATCAGCAGATGCTCTTTGGCCACGGCGATCATGTCGCCCGAGGTGCGCGACGCGCGCACGCGCGCTCCGACCGTGAAGCCGAGCGACTCCCAGGTCTGGCGCAGCACCGAATTGTCGGCGGCATCGACGATCATCTGGTGGAAGCGCACGTTGTGATGGAGGTAGCGGACGACGTTGCCGCGCCGCGCCGCTGCCATCGCGGCCTCCGCCTCCTCGCGAAACTCGCGCAGGTGCTCGCGCAGTGTAGCGGCGCCAAGCTGCAGCGCAAGTTCCTCCAGTACCGCGCGCACCTGGTACGCCTCCCGGCACTCGCGTTCGCCGATCTGGCGCACCCGGGTGCCGCGGTAGGGGGCCGTTTCCACGAAACGGGCGGCTTCGAGCGTGCACAGGGCTTCACGCACGGGCGCCTGGCTGATGTTGAGCTCGCGGGCGATCTGCATCTCGACCAAACGGGTCCCGGGGGCATAGCGGCCGTCGATGATCCGTTCCATCAGGACCTGGTGGACGCGGTCGGCAAGCGACGCGCGCGCGAGCTCGGCTTTGAGTTTCACGACTTGACTCTGAGCTATCGATTATCGATAATCGATGCTTGTTGTCAAGCGAATCAGCAGTATTGAATTGCGCTCGCCTTTGGCCAAACGAAAAAGGATCCGGTACGCGATCCTTCAGGAATATGAAACACGCAGGCGGCACGGAAATTGCCCCGGCCTCGATTCTGTATCAGGAGCAAGCGCGCGCTCGCGTGCGGACCGGCAGCCCGGCCCGCTCCCGCGCGGCGCAAGAGAGTAATCGATCATGATGTGGCTGGTTCGACTCGCCCTGCGCCGTCCGTTGTCGGTGGCGGTCATGGCTCTGCTGATGCTCGTCCTCGGCGGCCTGTCATTTGAGCTCATGAACGTCGATATCTTCCCGGCGATCGATTTGCCGGTCGTGATGGTGGTGTGGAATTACCCCGGACTGGCCGCGATCGATATGGAACGCCGGATGGTAATCATCAGCGAGCGCGCCTATTCGACGACCGTCGATGGCATCGAGCACATCGAATCGGAGTCGCTGACCGGGATCGGGTTGTTGAAGATCTACTTTCAGCCGGGGTCGGATATTGGCAGCGCGATCGCGCAAATCAATGCGGTCTCCGAAACTATCCTGCGGCAGGCGCCGCTGGGCACGACACCACCGCAAATTATTTCATATAACGCCGCCAACGTTCCGGTAGCGCAACTGAACATCTTCAGCGACACCCTGTCGGGACAACAGTTGTTCGATTACGGCCTTAACTTCGTGCGCCTCCAACTCTTTACGATTCCGGGTTTTTCGTCCCCGGCGCCGCTCGGCGGGGTGCAGCGCGCGGTCGTCGTGAATCTCGATCCCAAGGCGCTGTACGCCGACAATCTTTCGCCGGTTGACGTTGGCAATGCGCTGGCGACCACCAACGTCGTCATTCCCTCGGGCACGGCCCGAATGGGAAATTACGAGTACAACATCGACCTGAACATGAGTCCGTCGAAGGTCGCGGACTTCAACCGCCTGCCGATTCGATTCGTCAACGGAGCGCCGATTTTCCTCGGCGACGTCGCGCCGGTGAGCGATACCCATCAGCCGCAGACCAACGTGGTCCGCGTTGACGGGCGCCCCGGGACCTTTCTGCTGGTCATCAAGCATGCGGCCGCTTCGACCTTGAGCGTGGTTGACGCTGTGCGCGCGCGCATCCCCGACATCATGGCGATCGCGCCCCGCGGGATGAAGATCTCGCTGACCTTCGACCAATCGTCGTTCGTGCGCGCCGCGCTTTGGGAAGTCGTGCGCGAGGCGGTTACGGCAGCCGCGCTGGTGGCGGTGATGGTGCTGATCTTCGTCGGCTCGGCGCGCAGCATGTTTATCGTGATCACGTCGATCCCATTGTCGATCCTCACATCGATCGTGGCGCTCAAGCTCTCCGGCGAGACCATCAATACGATGACCCTCGGCGGCATCGCCCTGGCGGTGGGCATGCTGGTGGATGACGCCACCGTCGAAATCGAAAACATCCATCGAAATCACGCGATGCACAAGCCGCTGCTCGCGGCCATCCTCGACGGCGCCTCGCAGATTGCGACGCCGACCTTTGTCGGCACCTTATCGATTTGCATCGTGTTCTTTCCGGTGGTCCTGCTGACCGGCGTCGCCCGCTTCCTGTTCACGCCGCTGGCGCTCGCGGTGGTGTACGCGATGCTCACGTCGTACCTGCTCTCGCGCACGCTGGTGCCCACGATGGCTTCGTATCTGTTGCCGGAACAACACGAGGAAAATCCCGGCAGGGGCCTGTGGGGCGGGTTTTTGCGCCGCTTCGAGATGGGCTTCGAGCGCGTGCGCAGTGCCTATGGAGCGGCACTTGCGGTCTTCATCGAGCATCGGGCCATATCGCTGGCAGCGGTGGCGCTGCTGATTGTCGGCACGGTGCCTTTGTTGTGGGTTGTGGGTGAGGATTTTTTCCCCACGGTGGACGCCGGATTGATGAAACTGCACGTGCGCGCGCCCACCGGGACGCGGATCGAACGGACCGAACTGCTGACCGACAATATCGAGCGATCGATTCGCCAGATCATTCCAGCCGACGAGTTGCAGGGCATCAGCGACAACATCGATCTCCCGGTGTCGTACGATCTGGCGTTTTACCCGACCGACAATATCGGGCCGCAGGATGGGGAGATCCTGATCCAGCTAAGCGCCAAACATCGGCCGACCAGGGTTTACCAGCAACGTATCCGCGCGATGTTGGCTGAGGATTATCCAAATATAACGGGCTACTTTCAGGCCGCCGATATCGTTAACGAGGTGCTCAACTTCGGCCTGCCAGCGGCCATCGACGTCCAGATCTCCGGTAACGACCTGAACTCCGATTATCAGATTGCCTCGCGCCTCAAAGCGATGATGTCCACCATTCCGGGGGTCGCCGACTCGCGCATTGCGGAGCCGCTGGACTATCCGGCCTTCAAGATCGAAGTCGATCGGAGCAAGGCGCTGCAACTGGGTATTACGCAACAGCAGGTGGCGTCGGGATTGCTATCGTCATTGAGCGGCAACAGCCTGATATCGCCAAATTACTGGCTCGACCCGGTGAACGGGGTCAATTACAACGTGGTGACGCAGGCGCCGATCGAGACCACACAGTCGGTCGCCCAGATCGCTAACATTTCGCTCACCAACGGCACCCCGGCTCCGAGCGGCGCGCCGGTGGACAACGGGGCAACACCGCAGACGGCCCAATTTCTGGGCAACGTGGCGACTATCAGGCACACGAACGATCCGGCGGTCATCGCCCACTACACCGTGCAGCGGGTGATGGACGTTGATTGCGGAGTGCAGGGGCGCGATCTGGGCGGTACGACTTCCGCGGTGCAGCGTGCGATCGACAAACTGGGCACCTTGCCAAAAGGCACCCGGGTGATCATCCGGGGGCAGAGCGCGGCGATGAACTCCTCCTTCAAGACGATGGGCGCCGGGCTGATCCTGGCGATCGTCCTCGTGTACCTCCTGATGGTCGCGAATTTTCAGTCGTGGCTCGAACCGTTCATCATCATGATGGCGATTCCCGGCGCGCTGGCCGGCGTGCTCTGGATACTCGTGCTGACCGGCACCACCATCAACGTCGAATCGTTGATGGGCGCGATCATGGCGGTTGGGGTCGGTGTCGCCAACGGCAACCTACTGATTACGTTTGCCAACGAGATGCGTGAGGAGGGCATGGGTCCGGCGGAGGCCGCGATTGAGGCGGGGTCGATCCGTTTCCGGCCGATTATCATGACCGCGCTCGCCATGATCCTGGGAATGTTGCCGATGGCGCTGGCGCTCGGCTCGGGATCCGAGCAGAACGCACCGCTGGGCCGCGCGGTAATCGGCGGACTGTTCGCCGCCACCCTGATGACGTTGTTCACGGTGCCGGCGGTCTATTCGATATTCAGCCGCAAGCTAATCGGCAAACATCAGCGCGACGCGCGGATCAACGCCGTCTCGATGCCTGGAGCATGATGCAAGAAGATTCCGTCGTGGAAGCGCAAGTGCAATCGAAAACCAAGGCAAGCGGCGCGTTCTGGCTTGGTTGGATCATCGCGATCGTCCTCATCTTCTGCGCTTCGGCCGGGTTCGTGTTTGCCCGGCAGGAGCTGCTCGCGCATCAGACCGATGACCTTGAAAAAGCTGCCGCGCAAGGACCTCGCGTACTCGTCGTGCCGGTCGTTAGCGCCAATACTCCGCGTTCGATTCAGCTACCCGCCAGCATCCACGGCTACATCGAAACGCCGGTTTATGCGAAGGTCGCCGGCTACATGAAGACCATCGCGGTGGACAAAGGCGATCGCGTCAGGAAGGGCGAGGTCCTCGCCGTGATCGATTCGCCCGAAACCGACAAGCAGGTGGCCGACGCGCTCGCCAACTATCGGCTGCAGGCCGTGACGGATCGCCGTGACCAATATCTGCTGGCCAACCAGGTTATCGCGCAACAGGACGCCGATACTCAGGAAGCGGCGATGCTGCAGGCGAAGGCTACCTACGAGCAGGAACTCGCGCTGCAGCGTTACGAGGTCGTCACTGCCCCCTTCGACGGAATCATCAGCGCGCGCTACGTCGATCCCGGGACCTTGATTCCCCAGTCCACTACGCCCACCTCCGCCAATCCGATCGTCGCGATGGCGACCCTCTCTCCGCTCCGCGTGTATGCCTATGTCCCGCAAAGCGTCGCCAGCTACATCAACGATGGCGACTTGGCAACGATCACGCTCAGCCAGTTCCCCGGTCGTAAATTCGAGGGCGCAGTCACGCGGCATCCCGAGGCGTTGGATCAGAATACGCGCACCATGCTGGTCGAAGTTGACCTGCCCAATCGGGATCAGACGCTGCTGCCCGGGATGTATGCGGACGTCCGCATAACGGCCCATGCGGCCACCGGCGGAATTCTCGTGCCCGACGACGCGCTCGTCTTTCGCAACAATAAAATCTATCTCCCCCTCGTCCGCCGCGATCATGTCCACCTGGTCGAGGTCACACTCGGCCGCGACGACGGTTACCAGACCGAGGTCACCGGCGATGTCCAACCCGGTGATATGGTCGCGATGAACCTCAGCCAGGCGGCTCGCGATAACGAGTTGGTGCAGCCGGTGCAATCACCGGGTAGTTGACGCGCCAATCGATAAGCCGTTGCGTTCAGGCTCGCCTGATCCGGCAAAGGTCGCCAAGCACGCCGAAGACCTCGGCTTCGAGTCCTACTGGGTCGGCGATCACACTATCGTCCCGGTCGCATCGAGCACTCCCTATCCCGGCGCCAATCGCGTCGTGCTCTGGATACTCAGTCCCGATCTGAAAAGCATCCTGCGAGAACTGGACGACCTCGCGGCACAGGTGCTCCGCTGAATTATATCGGCGGAAGAACTGAGATTTGCCTATCCGTGATGGACATGCGAATAGGTATTCCATTACCGTCAGCCGCCACGGCCGGAATTTCGAAATACTAAGTTCGGGGGACCGTCCTTGATCAGAATCGGAAGGCGGCAGTCGAAAAAAGGAGAAGCTTCATGGCTGGAATATTGCAAGGAAAAGTAGCGCTGGTTACGGGCGGTGGCTCGGGCATTGGCCGCGCGACCTCGCTGCGGCTCGCTAGCGAAGGCGCAAAGATCATGATCGCCGACTACGTTCCCGAAGGCGCGGAGCGTACCGTCAAGATGATCAAGGAGGCTGGTGGCGAAGCGAGTTGTGTCGCCGCCGACGTCTCGTTCGCCAAGCAGGTCGAGATGATCGTCGATCAGACCGTCAAAACCTATGGCCGCATCGATTGCGCCTTCAACAACGCCGGTATCGAGGGCAAGTTCTCCGACACCATCCTTTGTACCGAGGAAAACTTCGATCGAGTGATCGCCATCGATTTGAAAGCCGTATGGCTCTGCCTCAAGTACGAAATTCCGCAGATGCTCAAGCAGGGTGGCGGCAGCATCGTCAACACCGCCTCGATCGCCGGCCTCGTCGGCTTCAACGGCATACCCGCTTACGTCGCGGCCAAGCATGGCGTCGTCGGCTTAACCCGCACTGCCGCGCTGGAGTTCGCGCAGAAGAACATCCGCGTCAATTGCGTTTGCCCCGGCGTGATTCGCACTCCGATGGTCGAGCGCGCCATCGACGGCGGCGGCTTTACCGAAGCGGACGTCACCGCGGCCGAGCCGATCGGGCGCCTCGGCAAACCCGAGGAAATCGCCGAAGGCGTCCTCTGGCTGATGTCGGACGCGTCATCGTTCGTCACCGGCCATCCGCTGACTATCGATGGCGGCTGGGTCGCTCATTAAGCTTGCTGCTTCCGGCACGAGGCCAGCGCGCTCGCGGCGCGTTGCGCCTCGCGCCTCATCAGGATCAGGTCCGTCCCATAAAGCAGGAATTGCGCCCCGCTCGCGATCGTTGCTTTCATATTCTCCGGCTGATCGACCGCCCCCGCAATTGCGATGCCGCGTTCCTTGCATAGGTGCCTCACCTTGTCGTTCGCGGCGCGCACCAGCGAATGCCGATACTCCCCAGGCACTCCCAGGCTTTGCGCCAAATCCTGATGGCCTACTAGCACCAGGTCGATCCCCGGTATCAGCATCTCTTCTAGGTTCTCGATCGCTTCCTTGGTTTCGATCAGGACCGCTAACAGCGAATTGGCGTTCGCATGCGCCATTGCCTCAACTGGCGCAACGTCTTCATAGTTGGTGCTGGCTCCTAGGTAGATAGCCATCCCGCGCCGCCCCTCAGGATGGTACTTAGCCAGCTCGATAAATCTGCGCACCTCATCCCCCGTCCGCGCATGCGGTAGGATCAAACTCTGACAGCCACTATCGAGCAGCCGCGTGACCCACTCATACTGAAGATCCGGTATCCGTACGATCGGCGTGATTCCCGCGGCCTGTGCGTGCGCTACCATCTCAGTCACGCTATCGAGGCTGTAGTCGGAATGCTCCATGCAAATCATCACGAAGTCCATGCCGGCTTGTGCCAGCGTATAGATGACGCCGCGACCATGGGTGCCCCACACCAGCGTACCCAGCGCTACTTCGCCCGCTTTCAAAGCGGCGCGCAATTTATTGGTCCGCATGTAACCTCCACCGGATCGCCTCGCCTCTGAGACGCCGAACTATTCAGGCAACCAACTGTTTTTCGCTTACCGCGCCGCCCGGAATTTTGAGAGAGGTGCCAGTCGGGTATCACTCGACCCGCGATCTTGACTTACTCGGGTTGTAAAGAAGCGCAGCCTCCGGGCTGCGCTTCTCACCATCGGATCTAGGCGATCTGCTTCGTGAACGTGCCCAGGTCGAAGTAGTCGCGCCACGCTACAATTTTGCCGGCATCGTTGAGCTCGAAGACTCCTACCACCGGAACTACCGCCGTCTTGCCGCTCTTCATCGCGAGCGTGTCAACGCGCTCGTTCATCACCGTGTTACCGGCATGGACGGTCTTTAGAATCTTGGCTTCGAACCGGCTGGTGTCCTTTAGAAATCCGTGCGTCATTTCACGGATCGCCGCCTTGCCCTTGGCCGGTGCGTTCATCGGGACGTTGTCCCAGACGCCGTCCTCGGTGAAATGGCTCATGATTCCGTCGAGGTCCAGCCGCGTCCAGGCCGCGAAGAGGTCGCTGACCACTTTCTCACAATTTACTGCCATGTTGATTTCTCCTATGCGCCGTTTCTGAGCGTGTTTCTGTCTACTAGGCTTCTAGTACATGCCGTCTCACAAATGCCACCGCTTGCGATCTAACATTCGATGATCGTTTCGCACTATTCGCCGATTACTTTGATCAGTATCCGCTTCGGTCGCCGGCCGTCGAACTCGCCATAAAAAATCTGCTCCCATGGTCCGAAATCGAGCTTTCCCGCCGTTATCGCGACTACTACCTCGCGGCCCATCACCTGCCGCTTATGATGCGCATCGCCGTTGTCCTCGCCCGTACGATTATGATGATACCGCTCGGGACTCGCATCGTACGGCGCCAGCCATTCGAGCCATCGCTTGTAGTCTTCGTGCAGACCGGGCTCGTCGTCGTTGATAAATACTGACGCCGTAATATGCATCGCGTTAACCAGGCATAGCCCCTCGCGCACACCGCTCTCGCGCACCGCCGTCTCGGCTTCAGTCGTGATATTCACGAAGTCCATCCGCTCGGGAACCTTCACCGTGAGATATTTCGTATGCGACTTCATCGGGCTTCCGCCAACGTTCCCGGTGCTTAGATTCGCTCCAGCGCAATCACCGGGATCTGCCGCGTGGTCTTTTTGCGATAGTCATTGAAGATCGGCATGATCGCCGCCTGCGCGTTGAACAGGCGCTCGCGCTCCTCGCCGCTTGTTACAGTAGCTTTCGCCTGGAACCGCTCAGTGCCGATCTCCAGTGTCACCTCCGGATGCGCCTTGATGTTGTGATACCAGTCCGGATTGTTCGGCGCGCCCGCCATCGACGCGATTATCACGTAGCGATTGCCGTCTTTGCTGTACACCAGCGGCATCGTGTAGGTCTTGCCGCTCTTCGCGCCCTTTAGCGTCACCAACACCATCGGCATCCCTTCGAACGGCTTACCTACCTTGCCCCCGTTCGCGCGAAACTCTTCGATCACTTTCTGGTTGAATTGCTGCCGCTCGGTCATAACTGTTCTCCTCTCATCGACTGGCTAATCAGATTGAATTGACTATACAGGGCTCAATTGGCTATTGGACTCACACGTTAACGGTACTCATATCATGGTAGCGGCCGCCGGCGGCGAATCCCTTCGGCGCCGCTTCCTCGATCCGCGCGATCTCGGCGCGCGACAGCTTTACACTCGCCGCCGCGATGTTCTCCTCCAGGTACTTGCGCCGCTTGGTGCCCGGAATCGGCACCATGTCCTCGCCCTGCGCGAGCACCCACGCGAGCGCCAGTTGACTCGGCGTGACGCCTTTTTCTTTCGCGATTTCCTTCAGCCGCGCCACCACCTTCAGATTCTGATCGAGGTTCTCCTCCTCGAAGCGCGGCGAGATTTTCTTGCGCATGTCATCCGCCGGCAATACCCCCAGCGTGCCGCTCAACAGTCCGCGCCCGAGCGGGCTGAACGGCACGAATCCTATACTCAGTTCACGCAGCGTCGGGATCACTTCCTCTTCGTAGTCGCGCGTCCATAGTGAGTATTCCGATTGCAGCGCCGAAATCGGATGTATCGCGTGCGCTCGCCGTATAGTCTTTGCGCCCGCCTCCGACAACCCCAGGTACCGCACCTTGCCCTGTCGCACCAGATCGGCCATCGCACCGACCGTGTCTTCGATCGGCACGTTCTTATCCACGCGATGCTGATAGTAGAGGTCGATGTGTTCGACGCCCAGCCGTTTCAGCGACGCGTCGCAGGCCGCGCGCACGTATTCGGGCCGGCCGTTGATTGCCCGCTTGCCCGCGGGCAGCACCTGGTTGCCGAACTTGGTCGCGATGATCACCTGGTCGCGATGCCGCCGCAAAACCTTGCCGACCAGCTCTTCGTTATGACCTTCGCCGTACACATCTGCGGTGTCGAAGAAATCCAGGCCCAGCTCGATCGCGCGCTCGAGCGTCGCCGTCGATTCGGTGTCGTCGCGGGGGCCGTAAAACTGCGACATCCCCATGCATCCGAGTCCCAGTTCAGAAACTACCAGTCCCTGGCTGCCCAATTTGCGCTTCTTCATCGTCCCTACTCCTCGTCACGCACACGTGCCGCGTCTACTCGCAGTTCTACTGCGTCCGTGATGCCGCGCCAAGTCCGCCGGATGCTTGCGCAAACCCACCCGTCATCCGATCATCGATCGCCATGGACGAGTTTCTATTCAGCCAGCCCGCGAAGCAGAGCCGTAAGACCACGGCCATCACTCTCGTCCTCGCGCATGGCGCAGGCGGTCCGATGGATGCTCCGTTCATGAGTACGATTGCCGGCGGCATCGCAAAAGCCGGCCTCCGCGTGGCGCGCTTCGAGTTCCCCTACATGCACCGCCGCCGCGCAACCGGCAAGCGTGGCGCACCCGACCCGGGCCCGGTCCTGATGCAATCCTGGCGCGAAGCGATCGACAGGCTCGGCGGTGGTGAACGCCTGGTGATCGGTGGCAAATCCCTCGGCGGCCGCATCGCCAGCATGATTGCCGATGAAGCCGGCGTCCGCGGCCTCGTGTGTCTCGGCTATCCGTTTCATCCGCCGGGCAAACCCGATCAAACGCGCACGCGCCATCTCGAACAGCTTCGCACACCCGCCTTGATCCTGCAGGGAACGCGCGACCCTTTCGGCCCGCCCGCCGATGTCGCGAATTACAGGTTGTCGCGCTCGATTCGCATTGAATGGCTCGAAGATGGCGACCATTCATTCAAGCCGCGCGCTCGATCGGGCCGCACCGAAGCCGATAACCTTGACGCAGCCGTTAATTTCCTTGCGGAATTTATCGCCGCCCTTTAAGTCTGCGCGTACTGGGGGACAACTGGCGTCCCGCTGCGGGCCGCCTCGCGCGGCGATTCGCGGCCTGCCCAATGGATCTAGAGGTTCGCTGCGGCAATCATCTCAGGCTCGCCCTTCAGGCTCGCCCTTCTTACGAATCATCGCACCCTTAGCCACCAATTGACTGCTTGCCCAATCGGTAAAAATTGACCGCATTGGTCGATTTCCCGCTCGCTTCCTTTAGTTGAAGTTTGCAGGAATCACGGAAATCTCGCTTTGGCCCGCCGTTTGCACTGACACTATGAACGGGTGGGGAAACACTAAAACGGAGTGATTCGACAATGGACGAAATCCTGATTCCTACCACCTCTGAGATCCTCAATATGTCGTCGGAACGCTGTCAACAAGAGCGCATTCGGCTCAAGAACGAGATTTCTTTCGCGCGCGGAGATGAAGTCACCGGCGGGCCGTCAAATAAGGATAAAATAGCTGCGTATAAGGCCGCGATCGAAGCGATCGAGGAACGATTGGAGGCGCTGACCCATCGCGAAGCGGCGTAATTCCCGCCAAGCTTCGCAAGTGGATCTTGACGTTGCAGAGTCAAAGTCGAAGTAGCGGTCAGACTGTCGCAGTTGAGTTGTAGTTTTTACAATTTACACACTGATGATCGCAAATGTTGTCCGATTGGAATCTTAATTCGCGTCGCTTGTAGAGGAGAAAGAGAACAGCCAGAGACCGATCCAAATCGATGAGTATGATGGTGCGGTTAGCGAAGTTCGCCTCCGACGAAACTTCCAAAACTTCTCACTTCGCGACGGCGATGAGTGTTCGAGAAACTATAAATCTGAGTTGGAGAGTATGATGATGAAGGCCCTTGCACGAAATAATGGCGAAGATAGCGTCCTCACGGTAAACGAACTCGCGAGCTACCTGCGCGTTCATCCCGCGACGATTTACCGCCTTCTGAAGGCGCGCCAACTGCCCGCGTTTCGCGTCGGCTTCGACTGGCGTTTCAAGCGCGAAACGATCGACGAGTGGGTGCGCAGCAAGCAGGCGTAACCCGCCTGCCGAAGTCCGGGCGTCAGCGACGCGCGCATCCCGCCGCGCAATCGGCGGGATGCGTCGCTCGCTCCGGACGCCAGCGTTAAGGTCAGATAATGTAGAGGGCGCTCGCGGGCAGCCCTTCAGGGGAGAACTTCTAGGGGAGGACTTCCCGCAGGCGGCCATCCTCGACATGGAAGACGAATCCGCGAATCCTGGAGTCGCCAATCCAGCTATGCGCGCTTAGCGTTTGCATCTGGCGGCGAACGTTCTGGACTACATCGCTGAAGGCGTGAAACGTAACTGGGGTGTTCGCAGCGACGCCGGCTTCCTGTTCGATGCGGCGATGAATCTCCTCGTTGGTGGCCTTCATCATTCCGCAATCGGTGTGATTCACGATCATGATTTCACGCGTGCCCAAGAGGTACTTGGATACCAGCAGGGAGCGCAGCGCGTCGTCGGTTACGATGCCGCCGGCGTTGCGAATAAGATGCGCATCGCCGGGCCGCAGGCCCAGGGCGCGGTAGGACAGGCGCGTATCCATACAAGTGACCACGGCAAGCTGGAGGCGCGGGCGCGGCGATACCCGGGCCGGATCATAGTCGGGGGCGTAGAGTTGGTTGGCCTCCAGAACCGCATCGATCGAGGTTTTCTCAGATTGGGCGCTCATAGGCCCCAAGTTTACCGATCGAATTCGACGCAGGCCACAACTTCGGCGCGGGCCGGGACTTCCAGCGCAGGCCACAACTTCGGCGCAGGCCACAACTTCGATGCAGGCCACAACTTCGACGCGGGCCGGGACTTCGACGCAGGCCTCAACTTCGACGCAGGCCGGGACTTCCAGCGCAGGCCACAACTTCGGCGCAGGCCAGAACTTCGACGCAGGCCAGAACTTCGACGCAGGCCACAACTTCGACGCGGGCCGGGACTTCGGCGCAGGCCGCAACTTCGACGCGGGCCGGGACTTCTGCGCAAGCCGGGACTTCGATGCAGGCCGGGACTTCTAGGGTGTCCGACGATGCACCGGCACGGTCTTGAACGATGCGTTGTCAACGCGCCGCCGCGAGCCGCCTCCTCATTGCGACGGCGAACGGGAGAGGCAATCCAATGTCCGGGCAAGACCTTCGGCCACACTGATCGTGGGCCGGTAACCCAGGACGTTACGGGCCAGTGCGATATTGAAGGTTTGGGTGCGGCCAAGCAGGGCAACCGTCAGTCGTGTGAAAGGCGGTTCGAATTGAGGGAAAGGCCGGTAGGCCAGCTCGATCATACGGGCGGCCCGCAGGGCCAACTCGTATGGGAATGAGCCGCGCAGCGACAAGCCGAGGGACTGCAGAATGGATTCGATTAAAGGCCAAATCTTGACATGTTCGTCGTTGGTGATGTGAAAGACCCGGTTGGCAGCCTGCGGCGCGCCGACGGCCAGGACAAGCGCCTGCGACACGTTGTCGACGTACGTGAGATCGATCTGGTTGGCGCCGTCGCCAATCCGCCAGAGTCGATTGCGCCTGGCCGCGGCCAGGATCCGCGGCAGCAGGGACGTGTCACCCGGACCGAAGACCGCTTTGGGACGGATGACAGTGATTTCAAGGTCATTTGCGAGATTGAGAACGGCTTCTTCGGCCAACTTCTTGGACGCGCAGTAGCTCGATATAAAGCGCGTCGGGTAGGGCTGTTCCTCGGTCACTTCGACGAGGTCGGCGCCGTCAAACAAGACGCTTGGCGATGAGACGAAGACCAGGCGTTTGACGTTGTTGCGCTTGCACGCGTTCAGCACGTTCTGAGTGCCGATGACGTTGGTCGAGTAGAAGTCGCGCCAGCGGCCCCACGGCGCGGCCTTGGCGGCGAGATGACAGACGGTCTCGACGGAGTTGAGCGCATGCGTCAGCGGTTCGAGGCTGCGCACATCCACATCGGCAACCGCCGCGCCGGCCTCGGCCAGATCCGCAAGTATGGACGGATTACGGCCGAGCGCGACGACGTTGAAACCCGAGGCGAGCAGCAGGCGTGTGAGATTGCGCCCCAGAAAGCCGGTCGATCCAGTTACCGCCACTCGCATCGGTTCAAGCTTCGCCGTTCAAGACCGATTTCACGCGCCCGACTCGCAAACCATCGCTCTATCTGCCGAGGATCGGCAACAGGTTCGCGCGGCCGGACTGGCGGAGTGATGGGTCGGGTTCAAATCGGGTGCTCCCGCGGCAACTAGATAAGAGGGAGTGATCGGAGTCAAAGAGGCCGGAATCATCGAATTCGATCGCCGACGATCGCAGCGAGTTGTAAGGCAATTTGCCGCGCAAGGAGGTTGAGCGAGGCGGAACGGCTCAAACTTTTCAGAAAAGGAAAAAAAGAGACGCCGTATCATAGTCTATATTAATCTATGGCAAGCAAAAACGAAGATTGGGCGAAAATGTTTCACGTGAAACATTTTCGCCGTCCATTTGTGGGGAAATCCTACAGCGTTGACAAAGAGAGGCTACGGGCACACCCCCTGAAAAGGGATATTCGATCGGGTCGGATTCCGGACGTTGATTCAGGGATGCGGAGGCGAGGGTGACCCCTTGCGGTCCAAAAAGGAGGGATAATTATCCTACTGGTTGTTAATGTCAAACGAGAGGTGATGGTCTATGGCGAGGGCGCGGAAATGACAGGCGCGGCAAACCCGGGTTGATCGACCAGGCTGGAGAGGTTGAATTTGTCCATCACGTCCATCCGGGTGAGGGCGAATCGGAAGGGCAGGTCAGTGACCACCACGCTACCCTGATAGGGGTGGGCAAGCTCGAGAATCGCAAGAATAGTGAGACCGAGGAGGCTGGAGAAAATTCCGCACATCAGGGCTTGTGCGCGAAAGGTGTCGAGGCCGAAGAAGTAGCTGAAACCGATAGTGATAAAGAGCCCGAAATAGATAACCAACCAAACGACTGATGGAAATTTCTGGTTGGCGTACATGTAGCGCAAGGTGCGCGCTTCGCTGAGTAGCTGAAGTTGATCATAACTCTTGGCGACGAGGAGAGACTGGCGGCCGTCGGTGGGGCGATAGGTGGCGATGACGGCCCACAAATTCAAAGAGCCGACGGGATCGTCAAGGGCGACGTCGTGATTGCGCAAGGCCATGGCGGGCCATTCGACATCGATCGCGCGCGTGCAATAGTCGCGAATGGTCCGTTGCAGGTTGTGCTGGAGGGGTTGCGGGAAAGCCTTTGCGAGGCGATAGAGAGAGACCAGAGACATCGCTTCGCCCTGGACCTTTTCGTCGGCGCGGTCGAAGCGTTCCCACGCGGCCACGATCACGAAGGCGAGCAGGAGGCCGTAGAAGGCGCCGATGACGCCGAAAGTGACGCCGGCCACTTCGTGATTTTGTTTGAGGCGCTCGACCGGAACGCGGCGCCGGACAATATAAAGGCCGAGAACACTGAGACTGGAAAAAGCGGCAATGACAAAAATCACTTGCACCCAGGTAGGCAGGAAGAGGAGATAATCCATCGAGCACCCCTTTGCGACAGATGAGGTCTATCTTAGCCGATTAGGAAAGGGGAACGACCAGGGGGAATCGAGGGCTGCGGCGATTTGGCGGCCGGGCGGACGGGGGTGCGGCAGAGGAGCGAACGACTGTGGTCGCGCTGGCGGATTGAGCGAAGGAGAGGGGAAAAAGACGGCCGGGCTGCCTTAGCAACCGCACGTTGGGGGGACCTACGGTTTCAGCAGCCCGGCCTTGCTTGGGGACAAAGCGCTGTTGCTCTCGGGGGGAGATAGCAGCGCACGGAGAGTAGCAAAGCAATTCTCATACCGTCGAAAAGTCCTTGAATTACGGGAGGTCGATGGGGGCGGCGTTTCTCATAATGCGAGGTTGACTAAGATAAAGCTCGATCCGTCTATTCTAAGTATCTGATATATCAAGACTTTCGCAGACTGCGATGGTGTTTGGCGTATTTGGCCGAAAGTTCGCTATTTGTTGTGATACATCCGTCGTGGAGGCGCTGCTTTTTCCGGCACGCCAGTCTATGAGGCACTTGAGGTATCGAATTGAGCGAGCATCACATTACTAATAGATCCGATCGGCCAGATTAAGCTCCGGTTATTCGAATCGGCGGAGCGGACACGCCGGCGGGGTTCCCGAGTATGGGAGCGCGGCTATTTATCGGTATCGGCGACGATCCGGCGCGGCGGTCGAATATCGGGTGTGGCAAAGTACCCGGGCAATAGCTTTGAGAGCTGGCGGGGCGGGACTTCCTCGGCCTCACCGGGGGCGACGCGGCCGAGATCGAACGGGCCATAGGCGGTGCGAATGAGGCGGTTGACGCTCAAGCCGAGGTGTTGGAGGAGGATCTTGATTTCGCGGTTTTTGCCTTCGTTCAGAGTCATGGTGAGCCAGCAGTTGCTGGTGTCGCGACGATCGAGAGTGGTCCGCACCGGACGATAGTGAATACCGTCGATGGTGACGCCGCCGGCCAGTTGAGCAAGGGCCGGTTGGTTGACGGTTCCATGCGCACGAATCCGATAGGTGCGGGAAACGGCCTGTTCGGGATGTTCGAGGTAACGGGCGAGACCGCCGTCATTAGTCAGGAGCAGCAGACCCTCGGTATTGATATCGAGGCGGCCGACCGACAGGACGCGGGGCAGGAATTTGGGCAAGGTCGCGAAAACAGTGGGGCGCCCTTCGGGATCGCGGGCGGTGGTCACGAGGCCTGCGGGCTTATGATAACGCCAGAGGCGGGTCGGCTCGGGACGGGCGATGGGCTTGCCGTCGAGGGCGAGGGTATCGTTGCGATCGACGAGGGTGGCGGGACTGGCGACGACGACGCCGTTCAGCATGACGCGGCCGGCCTCGATAAGGCGTTCGGAGTCGCGACGCGAAGCGACGCCGGCGCGGGCGAGGAATTTAGCGATCCGCTCCCTGGCAACGGCCGGCGGGGCGGAATCGTCTCGGGCAGGGGTCACGATGCGCAACGAGTACGAGTGGGCGGCGATCGGAAAAGCAAGAGGATCAAAATAGTCACTTGCGCTGGGCTCCGACGATCACGACGGCAGCGACACAATCGACCTTGCCGGGGTTTCGCCAGGCATGACGGGTGCCATTCTGGATAAAGCAGTCGCCGGGCTTGAGGCGCCGGACTTTGCCGTCATCGAGTTCGAGATCGACCTCGCCGGAGAGAATAACGCCGTAATCGACAGTCAGCGAGGTGTGCATGCCGGCGTGATCGGGCTCCATCAAATCGGCGAGACCGGGGAAATTCGCGAAGAAGGCCTGGGTCGCCGCGTTCATATCGACGCCGCGCGCGATCGCCTCCTGCGCCTTCGACTCGGGCGCGAAATGGACGATGATGAAGCGGGTGCCGCGGGCATCGGGGAAATATTGGCGCCGGGTTAAGGTCGGATCCTCGAGTGGGGCGGGCACGACCGGAACGTCGTCGGTGGCCCAGATCGCGTCGAGGCGGAGGCCATTGCCGGAGTGAGTAATCTGATGGGGCGGATCGCCGTCACTGATGAATACTGATTTACCGGAAGAATCGTGTCCCGTAACAACGCGCGCCATAGTAATTTCTCCAAATCCAAATACAAGTACGGTTCCAGTGACTGACTAATGGGGCTGAGGCAGAGTGAGTATGGCGATCAACGCTTCTCGAACTGCTTACTGCCGTAGAGGATCGAGCGCTCTTCATCGGTCAGCGGCTGGACGGGGATGTCGGCCATCACGGCCATCCCTTGCTTAACGGCGGGACGTTCGGCGATTGCATCGACCCAGCGTTTGAGATTGGGACGCGCCGCCAACTGTTCGGGGTCGCGCTTCATGGCGGCGAAGACCCAGGGATAAGTAGCTATATCGGCAATTGAGTAGTTGCCGCCGAGATAGGGAGCGTCGGCCAAGCGCTTATTCATCACGTCGCAGAGGCGATAGGTCTCCTTGGTGTAGCGATCGATAGCGTAGGGAATTTTTTCAGGAGCGGCGTTGCGGAAGTGTCCGGCCTGGCCGAACATGGGACCGACGCCACCCATCTGAAACATCAGCCATTGAATGACATCGTAACGTCCACGCGTATCGGAGGGGATCAGCTTGCCGGTTTTTTCCGCGAGATAAAGGAGAATGGCGCCAGACTCGAAGATCGAAATCGGCTTGCCGCCGGGACCGTCGGTATCGACGATCGCGGGCATCCGATTGTTCGGGCTGATCTTGAGGAAGTCGGGCGCGAACTGCTCGCCTTTGCGGATATTCACCGGCACCACGCGGTAGGGCGTTGCAGTCTCTTCGAGAAAAATCGAAACTTTGTGGCCGTTGGGAGTAGGCCAGTAATACAGATCGATCATGGTGAGCCCTCACTTTGGTCTCGTATAACTTCGCGCAGTGGGATTGTGCCGTCAAGCGACAGCAATTTGAGGGAGCGACCAATGAAGGCCGTCAACGAAGTGGCGTTGGGAGGAATCACCGCCGTGGGATCGCATTGGGAGAGCGTAATGCGACGTGGGGTTGAGAGGTCGATGATTCATACGGATCGCTTCACCCCGAGCAGCTCGCGTCCGTATTGTTCGGCGGAGATATCAAAGTCGAGACTGGCATGGTTGGCAGCCACATTAATATTTCGGAATGCCACTTGCATTTCACTTTCATCATAGATGCTATGAGCGCCGGAACCGGCAAACAGGCGTCCGACCGCGCGACGGCACAGTTCGGTAGCATAAGCGCCCTGCCACTTGATGCGGGTGCGCTGATCGGCCGTATAGTTTGGATTCGCCATGATGCGATCGCATTCAAGCAAGCCGTCGTGAATCAGGAGGTCTGCGGATTGAATTTCGCCGGCGGCCTCCGCCAGCCTGATCTGAGTCGGGACGTGCTCTGACTTGCGCGCGCCGGTTACGACTACGCGCCGCTCGCGAGTGCGATCAACGAAGGTGCGCAAGGCCGCGCGTGCCATTCCGAGCAATGCGGTAGGCCCGAGCACGCCCAGAATGGAATCGGCGGGGAGGCGATAAAGGTTGGTGGGATGACGTGAGACATGAGGGCTCCGGCCGGTAAAGAAACTGCGCGTATCGATAGTTCTATTGGCGGGGACGAAAATGTCGTGAGCAAGAACGTCTTTGCTGCCGGTACCGCGCATACCCATTACATGCCAGGTATCGTCAACTTCGAGGTCGGTGCGGGGCACGACGACATGCACTTGCGGGGCGCGCGTTTCAGCATCGGCGCAACCGAGAATCACCCATTGCGAATGGTCCACGCCGCTACCGAACTGCCAGCGGCCGCCGACTCGATAGCCGCCATCGACATGAGTGGCGCTGCCTTGCCATGAGAGAGTACCGGCGATCAAAGCATTCTGGTTATCGCCAAAAATTTCTTCCTGAGCTGCTTGTGGGAAGGCACCCATGCACCAATGGTGCGCGCCGACAACGCCAAGCACCCAACCGCTCGAGGCGCAAGCTTCTGAAATAATCGTCACCGTGTCGGCGAAGGCGGCCAGGGACATCTCGTAACCGTGCACGCGCGAGGGCTGAAGGATCCGAAAGAGGCCGGCCTCGATCATCAGTTGGATGCTTTCGGGAAGCACCTGGCGGGCGTCCTCGCAGCGCTTGGCGTTGAGGGCCAAGCCGGGCGCAATCGCGGCCGCTCGCCGGATGATTTCATCGTAATCGACAGCCATGAGGTAATACCTCGCGCGATGCAGATGACGAACTTCATCATCCTTGAGCGGTGCATTGCAAACGGCCGCGCAAAGGATCGTGCCGCCCTTGACGACCGCCGGGCAATTCATTCATCAAGTGGGAGCAGCAGAGGAGAGATCGATGAAACGAAGCACCGAACGGATTCTAACCACGCATACGGGAAGCCTGCCGCGACCAAGCGATCTGCTACCGCTCATAGCCGCGGCAGAGGCCGGAAACGCCGCCGATGCGGAGCGTCTGCGGAACCGGGTGAGATCGGCGGTCGCAGAAGTAGTGCGCAGACAAATCGACGCGGGGGTGGATATCGTCAATGACGGCGAAGCGAGTAAGCCGTCATACTCGACCTACGTCAAAGATCGTCTCACGGGGTTCCATGGCGAGGCCGATGTGATGGCGATTGCGGACCTTGCGGACTATCCGGAATTCGGGGAGCGATTCGTGCGGCAGGGCGTGCTGGAAACGCTGAAGCGTCCCGCCTGCACGGCGCCGATCAGCTACAGGGATATGGAAGCGGTCAACAGAGATATCGCCGACTTGAAGGGGGCGATTGCGGAATTGAAGCCGGTTGAAGCATTCCTGACGGCGGCATCACCGGGCGTAATTTCAATCTTCCTCGGCAATCACTACTACAAGAGTCACGAGGCTTATCTGGCGGCGCTCGCCGACGCAATGAAGACCGAGTACAACGCCATCCACCAGGCGGGATTGATCCTGCAGGTGGATTGTCCCGACTTCGCCATGGGGCGGCATATTCAATTCCCCGATGCGACTGTCGCCGAGTTCCGCAAGTATCTCGAGATGCACGTTGAAGCGCTCAATCATGCGCTTGCCGGGATTCCCGAAGACCGTGTCCGCATCCACTTATGCTGGGGAAATTACGAAGGCCCGCATCATCGCGACATACCTATTCGAGATATCATCGACATAGTATTCAAGGTCCGCGCGAGTGGACTTTCCTACGAGGGCGCGAATCCCCGCCATGAGCACGAATGGGCAGTGTTCAAGGACCTCAAGCTGCCGGCGGGCAAGGTGCTGATACCGGGCGTGATCGATTCGACCAATAACTACATTGAGCATCCGGAACTGATTGCGCAGCGAATCACCAACATCGCCGGAGTGGTTGGACGTGAGAACGTAATTGCAGGGAGTGACTGCGGTTTCGCGACGGTGGCGGGATACTCACCGGTCGATCCAAAAATCACCTGGGCCAAGTTCAGCGCGTTGGCCGAGGGGGCGAAGATCGCATCGAAAGCCTTGTGGCGCTGAACCTTCGGCACGATCGCCGTCGCCGTTCGAATAGCCAGCAGCTACCGCGTACCACCAGGAGGAAATTCGATGCCGATACAAACCGGTAATGACAGCTACACTTACGAAATCGTTGAGGGCTGGGGCATATCGGAGAAAAGCGGCATCGATGGCACGTTCAACGTCGCCGGGGTCGGCGTCGATTCCAAGGGTGAGGTCTACCTATTCAATCGCGGTGAGCGGCCAATCATCGTGCTGAACCAGGACGGCGAATTCGTGCGTTCATGGGGTGACAAGAAGATGTTCCCCAATGCGCATGCGGTAACGATCGGTCCCGATGACAGCGTGTGGCTAACGGACACCTTGGACCACACGGTCAGAAAATGCACAGCGGATGGCAAAGTATTGCTAACGCTAGGCACGAGCGGGAAGCCGGCGCAAAGCATGAGCGGCCAACCGTTCTGCCGATGCACTCACGTCGCAATTCATCCTGCTACCGGAGAGCTGTTCGTATCGGATGGCTATGGTAACGCAAGCGTGCACAAGTACAGCCCGGACGGACGGCTGCTATATTCGTGGGGCGAGCCGGGAAATCGACCCGGTCAGTTTAATCTTCCTCACAACATAGCTACTGATCGAGACGGAAATGTATATGTCGCGGATCGGGAAAATCAGCGCGTACAAGTATTCAGTGCGAACGGAAAGCTGCAAGATATATGGACTGGAATGGCGCGGCCATGCGGTATGTACATCGATACTCGCGGCTCACAAATGTGCTATATCGGCGAGCTATCCTCGGCCTGGTGGTGTCAAAACGTGAAAGAACTATGGGAGATATGCAACCAGCCGGGCTGCGGACCGCGAATCAGCCTTTATTCGCTCGACGGAGAATTGCAGGCATCACTGCTGGACAATGCGCAAGGCGACGAACCGGATCAGATGATCGCTCCGCACGGGATCGCCGTAGATGGTGCGGGGGACATCTATATTGGTGAAGTATCCATAACCGCGGGCCTCTGGTTTCCGCGGAAGGACCCTTCAAAACAACTGCGAACGGTAGTCAAACTTGCACGGGTGACGCGGCCCGAGACCAGGAAGTGACTAGCAGCGCTGCGACTGACATTACGGAGCAGGGATAGGTCAGACCGAAATATCGGCCGGGGACGGATTTCGGGCAAGCAGAAAGAGCGCCACCGCGATCGCAAGGATCGCTCCGGCATTTGCCGAGAGGTCGATCATGGCTTCGCGAAATTTGTCCGGCGAGAGCGTCTCGCCGGCAATACTCATTTGCGCGCCAATAGCCAGTATGCGCCGGGTCGCGGAAATTGCTGCGATGAAGAGGAACGGCTGCAATGAGGTGCCGTGCTCCTGCAAGTAGGAAATCACCGTTCGCAGCACTTCCATAATGATCATAACCAGCAAGAGATCATTGACCAGAGTCACGATCGCCAATGCAAATCCGATGCTATGCACGTTGGCAGGAAAGACGACGAGGCTGTAACCCAGCATCGCCAGCGCCGCGATCAGAAACACCATGCCGACCGCGGCATAGATGATGGCATCGACCGTCTCAAGAATCGGCACGAGCGATTCATGGACATGATGCGCGCCCGGGCTGGGCTGGTCTCTTTCCTGGACTTCGATTCCTTCCATAGCACTCGCCGTCGCTAAGAATCGGCGTGCGGCTGCCGCCTCGAACTGACTATCATGGCAAAGGCATACCGGCGATAGTCACTTGCCAATGAAACGCCCTGGCCGCCGCTCGGCGACCGCCTTGATTCCTTCCCGATGATCCTCGGTACGCATCAACCAATCCTGCTCGACAAATTCGATATCAGTTTGAGCCTGAACCGCCTCGGCCAATCCGCGCCTCACCGTCGCGCGAGTTGAATTCACGGCGAGCGGTGCGTTCTCCGCAATCTCGGCTGCGAGTTCGGTTGCGGCCTGTCGCAAACGGTCAGGTTCAACCAGCAGATCGGCGAGTCCCCACGCAAAAGCTTCATCACCCGTAATCCGGCGACCCGTGAAAAACATCAGATTGGCCTTCTGCGCGCCAATCAGGCGCGGCAGCGTGTAGGTGAGTCCGAAGCCTGGATGAAATCCAATTTTGACAAAATTGGCCGCAAAGCGAGCTTCCGGCGAGACCACCCGGAAGTCGGGCACCAACGCGAGTCCGAGACCGCCGCCGATTGCCGCTCCCTGGATTGCGCCGACCATGGGCTTCTTGCAACTGAAAAGCCGGACTGCCTCCGAATAGAGCGGATTACGCTTTTCTGCACCGGGTTCGACTCCAGTAGCGTTGCGGTTTGCGAAATTCGCGCCCGCGCAAAACGACTTGCCTTCCGCGCAGAGTACTGAGACCCGGCAAGCGGGATCCACATCCAAAGCGTTGAACGCGTTAGCGAGATCGCGAATGAGTTGAACGTCGAAAAAATTGTGCGGCGGCCGATGGATTTCCACCGTTGCAACGTAATCCTTCAGCTGAACCGACAAATCGCCGTATTTTGAGTCCGTCATTTCGATCTCCTATGATTGAGCCGAATTGCTAATAACTATTAACTAACACCCCGTCTCGCGTCACGTCCGACATCATCCTTTATGGTGCGAGCCCATGGGGACGCAAGCGAAAGCGAGTTCACGGGCGCGATCCGGTAGCGCGATCCGTATTCCAGCGATCGCTACGCGCGGGGATTCGGCCGTCTAACCAGAGGAGCGCGCCGTTTGCAGTTCACACCGGAGGAGCGGTAAGTTGCGGACTGATTTTAATCGTGCTTCGAGCGATGCGCGCCATGCGCGGAGCGACCGTTAACGAAGGAAGATCAGACATGCAATTCGAAACCTTGGCGACAGGATATGGACTGCTCGAGGGGCCGCGAACCGACGATCAAAACCGCTTGTACTATAGCGACATACGCGGCGGCGGAGTTTTCCGGCGCAGCCCCGACGGTACTATCGAAACTCTGATTCCCGAGCGCAAATCAGTTGGCGGAATTGCTCTGAACAAGGGTGGCGGCCTGATAGTTACTGGCGCAACGCTAGCCTACTGGGACGAAAAGACCGGAAGCATCCGTGACCTGTTCGCACAGTGGGAAGGAAGGCCGCTATTCGGACTGAATGATCTGACGATCGACGACCAGGGAAGCATCTGGAGCGGAACGTTCGGCTGCGACATTAGCAAGTTCGATTTCAAGAGCACTCCGCCCCCGGGATCGCTGTTCCGCATCGATCCTCCGGGCACGATCACGAAATTGTGGGAAGGGCTGGAAGTGACTAATGGGCTCGGCTTCAGCGCGGATCGCAAACTGCTTTATCATAGCGATTCGACCACGCGCGCCGTGTGGGCATACGACGTTCGCGCGGATCGCACCGTCGGCGACCGGCGGGTATTCGCACGATTGCCGGAAGGCATGCCGGATGGACTCACAGTCGATGTCGAAGGCGGCGTATGGGTTGCAGTCGTAGCGGGGCCAGGCGAAGTGGTGCGCTTCAAGAATGACGGCACGCTCGATCAACGCATCAAGGTGCCCGCGAAGACGGTAACGAGCGTGGCATTTGGCGGACCGGATATGCGTGACTTGTACGTCGTCACGTCGAACAACAGTAACAATCGCGAACTCAAGGGAACGGTCTTTCGGGCGCGCGCCGATATCGCGGGCTTGCGGGTTCCGCAGTCGCGTTTTTGATGCAACTAAGTGCGAATAAGTTCCTTGCAAACTGAGGTTTAGCCTGGTTGCTATCTGCGGGAGCTATCGTGCAATAACTAGTCAGAGTTAGAGATTTTCGGACATCGTTTCAATCTTCGCGAATTGGTGGTCGAATGGAAGCCTTAGAATCGCGCGGGCATCTTCGAGCGCCGTTTCGAGACTGATGTCCATCGTCCTATAGCCACACCAAAGCCAGACATGATCGCTCTCGGCGTCGTATATGCATATTGGCCAGGTATGCACATCGGTAGTCCATCCGTGCATGAAGGACGCGGCCTTCTGGTAATCGTCGAAGGTCTCGAGATGGGCTACATGATGCGATTCGTAGGCGGCGAGGAAACCACGCGTGGCGTTGCTCATGACTTAGCTCTAATGCGGCAGTTTGCTAATGTCGAGACCCGCGCAGTAGTCGAAGCGTTGCCATAAAACTTTCTTCGACCCGCCCCGCGATGGACGCCGCCGGTCCTTTTGCGATATGGTTCGCGGCACGCTCAGAACTTTTCGTATTAACTAATCCGGAGGCAACCATGCTCCCTGTTGGATACTTGCCTTGCACGCAGGACCCACCCGCCGGCAAGAACATGGCTCGCGTCATCGACGAGATGGTTGCGGAGGCTCAGGCCGCGGAAGCCAGCGGTTGGGACGGATGCTATATCACGGAGCATCATCAGCAAGAGGACGGCTATCTGCCGAACCCGCTACTGATGGCAGGTCTTATCGGTATGAAGACCCAACGCATTAAGGTCGGCACATGCGTATTGCTACTCCCGCTGTATCATCCGGTGCGTGTCGCCGAGGATTGCGCCGTAGTCGATCAAGCCACGCGAGGCCGCTTAGTGCTTAGTATCGGCGTAGGGTACCAGCAGCACGACTTCGACGCCTTTGAAGTTCCGATCGAATCCCGAGTGCGACGCACCGAGGAAGCGCTCGAAATCCTGCGACGAAGCTGGAAGGGCGATCGCTTCTCATATGAAGGCGCGCATTTCAAACTCAAGGACACACTCGTTACACCGCCGCCGTTCCAGGCGTCCGGACCGCAAGTATGGATGGCTTCGTGGACGCCGCCGGGACTTCGCCGCGCCGCGCGCATCGCCGATGGATGGATCGCGGATCCGGTTCAGTCGCTCCCGGTGATCAAGGGCTTCGCCGAGCGCTATCGGAACGAATGTGCGAAACTTGGCCGCAAACCCTTCATCTGCCTGATGCGCGATGCGGTCATCGGCGAGAGTATGGCCGCGGCGGAGGCCGAGAGCGGGCCGACGATGGTCACGCATCGATTCTACTTCAAGTACGGCGCCTATGTGCCCGATGAGTACATCAAGGATGTAAGAAGCCCAGACGATTTCACTTTCAAGATAGCCGCCCGCGACCGGTTAATCGTTGGTTCGGCAAAAGACTGCCTCGATCAGCTTCAAATGTGGAAAGAGGTTATCAGGCCCGACTATCTGATACTCAGAATTCGTCAGCCCGGCGGCCCATCACATACTAAGGCCTTGGAAGCTATACGAGCGTTTGGTGAGTCGGTGATACCTCGCCTGTAAGTCGCTAATTGGATCTCTTTCACTAACGATAGCGACGCTCTGAGTTGGATTTTGGAGATTCTGGCATGAATGAAATCGCTGCGGCGCGCCATACAAATAGGAACGAATCATTTCATCGTGCCGCGGGCGATCTAGCTGCTTCAGTCCGATTCGTCCGGTCCTCGACGCTCGCGATCATTGCTGTGATGTTAGCGATATCCGCGTCCGGGTGCGTCAACTCGGAGATCGCGGCCGGTCGCGCCGACCTTTCCAAAGGTAATTATGCAGCCGCTCATGCCAAATTTGTCGCGGCTTCACAATCGCCGAAACTTTCCGCATCCGAACGCCGCGAAATGTCCGACGGGCTTTGTCTGACGGAATTCAAACTGGGGCCGCCGGAGTTTCCGCGCGCGGAACAGATGCAGACCTGCTCCGCAGCAGCCGCGCTACCCGGGAGTTCGAGCGCGCCGCTGCTGGCGAGCATCGAGGCGGCCGAGCGCGCCGACACCGAGGCGGTGGTTCGCCGCGCGCTCTCGGAGAACGATCTAGTGGGGGCGGAATCCGCGGTTATTCGCTATCAGACATTTCCCGGCGCAAATCAGGATGCCATCGCCGGATGGTCGAAGCAGATTTGGGGGACGATTGCGCAGGACGAAAGAGGCGCCAGGAACCATGACCGTCACATGCGACCGGCCATAGCCGCCATCAGTCAGCGTTATCCAAAAGCTCGAACGATGAATGATACGACATTCAAACGCTGGGTGATGACGAATGCCACGGTGTCCAACACGCGCCTGATCGATCGCGTCGATCTGCGTGGCCATACCCTCGATCTCCGTGTCGATAGCCGCAAACTGCCGGAGGTCGCTTTCAATCTTGATCACTTCATTCTGATCAACGACGAGATGGTGGCTCGCTGCCTCTGCGACGGACGAACGAACATCGCCGTCGAGGGATCGGGATTGCCGGTTTACCTGGTGCGCATTGACACTGACACGCGCAACTCCGCGGCGCTGGTGATGCCCCAACCCCACTAACGATTCGGGCCGGCGCTCGGCCGTTGGACTACCTTCTTGAAGTGTCCTTGCCGAATATTCGGCTGACATCATCTGGATTGATCAAATCTGCCGCGCGCCAGCCATCGAGATCGTATTCGGACATGAACTGATCAACGAACCGCTTGAGTGCGTTCGCTTCGTCATTGGCGAGCGCCATGAGCAGATTTTCGAGCCTGATCATTTCATAGTTGCCGGCGTAATTGCGCTCATATAGTTCATGCCGGCCGCCAAACTCAGTACCTATCGCATCCCACAGGATCTTGAGCAGCTTCACTCGCTCCAAAGCGTCATAGCCGTTGGAACCTCGGAGATACTTATCCAGATAGGGACGCAGCTCGGGAGTCTTGAAATCAACCGAGTGAGAATTGAGATAGATAAGACCGCTCGAGATGATCTGTTCAGCGATTTCCTTGATTCGCGGATACGCTATCGGAGCGAGGAAGCGATAGGCCATACCATAGGCCGCTTTCGGCTGGACGGCCCCATTTACCCAGGGCTCAGCGCTCTTAACCATTGCGTCACTCAAGGCCCAGAAGATATTGCGCCAGGCGATTACTTCACCCACCTGGATTTGTGTTCCGCGTGCATCGTGGGAACCGATCGCTTCCGTGGCCTTGATGATCAGGCCGCTCAGAAAGTCCAATTTGACTGCGAATCGGGTACATCCGTGGAGCGTGAACCGAGGAATAAAACCTGAAGCCGGGAAGAAACTATTAGCTTTTTCCAGGTCGCGATAAACGAATAAATTTTCCCACGGTATCAATACCTTGTCGAATACGAGGATGGCGTCATTTTCGTCGAAACGAGAGGACAGCGGGTAGTCAAACGGACTACCCATTGTGGCCGCTGTTAGTTCGTACGACGGCCGGCAAATGAGTTTGACGCCCGGGGTATCCATGGGCACGATCGCGAACAGGGCCATCTCGGCCCGCCCCAAGGGAGTGGGGCCATAGAAGCCAATAAAATTGCAATGCGTTAACGCGGAGCCGGTCGCAACGACCTTCGCACCGCTGACGATCACGCCCGCATCGGTCTCCTTCTCGGCGTGCACGAATACGTCCATTACCTCGTCGGGCGGTTTACTCTTGTCGGTTGGCGGATTGATGATGGCGTGGTTGAGGAAAAGGCACTTTTCCTGCACCTTTCGATACCATCTGAGGGCATTCTCCTGGTAAGGCGCGTAAAAGTCCGCGTTGGCTCCGAGGGTGCCCGTGAGACTCGCCTTATAGTCCGGCGATCGACCCATCCAGCCGTAGGATATTTTTGCCCATTCTGCGATCGCGTCGCGGCCGCCCACGAGATCATCGGTGCTGTGTGGGACCTTGAAAAATTTGTGAGTGAAGCCACCGCTTCCGGTATCGGTCGAAGCAGTTATCGCCGAGTTCCTTTGAGGGTCGTGCAAGGCGTCATACATTCGCGCCAGCATGCGCGCGGAGTTTCGAAATGCCGCATGCTGAGTCACGTCCTTCACGCGCTCGCCGTAAATCCACACTTCACGCGAGTCGCGAAGGCTCTCAATAAACTCCCCACCGGTCAGTGGGCGATCGCCAATTGCGGGATGCCGTTGATTAGCACCTGCGGACGCTGGTTTCTCCTGATTCATCGTGAGCCTCCGTCGAGGGACCGTGGCATTCCGGCGACGCTGGGAGTCTGTACATCTGATGGCCGCAGCCGTCAATCACGGTATGGTATCCGGCAGTCGGAACGACTGTCGCTTGACATCCGTTCAGCGGATGGCGAATTAAGACTGATGATCGGCAATCGCCTGATGGAGGCAACAGATGGATCTTGAGCTCGAGGGCAAGACGGCTCTCATCCTCGGTGGCAGCAAGGGACTCGGACGCGGTGTCGCGGAAGCGCTGGCAGGGGAAGGGGTGGCAGTAGCACTACTAGCGCGGGGCCGCGAGGCACTCGACCAGACGGTCGCGGCGATTGCGGCCCGCGGTGGACGCGCGATTGGAATCAGCGCGGACCTCGCCGAGTGGTCAACCGTCGAGGATGCTGCCGCACGCGCTCGTCAGGAGCTGGGTCCGATCGATATCCTGCTCAACAATTCAGGCGGTCCGCCGCCGATGCGAGTTATCGGGGTTGCGCCCGAACTGTGGGAGGCCCAGTTTCGGGCGATGGTACTGGTGTTCTTCCGCCTGACCGAAATGCTGCTGCCGGATATGCGCAAGCGTGGATGGGGCCGTATTCTCAACGTCGCCTCCGAATCGGTGATCCAACCGATACCTCAGATTGCCATCTCGAATACCTTGCGCGCTGCTGTCGTGGGATGGGCGAAAACGCTGGCTGGAGAGGTCGCTCGCGACGGTATCACGGTGAACACGCTCCTGCCGGGTGCCTTTGAAACCGATCGCGTAATGCAGGTTCAACGGGCTTCGTCGGCGCAGCAGGGGGTCAGCATGGAGGAAGTCCTGCAGCGGGTCGCGCGCGGGATTCCGGTCGGCCGCATGGGCAAACCGTCCGAGTTCGGCGCGACGGCCGCGTTTCTCGCGAGTCCGTTGGCGGGCTACATTACCGGATCGACGATTCGTCTCGACGGCGGTTCGATCCGTTCGGTCTGATGCGCACGTCAGGAGCGCCGCACCCGACCTGATTGTGGATTAGCGACCGCGGTGATTTTTCAGGTAAATCTCCAACGACGGACCACCCGAGGCCGCGTCAGCGGCGGGCGATTTCGTCAAATGCGGATCGGTGTCAGGAACGCAGCGGATAAACGCGCTGATGGTGGTGATGCCGTACTTGTCCCAATTGCCACGTTTGATCGGGCTATGCTTGCGCCACTGGTCAATCAGTTTTGCGCGCGCCGGTTCGCAATCATCGCGCGATGAGAACTCACCCTGAGAAGTGAGCTTGAGCGGTCCTATGCGCGAGCCCTGATACAGCCTGTCTGCAACTCCCGCATTGGTCACCACTTTCAAGTCCGGTTCCATCAGATACCATGCACTGGCATGCGCCCGCGTACTCAGCAACAGAATCAACACCACCGCCGCAGATGCCCGCAATGGATTTGCGGCAACACGAGATGGAATTTTCCGATCCGCGCGCATCACCGGATCATCCATTGTTGGCGATGTGCCGGGCGCGCTCGACCACTGGCTCGAACCGTTTGATCAACTCGAGTGCGGATCCATCCGCCATCGCAATCGCCATCTTTTGCGAGAATAGCACCACGCGGCTGGCGCCAGCCTCGGCGTACAGCCGCAGATCTTCTGCCGATGGTCCACTTTCATGAGGCTCGACCAGCGCAGTTATGTGAATCGACTCGGGCTTGCGGCCGCGATCCGACGCATGCTTTCGCAGTGCTTCGACGTCTCGCTTCAACGACTGCGGATTGGGTACCAAAGGCATCCATCCATCATAGGTGCGGGCCACGCGCTCGAGGACCTTCGGCCCGTGCCCTCCCAGCAGAATCGGCGGATACGGTTTCTGCAACGGTTTCGGCTCGCATCTGACCGCCGGAAAGCGGACGATCTCCCCGGCGTATGACGGTTCCGCTTCGGTCCACGCGACGCGCATCGCCTCGACCGTTTCGCGCAGGCGCTTCCAGCGTGATCCGAAATGCGCGCCCATGGCCTCGGTCTCTTCCCGGAGCCATCCAGCGCCAACGCCTAGGACGACGCGCCCGCCCGAGTACAGATCGAGGCTGGCAACTGCCTTCGCGGTTATCAAAGGTTCGCGCTCCGGCAGCAGACAAATGCCGGTCGCCAATTTGATGCGCTTGGTTACGGCCGCCGCGATGGAAAGTGCGACGAAGGGATCGACCCAGCGTCCGTAATGTTCGGGCAAAGTGAAACCACCCGGAACCTGAGTCTTGAAACCAATTGGAATTACCGGATGCTCGGGAATCCAAAGCGACTCATAACCACCGTTTTCCACCGCGCGTGCGATCGCATCGATTGCGCCCGTCCGCGCCGTTGCCGCCACTAGAATGCCTATGTCCATGAAACTCTCCTCCGCGCACAAATTCATCGCGGCCAACGTTGTTACGCTTTATATTGGTACGCTATATAGATGACAAGCGGTGATCGGAAAGGAGATTTTATGAAAGCTGGCGTATTCATGATGCCCTCTCATCCACCCGAGAGGGATTTCTACGCGGGTCATCAGTGGGACCTGCAGCATCTGGAACTCTGTGACAAATTGGGCTTCCAGGAGGCCTGGATGGGTGAGCATTTCACCGCGCCGTGGGAGCCGAATCCGGCGCCCGACCTGCTGATTGCTCAAGGCCTCCTGCGAACCAAAAAAATCAAGCTGTGCCCCGGGGCCCATCTGCTGCCGTATCATCATCCCGTCGAACTGGCGCATCGGGTCGCGTTCCTGGACCACATGGCGCAGGGGCGCTTCATGTTCGGCGTCGGCACCAGTGGCCTGCCGAGCGACTGGAAACTTTTCAACGTTGATGGCGCCGGCGGTGAAAACCGGCGCATGACGCTGGAGGCGCTCGACATCATCCTGCGCCTGTGGGAGAGCACCGAGCCTTTCGAGTACGTCGGCAAGTATTGGACCGTGAACCGCATCGATACGATGCTCGATACGCTCAAGTTCCACATCCGTCCCTTTCAGAAGCCGCATCCACCTATCGGCATCGCGGGCCTCACGCCGGGTTCGGATACCCTGAAATTTGCCGGCGAACGCGGCTTCATGCCAATGAGCGTCGCCCTCAGCAATAGCTACTTGAAATCTCATTGGAATGCGGTAGTCGCGGGTGCCGAGAAAGCCGGCCGGACGCCATTGCGCGCCGATTGGCGCGTCGCGCGCGAAGTGTATATCGCGGAGACCGATAAGGAAGCGCGCAGCAAGGCTGTCAACGGGATGCTCGGGCGTGTCTATAGAGAGTATCTGCTGCCGCTGTTCAAATCGTTCGGCATGGTGAGTCTGTTTAAGCATCATCCCGAGGTGCCGGATTCTGATGTGACTATTGAGTATATGGCCGATCACTGCTGGCTGGTCGGATCGCCGAAAACGGTCGTCGATAAGTTGGGTATGATGCAGCAGGATACCGGCGGGTTTGGTTGTCTCCTCGTGCTCACATTCGATCAACTGGAGAATAACGAAGGCTGGACGAACTCGCAGCGCATGCTGATGGAAGAAGTCATGCCCCATTTCGCCTCGGCGTAATTTCATTTTCATTGCTTTCACCGCTACGCCGGTGAGGCCGGTTTTATCCGTACAACGCCTGCCGCATCACTGCGGCAGGCGTTGTACTTTCGCCGCTTCGAGCAGAATGCGCGGCAGTCCGCGCCTGCCTAGGCCTGCCGCGGCCGTTGCGCGATGCCGTCGAGTATATTCATCGTCCCCGCGAAGTCTTCCAGATCGACTTCGATGGTTTCGAGAATGCTCGCGGTCTGCCGCCAATGACCGATGATCACCAGCAACTCGATTATCTCACCCGGGCTCAGGTGCCGCTTGAGCGCCTCAACGGTTTCCCGGCGTCCCTTCACGCTGGCGTTGACCTCGTCGGTTAGCTGCAACACCAGCCGCTCGATCTCATTGAAGCAGTTGGCCTCGTGCCACTTGTCGATGCCGGCAATCTGTTCGTCGGTCACGCCGACATGCTTCGCCGCGGGCACATGCTGCGTCCATTCATATACCGAATGGCAATCCTTCGCGGTGCGCAGTATTGCGATTTCCCTCAGCCTCGGATCCAGCTTGATCTGAGTAAAGAGTGCATTACTCAGTTTGCTGCGAACCGGGAAGATACCTTGCGCATTGGCCGTCATCCGCTGGACGTTGAGCACCTGCTGACGGGCCTTGAGAATCCTTAGCACCTCGGGCGAGGCATCCTCGTCGTCCAGATACGGCAGTAGCGCCATCTTGTTTTCCTCCATCCGAAATTCACGATGTCAGGTCCTGGCTTTAGCACTACCGGTTCTTGTTACGGAAGCGCGTCTGAGGCTATGTCTTACCCAAGCGAATACCTTGCTTGAGGTGCGGTGCGATGGCCATGACGTACACGACCAGCCAGATCGTCGAGCTACTCGAGAGCGTCAGCAATTGGGGCCGCTGGGGCAACGACGATCAGCGCGGTGCGCTCAACTACATCACCAATGAAAAGCGTGCCGCCGCCGCTCGCCTCGTTCACACCGGCGAGGCGATCTCTCTATCGCTCCCGCTCGCCACGCGTCCTGCCAGTGATAACCCCGCGCCGGTCACGCACCTGATGATCCGTTCGGGCCAGATCGGCCATCCGCTGGGCTCGTCGGGGTGCGCCGACTATTTCGCGATCGAGCCGCACGGCCTCGCGACTACTCATCTCGACGCCCTCTGCCATCATTTCTGGCGCGGCAGGATGTATAACAATTTCGATTACACCGAAGTTGATTTCCAGGGCGCTCATAAGTGTGCAATCGACGTAGCTCGCACGGGGGTGATTAGTCGCGGCGTGCTCCTCGATATTCCGAAAATACGCAAAGCCGACTGGGTCGAGCCGGGCGCCGCAATCTATCCCGAGGACCTTGAAGCCGCCGAGCGTGACCATCGCGTGCAGGTCGGCGAAGGTGACATCATGCTGCTGCGCACCGGCCGTTTCAAGTTGCGCCGCGCGAAGGGCGTCAAAGCCATCTTAACTTCGATGCCCGGCCTCCATGCGTCGTGCCTCAAGTGGCTGCACGAGCGCAAAATCGCGGTGCTGGGTTCCGACGCGATAAGTGATGTGCTGCCCACTACCTACGACCCGCCGCTGAAGATGCCGATTCATACCGGCACGCTCGTAATGATGGGGGTTCATCTGATCGATAACGCCGATCTCGAGTCATTGGCCGAGAAATGTGCGCGCGACGGCCGCTACGAATTCATGTTCAACCTGTTGCCGCTGGTGCTCGAACGCGGCACTGCGTCCCCGGCGAATCCGATCGCATTATTCTGAGTGCAACATCATTGCTATAGCTGCTTCGCAAACCAACTCGCAGGGCCGATTGTCATCGACGAATTTCGATCCGCACCACTAACCCGGAGGAACCATGGCATTCACGAATATTACCCTTGAAAAGCATGAACGCATCGGAACGCTCACCCTCAACCGTCCGGAAAAGCTCAACGCGATGACTCCCGCGCTCATCGCCGAGTTCGGTGACGCGCTAACCGAGGTTGAAAAGGATCACGACCTCAAGGTCCTGATCATCCGCGGCGCCGGTCGCGCATTCTCCACCGGTTATGACCTTACCGGCGGTTGGGGAGATGCGAGCGGAAAGCCGTTTACGATCGACGATGACCAGCGCTTTCTGCAACGCTACATCGATCATTGGCTGCGGCTCAGAGACTTACCCAAGCCGGTCATTTCGATGGTCCATGGCTATTGCCTGGCTGGCGCGACGCAGTTGTGTATCAGCAGCGACATGATTTTCGTTGCGGAGAATGCCCGCATCGGCTTTCCTTCGATTCCAGCCGGCGCCGGGTATGTCAGCGCTTTCTGGAACTGGATGGTTGGACCGCATCGCACCAAGTATCTGGCCTTCCTGCCGGGCAGCAAGATAAGTGGCAAGGAAGCCGAGACGATGGGATTCGCGACTCGCGCGTTCCCTGAGGAAAGTCTGGAAAAGGAGACCTACGAATATGCGCGCCGGGTTGCGAAAGTCCCCGCGCAAAAGCTCAGGCTGGAGAAGCTTGGAATTAACCGCGCTATGGACCTTCGCGGCTTTAGGGTCTCAGTTCAGGCGGGCGCGGAGTTCGACGCGATTTTCCACTTCGGTCCCGGCAATGACGAAATTCGAGAGGTCCAAAAGGAGCGCGGACTGCGCGGCGCTATTCAGTGGTACGAGGAAAAGTAGCTACTTCGGCCTGAACGTTATCGTTACGGCCTCCGACTGTAAGTTGCGGCGCGGAAACGAATTCGGCCCGGCGGTGCCGCCAGGCCGAATTCTTCTGTTCGACTATTCTGCTGCTTTTATTTGCCCGCCCCCAGGTGCGCCTGACCGCTTCGATCATGCGGATACTGGAAGGCCGGATCGTTCTTTAATACCGGCAGGACCTTCTCTGCGAATAGCTTGTAGCTCTTTTCGAGCTTCGGATACGGCAGTCCGCCAAACGCGAACGTACCGATAACGTGCTCGAGCGCCACCGTCTGATGGATGTAGCGCAGTTTCTCCAGTACCTGCTCCGGCGTCCCCGCTGCATGCAGGCTGCGGAAAAACTCGATCGCCTTGACCTTGGCCTCGGCGTCCGCCTGGAGCTTGCTGTAAGTCTTCTCCAGCTTGGCGTAAAACTCGTACCCTTTGACGCCTCTCAGGTGGCCGTCCGAAAAGTGATAGTGCTCATCGATCG
Source organism: uncultured delta proteobacterium (assembly GCA_963834535.1). Classification (GTDB taxonomy): domain Bacteria; phylum Desulfobacterota; class Binatia; order Binatales; family Binataceae; genus JADMIL01. The sequence continues at coordinate 439,607 of CAWICC010000009.1, read as the reverse complement.
AGTCCCACATCCGTTCCAGGTGCAGGCTTCCCAATTCGGCGGCTTCGTGCGCGTCCTCGGAGACCAGAATGTTCAGCAAGCCGATCGGCGGGCGTGGCGTGAGGTTGTTTGCAATCGCGGTTTCCCGATAGCGCGCGTAGTCGGCTGCCGTATCTTCCCAGCTCCGCTGCGCAATGATCAGTACGCCCAGTCCCAGCTTCGCCATTATCTCCGCCGATTCCGGGCTCACGCTCGACGCGTAAAAGCGATCTTCCGGATGGGAAATGGGCCGCGGCCGAATCTGGATCTCGGGAATCTTGTAGTACTTGCCGTCGAACGAAAAGCTCTTCTGCGTCAGGCCCTTGCGAATGATGATCGCGCTTTCCACAAACCGATCGCGCGCCTCTTCCATGCTCACGCGGAACCCGTTGTACTCGACCGTCGCCGCGCCCCGTCCAAAGCCAAAGATGGTCCTTCCGCCCGAGACAACGTCAAGCAACGCGATCTTTTCCGCAATCTCCACCGGGTCATGCCACGGCAACACTATGACCGCGGTGCCAAGCTGCACCTTCTTCGTTCGCCCGGCTACATACGACAACAGTTGCGTTGGATCCGGCGACATCACGTAGCCGGTGAAGTGATGGTCCAGCGCCCATACCGAATCGAAGCCGAGCGCCTCGGACATTTCCATCAGCGACAGTTCGTCCTGGTAGGTCTCGAAATCCGGCTTGTCGCCGAAGCTGGTCAATTGGAGCGTCATTCCAACTTTCATTTTCGTCTCCTTTGTCGGCCCCGCCCGTTTTTCTCCACTCTAGATGCGGGCCGTTCCAAAAAGCAAAGCATCCGATCCTCGTAAAACCGCCGTCACTTGTGTAAGAGGGTGACTGCATTTAAAAGTTCCAGCGCAGAGAGGGTCATCGAGCTTGAATAATTGCTTGATGGAGATGTAACCGTGAATGTGAATCGCGCGATCAATATCGACGACCTCCGCAAGATGGCCAAGCGCCGCCTGCCCCGCATAATTTACGATTTCATCGAGGGCGGCGTCGAAGACGAACTTGGTATTGCGCGGAACGAGGCGGCCTTCGATCGCGAACGGCTGGTCCCGCACTACCTCGTCGATGTCTCGAAGCGCGATCAGACCGTCGATTTGTTCGACCGCAAATATGCGAGTCCCTTCGGTGTCTCCGCCACCGGACTCGCCGCCCTCTTCCGTCCCGGTGCCGACCTGATGCTCGCGGACGCCGCCGCCCGCGCGAATATTCCTTTCATGATGTCCGGGCTGAGTACTGCTTCGATCGAAGACGCGGCCAAGGTCGCGCCGAGCCACTCCTGGTATCAACTATACGTGGCCCGCGATCGCGCGATCACTCTCGACCTCATCCGGCGCGTGCGTGAGGCCGGCTTCAGTACCCTTGTCCTCACCGTTGACGTGCCCGTGCAAACCAAGCGAGAGCGCAATCTTCGCAACGGCTTTGGGCTTCCGCCGCGGCTCACCGCGTCCACCGTCCTGGACGCTCTCCGCCATCCCGGATGGATCTCAGGCTACCTCCGCAACGGGATGCCGCGCTTCGATAATTGGACGCCTTACGCTCGCGCCAATTCTACCACCGCACAGATCAACGCTTTCGCCGCCCGGCAGGCTCCCGCCGCTTCCGTGACCTGGGCCGACCTCGAAGAGTATCGGCGCCTCTGGCCGCGCCATCTCGTAGTTAAGGGGATCATGCATCGGGATGACGCGATTCGCGCCGCCGCGATCGGCGTCGATGGCATCATCGTCTCCAATCACGGCGGCCGCCAGCTCGATCAGGCGCCCTCCCCGCTCGAAGTATTGCCCGCTATCAACGACGCCGTTGGTGATAGAGTCACCTTGATGGTAGATGGCGGCATCCGCCGCGGCGCCGACATAATCATCGCCCTGTGCTACGGCGCTCGCTTTGTGATGGTCGGCCGGGCCACCCTCTACGGTGCAGTGGCAGGCGGCATCGCCGGCGTGCAAAAGGCCATCAATATCCTGCGTGAGGAAATCGATCTCGTCATGGGCCAGATAGGCGCCCCAACTGTCGCCGACCTCAACGACAGTTTCCTGCTTACGGAGCGCCGGCGCGGCTATCCGAATAGTTAGTCCGCCGTCGATTCGTTTGTGCCGTTCCGCACGCGCATCGTGGCCGGCGTCTCGACGATCGAGGAAAACCACTTCTGCATGCTGCCGGCATCCATGGTTGACCAGTCTGGAATCTCCTTCACCAGTGCCCGCCCTAACTGATTGCCATAGGTGACCAGCTTGTTGTTGGTCTCGGTGCGATCGCTGTCCCATTGCGTAAGCGCCTCCTCGAGCGATTCGTGAGCTTCGATAGCTCCACCTAGCGCGATCGCATCGTTGATGCTCTTGAGTGCCCCCGCCGCCGTATGAGGGCGCGCGAAGGCGCCTGCGTCCCCCGCCAGACAGATGCGTCCGCGCCGATAGCCCGGTACGTGGCAGTCGTAGATCGCATAGGCAAAGGTATTTCTGCTGCGCTCGACGATTTCTTCGTAGTACTCCGGCAGTCGCTCCTTCGCCTTAAGCTTCAGCTCGGCCTCCGTCCCCTGCGCCATTGATCCCGGCGACAGTGAGCCTTCGTGCGCCTTACCATCCTTGTCCGTGAAAAAATTACCTAGCTGACTTTCGCTGACGGGTACGTACATGCCCCAATTGACCATGCGTGTTCCGGGTCTCACCGATCCATCGGGGCCGGGGACGAAATAGAATATGCCATGCCCTCCGCGATAGCCCGGCGAATGCACGCCTGATTGCAGCGGCGGTGTCTCAGCCATCTCCCTCTCGTGCAGGACTCCCCGCCACAGCACATACCCCGCGTACTCGATCGCCGCCGCGGGAAAGAGTTTCCGCCGTCCCAGCGACGTGTAGCCGTCCGCGCTCACGACTAAGTCAAATTCCTTCGCGCTCCCATCCGCTAGTTCCACGGCTACTCGATTCTGCCGCTCCGCATGCAGGTCAACCACTCGATGATGCGCCGCGTATACTGAATCCGGTACCCGTTTGCGTAGATTTCGATACAACACGCCCCAGTTTAGCAACGCGAGATCCGCTGGCTGGTCCCATGCCAGGTATCCATACCGAGGATGCTCCGAAGTGCGCCACAGGCGTGTGAATCCGTGTCCCGCGAAGTAGGAGGTGTCGGCATCGATGAGGTTGCGCTGCTTCAAGGTCTCCAGCATCGCCGCCGGAATCCCGATGCCCGCGCCCCGATCCTTCAACTCATCGCCCGTACGCTCGAAGAGCGTCACTTCGCAGCCAATGCGCAGTAATTCGATTGCCACCGTGCATCCCGCTATCGAGCCGCCGACGATTCCGACTTTCAATCCTTTACCTCTCATTCTCAATCTCCTTACAATCCGGCCAGGCAGTCGCCTTCGACGATCAATGCCGCGCCATTCACATAATGCTCTTCGTTCGAGCACAAATAGAGCCATACACGCGCAATGTCCATGCTCCCATTGAAACCTTCTATTTCATCGATCGTGCATAAGTGGGTTGTAACTGGTCAACCAATGGAATAATTGAATTAAAGTGGGCGCCTGGAACAATCCCAGCCACCAAAAGTGATGCACCCCCGGTCGGTATATTGATGTGTGGCCACGCAACTTAACTACTTGATCTGTTACCTATAGATCGGCAGCCTTAGCATAGAACTTGAATTGAAGGAGTAAGCCTTGGACGCAGGAAAAATTATCGCCGAATTGAAAACCGAAAGAGATCGTCTCGCCCGTGCTATCGAAGCCCTCGAAGGCGGCGGCGGTCCTCGAAAGTATGCCGCCCGGGTTAATAAGGCAGCCGCCCCTTCGGCGCCGGCCGCTGTCGCCGGCTCTACTAAGAAAGTCGGCCGGCTCACTGCCGCGGGTCGGAAGCGCCTCTCGGAAGCCATGAAGAAGCGCTGGGCGGAGCGCCGCAAGAAGGGCTAACGGTTCCATCGGAGTCCATTGCCGGTGTGGCGGCAATGGACTCCTTTTCCCCTAAGCCTCCGCTCCCTTCTTTTGATCTGATTCGCCAACACCCTCGCTGAATTCGCCAACGGCATCGCCGCTGCGCAGCATTCGGCGAACACGCGATTCGAGCCACTCCTTCTTCTCCGGCTCCTCGATATACTCACCCCAGCCGCGACTGAAATCCGCCTTCCTTCCCATCATTTCAAATTTGCCCGGGCCTGCGCTATTTTCGGCGAGGCGATTATGCGATCCATGCCTGTTCGATACTTGGGGTCGCCGATCGAATCGATGGGTGACTGCTTAACCGGGCGACAGGATAAAGCGATGGCAAAGCGAAAGATATTGATAGCTGGAGCGTCAGGCTTGGTGGGCTACGCGGGCGTGCGGCATTTCGCCGCGCTCGAGGGCTGGGAGGTGGTAGCGGTATCGCGACGCCAACCCCCGTCCGTCGCCGGCGCCGAATTCATCTCGATCGACCTGCTCGACACGCGCCGCTGCGCCGAGGTCTTCTCGCAGATGGCGGACGTGACTCATGTCGTTTATGCCGCCGTCAACGAAAAGCCCAACCTCCTCGAAGGCTGGCTTGAACGCAAGCAGATGGAAGTCAATCTCTCGATGCTGCGCAACCTCTTCGATCCGCTTCACCAGGTCGCCAAAAACCTCAAGCACGTTACCGTCCTCCAGGGCACCAAGGCTTACGGCGCCCACATCGGCCCTATGGCGACTCCGGCGCGCGAGCGCTCACCGCGTCATCCCCATGAGAACTTCTACTGGCTCCAGGAAGATTACATCCGCGAGAAACAATCCGGACGAAGCTGGGCCTGGACTATCTTGCGGCCGCAACTCGTCCTTGGTGAAGCCGTCGGCAGCAACCTTAATGTCATTCCCGCCATCGGCGTCTATGCCGCCATCTTGAAGGAAGCTGGACAGCCGCTTTCCTTTCCCGGCGGCCCCCCTTACCTCTTCGAACTGGTTGACGTCGATTTGCTGGCGCGCTCGATGGAATGGGCTGCGACCACTCCCGCTTGCCGCAACCAGCACTTCAACATCACCAATGGCGACGTTTTTCGCTGGCCCGAAGTATGGCCCACCGTCGCCGACTCACTCGGCATGAAAGTCGGTCCGCCCAAGCCCTTGTCGCTGGTCAAGGAGATGCCGAAGCGCGCCGCCGAATGGGCCGGCATCGTGCGCAAGTACGACCTCGCCGCGCCCGCTGACATGCATGAGTTCGTGGGCGAATCCTTTGGTCTCGCCGACTTCGCCTTCGCTTATGGCGCCAAAGAAGTCCATCCCATCCTCGTTAGCACCATCAAGGCGCGCCAGGCCGGCTTCCACGATTGCATGGACAGCGAGGACCTCTTGATCAAGTGCTTTCGGCGCTTTCAGGAGCTCAGATTGCTGCCATCGTCCACCGGCTGAGCCTTGTGAATGACTATCGTGAAGCTGCCGCTCAAAGCGCCTTGGAGAACGGGATCGGCCAAACATGGCAGTCCTTATCGAATCGTCTGAGCTTTCAATGGGAGTTGGTATTTCAGGGAATCACCATGATCAAAATTATCACCGTAGTTAAGCGCAAACCCGCTATGAACCTCGACGCCTTTACTACGCACTGGCGTACCACTCACGCCGAAGCGGTCAAGCGCGTCCCTGGCATTCGCCGCTACGTGCAATCGCAAACCATCGCCTCCGGCTATCGCCACGGAGATCCCGTTTACGACGGCATCGCCGAGATCTGGTACGACGACATCGCCGCTGCTCGGCTCGCCGCAGCGACGCCCGCAGCGGCACTTGCAATGAAAGACAACGACAACTTCCTCGATATGAAAGCCTTCGCCTCGATTATCACCGACGAAGTAGTTCAACTCGACGGCAACGCCGATCCTTCGATGGTCAAGTTGAACGAATTCGTCATTCGCAAGCCCGCGATGGATCCAACCGCCTTTCACAAATACTGGACCGAGGTGCATGGACCCTTGGGCGCTACCATCAGACAGATGCGCCGCTACGTGCAGAGTCACGCGCGCCCGTCCTCCTATCGCGACGGACATCAGCCGTTTATCGACGGCGTGGCCCAGGTCTGGTTCGAAAATACCGCCGCGATGCGCGAGTCGGCGACCACCGAAGAGTACGCCGCCGTGCGCGCCGACGAGCCCAACTTTATTGATACCGCCCGTCTCTCATTCATCATCACTCAGGAACGGATCGTCATCGGGTAGCAAGGCGCTCCGCGGCTGGAAAGGCGCTCCGGCTATGGTGACTATGATCCGAAGTCGCCGAAACTGTTGGCCGGTGCTTACCGGTAACAGCCATCGAGCTGAGCTGACCGGTGAAATCGCATTTGCGTACCCAATACGAACAAAGGGCGAAAACGCGTCGCGCCAATCGTCCTAGTCGTCTGTCTTCACGATCGATGGGCGTCTCTTGCCGCAGGTTCATAGTTGCTTCCCGCAGATGCTCATTTTGCGTTTGCAGTCACGGCTAATCGGTGCGAGCCTGAAGGCAGATTCTAAAAGAAAGAGCGGTCGTGGAAAGAGTTCGGCCGGCACTGGCCGGATTCAGGCAATGGCTTCGACGAGGTCGCCCGGAGAACTCGCCCTGGCGATCAACTCGGCCGCACAAGGAGGCCTATAAAGATGGAATATCGTCCGTTCGGAAAGACCGGAATCAATATCTCCGCGATCGGGTTCGGCTGCTGGGAAATCGGCGGCGGTTACGGCAGCATCGAGGAAACCGAGTTCGTCAAAGCTATCAACCGGGCGCTCGACGTCGGCATCAACAGCTTCGACACCGCCGAAGCCTATGGCATGGGTGCCTCCGAGAAGTCGCTCGCCAAGGCCCTCGGATCGCGCCGCAAGGAAGCCGTCATTACGACCAAGTTCGGCGTCGGCTATCCCGACTTCCCGAACTACCGCGATAGCAGCCGCAAGCGCGTGATGGATTCGATTGAGAAAAGCCTCAAGGCGCTCAATACCGACTATGTCGATGTCTATCTCATCCACTGGCCCGATCGCGCGATATCCTTCGAAGAGCCCATGCGCGCCCTCGACGACCTCGTCAAGCAAGGCAAGGTCAAGGCGGTCGGACTCTCGAACTTCACGCTCGACGAGATCAAGACCTGCATGGCCGCGCGCCGCGTCGATGTCGTCCAGTATTGCTGGAACATGTTCGACCGCCGTATGCAGAAGGAGATTTTCCCCTACTGCCGCGAAAACCAGATCGGCGTGATGGCCTACGGGTCGCTCGCCTACGGCATGCTCACCGGCACGCTCAGCGAGGAGAAGGCTTTCGAAAAAGGCGATTGGCGCTCCAAGCGCGGACAGTTGCTCAACCTCAACCTCTTCCAGCATCTCTTCGGTCCCGAACATTTCCTCAAGAACCTGCGCGCCGTTGAGGACTTGAAAGGCGTCGCCAAGCGCTACGGCAAGACCCTCCCGCAGCTTTCCCTGCGCTGGACAACCTCCAATCCTGTCGTCAGCACCGCTCTCGTAGGATGCCGCAATGCGGGCGAGGTTGACGATAACGTCGGCGCACTCGGATGGACCATTTCCGATGCCGACATGAAGGAGATCGACGCCATCTTCGCGCGCCACGGTGCGGTCACGATGCCCGAAGTGTGGCTGGAGACACTTTGAGCTTAATCCGCTAAGTTCTAGGACTCAGTTAATCGAAGGAGACCTGCGATGCCGGTTCAGAAATTCGCCCCGATGACCAAGAATTTCCCGATCTTCGACTGCGACGCTCACGTCACCGAGCCGCCGTGGTTGTGGGAGCGCGCCAAGGACTGGCTCACCGCCGACGAACTCGCGGCGCTCAAGAATACCATCTGGTTCGACGCCGAAAGCGAACAGTTAATCGTCAACGGCAAAGCCGGAACCGGAATCGGCGCCCAGCGCATCCATGGTACCGTCGGCACGGTTAACGTGCTCTCGCTTGCCGGACCCGGTCTCAAGCACGACATCCAGCGCGCTTTGAACGTCCGCAATCTCCACCGCAAGACTGCCATCACCGCGGAACAGGCCGAGTATCTCGACCACAAAGGCTCCTATCTCCCGCAGCCCCGTCTCAAGGACATGGACACCCAGGGCATCGATCAGGTCATGATCATCCCCACCGACATCGACACCTATCCGTGGCTGCTCAACGCCGTCGGCGCCAAGGCGATGTGCAAGGCCTACAACGACTGGGCCTACGAGTATTGCCAGGAGAATCCGCAGCGCCTGTTCTTCGCCGCGATGCTGCCGATGCAGGATCCCAAATTCGCCGAAATGGAAATCTATCGCGTCGCCGACAAGGGCTGCCGCGTCGCCCTCGTGCGCCCCATCGATGCGATGGGCAACTATCCCATTCAACCCAAGTACGACCGCGTGTGGCGCGCGATGGAAGAGACCGGAGTGGTGTACGGCATGCACCCGTTTCCGGCCTTTGGGTCGCTCAAGCCGCCCGGCTACACCGAGCAACATTCGGGCGCGGAGCTCATCGCCCTCACCGCCTCGACCGCCGGCCTGCCGCATTCCTTCCTCATCAATGTGCAGGACTTCCAGGCCGAGGCGTCGCTCTGGGTCACGATGGTGCTGATGTCCGGCTTCTTCGAGCGTTACACCAGGCTGCGAGCGGCGGTATTTGAAGCCTCCTCAACCTGGTTGAGCTTCATTCTCGACGAGTGCGACAAGAGCTATCGCCTCTATCGCAATGAGCGCCAGTTGCCGCCGCTTAAGCGCCTCCCGCGTGAGACCTTCTTCGAACATTGCGTGACCGGCTTCGAGGGCGACGAAGCCCCGCCCTCGCGCCTCCCCGAATTCTACGAGAACATCCTCGCCTGGTCGTCCGACGTTTATCATCACGACGGCGATGACGTGTGGCGCGCTATCGAGACCATGCGCAAGTGCGAGTTGCCCGAGAAGTACCAGGCGAAGTTCCTGGGCGAGAACGCCCGCAAGCTTTACAAAATCGAAACCCCCAAAGACTTCATCAAGGATCGCGTTACCGAGATCGAGCGCCCCGAATGGTGGCCCACCGCCGAGGAAGTGAAGGAGGCGCTCAAGCCCGAGTCGTCGGTCATTCGTAATCGCGCCGAGTTCTCGCCCGGCGTCGGTCCCAGCGGCGGCCGCTAAGGGATAACGATTGCTTTGGCGCAGCAGGCGTAGCGAGGGAGCCGATGATTACCCTGGCGCGGAAGTCGCAGCGAGGCCGGCAGGAATTACGACGCCGTATCCTGCAACTGCCAGGGCGCAGCATTAGGCAGCGACAGGCGGCCTTGGATTTTTTACGGGTGCGGTTACTTTATGCTACACTTTGTTTGCAACGGGCCTCCCATGCTGCACCCGATTCGATCAAGGCTGAAGCTTTCCATCGGCGTGACATTTTTACAAAACAAACCCATTCTCGCCTCTCGCAGCCCCATCCGGCGCGAGCCCGGATGGACGCCGACGGTATCATGACGACGGCGAGAGAGGCTTTCCGCACGAGCATCAGGCTTCACGGGCAGCGAGGGCCAAGCCTCAAGTAGGACGGACATTTATGGCTAGCAAGCGATTTACCGTTTTCGATAGCGATTCGCACGTGGTAGAACCGCCGGAACTTTGGACCCGGTACCTGGAGCCCGAATATCGGACTCTCGGTAAGCACGCGCTCTGGCGCGAGGAAGGGAAGCTCGGCTCCTATCTCAAGGTCAATGGCAAGATGTTCCGGGATACCATGAACTCCAATATCCCGCGCCACGCCATCTGGCATCCGGGGATGACCTGGGACAACGTCGGTGAGCTTGATCCCACCCATCGGCATCCGATGACTGCGGGTGCGTCGGAGCCCAAGGCGCGCTTGCGCGACATGGATGCGATGGGCGTCGACCAGGCGTTCCTCTACCCGACCTGGTTCGCCGAGGGTTTCCACCTGGTCGAAGACCCCGATGTCGCGTACGCGCTTGCCCGTGCCTACAACGACTGGATCGCGGATTTCTGCAAGGCCGCGCCTGAGCGCCTGTTCGCCGCCGCTATGGTCCCGCTGCAAAACATGGACTACGCGGTCGAGGAGCTGCGCCGGGTTTCCAGGAACCCAAGTTTTCGCGGCGCCTTCATCCGGCCGATGTTCATTGAAGGACATTACTTCACACATCCCTATTACGATCCTCTCTGGGCGGAGCTTGAGCGTCTCGGGATGACTTTGGCGGTGCACCCGACGACCGGCCTGTGGAATCCCGAATGGACCTCGCATGGCCCGTTTTTCGAAAAGATCAAGCGCCGCTTGAATCAGCGATCGGTTATCGCCGACGCCGGCGGCGGACCGCATGCGGGTGGCGGTGGAGACCAGGGATTTGTTTTCGTTGCGACGCCCCCACTAGGTCATCCTATCGCACCGATCCTTTCATATTGGCTGGACAACCACATGTTCGTTGCGTCCACCTTGATTGGCTTCACGGTGATGCAGCGCTACCCGAAGATGAAGGTGGTGGTCGCCCACGGCAAGGCTTCGTGGATGGAAGAGGTCCTCGAGAAAATGGAGGCCTCCTGCCGCACCATCCCACTGCTCCATTACTATCCCGTCCGCACGGACACCGAAGAGATGTGGGAGGAGGGAAACGTGATGCTCGGCTTCGACGCGGAAGAGCGGCTGATTCAGAAGCTGCCACACGACTTCGCTGAAAAGGTCGTCTGGGGATCGCGCTATCCGCATCAGGACACTACCAGTGCGAATGAGGCCATCGAGGTGCTCACTCGCGCGCGAGTCGAGGAGTCGGTTCTCGTCCGGATGTTCGGCGGAAACGCGGCCGAACAGTTCGGCATTGGCCCAGCACAGAACTGAGCGGACAGGAACCGAATACGATATACGACACTGAGGAGACTGGATTAAGGACTGAGCACACGTTATGGCATACGAGAATTTTGCGCTTGAGCGGACAGATGCGATAGCGACGGTCTATTTCAACCGGCCCGAGAAGCTCAATCCAATAAGCGGCAAATTGCTGAGCGAGATGATCGCGGTCGCGCATGAACTGCAGGAGGACGACGAGTCGCGTGTGGTGATTCTGACCGGCAAGGGCCGATCGTTTTGCGCCGGCGCGGATATTGGAGGACTCATCGCGAACGCCGGCGCCCAAGCGCAGCGCGGTCAAACCGACGCCTCCCGGTTGCGCGCGGCACGTCTCGGATGGCGTGTCATGGACGAGTGGGAGCGGCTGGACCAGGTAACGATTGCAGCGGTCAACGGCTTTGCGATTGGCGGCGGTTTGTCGCTCGCGATGGCCTGCGACTTCCGTATCGCCGCCGCTGGCGCCCGCATATGGATACCCGAAGTAGCGCTCGGCGTGCCGTATATGTGGGGCTCCGTGACACGGCTGATCAATCTGGTTGGAATGAGCAAGGCCAAGGAAATGATCATGACCTGCGACGAGGTTACCGCAGAGGAGGCCTTGAAAATTGGCCTGGTCAACCAGGTGGTGCAAGCCGAACAACTAGCAGCGGCAGCGTTGGAGTTCGCGAAGAAGCTGACGAGTAAGCCACCGATGGCCCTTAGACGGACGAAGGATTTCTTCAAGGCGCTGGGCAACAGCCGTCTTGGAGACATCACATACGCCGACGGCTACCTTGGCCTATCATGCGTAGCGAGTGATGACATGACCGAAGCGATGGCTGTGTTCAAGGAAAAGCGGCCTGGCCACTATCGCGATCGCTAAGTGGGCGGGCGTCGTCAGACTCAGGAAAGCTGGCCCGGGTCAGCGTCGGTCGATGAAAACCCGTTCCTTGGCTATCCACATCGCCGATTTTTTGAAATCGATGAATTTCGCTTCATCCTCGACCGCGAGTTCCATCGCCCTTTTGGCCTCAGGCGTACTCGCAATTGTCGCCAATTCGCCCCGATCGAACCATGCCTCGGCATGACCCATATAGGGATCGACAATGGTCTTACGGCCGGCGCGCAATTGCTTTTCGAGGTCGTCTTCGTAGCGATGGATTTGCAGGTAGCGACGTAAGCGCATGCCTGCTGCTACGCTGCGTATGAGCGGTCCGTGATTCGTTCGCCAGTAGAGTTGGGCCTCATCCATCGTCAGATTCGCTGTATTGCGGAGGCAGAAGAAGAGCTTAACAATCGGACTATGTTCGCGTGCGACTAACTCCTCGGGAGTCGGGTTGACTTGTGGATATTCGTAGTTGAACCACAAAGGCGAATTCGGCAGGTCGATGAACCGCGCTTCGTCCTCGAGCAATTCCCTTCCGGCGGCTTGTCCCGCGGCATCGCCGAAGCTTGAGGACATAACCTCGCGGTTCGGCCACCACAATTCGGCGACGCCGTCATAGGGCGGCTCCATGCCTCCGCGGGCGCTGGCCAACTGGTTATTGATGGGGTCTTCCAAGGTGTGGAGTTGAACGTAGCGTAGAATTTTGAGCGTCGTCGAGTGCCGCGCCACAAGAGGCCAGTGAACGTCGCGCCAGTATTGTTGAAAATCCGGTAGCGACATGCCCGCCTTGCGCCGCAGGACGAAGGTCAATCGAATCATGTCAGTTCTCCTTGACCACAGCCGAGAGGAACCGGAGCGATTCGCTCGAGTGAATCCTCGTGTGGCCACCGCATTAGCTAGCATCAGGGCAATGCTCGCATCAATCCGCGAAGCACCGTTAACAAGAACTGCTCGGTCAACGGTCGACAATGGGAAATTGCGAGCGCTTGATCATTGCGCGTATTCGGCGATAATGCTGCGGCCTCATCCAATCTTACGAGAGGCGGGCCCGAAAGACGCATAACGCAGCATCACGAGTTTGGAGGCGACGGCTATATGAGCGATCAAATTATCCTTTGCGACGTGGCGCCGCGCGATGGCATTCAGAACGAAAAGATAATGTTGTCATCGGCGCAGAAGCTCGAATTGATCGTTCGCCTCGCAGCGGCGGGGCTCAACTGGATAGAGGTCGCATCTTACGCGAGCCCGAAGTGGGTACCGCAAATGGCCGACGCAGAGGAGGTATTTGGCGCGGCCTCGAAGATCCCTGGCATTCGGCCGATCGTGCTCGTGCTCAACGACCGCGGGTATGACCGTGCCGTCAACGCGGGCGCTCGCTACATTCGACTGGTTGTTGCCGCGACCACTACCATGAATCAGAAGAACGCCAACGCACTTCCCGAAACAACCCTGGCTTCCTACAGACCGATCTTCGAGCGTGCGCGCCGGGACGGTGTGGAACTTACTGGCACAATCGCAACTGCGTTTGGCTGCCCGTTCGAGGGTGCGGTGGATCCGGATCGGGTTATTGCCCTCGCGGCTCAATTCATCGAAGGCGGGGTCGCGGAGGTCGATTTCGCGGACACGGTCGGGATGGCGGTGCCACCACAGATTGAACGGATGATCGCACGCGCGCGACAGGAATTCTCCGGCGTGCGAATTGGTATCCACCTTCACAACACGCGGAACGTTGGACTGGCAAATGCATTCGCGGCGGTGCGTGGAGGGGTGGACGTGATTGACGCGTCCACCGGCGGTGCCGGAGGGTGTCCTTTCGCTCCGAAAGCGACCGGGAACATCCCGATGGAAGATCTGGTTTTCATGCTCGAAGGAATGGGGATTAAGACGGGTGTGGACCTCGACAAGCTAGTCGAGACTTCACGCTGGTTCGAAGGCTTGCTGGAACACACATTGCCCGCGATGGTGCCAAAGGCCGGGCCGTGCTGGAAATCTCCGCCGCCGCTAGCCTGAAACCTCGCTAGGCAACCTTAATTCCGCATCGTTGCAACTGGATTTTGGTAGGCAATTCTACAGTCGCGATACTAGTAGCTATCGTTGGCCGATTCTTCAAGCACCTCGTCCCAGGTCTTGTTGGGATTGAATTCTGCGATGTCGCCGGCAAGTTTACGGGTTTCAGGGCCGAGGTCTTTCTGCACGATGATGCCGTCCTGGTTGACCATGAAGGTCATAACACCAGAAGAGCGATAGTCGGCGGGATAAGCAAGGAACGCAAATCCCTTGGTCATCTTGCCGTCCGCGATGTAAAGCTTCGCGCCTTCAGGCGCGTTTTTTCCCTGCTTCGTGAGTACTCGATAATAGTAGCCGTGGAACGGAATCGGGGCGCCGTTGTTACCGCGCTTGTAGCCTTCAACGGTGGCGCGCGCGACTAGTGGCCCAATGGGACTCTCCGGCTGTCCCGCAGCGGTTTCCCAATAGAGTCCGTTCTGTTGGCCTGGATCGCTCAGAATCTTTTGAGCAAATTGATCTTTACTGGCGGCGTATTCCTCCTGCGCCGTAACCAGGTCGCGAAGCACCTGGATGGTGAAGATTTCGTTGCGACCGATACGGCGATAGAGCAGCTCATCTTTTGCGCTGGCCGTATCGAAGATCCAGCTACCCTCCTTCTTGACCAGTGGAATCGGCGTGGGCCAATTGTCCGCGCCTATATAAAGAATCACCCGACCCTCGTCGTCATAGGCAAATCGGTGCATCTGGTGGTAACGGCGTACGAAATCCTCGCGAGTATTATGATCCGCGACGGGATCGCCCGACGAAAGAATTTGATCGGCATCGGGGCCGAGTATCGCGCTGAGAGTCTTCATGTCGTCGGCCTGTGCCGCGGCGACCAGCGCGCTTCCAGCAGCTCCCGGCGTCTGAAACGTTTGCTGTCCGGTATCGTTGGCGAACGCCGCGGTCAGCGCAAGGCAGATTATTAGTGAAACCGCTGCGAGAGCGCTCAGACATTTTGCGCGCAAGCATTCGGCGCGATCGCGGTTACTGGGACTGATCATGCTGATTATCTTGGTTAATACCAGTGAGTATGACTGGGTCGTTGATTTCAGCCGATGGGATTGTTGATTACTCATTGAACTCCTCATCAGCCTCTGTGACCGCCGCGGTTTCCACCACCACGATTTCCGCCCCCTCTGTTACCACCCCCTTCGCCGCGCAGGCCGTTTCTGCCGGAGCGATTTCCGCCCGCTCCGCCCCCTCCACCGCCTCTGGTACCAGTGAAGCTTTCTTTCCCTCGCTCACGGGAAGCCTGCGCTGTGCGACCAGGTTCGTATCCGCCTAATGCGCTGTTGCGGCCACCGGTAGGATTACTACCCTTCGTGAAACCTCGCGCGGGATCGGGCGCACGATTTGCGGGCGGGTTCGCCGCAGGGCGAGTGGAAGGGGCCGGATTAAGGTTATTCCGATTCGGCTGATTCTGCGCCAATCCTTTATTTTTCAGGTTGCCCAGACTGGTATTGTTCGGAAGCGTTGCAGGTTTCGGAAAATTCGGTTTCGCGATATTTGGGTTATTTGGCGCATAGGGCCGCGCTGTCGCTGGATTATACGGCCGCGTGGTCGGGAGTCCGGGATTATTGGGACGATATCCACCCTCTCCATTATATGGCGGGCGACCGCCGGGATATGGCGCCGGGCGCGGATACGGGCCGCCATGCGCCGGTCCATAACCCGGCCTGCCGTACCCGCCGCCGGGATAACCAGCTGGATAACGTCCCGGGTAAATATTGTTATTCGAAACGTAGACGTTCTTGTTATAGACGACCGAATTGTTGTAGCCGCCACCCCAGTTACAGCCCCAATTGTTGTGGCCATCGTTGATCAGCGAACCGAGTAAAATACCGGCGCCGAACGCCAACACGCCCGTAAGCAACAAGTCACTACCCGAGTATCCAGCCGGCGCGGGCACCGGCGCTCCGTAGGCAGTGGTCGGATTGTACTGCGGTACGTACACCGTATTCGGTTGCGCGGGCTCGATGATGACTGTCTGCTGCACCGATGGTTGCGCGCTACCCTGCGGCGCGGGCGGTGCCGGTAGAACATCAACTTTTTGCTGGGCCGTAGTCTTCAAGTTGCCCGCGTTCATCGCCTTATTGCGCATGATCTGAATTGCATCCATCACGTCGGCGGGCTGATTGTAATACGCCTCTCCAAGCGCCGACGTCCATGAAAGACTGTCGTTCATCGTTTGCAGCACAGTTGGAAACTGAGTCAGCGATTTGATGCTCGGATCCCACGGCTGTGAATTCACCTGCGCAGCGAGCGCCTCGCCGTTCAGATTGGGGTTCTCTTTAATCCAGCGCGCGGCTTCGACGATCTGCGCCGGATAGGTGGAGCCCGCGAGGATCTGCGCCACCAGTAAATCCGGATAAAGCGCGATTGGCGAGACCAGTTGCTGCAACTCCTCGGCGCTGGCGGCACCAGGCGCGGAGCCTGGCGTCGCGTTCGTAGCCGCTGGAGGTGCCTGGGCGATAGGGGCGGCGGTGGGCGTTGGCGGTTCCGGTGTAACTGATGGCGAGGGAGACGCCGATGGCGCTTCATCTCGTGAACACCCGGTGACCACCGGCGAGGTTGATATGAGGAGTGCCACTGCGAGCATGCAGGGCAGGGATTTGCCATAGGGCCGGGCTAGTAACTTCATCGTCAATAATCCTCGGGCACAGTCAGAAATGCAGGTTTCAGTCTCGAGTTGCGATGATCGGAGCTTGACCTTTAACGATCCTCGAGTCCGATTGCTGGTCGACCCAATCCGCCCCAATCCGAGCATTTCTTTAGCCGCCAGTCGTGAATATTAACCATGTTCGTGACAGCAGTGCTATCGAAAAATTGGGAAATGGCCTCGCCGATTCGCTCTGCACTGCTGCAACAGAGCATTGGTACGAAAGAAATTCGACCAGAGCGCGAATTGACTAGAAATAATTCCTCTGGCTTACTCTTTTCGCCTCCCCTATGGTGGATCGCTGTAGGTTCTTAGTGAAAGTAGCCGAACAACCGACCGAGCAAGGGAACGTGGCCTTCGAAAGGCGCAGCGACGATAGTCTCGTAGTGCATCTCTCGGGAGCCTGGCACCTGCATAGCGACATGCCGTCTGCAACGTTGGTGGTGGATCAACTCAGCCGTCAACCGGAGATAAAGCGGGTGTCGTTCGATACTGTGGCGCTGGCGAATTGGGATAGCGGGCTCATTTCATTTCTCGTGCAGTCCAGCGAATTCTGCCGGACGCATGGAATCGATCAGGACCGTTCTGGCCTGGCCGAAGGCTTGAGGCACCTAGTCGCACTGGCGGAGGCTGTACCCGAAAAGAAGGGGACCAGAAGTCAAGCTGCTAAGGAGTGGTTCTTTACCCGAATCGGCAGGTCAGTGATCGGATATGAAAGTTCGGTTACCGATTTTCTATCGTTCCTCGGCGAACTGACGATCGCGTTCAGCAGATTCATCCGGGGGAAAGCTCGTTACCGGAGAGTTGATTTGCTGGAGGCGATTCAACAATGCGGTGCTGGCGCAGTCGGAATCGTCGGGCTGATCGCATTTTTGGTGGGAGTTATCCTGGCTTTCATGGGTGCGGTGCAGCTTTCCCAATTCGGCGCCTCGATTTATGTTGCTGACCTGGTCGGTATCGGCATGGTGCGTGAGATGGGCGCGATGATGACCGCGATCATCATGTCTGGCCGCACGGGCGCTGCTTTCGCCGCCAAGCTCGGAACAATGAAGGTGACGCAGGAAATCGACGCCTTGACCACTATGGGCATTTCCCCGCTTGAGTTCCTGGTGCTGCCACGGGTGCTGGCGCTGATTCTGATGATGCCTTTGCTTTGCGTTTTCGCGGATTTGATCGGGGTGCTCGGCGGCATGTTCGTCGGCGTATCTATGCTTGACCTGTCGGCGGCTACCTACCTGCGGGAAACCATATCGACGCTGACGCTGGTTAACCTATTCGGAGGTCTGATCAAGGCCACCTTCTACGGAGCTTTGATCGCTATCGCCGGATGTCTGCGAGGCTTCCAATGCGGCAACAGTTCATCGGCCGTCGGCGACGCTGCAACGGAGGCTGTAGTGATGTCGATCGTTATGGTGGTAATTGCTTGTGGCCTTTTTGCGGTGGTTTTCAACTTCCTCGGGATCTAGCACGACCATAGGCTGATGGAAGCAACAGCAGAGTCACTCGGACAGCAGCCAAATTCTGAAGCGCTCATACAGGTGCGTCATATGACAATGGCGTACGGCAGCTTCGTACTCATGCGCGATCTCAATTTCGTCGTTAACCGGCGCGACATATTTATAATCATGGGTGGCAGCGGATGCGGCAAAAGCACCGTCCTGCGTCACTTGATCGGTCTCAAGGAACCGGCGGCTGGAGAAATAATCTACGGCGACATAAATTTCACAGAGGCGCCGCGGGGTCAGCGGGAGGCATTGCTGCGTCGCGTCGGAGTGCTCTATCAGAGCGGTGCGTTGTGGAGCTCGATGACGCTCGCGGAGAACGTCGGCCTCCCGCTGGGCGAGTTTACGGATCTTAGTCCGCACCAGATTCGTGAGATCGCTACGCTCAAGCTAGGCTTAGTCGGACTCAAGGGCTTCGAGGACTTTCTGCCAAATGAGATTAGCGGCGGGATGCAAAAGCGGGCGGGCATTGCGCGCGCGATGGCGCTTGATCCCGACATACTCTTTTTCGACGAGCCGTCAGCCGGTCTCGATCCCATAAGCTCGCGCATGCTCGACGATCTCATACTTGAGTTGCGCGATAGCCTCGGCGCAACCATCGTCGTGGTAACGCACGAACTCGCAAGCATATTCACTATAGCCAATAACTGCGTCTTCCTGGACGCCGAATCCCGCACGCAAATTGCCACGGGCGATCCCAGGGACCTGCTCGCGCACTCAGAGGACATGAGGGTCCGAAGGTTTTTGACCCGCGGAAAAGAAGGGGGCGAATCGGGTACCAAGGATGGCTAAACGCGTCAATCCAACGATCATTGGGCTATTTGTTGTCAGTAGCTTTGCAGTGCTGCTGGCCGCCCTGCTAGTAATCAGTGCGGGCAAACTTTTCAGGCAACCATTGCGCTTCATCTGTATGTTCGCTGGCGACCTTAACGGTCTCAAGGTCGGCGCTCCTGTGAAAGTAAGAGGCGTACAAATTGGCACGGTCGAAGCGATCAGATTGCGTCTCTCGCCAGATGAAGGGCTTCTCAAACCAAATGTGGGTGAATTTCGGCTCCCGGTAATTGTCGACCTTGATCGCTCTCAATTGATCGCTCAAGGAGGCACCGGGGAGGCCGTCGGTAATCTCGGCTTTGACGATTTCATTAAGCGTGGTATGCGTGCGCAGTTACAAACCGAGAGCATCCTCACAGGCCTTCTCTACATCGATCTCGATGTTCATCGCAACGCGCCGCTCAACCTTGTGATCGTTCCTGGTAGCGGGCCCTATCGGGAGATTCCGACCGTTCCCACTCAGCTGGAGGCGATTCAGGAGAGGGCGTCTAAGGCACTCGCACAGCTTGAACAGATCGACTTTCAGGCAATGGCGGTATCGATCACAGGGGCAGCCAACTCGATCAATCAGCTTGCGAGTTCTCCCTCAGTCAAAGCGACTTTGACCTCGCTCAACGAGACCAGTGAGAAATTCAGCCGAGCGGCGGTTTCAATAAGTGCAGCGGTTGACAAGGCCAGTTCCAAAATCAATCCCTTGGTAGCGAGCGTGCAAAGGACCTCCGCCGAGACCGATGCGACGCTTAAGGAGACGCGCGATACATTGCTCGATGTCCAGGATGCGCTCGATCCGGAGTCACCTCTGGCTGTCAGGCTCAACCTAGCGCTCGAACAGATCACCGAAACAGCCCGATCAGTCGGCGATTTATCCGATTACTTGCGCCGTAATCCATCGGCGCTCGTCCGGGGAAAATACGTGAGTGACAAAGACCGATGATGCGAATGACGTTGAGAACAATCACTTTCGGAGCGGCTTGCCTGACAGGCATCGCATGTTCTCCGCTCGCCCCTCGCCCGGATCTCTCAAAATTCTTCCTGCTCGCCCCGATTTCGAGCGGATCTGAGCCAACACCCACCAACGGAAATCTGGTGGTTGGCGTTGGACCGGTCGACTTCCCGGAATATCTGCGCCGTCCGGACATCGTCACACGTACTTCTCCAACTGAGATAGACATTTCTACCAACGATTTATGGGGCGAACCGCTCGATAAGAACTTCAAACGCGTACTTCGACAAAATCTCGCTCAACTGCTCAATACGCAAAAGATTGAAGAATTTCCTTGGCCGCGGAACGCGAAAATTGACTATCAAATCGAAGTTGACGTAGAACGTTTCGAGAAAAACTCCGACGGCCAATCGCAACTGGTGGCGCGATGGATTATCAAGGACTGGCCGAGCGGCAAAGACCTGTATGCTTCCGAGACGCGAGTCACTACGCCAGTCGCAGCCGGAGACCCTGCGGCCTCAGCCGCACTCAGCAATAACCTTGCGACGCTCAGCGAAGAAATCGCGGTGCAGGTTGCCAATATCAGTCGTCAACGTATTTCGTGAAGGAAAGCGATCACCGCCGTATTGATCAGAGCCGTTCCGTCGAGCCAATGCGGCAGCCAGATGGATCCTTCCAACGACTGCAGTTAAATAGATCCGCGCCTCTCTCAAATCTCTCACAAGCCCCGAAGAAAGCGCAGCAAAGGTCGGCGCCGATCAGGTTTGGCAGAAACTTGGGCGGAGGCCGAGTCGCGGAGTTTCTGATATTTTTTCCGCATAGATAAGCGGAGCCTGTCGGCATTGGTGAATGCCGCCGGTGCCAACACTTCCAGTGCAAGACAAGTAGCTTCTTCGAAAGTGCTAAATCGATGGTGGTTTTCTTCCCCGACTCAAGGACCTACCTCCTCGTCAGGCACCACGACCTGGCTGCCGCTTACGAGAAAGGCCCAGTTACATGATCTGCAGTAATAATGGCGGCCCTTGCGTGACAACAGACTGCTTTTGCATGGCGGTCCAATAACAAACGCATGTCGAGAATTCGTTTCGTGCCGCATGTGAGCCTCTGCGTGGCGTCGCAATAGCTTCATGACGTTGCGCAATTGTCGGACCACAAGGAAAGGTCGCTGATAATCGCCAGTTCGTTCGCGCGTGCGAAACCCGTATGCCATTTCGAATTGACGGAGGTGGGTTCGCGAGTGTAGGAGAAAGATAGTCCAACGCGGAGATCAGACATATATGGCCAGCCTCCCAGAGAAGATTGACATTGAGAAGACGAAAAAGACTGCGGAGCACGTTTTCGATCTGCTGAGCGGCGCCCTCGTCTCCGCGATGATTTATCTCGGCGATCGAATGGGATTGTATCAGGCGTTGAATGACGCCGGACCGGTGACCAGTGAAAAGCTGGCGCAAAAGACGGGATTGCACGAGCGGTGGATTCGCGAATGGCTCTATGGTCAAGCGGCCGCCCGCTTGATCGAATACAGAGGCGAAGGACGTTTTGAACTAAGCCCGGAGACCGCCCTGGTTCTGGCGAACGAGAACAGTCCCTTCTTTCTCGCCGGCGGATTTTGTGCGTTGCCGCAACAGATGGCGGTACTCAATCTACTCCCGGATTCCTTCAAGAGCGGGAAGGGACTGACTTACGATCAACTGGGTCCGGAGGTGAATCGCGGCGTCGAACGTCTGTTGGCCCCATGGTTCCGCACGCAACTCGTCCCGAACGCGCTGCCTAAACTCGATGGAGTTGTTGGCAAGCTGCAAGCTGGGGCCAAAGTCGCAGACATCGGATGCGGCTCCGGGGTTGCATTGATTGAGATGGCGAAGGCCTACCCACGATCAAGTTTCCACGGTTACGATATTGCTACGATTGCACTCGTCCGCGCATCGGAGAACGCGAAGCAAGCGGAAGTAAAGAACGTCACCTTCCACGATGCCAGGATTGATCCTCTCCCGGGTGATGCGAGTCACGATTTCATCACCACCTTCGACTGCCTGCACGATATGACGCGGCCCGACCTCGTGATGAAGGCGATTCGGGCCGGAATCAAGCAGGACGGGACGTGGCTAATCGCCGACGTTCACGGTCAGCCAACGTTCGAACAGAACCTGACTGATAATCCGCTTGCACCGGTGATGTACGGCTTTTCGGTAATCTGCTGCATGTCGTCTGCATTGTCGGAACCCGATGGTTTGGGGTTGGGCACGCTTGGATTTCCTGAACCGGTGGCACGCAAGATGACTGCTGAAGCGGGCTTCACGCGGTTTACAACCCGCGATTTCGAAAACCCGATCAACGCTTACTATGAAGTGCGTCCATAGCCACCCTGCATGACGGCCATGATCCGCCGTCCTCAACTATACATAATGAAGAGCGACGTCCTATTAGTTCTTAGCATGAGTTCGCAAAATTAGGACAGGGCATGGTGCTTCACGAATCACATGCTCTGCCACGCTGCCAAGTAGAAGATGCTTCAACCCACCTCGGCCGTGTGTACCCATCACGATCAAATCGACCGCCAACCGTGTAGCGGTCCTGACTATGTCAAGATCTGCCAGGCCACTGAGGATGCACAATTCATGGCGTACGTCGCGCGCGGTACTGTGGCGGATTAATTCTTCCAGGTAAAGACGGGCGTCCTTCTCCCAAAGAGGCTCGGCTTGAAACGGCAATGGAACATCCATGTCCCGCGCAGGAATGCGGGCGACATGCAATGCATAAAGAGTCGCATTACTCTCTGTTGCAAGGGCAGCAGCCACGCCCAGGATTTCCGTAGCGTCTTTATCGAGGTCCAAGGCACAGAGAATTTTACTATAGTTAAGCATCGGACCTCCTCTTCGTGTCAAAAGCCGTGCGGCCGTTCGGTCTCGGCAATTTTTTTCGACCGCCAAGAAAAATTCTCTGAGCCTCGCAAGTTACACTTTCCGACGGGGATATACGTTTCAGCGCCGACCATGCTTTGCTTCCCGCTGCGCTCTTTAGGAACTGCTCAAAGGCCGAGCCACAGCTTGATCAACGACTGCTTTAGCGATGGCGAGACTATATATTGCATTTGAATAGGCTGCGTCGTCATTCGTGTAATGACGCTCCGCATCCTCCAACTCTACTATATCTGACAGGCCTGCCTGGTAACGCTTCTCGGCGAGCTGTAGCTCAACACTCGATGCAGCAAGCGCTTTCTGTGCAAAATCGATTCGCTGCAATGAGGCCCGCCAATTGAGAAACGCCGTCTGCACCTGAAGAATTATCTGTTGACGCAGATCTGCGATCGCCTCTTCCATAGAACGCCGCCGTAACTTGGTTTCCTCGATCTGGTCGGTTGTCAAGAAGCTGTTAAAGAGAGGCCAGCTTATGACTATTCCGGCATTAAAGTTGTTGACAGCCGGCAACCCGGTCCCGACCGCGGCGTAACCCGCGACCGCATTCACCGTTGGATAGTAATCGCTTTTGAATTCATCAATCGTGGCTCCCATTGCGTTTGCCTGATTCTGGATTGACTTTAAATCCGGACGTTGCTGCATTGCTGTTTGAATAAGAGTGTCAAGGCTATCGTTGAGCGACGCATAGGCTGTTACCTCTGCGAGATGGTAGTCTGGTGCGCGATTACTTAGTCCAAGCGCGTTGTCGAGCGCAACCTTTGCATCGGCATGGTCGTTGCGCGCATCTGTTAGATCTAATTGCGCACGCTCCAGCTCTGCCTGCATCACATAGGTGTCAATTTGTGGTCGCAGTCCGGCATTAGATCTAACCTCGGCTTCGTGTAAGTGATATCGGCGCTGCTCGACCGCTTTCTCGTAGACTCGAATCAGTTGTTGATCCTGTAAAACGTCGTAATAGCGACGAGAAACCTCGAATATCAGGTCAAGCTCGACGAGCCGCTGGTCCGCAGCCACCGACGCCGCTTCAAACTGGCGTTGTCTAACAAACCCGTGTCGCCGACCAAAATCAAAAAGAAACTGCGAGAGCGCGAGGCCTCCTGCGTAGTTGTTAGAGCTCTTCCAGCTCTGCGAAAAATCGTTGGGCGGAAGGTTATGATTTATACCGGTCATTCGCGGGAAAGCTTCGCCTACATCGTAATAGCTGGTATTGCCGATGCCGTTGTCAGTGCTTCGCAGGTACTGGCCCACACCGAATGCTTGAGGCCCCAAATATGACCGGGCTTCGGCGACCCGTTCGCGCGCAGCGTCAGTATCGGCCGCCGCCTCTTTCTCGCGCGGATGATACTCCAGGGCGATCCTGATTGCTTCGTCCAGCGTTAATTCCTCTCCGGGGGAGATCGGGCTCGCACTCGTGATCAAGGGAGGTCCTTCCGCAATCGTTTGAGCAGGGCCGGCGTCTCGCGTGCTCGGTGGGCTCGTCATCGAAAGAGAACCATTCGGTGAACTTTGAGCTTTAACCGGTTCGACTGAGATTGAAGAGGAATCGGATGCGGCGGAGGGGGCGCATGGAAAAAGCCAGATGATCCCTATAAGTCCGCCCAGACAGATGTTTCTTTTAGTTAGTCGCATCAATTTTATGATTTCAGGGAAGCTCCATTCGTGAAAGTTGATTCACTTATCAGTCCAGCCCGGTACCTGCCGTCCCACTTGTGTTATCGGCCTTCGCGAAAGCGTAATTCACCTTCTCACCAGTGCTGAGAGCGCCGCTGTAAGTTGTCACGACCAAATCGTTATCGCTTAATCCGGAAGTGATTTCGACGTAATTACCGTTGTTGATTCCGACTGACACAGGAGCATCAAGTAGGCGGCCGCGCTCAACTACGAGGACGTGCGGAGCTTTGCCGATCCCGTTGACGGCCGCGACTGGCAGTCTGAGAACGCCGGGGTGACGGACGAGATCCAGAGTCACGTGCGCGTAACTTCTGGGGTAGAGGATGTGATTCGGATTGCGGATATCCACTTCGGTAAGCATGGTGCGAGTGGCCAGATCCAATGCCGTCGCGTATCGCGCCACAGATCCTTTAAATATCCGCCCGGGGAATTCGTCAAAACGCAACGTTGCTGGGGTGCCGCGCTTGATAAAAGGATAAGACCCCTCGGGCACATAAACATAGACGCGCAGATAGTCAATATCGGCGAGCGTCAAGATTGGTCCACCGCCGCTCCGATGACCACCGGCGCCTTCGGTGGCGGACGGAGCGATCAGCGCAGAAGTCTCACCCACGCCGATATCTCCGCCGCCTGCACGAATCAGTGCACCCGGATCCGCAAAACGCCCGGTGATTACTCCGTCGAAAGGCGCTATGACCTTCGTGTATCCCACCATCGTAGCTAGTGTCTCAGCGGCTGCCTTTGCCTCTTGGAATTTGGCGCTGGCAATGTCCACGTCCTCTTGGGAAACGAGACGTGCATCGCTTTGCTGAACCCGTTTCAGACGTTCATACGTAACGCGCGCTATAGCCAGGGAGGCCTCGGCTTGATTCAAATTGGAGCGAAGTTCCGGAACCTCTATCTCCGCCAATACCTGCCCGGCTTTCACTGTGTCGCCCTTGTCGACACTTATAGTTTTCAGATAGCCAGTCACCTTTGCGTGCAGCGAGGCTTCATAGAAACCTACCAGATCGCCTGGTAATTCTATGGCCTCCACCATGTCCGCTCGCTGAGGGTGGATAACGATTACTGTCGGCTCTGCCGCGGTCGTCATCGGTTCGGCCGGTTTGGCGCAGCTATACAGCGACGGCAAAAAACCCAGCAACAAGGCCATACAGGCCGATCTGGCCGCATCCACCGACAAATTTTTTATCATCACTTGCCTATTCGCGCGTAAAAGAACTCGTATATACAGGGAACCAGCACGAGTGTCAGAATAGTCGATACCACCAGACCACCAACCGCTGCACGTGCCAGTGGCGCCGATGCCTCGGAGCCCTCGCCGAGTTTCAAGGCAATCGGCATAAGTCCAGCTACAGTGGCGAGTGCCGTCATCAGAATTGGGCGCATTCGGATTCGGGCGGAATCAATTACTGCCCTCCGCAACGGTTGGCCGTCCTTGCGCCTTTCATTAGCAAAATCTACCAGTAAGATAGAGTTCGATACGACGATTCCCACCATGACAATGATTCCCATGAAGGATTCAATGTTGAGCGTGGTGTTGGTCGCCCAGAGTGTCCAGATCACGCCGATGAGCCCCATAGGAACGGCAAACATTATGATGAATGGATCCAGAAAGGATTGGAATTGTGCAACCATTACCAGATAGAGCAGAACCACCGCGAGGGACAGTCCAAATCCAAAACTCGCAAAGGACGCGTGCATCGCAGCCACCGAACCCCTATAGCGGACCGAAACCCCAGGTGGCAGTGCGACGCTGCTTAAAGCCTTCTGGATTGCGTCCTGCGTGCCACCGAGGTTCTGAGTACTTGGAGACACCAGCAGATCGACCACCCGCTGAATATTGAAATGATCGGCTTCTGACGGGTGATATTCAGGCGCGATTGATGCCACGTCGCGTAACAACAGGCTCTGAGCATGTCCGCTCTCACCAGCGAAACTACGTACCGGGATGTCGCGGAGCGTTTCCATCGAGGGAAATCCTGTGCTCGCCTGCTCATACTGAACGGTTAAAAAATAGTCGTCGCTATTTGCCCGATCGATCCAGATCGATGGCGCTATGTACAGATTCGAATTGAGCGCCGTGATGACGTCGGAAATCACGTCCTTTTGGCTCAAGCCAAGCCTCGCAGCTTTTACCCGATCAACATTTATGTTGAAGGTCGGGTAATCGGGTTCTTGAAGCACAAAAGTCTGAGCGACTTGCGGCAGCCCGCGAATAAGTTCCTGGCCTTGATTAGCCGCGTGGTAAAGACTGTCGAACTCATGGCCTGCGAACTGCACATCAATCGGTGCCATCGCCCCAAAATTCAATACCGCGTCGATGATGCTTCCCGACGAAAACAGAGTGCGCGCTTCGGGAATCTTTTGCGGCAATTCCCTCATCAGGCGTTCTACATAGTATGCCGTCGGCCGACGGTGCCCGCTCTTGAGCTCAACCTGGATAAATCCGGAATCCTCCGATGCGTTTGGTGAATAGATCGCCGATATGCTCGGTGCCAGCCCGATATTTGACACCACAGTGTCCATGTCGACGGGCGGGATGACTTGCCGAATGATTTTCTCGATCTCGCGCGCCATCTCGGTAGTGCGTTCGATGCGAGTTCCTGCGGGGGCGCGAAAGTTGATTGTAAATGTGCCCGCATCGGTCTCAGGAAACAGTTCGGTGCCGAGCAGTGGGTACACCGCCATGCTTGCGACAAAGAGAATAGCTACTCCGCCAACGATCACGAACTTATGATTGAGCGACCATTCGAGACGCTGCTCGAACCAGCCAGCGAAGCGCTCATAGGAACGATTGAAGCCTGCGCGCAAGCCGTGGCCCTCGGTATCCTCTGATGCAGTAGCATCAGCGGTAGTCAGGAAGCGCGCACAGAAAATCGGAATTACGGTCATCGCCACGAGATACGAGGCGCCCATCGAAAGGACCACTGCCAGTGCCAGCGCACCGAATAAATACTTGGCAACGCCGAACAGAAACATTACCGGAAAGAACACGATGCAGGTAGTTACCGTAGAGGCGAGTACTGGCAGGGCAACTTGCTCGGCCCCGTCGCGAGCCGCCTCGAATGGCGGTTTGCCTTCAGCCAGATGGCGATTGATGTTTTCGAGCACGACGACCGAGTCGTCAACCAGTCTGCCGATAGCGAGCGCGAAGCCACCGAGAGTCATGATGTTGATGGTCGATCCGTTCATGTATAGGCCGAACGCACCGGCCAGAATAGACAGCGGGATGGACAAAAAGATCGCCAGCGTTGACCTAAAGCTTCCCAGGAACACAAGGATCATGAGAGAAGCCAGGACTGAGCCGGATACGGCTTCATGCTCGAGGCTTGTGACTGCCTGCCTGACGTAAGTTGACTGGTCGAAAAGAGTCTTAATTTTCATCCCGGGCGGCAAACCGAAAACTGTCGGGATCAGGTTTTTAACGCCGTCTACAACCGCAATCGTATTAGCGCCAACCTGTCGCAGTACGGGAACATATACTGACGGCTGACCGTTGATCAGCACCTTATTGTATTGAGTCTGCGAAGAATCCTTGACCTTCGCCACGTCATCAACCAGGACCGGCTCTTGACCCTCTCCAATTTTGACTGGCACTTTTCCGATGCCGCTAATGTCGGGAATCATGCTATTCGAGTAAATGTAGTAGTCCTTATCGCCGAGTTTGACGTCTCCCGCGGGAAGAATCAGGTTCGATTTGTCAACGGCTGCGACCAAGTCCATCAGCGTCAAGCCGCGAACCTGTAAGGCCTGGGCGTTCGGATATACCATCACTTGGCGAAACTTGCCGCCGAACGGTATCGGAACGGAAGCACCTGGCACGGTGGCGAGTTGGTTCCTGATGTTGTAGCGAGCTTGGTCCTCAAGCTGCGTTTCGTCATAGCCTTTACCCTCGAGAGTTACGAGAACTACGGGCAGCGATGACGCATCGTACTGGAGCACCAACGGTGGCAATGTGCCCGGCGGCATGATCCCGAGATCGGCCATGGCCAGCGTACCCATCTGCGCCGCTGCCGCCTCGATATTGGTTCCGGGCTGAAAGAAAACCTTGATGATACTCACACCGGAAAGCGAGCGCGATTCCACATGCTCTATGTTGCTGCCGAGCGTGAAAAAGCGCTCGTACCGAAAAGTAATGTTGTCCTCCATGTCCAACGGCGGCATGCCCTGGTAAAAGGTCGCAACCACAACCGCCGGTATCTTGATGTTCGGGAAAACGTCGACCGGCATCCGAGTGAAGGCGGTCACACCCATAATTGCAATTATAAGGGCCGCGACGATGATCGTGTACGGGTTGCGCAATGAAAAACTAGGCACGAAATGTCTCCCGAGTGGTCAAATCAAACGGTCGCGAGCGAATTACTGCCCGGATCGTGAGCCTGCTTGCCTTAGCTCGTCGCCGCCTATCGCGGATATCGAATTCCCAGATCAACGCGCTCTCCTGCCCATCGCAATCGACTCCATCGGACCGTCGAATAGATCCGCGGTCTTCGTTTGAAATATCGCCTGAAGTTGCGCGTCGTCCCCTTTGAACCTTTTCGCCTGGTCTGCCTGACAAATTGATTTGTGAGGCCCAGAGCGCGCACCTCAGGCGACATCCCGCTTCGCCAGCTTGGAGGACAATTCGACCCAAGCCGGCTCGGAATTAGCCTTGTTTGCGAGGCCTAGAGAAGTGGGTCTTGGCTGCCCGAACGCGACGAGCCAAGCTTCATTCGCAAAAGCAAATGTGAAATCGGGATTGAAGGAGGGATTTCCGAGTTTGCGGTAGTTTCTCTCGTATCCCCGTCGTCAACAGAGACGAAGAGCGTTGGCAATATCGTTCGATGTGTGACGCACTCGGCTGGCACGATATTGGTGCGCGCAATAGAAGTATGGCGTTCAATTGACTGCCCCACTTCTGGAGTTCTCAGGTGACTCGTATACTGATGCGCGGACCGGGCAGGGAAGGTCAAGAGCATCAATACGCTAAATGCGCAGGCCACCATCATAAACAGATCCGCCCTCTTAAGGGGACGGCGATGTAGATGAGGAACCATACCGCAACGTAAAGCTAGCTCGCTTTTAATCAAAGCTCAAGTGGCTTTTCCGGCAGCCCGAGATTGGCCGGAGATGAATTTATTCTCTTCGTCTCGTCGAGTCGAGACTGCAGCGCTGAGATTTCCTGGAGGCAAGGACCATCGGCAGCAATGCAGGCGGCTCAAACTACCACGGGGCGGCGTTTCTGCCGCCCCGTGGCCCCTTGGACAGATCAGTAGCTGAACTCGACGTTGAGGAAGATCGAGTGCGTGTCGAATGGTACCAGGTTGGGAATGAATCCCGTCTTTGGAACTTTCCGACCGTTGAGGGTCGCACCCGGAACATAGTTGTATTTTTCCAGTTGAGGGACCGTCATCGCCATCTGGTTGTGGTAGAAGAGCATATTCTGGGTGTCCAGCGCGAAGCGTAGGAACTCGTTGTATTGATAGCTTACGCCCACAATGAAACGCTCAAAGTCCAGCGGATCGACCGGTTTTACTTTGTCGTTGGGCATAAACCACTGGTACATTCCGAAGGCCGTTAGCTTCGTATTGGGAATATGGTAGTGCCCGAACATATCGTAGCCAACCTGGCGAGCCTGACCGTTATTTAACAGTGCGTTCCACGCAGCAGTCTGAGCACCGAATCCACTCGCCGGGTTGTAGCAGGGAGCGGACGCCGTACAGGTGTTACCGAAGAAGCCTGTCGGCGGGCTCGCGGTCACGGCGGACCCGGTAGCAGTGCCGAATTCATCTGCCGGACCGCTGCCGGAAAACAAATTGCCAGCGCTGAAGGCGTTGTTGCCGTAATCAAACTCCCCGGCCAAACCCCACTGTTCGGCCGAATAGTGGAGCAGAGCGGCTATCCTGCTGATATGCGCATTCGAACCTTTCAGAACGGTCGGAATGCTCGCGGTATCGGGCGTTGTATTGCCGTAGCCATAGTCATAGAAGCCGGTCATACCCAACCCCTGGAACCGCCAGTCGTTGCCGAATGGATATACACTAAGGCGGCCCATCACCTGCTTGGTGGAAGTTTGCTCATATGCATGGAAGCTCGAATTGTCGTATACGCCCAGGGCGTAGTCAGCGTACGTTTTACCATCGCTAAAGGGCTTGATCGGTCCCTCGAGAGCAACACCTAGTTGCGTGGAGGACAGACTCAGATAGTTCCAGGGAGTCAGGTTGACGTAGCGAAATCCATAGAGATTTTCCTCCCAATCTACCAAAGGATTAGGGATTTCGCCGAATCGTATATTTCCACCTCCGAGCGTTGGAACGTTCAAATTCTGCCACAAACTAGTGTTTTCCAGGTATGCGTATTTCATGCGCACACCGAGGTTGCCGTCCAGATTGCTACCGAAGCCGGTGTTTTGACCGATCTTGTCGTTGGACGACCCGATCGTCTTGTACATGTTCGGTGTCAGTCTTAACGTCCAATCCTTGGTCGGAAAGAAATAGACATTCAGATAAGTCCTGGTTATATCGAATGAATTATAATTGTTGTTCCATGGCCCGGGATTGTTTAACTGTGTCAGTTCCTGAGGCTGAAACCCCGTATGCGTATAGAACCTGTAATCACCGTAGAATAACGTACCTATCCGGAACTTGTCCTGGAAATTACTGGTGTAAGCGCTCCACGCAGGCTTAATGTCGGCGACCTGCTTGTTTAAATTATCGTTGCTGCTCTGAAGCATCTCATTTTGTGCCTGCAGCTCAGCTATCCGCGCTCGCTCTTGATCCACCCTTTCGTCGGTCTGGTCCTGACGTTGTTCCAGACGTTGGGTGGACAGGGCGGAAGTGGGAACCTCCGTCAACAATCGGCGCCCACGGCCAGGGACGGTGTAAACAATATGCGTCGCGGGATCGACGTATAACCTGATTATCGGATCCGAACCATCCGCACTCTGAGCGAGTAAGCGTCCGGCGAACCCTAGCGTGGCTATACAGGATACTACCAGAACCGCAATGTTGAATTTTATCCTTTTATTTCTCATTGCCCTCTCCCTAATTGCGCGTCTTAGATTGAATCAAGCGAGCGCTCATCCGCCGTGGCTTTTCTCCCACGCCAACCGCAGCTTGAGAAGGTCGAAGCTCGTGTAGGTCTTGCCATTGCATGCGAACTTGGCGGGTGAGCTGATGCTCACGATCGCGCAGTCCTGAACGAATGGCGGTGGAACATCCGCTTCCGCCATTTGCGGCGCCTGTACGCTGCCTCCGGGATGCTGCATCCAGCTACAACCCGAGGCCGCGATTATCACGGTGGCTAATCCGAGCCGCAGGAACTCTTTGCCTCTTTTGACCATGATTCGATTCACTCCTTTGGTATCCAGGACTACTTAGTCGCGCTCCGATTTTGTTGTGAGGTTCTGGCACGACCTCCTACCCGTCGCTCCAGCACGAGGTCGTAAGTCGTTCACTTCGAGCCTCGGAGAGCGCGCATGAGTTTAAAGGTGCGAGGCCCTTCTCGATCACCACGCTTTCGAATTTGTTTTGCCTAGAGTTAAACCGACCAATGTAACTCCAAATTCGATCGATACTCTTGCCCGAATTCATAGTTGTGAGAGTCTGAGCCGCGAGACGCCGGCGGTTGTATGATTCGTGAACGCTCTTCTCCTCGTCTCCGATGTTGAAAGGCGTCGCACCTGAGCCGGTGTCCGGATCGACAAGCACCCGACCGATTACTGGGGACAGCAGCCGGAAGAGCGCGGAAAACCCTTAGCGTTTACAGCTCGGCATCAGACTCACTCTCGCTCGAAGTCCACGCGTGTCTGTCGTCAAAATCGCGGGGAGAGAATACGCACGAAAAAATTAACGCATAATTACGTCTGCGTAATTGTTGGATTAACTGAAATGCTGAGCAGCGACTGGATTGGCGAATTGAAGCTCGTGATTGCGTGGCAATTCCCGATCAACGGAGCTTCCGGAATAAATTCAGTAATTTTTCACCGAAGCATATTCCTCGGCGCCTCCAGAAAGTTTCCCCCGGTCGGAGGGCGACCACTTTCGGTCGCGTATGTGGAGTGGATCGGATAACCAAAAAAAATAGCTAGAATACTTGTCTAAAGAAATTTTAAATGGCATAACACGGCTCCATGAAATCTTCGATCTCAGGCTCTTTCAGCTTCCGCGCAGCCGCCTACGTCTCCGCTTTATTAGCAATCCTATGCTCTGCGATGCCAAGTCACGCCGAGAACAGTTCTTCTGTCTCAAGTAGTTCTTCGCCGCTTTCCGCGATCGAAGAATATTTCGCCGACTGGTTCCCGCGCGTGACCCGCATCCAAAGCGAACAGCCCCATTGGGTCACACCGCTCGTCACCGTCACGCCCCGTCTCGAGGAAGAGTTTCGCTATGATCAGTTCTGGCAGGGCAATCGGAAGGGCGTTGCTACGGATAACTTCGGCGGCGGCAAGGGCCTGGAGTTGATACCTTTTCAGAATACGGAAGTCATTCTCGGGGTGCCTGCCTGGATCGCGTACAATGGTGCGATCAAGCACGGTAAAGACGCAAAAACTGACGGTTGGGCCGATGAAACCTTCCTGGTCAAGTACCGCATTTTGTCGGCCAATGAGGAAAACGGCAACTACATTCTGACCGCCTTCATGGGTTTCAGTGCGCCGACCGGTGACGACGGCAATAGCAATCGACACGCGATCTTTACGCCGACCATCGCGGGCGGCAAAGGCTTCGGCAATTTCGATATCCAGAGTACCGCGGGTATCTCTTTGCCCGATGGCGGCCTCCAGCGCCTGGGCATGCCGGTGGCATGGAACACCACCCTTCAGTATCGGATTTTCAGATATTTCTGGCCCGAGTTCGAAGTAAACTATACTTGGTGGCCAAATGGTGAGCGCGAGGGCGAATCCCAGGTCTTTTTAACACCTGGACTGGTCATCGGAAGGATTCCAATCCACGACCGTGTTGGCTTGACCGTGGGGGCTGGCTACCAGGTCGCCGTCACCGACGCCCCCGCTTACAATCACAGTGTAGTGCTCACAGGTCGAATTCCCTTCTGAAGGTCGGGGAATTCATGTCGCCTCAAGGTTCGATTGTAAGGGACCCTTAGACGAGAAAGTGCTAATCGCCGCTGGTCCCCGGTGTGCTGGAGTATGCGCGATTAGTTCCGCGCCCCGCAAATTCTGGGCATGTGCCTCGTGCCGCCCAATAATTTCGGGGAGCGAATCCATTCAGCTGATGCTTCCGAGAACCCGACGGTGCAGTCCCTCCGCGCGAGGTTGAATCTCAACAGATTTACGCGTCCGCCGCTTACGTCTGAAGGACCTTGCCGCCCGCACCACGCAGCCTGTCGTCCTTAGCTTTTTGGCCGACTTCGATTAGTGCCTGCCCAATCTGTCCGGGACCGTCGCCGTGTCAATCAACGCGTTCAGCAACAGGCTCCGGTCCTGCTCGGTATCGCGGCCGCGACCGCGGGCACGCAGCAGGTTCCATTTGAATCCTGAGCGGTGGTACTTTTCTCGTTATGCAGCGGGACGCAGCACGCCTCCCCGTGAGGTCGCTTCATCGTCGTGTCCTCGCCAAAGATCGGCACTTCGCCCAGCGTCTGAAAGTACTCCCAAGCCAGGCCTTGAGGGTCGATGACCCAGTACTTGTTACCCTTGGCGTAGCAACATGCCACTCCGGTCTCTTTCAGAACCGCCGATCCTGAAGCACGGTCGGCGCGCGCGCCCAGTTCCGCCAGTTCTGCCGGGTCGTCGGCCTGGAATCCCAGGTGGTTGACGCCGGGCTCACTGCCGCGCGATGAAATCGCGAAATTTATGCGCGGATCCTCGAGCATCCACTTGGCATAGTCTGGCCGCTTGACGGCTGGCTCAGCGCCGAACAAGTGCGAATAAAAAGCTATACTCTGATTGAGATCTTTGACCGTAACGTGCACATGGAACCGCTTCATAGCAGAATCTCCTTCAGAATTTTCCAGCAATTCCAGCGCGAAGAGAGCGGAACGCCGCTAATTCCCCAATCCTGCGTCCCTTTCCGGTGTTGACTGGCATACTCATATTTTTATATATATGGAACTATGAAGTCAACGACCAAATTGCCGTTCCGCGTGCATCTGCACATGGACCTTCGTCGCAGTCCCAGCGCCCCTGCCTGGTCGCGTTGCCCAGCGATGCTGCGAGAGAATCCGCTTCCATTAATCACAAGTTGAGAGTTCGCTATTTCGGAGCCACCTTTTGCACGGTCGATGCTCTCCGCTATGCACGCACCGCGCAGGCATAATTCCAAAAAGTAAAACTATGAAAAGATCTGCTGTGATTGAGGCGTTGGGTGCCTTGGCTCAAGAAACCCGCCTCGATATTTTCCGGTTGCTGGTCCAGAAAGGCCCTCACGGGTTGGCGGCCGGCGAAATTGGCGAACGCCTCGGTCACCCATCGCCGACGCTATCGTTTCATCTGAATCAGCTTCGCTTCGCGGGACTCGTCACCTCGCGCCGCGAAAGCCGTTCGATTATCTACAGCGCAAACTTTAAGGCGATGACGGAGCTTTTAGACTATCTGACCGAGAATTGCTGCGGCGGACGTCCGGAACTGTGCAGCCCCTCAGCGGTGAAAGGCGTCGAATCAAAGCAATGTGCGCCTGGGCAAAATATTAACGCGAAGACGCAACGGAAAGTATCCGGATAGCGAGCCTCCTCATGGCAGCTCTCCTCCGTCTTCACATCAGATGATGAGTCCTCGACGGGCTACTACGCTATGATCATCAGAGAATATAACGTCCTCTTCCTATGCACGGGAAATTCGGCCCGCAGCGTCATGGCCGAATGCGCGATCAATCGTTGGGGTAAGGGAAAATTCAGAGGCTTCAGTGCGGGAAGTCATCCCAAGGGTTCGTTGCATCCGTTAGCGCTGGAATTGCTGAACGAGCTTAACTACGAAACCAGAGACCTACGCTCGAAAAGCTGGGACGAGTTTGCCAAGCCGGACAGCCCTCATCTCGACTTCGTTTTCACGGTCTGCGACCGGGCCGCCGCCGAGCAGTGCCCGTTCTGGCCAGGCCAACCGATCACCGCGCATTGGGGCGTAGCCGATCCCGCCGCTTTCGAGGGCAATGATGAAGAGAAACGGCGCTGCTTCTATCGCATCTACCTCGAGCTGGAGAATCGCATCAAGATTTTCACCAGCCTGAGGATCGACACGCTCGATAGCCTTACGCTCGAGCAACGCGCTACGGAAATCGGTCGAATCAAACTTCCAGGCTAGTCCGCGCGACGCCCGCGCCTCCGCCCGCATCGCCGGGCATCCAAACAGGAGAGTCACCAATGAGTGCGAGCATATCCATAGCGCAGAAACCCATCTTGCGCAGGCTCTCGTTCCTGGATCGTTACCTCACGCTCTGGATCTTTGCGGCGATGGCGGCAGGAATCGCAATCGGCGCAATCTTTCCTCGCGTGAAGGCGAGCTTCGATCGCATGAGCGTCGGCACGACGTCCATACCGATCGCAATCGGCCTTATCCTGATGATGTATCCGCCTCTCGCGAAGGTGAATTACGACGAACTGGGCGACGTATTCCGCGATTCGAAAATTCTTGCGCTTTCGCTTTTGCAAAATTGGATAATCGGTCCAATCCTGATGTTCACGCTGGCCATCATCTTCTTGCGCGATCGTCCCGAATACATGGTCGGGCTTATTCTGATCGGCCTCGCCCGCTGCATTGCGATGGTAATCGTATGGAACGATCTCGCCAGCGGCGACGCTGACTATTGCGCGGGACTCGTCGCGTTCAACTCGATTTTCCAAGTCCTCTTCTTTTCTGTTTACGCCTTCGTCTTTATCACCGTCTTGCCGCGATGGCTGGGCCTCAGCGGCGCCATCGTGCACATCACGATCGGTCAAATTGCCGAGAGCGTTGGCATCTACCTTGGGGTTCCGTTCGTCGCCGGACTGGCAACCTGGAAGGTTCTCACCATCGCAAAGGGAAAGACTTGGTATCGCCAGACCTTCATTCCGAGGATCAGCCCGCTGACGCTGACGTTTCTGCTGTTCACCATCGTCGTGATGTTCTCGATCAAGGGCGCTGCAATCGTTCGCATGCCGCTCGACGTGGTCCGCATCGCAGTTCCGCTCCTGCTTT
Source organism: uncultured delta proteobacterium (assembly GCA_963834535.1). Taxonomy (GTDB): domain Bacteria; phylum Desulfobacterota; class Binatia; order Binatales; family Binataceae; genus JADMIL01. The sequence goes on along the minus strand of CAWICC010000009.1, from coordinate 403,287 downwards.
ATTTCATCATCATGTTTGCGGTGTCATTCGTGTTCAGCAGGAGGGTCGGTGCGACTTATCCGCAGTGCGCGACGCTCTCCTTCACCGCCGCCTCGAATAACTTCGAACTCGCCATCGCAGTTGCGGTCGCGACGTTTGGAATCGACAGCGGCGCCGCATTCGCCGCCGTGATCGGTCCACTCATTGAAGTACCGGTGATGATCGGACTGGTTGACGTGTCCCTATGGGCGCGCCGCAGATATTTTGCCTGACCTCCATAGGATCGCTCTCTTGAGTCTTTTGGGGGAGCGTCTCCATTGCCGCAAGCCCTTGCGTCGAAGCGCGTCGGATTCGAGGCGGTCTCGATATTCCTCCGGTATTGCGATCCTTCGGCGAAGAATCGCTTGAGCACCCGCCGCATATAAGTTCAACTCCGATGATTCCTCTCAGGCAATTCCGTAATGCCGCCGTTTGCGCCATAGCGTCGTTACATTGATACCTAGGGTTGCTGCTGCCCGCTCCAGAGTTGGGCTCTCGGCCAGTACGCGCAATATATGCTCACGTTCGAAGTCTCTCAGCCTGGTGCCATGCGCGGCTGGAACGAAAACCTCTGAGATCGGGTGACTGACGCAATCCGGTAGGTCATCGAAGGTGATTGTCTGTGACCGGGCGAGGGTTGCGGCGCGCTCCAGGGCATTGTGAAGCTCGCGGATGTTGCCGGGCCATCCGTAAGCGACCAACGCTTCGACCGCCTTTTGAGTCGGCGTCAATCGATTGCCACCGGTTTTCATTGAGATCTGCTGCAATAGCCAGTGCGTCAATGGAAGTATGTCCTGGGTGCGTTCGCGGAGCGGCGGAAGTGTGAACGAGATCACATTGAGCCGATAATAAAGGTCTTCGCGAAAACGCCCTGCGACGACTTCCACCCTGAGATTTCGATTGGACGCGGCCAACAGGCGCACGTCCACATTGATCGTGTGATCACTCCCGACGCGCTCGAATCTACGCTCCTGGATGAAGCGCAGAAGCTTGGCCTGCAAGGCAGTTGGTAGTTCAGCGATCTCATCGAACAGCACTGTGCCGCCGTCGCCGGCCTCGAGACGGCCAGGCTTATCGTTGACGGCGCCAGTAAAAGCTCCGCGAACGTGACCGAACAGTTCGTTCTCAAGCAAATGCTCGGCGAGAGTCGTACACGTGATCGCGACAAAGGGTCCCCCACGCCGCGGACTCCATCGATGTATCTGGCGCGCAAGAACATCCTTGCCGGTACCGCTCTCGCCGTTCAGAAGGATTGTTGTGTCGGCCGTCGCGGCGCGCTGTACTGTCGCGAGCAGCGCGATCATCGCGGGGTTCTGCGAATCGAAGAGCGGGGTCTGTTCGATGGATTCTCGCGCAGCTTCATCGCTGGCTGATGAAAAGCCGGTGGGCCTTCGAATCTCCATAGCTGCTACGATCCCGAAGAGTACCCCGCGTCTGTTGGAGCTGCGTTGCGCTTCAGTGATCTAGCTTTGCGGTGTGCCGTAACGTTTCGTCAATTCAAGGTTCACCTGCAGCACGTTGACCATCTTCTCACCGACCAGGCCATCCAGCGGCGCAAATGCGTCGGTTTGCAGAATCTGATCGATTTCGGCACGAACCTGAGCGGGATCGCGCTTCGTCTCGGTTGCCCATTTCGAGGCTACGCGATCGAGTTGGTATTCTGCATTATCCAGTGTGATATGCGGATCGAGGCCCGAAGCAGAAGTCGTGACCATGTCGCCGGGCACATTGGTGAGGTCGGCGTCAGCATGGTCCTGTCGCCACATATCGAAGAATATCGATTGCACATCCGAACCGCTCGCGACCGGCTGAATCGCGGTCTCGGTCTTTCCATCGGGCAACTGAGTCGTTACGGCCGAGGGAAACTTGCCGGGATTCTCTTTAGAGAAATTTTCGAAGAACATTACCGCCAGGTCCGACGGCTGCGGCTGCGGGGTGCCGGGGTTCTGCTTGATCCAATCAGCCACTTCGGCCTTATGCGTTTTCGCCCAGTCAGTAATGTACTGAGCATGAGACGGATCGGCGCTCACCCACGATTGCGCGAGCTCATTATGATTATCAGCCCATTGTGCAACGAGGTGAGGGGCGCCTTGGTATTGATCCTGCTGAAACCATGCCTCGACGTCTGGCGCGACGAGGTGTCCTTTTTTTGGGCCGCTAGCGTAAGTGACGATCGGTCCGAGCATTCTCGCGACTCGATCGCGAAGCAGGTAGTTTGATGCGGCAAGCGTGGAAGACGCCGAAGCCGATCCATCGTAGGAGGCAGCCGACGGGCGCGGCCAGAAATACTCGTCCTTGGTGAACGGTTGCGCGATCATCAGTGACCCTACCGGCTTGCCGTCGGGTCCATTAACCATGCTGCCATTGGCGGTAAACGGGAAAAGCGTTTGCCCGATTGCCCACACGGCCAGCGGATAGATCAGGCAACAGAAAACTACAGTCGCACCGAGCAGCCATAGACTCTTGGTAACGTTCTTCATGGTCATTTCTCCTCAGGCGCCGATCTTCCCTTAGGCAACCAGATGCATCGCGGCTAATCCGACATCGATGAGCTTGATTCCGATAAAAGGAAGAATCACGCCGCCGACGCCCCAGACCAGCAGGTTCTTACGCAACAGCGCATCGGCGCCGAGCGGCTGATACTTAACGCCCTTCAGTGCAACCGGAATCAAGGCCGGGATGATCAGGGCATTAAAGATGACCGCCGATAAAATTGCCGACGTTGGCGAATGGAGATTCATAATGTCCATCGCCTTCAGCCATGGAAGCGTACCGGCGAACAGTGCCGGAACGATCGCGAAATACTTGGCCACGTCGTTGGCCACCGAGAACGTGGTTAAAGCGCCGCGCGTCATCAGAAGCTGCTTGCCAACTTCAACCACTTCGATGAGCTTGGTCGGATCGGAATCCAGATCAACCATGTTGCCCGCTTCCTTCGCTGCCTGAGTGCCGGAGTTCATCGCCACACCGACATCCGCCTGGGCGAGCGCCGGCGCATCGTTGGTGCCGTCGCCCATCATCGCCACCAGCTTGCCTTCGTCCTGCTCTTTGCGGATGTATGCGAGTTTGGATTCGGGCGTAGCCTGAGCGACAAAGTCATCGACGCCGGCTTGCTTGGCGATCGTTGCAGCGGTAAGCGGATTGTCGCCAGTAATCATAACAGTGCGCAGTCCCATCTTACGCAGCCGCTCGAAGCGTTCCCTCATTCCAGGTTTGAGAATGTCCTCCAACGCGAGAACACCCGCGACCTTGGAATTCTCCGCGACTACCAGAGGGCGTAGCGCCTTTCGAAGCGATCGCATCGACAGTTTGCTGCAAGTCGCCGGGTATGGTGCCCTCTCTTTGTTTGACGAAAGCGACTACCGCATCGGGAGCACCTTTCCGGATGCACCTGCCGTCAGGAAAATCGACGCCGCTCATCCGTGTCTGCGCACTGAACGGGATGAACTTCGCATCGGTCGGGGCGCTCAAATCCTTGGAGATGACACCGATTGCCTGCGCCGCGGCGACGATGCTCTTGCCTTCCGGGGTCTCGTCCGCCGCAGAAGCAAGCGCCGCCAGAAGGGCCAACCTAAGTTGTGAGTACCCAGTCATTGCCACGAAGTCGGCAGCTTGGCGATTGCCCACGGTAATGGTGCCAGTCTTATCGAGTAGGACGGTGTCGATATCACCGGCGGTTTCAACCGACTTGCCGCTTTTAGCGATAATGTTGGCCTGCAATGCGCGATCCATTCCGGCAATACCGATCGCAGCTAGAAGCGCACCGATCGTGGTTGGAATCAGGCATACAAGAAGAGCAACGAGAGTCGGCACATCGGTGCCGAGGCTCTTTAGCGGCGTCGAAAGACCCAGGTAACCCATCATGTACTGTTCCGCGTTCCACGCCATCGGCCAGATCGGTATAACGACGATCAGAAAGGCCAGCGTGAGTCCTGAAAGCACCAGCGTGAGCGCGATTTCGTTCGGTGTCTTTTGACGCACCGCACCCTCGACCAGAGCGATCATGCGATCGAGGAAGGCCTGACCAGGCTGGGCCGTAATTTTCACGACGATTCGATCTGAGATAACCCTGGTTCCGCCAGTAACGCCCGAACGATCGCCACCGGCCTCGCGGATAACCGGAGCAGACTCACCCGTGATCGCGGATTCATCGACCGACGCTATGCCCTCAACCACCTCGCCGTCGCTGGGAATCACTTGCCCCGCGGCTACCACGACGCGATCGCCCGGTCTGAGATCGGTCGATAGCACCTCTTCAACCGCGCTACCCTTTAGTCGATAGGCGGGCGTCTCGCTACGCGTCTTGCGCAACGATTGCGCCTGCGCCTTACCGCGCGCTTCTGCTAAGGCGGTCGCAAAATTCGCGAACAACACCGTCAGGAAGAGCCAGAAATCCAGCGCGATGAAATAGGTAATCGGAACCTGACTGACTGAAGTGCTTACGAGCGCCTGCACGATAAAGAGCAGCGTCAGCACGGCGCCAATCTCCACCACGAACATGACCGGATTGCTCCACTGAATATCAGGCCGGAGCATGACGAAAGATTGCTTCAAGGCGTCCCGTACGAGTTCCTGTTCAAATAGCTTCCGGCTTTTGATTCGCTTTGGTGGACGCGGATGCTCGGGTGCTTCAATTGGCCGGAGAGGCGTTGCAACTGCTCCCATTTTTGGGTCCTCCGAAAAGTGCGCTGCGCTATGACGATGACTTTCGAATCTGCGAACTTGACGCTGCTCGCTCCATCTAACCGCCGAATGGTATAGGCCCGAGATGCTCGGCAAGCGGCCCCAGCGCGGCGACCGGCAGAAATAGGAGGGCTCCCACGATCGCAATCGTGCCGAAGAGCAGACAGCCAAATGTGAAGGTGTCGTCCCGCAATGTTCCCAGGCCAAAAGGCGTACTTTTCTTTATGCCCAGGAACGCCGCCATCGCTATCGGCGCTACGATCGGTAGATAACGGCCGAACAAAATGACCAGGCCGCCTCCAATGTCCCATGGCACGGCTTCGGGCGACGGATTCGAATTGTTATTCAGGCCGTATGACACTCCCAGACCGTCGAAGGCCGAACCGTTATTGGCGGACGACGACGAGAACTGGTAGACGATTTCCGAAAGACCGTGCGCGGCCGGGTTGTTCTCCGCCTTGATCCCCCAATTTGTCGCCGCATACAGCCCTGACGGTTCCAGAATCAGCAATGGATGAACGAGCAGTGCCAGCATCGCGAGCTTCATCTCGCGTCCGCCGATCTTCTTGCCAAGATATTCCGGCGTGCGCCCCACCATCTGGCCGGCGAGAAAGATGCCGATAATCAGGAACAGCAGCAGGTTGATCATGCCGACGCCCTTACCGCCGTATATGCAGTTCAGCCACATGCCGACGAAAGGCGATAGCGCCGCGATCGGATTGAGGCTGTCGTGCTCAGCGTTCACAGCGCCGCATGTTACATCGACCGTAGCTGCCGCGAAGGTAGCCCCCGCCGAGGTACCGAAGCGCAGCTCCTTACCCTCAAGATTGCCCAGATGCTGATCGACCGGCAAGCCCGCCACCGCTGGCAGAGTAATCGCTTGTTTCCCACCGGGCGCGCCCGCATTCGCAATCGTGAATGTTCTGGCTTGCGGATGCGCACTGAGTCCCGGATTGGGCTGCATGGTGTCGAAGTAAATCGCCCAAACCACGGTCCCGACGAATAGCAATAGCATCACCGAGAATATGACTATTGCGTGGCGTAACCGTCCGAGCATCCGTCCGTACATCAGCACCAGCGCCATCGGAAATAGCATCATGCAGAAGGTCTCAAAGAAGTTAGTCCCCGCGCTGGGGTTCTCGAACGGATGCGCAGAATTCATTCCGAAGAAACCGCCACCGTTGGTCCCCATCATTTTCATCGGCACGAACGCGGCGAGCGGACCAATCACGATGGTCTGCTGCTTAGGCTGATTATTGCTGTCGGTGCCCATGGCCGCAGGCTCGAGCGTCGATACCTGGTAGGCATTCTGATAGGTCATCGGCATTCCCTGAGTCAGGAACACCATGCTGATGACAAAGGCGGCGGGCAGGAACATGTAAGTGACAACGCGCCACATATCGACGAAAAAATTGCCCAGGTGTTCGTCGCCACGCAGAGCCCGGATTATCGCCGCAAGCGCACACAGCCCAACCGCAGCGGAGAGGAAGAAATTCGCAATGCAGAAGAAGATCTGGCTGAAATTCGAGAAAGCTACGTCTCCCGAATAATGCTGCATGTTGGTATTCGTTATGAACGAAATTACGGTGTGGAAAATCGTGGTCGGCGCCAGCATGCCTAGACCACGCGGATTCAGCGGCATGACCGGTTGCGACATCAGGACGATATAGCCGTACACAAACAGGACGACGTTAAAGATCAGCAGCGAGACGGTGTATTGCTTCCAACTTTGCGCACCGCCGTTGAGTTTTTTCTCGAACCATCGGAACGGTCGCAGCGGCTGATATTTGCCGTCCATGATCTTCGCCATGTAATGGCTTAGCGGAATGGCAATTACGATGGTGAAGACAATTATCGAGATTGGCAGTAGCCACATTTGGCTGGTCCTCTTTCTTAATCAGCTCGGATAGTCAGCGACCGTGATGGCTAAAACCACTCCGGCCGTACCATCGCGGTAATGAGATAGACGAATGCGAGTGCGGCAACGATTGCTGTTAGGTAGATCACGAACGCCTCCCTAAATTTTCTCGCAGCCCAGCAAGAATGCGTAACACAGGCCGAGTCCGACCAGACCCAATAGAAATAGTCCTGGGAGCCATACTGCTTCGTTCATCAGTGTTCCTCCGAAATGACAGATGGGATTGATCAGAATCAGCCAGTGCCGCTGAGACAAAGGCATCGAATACTGGACAAGGACCTGCCTCGAACGTACTAAAGCGACGAGTCCCTTCGTCACCCACTAATGGATTGCCATCCTCGTCGATTACCGCGACCTTGCTGCCACAGACCAGAAATCGCCATTCGCACCGCCTGCAATTGTAAAGGCGCGCTTTCCGAGGCGTCAGGCTTGTGTCGCAGAGTGGCCCAATTACAAATTCATGCCGGTAGCTCAGATGGCGCCGTGAAATAGCGGCGTCGTGGTCTTTCCATAGCTTCATGCTTAACGCTAAGGGCAATTGTCAGACCAGACGGAAAAGGGGCGAAATCAACAGCAAATTTCATTAAGAGCGACCTGCTGACCTTGAAATCGTGTCTTAATAAAGGATGCGCAGTTGCATTTTGAAATTGCCCGTGGCGCGCAGTGCAAGTTCGTTTGCCGAACAGGACCAAGGGTTTGCGATCTCGAAGGGTGAGCTCAAAGAAATCCCGTCGCGCAGCGGCCGATATCCCTCTGCGCCCTCTCCAAGCCAACGTCAAGCCCGCCTCATCAACGACTGCAACCGCGTGACGCTTGCCGTCCCTGGGTGGGGCGGCGGTATGGCAAGGGGCGCGAGACGGCTAGGTCGAGGCGATGTGCAAGTGCGCTTCGGAGTGTGCTCGCGATCAGTGGCCGACCACCCGGCATCGGTAGCGCGAAATTACGTCGAGTACCGTGATCGTCGTCTAACTGATCGGGTGGGTATCAGATATCACCAGATTCCACTTGCATGCTTGACAGATGCAGACGGACTGGCCCGTTGGTCACCAGAATCTGCGCGTTAGTCACAGAAAAAAAGCTTGATTCCGTTCGTTTTGGTGGTGGGCCGTTCCGGGCTCGAACCGGAGACCCGCTGATTAAGAGTCTCGTGGCCGCCACTGCTCTATATCCCGGCAGCCTACGAGAATGCCCGGTTTACTTGAATAATTAGTTCGAACCGCGCCCTACACGTACGTCCTTCTACTTGTGTACCCCTCTACTCGCGTCTACACTGCGTCTACATGGAAGCTAAACTCACCCAACGCCTTGTCGACGGCATTGAACCTCCACAGTCCGGACAAAAGTTCATCCGAGACAACGAGCTGACCGGATTCGCGTTGAGAATCACCGCGAGCGGTGCGAAGAGCTTCATCTGGGAAGGCCGAGTCCATGGGCGTCCTAGACGAATAACGATTGGGGTCTATCCCGCATTATCTGTCTTCTTGGCCCGCAGAGAAGCGATCAAAATTCGCGCTGCCATAGCGGAAGGCCGGAACCCCAGCCGGGAACGAGAGGCGCAACGACGAGAACCGACGTTCGGTGACCTAGCCGACTCGTACATCGACCGCCACGCTAAGCTGCATAAGCGAAGCTGGAAGCGCGACACTCAGATGATCGAGGGTTATCTTGGCACACTAAAGAATCGAAGGCTCTCCGACATTAGCCCCGATGAGGTAGCTCGGCTTCACGAGAGGCTTGGGAAGGAAAAAGGGCGCTATGCAGCCAACCGCACCCTCGCCCTATTGCGGACGATGTTCAATCTGGCGCGTGATTGGCGCTTGTTCGTCGGGCAAAATCCCACTGAGGGGATCAGACTCTTCCATGAAGAAAAGCGAGAACGCTTTCTCTCGCCCGACGAGCTCAGGCGAGTGAATGAAGCTCTGACAGAAGAGCACAATGAATACTGGCGAGCATATTTTCCGCTGAGCCTCTTACTTGGAACGCGCCGCAGCGAGCTGCTATCCGCTCGGTGGGCAGACATTGACTTGGATCAATGTACTTGGCGGCTCCCGATGACGAAGGCTGGCCGTTCACATCTATTGCCGCTACCGAGTCCAGCTGTCGTGATTCTCCGGCTTCTGCCGAGCCGAAGAAAAAGCGAATGGGTCTTCCCGGGCATTGGTGCAACCGGCCATCTATCGGAACCAAAGAAGGCGTGGCACCGAATCCGTGAACGCGCGGGTGTTCCTGACGTTCGGATCCATGACTTACGCCGGACCTTAGGAAGTTGGCTTTCGGGTCAAGGATACAATCTCCAATTGATCGGCAAGGCTCTAAACCACTCCAGCGTCTCGGCCACACAGGTTTACGCCCGGCTTGACATTGATCCGCTCCGGGAAGCCCTCGAACGAAATGCGCGATTAATGCTTGGAGGCGCTACGCAGACCGACAAGCCACCGAACTAATGCGCTCGGATGATTCTAGGTTGAGTCGGACTTGGAAAGCCCGGTTTCATGGCATTCAGGAGATCGTTAAGCTCCACCAATAAAATCAAGTACTTAGAAGAGTTAGCGTTCGTCGGAAATTCTTCATGTAAGCACTGTGTAGGCATCGCGGATTTCGCATATCCGATTCCGGAGACGATCGCCGACGAACATGCGGCACCACTGCTGTGCGCCGGCATTATCGGCTTTCGGGCGATCAAGCGCGCTGAAATCAAGCTGAGCGCGACGGTGGGACTTTATGGCTTCGGCGGTTCGGCCCATCTCTCGATACAGGTGCTGAAGCATTGGAAGTGCGGAGTATTCACGGAGTAGCTGTCGCCGTTCGGCTGACGGGCCAAGCGCGCCCCTTTTTTCAGCAGGTCGACTTCCATCGTCAATTGGCCGACCTTGCGCTCCAGCTCGGCGATCTTGCCTTCGTATTCAGCGATGCGCACGGCGTCAACTACTTCATCGGTAAGTTGGCCGGTTTCGTATTTCCTCACCCACTGGCTGAGCAGATTGCGCGACAGGTTATGCTTGCGCGCCAGTTCCCGCAGACCCATCCGCTTCTCCAGAAAGTCCAGTACCACCTGGCGCTTGAACTCCAAGCTGAATCTTCGATGCCGTGCCATGACTCAATCTCCTACAAGCCGCGCCCGGCTGGTCCAATCTATCGGCGTCTACCTGTCCAGTTTTAGGGGTTCATGTATGGATCCAGCCCCGTGCGCAAGGTTGCTGCTCTGATTGTTCTGAGTGTCTGCTTCACAGATCGTTTCGGCGTCGCGTGCGTCGTTCTTATTCGACTTCACGTAGGCCGCACGAAGCGCGGACTCATCAGCTTCACTTCGTGCCCCAGCTTTCCGATCTCTCGAGCCCAGTAATGCGCTACGCCGCAGGCTTCCATGCCCACCAGACAGCTTGGAAGTTGCGCCATGAACGGCAATGCCTGCCAGCGCCGAAGTTGGCGCTGCACTATCGTCTTGCCCCTCGCGTGAACCCCATGAACTCGGAATAGATTCTTTGCCAAGTCTATACCCAGCGTTCTAATATCCATTCTCGGCCCTCTCTCGCTCTTCTTTGTGATGGTTCACCACCATCCCGGCCCATATAGCGGCCGTTTTGAAAAGCGAGGGCTGGGGTCCATCCCATCAGTTTCGCACCGGCGGCTACAACGTAATCCCCCGTGGAGTTTACGTAACGTGGGAGAGCGGCTCATAGCGGAGCGCTGCGGTCGATCGGACACGGAAACTCAGGATTTGATGACCCACCTGGGGCACCCACGCCCCGCTTCTTCGGGTGATTAGTTAGCAAATGCATCGAAAAGGTCCATGGCACAGGACCTGCTCCCAAAGGGCACAGTCCGACAGGAGAATCGATATGAATGTAGCCTCGATACCCCATGACATTAGACCTGACTTCGACGAGCGGCTCCGATTTATTGTGCCGGGCACGAACAAAATTCTCGTGCGCGGAAAGTTGGCGAGGCAGTCTCTACCGAAGACTGAGTCTGATGGATCTTCGATCGCGAATTCGCTGCACCCTTCAGGCCACTTTCATCTTTTGTCGGACCAGGATCTTATGGAACTTCGACAAATCGTCGAGATCGTTTCGAGCCGGCAGGAGGAAGTCATACGGCAATGGTATCAGCTCTACCTTGTTCACTTCGGAGATAGCCGTTCCTTGGCTGTGGACGAGCTGGCCGGCATTTTCACGCCGGTGCTTGGATGTGATGCCATTCTTGTCAAAGGCAAAGTTGACGCGTATGGAGCGCGGGTTATACGCGTTGGGCAGTCGCTCGTTGAGCGGCACGTGCCTCTGGAGGAGGCGATCACATTAGTTCACCTTTTCAAGAACAGCGCCCAAGCCTTATTTCTGCAGAACCCGCCTTCAGCAGAGCATTTCCACGCGATCCTCGACAAACTCAGTCACGTGTGGATTTTGCGCCTCGTTTCGGCCTATTTCCGTTCGCACACAGCGACCGAGGGAGAACGAATGGCTGCTCTCCAGGGCGAGGAGGCGCATCTTCCTTCCACCTCCAGAAGTCTTTTCCACGGTCTGGTGGGTGCGACTGCCCCCATGCGACTCCTTTACGACCGCATCGAGGGCGCCAGCGCGACCAGAGGCAACCTGCTGATTGTGGGCGAAACCGGCACGGGCAAGGAGTTGGTCGCGCGGGCTATTCACCAGTGTGGTCCAAGTGAGGGACGGCCGTTCGTTGCGCTCAACTGTGCAGCCCTTCCAAAGGATCTAATCGAAAGCGAGCTGTTCGGTTACAAGCGCGGTGCGTTCAGCGGCGCCACTACCGAATATATCGGTCTGTTCAGAGCCGCCGACGGCGGGACGCTGTTTCTTGATGAAATCACGGAGATGACCGCCGGGACACAAAGCAAGCTGTTGCGCGCGATACAAGAGCGCGCGATCCGTCCGGTGGGTTCAATGCGCGAGATCCCGATCGACGCGCGGATCATTGCCTCGACCAATCGCGATCCAAAAGAGGCGGTGGCCGAGGGTCATCTACGCGAGGATTTGTACTATCGCTTGCAAGCTGCCGTCCTCTCGGTCCCGCCGCTCCGCGAACGGCGCAACGACATTCCGCTCCTAGCTGAGCATTTCATCACCGTTTTCAACCAAAGGCTTGGGCGCAACGTCGGAGGTATCGAAGAGCAAGCCTCGGAAGCGTTGACGAATCACCCCTGGCCGGGAAACGTGCGCGAACTGTCGAACGTTATCGAAGGAGCACTCACGTTCAGTAAGAACTTGGTTATTGAGCTGGAGGATCTGCCGCGAGCGATCTTGGCTGGGCCGAGCGAATCACCGGGCTGGAAAAGTCCCACGAATCGAATGCCGTTTGCGACGTTTGCAGAGACGGAGCGGGATCTGATTTTGCGCGCCTTGCACAGCGCTGGTGGAAACAAGGTTGCTGCCGCTGCGCGCTTGCGTATCTCCCGCAAGAAACTATACGCGAAGATCAACAAGTATCGGATCGCAGAACCGTTGACGGAGTCATCCGCGAGGCCGCCCGGCAGGATGTGCCAGAGCTAATGTCGAACGAAGCGGTTATTCGTCAGACAGTTCTCCCTAGCAGCCGACTTCTGAAATTGACGGTACGGCGTCTCGAGATTCCTAGCTCTTTGGGGTAGCCGCGCGGGAGCAGAATGTGCCTGTGACGCTCGCGCGTGGGGCTGAGAAGCCAGTGCTGCCGATGAGGGATGCTTAAGAATGCAGAAGGTTTGCGCTGAATCGTGTGCAAGACGAACAACTGCGAGAGCATCGCAGCGATTGCCGCGCGCAACGGCACACAAAGATTACGGAGCTACGAACTGGTTCCCGCGCTTGGGGTTACGAAGAAATCGGCGACGTTAACCTCAAGAGCTCTGGCCAATTTCACGATCGTCGTGAGCGAAGGACTGCGCTTGCCACGCAGGATTTGCGACAGGTGCCCTTTTGAAAAATCGGTTTCGAGGTGAAACCTATCCAGCGATCCGAATTTCGCCATGACAAAGTCCCGCAATCTCTGACGGAAAAGATGTTCTTCATCCAGCATCGAGGCGCGACTAGCACAAGTGCCGGGTGGATACGTTTGCAATTGCAAACGGTTGGATGCTAATCTATCGCTTGAGTAATATGCTCAATCGGCACGACGAAGAAGGGCTGTCAGCGACTCTTCACATCCAAGCGGCCAGTGACTGGGGCTCGCTGGTCAAAGAAGACGTACACCAGAGCCGCAGCGCGGAAACCTGTGAAGGTGATTTTCCGCGTTGGCGCCCTCGAAAGTCAGCCGCATTCGTGCCGCGGTGCACGGGGAATCGATCCTGTTTGATAAGCGCCAGCAATGCGGCCTACGGATTATTGCAAGCAAAAACCTTGAGAATGCTGTGATTTCGGCAAAAAACCCGCGCCTTGAGATGGAGAGATTTCTCGCAAACCTTGATGAAGGCGTGAACGCAAGCAAGTACAAAAAAGACCAGGTCATCTTCGCGCAAGGAAGTAATGCCAACGCGGTCTTCTTTATTCAGAGTGGCAGAGTCCGGTTAACGGTCGTTTCCAGTCGCGGGAAGGAGGCGGTGGTTGGAATTCTCGAAGCTAGGGCATTTTTCGGCGAAGGTTGCCTTACGGGCCAAGCACGGCGTATTTCGACTGCAACCACAATGACAGCCTGCTCGATTATCAGAATCGAGAAGCCCGCGATGGCGCGAGTACTCGGCGGAAAGCCCGAATTCGCGGAGGGTTTTTTGTCCTATGTGCTTGCGCGTAACGCCAGAGTCGAAGAAGATTTGGTCGACCAACTACTTAACTCAAGCGAAAAACGCTTAGCAAGAGCCCTGCTGCTGTTGGCGCAATTTGGCAAAGAAGGGCGTTCCGAACCCGTGCCTAAGATAAGCCAGGAAACTCTGGCGCAAATAGTTGGCACGACTCGAGGACGGGTGAGTTTGTTCATGAACAAGTTCCGACGGCTTGGGTTTAAAGCGTACTGCTCAGCGACTGAACTCGAAATTTGTGCATGTCGCGTCGTGGACTTGATCGCGAATAGCGCATTTATCCAGCAAACTGTTCGGCGGTGCGCATGAGAAGAAGACGGCCTTATTTCTTGTGCGGAGGAGGCTCGCGGCCAACCCTGACGCTGCGACTGCCGATACGCTTCAGCACCTTGGACCTATATCGTTGGCGCTCGCGCTCGGCGCGCTTTCGCCGATTTGTCGTACGATACTTCCGGCTCGCTCGCATATTCGCGCAGCGGTGAGAGCAATAAATCTGAGAGCGCCGCGCTGCGAGAAAGATCTTGTGACACGTTTGCTCGCGGCAGCGACGCACCCGCAAAGCATCGTAACGGCTCAGATCGTGAATCGCTACGTGCACTACCGCATCCAGCAAATCGCTGAACCGATATGCGACTGCGCGAGCGCCGCCCTTTTCAAGGCGACTCGCATCGATTTCCACTTCTCCGTCGGAATACCGGTAACTAAACTTGCGGCGATCTGCTACTGACGCCACCAAAGCCGAAGTCTTCTCGATCAAAGGCCGAAACAACGCTGGCCGCCGCAGGAGCTTGCGAATCTGCCCGGCGAGCTTTGGATCATCATAAACTCCCAGCCACCGCTCAAGGTCGTATACCAGGTTTGGTATATCTCCCGGCCGGCCTCTCAAGAGCTCCTTCAGATTCAGAGTGGTCAGTTCGATAAGCCATTTCAGGTCCGCTTCAGTATCTATGGTATGACTCGGGGCTCTTCTCTTGATCATAATTTAGTTTCCTCTAGAAAGTGCTAACTCGATACCGTGGCACTCGCAGTCTCGATCCGCAAACGTCGCGTGATGGCTGTTTCGGTCTGGCCAGATTAAAATTCATCGTGAGATTGAAAATAATTTCGTTCCTTCATACCGTAAGCGTCAACATTTGGAAGTGAATACGTAAGATGTTTCTACTCGAATCGGGCGTTACGACGGGAACTTTGAACTTTCAGCTAGACTATAGCTTCGCGCGCAAGCCTCATGAGACAGCGGGATAATTGGACACCACACGTAAGGCGATCCGAAGACACGCAGTCATAGCGAGTATTGCGCGGACATTCTGTGGCCTCAGGAAGGAACCCAAGCTTTGATCTTGATGGCTTCCTATCGGATCTGGCGCAGGGCAGGATTCATAAGAAGTACGGAAGAGGACGTGTCATCTTTGCGCAAGGAGATGCCGCGGAAGCCATTTTTTTTATTCACAGCGGTAGCGTTCGACTCACCGTCGTCTCCAGCCGTGGGAAGGAGGCGGTAGTTGGAATTCTCGGGGCGAAGGCATTTTTTGGTGAAGGTTGCCTGTCGGGTCAATCAACTCGGATTTCAACCGCAACCGCGATGACAGCCTGCTCGCTTGTGAGAATCGAGAAGGCCGCTATGGTGCGAATGCTCGATGAAAAACCGGAATTCGCCGAGAGTTTCCTATCCTACGTCCTCGGGAGGAACATGAGAATCGAAGAAGACCTGGTCGACCAACTGCTTAACTCGAGCGAGAAGCGGCTCGCGAGGACCCTGTTGTTGCTTACGCAATTTGGCAAAGACGGGAAGTCCGAGCCCGTACCGAAAATAAGCCAGGAAACGCTCGCCCAAATCATCGGGACGACTCGAGGGCGGGTGAGTTTTTTCATGAACAAGTTCAGAGCCCTGGGCTTCATCGATTACAACGGGGGCCTGAGGGTTCACAGTTCCCTTTTATCTATACTGCTCTACGATTGAGACTCAAAGCTTCCCCACTGTGCGCCCGAGCCAGAGGCTCGGGACGCGGCGCCCACAGAAATCAGACACTCCCGGCGGCGAATGCGTCTCGGTGATTGGTTTTGTCCATGTGCTTTGAATCCGGTGTCGCGTCTGTGATCAGTTTTGAGCATACAGATTTTCCCTTCTTGATAAAAGCTGTTGGCTGGAACTCTGTCGAAGGGAGCCGTCTTCAGCGGTCGGTATTTGGGATGCCTTACGAAGATTATTTTAAAGCTGCAAGCGAAAGTCTTATTATTGTTGACCGAACCGGTAGGATCCTCGAGGCGAATCCAAAGACTACGGAGGTTTTCGGGTATCGCCTGGACGAACTCATCGGGCAGCCGCTTGAATTGCTTCTGCCAGAACAGCTGGGGGACATCCATCGGAGGCATCGCGAGGATTATTTCAGCGGGCCGCGCAGTCGCCCGATGGGGGTGGGTCTGAATCTGGTGGCGCGACGCAAGGATGGCACGGAGTTCCCTGTAGAGGTTAGCCTAACCTACGCTCCAGGAACTTCACGCGGAAGTCTGGTGGTCGCTGCGGTCGTCGATATAACTAATCGTTTGACGCTGGAGCTGGCGGCACGCAGGACAGAAACGGTGACCTCTTTGGGAACGTTCGCAGCGGGGATCGCACACGATCTGAATAATCCGCTTCAGATACTTCTTTCGCGCGGGGAAATGCTGTTGAGAGTTCCGGATCTGGCGCCTGAGGTGCGAGAAGACCTTGAGGTTCTGCACCGGCAGGCTCAGCGCGCTGCGCGCATCGTCGAGGAATTTCTGCGGCTGTCGCGGCTGCGGGTGAAGACGGTTGACTTACTCGACCTCAATGGGCTGGTTGAGCGCGCATTGCTGCTGACCCGGGAACAAATGCGCAAAGACGGGGTCGAGATCGAAATGCGCTTGGAAAGAAACCTGCCCCCGGTGATGGCCGATGCCACGGCTCTGGAGCGGGTGCTGATCAATCTTCTAACAAATGCACATGATGCTACGCGCAGCGGCGGCGCGATCAAAATTGAGACCGGTCTTTTGAGCGATCGGCCGGACTGGCTTTATCTTACGGTAGCGGACAATGGGCCCGGCATTCATCCTGATCACATCGGGAAGATTTTTGATCTACTTTTCACCACAAAGCCAGGAGGTTCGGGAATTGGGCTTTGGCTGAGTCGACGAATTGTCCAGGAAAGTAACGGCAGAATTGAAGTGCAATCGGAGCTTGGTAATGGCGCAAGTTTTACAATCACCCTGCCGGCGGAAGATGCGCTGCCAGAGTCGTAATCAGTTTTGATTGCACAGCGCTTCGCCACATTGGAATTCACCCGCAGGAGTGTCTACGGACCGCATTATCATTCTGGACGATGAGCCTGATTTGGCCGAGAACTGGGGACGTGTTCTGAGATCGTCGGGCTATGAGTGTTTTACGTCGACCGATCCACATGAAGCTTTGCGACTGATCGAGTCCGAGCATCCTGATCTGCTATTGACGGATCTCCAAATGCCCGAGATGGACGGGATGGAGATCCTAGGGCGTGCCAGGGAGATTGATTCAACGATGCCGGTGATGATGATAACCGGCTATGCGACGGTTGAATCGGCGGTGGCGGCAGTCAAGGCGGGAGCGTTCGACTACCTGCCCAAGCCGTTTTCCATTGATCAATTGAAGGTTGCGGTTGACCGTGCGCTGACCAAGCGACGTCTCGAACTTGAAAATTTGCATTTGCGCGAACAGCTGCAAGGCACATTCGGGTTTGAGAACATCATTGGGGAAAGCGCAGCGCTCCAAGCGGTGCTGGAGTTGGTGCGCAAGGCAGCGCGTTCCGAAGCCAACATTTTGGTCCTGGGTGAATCCGGGACTGGCAAGGAGTTGATCGCTCGCGCAATTCACGCCAACAGTCCGCGGGCGGCCCAGCCCTTCGTGCCGGTTGATTGCGCTTCGCTGCCGGAAAACCTGCTCGAATCTGAACTCTTCGGACACGAAAAAGGGGCTTTTACAGGTGCTGCGGCAGCTAAACGTGGACTCATGGAGACCGCCCAGCGTGGTACTCTCTTCCTCGACGAGCTGGGCGAGCTTCCGCTGGGACTTCAGGTAAAACTGTTGCGCGCGCTCCAGGAGCGCCAGATTCGGCACATTGGTGGCACACGCCAGATCGACGTTGATATACGCATCGTTTCAGCTACCAACCGAGACCTGCGTGCGCTGGTCTCGGCGGGTAAGTTTCGCGAGGATCTCTATTATCGCGTTAGCGTAATAGACATCGCGCTTCCGCCGCTGCGTGATCGGCACGGAGACGTTGAACTGCTGGCGACGAGCTTTCTGAGGAAATATGGGCGAGGCGCCGAAGCGATGATAAAAGCGTTCGCACCCGAAGCGCTGATAATACTAGGAACCTACGGATGGCCGGGCAACGTGCGCGAACTGCAGAACGTGATTGAACGAGCGTGCGCACTCGCGGAAGGCGAAGTGATCACGCTCGCTGATCTGCCTCATCACTTAAAAGCCGACACGGATACAAAACCACCGCCGCCTAATGAAGTCACAAACAAGTTGACCCTGTCTGAAGCCAAAGAACGTTGGATCGGTCATCTTGAAGCTGCCTATGTGGCGGAACTGCTCAAGGACGAAGGCGGCAATGTTTCACAAGCCGCACGCAAGGCAGGTGTCGATCGGAAGACCTTCCATCGGCTGCTCAAGAAACACGGCATTCGTTAATCTGGCGGGAGTCTCCGTCTGGCCGCAGCGCGTTCCAAACGGTTCCTTCGGCTCTCCTCGAGAAAAGCTTAGGGAACCGTTCAGCCTATGTCATTTATGGTTGGCACTGACCAAAGATGTGACGCTCGAGATCAATTCAGAATTGGAAACGGGTTTGCGCATGTATAGCGCTGCTCCGGCCTTCCTGGCATTTTCTGCCATGTCGAGCGTGTGATTCGCGGTCATCAGGATTACTGGCGTGCCGGGCGATTTTCTCCCTACATAGCGTGCGATTTCGAAGCCGTCGGCAGTGGGTAAAACGATATCAGACAGGACTAGGGCCGGTTGTCCGGAATCGAATAGCGAGAACGCTTCCCCACTGTCGTAAGCGACGAGGCAACTAAAGCCGGCTTTCGTGAGAAGTCGCGCCCAAGTATCCGCGAGATCGACTTCATCATCGACGATTAAAATTGTTTGGGGCATTAATCCAGCCACCTCTATCGGCAACCGCTAAGCGGCATCTTTAACGGCTTCGCAGCTGCCATCCTTCTCCTTTTTCCTTTGATCACTCCCATGTTGGTAGAACCTTGATCGCTTCGGGAGCCTAGTGACGCACAATTCGTGCCGCAGGATCTCGGCCGCAGAAAGACTGGCAGACGCCGCTGAATTGTATTGTGCGCCTCCATGCTTCGATACTGCAATACAGTGCTTTCTTTCCTCGGATTGGCTCCCCACATGAGGCACCGTTA
Source organism: uncultured delta proteobacterium (assembly GCA_963834535.1). GTDB lineage: Bacteria > Desulfobacterota > Binatia > Binatales > Binataceae > JADMIL01. The sequence goes on along the minus strand of CAWICC010000009.1, from coordinate 384,529 downwards.
CCCCACTACTCATACGCCCGCGCGGCAGATGTTTGCAAAAAGGGATCGGCACGCGGCGTGCTCTATATACCGAGAACGTGGTTGAGCTGGATGATCAACACAACCGGCATACTGAGTCGGCTAGTAAGCCACCGTCTGGATACGCGAGCAAGCAGCCCGGGTCATGTGAAGCGTCGGCTGGCTGCGAGAGTAAACGAATCAGCGAGCAAACAAAACAGGAGGAGGAGAAATGGCATTTTTGGAGAAATGGAGACCGTCGAAGGAGCTGGTTCGGTTTCGAGGCGAGGTCGAAGACTTGCTCGAACGCTTTGGCTTCGATCGTGATTGGTTAGGCCGCTTCCCCATGGACCGTGACTTTTTCGGTGAACGAGCGCCTGCGCCACTGCGCCCCGCGATTGAGTCGCGCGTACAAGAAGGCAGGTTCATCGTCCGTACCGACCTTCCCGGCATCGATCAGAAGGACATCGACATCACGGTTGTGGGTGAGGTCCTGACGATTAAGGGGTCGCGAGAAGAAAAGCACGAAAGCAAGAGAGCCGACTTCTTCAAAAGCGAAATTCGGTACGGATATTTCGAACGTTCGATTTCGCTTCCCGAGGGGATCAAGGCAGATGATCTCAAAGCCACCTATCACGATGGCGTATTGGAGCTGAGTGCGCCCATACCCAAAGAATCTGCTCCGAAGGAAGTGAAGATTCAGGTCGCGGGCTCCAAGGGGAACGGCGAGAAAAAGTTCGACGCGGCTTGAAGTGCTCAGGACGGGAAGCGCGCGCACGCTGAACACAGAGTGCGACTTGCAAGCATTGGAATGAAACTCAAAACGAGGAACGGCGGGACGGTACCGTCAACGACAATCTTCCAAGAAACTTACGCGATTAAGCTGCTTTGCGAATTTGGACTTCATAGCCGAGTTCTTTGATTCGGCGCGCGAGGCGCTGCGCGGTTCGCTCCTGATCGACGCGTGTGAAATAGAGTGCTCCGAGATCGCGATACGGCACTTGATTGCGCAGCAAATAATAGGCGATGGAAAGGATTGAGGCGGCCACTGCGATGATGGCTTTTTGTGGGCCGCGCCGGGCGCGGAGCCGGACGAATTGAGCATAGAGATAGTTGTGCTTGTTACGGGTCGCTGCCCAGGCGCACTGCACCAGCACAGTTTTGAGCCACGGGGCACCGTGGCGTAAACGGCGCGACATGATTTTGCCTGCGCTCTCGTTAAGTTGCGGGCACAATCCGGCCCATGACCGCAAGTGCGCGACCGTCGCAAACCTGCTCATATCGACGCCAATCTCCGCGATAATGACATGGGCGGCCGTTGCGCTGATTCCCGGGATAGTCACCAAGCATGCGACCGCCGCGCGAAAGGGTGCGACCACAACCTCGATCTGTCCCTCGAATCTCTAATCGTTTGTTCCAGATACTCAATCATTCTGAGGTGCTGGCTGAGCAAGAACCGATGATGGGCTGTGACCTTGCCCTGCAACGCCACCGCCAGGGTTTCGCGCGACGCGGACAGCCGACCGTCGCGCAAGGCCGCGAGCTGCCAGGCGTCGGTTTGACCGGCGCTGAGCGCTTTGAGCATCCGTCGCCCGCTCTCACCAAACACGTCCGACACCACTGAGGCCAATTTCACATTGGCGTCTTCGAGCACCTTCTGAATGCGCTGTTTGTGCTGCGCGATTTCGCGCATCTAGTTGCTTGCGCGTTCGAGTCAGATCACGCAACTCCTGGATCGGCCCCGGCGGCACCAAGCTCGCGCGAATCAGCCCGTGCGCCAAGAGGTCCGCGATCCAGGTCGCGTCGTTGACATCGCTTTTGCGCCCGGGCACGTTGCGGATATGCGCCGGGTTAGCCAGAAGTAGTTCGAACTCGCCTTCCAGCATGTGCCAGACCGGCTTCCAGTAGACGCCTGTCGCTTCCATCGCGACGTGCGTACAGCCCGCCTGCCGCAGCCAGTCCCCGAGCTTCAAGAGCTCCGCGGTGGTGGTTGCCCAGCGCCGTACCTCGCGGCGTATTTGGCCGCGCTCGCGCACCCGCAAACACCCCACCACCATCTCTTTGTGAACGTCCAGGCCCGCGCAGCGTTCATGGATGACTTCCATTACTCACTCCTTCGCCGCGCGGCCGGCGCGAAGCCCTCGTGTTCGAATTCTACCAAGCGTGCTCACGAACGTTGCCGTCCGCGGCCACAATCCCGGGTGCTCGCAGGGCCTCAGGTCAAACTAACACTCGGGCTGCGAGCACCAGGAAAAAAGCGACCTTGATGCCGGCAGCGCGGCACCCCTCTCTTAGGGAAGCTCTGCACAAGTGTTTCGATTCTTGTATAAACACTTAGTTGGATCGGCAGATGTGGAGGTGTGGGGATGGGGAATCAACGAACGTTCGCATCGATAGGTTGGAGTGGGAAGGGCAAGGTCACTCGGCGCGAGCGGTTCCTGGCCGAGATGGATGCGGTGATTCCGTGGCCGCGGCTGGTCCGGCTGATCGAGCCGCACTACCCGAAAGCCGGACAAGGTCGCCAGCCGCTGGGACTGGAGAAGATGCTGCGGATTTACTTCCTCCAGCAATGGTTCAACCTGTCGGACCCGCAGGCGGAAGACGCGATCTACGACAGTGAGTCGCTGCGGCGCTTTGCACGCGTCGAGCTGGGCGACGAGATGGTGCCGGACGAGACCACGATTCTGCGCTTTCGCCACCTGCTGGAGCAGCACGGGCTGACCCACGCCATCTTCGATTCGATCACCGGCCTTTTGGAAGAACGGCGGCTGTTGTTGCGCTCTGGAACCATCGTAGACGCAACCATCATCGCAACGCCGAGTTCGACCAAGAACGCCGGTGCGAGTCGCGACCCCGAGATGAAGCAGGCCCGCAAGGGCCGCAACTGGCATTTCGGAATGAAGCTGCACATCGGAGCAGATAAGCGCGGTATCGTCCATACGGTGAGAGCGACCGCCGCAAACGTAGCCGACATCACCCAGCTGCCGGATCTGATGCATGGGCAGGAGCGGGAGCTGTTCGGCGATCAAGCGTACTGGAAGGAAGACGATCGAGAGTTTCTCGAGAAGTGGGGGGTGCGCTACCGGATCAACCGACGCCCTACGTCCCAACGGCCATTTAGCGAGCACTGGCGCATGATCAACCGGGCGCGCTCACGGACGCGGGGACGCGGCGAACGCGCCTTTCGGGTCGTCAAGCAACTGTGGGGCTTCGCTGAGGTGAGATACCGCGCTTGGCCAAGAACCTGGCCCGCGCGCAGACCATGTTTGCGTTGGCCAACCTCTACCAGGTTCGCAGACAATTGCTCCCAGTAAGGGCGATGTGCCTGACGTGAAAAAACTTCGGGCCGCAAGTAGTCGGTGACGACCTTCGCCGGACCAACCATAACTGGTTCTTCGTTCCAAGAACCCGATTGTTATGACCGCTCAGCCAATCGCTCCGCAACACCGACCTGTGCAGAGCTTCCTTAGCAAGTTTCATCCATCAGGGTGCGCGAAGCGCATGCCAAACTAATACCTTGCTACACGCGTTGGTTCAGCGAGTTGCGTAACAGCGATGTTTCGTTGGTCGCGTTGCGGCGGGCACTGATCTATCCCCCGGGGTGAGTTGCGTCAGCTCATTCGAGCGGTGCCATTCCGCGCGACTCAGTTCGGAGTGCGCTCTGCTGACTATCCCGAACAAGGCGACGCGAAAACTGTCCCCGTCTTCCGCGAATTTTGTTTCCCATGTGGGGCGCTGCTACCCCACTATATTCATACTGTTTTCGAGCTTACCGTGGAGAGCGGAACCTCGACAGAACTGAACAATTGCTTGGATCGTGTGGATTTCGGTCCTTCTCGAGAATCACGCGTCGCTGATCTATCGCATCTAGGGTTATCGCAATGACATGCGTCCGATCCTGCGAGCCCAAGGTGGGGCGGCATGGGGCTTGCTCTATCCGTTTCCGGACTTCCAACCGATTGCCGTAAGCGAACAGGAGAAGCTGCATTGGATCATATCTTGAGTTCCCAACAAGGAGAGCGGGCAGCCATCATTCTAGCGGGGGGCGAAGGATCAAGATTGCATTCGTTGACCCGAAAAATTGTGGGCCAAGATATTCCAAAACAATTTTGTCCGATTTTCGGCACAAGCACGTTAATAGAGCAGACTTTGCAGCGAGTCGCGTGGGGAATCGATCCGAAGCTTACGTCGGTAGTGGTGACTCGCAGTCACGAGCGCTTCTACGCGCCTATTCTGTCGAGAATGTCGGAGCGCAATCTCGTGGTTCAGCCACGAAATCGCGGAACCGCGCCTGCAATTCTGTATTCGCTGATGCGGCTGGCCGGGGTATCTAAGCAGACTCAGGTCGCAATCTTCCCATCCGACCATTTCGTCAGCGATGACCAATACTTTATGCAACACATCGAGAGGGCCTTCATAGCCACGGAGTTCCGGCCCGAACTGACCGCGCTGCTAGGAATAGCTCCCGAGTCGCCCGAAACCGCATATGGTTGGATTGAGCTTGGGGCAGCGGTTGGAGAAACCCCGCTGTTTGCGGTTCACCGCTTCTGGGAGAAGCCTCAGGCCGACCTCGCCGCCGATCTCTTATCGCGTGGATGCCTGTGGAACAGCTTCGTAATGGTAGGACAGGTGACCACTCTGTTGAGTCTGTTTTTGATTGCGCTGCCACAACTCTACTTGGCTTTCAAGAAGATTCGGCCTTTCATCAATACAACATTTGAGGAGAAAACCATCGCGCGGCTCTATGACGACATCCGATCAGCCGGCTTTTCGGAGCATGTCTTGGCGGAGAATCCAGTTAACCTAGCGGTACTTCCGGTCGACGGGATCGACTGGAGCGATCTTGGAGAACCCAGGCGCGTCATGGATACGATCATTCGTATGGGAATGCATCCCCGCTGGCTCGCCGCTTAGAACGAACATTTACTCACGCGAAGCGGATTCGACGCTTGGTTTCATAGCCATCGGTTCGGTTGTTACGGCCTCGGATGGGAAACGGTTATGAGCGCACTAAGATGCTTGATTCCGCGCAGCGCTCTGTTCAGCCATCGCTCCGAAAAGCTACCCGGACGGTTATGCATACATTCGTCAAAAGCAGAGTTCGATTCCAACCCTACGTATAGCGTCGAGGTCAGGTGCAAAACCGCCGTAGTAAGTGCATCTGATAAACGAACAGTAAAAGGCAGGTGCTTTTGGGATATAGTCGCATATGGAGCACGTCCAGGCATACCCTGCGGCCTCCGCAGTGCATGGTGGGCCCTTCACAGCACAGACGGCCTTGCGCGCCTGAACGGGGTAAGACGTTGGAAGCTTTGCCCCAAGAAGTCTGGATGTCGCGAGCGGAATTGCTGCGAAGATATATTTCGCTCGTCAAGGGAGGCATCAGACCCATTGATCAAATGGAGTGAAAAAGAATTTCGCGTCTGTCGCGTCCTCGCCTACAAATCCTCCTCTTATCGCGACAGAAGGTTCTGCCGTGGCCACATGCGGTTCGTTATGGACAGCGTCTCTCGCCCCAAGGCTATATGCCCAGCCGCCGCTAAGAGCGCAGGAGAAAGGCGACGCGACCAAGACAGATTGAAATCGCAATCGCGGTGGTAACTGACGGTCGGGGCGTGAGGCGACTCGCATAGGCCTCACGCCCCGACTAAGCGGTTGTTCGAAAGCATCGCGATGACAGGGCGATAGCAAATTACCCGCCGCGCTGAATCGGCGAGTTAGTCGGTGGGAAGGTCCACAGGATGAAGCAGTGTCCGCCCAATGGCGAGGGAAATGAGCAACCAGCGCTGCCAACTGGAGCTCAGCTTGAGATATTTGACTAGTGCATGAATTTGCCCAGCAAGATTCAGGAATCTTCATATGAAGTTTCTATGGGCTGTTGATGACGGTCTTGCGGCTAGGGCCGTTGAAATTGCACAGTGAACATAGCCGTTGAAGTGCAATTAGTTCCGCTAGACCACGGAAGAAGCTGTGTACATTGTTATGGTATCGCCCGAATGCGCGCCGGCGATCCAGACGGGAGGTTTGGGCAACGTTGTATCCGGACTTAGCCGTGAACTTGAGATTCGCGGCAACGCGGTCGAAATTGTCTTACCCAAGTATGAACAGATGCGGTACGATCGCATCCGGGAACTAAGGCTCGATTATCGCGACCTTTGGGTGCCCTGGTACGGCGGCGCGATCCACTGCTCCGTGTACTTTGGGCTCGTACGCGACCGCAAGTGCTTCTTCATAGAGCCGCATTCGCCCGACAGCTTTTTTCATCGTCCCGCCACTTACGGTTATGCCGACGACGCGATGCGTTTTGCATTTTTCAGCAAAGCCGCGTTGGAATTTATGCTCAAGGCCAACAAGCGCCCCGATGTCATCCACTGCCATGATTGGCAGACGGGATTGGTGCCCGTACTGCTTTTTGAGATCTACAAGCATCACGGAATGCAGAATCAACGAGTCTGCTTCACCATCCACAATTTGCGTCATCAGGGTCTGACTGACGCGGAGGTATTGCGGGCCACCGGGTTAGGGCGACACGAATACTACTTCCATCCCGACCGCTTGCGAGACACCTTCAATCATGGACTGCTGAATCTCACCAAAGCCGGGATCGTATATTCCAATTTTGTGACGACCGTATCTCCCCATCATGCATGGGAAGTACTCGATACCGATCAGAACTTTGGGTTGGGACATACGCTCTGGGCCCATCGAGGCAAGTTCGGAGGAGTACTGAACGGCGTTGATTACGACACGTGGAATCCCGAGATCGATCCCTTAATCAATCGCCGCTACGGCGTCGACTCGCTAGACCTCAAGTACGACAACAAGCACGTCTTGCGCGAGCGATTCTGGCTGCGCGATGGCTTCAGGCCGATTGTCGCCTACGTCGGCCGGCTCGACGGCCAGAAGGGCGTCCACCTGATACGCCATGCGCTCTTTTATTCGTTGTGGAACGGAGCGCAGTTCGTGCTGCTTGGGCCTAGCCCCGAACCCTCGATCAACGGCTATTTCTGGCACCTCAAGCGCTATTTGAACGATCATCCTGACTGCCATCTGGAATTGCGGTTTGACGCCGAACTGGCTCATCTGGTGTATGCGGGCGCGGACATCCTGGTAGTGCCAAGTATATACGAGCCATGTGGTCTGGTTCAGATGATCGCGCTCAGATACGGGACGGTTCCTGTCGTGCGAGCGGTTGGTGGACTAGCCGACACAGTCTTCGACCAGGATTATTGCGAGCGGCCAAATCAACCGAGAAACGGCTACGTGTTCGACCATCCAGATTATTCCGGCATTGAGTCGGCGATGCGGCGAGCCCTGGGATTGTGGCACTTCCATCCGGAGGAGTTTCGCAAACTGATGGTTAACGGGATGCGCTGCGACTATTCCTGGAATGTGCCGGGGCAGCATTATCTCAACATCTATGAGCAGATCCGCCACAAGTAAGCTCCGGCTGAATTGTCTGCCAGGAACGCTGGACGTAAGGAGATCAACATGACTGTTCTTCCAGAGCACATTGATGGCTTGCCCAATATCTGCGGATCGGAGCCGATCGTGGAACAAGAGATCCATCGGACTGAGGGCCATGCTGTTTTTCTGACCGACAATCACGTTGATTTCAGTCGAGTCCGAAGCGCCGCGGCCATTGCGTTGCATATGCACCAGCCGCTGATCCCAGCAGGAGGCGCTGACCTTCACACCGCCATCATCGTCAGCAATCTGAAGTACATGATGGACAATCCGAACGTAGGAGATAATCACAACGCGCCGGTATTCCAGTGGTGTTACAAGCGGATGGGCGAGTTCATTCCGCAGCTTCTGCACGAAGGCAAGGAACCGCGCGTAATGCTGGATTATTCTGGCACGCTGCTTCACGGCCTGCGCCAGATGGGGCTCAACGATGTTTTTGAAGACTTAAGCCGGATCACCTGCGACCCTGCATATCGCCGCGCGGTGGAGTGGCTCGGCTCGGCCTGGGGACATCCAGTAGCGCCTTCGACCCCTGTTCAAGACTACCGGTTGCATGTGAAGGCCTGGCAGCATCATTTCGCTGCAATCTTCGGTCTGGAGGCTCTTGGAAGAGTCCGGGGATTCTCCCCGGCAGAAATGGCGCTGCCGAATCATCCGGACGTAGCGTATGAGTTCGTCAGAACTCTCCGCGAATGCGGTTATCAATGGGTGCTTGTTCAGGAACACAGCGTGGAGCAGACTGACGGGCAAGGCCCCGCGCAGAAACATCTTCCGTATCGGCTGGTTTGCCGGAACTCCGAAGGCAAGGAAGCCAGCATGATCGCGATCATCAAAACCCAGGGAAGCGACACCAAGCTGGTCGCGCAAATGCAGCCGTATTACGAGGCTAAAGGGCTTTCGCGCTGGGTGCGCGGCGGTAAATCGGTGCCGCCGCTGGTGAGTCAAATCGCAGACGGCGAAAACGGCGGCGTGATGATGAATGAATTTCCTCCCAAGTATTTCGACGTAGTTCGTGGATGTTCCAATTCCGACACTCCGCTGATGAATGTGACCGAATACCTGGAGCATCTTTTCGCGTTAGGCATCACGGGGAACGATCTGCCGATCCTGCAGCCGCTCTTCCAGCAGCGCATATGGAACCGGTTCCGGCCGGGCAGCGGACCAGAGAAGCTCGCTGATGTCATCGGGCAACTTCATAAGGAAGATTCGCGGTTTCACGTCGAAGGCGGCAGTTGGACGAACAATATCTCATGGGTAAGAGGATTCGACGCGCTCCTAAGACCGATGGAGCGGGTAAGCTCGCTGTTTCACGAGAAGGTGCTCAAGCCTGGGATTCCAAGCAGCGAGTATCGGTACCGTAACGCGCTCTTTTACCTGCTGGCGTCGCAAACCAGTTGCTATCGCTATTGGGGACAGGGCTTGTGGGTCGACTACGGACGCGAGATCTGCCGCCGCGCGACTGAGATCCTGCAGCATGACTTTTGAGAACGTTTGCCTCCCATCGTGTCGGTTGACGGAGATGTGTTTTGAAACAGCGAACGCAATGCAACAGCACTAGGGCAGCTATACAGGTTGATTGACTTATGTATGAGAACGAATGCACGTCGAAGCTGATGAGCCCAGAGGAGGCGGTGAAGCTTATACCCTCGCGCGGCACTCTTTCCGTAAGCATGGCGGTGAGCGAGCTGCCGGCGCTGCTTGGCGCCTTGGAAGGTCGTGTGCAGGCAGGGAGCATCGACGAGCATCGAGTCTTCTACTCGCATTCGGCGGCAGCTGCTCAGACGATCTTCAAGTATGATTACATGGAGGGATCAAGCCTCATCCATTCTTTCCCACTGTCTTCGAGCGAACACTGATGCAGAAGGGCCGAGAAGATAGTCGACAGAGATCATCGAAGGGAGACCATATAGCGATCCCGGCGGGCAATGAATTTCGTGTGTGAAGCACAGCTATCAAAAGATGGCAAATCGATTCTGACTGCTTATTCGACCGCGCGGCAGGGCTCGATCTCTCGAATTGTTCCTGAGGTTAAAGGTCCGGCGACCGATCCTCGGACTGATACGCATTACATCGTAACCTGGTACGGAATCGCTAACTTGCGCGCTAAATCGACCACCTGAAAGGGCGGAAACGCTCGTGGCAATCGCGCACCCCCAGTTCAGAAGCGAACTGGAGCAGCAAGCGAAAACTCTTGGCTTTTTGTAACCGGATCCTGATGATCGGTTAGCGCTCATCCGCGCCAAATAGGTCGGACAGGGCTAAGAAGGTTGGCCGGACCTAATCCCCATTTCCGACGATTTCTGCTGTTTGTGCAGTTGTGGCGGCTCATTTTTTGACATTCGCGGGGCGAGAGCAACGCTTGGGTGATGCTTGATTCCCCATGTGGGGCATTGCTGCCCCATTCTTGCCGCATACACGTCGTAGGTAGCGAAAAAGTTGAATGGCACGCGGCATGCTTCGTGGAGGATCGTTGCCAATTAGGTTTTCGAAACGGAATTGCGCTTCGGAGGACTCGAAGATGCCGGTGAACGTCGTCAAGACGCGCAAGGACGAGATTGCGTGGGAGCGCGCGAAGGCCCGTGCTCATGAGCAGTATCCAGACGCCACGGGTGAAAGCTTTTATCGAATAGTGATGGCCATCTACAAGAAAATCGCCCATTACCATCCCGGTTCGTCTCTCGCGACCGAGAAAGCCGCGGCCGCTAGGAGAATGCGATGACCAAAGCACTCATACGAAGCATGAGTCGGCGCGGGTCACAGTCCGACAAGACTCCGCCCGCGGCTCGCAAACAACAGTTCGGCGATCCGTCTATATGTGATCGCTGTGGCGCAGTGTACTCGAAGAAAACCTGGCGCCGTGGTCACCGGCTGACCAGCGAAATCATTGACAGAGCCAAATGGGTTACGTTTCCGGGATGTAAGCAGACGGCATCAGGCGAATATCACGGGCGGGTGCTGATCAAACTGGGCGGTGAAACGAGGCGGGAAGGGGTTTCAGCACGCATCGCAAACGTTGAACGGCGCGCACAGATTACTCAGCCGGAACGGCAGATTGTCTCGCAAGCTGGAGCGGTAACACCCTAGAGGTCCTGACGACTTCGCAGAAGCTTGCGCATCGCATGGCCTGCGAGGTTGAAAAAGCTTTTGGGGGACAGGTACATTTTGCATGGTCCGACGACGGTCGCTTGCTGGCAAAGGTGGAGATCGGGTCGAGCGAGGCCAAGACGCACCTGTCAAAGTAAATCGAATTGGTCATTCAGCTATGCGGCGGTGTAAAGGCTATGCGCAAATCTCCCAGAGATTGGTTTCCTAGTGTCTTTGTCTTACGAACTTCGTAAATGTTCGCCGAAGCATCCTGACATCGGCTGATGCCGGTCCGGCGATTGAGACTCTTGTACTCAGCTGAAGCTTCGGCGATCTGGTCGCCGTTTTCAACGTGTCGATTAGCGTGGCGCATTGGGAGATTTTTGGTCTCATCGATTCAGACGGCACTGGGAAGAGCAGCCTGATCAAGATGAATTACGATCCTGCTACCGCCTTCGTCCGGAACCGGAGATATGGCTGGCTTCGACATGTGCAACAAGTCGCTGACGTCCGCAGACACATTGGGTACGTCCAGCAACTTCTCTCTGTTGACAAGTCACTGACCGGCTACAAGAACATGGTCCTTTGGGGCCCCCCTGTACACGATTCCCAGACGTGAGCGCGCCGGGACCGTCAATTATTTGCAAGTGTTAATCGCCGACTATCAATTACAAAGTGGACCTTGGCTATATCCAGACGATGGCCGGCGCCTTCGCCGGATCCGATACTCTCCAAGAGTCGAGCACGAGCAGGTCCTTGCATCTTAACGACAGCAGAAGTTCCTGGATAAGCCGGGCTCGCGGGAATCGACGCATGGAAAAAACCGACTCAGCACGCGGCAGTGCGCGATGAGAGACCAATCGGACCGTGCAAACCTGGAAGTCATACGTGGAAGCCGCCATAGCCTTGTTCGTGTTGCTAGATCCTATTGGGGCTGTGCCAATCTTTGTAACGCTGACCGCCAACCACACTCTAGAGGAGAGAAGGCGGACTATCGACGTGGCCTCAGCCACAGCATTTCTAGTCCTGGTTATTGCTCTTCTTGCTGGTAATCCGTTGCTTCACATATTGGGAATCAGCTTAGCCTCCTTTACCGTCGGCGGAGGGATTATCCTCATGTTGATGGCGGTCGCCATGCTGCATGCGCGGACGAGCCGGGTTCGCCGCGCCGAAGAAGACGTAGACGAGGCATCCAGACGAACAGCAGTGGCCGTCGTGCCTCTCGGGATTCCCGTCACCGCCGGACCCGGGGCGATTAGTGCGGCATTGATCTATGGTGAACGCGCAAAGAGCTGGGCCGATGCGGCTATTATGCTCGGAATCATTGCCCTGGTGGTGATCTGCCTCTGGGTAGCGTTACGTCTGGCGGGACCAACGAAAAGAATCCTTGGCACAACCGGCATCAATGTTGTGACGCGCCTGCTTGGTTTGATCCTAATGGCAGTCGCGGTGGAGTTCATCGCAAAAGGATTAGCCGATCTCTTTCCTGGTCTTCGCGGGGCGGTTCTATGATCAACCGCAAAGTGAGTAGGCATAATGAAGTAAGGCAATAACTCATCTGGAAAGCCGCATTTTCTGAACAGCGACATTTCGGACCGCGATATCGTGTTGCAATCGGTACCAGCTTAGAAACGAATTTCAGGCTATATATTCTAGTGTCAACTAATCGGCGCTATTTTGCAGTCTCAGCTGCCGTAGTTTTGATCGCCGCTATAGCACTAGGCGCTGTCTACCTTTGGCTCTGGCGACAACCGGCCACGAATACCTTAGTGGTTTCGGGCAACATCGAGGCACACGAAAGCGTGCTCAGCTTCAAAACCGTTCAATCCCGGATCGTTGAGCTCCCTTTCGATGAGGGACAATGGGTGAAAGCCGGAACACTACTGGCACGGCTGGAGGACCATGACTACCGTCAGGAAGTCGCGGTAGACGAGGCAAACCTATTGGTGCAACAACGTCAGCTCGCTCTGGCTTTGCATGATCTGGAAGCCGCCAAGCGCACGGTGGCCAGTGATCGCGCCGGTCTCTGGGAGAAGACCACAGACTATGGACGCGACGAGGATCTTTGGAAGAATAATGTCATCCCAACGCAGACTCGCGATCTAGCCGAGACTGCGCTGAAGCAGTCGCAGGCCGCGTATCTGCGCGACCAGGCTCTTCAAGCGGCAGCCGAGGAGAGCGTCAGCGTCGCCCAAGCCAACATCAAAGACGCGCAGGAAAGTCTGACGCTGGCCCAGATCGTTCTCGGGTATACAACGTTATATGCGCCCTTCTCCGGCGTTATTTTGGTGCGCAATGCGGAATTGGGTGAAGACATGCAGCCGGGCACACCGGTATTCACGCTGGCCGATCTCGATCATGTGTGGCTCCGTGCCTACGTCAACGAAACCGATATCGGCCGCGTTCGATTCGGTCAGGCGGCGCTGGTCACGACTGACAGTTATCCAGGGCAGAAGTATATCGGCCGCATCTCGATGATCTCGGAAAACGCCGAGTTTACGCCGAAAAGTGTCGAGACCCACGCCGAACGGGTAACGCTGGTCTACCGGATCAGGATAGACATCGAAAACCAAAGTCATGAGCTTAAGCCCGGAATGCCCGCCGACGCCACTATCGAACTCGTTAAGTCACGATCGCCATGAGTGATGAAGTCATACGCGTGAGCGGACTGACGAAACGCTTCGATGGCATAACCGCGGTCGATCGCCTGAGTTTCGAGGCACAAAAAGGAGAGATTCTTGGATTGGTTGGTCCCGACGGTGCCGGGAAAACCACCACGCTGCGAATCCTCGCGGGAATCATGCCGGCGGACACGGGCTCGGTGCTTGTTGCGGGACAGGATGTTCGGCGCGATCCCGAAACCGTCAAGAGCCGGATTAGCTACATGCCACAGCAATTCGGCCTCTATGAAGATCTGACGGTCAACGAGAACATCCGTTTTTATGCCGACATCTTCGAAGTGAGCCGGACCGTGAGGAAACAACGCGGAGCTCAGCTACTTGAAGCTTCGGGGATGAGCCGTTTTCGAGACCGTCTGGCCGGCCAGCTCTCCGGAGGTATGAAACGCAAGCTGGGGATTGCCTGTGCCCTGATCCATACGCCGCAACTGCTGTTGCTCGACGAACCTACTACCGGAGTCGATCCGGTATCGCGCCGGGAGCTTTGGAGCATCCTTTATTCTCTAGTGTTCGATGGAGTGACGGTCTTAGTATCGACCGCTTATCTCGATGAGGCTGAACGTTGCCACCGGCTGTTGTTGATGCATCAAGGGCATCGTCTCTTTTTTGGCACGCCCGCAGATCTTAAGAACATGCTTCCCGGCGGGGTTCTATCGATCAACTCGCCGAATCCCGAAGCGCTTGAGGCGGCCGCTGTTGCTGAGCAGGGGGTCTTGGGCGTTACCGCAATGGGCGACGGAATACATGTCATGGTGGATGATCCTGACCACCGGCTGATTCAGTTGCGCGAGAGGTTTGAACGTACGGGAATCCCTTTCGCCGACATGCGTCGCATACCGGCAAGCGTCGAGGACGTTTTTGTTTACGTCATCTCCCAGCAGCAAACGCGGCAAAGCTCCTAATGAACGGAGCGCCATCAATCATGGTCGACAAACTGGTAAAGCAGTTTGGCGCCTTTATCGCTGTCAACCATGTGAGCTTTCAAATCCGCGCGGGAGAGATCTTCGGTCTGCTTGGACCTAACGGATCGGGAAAGTCCACCACCATACGCATGCTGTGCGGTTTGCTAACCCCCAGTTCGGGATCCGCAACCGTTGTCGGTTTTGACGTTGCACGGCAACCCGAAGAAGTGCGCGAGCACATCGGCTACATGTCACAGAAGTTTTCGCTCTACAACGATCTGACCGCGCTCGAAAACCTGCAATTTTTCGCCGGCCTCTACGGGGTTAAGGGACGCGCGCTAGACGAACGGATAGCCTGGGCGCTCAAGATGGCAGGACTGTCTGGCAGCGAGCAGGTCCTGACCGGCGAGCTGTCAGGGGGCTGGAAACAACGCCTCGCCTTGGGCTGTGCCGTACTACATCGGCCGCAGGTGCTGTTTCTCGATGAGCCTACCGCCGGAGTCGATCCGCTCTCGCGCAGGCAATTCTGGGAGTTGATCCATCAGATGTCGCGCGAAGGTGTGACCGTCTTGGTTACCACGCACTATATGGACGAAGCGGAATACTGTAACCGGCTGGCCCTCATAGACCAAGGCCTAATAGTTGAAATGGGAACCCCGAGTGAGATCAAGCAGACCGCCATAAAAGGCGTTTTGTTGCTAGTCGAGTGCAGCCCGCTCGGAGGCGGCCTCGCGGCCATCAAACAGGCGCCGGGAGTGCTCGAGGCCTCGGTCTTCGGTGCCGCTCTGCATGTGATAGTTGGTGAGGGGCGCCAGCCTCTCACGGAACTTCCCACCTTTCTCGCGGCTCACGACGTGCGAGTCGATCGCATTGAACTAATATCGCCTTCCCTCGAAGACGCCTTCGTTTCTTTGACGGGGAACCGTAAGCTCAACGGCGACGCTCCTCAATGAATCTGCGACGCACGGCGGCCATGACCCGCAAGGAGTTTGTCCAGGTTCGGCGCGATCCGCGGAGTCTCATCATCGCGCTCTTCCTGCCGCTGATTCAGATTTTGCTACTCGGATATGGGGCGCGGCTCGATGCCAATCACATACCGATGTACGTCCTCGACCAGGAGGGTAGCCAGGACAGCCAAGCTCTTCTTAAGGCCTTTCAGTCCTCTCAATACTTCGACGTGGTGAAGGTCGTTAACAACTATCGCGCTCTCGTGAGAGCTATCGATGCTGACGAGTGCAAGCTTGGTATCGTGATCCCTTGGAACTTCTCCGA
Source organism: uncultured delta proteobacterium (assembly GCA_963834535.1). Lineage (GTDB taxonomy): Bacteria > Desulfobacterota > Binatia > Binatales > Binataceae > JADMIL01. The sequence goes on along the minus strand of CAWICC010000009.1, from coordinate 369,129 downwards.
ACGTCTTGATGACGCTGGCCGGACCAGTGTCCAAGCCTTGGTCGACGGAACCGACGACAACAGCGCTCAACTTGCCGAAGGGTACGCCCAGGCAGTGGTGGAAACTTATGCCAACAATGTGCAACTTGACTGGTTCGCACGTCAGGGTCTTTCCCAACAGGCAATCAGCCCGCTGAGCGTCGACTATCGCACATGGTTCAACGAGGATCTGGAAAGCAAAAACTTCATCATCCCGGGTACCGTCGCGCTGGTGATGGCGTTGATGGGCGCATTGCTCTCGTCGCTCACCATTGCGCGCGAATGGGAACGCGGCACCATGGAGCAGCTTATCGCCACTCCAGTCACTGCGCTGGAGATCATGATCGGGAAACTCCTTCCCTACCTCGGCATTGGACTGATTGACGCGGCACTCTGCGTGGTTTTCGCGGTCGGCTGGTTTGGGGTGCCATTTCGCGGCAGTTTAGGCGCGTTCTTTTTGACAACAACTCTGTTCTTAATCGTAATACTCGGGATCGGTTACATGATCTCGGTTGCGACCAAGAGCCAGCTCGGCGCTAGTCAGTACGCTCTTTTGGTCACGCTGCTGCCCACCTCGATGCTATCCGGCTTCGCCTTTCCGATCGATCAGATGCCAGCGCCCATACGAGCCCTCACTTACGTGGTCTACAGCCGCTACTACGTCAGCGCGCTGAAACGCATTTTCCTCGGCGGCGCTGCCATCAACGATCTCGTTCCTGAAATAGTGGCAATGACTATCTACGCGGGGGTCATCGGGTTTTTCGCGACCCGCGCATTCCGTAAGAGTCTGCAATAGAGAAGTGACATGTTCGACCGCATCTGGCGCATGATCGTAAAGGAATTCCTTCAATTAAGCCGCGACAAATATGCGCGTTTCCGGCTGATCGTGCCGCCGCTCGTCCAGATGCTCATATATGGTTATGCGGCCACATTTGAGGTGAACCGCGTTCAGATCGCCGTAATTGATTTTGATCACAGCCAGGAAAGCCGCGACCTTATGAGCCGTTTCACCTTCTCGGGGCGGTTTGAGGTGGCGAAGATCATTACTAACGAACGGGAGTTGAAATCGCTCATCGGCCGCAGCGACATTCCGATGGCGCTCAAAATCGAACCCGGCTTCGCCGAACTGCTGCGCAAGAAACAAACGGCGCATTTGCAGGTCATCGTCGACGGCACCAACTCCAATACCGCCCTGCTCGCGGTCGGCTACGTCAACCAGATCGCCGATCAGTTTGCCCAGGACTACGCACGCGATCGACTCGATCAACTGAAGCCCGCGATAGCGGCAACCGTACCGCAGATAACCTTGGAACAGAGGCCCTGGTACAATCCCGATCTCAACAGCCAATGGTTTTTCGTTCCCGGTGTGATTGGCAGCATCACGCTTATGCTGGTCGTCAACCTGACCGCGTTCGCGATCGTGCGCGAACGCGAAATCGGCACGCTCGAACAGGTCATGGTAACGCCGATCAGGCCGTTCGAGTTGATTCTCGGCAAAACCATTCCTTTTTTTCTGGTCGGTCTGGCCGACGTGGCTCTTGTCGCAGTGGCTGGGGCTCTCTGGTTCCAGGTGCCCTTTCGAGGCAGCGTGCTAGTCTTGTTGCTCGGAGTTGTTTTGTTTCTTCTGAGTACATTGGGCGCCGGCCTGTTAATCTCAACGTTCTCGTCCACTCAGCAACAGGCCTTCGCTTCCGCTTTCTTCTTTCTTAACCCCGCCTTTACCCTGTCGGGATTCGCCTTTCCGATCACGAGCATGCCGAAGGCCATGCAGATAATCACCTACGTCGATCCGCTGCGCTATTTCCTAGTGATCCTGCGCGGCACCTTTCTGAAAGGAGTCGGTCTAGCTGTACTGTGGCCGCAGATGTTCGCGCTGGGCGCGCTGACGACGGTCTTATTGATGATTAGCGTGGCGCGTTTTCGCAAGTCGATCGACTGACGAGGGCTGCCGGACTATGCAGAAGCATTGTGCGGTCTGATGGTGAGCACCGGCCGCTTCGACTTAATTAATGTGCGATATGCCACCCTTGAAACGATTAACCAGCCGTCGCGTGTCCTTCTTTGAGTTCTACTTCCGCCTTCAGCCAATCCTCCACTTCGTCGCCGGGAACGCCATTGCGGGCGCAATATAGTTCATACGCACGGTTGCGGATCTGATCTTCAGTAGGCTGCGGTTTGTCCGCAATGCTGGACTGTTGTTTGGTCTCTTTTTTGTCTGCCATTGTAGTCTCCTTTGAATTTGCCGTTGTTCGTATATGAGTCGCCACTTCCTCTGAAGAGTGGTAACTTGACTTGAAGCCGTGTCGTGGCGGCTCTAATATTTCGACGTAAATGCCATTTCGCATGTGAGAAGAAGCACCCCACGGTATCTTCGCGACTCCTCTTAGGCCGCGCCGATGTCGATACTACGCTCTCCATCACTGAAGACGTTCTTCCAAAACCATTTCCCGAACCGTCTACTCAGCCGCTTAGCCGCTAGGTTCTTCGTCGCGTGTCGGTCCGAGGGACCCCGGCCCTTTGTCCGATTCTTTCGCTGCAACTGTCGGTGCGGTCGCTCGCGCGACCTTTGTTGCGTCTGTTATGGATAGGCACTCGCCCATTTGACTTGGTCGTTGAATGCCTCGATGCGGTCCACTTCGTTTTTCTTACAGTTGTTCTGCGATCATTGTGGCAGCGTCAGCCAAACGACACGCATAACCCCATTCGTTGTCGTACCAAGAAAACATCTTCACCAGGCGATGGTCTAACATTCTCGTCAGCGGTGCATCGATAATCGAGGAATGTGAGTTTCCGTTGAAATCGGTTGAGACTAGGGGTTCTTCGCAGTATTCGAGGATACCCTTGAGTTCGCCGTCGGCTGCTTGTTTCATCACCGCCTTTATTGCCTTTTCGTCCGTGTCTTTTTCGAGCATAGCCGTCAGATCCACCATGGAGACATTGGCGGTTGGAACACGAACCGCAATTCCGTCGAGTTTGCCTTCGAGTGTTGGCAAGACGAGTCCGATCGCTTTGGCTGCTCCGGTCGAGGTCGGCACCATCGACAGCGCAGCGGCGCGCGCGCGGCGCAGGTCTTTATGTGGGCCGTCCTGCAGCATTTGGTCGGCGGTATAGGCGTGCACTGTGGTCATAAAACCGCGCGCAATTCCGAAGTTCTCCTGGAGCACTTTGGCGATTGGCGCGAGACAGTTAGTCGTGCATGAAGCATTCGAGACGATATCGTGGCGGCGAGCGTCGTAGGATTGGTTGTTAACTCCCATGCACAGAGTCACATCGGCACCCGCGCCAGGGGCGCTTATAAGCACCTTTTTGGCTCCCGCTGAAAGATGTAGCGCCGCCTTTTCGCGTGAGGTGAATTTTCCGCTGGACTCGATGACAATTTCGGCTCCGAGACGTCGCCATGGTAGTTTCGCCGGATCGCGTTCGTTGAGGATGGTTATCACTGGCCCCGCAATCCGGATCGAATCACTGCTGACCTCCACTTGCTGGGCGAGGTTTCCATGGATCGAGTCGTGCTTCAGGAGATGCGCGAGAGTACGCGCATCAGCCAAGTCGTTGATTGCCACCACCTCGAGAGCCGGGTGGTTGAGGGCCGAACGAAAGAACATGCGCCCGGTACGGCCAAAGCCATTGATCGCAATTTTGGTCGGCATTGTTGGATCCACTTCGCATCCAGATTGCTAAAACCTAAACGCATTCTCCGTGCCTACCCCAACTAGTTGCCTTCTCTCTATACTGGACGGGCTATAGGCCGTTGGCAGCAGCGGTTTCGGTGATTCCAGACCCGAAGTCTGCGGTGTGGATTCCCCAAGGTGGGGCACGGGTTACCCAATGCGCGCGTTGGCGGATTAGGAAGAATGAATTAGGCAAATTTCTGGCTGCGCCGTATGGGGCCTTTTCATTAACGTTGATCGACCAGATGTAGCGAGCGAGAACAGTTTGTGACTTGACTCGCAGGAGTCTAGGAAGGTGATGGTGATATCAAAATCTTGTCCGGCATGTTTAATGCGTTTGGTGTAAACACCATCGTCACCCGGTTTTGGTTACAGCATTTATTTTGATTTCGGTCTGGGTGTAATCAAAGGGGCGCAGGACGGAAAGAGCTGAACAGCGGAGAGATCCTGATGAAGGTCGGCCAGATTATGAATCGCAGCGTCAGGGCTTCCCACCCGCAAGACTCGCTGAATAGCGTAGCGCAGATAATGTGGGATGAACGATGCGGGGATGTCCCGGTCGTTGACGAGCGGTCGAGACCTGTCGGCTTCCTGACCGATCGAGACATCTGTATGGCTGCCTACACTCAGGGCAAACCGCTGGCAGCCCTGCAGGTTGAAGGAGCAATGGCCAGGAAAGTTGTCTGCTGCACGACCGAGGATGATCTGAATTCAGCTGCGCAGATGATGCGGCAAAACCGTACTCGGCGGTTGCCGGTGATTGATCGGGAAGGGGCATTGGTCGGTTTGCTCTCGCTCGATGATCTTGCCTGCGAGCCAGCGCGGACGCTACGCGGTGGAACGAATGACGAATTGAGAAATCTGGTGCTTGAAGTGCACTTATCGATTAATCGCGGACGCGTGCGTCTCCACCCGGCCGCTTAAAGCAAAAGACATCTGCGGCGCTCGGTACGGCGTGGCCGAAGGAATCGGTTGACGTTGGAGGTCGGCCATTTCTGTACACCTGTCGGGGCGAGGCCAAAATCTGCGGATTCGATAAGTAAAGGAGCCACGGTTATGAAGGCATTCGTGATGAAGACGTTGGTACCGGAAATAACGAATTGGCGATCAGACTTGAGTCACTTCGCTCCAATCCGGAATTCCGGAATCAGGTTAAGGACTACCTGGAAAAACAGCGGCAGGCTCTTAAAAATGGTGCGTGGTTTCAGCGCGCGAATAGCAACTCGCCGCTGAATTACGGGGCCTACTTCAGCATGGAATTTGGGCTCAGCGAGGCCCTTCCGATTTACTCAGGCGGACTAAATAATGTCGCCGGCGATCATTTAAAAGCCGCCAGTGACCTGGGCGTTCCGATCGTCGCCGTCGGACTTCTCTTTCAGCAAGGCTATTTTCGGCAGATAATCGATGCGGACGGAAGCCAACACGCGTCGTACCCGTACAACGACCCCGGTCAGAAGCCTATAATCCCGGTGCGCCACCATGACGGTGAAAGGCGCATCCCGCTCCAGGACGCCCACATCTTTTTGGTTCCGTTAGACGGTAGTTTGCTGCTCGTCCCAAATTCGTGCGGACCTAGTGTCGTGTCCATTAATAAGTCTACAGATGCGCTGGAGTTTAGCGAATATCGAGTTGGCAGTAGCAGTCCAGACGAAAGGGCGTTTGTGGGCGTTGTAATGAGCGACGTAGGCGTCGATCTTCCGCACTAGTTGGCGGACGTTGCGGAACGAGCCGCGGCGAATCGCTTGCTGGGTGATAAGTGCGAACCAGCGCTCGATCTGGTTGAGCCAGCTTGTGTAGGTGGGTGTAAAGTGGATGCGATAGCGCAGGTGGCGAGCGAACAAGCCTTGACCTTGGGATGCTTATGCGTCGCTCAGTTGTCAGCGATCAGGTGCAAGTCCAGGTCGGCCGGAACGTTAGCATCGAGATGTTGCAAAAAGGTTAGGAATTCGTGATGACGATGGCGCGGCTTGCACTGGGAGAGGATCCCCCCGTCGACGATGTCGAGCGCCGCGAAGAGCGTCGTAGTGCCGTGGCGAAAGTAGTCGTGAGTGACTCCCTCGACATAACCGGGTGCGCTCCAAGGCCTGCACTTGGCTCTTCTCGTCCACGCACAATACCAGGGCGTTATCCGGCGGATTAAGATAAAGGCAAACGATGTCCCGAACCTTTTCGACGAAGAACGTGTCGGTGGAAAGATTGAAGCTCTTGCTGCGATGTGGTTTCAGCCCGAACAGCGCGAAGTAGCGCGCGACCGTGCTCTGGAGTTACCCCGATTCGGTAGATGGTGTTGGGCTTGGTAATTGATTGGGTGATTGTCCGACGCAGCTTGTGTTGATGGTCTCTTGTTCTTCCCCTATTTTCTCCGCCGCCAGCGGTCAGCGGTGGCGGCGCGGCGTCTTTTTCCAGTTGTTCGCTGCACTGTGAGCCAGGTTGTGCAGCGTATGCTCGTTCGTAATCGATGGGCGACAGATAATCGATCGCCGAATGACGGCGGTGAGGGTTGTACCACCCTTCGATGAAGTCGAACACCGCCATGCGCGCCTCTATCTGGGTTTTGAAGCTGGTGCGGTCGAGCAACTCGCATTCCAGCGTGGCGAAAAAACTCTCGCACATGGCATTGTCGAAACAATCGCCGACCGAACCCATCGAAGGCCGTACGCCGGCCTGATCGCACCGTTTGCCGAAAGCGAACGAAGTGTACTGGGTGAATTCAAGCGGTCGTCGCAACATCTCGAAATGGAGAGTTGCGATGACGACACAAAAGCGCCGTTCAGATCGATGTGGGCGATCACCGTTGCGGTCGCCGGGCCGGCCTGCGGGAACACGGCGGGAGAACTATCAGCGGTTTTGGGCATCGATTGCGGCAGGCGCTTCAACCGAGGACGCTTCTCTCGACGCCGGAGTGTCGCCCCCCGTGGGTGGCCGGTGGTTCCGGAGGGCGGGCGGCGGGCCAGGCCAACACGGTGGTGGCCAGGAAGCTCGGGCTGACCCACCAGACGGTCGGCAAATGGCGCCAGCGCTTTGCGGCGCGGCGGCTGGACGGGTTGCTGGACGAACCGCGTCCCGGGGCGCCGCGCCAGGTCGGTGATGCGCAAATTGAGCGGGTGGTACGGCTGACCCTGGAGAGCACTCCTGCCGCGGCGACCCACTGGAGCACGCGTGCAATGGCCAAGCGCAGTGGGTTGAGTCAAACCATGATCAGCCGCATTTGGCGGGCATTTGCGTTGCAACCGCACCGGGTGGAGGGCTTCAAGCTCTCTAAAGATCCGCTGTTTATCGAAAAAGTCCGCGACATCGTGGGCCTGTATCTTGATCCCCCGGACCGGGCACTGGTCCTGTGCGTTGATGAGAAAGCGCAGATTCAGGCGCTCGATCGCAGTCAGCCGCTGTTGCCGATGCGCCCCGGGCAGGCCGAGCGCCGGACACCGGACTACCTGCGCCACGGCACCATCAACCTGTTCGCCGCACTCGACGCCAAGGCCGGCACCGTGATCGGTGAGTTCCATCAGCGCCATCGCGCGGTCGAGTTTCGCAGCTTCCTTGCCACCATCGACGCCGCGGTGCCGGATGAACTGGAGCTGCACTTGGTGCTCGATAATTACGGCACCCATAAGACCCCGGCCATCAAGCGCTGGCTCTTGCGCCATCCGCGCTTCCATCTGCACTTCACTCCTACCGGCGGCTCCTGGCTCAACCTGGTCGAGCGCTGGTTTGCGCTGCTCACCGAAAGGCAACTGCGCCGCGGGGTTCACCGCAGCACCCGCGAACTGGAGGACGCTATCCGCGCGTACCTCGAACACCACAACCGTCATCCCAAGCCCTTCATCTGGACCAAAACCGCCGACCAAATCCTCGACTCGGTCGCCAGATTTTGTAAACGAATTTCAAACTCAGGACACTAGTATCTTCTTGCGTTTCTCGAATGCCGCTCCACCATGGCTTGCTTCTTCCTTCAGCTGGGCCGCAGCGGCCTCCAATTCCGTATGCAACACCCTCCTGCGCATTCGCGCATTCGGTCATCAGCCCTGCCAGTGCGACGTTCATCTTCGGGCGCATTTGAGCCAGCAAATGGTCGATGCTCTTTTCGAAGCGGCGAAGGCTCGTACGGATGCGCTTGTGTTTCAACTTTCACCAAGTCGGCCCTCCCAGCCCCGCTCACTGTCCTTCGGCGTCGAGGACGGGCAATCGCAAATCTGGTTTTTCAAGTTTTCTTCAACCGCTATGTCGTCATCGGGACACGAAGAAGCGGGAGAATGACGATTGCCAACGTCGTGTCATATCTCTTCGAGCTGCGGAAACCGTCTCCATCGGGTAGGTGTTTTCATTTTTTTCAGTCCTCAGTTTAAACTTTTCTGTGAACGAATAATGCTTGCTCAGTTCGTCTTTTTTCTTTGAGCAAGCGACGCGCCATCGAAATTCAGTCAATCGCGAGAGTGGCAAAGCCAGGTGGTGTAGCCAATCGCACCACCCGGCGCATCACCGCTGGTGCCAATGGACGCACCCAACGGCGGAAAGGGGGCCGCGGAGGATATCAATCGAGCTGCATTCAACTGCGGGCAGCCTATCGAAGCCCTTGCGCAGAGTCGCTAGCCGCGGGGAAGTGGACCTCCGCGCGGTGTCCAGTCAACTGGCACGGCGATGGCTATTGATTGAGGTCGGAGGATTTGGAAGTGCCGGTGAACGTAGTGAGGACGCCCGAAGAGGAGATTGCGTGGGAACGTGCGAAGGAGCGCGCTCGCGAAGAGTATCCGGATGTGACCGGCGCGCGCCTTTATCGGATCGTAATGGCCATCTACAAGAAGATGGCTCATTATCAACCGCATTTCTCGATCGCGAACGATTGTACCGCCGCTGAGAGGAGAATGCGATGACGAAAGCTCTTATTCGTAGTTTGAACCGACGAGGGTCCCAATCGGATAAGACCCCAGCCGTTGCACGCAAGCAGAAGTTCAGTGATCCGTCCGTCTGCGACCGCTGTGGCGCGGTGTATACGGGGAAAACCTGGCGGCGTGGTCGTCGGCTGAGCGCTGAAGTCATGGACACCGCCAAGTGGGTAACCTGTCCCGGGTGTGCGCAGGCGGCATCGGGCGAGTATCACGGACAAGTGCTCATCGAAGTAGCCGACGGGGTTGATCAGGGAGCTATATCAGCCCGAATCGCGAACGTTGAACGGCGCGCGCTGATCACTCAACCGGAACGGCGGATTGTCGCGAGCAACTGGAACGATCGCACGCTCGAAGTCCTGACGACCTCTCAGAAGCTCGCGCATCGCATCGCCCGGGAAGTCGAGAAGGCCTTTGGTGGGTGCGTCAGTTTCTCATGGTCTGACGGCGACGGCACGTTGCTCTCGACGGTGAAGATATCCGCGCGCGCAGCGAAACTGAGAAAATCAAAATGAAAGAACTGAGGTGGCTCACTCGGAGTTATGCGGCCGCTAAGCCGCGGAGACAATGGCGGGTCGCGGTCCTTTTTTTCTTGGCAGCCACGCTTTCGCGGACTACGTCACCTGTCTGGGCGGCTTCCAGCACACGCGCAGAGGTGGTTTGCAATGTAAACGCCGATTATGTCTTGGGAATCGAAGACTACCCTGAAGCGATCCGTCTACACAACACGCTTCTTCGGCACGATCCGAACAATGCCCTCGCCCACTATCACCTGGGTTTCGCGTACGGAATGAGCGGTGATGCGGTAGCGGAACTACGAGAATATGTTCGCGCCGACGAACTCGGCCTGCGCCACTGGGATCTTTTCCTGAACCTTGGCCTCCTATACATGCAGCGTCATGAGCTCCGCGCTGCAATAAGTGCTCTGACGATCGCTACGGAGCTTGGCCCCCAACACGTCGAAACACACTTTAATCTCAGTCTCGCTTACGAGCGAGCGGGACTGTTGCCGCAGGCGCTAACGGAAATCCTGGCATCGCTGCAACTTCAGCCTGATCAAGCGGATGCGCTGAATACCCTCGCGATGGTCTATGCAGAAATGGGCAATTACGAAGGTGCTCACGCGACATGGATGAAAGTGATTCGAATCGATCCGGATTATCAACCTGGGCTGAAGAACTTGGCTATCCTCGAGCGAATGGTTGCAGATGGCGCATCGCCAGTTCGCTCAAGTTGGCTCACTGCGTCGTCGGATAATTCGCGGTGAGTGGAATCGGGAAGGTGTTCACCTGCGCGTAAATATAATTTCCGCAATATTCATACCCCACTTTACAGGGTGCCGTTATGCCTGACCTGACAAACGAACGTTTCCAAATGGTTAATCAAATTGCCGAACGCGGAGTCCGCAATCCGGTGGTCCTCGCCGCCATGCGACGTGTCCCACGGGAACTCTTCCTCCCGGAGGAACTCGGCGAGTTCGCGTACCATGACACCCCGCTGCCGATCGAAGGTGGCCAGACGATTTCGCAGCCCTATATCGTGGCTCTGATGATCGAAAGTGTCGAACCCCGGACCGGTGACCGTGCTCTCGAGATTGGAACCGGTTCCGGATACGCGGCAGCCGTGCTTTCGGAAGTTGTGGGAGAGGTCTATACCGTCGAGCGGCACGAGCGACTCGCCAAGCTCGCGAGCGGGCGTCTGGCCGACTTGGGATACTCAAAAGTCAAAGTTATACATGGCGACGGTACTCTGGGATGGGCGGAGTACGCTCCGTACGACGTGATTCTGGTAACTGCGGGCGGCCCGCAGGTGCCCAAGCCATTGCTCGAACAACTGGCGATCGGCGGCCGGCTAATTATACCGGTAGGCGAGACCGCGCGGCTGCAACATCTCGTTCGAGTAACACGGACCAGCCAGGACAATTTCGATGACGAAGACCTGGGCGAGGTCCGCTTCGTCCCATTGATTGGCGCGGAAGGTTGGGACGTCGGCGTCGTCAGTCGCGAGCGCCCACCAGCGCGCAGCGGTCCCCAGACTATCGCCAGGCTGATTCGCGAGACGGCTGCGCCAATCGCAGATATTGAGCACGCGGACATCGGTTCATTAATCGAGCGGATCGGTGATGCGCGAGTCGTGCTGCTTGGAGAAGCGACGCATGGGACTTCTGAGTTCTATCGTATGCGGGCACGCATCACCAAGGAATTGATCCTGCGGCATGGTTTTAACTTCGTCGCGGTCGAAGCGGATTGGCCGGATGCCGCGCGAATTAACCAGTATGTCCGTCATGCTCCGGTGCGGCAGGAACAATGGAAGGCCTTTTCCCGGTTTTCCACATGGATGTGGCGAAACCATGAAGCGCTGGAGCTGGTTGAATGGCTCCGCGCGTACAATGCGGAGAAGCTAGATCCTGAGCGGCGCGCGAGTTTTTACGGGCTCGACCTGTACAGTCTCTTCATCTCGATCAATGCCGTGATCACCTATCTGAACGGCGTCGATCCGGCTATGGCTGAAATTGCGAGGCACCGGTATGCCTGTCTAAGTCCGTGGGAAAACAATCCCGCGGCATACGGACGAGCGGTACTCAGCGGTCGCTATCGAGACTGCGAAGGCAGTGTGGTCGCGATTTTGCGCGACATGCTCAATCGGCGAATCGAATACTCGAGTCGCGATGGTGACCGCTTCTTCGATGCAGCTCAGAACGCTCGATTAGTCGCGGCGGCAGAGCGCTATTATCGCGTAATGTATTACGGATCTGCTGAGTCATGGAATCTGCGTGATCAGCATATGTTTGACACTCTCGAGCGATTGCTCGAATTCCATGGTCCCAACAGCAAAGGTGTCGTATGGGAGCACAATTCGCATGTTGGTAACGCGGCAGCGACCGAGATGGGCACGCGCGGTGAGCATAACGTCGGACAATTATCACGTGCGCGGTTCGCTGAAACGGCATTTTTGATTGGGTTCGGGACCGATCACGGAACGGTTGCGGCGGCCTCGAATTGGGACGGACCGATCGAGATAATGCGCATACGGCCATCTCACGAAGCCAGCTACGAGCGGCTTTGCCACGACTCCGGAGTCAAAGCCTTCATGTTGCATCTTAGGGAACCGGCACGACAGGCAGTGCGCGATGAACTGGAAGCAGCTCGTCTCGAACGAGCCATCGGTGTCGTTTATCGACCCGAATCCGAACTCATGAGCCATTATTTCCAGGCCTGCTTGCCGCGTCAGTTCGACGAGTACATCTGGTTCGATGAAACGCGCGCAGTCTCACCACTCTCACAGGTGGCCGCCCCCAGCATGCCGGAGACCTTCCCGTTCGGAATTTAGCCGCATAGTCCAAGCGAAATCTGATGACCCCAGAGGTTCGACAGCTCCGGATAGCCACCGCAAGGACAGCGCATACAGATGCTGTGCTGGAGGTGGAGCGCCGGACCGTCAGCTTCGACGATAGGGTGATTCTCGCGGACCTCAGTTCGTCGTCGCGCGCGGAGCTTGTCTTGCCGTTATTGGTCCGAATGGCTGCGGCAAGACGGTGATGTTCCAAGCACTCATCGGCGAGATACCATACGAAGGAAGAATTCGTTGGGCACCAGGAACACGGCTCGGCTATGTGCCGCAGAAACTCGGTATCGAGCGCGATCTTCCGAAAACCGGAAGAGACCTATTGCCTGCCAAGCTGAGGATCTCACATGGGCCAAAGAATGAGGCACTTCGTGCTCTGGACCACGTGGATTTACGGAAAGAGCTGTTGCGGCAACCGGTCGGAACGCCGCGCTCGCGGTAGCCGGGTTCGTTTTAAAGAGCGAGATCGTCTGCTCATTTCACTGGTCTCGACCGAGGTCGCCTTGGCCGCGGGCATCGGCGTCAGAAGCCTGAACCTTTCGTTTTTGGTCGCATTCGCGGTAACCGTCGCCTTAGGTATGCGCTATCTCGGGGTATTGCTCATGGGCTCCGTCGTCATCAACCCTGCGACGGTTGCGAAGCGTCTCGCGCGAAGCATAGATGGTATGTTTGCGGTTGCAGTCGGCGCAGCGCTCGCCTCCACATTATTAGGGACTTGGATAGCTGCTATGGTGCAGCATCCTTTCGGCCCGGTTATCGTCGTCATCGTAGGCGGTTTGTTCATTCTGAGCTTGCTCAAATCGTGGGGATTGCATTTTCTAGCGCATGTGTGCCCGATGCTGTGGGTGTGTTTCGGAATTATCCCGGTTAGGCCCCAATGGCTGGCAGCGAAACGATTGCGGCACGTTGTACCATCTGGGACAGGGAAGCCCTTCGCCGCCATAGAGCGATTGGGGCGATAGTTGTTAAGGGATGAAGAAAATGAACAAAACTCATCGTACAGCTGCGCGAAGGGCAATTGAGAGATTGCTCGAAGAGTCGTCAATCTGCGAACGCTGGATGACAACCAGGGTCTATACGGTTAAACCTTCGGATACTGCTGCGCTCGCCCGTGAACTTCTCCGACGGCATCGTATCAACCAGTTACCTGTCGTCGCCGAGGAGATGCTTTGGGCATCGTCACCGATCGCGATCTCCGTGACAGTGCTATATTGGGCGATACCCCAGTGGAAACGATTATGAGTCATCCTCCCATCACGCTCGCTTGCCACAGCGCCCTCGTCAATGCTGCCGAGGTGATGCGCGAGCAGCGTATAGGATCGGTGCCGATCGTTACCAGCAGTTCACTCGTCGGAATACTTACGCGTAGCGATATTCTTGAAGCCTTTGTTGCGTATGCAAACGGCAGGTGCAAGCGACTTGATGCGAGCGACCAGGCACCGTGACTCATGCCATTATCGACGTTCCACGCATCGACGCTGAAGAGCCGCGAAAATCTCAATAAATCCGAATTGTTACGCTGGCGCGGATGATGGCGTGGCGAGACAGTAATTCGGCTTTGAACTCGGCCCGCCTTCTATGGACGCAAAGGTACGGTTCATTCTGGATAGGGAGCCTTCTTTCCAATCTCGGCACATGGATGCAACAGGTCGCCGAACCATGGCTCATCTTGAGCTTGAGCGGTTCTTCCTTCCTGCTAGGCCTGGACGCATTCGCGATGGATGCGCCGGTCTGATTCTCACCCTTTTGGGCGGAATGCTGGCGGACCGCCGCGACCGAACCAAGGTCGTCATCTTTTTATTTCAAGCGATCCAAATGTGCTGCCCCGTCTTCCTGATCCTGTTGATTCTCACGGCAACCCTTCATGTCTGGATGATTATTGCTTTGTCGCTCGTAGTTGGCATCACGGATGCGCTCTCGATGCCTGCTTTACAGTCCATAGCGCCATCAATCGTCGACCCCGGTCAGATCGGAACTGCAATCGCTCTGAATTCCACCCAATTCAACCTATCGAGGGTGCTGGGTCCAGCGATTGCCGGCTTGGTGATGGCACGGTTCGGACCTGCGTGGTGCTTTGGAGCGAACGCGCTGTCTTATATTCCCTTGCTTTTCACGGTGTATTGGATTCAAGCGCCACGCAAGGTTGACCGTCGCTTCGCCATGAGCAGTGGTCAGTCGTGGTTCGCAGAAATTCACAAGATCGCACGCCAACCGAGACTTCTGGGTGCGCTCTGTACGGTCCTCGTCACCAGCATTCTGTGCGGCCCGCTGATCGCCTTTAGTCCGACGCTGATCAAAGACGTGTTCCGTTCGGACGCCGTCCACTTTGGGCAAGCGATCGCGGCATTCGGGGTCGGAGGGTTGATTGGCGCAACGGGAATCCTGGCTATCGAAAGACACTTTGACCGCGTCAAGCTGTGTTCGAGGGCTGCCGTTCTGTACGGTCTCCTTCTTTCGCTGGTTGCGATGAATCGTTCGCTTACCCTGTTGAGCTGTCTTCTAGTGCTATGCGGAGCCGCAATGACAGTGAGCAACACGTTAGCGAATTCGATCCTGCAATATACAGCTCATGACAGGATTCGGGGACGAACTTCCAGCCTTTACATGCTTGCGATGCGAGGGGGGGCTATCACTCGGGAATCTCATAGCAGGTATCTCGATAACTTATTTCGGGGTAAGTCATGTGTTCCTGATCAACGGGATTGCAGCAATGCTGATCCACGCTTTGATCTATCGGAAATGGGTGAGCGTTCCCGCAGTTGCCACGGAACAACCTATTCGTAGTCTGATGAGTCACTACGCCTCGAATTCGAAGGGAGGTTTCGATTAGATAACGCCTTACCCAGCCAAAGAAGAGATCTCGTGAACGGGAGAGAATAACTATGAAAGTCGAACAGATCATGAATCGCGACGTCAAAACCTGCGCCCCGCATGACTCGCTCAATAAGGCCGCCCAAATCATGTGGGACGAGCCTTGCGGGGTGGTTCCGGTGGTCGATGACCAGTTGAAACCTATCGGATTTCTCACCGATAGGGACATTTCGATGGCTGCCTATACTCAAGGTAGGCCGCTGGTGGAGATGCGGGCTGAAACAGCGATGGCGCGAAAGCTCGTCTGCTGCAGGGCTGACGACGAGCTCGAATCGGCAGCGCAGCTTATGCGACAGAATCGTAGTCGCCGACTTCCGGTAGTCGATGGAGGGGGGATATTGGTTGGTCTACTCACGCTCGAT
Organism: uncultured delta proteobacterium; assembly: GCA_963834535.1. Classification (GTDB taxonomy): domain Bacteria; phylum Desulfobacterota; class Binatia; order Binatales; family Binataceae; genus JADMIL01. Next base: position 353,979 of record CAWICC010000009.1, on the reverse strand, counting down.
GATCTTGCCTGTGAGGCAGCGAGGCCTTTGCGCGGTGGGACGAATCGCCAACTACGCGACCTGGTGCTTGAGGTGCTCTTGTCGATTAATCGTGGGCGCATCCGTCTCCACCCCGCTGTTTGAGGTAAAAAAGGTGCGCCACTGGGAAATACGTGATTAAGAAATTGAATGTCGTTGGCGTTCATGGACAAAGCCGATTCCACAGCTCGATTCGGGAAAATAAAGTGCGTGCCGAGCTTTGTCGATTTAAAAACCTGAACCAAAAAGAGCATGATTATGGACTTCCGCCGCGCTACCCGATCGCATCGGAACTTGCGCATCGGTCGTCTGCGGAAAGACAGCAACGACATGTATTGTGGCATGGTCGTTTGCTTAACGCCCACTATTCACCTTCGCAAATATTGGTTACACAGAGAACAACAGGTTCCGTCAGATCCAAGCCAACGAGAAGCAAATGTGAGAAATTTTGCGAAGGCCGATTGGCTCCGTCATTTACAGCTCGCAGACCGCATGATATGCGAGCATCGGGCGATTTATTTTGCTACGAGTGAAGTGGCGGTGACCGCCATCCACAAAACAGATCGTCCAGTTGGTCACTTAATCTTTAGCAGGTTCTAACTAAGGCGATCGCCTCGATAGCGAAACGAAATCGGCGGGCCGAGAAGAAGCGCGTACCTGCACTGGATTGACTCTCGATCAGTGGAGCAAATATGGAGGCCAAGACCTGCACTTCAAATCCCGGCCTGATCGTCTCCGTGCGTGGCAGTGTGGTGGATATACGGTTCGACGAACATTTGCCGCCTATCTATACGGTGCTGCGCGCTGGTCCGGAAAACCAGGTTATCCTCGAGGTTTTGGCGCAGCGCGACGCGCGTCACGTGCGTGCGATTGCCTTGACGCCTACTCAAGGTCTTGCTCGCGGAATGATGGTCGAGGACACCGGTGGACCATTGACGGCACCGGTAGGCAAACCGGTCCTGTCGCGCATGTTCGATGTATTTGGCAACACTATTGACCGCGAAACGTCATTGTCCGGCGTCCAATGGCGTTCGGTCCATCGGGCTCCGCCCTCGCTGGCGCGACATTCCACCAAGTCAGAAATCTTTCAGACCGGCATCAAGGTCATAGATGTCCTCGCACCGCTCGAGCGCGGTGGCAAGGCGGGTCTTTTCGGGGGTGCGGGCGTCGGCAAGACGGTTCTGCTGACCGAAATGATCCACAACATGATCGGTCATCATGAGGGCGTAAGTATTTTTTGCGGCATTGGCGAACGTTGTCGTGAAGGCGAGGAACTTTACGATGCGATGAAGGAAGCTGGCGTGCTACCCCATATGGTGATGGTCTTCGGCCAGATGAACGAGCCGCCGGGTGCTCGATTCCGGGTGGGACATGCCGCGCTCACGATGGCCGAGTATTTCCGCGACGACGAGCACCGAGATGTGCTGCTGCTAATCGATAATATTTTTCGTTTCATCCAGGCTGGCATGGAAGTATCCGGCCTGATGGGCCAGATGCCATCGCAACTAGGCTATCAGCCTACAATGGGCACCGAGTTGTCGGGCTTGGAGGAGCGCATCGCTAACACCGATACCGGGGCGATTACTTCGATCCAGGCGGTATATGTGCCGGCGGACGATTTCACGGACCCCGCGGCGGTGCACACGTTTTCGCATCTCTCCGCGTCGCTCGTGCTTTCGCGCAGGCGGGCGAGCGATGGGCTTTTCCCGGCCATCGACCCACTCCAATCCAGTTCCAAAATGGCTACACCTGGCATCGTCGGAGAGCGGCATTACCGTCTAGCACAGGAAATCCGGCGGACACTGGCGCAATATGCGGAACTCAAAGACATCATCGCCATGCTGGGCCTCGAGCAACTCTCGCCGGAGGACCGCAACGTAGTAGTCCGTGCGCGCCGGTTGGAGCGCTTTCTCACCCAGCCCTTTTTCACGACCGAACAGTTTACCGGTCTGCGAGGAAAGCTCGTCAGCCTCAAGGACGCGCTGGATGGATGTGAGCGCATTCTACACGATGAATTCAAAGACTACCCGGAAAGCGCGCTCTACATGATCGGCACGGTCGACGAAGTGAAGGCTAAAGCGAAAATCAGCCCGAGCCCTCCCGTCAGCTCGGAGTCAGCGCCCGACTCGCCTGCCGTCGATCTACGCGTCAAATCCAAGCCCATGTCCCAGCCGGTCCCCGGAGCGAAACCGCAAGCGAAGGTCGAACATGCCGTCGACACTCATGAGTCTTAAGGTTCTCCTGCCTTTCCAGATTTTCGTCGAAAAAACTGGCGTCTCGCGCATCGTCGCCGAGACACGCGAGGGTTCGTTTGGGCTTCTGCCCCACCGGCTGGACTGCGTTGCGGCGCTCGCCCCCGGGATCCTTACTTACGAAACAAAATCGGATGGGGAAGTTTTCGTGGCTGTGGATGAAGGGGTGATCGTCAAGACCGGTCCGGACGTACTCGTATCCGTGCGCCGGGCGCTGGGAGGAGCAGAACTTGGTCAATTGCGCGAGGCAGTCGAGCAAGAATTTCTGACTCTCGACGAGCATGAGCGAAGCGTGCGCTCAGCGCTGGCGAAGATGGAAGGCGATCTCATCCGCCGTATGGCCGCGTTTTCAAAATGACTGACGAAATCCCCACCCGCCTCGCGAAGCCGGCGCCTTCGCTCAGCGAGGAGGTCGGCGCGAAGGCGGCGCGCAAGCTCAAGGCGCGGCGCAACTCCGCACAGAACGTCTGGTTCGGCTTGGGAATGATGGGATTGATTGGCTGGTCAGTGGCGATTCCGACACTAATCGGCGCAGCCCTCGGTATCTGGTTGGACCGGCACTATCCGGGCAAACATCCCTGGACGTTGGCGCTGCTGATGGCTGGGCTGGCAATTGGCTGTTTTAATGCGTGGCATTGGGTGGCCAAAGAAGAAAAAGCGATGCGGGACGAACAGGAGGATGAATGATTTCTCGCCTCTAGGGCTGGCGTTCGCGGCAGGCGTACTGCTCGGCGGATTTTTTTTCGGCGGCCTTTGGTGGACGGTTCGAAAGGGCGTCGCGTCCTCACGGCCGGAGCTTTGTTTCTTCGGCAGTATGCTCGTGCGGACGAGCATTACCTTGGCGGGATTCTATTTGATCGCTGATGAGTACTGGGAGCGATGGCTGTTGTGTCTCTGTGGCTTTATTATGGCACGCCTTGTGGCGCGTTGGCTGACGAGTTGGTCGAGACGTAATCATTCCGGGATGGAACAGGAAGGCAGCTATGCGCCTTAGTTCCGATGAGATGATTCTTTGGCAGCATGGGTTTATCAAACTCAACGGCACGATTGCGTTCACGTGGGCATTGATGCTCGTCCTGGTAATCGGTTCAAAGCTCATCACGCGCAAGCTTTCAATGGATCTCGAGCGTTCTCCGTGGCAGAACCTCTTGGAAATCGCAGTCACTGGCATCGAGCAGCAAATCGAAGACGTTGGCCTTCTATATCCAAAGAAGTACATCGGTTTTCTGGGCACGCTTTTCCTCTTCGTGGCCTTGGCGAGCGTTTGTACCGTCATTCCCGGGTACGAGCCGCCGACGGGGTCACTCTCGACCACCGCGGCACTCGCGCTATGCGTGCTGGTGGCTGTGCCATTCTTCGGCGTCGAGGAGCAGGGTCTCGGCGGTTACCTTAAATCCTATGTGGAACCGACAGTCATCATGCTGCCGTTTAACATCATCAGTGAGCTTTCGCGTACGCTGGCCCTGGCGGTGCGCCTGTTTGGCAACATGATGAGCGGAGCGATGATTCTGGCTATTTTGCTCACGATCACGCCGTTTATCTTCCCGATCGCAATGAGTGCACTCGGTCTGCTTACCGGGATGGTGCAAGCCTACATCTTCAGCATCCTGGCGGGAGTCTATATCGCGGCCGCTACGCGCAGCAGCAAGTCCAAGCCTGAATCCGACGCAAACCCCAAAGCATACACCACGACAACACGAGGAGAACCTTATGGATAGTATGACGCTCATTGCGATTGCTTCGATCGTTACCGCCGGCCTGACGATTGCCTTGGGCAGTATTGGACCCGCGCTCGGCGAAGGGCGTGCGGTCGCGACGGCGTTGAGTTCGCTGGCGCAGCAGCCCGATGCCGCGACAACGATCACGCGCACTTTGTTTGTAGGACTGGCAATGATCGAATCCATCGCGATCTACTGCTTCGTGGTCTCGATGATTCTCATTTTCGCCAATCCGTTCTGGAATCACGTCATCACCCAGGCCACAAAAAAGTAATTCATGCTCATCGATTGGTTCACAGTCTGTGCTCAAGCACTCAACTTCATCATCCTGGTGTGGCTGCTGAAGCGCTTTCTTTATAAACCAATCCTCGATGCCGTGGATGCGCGGGAGCAGCGCATCGCCACCGAGTTGGCGGACGCTGACGCAAAGAAAGCTGAAGCTCAAAAGGAACGCGACGAGTTCCACCACAAGAATGAGCAGTTCAACCAGGAGCGCGCCATGCTCTTGAGCAAGGCGACCGACGAGGCGAAGGCCGAACGTCAGCGGCTTCTCGACGATGCACGAAAGGCGGCGGACGCCTTGAGTGTTAAGCGTCAACAGACGCTTCTAAATGATGCTCACAACTTGAATCAAGCCATCCGTCACCGAACCCAGCAGGAAGTCTTTGCGATAGCGCGAAAGGCGCTAATGGATCTGGCTACTACAAGTCTGGAGGAACGCATCAGCGAAGTTTTCACTCGCCGGCTGCGCACGATGGACGGCAAGGCAAAACAGGGCCTCGCCGAAGCACTAAAAACAGCGTCTGATCCTGCACTCGTGCGCAGCGCGTTTGACCTGCCTGCTGAGCAACGCGCAACGATTCAGAACGCATTGAATGAGACCTTCTCGGCTGAAGTCCGTGTCCGCTTCGAGACTGCGGCTGACCTGGTCAGCGGGATCGAATTTACAACCAATGGTCAAAAGCTGAGTTGGAGCATAGCGGATTATCTGGAGTCGCTCGAAAAAAATGTCGACGAACTTCTGCAAGCGAAGGACGAAGCTACGACTGTTGTCGCGCAGGCGACGGTGAGAACCGAGTCTAAGCCCTAAGAATCGAGCCCGAACAAAGGACCAATGATCACGGAACATGATAGCTTGCGGAAGGTCTTCGACGGCGCGTTTGCTGTAATCAGCCAGGCGCGGGAAGCGTTCGCGCCACAACTTACCCCCCGAGAGGTGGGCACGATTACCAGCATCGCCACCGGCATCGCTATGGTTTCTGGACTTCCCGCCGTCGGCTATGAGGAGTTAGTAAAGTTTCGCGGCGACGTGCTCGGTATCGCTTTCAACGTTGACGAGAACGAAATCGGCGTCGTCCTGCTCGGCGAATACTGGCATCTGCATGCCGGCGATGAAGTCGAGCGCACGGGCCGGGTGATGGATGTGGGCGTGGGCGATGAATTGCTAGGGCGCGTGATCGATCCGATCGGGCGGGCACTCGATAGTCAAGGTTCATTAGCCTCAAGCGGGCGCTTGCCAATCGAACGCATGGCCCCTCACATCATGGATCGTGCGCCCGTCACGGTTCCGCTTCAGACCGGTTTAAAAGTCATCGATGCGCTCATTCCGGTCGGGCGAGGCCAGCGCGAGTTGATTCTCGGCGACCGTCAGACCGGCAAGACCGCCATTGCAATCGACACTATCCTCAACCAGCGCGACCAAAACGTGCTATGCGTCTATTGTGCCATTGGCCAGCGCGCATCGGCGGTGGCAAAAGCCATCGCCACTCTCTGCGAAAAAGGCGCGATGGATTATACCGTCGTAGTCGTTACCGAAGGCAACGATCCGCCCGGTCTCGCTTTCATTGCACCGTACGCCGCGACCAGTATCGCTGAGCATTTCATGGCGAGAGGACGCGACGTGCTGATTGTTTACGACGATCTGACGAATCACGCCCGCGCATATCGCGAGCTTTCGTTGTTGCTGCGGCGTCCGCCGGGCCGCGAAGCTTTTCCAGGCGACATTTTCTACATTCATTCGCGAATGCTGGAACGCGCTACCCACCTCCGCAAGGAATTGGGCGGCGGCTCCCTCACCGCGCTTCCCATCATCGAAACCGAAGCGGAGGATATTTCTGCGTACATTCCCACCAACCTGATTTCCATCACCGATGGACAAATCTATCTCTCGCCGTCACTGTTTGAACTAGGCGTGCTGCCCGCGGTCGATGTCGGCAAATCCGTTTCGCGGGTCGGTGGCAAAGCCCAGCGCGCGGCCTATCGGGCTGTGGCCGGCGACCTGAAGCTCGCATACGCACAGTTCGAGGAGCTTGAGACCTTTGCCCGGTTCGGTGCCCGTTTGGACCAGGACACGCGCAAGATTATCGAACACGGACGGCGCATTCGCGCCTGTCTCAAACAGCCCGAACTGGCCCCGGTGTCCGTGCCCGCACAAATCGCCGTGTTACTCGCGCTGACCGCGGGACTCTTCGATGACATATCGCTTGAGGTGATGAGGGACGCTGAGCTCGCCGTCCAACTGGCGGCGACGAACATTCCGGCGGAGGTGTGTGCGCGCTTCGATGGCACCGGTAAGCTGAGCGAGGAGGATCGAAAAACGATCATCGGAATCGTTCGCGAAACGCTCGCTCCCTTCCAACCCAAGCCGGAACCCAGGGCTGAAGCAAACGATGGCAGCTCCAAACCGAACTCTCCAATCGGGCCTGTAGCGCAATCGAAGGAAAAGTCATGAGCGATACCACGGCAAACCTGCGCCGTAAGATCAGCAACGCCAAAGACCTCCAATCCGTCGTCCGTACGATGAAAGCCCTGGCCGCCTCGAGCATCGGGCAATACGAGAAATCGGTACGTGCGTTAGCCGATTACTATCGGACAGTCGAGCTGGGGTTGGCAGCACCCTTTCGCGAGAACGAGCTTGCCGCCCCAATAGTGGAAAAAAAGGAGCCGGGTGATGGGCGTGCCCTAGGCGCTGTCGTTTTCGGGTCCGATCAGGGTCTGGTCGGACAGTTCAACGACGTGGTGGCCGATTACGCGATCGAATCCCTCGCGTCGCTGGCCGGCAAAGCGCAAGTTTGGGCGGTTGGCGAGCGTGTTTGCGCGCGTCTGGCGGAGGCCGGCCTGTCGATGGTCGGACTCTTCACCGTCCCGAACTCTGTGCAGGCCATCACCCCGCTCGTCGCGCAGATTCAAATTGAAAGCGAAGCCCATCGGGCCAAGGACGAATATGCGAGCCTTTGGGTATTCCATAATCGGCCGACATCGGGATCGCTCTACGAACCGGTTAGGCAGCGGTTGTTACCACTCGATGCGCGATGGCGGCAAGGTCTGGCCAAGGTCGTTTGGCCGACCAGGAACTTGCCCGAGGTGATGGGTAACGGCACCGGGACTCTGCGAGCACTTATTCGCGAATACCTTTTCATCTCGCTCTTCCGAGCCTGTGCGGAATCGCTCGCGGGCGAAAATGCAAGTCGTTTGGCGGCAATGCAGCGCGCCGATAAGAACATCAATGACCTGCTGAAGCAGCTCCAGGGAACCTTCCATCGACAGCGTCAGAGCGGCATCGACGAGGAGCTTTTCGACGTGATCTCTGGATTTGAGGCGCTGGTGGAGCTCGATAGCACCTACAACAGCTAGCGCCACGTTCTGGCTCCGCCTCTTGTGAAAACCTTTGGCTCGCAAAAACTCAACGACCATCGTGCAGCGGAGGCCAGCAGCAGCCGTATAGATCGTAACCCGAGAGCAGTTGGGCTGGGCGGCTGCTTCTGTAGCGCCCGACATGCGCGGTGAAGGTGCCGAAGTTAAATGCAGCCGGACGCACTCCTCTGGAAGTCAAGCAAATTCGGAAAGCAGATTTAGCCAACTCAGTCAGGATTTCATCTTGGTTTCTCTTTCCTTCAGTTGTACGGCTCCCCTGGTACCAAGCTACGAGTTGGGTTGTGGCGCGGGAACTGCGCGGCCTGCTACAGTCTAGCACCTGATGTGGACGTTAGCGCTCTGCGAGCGAATCCAGCGAGGGGTGGCGCCTTGAGCTTCAGCTTGATCACTCGAGCGCTCAAGAGCACTGACGGAAATAAGGTTGCCGCCGCTGCTCTGCTTCGAATTCGGCGCAAAAAGCTTTACGCCAAAATCGAAAAGTACGACATTTAGGAAGTCCTCTGCCGCGAAAGGAAGGGGTCAGGATAGAGCAATACATCAGCAGCCGGATGATCAGAGGGAAACACCGCCACGCATGCATCGGGGGCGGCCGTGGACAGTCGCAGAAGGGAATATTGAATCGCGGGGGCCGTTCCACGGTTCTGGGGCTGATTCATTATGACGCTCAGGGAGCATTCCCTTGAGCAAATCGCGGTAATAGTGTTCGTGCGTGCGGGTGACCGTAGCGAGAATCCGTGTCTCACCGACTGCGCCCAAAACGAGCAGACGAGTTTGTTCAACCAGCGATCTACAGCCTATCGGGAAGCAAAACTACTTCATCGTGGCTGCACCGGTAATCCGCCGGGTTACCTCAGACAGGCGTCTGCCGTGGCAGGTCCTCGTGCGGTTTGGTCGCCGTATTGCCGCTCCAACCGTTCTGCTCCGATGGCTAGCGCATGCTTCACCTCATCCCTATAATAAGTGTGATTACGGATCATTTCTCGCGGAAACAAAGCTAACGCTCAAGGTCGATTGGTTACATCGGGGACAAATGCCAGTTGTTTTTTCGCATGGATTTTCGTCATATCGCAGAGTTGGTCGGGCTGTTGTCGCTCGACGACTTGATCTGCGAAGCCGCCCCGAGCCTTCACGGCGGGGTTAATGACGAACTGAGAAATCTGGCGCTGGAGGTGCACTTGCCACTGATCGCTCACGCACGCCGCTTCCCCCGTCATTTAAGGTGAAGAGGTATTGAGAGCACGACGTGGAGCGCCTGAACCCAGGGTTTAATTTTCAGCGCCCAGACGGAGCGGACAGAGGTTCGCAATTCTGTATGATGGCAATAGAACTAATCCTGGTTCCAACTGATTGTTCTCGGCCCTCGCTAAGACGGCTGACGATGCTGTCGAGCTCGTCCGTCCCTGTGAGGCTCGGCGGACGATCTTCTAGTATGCCGTCCCGCAAATAACTTTATTGCCTATGAGTCAGAAACCCATTTATTTCGCTGAGATAAAGCCCCCAAATGGATACCGGAATAGTAAAGTTATTTGCGGGACGCGACACTAGGTAGTCAAGCGTGCATATTACGGTTGACTCTTATTCCTAGTCACGCTCCCAGAGACTGGTTGCTTCAGCGCGGCTCACGTGAACGAGGGTTTGCGGATGACCAAAGGCTGCTCTTAATCGCTACGAGCGATGCGTGAGGGAAAGCAGCCATGACTCGCTGGTCGCGAATTGAGGGTTCGGCACAACCGCTTGGTGCTGTCTGGCTTAAAAAGGAAAGAAGCTACAACTTTGCGTTGTATTCCAGACACGCGACGGGCGTTACACTCCTCCTGTATACGACGCACGATCTAGTGAATCCGGTGCGACGCATCTCATTGAATTATTTAATTCATAAATCCGGACGGGTTTGGCATTGTCGGCTCGCGACTGATGAGGCCGCTGATGCTCGATACTACGCGTACTCAGTCGAAGGACCGACCGATCTTCATGGAGAGCGTCACTTCTTCGATCCGGACAAAGTCCTAATGGATCCCTATGCCATATCGCTATTTTTTCCGCCGAACTTTCGGCGACATGCCTCGATCGGTCGCGGATCGAATGCAGGGCTGGCGCCCCTCTGCGCGCTCCCCGACGGTACTTCATCTTTCGATTGGAGCGACGATTCGAGACCCGAGCACGCCTCCGAGACGATCATTTACGAGTTGCATGTGAGAGGCTTTACCAAGCATAGCAACTCCGGAGTAACCGCCGAAAAAGGCGGTACTTATGCTGGGTTAATCGACAAGGTTCCCTATCTGAAGGACTTAGGTATCACGGCTGTCGAATTGATGCCAGTCTTTCAGTACGACCCCGACGAGCGCAACTACTGGGGCTACATGCCTTTGAATTTTTTCGCCCCGCATCAAGGTTATGGCTCAGCCTCAAGTGCAGAACAGATCGCGGATGAATTCAAGACGATGGTGAAGGCCCTGCACGAGGCGGGAATCGAGGTCATCCTCGACGTGGTCTACAACCACACCACTGAGGCCGGCCCTGACGGGCCAACATATAGTTATAGAGGCATCTGCAATAGCAGCTATTATCTGCTCGATGAGAGCATGACGCACTACCGCAATGATACCGGTGTCGGCAACGTGCTCCGATCGGCTCATCCGATAGTGCGTAAGATGGTAATCGACAGCCTCCGTTTCTGGGTGAGAGAAATGCACGTTGACGGATTCAGATTTGACCTCGCGTCGATCTTCAGCCGCAGTAGTGACGGATCAATAAATCTCGACGATCCTCCGATCGTTTCGGAAATCACCAGCGATGAGGAATTTGGTGCGGTTCGGCACATCGCGGAGGCATGGGACCCGGCCAGTTACGAATTGGGACGAAACTTTCCAGGCAGATCATGGGGCCAGTGGAATGGCAGATTTAGAGATGATGTTCGCGCGTTCGTTAAAGGCGACCCTGGAAAGGTCGCGGATCTGATGAGACGGATTTATGGCAGTAATGACCTGTTTCCCGATGACCTCGACAATGCTTACCATCCCTACCAGACGATTAACTACGTAGCCTCCCACGACGGTTTTTGCCTCTATGATCTTGTCGCTTACAACGCGAAGCATAACCTAGCGAACGGTCAGAACAACAACGATGGAACGGACGATAATCTGAGCTGGAATTGCGGATGGGAGGGCGATCAGGATGTCCCCACGGAAGTAATGCAGCTGCGAAAGCAGCAAATCAAGAATTTTTTCGCGATATTGATGCTTTCTAATGGGACTCCAATGTTTCGCGCCGGCGATGAGTTTATAAACACGCAAGGTGGAAACAATAATCCTTGGAATCAGGATAATGAGACCACTTGGCTCCACTGGGACCGGCTGGAGAAAAACGAGGACATCTTTCGATTTTTCAAATGGATGATCGCGTTTCGCAAGGCTCATCCGTCGCTGGCGCGCAGTCGATTCTGGCGCGACGACGTGTGCTGGTACGGCGTCGATCGCCAGGTCGATCTGGGTTATTTTTCACACAGCCTCGCATTCTGTTTGCATGGCGGCTCGCAGCAAGACGCGAGATATCTATGTGATGATAAACGCCTATTGGGAGACGCTCAATTTCAGGATTCAGGAAGGACTTCCTGAATCCTGGCTGAGAGTTGTCGACACCAGTCAGCCAAGCCCTCTTGACCTCCTGGAACCCGGCGAAGAGGAGCCCATCTCGTCGCTCGATTATCAAGTTAAAGCCAGGTCAATCGTAATCCTATTACGAACAGGCTGATAAGTGAGCGATTACCAGCAGGATCACGCACGATTGGTTCGGCTACAAAAGCGATTGGATGCCTTCTTATGGATCTCCTGAATCCGCCGCGACGCTTCGAAAGTCGTAATCAGAACACGATCAGCGGCTTTATGATGCCGTCCAGTTTCTTGTCCATTAATTCGAAAGCCCGCTCGAGTTCATCGAATTTAAAGGTGTGCGTTGTCATCCTGACCGGATCAAGCCGCCGCGCTTCTAGCAGCAGGAGCAAACGCTCCATACGGAGCCGGCCGCCTGGGCAGAGGCCGGTGCGAATAGTCTTTTCGGCCATGCCGACGCCCCACTCTATGCGAGGAATATGCACGTATTCACCCTCGCCATGATACCCGGCATTAGAAATGACGCCGCCGGGCCTAGTGACGCTCACCGCATTCTGGAAGGCCTCATCACTGCCCAAGGCTTCGATCGCTGAGTCCACTCCGAGGTCCTGCGTGATCCGCAGGATCTCATCCACCGGATGCACGTTGGTATAGTCGACAATGATGTCGGCACCATAATAACGACCGAGCTCTTGCCGTCGCGGGATCGATTCGATACCGATCACGAGGCCCGCACCTCGGAGTTTCGCCCCAGCCACCGCCATCAATCCGACCGGGCCAGGCGCGAAAACAGCCACCGTGCCACCGATCGGTATTTCCGCGTTTTCGGCGGCCATGAAGCCCGTCGAGAGCATATATCGGCGCAATACACCGCAGCCTCATCGGCGACGCCGTCGGGTAATAAGCGCCATGTTGGCGTCTGCTTCGTTAACATGAAAATGCTCCGCGAAAATACCATCTTTCACGTTGGCGAATTTCCATCCGCCGAGCGCTGCACCGGACTGAGAAGGATGTCCCGCTTGTGAGGCAAGATCGCCCCAATCAGGCGTGATAGCGCCGACCACGACCCGGTCTCCCGCTTTGAACCGCTTCACGTCCGAGCCACCTTGGTGCATGATGCCTACTGCTTCGTGTCCCAGGGTGAGGTTCTCTCGTTCGCCGATTGCCCCGTGCACTGTGTGTGAATCCGATGTGCATATGAGCGCATGCGTGGTTTTAACGACAGCGTCATTCGGTCCCGGTTGGGGCGCGGCCTTCTCCATAAAGCCGACCCGATGGAGCTGTTTCATTACGAATGCTTTCACAACTTAGCTCACTCCTGTCTGATTAAATTTCGTCGATGCTTGGTAGATCAACTTGCGAAAAATGTCGAGAAATAAGTAACCGGAACTGAAGGCCTGTTGCCGAGTGGACGAGAGCGTTGAGGTTAAGTCGAGGCCCAGTGCGCTCACAAGGGCGCCGAGCGGCAGGACCAAAACAGTACCAAATACGCCGCTAAAATCAGAGGGTTCCAACGACGGCGACCAACGCCAATCGGGTAGACCGACCAGGGAAATCCGCACGCTTTTGAGAGGATTATCTCGATTGGCCTGATCTACGTGACCATGACCTTTTGGAGCGTGCCTATTCAGCGTTAGCACCCGATTGCGATCCTAATGAGATTCACTACCAAAACATGACGCTGCCGCGCACGCCGGGAACGAAATGCCATTGGCTGTTAAACTACGCATTGTACCGTCGCACTGCTGGTTGCAGAAATTCCAATGACTTCTTTGCATCGCTGCCATCCGAGCGCTTTCGAGGTGTAAATCGTAGGCTCGAAAGTAACAAGGTTGTTGCTTGATTTTTGGCTATTGCGGGATGAACAGCGTTCATCGTGAATCGGTGCGATGATGACGGCTAGCATTGGTTTTTCTACGCGGATCGCTGAACCATTGGATACGATCGCACCGAACCGATTAGCGGAACCAAAGTACTTGCTGATTTTCCAGAGGAATACGTGTCGCCGAATGCCAAGGAATGACTCGCGGCGTGTAATCAGAAGACGGCCTCGACGTGTCGACTTCCCTCCTGTAGACGTAGCTATTTATCGAGCCTGGTAGCTGGTCGCCGCGCGACATCTCGCATCGATAGCAGCCCGTGTCATCGATTGGATTCGCAAAGAGTTCTACACGCACCCATTTGGGCTCCAGGTCTCCGAGGTAAACCTGAAGACTGAACAGATGGCTTCGACCGGAGCTCTCAATCTGAAGCTCGCCGAGGCGCACACCGGACCAGTGTTGTGCCAAATCCTGCTGCCACTTCCGGATTGAAAGCGCGACTGCTCCTCCATCCCGGGCACGCTCGCGATAGGCGACAGCGGCCGGAAGATAGTAATTCTCTGTATATTCACGAACCGCGCGATTGGCGGAGAAGCGCGGGGTTAGGCTCGCCATGCTTTCGCGCATCCGCGAAATCCATTGATTTGGGATACCGTTCTGATCGCGCTGGTAAAAGAACGGAATAATCTGCCGTTCGAGGATCTCGTACAGAGATTCGGCCTCAGCGGCGTCCCAAGCGAGGTCGTCCCCATGTTCCTTCCGATCACCGAGAGCCCATCCGACCTCGGGCGTGTAGGCCTCCGCCCACCAACCGTCCAGCTCGGACAGATTGAGGCCACCGTTTACTAGCACCTTCATACCGCTGGTGCCGCTCGCTTCCCATGGGCGCCGAGGAGTATTGATCCATAGATCCGCCCCTTGCACGAGTCTTTCGGCCAAGATCAAATCGTAATCGCTCAGGAAGACTGCGTGGCGGCGCACTTCAGGCCGCTGTACGAAGCGGACCCACTCCTGAATCATCTTTTGACCAACTTGGTCCGCCGGATGAGCCTTCCCGGACACTACCAATTGAACGGGACGTTCCGCATTAGTGAGGATGCGTACCAAGCGTTCAGGATCGTGAAGCAGCAGAAGGGGGCGTTTGTAGGTGGCGAATCGGCGTGCGAAGCCCAGCGTCAATGTATTAGTATCAAATATCGATTCTGCTGCTTGTGGCTTGGGTGCGCCGCGCGCGGCAAGCTCCATCGCGAGCCGTTCCCGTACGTATTTGACGAGTTCAGAACGGTTTTTTGCACGCATTTCCCAGAGGGTAGCATCTGAAACAGAATAGATGTCCCTCCGAACGGTTTCCATGGTTTCACGCCAGCGCTCGCGACCACAGGCTTCCGTCCACAATGTATCCGCTGCGGCTGAGTCCCAACTCGGCGTATGAACGCCATTAGTAACATGACCAACGGGTACTTCGGCTTCGGACCAGCGCGGGAATAAAACTTGGAATATGCGACGACTGACGACTCCATGTAGAGCACTCACCCCATTTATTGCCCCGCTCCCGCGAACGGCGAGATACGCCACATTGAATGGTTCATCGGGGTCGTCGGGATGCGCACGGCCAAGGGCGAGCAACTCGTGCATCCCGATGCGGAGCCGATTCTCCGCATATCTCTTGAAGAATCGCTCCATCAAGCTTGGAGCGAAGCGGTCGAAGCCGGCCGCTACCGGCGTGTGAGTGGTAAACAGGTTGCCAACCCGAGTCGCGGCCAATGCTACCTCAAAGGGTTGACTGTTTTCTTCCATGAAGCTGGCCGCGCGCTCGAGCACGGCGAAGGCCGCATGCCCTTCGTTCAAATGGCAAACTTCAGGGACAAGTCCGATCTCGCGCAGTAATTTCCACCCACCAATGCCAAGTACGAGTTCCTGCGCCAGCCGCAACTCGGGTCCGCCACCGTAGAGTTCGCTGGTGATTCCGCGATAGGCGGGTGCGTTGGCGGGATCATTGCTGTCGAGCAATAAGAGCTTTAGGCGGCCGACTTGTGCCTGCCATGCGCGCAGCCACAATTTATGTCCCGGCAAATTAACCACAAGCCTCGTCCATTCACCGTCTTTATCGCGAACCGGAGTTACGGGCATCTGGCCCGGGTCGCTGTAAGGATACAAAGCCCGCTGGCTGCCATCAGCCTCGATGATCTGACGGAAATAGCCTCTCTGGTAAAGCAGCCCGATCCCGATCAGAGGTACACCGAGATCGCTCGCAGCCTTAAGTTGATCGCCCGCCACGTTGCCGAGTCCACCGGAGTAAATCGGAAGAGCTTCGCTGAGCCCGAACTCCATGCAGAAGTAGACCGCACAATTCAGCGGCGAACTGCTGTGCGTGCGCTGAAACCAGGCTGGACTGCTCTTGCTCTTCCGTTGTCCTACCAGAAGCGTGTTCACTAGATCGCGAAACTCAAAGTCTTTGAGCAATGCCGTGAGTTTTGTCCGGGAAGCCGTTTGTAGAACGACCCACGGATTGTGCGTGAGCGCCCAGAGTTCAGGCTCCATTCTGCTCCACAGTTGATCAGTCGAATGACTCCAACAATTGCGGAGATCCAGGGCCAACTCTTCCAAAAGGCGGAGATCTTCCAACCCTGACTCGCGTGGAGATAGATCAGTGTCCGGCAAACCCTAAACTCCAGTTCGATTTATCCGCTCGATTCTATTTCATACCTATCCCGACGTACGGCATACTCACGAGGCGAAGCCGTTTCTCGATCGCACTGATCCCGGTTCCTGGTCCTTCGTGATGTGATCACATCAATGTACTTGATTTTTTGTTGTTAGATCTTATCGCGGCTACCTAAGAGCGTTCTTTCGTCCAGAATGGATCGGAGTTTCGGAATCTTCGCCAGTCTGTTCCAGCTTTGTGTTCAAGAAAGCTTGCACAGTGTGTATGCGATCCGGCAACTCTGCCTGCTGCGATAGAGAGTCGATTAGGTATTTTCTCCGTCTCGCGCGCTCCGAGCAGACGTTCGAGCAGATGATCTGCCACCACGATGTCGTTCAAGCGGCCCAGGCTCTTCTGCTTTGAGCCAGTGAGTGAAAATAGACCTTCTCGCGCTTCCCTTCATAAAGCGCGCGAAAGAACTCCGCAGTGTACCCGAATTTCTTCAGAATGATACGCACTTGGTGGCGCTTCTCGGTTGAAAGCTTCTTGAAACCACGGCCGAGTTTCAGTACCGCCCTATGTCTCTTTGCCAGCAATCGCCTGGCTAGTTTTGCGGTGGATTCTTCGAGCCGTCCCCGTTCTCGGTCGAGCATCCCACGCCAGACCTTGGCCGATAGCCATTCGCGCATCCGCGCCAGCAGCCTGGAATAGCGCCGTGATCGAATCGCGTTGCGTACCCGCAGGTAGCCCTTCTCCCTTGCGGTATCGGCCATTAGCCGTAATCCGGCCAGTCCGACCTCCCCTGGCCTGGCGGTCTCGACCGGCGCTAGTAAATCGCAGAGAAGGACGTCCCAGTCGCGGGCCATGCTGAGGTTGCTCATGAGCCACTTGGTCTCGTTCTTGAGCCACTTTGCTTGACGGAAGGAATTTATTGAAGTCAGACAGTGCCGCTCGCATGCTCGCAATGCGATGCGCATTTCGTGGACCTCCCTCAGGATCGTCATCGTTCAGCACTACCGCTTCGTTCGACGTCAGATGCTTAAGGCGGGCAGCGAATACGACAGCAATCGCATCTGCAGTGCGCATATTTTTCCGAAGTTCGATTCGCTCAGCTTCTATCGCCACGGGTAACTTTAACGCAAAAACGGCCGCCGGGGCACGGGCTGTTGGTTCGTATGACATTCTCAACGCTCACCGGGTTCAGGAAACCCAGCTGAAGGGACTACCTTCGACAGATAAACTGACCGCGGCATCATCGCCGAATGGTTAATGGCTTTGCTGCCCGTCTGGAGAGATGAAAGCGGAACAGTTTCGCCGATTAACAGTTCGCATGAATGCGAAAGACGAGTCCACCTGTTGTCGAGAATTAGTCGTAGGTGTCCGCCGTTTCTTGCGTTAAGTGCTCTTTCAAAAGGAGGGCGGCGCATGCCTCCATCAAGGAACGGTTGGTTCAGTGAGCCCGGTTGATTCCAGGATCGCCGGGCTCACGGCGTACGCTACTGCTTGGAGATCTCGACCTTCTTTTCCGCATCGGCCGCAATCAGCACTTTCTGCGCCACAGCTTCTTTGGCCAGCGGAACGGTGATTTGGATTACTCCGTTCTTGAAGCTGGCCTTAACCTGGTCGGCCGCTGTTCCTTCGGGCAGGCTCATTCGGCGCTCGAAGGCCCCGTACGAGATCTCGCGGCGCAGGTAGTCGTCTTTCTTCACCTCCTTCTCGTTCTTGCGTTCGCCCTTGACGATAAGAACGTTGTTCAAGACGGTGACCTCGATATCTTTGAACTCGAGGCCCGGAGTGTCTGCGCGCACCACCAGATTGCCGTCCTTGACGTAGGTCCCTACCGCCGGGATGAAGACCTCGTCGTATTGATCCTCGAAGTCCTCGAAGAAACGCGGAAACGGCGATTGCCAACGTCGCGCTACCTGTTCAAGCTCGCGAAACGGTCCCCACGGTGCTAATGCTCGCATTTTCTCACCGCTCGAATTTGATTTTTCTGCGGACGATAATGTGCTTACTCGGTTCGTCACCTTTCCTCTAAGCAAGCAACGCGCCATCGAAATTCCGCCGATCGCAAAGTGGCGATTCCAAGCGCTGTAGCCGATCGCGCCACCACACTCAGCCGCTGCCGCTAAAGGACGCAGGTAACGCGACGCGACATCCATCTGTGGGTGAATGTCAATCACCGCTGTTTGTTTAGGATCAGTGCTTTGAAGCTATTGCGGCAGAGGCGCTAGCCGCCGGGGAAAAGAACCTCGCATGGCTCCCGTCGACTGGCACGGCGCTGGCTATTGATTGAGCTTGGAGGAATCGGAAATGCCGGTGAACGTAGTCAGAACGCTCGAGGACGAGATTGCTTGGGAGCGTGCGAACGATCGCGCCCGCGAGGCTGAGCAGACTTTTGGTGGAGCGAACGATGTACGAAAGTGAGTACAAATCCAAATATATGACACCGGCCGCAGCCGTAGAGCTGATTCCGGCCCGTGGAACGCTTTCGATGGGCATGGCTGTGAGCGAACCGCCGGCACTGCTAGAGGCGCTCGAAGATCGGCTCAAAAAGGGAACTATGGAGGAACTGCGCGTCTACTATTCGCATTCGGTGACGGCTGCAGCGAACACTATTCTCAAATATGAGTATCTAAACGTCATCAGGCCGCATCCGTTTTTCCCAACCCTAATCGAACGGACCCTCGCAGAGTTGGGTCGCCGAAACGATAGGCAAGTTATCTTTTATATGCCGGGTAACTTCAGCGCGATGCCACGAACCTTGGCAAGTATCGGGATCGACGCATTTGTGATGATGGTTGCTCCGATGGATAAAGCGGGTTTTTTCAGTTGCGGTACCAATGGCGATTACACGATCCCGACTGCACAAATCGCCAAGAAACTCATAGTCGAAGTGAACCCGAATGTGCCCCGCGTATTTGGCAATTCCTCGGTTCATATCTCGCAGGTCGATGCTATCGTTGAGCACGAAAGTCCACTCTTCGTCGCTCCCTTTCGACCGGCCACGAAACTCGACGCGACGATTAGCAAATTCATTGTCGAAATGGTGCCCGATGGCGCGACTCTCCAGATCGGAATCGGTGGCGTACCAAACGCCGTCTGCGCAGGACTAACGGCTCATAAAGACCTGGGAATCCACACCGAGTTGATGATGCCCTCGCTCGCCGCGCTTGTTCAATGCGGCGCAGTTACCAACGGATTAAAGAGTATTAACCGACACAAGAACGTATTCACGTTGGCGGCGGGCGATGCCGAGTTCTATGAGTTCCTGGACGATAATCCCAGCATGGAACTATACCCGGTAGATTACGTTAATGACCCTTACGTTATCGGACGCAACGATCGCGTGGTCTCGATTAGCGCTTTCCTGGAGGTCGGCCTGGACGGCGCGGTTAACTCAGAGGCTATCGAGGGTAGGCAGTACACTGCGCCCGGAGGCCAATTGGACTTCGTTCGCGGCGCGCAATTATCCAAGGGAGGAAAGTCAATACTGGCAGCTCATTCTACGGCGGTGAAAGGAGCAATCTCCCGCATAGTACCGAAAATTACGGGGCCCACCACTGACCCGCGAACCGATACTCAATATATTATAACCGAGTACGGTATTGCTGACATGATAGGCAAGTCCATAACTGAAAGAGCTGAGGCTCTGATATCTATTGCTCACCCCGACTTCCGTGACGAGCTGCGGCAAGGCGCTCAGGAATTGGGCTACCTCTAGACCGTCAAGTTCAGATCTAACGGCCCGTCGGGCGCCACCGGCAAACAGACTTAATCGACGTTTAACCACCGCTACCCAAGTGAAAGTGCGCCATAGCGCTGGTTTAGTTCAGGGAACCGTTGCTGCTGAACGTTCGGGTTTCGTCATCGTACATGAAAAGTTAGGCATATCGCGCCCAGCCGATGATGGCGCGCAAGGTCTTTTCAGTATCGGTCGGATTCAAATGGTCCTCAAGTTCAGACTCGAATCTTACCCGCGGGGCGTGGTGACTCTCGCGCTCGTTCAGCACATGACGGATATGCGCGGCAAGAGGTACGAAGCCAAGCAAATGTTCGCTAAAGAGCCGCTTTCGCTCTCCAGTCTCACTCTGGACGAATACGCGTCCGGCCGCGGTCAGCTTGATGGCACCATCTTTAAGTTCCGCGAATTCCAGGATGTGCAGAGCCTCGGCAATTGAGAAAAGGTCTCTGACATCGAGCGCGAGCGCCGGCGCTATCCTGGCTAACTCGGCATGCCCGTGATGAGGCGCCGATGCCAGCGCCTCGATGAATCCGGCGAGCCGGTTGACCGAGACTGGTGGCAGGGGCTACGCCAGGCCTCCGTGGAATTGCTTTTGTACTCCAATCGACTCTGTCGTGCGTGAAGTAAGGATCGAATAGAACTGGTCAACGATATTATGAAATTCGTTGTCCAAACGGTTGCGCGGATGTGGCAGCACAATCGGAATCTCGGCTGCAATGCGGCCGGGGATCGAGGAAAGAATATGGATTCGGTCACACATCATAACCGCTTCTTCGATATTGTGGGTTACCAGCAGCACCGACTTGGTGGGAAGCCGTCGCTCTATCCAAAGGTCGAGAAAATCGGTGCGCAAGGTTTCGGCCGTCAGCACGTCGAGGGCTTAAAACGGCTCGTCCATAAGAAGCAAGACTGGCTCGATCACAATTGCCCATGCGAAGCCAACCCGTTGGTGCATCCCCCCGAAAGTTCCCGCGGATATGCGGATTGGAAGCCGTCGAGACCGATCAATTCAATTGCCGACATTGTCCGCTCGCGAGCGTGATCGCGAGACAATCCTAGCGCGTCGAGGCCCACTTCCACGTTCTCGAGCACGGTAAGCCAGGGAAACAGGGCAAAACTCTGAAAGACAATTCCGATACCTGGAGCAGGCTCGGGCAATGGTTCGCCGCGATAAAGCACCTCCCGGAGATAGGTCTTGCGAGTCCCCCCGCAATGCGCAGCAGGGTCGATTTGCCGGAACCTGAACGTCCAAGCAGGCCGAGGATCTCACCCTCTCACAAAGTCAGGTCGATATCCGTTAGTACTGGCAGCGATTCACCGGATGGCTTGGCGAAAGTCTTGGACACTTTATCCATTTCGATTACGGAACTGTTACTTTGGTGACCCATTATTATCGTTCCTTTCAATCGAGCCGGGTGCGCCATTGGGCCAAGGCGTATAGCGGACGCCATAAGAGCCGATTCATAGCGATAACGAAGAGCGACATAACCGCGACGCCGAGGGCGACACGAGGATAGTCACCGGCTTCAGTCATCCGTGCGATATAAGCACCGAGCCCGGACCCGTTTAGCTGTGTCGGACCCCAACTGACCACCTCGGAAACGATGCTGGCATTCCAGGCTCCGCCGGATGCCGTAATTGCGCCCGTCACGTAATAAGGGAAGACTTCGGGAAACATCACTTGGCGCCACCAGTGCCAGCCGCGGATTCGGAAGGTCGCGGCCGCTTCTCGAAGATCGCCAGGAAAAGTGCTCGCGTTGGCGATAACGTTGAAAAGAATGTACCACTGCATTCCGAGAATCATCAGCGGACTAAGCCAGACCTTGGGAGCGAGGGCAAACTTTACGATCAGAAAGACCACGACGGGAAAGAGCAGGTTGGCGGGAAAGGCTGCGAGAAATTGCGCTATTGGCTGAACTTTCTCCGTGAGCTTGGGCCGCAATCCGACGGCTACCCCGACCGGAACCCAGATCACTGTCGCTAATGCAATCAGGATCACTACGCGAAGCAAGGTCAAAACGCCGTTGCTGGCGGCGATAGCGACGTCACTCCAGGATAATTCGGGTCGGGCAAACTGTATGAGCTTCCATCCTGAATAAGCGAGGATCACTGCAACTAGTCCGTACCAGCCGACGTCAATCGCGCTGCGCAGCGGTACGAAATCCCACAACCAACGAGGTTTTCGGGGAAGAGTCGGCCGGGCTCGCGTGGCGCTTCCCACAGCCCGGGCTATAGGCGCGGCCAACGGACTAAGCAAACCGGCGCCCCAAAACAGGTTAAGCATCCAGCTGCTTGGCGCGCGCAGACCAGTCGTTTGCTCGAACCGGAACTTGTCCGTCCAAACGACCAGTGGACGAAACAGCAACTGGTCGTAAATAAGGATTGTAGCGGTCATCGCCAGGATAGCCCGCCCAACTGCTGGGAGGTCACGACGCTGAATTGCAAGGGCCACGTAAGAACCGACTCCTGGAAGCGCGATCTGGATGTTGCCGACCGAGATCGCTTCAGAGGCAACGACAAAGAACCATCCACCTGACATCGACATCATCATGTTCCAGATTAGCCGAGGCATGGCGAAAGGCGCCAAAAGCGTTGCCAACCTGAGAACCGGAAGCCGCGGCTTGCCTCATCAAGATCGGTCGGAAGAGTTATTAGCGATTGATAGAAGCTGAAGGCCATATTCCAGGCTTGGGCGGTGAAGATAGCGAAAATAGCGGCTAGCTCCGGTCGGAGAAAATTACCGGGGAAAAGCGCCACGAAAAAGACGACGGTGAAGGATAAGTACCCGAGCACCGGCACTGATTGAAGGACGTCCAGCAGTGGAATTAGGACTTTTTCGGAGCGCCGGCTCTTGGCTGCGGGCGTGGTGTACGTAAACGTAAAGATTAGGGAAGCGAAAAGCGCGGCAAGCATACGCATCGTCGTCCGCAGGGCGTACATAGGCAGCGCAGTCGGAGATAGCGAGATACTCGGCTGTTGCGTGGTGACAAAAGGTCCCACCATCTGATGAGCGCCGGAGCCGAGCAAGATCAAAATCACCAGCACGAGCAAGGTAGCAACAGCGTCCCTCCAGCTCAGGGCGGGCTGATGCCACGAGCCACCAATCAGAATCTGCGCGTTGTGCTTCATGCTGCCTCAACTTTCCATATTCTCCTATGATTCATTACAGTTCAGTCCACCGATTGACCGGACTGAAACTACAAGCGCACTGCCGAGAACTGACGATCCGAACTACCTTTTTTTGATTAAGCGAGGCCCAAAAATACCGCAACAGAACCGTAAGCAGGCGACCCGAGTGCACGGCTGAGCCTAAGCAATAATGGTGCGACGGGAGCCATCTGGAAACTCAAATGTATCCTTTGGAGCCAGATTAATTCGGCGGATGATGACCCTTCGACCATTTTTCGCAGCCGTCGCGCTCTCTTGCCGATGGCACGCTGGTTGCGCACACGAACATATCGCCATTAGCAATCAGGCAAACGCGAGGATAAAAATATGGCGGTTCACGACCAGAAAGATCGATATGGGGACAAGCTGCGACAGCTCGAGAACGCGCGTGAAAATCAGTGGGCGGCAGAACGGGATCGTGTGCTCCTCGCCAAAATGCGTGATCGCCCAGAGATTGCCCAAAAGCATCTTCACAATCTTCCACATGAGGCTCTTGTTACGAGTGGTGACGTCGCTGAAAGGATACGCGCTGTTCAGTTGGGATTGAGCGTCGATTTGATCGTTATGGGCACACGCGGGCGGCGAGCGGTATCGAGTTTTTTCTTGGGGAGCGTCGCGAATCGGGCACTCAGGGAGGCTTCGTGCTCCGTTCTCATTGTTCGGCTGAGTAATTGAGATGTGGCGAAATCGTTTATTGATATTTGTTCCGGCAGCAAATAGCGCCAAGGTGGACGGTTAGAACAGTTAAGGAGGCTTTCAATGAGAGGATTCCTTCGACGAGTGTTGTATCTTACAGTCCTGGCACTGACAACTTCCGCATTCCAACCTACCCATGGTTGGGCAAGAGTAGTGGGCAAGCAAGATTTTGAAGAGAACTGCGCTTCTTGCCACGGCAACGACGGCAAAGGGCATGGAGGAGAAGGAGTCTATTTCGTTCCCGGAACCAAGACTCCGGATCTGACAAAATTGACAAAAAACAATGGCGGAGTATTCCCTACAGCGCGGGTGTATCAATCGATTGACGGTCGAGCCGGCATTCCCTCGCACGCGCGATTCGACATGCCCTTTTGGGGAACGAATTTTCAACAGGAAGGAAAGGAGTTCACTCCCGAAAGCGAGGCGAAGGCCAAAGTGCGGATCTCAAACATTGTCACTTACATCGAGAGCATCCAGGAGAAATAGACTTTTCAGCTTTGACGCGAACCACTCGGCAATGCGATCAGTCGTCTATTAAGTGTTCAACCGCTCGCAACACGTTCAGCAAGGCTCTCAACAAATCGCTGGTACTCACAATACCGATAAGTCGGCCGTTCTCAACAACCGGCAACCCGCCGATTTTATGTCGGAGCAACAAGCGCGCGACATCCTCAGCTGGGACCTGAGGATCGATCGTGACTGGGTTACGCGTCATTCCGTCAGCCACTTTTGTAGAATCGAGACGACTCCAGTGTTGACGCAAATCGCGTTCCGTGAGGATACCGATCAACTTATTATTCTCGATCACTGGCAGGCGGCGAAATCGTCCGGTATCCATGAGCTCCTTTGCTTTAGCCAGGGTGTCGTTCGGATCTATACAAACGGGATTTCGAGTCATCCAGTCAGTTACTTCCATTGCCGTCCTCCGTTCGAGTTGCAGAAGCGGTGCAAATGATTTGCCAGATGCTCCGCCCTACCTTTTGGACCGAATCGCCGGCCATGGCGCAGTCGGTGCCATGCAGCGCGAAAAGTGCTTCGATCGGACACATCCGGCGCTCCAAAGTCTGAGTTTTCAACTGGCACGTCGTTGGCTCTCCTGGATCTGGTTGTCCAATTCGCGGTTTGCAGGGGAACGCTGATGTCATTTCCATTCAAAAGAATCCTTAGCCCCGTCGATTTCGACGAAAATTCCATAGCCGCATTGGCAGTGGCGGCACAAATAGCACGTCAGAACGACGGCACCGTATTGCTGTTCCACTTTGTCCCGATGATCATCGCGCCGGTCGCGATGCCGGTCTATGTCGTCATCTACGGCAGCCAGGAAAAAGCCGCGCTGGAGAAGCTCCGACTGATGGCGGCGAGGCAACTTCAAGGGATCAAGCATGAGTTGTCGACTCAAATGGGCGAGCCTGCGCACGCTATCGTCAGGACCGCCAAGCGTTCAGCGGCAGACTTAATAGTCATGGCGTCGCATGGGCGTCTAGGGTTTTCCCGGGCGGTGCTCGGCAGTGTGGCAGAAAAGGTTCTGCGCGAAGCTTCATGTCCAGTGCTTTGCGCTCGTCGCGAAGAATCCGACAAGAATCAGGTCAGGCGCTGGATGAGTTCAAGTCCGGCGGTGGCGGCCCCGGACGAGAAGCTCTCGCTGATTGAGTCACGCATGCATGAGGGTGGCTTTCGCTGTACGCCGGTGCTCGAGAGCGGCCGTCTCATTGGTATCGTCACGGCCCGCGACGTGCGTGCTAACATGGGGCGCCTCGATCAAGTCGAAGCCAAATACGCCATGACGGGGAGACCCATAACCGTGGAGCCGCTCACGCCACTGCATGAAGCTGCGCGTATTCTCCTGGAGCGAAAAATTAACGCGCTACCCGTGCTAGAAGATGGGCAACTGGTTGGTGTAATTACTAGCAGCGATATCATAAGGGCCTTTCTGGATCAGGATTGAACGCGCCAAAGTGACTGCCAAACGGCATATTCGTCGCAAATCAACCGCAAAGTTCGTAAAATCCAGTTTGGTCAAGGCGATGATGCGGCCGGATTTTTACCCCGAGCAATCTCCTCGGGTCGAACTGAAGCAAACGCATATGTCTTATGTGTTCCTGGCGGGCGAGTATGTTTACAAGGTTAAAAAGGCGTTGAGATTCGATTTCGCAGATTGCTCGACGCTTGACGCGCGTTACCAACTTTGCTGCGAAGAGATACGCCTGAATCGGCGTCTCGCACCGGAAACTTATCTCGGCGTTGTGTCGATCGTTCGCGGTGGACGACGGTTTCAGATTAGCGATCAAGCCGGGAGCTTTGACCGAGGAGCAACCGAGTATGCCGTAAAAATGCGGCGACTGCCGGAAGACCGGATGTTTGACCGATTGGTTCGCATTGGTGAGGCGAACGCTACGCATATAGATAAAATCGTTGATAAATTAGTCAACTTTCATCGCGGCGTATCCAGCGCGGCAGGATCTCGTTATGGATCGCCATCTGAAGTCCAGCGTTTGGTACTTGGCAACCTGGAGGAAAGTAAACGATTTCTCAGTAACACGATCACAGAGCAACAGGTTGATACGATCAGCGAATATTTCAATGGTTTTTTGGCGGCCCATCGGGAATTGCTCGATGATCGCGTTCGCGAGGGCCATGTTCGCGAGGGTCATGGAGATCTTAGATGCGAACATATCTGCATGACGAGCGGAATTCAGATCTTCGATTGCATCGAGTTCAGTGAAGGCCTCCGCTACGGCGACGTAGCCTCGGAGATCGCGTTCCTGGCGATGGATCTCGATTCGCTGGGGGCGACTGGGCTCGCCGACGAACTGGTCCGCGTCTATACCGAAGAGACTGCGGACAGTTCGCTTCCTCTCCTCATAAACTTTTACAAATGCCATCGCGCCTGTGTGCGTGCAAAAGTTGAGAGCCTAAAGAGTCTGGAGAGGGAAGTTCCGCCAGTTGAGCACGAACTGACGAAGAAGTTCGCTCGCGACTTGTTTTCTCTCGGATTTTCCTATGCTGCGCGCGGGCGACCGGCTCTTGTAATTGTTTGCGGACTATCCGGTACCGGCAAATCCACCGTCTCGCGAATCCTGCAATACCGAACTGGTTTCGAAGTGTTGGCCTCCGATCGAGTTCGGAAGCGAATCACCGATACCGCAGAAAACTTTGACGGCAAGACTGCTTATGGCGCGGGGATATACAGTCCCGAGGTCGATCGTTTGACATATGATGCGCTAATGGCGCAGGCGGAAGGGCATCTGCAGCGTGGCTGCGGAGTCATCATCGACGCTACCTTCAAAAAGCCGGCGGACCGACGTGCTGCTCTCGCAATTGGGTCTCGAGGTCGGGTGCCAGTGTTTTTTGTCGAAACGCGTTCCGAACATGAAGAAGTGCTGCACCGGCTAAGGGAAAGAAGTCGCGACAGGCGAGGCCCGTCGGACGCGACAGACGAGGTGTATTTGCAGCAACGGACTGATTTCGTACCGCTTGCGGAAATATCCGCGCGTCAACATATCGTGGTTGATACGACTAAGGGTGCTGAACTAGCAATCCCGATTATCGAAGATGCTCTTACGCACCTGTCTCGATAACTCCAGGTCTTTGTAGCGGCGCCTCCAAATTGTTGCTTCGATCGGTTCCACGTAACCCATCGGAGATTTCAGTACTGTTCCGCTTTGCAATGGCGTGATGTCGAGACGATTGTTTTCGACAATTTGAGTTTTCGATTGAGGATCACGACCGATAAAAGGTGAGGATATGAAAAAATTGCGGTTGTGAACATCCACGCCTTTTCTGATTGTGAGCGCCTCGCAGTTAGCATTGCTAGAATTGTGCGCGCACAATTTGCGCCGATTGCTGTTCATCGCTTTCCGGACCGCGAAACGCTGGTGCGCGTTTCACGGCCGGTGGGCCGTCAAGCTGTAGTAGTGCGATCGCTTGATGATCCGAACGTAAAAGTGCTTGAGATTCTATTGGCTGCCGATGCTTTACGCCGGGCCGGAGCTCGAAGCCTGATACTTGTCTGCCCGTACCTATCATACATGAGGCAAGACAAGGTGTTTCGGGCAGGGGAACCTATTTCGCAATTGGTCATCGGCCGGCTCCTGAGTGCTGGCTTCGATCGGGTGATTACTTTTGAACCTCATCTTCACCGGGCACGGAACCTTGGGCAGGTATTTCAGTGTCGAGCTGAATCGTTGTCTGCCGCTCCGCTGATCGCGCGATGGATTAAAGACAGGCGCTGGTCTGGTGGCGTCCTGGTGGGCCCGGATCAAGAATCGGAAAGTCTGGTATCTGAAGTGGTCAATTTGGCAGGCCTCGATTTTATAGTCGGCTTCAAGCACCGGTTGGGAGATAGGAGCGTCAAGGTCAGCTTTAAGCGAAGCGTCAGGGCCTCCGGTGCCGTGGTGGTTGACGACGTCGCGAGCAGTGGAACCACGCTGATCGCGGTCATACAGGCACTCCGCCGGATGCGGGTTCGAGTGATCGACGTCGTTGTGGCTCATCCGCTCTTCGAACCAGGTGCGCTAGCGCGGCTTCGAGCGGCGGGCGCCCGCCGGATAGTCTCTTGTAATTCCATTCGGCATTCGACCAACGGTATTGAAATCGCTCCGGTACTGGCTCAGGCTCTGACGGACCTGGAGAAATGAAATCGATGACGACGAGCTCGGCAACGGTTCAGACGCTGTCTTTTCTTGGTGCTGCCGGAACCGTAACGGGGAGCAAGTTTCTTCTTACCGTTCGCGACGCATGCGTGCTCATTGATTGCGGTCTCTTTCAGGGGATGAAGGAACAGCGGCTGCGAAATTGGGATCGGCTTCCAGTCGACGCCGACGCGGTCGGGTCAGTCATTCTTACCCATGCGCATCTTGACCACGGCGGCTACCTGCCCGCCCTATGCCGCAGCGGATACAATGGCCCCATCTTTGCCACCCCCGGAACGAATTCTTTATGCAGAATCCTGCTGCCTGACAGCGGCCATTTGCAGGAGGAGGAAGCAGATTACGCGAACCGCAAAGGCTACTCCAAACATTCGCCCGCCCAGGCTCTGTATACCGAGGAGGAAGCATGGAAATCGCTTGGTCACTTCTCGCCGGTTGCGCTCAACACGCCGTTTGAGACAGATGGTTGCCGAGTAACGTTCCGACACGCCGGTCATATCATAGGCGCCGCGTCAGTGCTGGTGGAGACCGGTGAATCTTTGAACCGGCGGATTCTCTTCAGTGGGGACTTGGGCCGTCCGCGGCATCCCTTGCTACGTGCACCCGAGCCTCGCCCTGATGCTCACGTAATCGTTGTAGAATCGACTTATGGCGATCGGCTACACGACGACAGCAGCGCGCTTCGTACGTTCGCCGAAGCGATCAACCGCGCCGCCGATCGCGATGGAGTAATCGTAATCCCGTCCTTCGCGGTGGATCGTACGGAAATAGTTCTGTTTCATCTGCGCCGCCTTCAACGCGAGAATCAGATTCCTAAGCTTCCGGTCTACGTGGACAGTCCTATGGCGCTCGCCGCGCTAAAGCTTTATCAAGAGGCTATCCGTTTGAGCGATTCCGCCATTAGACCGGAAATTACTGGCATGGAAGAGATTCTCGAACCAGCCAACCTGAGCGAGATTAAGACAGTCCAGGAATCAATCGCGCTGAATCGGCAGCAGGGGCCAATGATTATTATTTCGGCCTCCGGGATGGCAACGGGCGGCCGCGTGTTGCATCACCTGACGCATCGCCTTCCCGACCGGCGCAATATGGTAATTCTTGTGGGCTACCAAGCCGAGGGTACCCGCGGCCGGGCGCTGCAAGATGGCGCTTCATCAGTAAAGATGCTTGGACATTATGTTACGGTGCGTGCGGAAATTGTGAACATTCCTGCTTTCTCGGTGCATGCCGATCAGTCCGAGATCATCGGTTGGCTTAAGGCGGCCACGTCGGCACCAGAAATAGTATATGTCGTCCATGGAGATCCACCCGCTGCTGAGGCATTGCGGGGTACAATCGTGCGGGAGCTTGGATGGAATGCCATAGTGCCGCGCTACCTCGAGCGGGTGCGGCTCGATTAAGAGGACTGCTCCAGTGTTTCGTCTAAAGCATCTACCGCTCGACACCTTGCGTGAACACGTCGTGATGATTCACGAATTAGCGGTGCGCAATGGCAATCTGGGCCTTAATCCGCTCGATCGCGTTCGTGTCGCAGGCGAGGATTCTGTGAGTGGAGAACACAGAGAAATTACGGGAGTTTTGAATTTCTGCCGCGATTCACTATTAGATCCGGACGAAGTTGGGCTCTCCGACGAAGCGTTTCGCGATCTCGCCTTGACCGAGCATTCGCAGGTCAGCGCAACTCTTGCGGTTGCGCCTCGAAGCGTTGATCTGGTCCGCAAGAAGCTGGGCGGCGTCCGGCTCGATCGCGCCGGCTTCAGCGCGATTCTGACTGATGTTGCGGCACGGCGTTATTCGCGAGTCGAGCTCACGATGTTTGTACTCGCATGCGCGTTGAAAAGACTCGACCTTGCTGAATTGGTGGACTACACGCACGCGATGATCGAAACCGGTGAACGACTTAATTTTGCTTCGACTCCGGTCTTGGACAAGCATTGTATCGGCGGCATACCGGGCAATCGGACTACGATGATCATAGTGCCGATACTTGCGGCGCTTAGTTTTGTTATTCCCAAAACTTCTTCACGCGCGATCACTTCGGCGGCGGGAACAGCCGACACGATGGGAGTTTTGGCGGATGTTTCGCTTTCCGCTGCTCGTATTTACGAAGTGGTAGAGAAGACCGCTGGTTGTATCGTATGGGGCGGAGCTCTGGAACTCGCTCCAGCCGACGACGTACTCATAACCGTCGAACGGCCAATGGAGCTGGATACGGAAGCGCAGATGGTTGCGTCGATTCTGGCAAAGAAAAAGACTGTCGGTGCGACGCACGTCCTAATCGACATTCCGGTGGGACGGTCGGCGAAGGTACGCACATATGCGGCGGCAGAGAAGCTGGCCACCCTGTTCCGCGAGGTCGCGCAGCGTATCGATTTGCGGCTGGAGGTCGCTTTGACCGACGCCCGGGCTCCGATCGGACGTGGAATTGGTCCACGGCTCGAGGCATTGGACGTATTGGCGGTATTGCGCTGCGATGCCGATGCTCCGCAAGATCTGCGCGAGAAATCGCTCTACCTGACGGCGAGGCTGCTCGAAATGACCGGAAAGGTGCCTCCCGGCACGGGTTATCGCGAAGCACGGCAAACACTCGATTCAGGAGCAGCACTCAAGAAGTTCAAGGACATCGTCAATGCGCAGGGTGCAAGGGAAATACCCCCTGAAGCACGCTACCGACATGTAGTGACCGCTGCGGCTGATGGGCGCGTTCGCGAAATCGATTGCTGGGAGATTTCCCGGGTTGCAAAGCGCGCTGGCGCGCCAGCTAATATCGCTGCGGGTGTGCGGATGCTCAAGACTATCGGTGATATTCTTGCGAAGGATGAGCCGCTATTCGAAATTCACGCCTCTAGCTCAGAGCAACTCGACGCTGCACGCAGTTACGCCGAATCTCGCCTCGAAATCGTTAGGTTCGGCTTTTAGGGTTTGATAGAGAAAGCTCAGCTTTTCTTCGATGGCATCCCGCCTAAAACGGACCCGCGTTCGCGCTTTAGTCTCGCGCTTTTAAAATAATACTTCGCCGCTGCACAATTATGCGAACGAGCTCTCACCGAGGTGAGTCAGGCAGCGCGTCTTCGGGTGCATTCCACCAACCTCCTCCGAGCGCGACGAACAGCGCGACGGTGTCCTGAAGGCGCTGTCCCATTGCCTGAATATATCCAAGGTCCGCTTGCTGATATTGATAATCGGCGATCAACACCTGGAGATAGTTGACAGTGCCCGCCTGATAGTTTGCCTGTATCAGATGCAACGCCTCGGCCGCCGCGCTAAGCGCCTCCGATTGCGCGCTGAGAGTTTGGGCGTCATGTTGCAGAGCGTCAAGCACATCTGCTACTTGCGCAAGAGCCGCAAGTACGGTCTGCCGATAGCCGGCCAAGCCTTGCTGATAGGCGTCTATCGCGGCCTTTCGCTGATACCACAGAGTCGGGCCTTGGATCAGCGGGGTGGCGAGGCTAGCGCCCATGGTCCAGAAGGCGGCACTACTCGCGAATAAACTCGATAGCGTGGTGCTGTTGAGGCCGTAGTCGGCATTCAGTGTGAAGCTCGGGAACAAAGCCGCGGTCGCCACTCCGATCTGGGCGCTGGCGCTGTGTAGCTGAGCCTCGGCTACCAGGATGTCGGGACGTTGACGAACCAAATCCGAAGGCAGACTGACCGGCAGATCCTTAGGAAGATTAAGTTCGGAAAGCGCGAGTCGCGGCGGTAACCAATCGGCAGGTTCATGGCCTGCCAATGTCGCCAGCAAGTGTCTGGTGTGGGCCAATTGTTGCCGAAGCGGCGGCAGTGTCGCCTCTGTGGTAGCCAACTCAGTTTGGATACTAAGCAAATTCGAATAAGGTACAACTCCCGCCTGCGCCTGCGCCGCCGTGAGGTTCGTCTGTTCGCGAAAGAACCCAATAATCTGTTCCGTCGCCTCGATTTCTGCCTGGTAGGCCGCCTCCGCCACCATGGCGTTAACGATGTTACCCAATAACGTGAGATAGGCCCCTTGGGCATAGTAGTACTGAATGTCGACTTGCGCGCGCAGATTCTCCACTGTTCGCCGCTCACCGCCGAAGACATCGAGTACGTAACTGACGGTCGTAGATAAAGTATAGAGACTGAAAGTGCTAGATCCGGCACTCTGGCCGAACCGCGTCGGAGAAAATTGCTGGCGCGTCGGTTGGAAGCCGGCGCTGATCTGCGGATAAAAGATCCCGTAGCCCGCACGAAGGTTATCCTCGCTTTGATGCAGGCTTGCTTGTGCGGCCTGTAGTGTCGGATTATTAGCGATTGCTTGGACAATTATTCCGTTCAGCTTCGGACTACCAAATAGGCGCCACCAGTCAGCAGCGAGTGTTGCCCCTCGCTCGAAATGCTGCGCTCCGCCCTCCGCACCAATCGTTGCACTGGGCCCTTCTTCATAGGTGTAGCGTTGACTGCCTGGTGCCTCCGGACGCACGAAATCCGGCCCTACGGCACATGCCGCAAGACAACATGACAGAAAGACGCACAACGTCGCTGACAGGTACTCGCGGGCGCAGCGGCTAGCTTCCGCGGCCCTATTTCTCGGCAACGTAAACATCTACTAACTGGCCCGGATAAACTACGAAAGTCGTGGGCCTTGCGAACCGGAAGATGACGGGTAACACGCGAACGTCAACCCTTTCGAGTCGCTCGTCGGATAATTCGATTTTTGGCGAAACGTAAGGCTGTACTCTCACGAACTCAAGCGGGACGCTGAGGTTCGTGCCGCGAATGAACATGCGCGCCTGCATTTGCGGGCCTGGGGCTAACCTGTGTATCAATATCTCGTCGATGTAGCATCGCACGCTGATGTATTCTTCTGAAGGCCCCATTACGACGACTGGATCGGATCCCTGCGTATAAGTGTCGTAAGTGCCTTGGGGGCCGACGTAACTTCCGACGGCCGCCTGAATCGCTAGGACTCTGCCGTCGGCAGGGGCCCTGACCGTATACCAGGCAAGCAGGGATTTCGATGACAGGTACGCCTTTTCATCGGCTTCAAAAGTCTTCTCCTGATTCCTGATATCGTAGCTCCAGGCGCCAGCCTTGGTAAGTTCATAATTCCTTTGCACGACCTTAAGGTTGCCCGCGGCAACTTTGACGGCATTTATTGCGTCGTCAAGCGTGTACTTGCTAACGGATTTGGAATCCAGCCGGTAAGACGCCTCCTGCTTCTGGAGTTCGTCCTGGGCGTTCTTCAGCTGCGCGCGGGCGTAGATCACTTGAGCCTTGGAGATCTCAAAGGTCTCTTTGCGGGGTTCGGCTTGGAGTTCCTCAAGCGTTGCATGCGCGGCTTCAGCTTGAGATTTTTGTTGCTCGGCGGTCGCCCTCTGGACCGAGTCGTCCATCCGCAGCAGTATCGTTCCTCTCCTCACAACCTGGCCCTCATGGATCGGGAGTTCTACAATTGTCCCGGCGACATTAGGATAGATATTGATATTCTCGCCGTTGTTCTGGTAGCTCTCGACGATGCCCTCTGCATAGATACCTTTCGAATAGGGATTGGCGGCCGGATTAAAGGCTGGCGCCAGCGGCGCGCCGTGTAGCCCGTAGAGATACGCGCCTATCAGGCCGGCTGCCAGTCCGAGAAAGGCCAGCACCAGTTCGATCCTGGGCTTCATACGGTCTGCCCTTCTTTGAAGCCGGTTATCCGTCCGTCCTCCATTTCCATAATCCTGTCACTGTATTCGAAGATTCTGCTGTCGTGTGTGACGATGAGAATGCAACGCCTTGCAGTCAGGATTTCGGTCTTCACGAAGGACACAATCCGCCGCCCGGTCTCGCCATCAAGCGATGCGGTGGGTTCGTCAAGAACCAGCATCTCAGGTTGATGGACGATGGCGCGGGCGATCGCCACGCGCTGCTGTTCTCCGCCACTCAGCTTCGTAGGTGGAAGTCGTGCTTTGGCGGCCAAGCCTACCACCTCAAGGCACCGGACAGCCTCCTGAAGCGCCTCGGCCCAGCTTCGCTTCTGCAGAATCAGCGGGATAGCGACGTTCTCTGCGGTCGTGAGACGGGGAAAGAGATGGAAGTCCTGAAACACGAAGCCAATCGTATTCAAGCGAAAATCGGCGATTTCGTCGTCTGTGAGACTCCAGAGATCGCGGTTGTCGATTTTCACCGAACCGGAGTTTGGCCGTAAGATGCCGGAAATCATGCTCAGCAAAGTTGTCTTGCCGCTGCCCGATGGCCCAACTATGTAGAGCATTTCGCCCCACTGAGCCTCGAAACTTACTTCCTTTACGGCGTAGTTCCTGGTATCGCCTTGCCCGAACCATCTGGAGAGCTTGTCTGCGACGATTGCGGCGCCGGGCATATCACCCTCGAAAGATCTCGAATGGTTCGATCTTCAGCACACGACGCACCCCCGCATAACCGGAGACGCTCGCGATGATCAAAACCATCACGAAAGCCAAACCAAGATTGCTGTAGGTTACACGAGACGCATATTCCGGCAGCCGGAGCTGGGCGACAAATATAAGGAGTGTCGACAAGCCAACGCCAAGCCCATAGCCGACGAGTGCAGTAAACCCCGCCTGAAAGACGATCACATAGACCAGTACGCGTCCTTTGGCTCCCATAGCCTTAAGGGCACCAAAGTGCTCGAGGTTTTCGATTATAAAAGTGTAAAAGGTCTGTCCCGAGATGGAAAGACCCACGAAGAAGGCGATCACCGTCATCAACAGGGTATTAGTGCCGATGCCGGTCTTAAATTTCAGATAATTCGAAATCGCATTCTGGTACTCCTGGTTAGTCAGAGCGAGATAACCGAGTTGGGCAACCTGTTGTTTAATGTATGGGATATCAGAGACGGCCTTTGGCTCGACCAGAACGTAGGAGATTGTAAAACGCATCGATGGAATGTACTGAATGGCTCTGTAGTAGGTAGTATAGAGCGTCGGCGTGCCGAACAGCGCCCCGGTCGGAACCGTAGCAATGCCAACGATGACGCCGCGATTGTCATTCAGCTCGAATTCTGTTCCGATCTTTGGGCTTCCAAGCTTGGGATATTCTTCGTCCTTGATCACGACGAAGCCATTTTCCGCAAAGATGTCGTCGATCTTCCCCTCCAACAGCTTTGGCCTGCCAACTAAACTGCTATCGTCAAGCCCGATTACGGTAACCGGCTGGTAAGTTCCGTCGTGCAACTTTACTAGCGCCGCGCCGGAGTAAAGAGGAACCGCATATTTGACACCATTGATGCTGCGAACGGCATCCAAAACGTAATCCGGCATCGGCACGTTGCTAAGAATGCCATTAGGAGCTGCTGGGTCCATGACCCACATGCTGGCGCCGATGTTAATCACAGTACCGGACGCCTTGGTCAAGATACCGGCAAAAGATGAGGTCATCTGCACAATCAGGAATACGGCGAACATGGTGCCCACCAGCAACGCTCTATATTTGCCTTTGTCGTTGACCAAGAGCTTGTATGCGAGGATCAGAAGTTCCTTCATTTAGTGTTTACCTCGCCAGCTCTCACATGCCGCGAATAGAAGCCTCCTTCGACGCACGGCTAAGCGGAACCTCATTCGCCCATCCTGGGATACAACCGTGCAGCGGTCGCGACTAGTACAGTGAAGGCGCCCACAAGCACAGCGAAATCGCGGTCGAGTCCCAGGCTGCTGACTCGATTCCGCAACATCAGAGTGCGAAGCGCATCGACCTCGTAAGTTAGCGGGTTTAAACGCGAGACAACTTGCAGCCAAGGCGGCATCAGATGTATGGGATAAACCGCGTTGCTCGCAAAGAAGATCGGCATCGTCAGAAGCTGCCCGATACCGAGAAAGCGCTCCCGCGTCCTAACGATGCAAGCCGCGACCACTGAGAATGTTGAAAAGACGCCGGCACCGAGCGAAACCAATAATACAACACCCAGAATATTGAATGGTTCGCCGCTAAGTGGG
Source organism: uncultured delta proteobacterium (assembly GCA_963834535.1). Lineage (GTDB taxonomy): Bacteria > Desulfobacterota > Binatia > Binatales > Binataceae > JADMIL01. Next base: position 318,097 of record CAWICC010000009.1, on the reverse strand, counting down.
ATATGAAGCAGCAGTGCAAGCAAATAAACAATGAGCGCCTGTGATAAACCTCGGACCGACGAGGAAAGAGCCTTGCCGAGCACGAGTGCGCTCCGGGGAGTAGGGCTTACGAGGTAACGGTTGAGAATACCTGCGTCGCGTTCCCAAATCGTATTGATCCCATAGAAGATCGCCACGAAAAGCACGCTTTGGGAGAGAATTCCAGGTGTGAGAAAATCAAGATAGTTCGTACCAGGGCTGGCGAGACCTCGCACCTGCGCCATGACCTGGCCGAATACCAGCAGCCACAATGCTGGCTGAACGGCTCGGGTTATCAGTTCCCAAAAATCATGACGCAATTTGCGCAATTCGGCATCGGCAATACCGATCAACTGAGTGACGTAACCCGCGATTGACTGGACGCGAAGCATTCAGCTTCGCTCCTGAGCGTTCCGCCGCGCTTTGCGCGCTTCCTTGTATCCATCCGCGGTCGCGATCGCTGCGCCGATAAAATGAGCAAACACTTCTTCCAGCGTGGCACGTGGACCGACCTGCGCCTTAAGTTCGGCCGGAGCTCCGATCGCTACGATTCTGCCCTTGTGCATAAGCGCGATCTGCTCACACAATTCCTCAGCTTCGCTCATATCGTGCGTTGTAATAAACATGCTCACGGCAAATTTCTCGCGCAACAAACGAAGCCGTTCATGCACCGTCCGCCGAGCCAGCGGATCTAGATCCACCGTGGGTTCGTCCATAAGCAGTACTCTCGGCCGATGGAGCATACTCTGGGCGATTTCGAGTTCGCGTATCATGCCACCCGAATAGTGTTGCACCAGACGATCGGCGTCGCGGGTCAGGTTCATCATGGCAAGCATCTCAGCGATTCGTTGCTTCCGCTCTCGACGCGGGATTACGTATAGACGAGCCGAAAGAAGTAGATTTTCATAGCCAGTGAGTGCACCGTCGGCGGACAACATCTGCGGCACGTAACCAATGCTTTGGCGGACCTGTGTCGCTTGTTTGATAATGTCGAACCCGGCGATTTGTGCCGTTCCTGACGAGGGCGACACGAGAGTCGTCAACATTTTAATCAGAGTACTTTTACCTGCGCCGTTCGAACCGATCAGGCCAAAGATTTCACCGGGACGGACACGCAATGACACGTTTTCCACGGCGACAAGGTCGCCGAAGCGCCGCGTGAGCGCACAAGTCCAAATAGCGCTTTCCAAATTGGGCAGTACATTCGAGGCGGCGGCTGTTGGCCGCTGACTCTCCGTGTCGCCCGCGGTTGGTGAATTAAATCGCAGCAGCGAAAGACCTTTTCGAAGTGCACCGCGCATCGCAGCCGAGATCATCGTCTATCCATTTTGTTCCCGGAGAGACAATTCGCAGCGTGAACCTCGCGGAGATGACCTTATTGGGGTTTTCACCATATGTCCTTCCCCAGCAAGAAACGTGCGAACTGTTAATCCTCGGTCTCCTACTGGCCACCACACTCTTGCAGACCGTGATCTATCGAGTGTTTGTGGACTATCAGGTCCAAAATCTCAGCGCTCATTGTAAACCCCGGAAAGCGCTGCTCGGACCCGTGCGTCCAAAGGTGGCAGTGTCGGCGGCGAGGTGTATCCAAACGCTACATTTCTCCTGCGGCAACTGACCAATAGGTACAAGGTCCGGCATAAGACATTGGTTTGAATATTGCTCAGACACATGAAGGCCAGGGGAACCGGAAACGTCAACCGCAAAGGATTATTGCTTTCATGTCGATGGAAACGGCTTGGTTGTAGATACTAAGGCAAGCGCGGGAAGGCCAAGCGCATTACCATAAATGAAATGCATTGCGTGCGGCTGGAAAACAATCGTGGATGGATGACGAAGCAATGAGAATCTCCAACGAATTAACCTGCATCGCTCGAATACGGAGGCTCTGACATGGCGGTAAAGAAAAAAGTCGCACAAGAACAGCAAAATGAAATAAAACGGGTTGGAGCAACTGAAGATGACATTCGAAAGCGCGCATATGAATTGTACCTTGCTCGCAACGGCGGACCAGGAACTGAAGTCGGCGATTGGCTCCGGGCAGAAGCCGAGCTGAGGCCAGTGCAGCTGTTTCGATAAGATCAGTCTTTGCCGCGCTCGGGTATAGTTTGGGCGAGGCAACCTCACTATCTTTCGCCAATTCTGGGAATAGCGAAGCGGCAGCAGCATTTCGTAATGAAGATGTCGATAAAATCGCCGCGCAAAGCAGAATCCATTGGTGGAGCCTCAAAGTCTGCAGGCGAGCGCCTGGTAGTCGGTCGGCCGCGCATCCCGATGCTGCGCCAGAAAATTATGGGTAGTGCCATCGATTTATTCGCTGAGAAAGGATTCGATCGAGTTTCGATCGACGAAATTGCGGCTCGCGCAAGCGTAGGTAAAGGCAGCGTTTACAGGCAGTTTTCCTCAAAAGAGGAGCTGTACACGGTTGCGGTGATCGAAGGTTACATCGACCTTCGTCGCCGGATCGTTTCGGCGCTGAAAGACGCGGCGTCAGTGCCCGAGGCGGTAACGATGATCGTGAGCCAGATTGTTTCGTATTTTTGGAATAGGCTGGACTTTTTCGAACTGCTCCGCAATCCGATTGAACTTTCCAGAGGGCACGAAAAGCGATATCGGAGAGAACGTCAAAAACTCGCGGGAATTATCGGCACTGTACTAGCTCGGGGAGTGAAGAGTGGCGCCATCCGTGGCGATCTTGATCGTCAACTCTTGGTTGAGTCCCTGCTCGGAATGATTCGCGGAATCCAACGTTACAATCGCGGCGCAGCAGGTTCGCTGTCGCAAGAACAGGTAGTTCGTACAGTCGTTAGCGTGTTTTTTGACGGTTGCTCGACGCGCTCTGCCATTTTCCCGGCATACCCACACGCTCCCAAGACTCCATGATCAGCGGTTCAAAAGTCGTTCTCGCCTAGTTCAGTGGCATGATTTTTCAGCGAGCCTGGAGAAGTCAACATATTTGACGTCGCGCAATTCAACGAAAGTCGTGTACTCCAGGCAACCCACGGGAGCGTTACAGGCCGTCGAATGCGAGGGCATAGCTCTGCGGCCCAGAAAAGTGGCAGTGCTGAAGGCTTGGTGTTCGTCGGTTGCCACAACGACCTCGTCAAAAGCGAAACCTGGGAAAAGGGCGCTCGAAACGGCCAGCATCGCACCTTTGAGCGAGAGCCCGAGATGCACTTCTCTTGTTGATGAGATTTTAGCGCATATCAGCGCGCATCAAAGCCGGCGCCGGCGAAATCTCGCTGCAGCGTATTATCAGGTTGCTTGGCCATGGCGAGTGATCTGCCCGGCGAAAGTATGCTGACCGCCAGCCAACGCGGCTCAACCGCAACTCGAGCAAAGAAGCGACGCAGTTTGGCTTAGCGATCCATAGCGTCAGGGTGATTATCGTGGAGATGACCTCTGCGGTGTGACCGGCATCGAGAGCCGCACCGTCCACAATTTAGTCGCGTATATCGCTAACTGGCGCGAGATGCTTAGCGCCAATCGTAAGCTTATCATCCCCGCGACTGGCCACGCCCAGCACGTATGCCATTAGGTCCTCGGTGGACCTTGTGCCGCCACGGCAAGCCAGCCAGCACAGCTCTTGCTCGCAGTCGTCGACCTTGCGCGGTACGTAGTCCCAAGGCGTTGCAGAGTAAATGGCCATAGCAGCGATGCCAGATGGCTTCCGGCAGGATCTCACGAACCGCCGCCTTAAGCCCCGCGTGATCGTCGGACACCGCCAGCTCCACGCCGTTGAGCCCGCGCCTTGAGTCCGCGCAGAAACTCGCTCCAGCTCGAACGGCTTTCTCGATTGGCGAGTTCTACCCCCAGGATCTGACGGCGATCGTCCCAGTCGATGCCAATGGCAATCAGCACAGCATGGCTGACAATCACCGCGGCCTCGCGTACGCGCTCGTAGCGGGCATCGACGATCAAATAGGGGAAGGCTTCACTCAAAGGCCGCGCTGCAAATTGGGTATACTCTGATCCAGTCGTTGGTTGATCGTGCTGATGGAGAACGCCGAAAAGCTATGCCCGCATAACTCTTCGGTAATGACCTTGACCTTGCCTTGCGGGTCGAGACTCCTTGTATGTACATCTCCACCAAAGCCGGCAGCAACGCGTGCTCCGAGCGTTGATAAGGCTCGAACAGCTCGACCGAAAACTGCTGCCCTGTGCGATCCTGCGGCACCGCAACTCCAGCTTGTCCACCCAGGTGATTAAGCAGCGCCCATAGTAGCCCGAACGATGACCGTTGCGCTCATGGTGCGTTCGCTTTTAGCCGCCCCCAGGGCGTCGTTCATTTCGGCTTCCAGCACTTCCTGCAGGGTCGTTCGGATTAGCTCACGCAGAAAATCCCGGTCGCTCGACCAACGTTTTTAAATCGATTCTTTCAGCCTCATGGTTTTTCTTGGTCATGGTGTGCATCCTCGCCAAAAGAAACGGTGACGTTTTCCATCACCCGCAATCATGGCCTCTCCTTTTCGCGATTTTTTTGGAACCTTCAAGACACTACCGGTGATCGTGGGCTTGCGGAAGAACCTCGGCGCACATTTTCAAATCCGAATACCAATAGATTGCGTCTGAGATTGTTCCGGCTGCAGATCGATAGTTTTCCGGGTGATGTTTTAATTGCTGGGTTGGCCGCTGTTTGAAGGCGTCGAGGGCTATTTCCTTTTTGGGATTCCCTAGCAACGGCATGTCGCAATGCCTTCGCATCGTCCGTGTACACGCGTGCATCGTGTCGTGCGCGTGAAATGGAGACGTAGAACTGCTTGCGATTGACGAGCTGTGCGCTGCGCATGGAGTCCGCGTTGACTATCACGCGGTCCACGGTGGCGCCCTGGGCAGCGTGAGAGGTAGAGGCGTAGCCGTAATCGACGTGTCTAAGTTGGGAGAGGGGTACGCTGAGTTCGCGCTTGCTCCTACCGTCTAGCAGGAGCCTGGCGCGATCGCCATTGAAGTTAATGACGGTTGCAAACTGTCCGTTGGCAATGTCTCGCTTCTTGTCCGGCGTGCGAAATTGCAACCGATCGCCAACGGCGAGTGTACGATCTTCCTGGGTGTAAACCTCGGCGGCCTTTGCCCATTTTGCCGGGCTCACCTCGAGGCGCTGTCCCTCGGCAGCGCGTAAGATCAGAGAGTTCGCACCGCGATTTACCGCCATGACGGTAAGATAGCTGTTTTTGTTAAAGCCCTGGCGCTGCTGCGGCCGCGAACCCCTGAGCTGAACGACATCACCCTCCTGGTAGCTGCCGGACCAGGTGATTTGGGCGGGCGTGAGATCCCGCCGCACGAGAATTTGGTGTTCTCGGCCTTGTTTTTCGACATGCCCGCGTGCGACCAATAGCGAGCGAATCTCCTGATTCAAATTCCGCCTTTCGTCATTGCCGGGACTGACCACCAGCGTCGTTTGGCCGGCTTCGTGGGCGTGGAGATAATCCTCGGCGATGCGCTGATAGCGCTGTTTCACATCTCGAATTTCAGAAATACGTCCTTGCTGCTCGAGCAAATCGAACGCTTCGCGAGGCCGTTCGGACGCTGCTTGGACGGCGCGCCGCAGTTCGGGATCGCGCTGGCGGCGGATGACGTTGAGGTCGGCGACGGCCAGCTCGTCCGCAAGGAATTGCCGTATCGGCCCACCCGCCTCAATCGCGTGGTGCTGGCGCTGATCGCCGACGAACACGATGCGCTCCACACCGAGTGCGCGCGCCGCCTTGAGCAACTCGTTCGCTTGCGCGGTCGCTATCAAGGACGATTCATCGACAAACCAGAGCTCCGGGCCGCTACGTAGGGGTGGCGGATTGGAGAGAAGGCTGGCGATGGTGTGAGCATCGATGCCGGCCTCTCGCAGAGCCTTTACGCTGCCCGAGGTCAAACCATAGCCGCGCACGGTATAACCTTGTCCCTCGGCAAACTCGCGGATGGCGCCGACAGTGGTGGTTTTGGTGCTGCCGGCCAGTCCTTCGATGGCAGTAACCCAGTCTTTCGAGGTAAGCGTCAGCTTTGCTGCATCGGTCTGATCAGGATAGAGGCCTTTCTCACGGCTCCATCTTTCGATCTCGTTCGTCCTGGCGATCACCCTGCCCTGCCCGCGTCCCGCTCGCACCAATGCTAAGTTTTCCCGTTCGAGCGCCAGCATCTCATCTGTGGTGTACGCGCCTTGCGGATGATCAGAGCTCGGCTTACCGGCCCGAATGAGTCTTAACGCCCGTTCCTGGACGCCTATCTCCTGACGCACCCCATCGAGGATCACTTGTCCCATGCCATAGCGAAGCGCTGCCGCCTCGAGTTCGCGTCGATCCACGACTGCCTCGCGATTCGTGGTGTGAGCCTTTGCGAAATCGAGCGCGTTCCGGGGGTCAGCGCTTTTGGCGTTGCACATATCGCCGCGCCTAAGGGCTTGGTTGAAGTGCTGTCTCGAATCGATTCCTGCTTCTTGAGCTCGCTTCGCCCATTCGGCCTTGAGCTCCGCTTCGTCATAGTCGCGTTTTGATTGCCGGCTATTCAGCGCGACGATTTGCGCGGCCTTTGGGCCACTCAGCCCCTGCTGGGACATCTGCTGCTGGATGTCCTGCCGGCGTTGCGAGAACGTCATCACCTGCTCACGGGTGAAGCCCTCCAGCTCCCAGGCGCCATTGCCACCGATTACTTCGATGCGGTATCCAAGTTTCTGCACTTCCCGCGCGAGTTCCGAACGATAGACCGCCGAACCGAAACTTTGGGCGCCGTAAATGCGGATCGGATCCATTCCACGCCACTCGCCATCAGGTCTGCGGGTCATGTTCAGTAAGACCACGTGCGTATGCAATTGAGGGTCGGGGAGTCGAACGGTATCGGCGGGGCGCGCAGCTAAGTGATTGAAGGCAGCCCCGACAACATTGCTGGTTACGACATATTCACGGCCACCGTGCTGGCGGGACATCGCATATGCCTCGACTTCGATCAGCGCTCGTTCCGTTGCTCGCGCATGAGCGGAAATCAGCCGCCCGTCACCGCCTATCAGTGCCTGAATGCTGACCGATTTGGGCGCACTGAATACACAATCCCAACCCGCACGGTGTTCGCCGTTGTGGGTCGCGGCGGGAATCAATACTGCGCCGCTGCGCGGATTAAAGCCCTGCAGCAGGGCCGAGAAATCTTCCCGGCTGACATCGCCAGTGAGTTCGAGCTCCGCTGCGCCCTTTCCGATCCAGCGCCCGACGCAACGCTGTCCCTGAGTGTAGTAATCGTCCTGGGTGTAGTGCTCATCGAAATATTGTTCGGTTTGGCCGGCACTGAGCCCCCCGCCCGACATGCTCATCATAACGAGCTCCTCAACCCAGTCCATCGCACCTCAGGCGCGTCCTCCTCGACCGTTGGAGTAGCGGTGATCTGCGTTCTTGGAATGAATGCCGGGTGGTATTTCTCCAGATGACGCTCGGGGATGCGGATGGTCGTTCGGTCATGGCCGGCCACGCAAAGATAGCCGGTTAAAGGTGCAAGCCTCTGGATTTGCGCCGGGAGGACGAGGTGCTCGATGCTGCGGTGCGGTTGGAGGTTTATTCCCTCGCGATAGGTACTTAACCCGGCAAGCTGGGTCATCTGCATTCGTTCGATTTCGCGGCTGCCAAGGAGCTCCGACGCCCATTTGGCAGTCTCCGCCTCGTCACAACGGAGAATCACTTTGGTGGTCGGCGAGCTCGTCAGGGTCATGGCTCCGTCGCGCCCATAAATCGATCGGAGCTGCGATACATTCTGGAAGCCCATCACCACGGCGAGTCCGCGCTTGCGTCCGCGCGTTACGAGCTTTTCGATCTGCGGCTGATAGTCCAAGCGCCGGTAATTCGTCGGCCATGATCCAGACCTGGCCGCTGCCGATTTCGGAAGTCATCAGCCAGCGCACCAGGCAATCGAGCCAGACTCCTTGCAGACCTTGGATCGCTGGCTGCGTGTCTTCCGTGGAGGGCAGAAATACCCAGCCCTTGCGCGACTGCGCCCACTCGCGGGCGCTCCAACGGCGCTTCGAGGTCAACGGCAGATGATAGAAGGCCTTGACCGCGTCAGTGACGACACCGAGGATGCCGGCGCCCTTGCTCATGCGCGCCGGGATCGAGCAGCGGATAAGCGCGGGTACCTTTCAAAGCCGCGTGCATCTTGTCGCGCGGCTGCGCCAGGAACTCGATGATCGAGCGTGAGTTGTTCCGTTGTTGCACGGTCTCGAAGATGGCCTCGATGAGCGTGCGACCGGAATTCAGGAAGAAGGCTTCGGTGGGAGTACGAGGCTGCCGCCGCACCAATGAGGCCGCCATGGCCTCGGCATCCATCGTGAACGAGGCATCTCGGAATTCGAGCCAGGGCGACCAGAATGGACACCGCGCATCGAGCGGGTTGAGGACGACATCGCCCGCGGCTCTTCGTTGTAGAACTCCTGGATATATTCCGCCTCGGGATCGAGGATCACAGTGCTCTGGCCGCGGTCCCTGATCTGCATCAGCATGTGTCTGATCGCGGTCGTTTTCCCGGCGCCGGGCGATCCGGTAAGCAAAAGGTGCTCGCACTCCTGATCTTCCGGGATGACGCTGTCGCCGATCTTGATCCCCTGTTTCCCCTGCCTGCCGCCAAGCGCCTGAGTGAGCCAGCCGCCGTTGAGCTGGCGGTTGTGGTGTGTTGGGGGAAGCAGTCTCAAGCCCCGGATGTGCTCTACGTCTACCAGCCGCCGTGCGCGCCAGACCAGCAGCGACGCGCCGAAGGCGATCGGCACCAGCGCGGTGCGGATGGCATAATGCCAGAACCAGTCGGTAAACGGGCGATAGTACATCTTCGGGCCATTCATCCAGTCGGCGAGCGGCCCGAGTCGATACCATGTCCCGTTGGCGGGTAGGGAGCAACGCAGAACGAGAGGATGAATCAGGGGAGTCCGCAACAGGATTCCGCATATCACCCAACGCCAGAAATAGGCGTGTTGTATCTGCGGGAAGTACACGCCGCTCTCGTGCCAGACGATGTAAATGGTCAACGCGATCCAACCTAGAACTATCCAGACAACGACTCGGAACCATAGTTGCGCGCCCATCCGGGCGCGCGTCTGGTACGCCTGCCAACGTGCCGCTTCCGAAGCACCGGGCGCCACGGCTATGCCCCTTTCTGCTCCGTGGCCGACCCGCCGGATGTTGCTGCTTTGCGTTTTGCGTCGATGAGTTCCCGGACTTCGACGAACTGCTCGGGAAACTCAACCGCGTACAGGATCGCCTCCGCGTTGACTCGTTTATAGACTTCCCGGAGCTCGTCGTAGGAGAGGAACCTGTTGTGTTTTCCTTCGGCTCGCGCTATGGAGTACACCGTTACGATGGCTTGATTGGCGAGGTAGATCCCGTGCTTGATTAAGTCTGCGAGGTAGTCATTGGAACGCCCGGCAGGCTCGTGAGAAAACTCTCGCTCGTACATATTCGGATACGGAGATTCCTTGCTCTCTCGCGCCGCTCTTGATGACTTCATCTTCTTCTATGGAGACCCGGAAACTCACTCTTCGCTCTTCATCAACTGCCATCGAAAACTCCTTATGTTTCCTACGTCTGACGCCGCGTCTCTGCGTCCGACATTTGTGTCATCAGCTTTAAAATCAGGGACTTAGGCGGGATTTCATCCCCGAAGGGGGGGATGAGTGGTGTGTATGCTCGAAAAACGTGCTCTTGCACGTCAAGGAACCCCACACGGTGCCAAGTCGATCCCGCTTTCATGGACGCTCTCTTTGGGCACCGTTGCTGCCAGCCGAAGTGATCTTTGACTGATTCGATTCCGCTAACGAAGTGCTAGCAGAATTAATGGTTGGCTGATTCAGCGATGCTCGTGAAGTAGTGGGGGCCGATTGCTTGGCGGTAAGCAAGACATCGAACTCACGCTCGAACTCTTCCAGATTAGCGATGAGGGTGGCATTGAAATCGACACCAAGGTTTTTGGCACGTGCGCGCGTGTTATCCATGCGATTCTTGAGCGTGGCAGGAATACGCACATTGAGTTGTTCAGTAGTTTCGACCAGTGGCTTCATATTGAGCTTCATGTGTAGCCCCCTAACTAATTGCCTTTGGGCGATTTGCTAGCACCGCCTGGATTGATCGCGTCCGGATTTTTGGTCGCAATGGCCTCATTAATTTCCTCAACGAACTGCTTGAATTCTTCGCGATGAACAGCGTCGCCCTCGTCGATGCCCCAGGCCTCGGCCAGCGTTCTCTGGTACGCGGTGATAACCCCACGGTGGGTGCGTTGAGCGTTGATCAAGAGACCGCTGGCGATGCTCATACCGCGCATGAGTAGTCTTTTGTCGTGATCGGTCACGTTCATTCCTCCGTAGTGAGTAAAGGCTCGGCAGTCGCGTTGACCAGCGACTGATCGAGCGGACCGAAGTAACGGGAATCCCAGCCGAGCGGGTTGTGCGATAGTACCCAGAGTTGACCAGGACGTAGCGTGAACGTGCCGAAGGGATAGTGTGCGAGCCAATGGCTTGCTAGCACGTCGCCAGGGATGGCGCTGCCGGGCCACAGCTTGCCGTTGATGTAGCTGCCTTCAGGTGTGACTCGGATGGTATCTCCAGCAACGCCGGCAATGCGTTTCAGCGGCATCTTCAAGAACACGAAGGTGCCACGTTGTAAGGCGCCGTGGGTGATGCGGTAGAGGCCACGCGGTGCGCTAGCACTATTGTTACAGGCAAGACCCAAGACCGCGTACAGAGTAATCAACGCGAGCATCAGGAGGGTGAGGCGCACGATCGGTCTCATGATCAGTTAACCGGATAAGCGTGATCGAAGACGAGGTCGCGTGTTACCAGCAGTCGGAACACATAGCCCGGCCGAATGGTGATGGTCGGTTTATTCTGCACCATGTCCATACCCAACTGGCCAGTGGCTCGGCCGCCAAGCGTTTCGGCGCCTGCACCGAGCGCTTGCTGTTCGCTGTCATAGCCACTTGCGCTGCCATAGGTCGGATGGCTGGCCAGCATGGTGGCGGCGGTGATAGCGGAAATGAGCAACGCGGGAGTCCAGGTCCGTGCGTAGTGGTTGTCGGTGAGATCCTGAAAGCCAGGAAAGCCTTGAGCATCGGCGCCGGGCATGTTGGGTAGCTGGATATGGCCGCCGTTGGGGAATTCGATATCGTTCCACGCGACGAGCAGACTGGTGTCATTCTGCTGCACCTGATCGCGGCCCTGTTGATAGCCGTGAAGCTTGCTGCCCGCGGGAATCAGCACTTCGGTTTGCGTAACTGAATCCTTAACGTCCTGGCTGACGCGTCCAAGCACATCGCCAGGATGATTGGAATCAATGCCGGTCTCGAGCGTCCCGTATATCCAGGTCCACGCGCTGATCGTATGCGGCGGCGCCGATTGTGCCGACACGTTGATAGGCGAAGTGTTGGGCGTGGCCGAATCGGTTGCTAGCAAACGTGGGGTTTCGAGTGTCGGTCCGTTGTCCTGCTTAATGCCGATGTCTGATGCGAGCGCGCGGTGGTAGCGTTCCAGGCGCTCGCGCGCCTCCTGGCTCATGGTTGGCTGTGCGTAGGGCCGTTGCCGCGGCTGTGGCGCGACCGACGGAATCGACGAGACTGCGACCGGCGCGGCCTCAAGGGGCGTGTATGGTACCGGCTTGCTAGCAACTGCCGGCGTTGGCTGGTATTTCTCGAACCAGCTTTCATCAGCGCGCGCATCCTTCAACGCGGATGGCGTAGGCTCCGCAGCCGGACGCCGGCGGATGGCGAAGAAGAACACCAGCAGGCCGAGGCTGAAGGCGCCGACGAGTGCAACGGCAAACCAGTGGCTGACGCCCTTAGGTTGCGGTGTGGTTTGCATGGTTTCTACCTCGCTGTGATCTGCACGACCTGGCGATCGGCGCCGGCGCCTGAGGTGAGCGCGGCGCTCTTGAAGATACGATCGGCGATGTAGTACGAGCCGCGCACCTCATAATTCACCAATGCTTGTTCCTTTCCGTTCTGCACCATAAGCGTCGGCATGTCGGAGCTGAAGGTATCCGCGGGGAACTGCACATAGGTGTGCTCGCCATCGTCAAAGGCGAGTAGAGGGCGCCAGGGAACGTTGGGACCGGTGATTTGATAGTTGAAGTTAAGCGCCTTCAACGATGAAGAGTCATTCGCTTGGTGCGCTGCCGTACGTATGGCGGTCTCTCGCCGCGCTTCGGCTTGAGCGAGATCATCGGGATAGTAGAACGCCACCTGCGGCATATATGGCGCTCGCGTCCTGAGCGTGAAGTGATACGAACGCTGGCTGCTCACGACTATCAGATCCGTGACAATGCCGGGCTCTTTCGGCTTGACCAAAATCCGGTTATCGATTGGCTTGATATCCCATCGTTCGCTGTCACCGACACCGATGCCGTCCGCCTTCACGCTCTCATCGGCACTGAGCACGATTTCGGTCACTCGCAGCACCTCGCAGTTGATATTGGGCTGTGTGTGTGGCGAATAGGGCAACAGTGTAGTTATGCCTTCGTGAAGGTCTCGCGGCTGCACCACTCCGAATCGCTTCACGAATATCACCGGGAAGAGCCGCCATCGGATCCGACGGGATCTCAATGGGTTTCGGCGGTGGATTGATTAGTGCGGCGGGAACGTAAGGTGCCGGTGCGGGCGGTTGCCTTGCGGCGCAGCCTGCAGAAAGTGCAGCGAATCCAATTAAGGCTATGGATGTTTTCATTGGTTCACCTCCGCCGACCAATCAAGATTGGTGACGTAGAGTCCGATCGGGTTTCTCCCGTCTGTGTTGTCCGGAGCGGCGGTCACAACCTTCAGTGTCGCGCGCCATGACGTGCTCGCGGTCAGCGTGCTGTTGTAATCGTGATGGGTCTCAATCCAATCGACCTGATAAGTATCGGGAGCCGGAAGCTTGAGCGGAGTACGGGTTATCTGGACTTCCACCCAGCCTTTCTGACCGATGCTAAAGGGATCGTGCCGGCCATCGTGGTAATAGTCGCTCAGCGCTTTGGCGGCCTGTTCGCGCGCGAACGCATAGCCATCGCGCAGATGATCTTTCTGTTCATCGAGATTGGCGGTGACGGTCCTGGCGTTACGGATGAATTCTTCGATGGCCCATTTGATCACCACGTCGTTGAGCGCCTGGGTGCCGAGTACGGGTTGGGCCAGGGCGATGGGCTCGCCGTTGCCATTGACCATCACCAGGTAGGGCAGAGTGCGCGGGCGGAAGATGAGCACGCACCAGAAGGATTGTCAGCAGCACGGTGATGCAGGTGATGGCGATGAGCAAACGCGCGAGGAGTTGATTGTGTTTGCGAATTAGTTGATCTTCGTAACCCATCGCGATCACTGGATTGGCGGCCATTCGAGTTCCCCCTCTCAGGTTTCGAGCAGCATGTGATCGATGAGGTCGCCGACCGTGGCTTTGTAAGCGGCGGCTGCTGCTGCCTGACCAGCTCCCACCGCTGCGCTGCCGGCTGCTGCCATTGACGACGACAGGCCGCTCGTACCGACACTTGGCATTACCGCTCCAACCAGCATGCGGCCGGCGAAGGTCGGCACGTGAATCAACATCATTAGGAACAAGAGTGACTCGAGGAGTATTTGAAATGGGATCGTGAGATTGCCGGTGATAAGACTGCTATTCGCGGTTAGCTGGATACTCCAATTTTGTACCAAGGCTTGCGCCACGCCGAGCAAGGAGAAAGTAAAGAAGAAGCGCACCGCGACGCTCAGGACCCAGCCGAAGTAATAGGCCATCACGTGCGAGCTAAATCGAAAGGCACCAATCGGCAAAAAAATGGAACCGCCAATTGCAGCCACGTAAGATTCGATTTGAAGCTCCAGCAACATAATCGCCGCCCAACCGAAAACAATGGTAACGCCGAGTGCTGCCAGCAGAATCACCAAGTCACTGACTGGCATGGTCAACCAATGGCCGAGGGCCATTGCTTTCAGGAGAGTGCTTGCAAGTGTCCAGCCCGAGGTCAGGATGCCGTCTGGGCTTAGACTCGCCATAGGCAAACCGCTAAGCGTGCTACCCCACTCAGCAATCGTCGCGATAACGCCATTGCGCATCCAATCGGACCCGTTCTGGAAGAGGATGTAACCGACGCCGATACCGACTACACTTCTCACCAAATCATCCAAGATGCCTGGCAAATCCCGATTAATGATCATGAGAGCGGCAACGATGCCGAGCTCGATGAATGCCAGCATCCAGAAGATCGGATAACCGAGAGCGAAGATCGCGTTCTGCCATTGGCCCACGGCATTGGCGATAGGCGTCAACGCATTTTGTAGAAGATTCGGGTCCATTTATTTCTGATCCTCCTCATCCGGAATGCCACCTGTCAGAGGAGTGCGGCAGATAAACGTCGCGTCGAGTGGAGAGCCGTACACCGTACAACCGTTGTTCGTGTAGCTTTCCCACGCTGGGTACCAGCGATGCGTCACATGGTCGCGGCTATAACCCTTGGCGAGCATCTTGTGCTGAAAAGCCGTGATCGAGTCAGGAACCGGTTTGGTTGCCTCCCAGTAAAAGACGCCGGCGAAGACAACGACGGCCACGAGAATGAAACAAATGATTAATCGTTTGAGGTTCATTGCGGGGACACTCCCAGATTGGCGGCTTGCGCGCTGGTCGCTTCGGTCTGCGCACGTTCGTTCAGCTCTTCCCCGGCTTTGGTGGCTTCCATCGTGATCATGCGCGACCTCGAGTTGGCGGAGCAGCTGAACCTGCTGCGCCACGGCGAGTTGAGCCTCCGTATTGATCTGGATGGCCTGCAAGCAGACCGGTGCGACTTCAAATTCGCGGCTTCAATTGAGCCGAGATGAGTGCCCTCGGCATCGAATCCCGCTGCCTGCGTCTGCGCCGCAGCAAGCGCCGCGTTGTATGTGGCTAATGCCTTAGTAGTTATCGTGGCGCCCTGCGGAATGGCGTCCGCCGGCAAAGGCACCCAGCCAGGGAAAAGGACGGCGAAAATCTGGGCCGAATTGATCGTGCCGTTGAAATTGGCGTCGAGAGTATCGAGAAAAGCCGAGACGCTCTGAAATAAGCCAGCATCACCCGGCGTCGTCACCGATGCCGCGGTCTGAGTATTTATCGTTACGTCCTGTTGGAGTTCTGCATTGGTCTGATTTACTGCACTCGCGGTTTGCGCCGTAGCTTGCTCGGTTAGCGGATCGCTAACTAATGAGCCGCCGAATTGAGCGGACGCGGGCGTGGCGCCAAATACCAGCAGCAACGCGATCACAAGCGCAATCATTGAAATGCCCTCCCATTTGCGTAATTGAGGTGCGACGGCACAGATTCGGGATCGGTTTTACCTTCCAGCATGGGACCGAGACCGTGCGCGCCCAGCCATGCGTCAAGGAATTGCGCACGGCCATGCTCCTGCAACAGCCTCCGCGCCATTTCGACATCACGGTGTCCGGTTGCCGCGCATAGTGCGAGTGCGACCGGGCCGAGATTCAGGGTGAAAAGGCGTCTCCCCTGGGATGAATGGAAGTAGTATTCGCGTCGTGGCGCCGCATTGGCGATGATGCTGATTTCCCGCTCGCGAGACCCAGTTTGAGGTAAGCCTCGCGGACATAGGCGCCTTTAGCTTCAGGATTCGGCAGAAAGATTTTGCCGGGACATGATTCCAGCAACAGATCTCGATAAGGGGAATGCGCAATTTCCGTCAGAGACTGCGTCGCCAGAGTGATCCCGGCATTGCGCTTGCGGAAAGTCCGGATAGCGTCATAGAGCCAATCGCGCGAGACCTCGTCACTGAGCATGCGCCAGGCTTCATCGACATAGATGAAGGTCGGCTTTCACCCATTCGCGTTTCGCAGGCATGAAGAATTAACTCGGTCGCAGGCGCTGCTGCGCGCTCGCCCAGGGCCACGAGGCCGCGCATCTCATAGACACTACCGCGCCGCCCCCTTGGCGGCGGTAGACTGGCTTCGCCGTCGAAGATGTGGCCCCACTTGCCGCCAGCGATGTAGTTGCCCAGCACGCCGCGCATGCCGCGGATCCTGCATCAACGTGGCGAATATCGCCGATCGAGCGCATACCCATGGCTTTGGCCAACTCCAGAGCGCTGGTCAGATCGGCGGCTTGAACCTCATCGAGTACGATCTCCACCGGCAAACAGACGCGTGAACCAGTCAAAGAGCCAGCCCACGCCGTTTTCATCGTCAGATGGCGCAGCGGTGCCAGCGGCGAGGAGTCGTCGGCTGCGAATTCGCTGTAGGTAGCGCCGAGCGCATGAGCCAGAACGAACGAGGAATAATCGAGATCGAGCCAGACGATCTGCGCGTCGGGCAGGCCGGTGGTGGCGGCAACCATCGCCCCCAAAAGCGCCGACTTGCCGGTCGCCGGTCGGACCGATGATCAGTTGATTGGCGACGCCGCCGATATGCGTTGGTGGATAAAAAGGCTCTTTGCCGCTGCCGCCGCAGGCCAATGGCACCGGTGTGTCCTTCTCGTAAAACGGCGAATCGATCGTCGGCGTGCCCGGCCAGTGCTCCACCGGCAGGATCAGTTCAGCGAAATTGCCGGCCGTGAGCAGCGGCCGGCGCACGTTGCTCCAGCCATCACCCGGCCAGGTGCCTTGAATCGCTTCGACCGCATTGGCGTCTTCGAGGCGGGCGGTAGACCCGATTGCGCTTAAGATCCTTGACCAGGGCTCGCGCCCGCATCGGTGGCGCGCTCGGGGTCGGTGTCCTTGATGACGGCGGTGATGGTACACCAGCCAAAGGGCATGCCCGCCGCCGCGGCGGCCATGGCCTCATCGACTTCGGCCATCTGGCGCTCGGCGTCCTGATTGAGGGTCTTGCGCCGCTCGACATTCAGCGCCCGCGCAATGATATCGTGAAGCTTCCGAGCTTGCGCCTCGCACCCAGAAAATGCGTTCGAGCTTCAGCTGTTCTGCGTATCGTCCGGGTCCAGGCAGATGAAGCGCGCCGAGACCGTCAGCAGCCCGGGATTGCGCAACAGCACAGCCAGCATTTGCGGCATGAGTCGCAGCCGGATAGGCGGTTATGCAGACTGGCCGCAGATGCAGCTCGCCAATCCATGGCGCCACGCCGCCATACCAGCGCTCACTGGCGATTATCTCGTTCAGGCGGACCTTGCCGGCCGGCATGATCGCCGGAAAGTCACGGCCGGTGACGGCCAGAATGAGATCGCGGAAGGTTTCCTTCGTTGAGGCGGCGTAAATCGATCGTTCCGCCCAGTGCATCCTGAAAGGCCTTGGCGCAGCGCTCGCGGAAGCGCTGCAAGACTTAGATCGGCGTTCGGATTCCAGTCGTCCGGCGCGAAAACATACGCCGAGCGAATATGGACTCGGAACCGCCGCTTCAATTTGCGTCGTGATATAGAGCCGGCTGAGCGTGCGCCAATAATTCTCGGCTTCGAATTGGCGCCGGCGTTCCTCATCGATCAGACTGGCCGCCCGTGAGGGAAAGTGCCGCTCCGGATATGCCGTTGCCGGCAGACGATGAAAAATCGCCTGCACCATATCGTTAGTGCCGAGATGCCTGAGTGCCTCGACCAGGCGATCCGCTGCCGCCGCGAGGTCCGCCTTGGTGGAGGCTTCCAGGCTGAGCCCGTGTAGCTCATAGCCGGCCATCAGGCCGCGGCCGCGCAAGTAGACCTCGCCTTTGGGGGTGAAGTAACCATAGGGCACTACCGCAGCCAGCGAATCATCAGTTCTCATGGTCAAATCACCCAGCGTGAAGCATTTGGAAGAATCGGCTTGGGCTTCGCGTTCTTCGTATAGGCGTAGCCATGCGGCTCGCGAATTAATGGATGGGACAGCGCCCTCGTATAAACCGCGAGCCAATTCGGATCATGTTTAGCGGCCTGGCGTAATAGCCATTGCCCCGGCCAATAGAAAAGCGCAGCGACGCCGAGTATCCACCAGACGTGTGAGACCAGCGCGGTCACGGCCAGCAGGATCGTGAAGAGTCCGTTCACCGCTGTCAGCTTCCACTCGGCGCCGCGTTTGAGCTTTGGCCGCGTCAGGGCAAGATAGACTTTCATACTGCCTACCGAATAAGTGCGCCCGCGAGCGGAAACAGGTATGCCGCCATGGTCTGGATCTGCGAGCATAAGACGCCACCAATGGCCAGCCCTGCCAGTGTCACGAACGCAACTTCGAAATTACGCCCCAGGAAGTAAATGATCCCGGCGCCAGCAAAACCCGCGATGATGAGCAACAATGCGATGGGACCGCTGACCATCGTCATAACCTGAGTCGAGACCGTGTCCAGCGGCGTACCGGACGTAGCCGCTAGCACGGTTGTTGTGCCCAAGAGAAGTAGTGGCGCGATTAAAGTGGTTACTCGGTTAATTCTCATTTGTCTCTCCTTACCGGCGAAGTGTAATCGTGCGGAACTCGCCGAATGGTTCCGTTGTTGCAGCGGCTCGTCACCGCCCGGATGTCGAGATGGCCACCACATCTGCTTTGTAGCTCTTGGCTACGATTCGCTTGGTATCCCGGCCTGCCAGATGTGGCTGAAACCAAAAGCGGCCCGAGAATCGGCCTAACAAGGGGCGTTCGAGGCTGTAGCTCTTGAAGTGGCCTCTTACCCAGTGCAAGGCCATCAGTTGGTCGTTATCGCTTACTAACTCGCGCTGCTTGCGCGATCCGAATGGACGAACTTTAAGGACGTGATAGCGATAGGGTGGGGGATTTTCTCCTCGTCTGCGGGCCGCTCGATTAAGCGGAGGCGATTCTACTGGTTGCTCAACGATATTCTTGCAATTCAGTAGAGACAGGCCGGCGACGAAGGTGATTGCCGTGTCGCCCCACCAAGCGCAGTGATCGTCCAATTCTCTAAGCACAACTGTGTTGTGCCGGATAGGAAATGGGACGCGCGGTGTTCCGGATATATGTGTTTCGGCGTGCAGCATTCGCGCATAAATTGCTTCCGCAATCTCCACGGTGAGGTCAGCGACCGCGTCGGTGTCCTTGGCCAAGAATGCGGCGACATCATCTGCCGCTGCCCTGTTTGCGGCAGCATCTAGAAGTGACTCGTATCCCTGGGCAGAGGTGTTGGATAAACCAAAGTGGTATAAGGCTCGCAGCGACGGAATCCTATCCTCGTACTTATCTCTCGTGATTGCATAGAACCTCACCAGTACGTCTAATTTGTCGCGGTGGCATTGGTGGAAATGTCCCAGCTCTGCTTCAAAGCTTTTGGTACCACGCGATATACTGTGCAGGTAGATAAGATCGGCCGGGCCCGTTGGAGTTCCGAGCATTATAAGGTTTGGATATGGCGGCCGAGTGTCAGTAAAATCCAAGGTAAAATGCCCGAATCGCTGTTCAGGCACGGGTGACAATAGCTTCTTGGCGCATCGCGGCAGCCACTTTTCTGAAGGCAGCATTTGATCAACTTTCTCACGGGCACTCCCAACGTCGAATGGAAACTCAACGATATGCGAGCGAGCAAACGCTTGAGCGAGCCAGGGACTCGCTGCGGCATAATCAGCTAGCATGCGATGGTGCCGCCAGGAGCTGGTTAATGAATCCATTCAGCACACCTCCTTAACTTCAGCTACCTGCCTGCCTCCACTGGATGACCTTTGGGTAAAAAGCACCAGATTTATGCCCTCGCGGATCACGTCTTGGGTACACCCGGCGAGTCCCGCAAGCCTCGTCAGAGCCTGCTCAGCGGAGTTCGCGTGGATCGTGGACAATCCACCGCTATGTCCCGTTCGCATGGCATCGATCATGTCCCAGCTTTCCGGTCCGCGAACCTCGCCGATGATGATTCGGTCTGGCCGCATTCTTAGGATTTCCTTCACATGGCGTTTCAGGTCGGCTCCGTCAGTCGCAGTCCGCCGAATGACGTTGCCTTCGCGTACCTGGAGCTCCGGCGCATCTTCAATCACGGCGAGCCGCTCTTGAATCGGAATTTCGGCGATCATCGAATTGAGCAGAGTCGTCTTGCCCGTGTTGGTCCCACCGGCGACCAGGATATTTTTTCCGGCGACAATTTGTGCTTTCAGCCAAGCCGCTCGCTCCTCAGCCATGAATGCGAGTAAAGAGCGACGAATGCGGACATGCGTTCGAAACGACACCTGCACCCCGTCCGCAACTGGCGAGAGTGCGGCGCTAAACCGTGCTCCGCAGGCTATTACGCAGTTGAGAAACGGGGCTCGGAAATCGAGCGCTACGCCGTTGACAGTTGCGAGTAGCCGGACCATTGCCTCGATTGCGCGCGGCGACACGTTCGCTGCCACTTCTCGCATCGGGCCTGCGCCATCATCAACGAACCATCGCATCCTGCCGTCCTGAAAATTCCCGCTCAGTTCTTGAATTGGCTCGCTTAGTAACCTGGTCAGGTGTTCCCCAAGCAGCCGGCGGCAAGCGGCGTCGACAGCTTGGAGCTTGCAGAACAGCGCCATCACTATGCTCTCCGCTGCTGGCGGGCGGCCTCACTCTCGCGCATCTGCGCGATGAAGCAGCACCGATGCAACAAAACAGCCGTGCGCCATCGGTGTACGCGTAAATAATCGCATTCCCGTCGTACCGGCTGGCCGCAACGCTCGCGATTACGGGGATTGCAGTATGTTCTTGATCTCGCCATGGCCGCACCTCGCACGGTTGTCATCGTTGATGAACAGTCGAAACGCAGTGTCACGCTGAAAACGCCCCTCGGCGTGAATAACGGTGCTGTGATCGCCGTGGGAAATGCGCTGCAATCGACTTGAACGGCGCGCCGCTTAAACTCGCTCGCACGTGCGAGCAGAGATACGTCGCAACTTGCCGGCAAAAACTGAGATGCTGTTCGTACTTGCACCCCCGGAACTCCTCCGTGCTGAAATGGAAAGTGCGCGCGACCTGCTCCACGATTGCATCTAAATGTTCCGCGGTTGCAGCATTCGGGGTTGCTCGGCGGCCGTCAGCTTGCCGATCTCTCATCCGCTCATTCCGGCAATGATCAGGATCAGTGAATGCTGTGAGTGCGGGTTTCGGCAGACCCAGTCCCATCGCCCGATTTGGTGAGCGGCGACCTCGATGCGGAAACTCGTGCCGCATGCGCTTTCCTCGGCTGAGATTTTCAGCAGCACCGGTGGCGTCACTAATCATCGGCGTCATCACCTCCTTCATCGCCCTCGTCCGCTCCGCCATGGTGGTCTACCTCCAAGTGCCTGTGAGATGAGCAAATCCCGCGCTCAACTCACTGCCGGTGCTGCTGAAACTTAAACGATCATCAGGTAGCGATGATCGTGATGATAATCAGCAACATCGGGCTGTCAAGCCTCCTATTCTGGCATTTGCCATGACAGCTGTTCGATGTGCGGTAGGAGAACGTGGATGCCTGCGCGAGCGAGTGTCTCAGCGCGGGTCAACGTAGGGTAAATATTTTTTAAGATTTTTGTCGCCGAGGACGCAGGGCGGTGCGAAAGGCGACAAAAGCCGCGACTGCCCGCGCGTCGGAGACGAGGCGCTTCTGAAGATCAGGGGGAATCCGACCGGCACGAAAATAGAGTAAGTCGAGCTCGACCCGCAGAACTTTAGCGAGCTGCTTGAGCATGTAATCCGGCGGTGCGCCGCGCCGTCCGTTCTCGATGTCATTCAGGTATTGCATCGACAGGGGTTTGCCGTCGTCCTGAATGATCCGCGCAGCGACCTTCATCTGCGTGAGGACCAATTCCCGGCGCCGCTTCTTGATGAAGTCACCAAAGCTTGGCATCGAACTACGAGGTTTCCGCAGGACTCCAGGGGAGAGATAAAACGATGCGACGCTTTCTCAAACCATCACTATCGTCAGGCCCAGCTTTGAAGCGGCGTCGTTAAGCGCGGCGTCGAAGCCGAGAAAGCTAATGCGCGCTCCCGTCTCGCGAGAAAGTAGATCGGCGGTGGCCAGATGGAGCGCATCATAACCGCGCAGCTGGAATTGTTCCGCCATATCGCCGGCGCGGCGCACGGTTTCGAGATCGGCCGGCAGCCTGACGAATCCGTTCCAGTCCAACTCGAAAGCGCGTTTACTCCGTTCCAGTTCGGCGTCGCTCAGCTGGCGCATGCGTTTTTTGCGAGCAAAAGCCGCCCGTGTTTCCACATAGGCGAGCAGGCTGCTCGCCACCTGATCGGCGCGGTTTACCGCGCGGCGCGTCTGCAAACTCCCTGGCTCCGTGGCGTAGAGCTTCACCAGCGCTGAGGTATCAAGATAGAGAATCACCGACGCTCTTCAAGAACAATTTGGGCGAGCGTCTTTTCGCCTTTGCGGATTTGAATCGGTCGTTTCGTTCCTCTGGGCTTGGATCTGGTCGGCATAATGACGCCGGGGATCGCCGCAAGCCGTCGCTGCACTTCTGCCTCCCTCGGCTCCTGACCGATAAGCTCTGGTGTTGTCCGGACCAATCGTGCGATCGGCCGACCGCGTAAAGTTACCGTTACTTCCTCACCGGCAGCCACTCGCTGCAGATAGCGGGAGAGCTGCCCCTTAAGTTCGCGCACGGATGCGTTCATGAGGTCACATGGTAGCTTTAGTGGTCACATCTAGCAATTTAACTCGTGCGGGGCTCCCTACACGGAGCCCGCAATCCAAACCGTCGGGCATCATATCGCCAGCCGGTTGCTTCGGATATTCGTCTTGTCCCTAGCCAACTCAATAGCTGGTGTGGGAGCTGGCTTCCTGCACGCACTCAGCTATGCTCGGAGCTGGAGGACATCTATGGCATCGGAGCGGCGCGGCAGCGAGCAGAGAAAGACCTTCGGGGAGATAATAGCGGAAGCCCGTAACAAGGCCGGCCTGACCCAGCGTCAGCTGGCGGCGCGCATCAAGACCGAGGAAGGTCGCGGCATTTCCGGTCCCTACCTGAACGATATCGAGCACAATCTGCGTCATCCTCCGCGCGGTTTCCTGCTGCAGCAATTCGCCAAGGAGCTCAACCTTGACGTCGATCTGCTTTACTTCATCGCCAGGCAGATACCCTTCGATATCGACACCAGCAAAGTGTCAGATGAACGAGCAATAGCCGCCTATCGCGCCTTTCGGCGCGAGATGACGAGCAGGGGCAAAAAGCCATGATTCTCTGGATTTCTGACCGATCCGGCCGCTTTCGCAAGCGGCCTTATTTTCCTCTGGAAGACCTCGATAGACGCTGCGAACGTGTCATCACGCGATTCACGACTAGTCTCTACGGGTTTCCCGCCATCCCCGTGCCAACCGGCGCTCTCCTCAAGCTTCTGATCCGGGATGCCATGGAACTCAACCACTACGCGGATCTCCGCGGTGAAGGTGACGGCGTCGAGGGGGTGACCTATTTCTCAACCGGACAGAGGCCTCTGGTGTGTATAGCGCGCGAACTTTTCGAAGACCCGGTTCGCATTCATCGGCTGCGTTACACCCTTGCCCACGAATATGGCCACGTTTATTGGCACGCACCCGCCTGGCGTCGCCGCTGGATTGCGCACAACGAAATTCTCCGCTGTCTCCCCAACGGTGTTCTAACTTTGGCGGCCGGTTTCGACTGGATGGAGTGGCAGGCGAATTACGCCGGCGGCGCGCTCCTCATGCCATGGACCTGGTTGCATCGGACTGTACTCAAATATTTCCGCGGACGAGAGATCTGCAGGGTGCCGAGTGATTCACCGCAAGCTCGTGATCTGCAACAGCTGGTCAGTGAGGCCTTCTTTGTTTCCGAGGACGCAGCCCGGGTGCGGCTCTCGCAGCTCGGCTACTTTGAAAACTGATTTGACGCGAGGTGCGAGATTCCCTTGCTAGCAGTTTGTCGGCATGCTATTTTGATAGCTGGCATTGGTGCGGAGCGTTCTTTCCGCCATGACGCGAGACACCCACTGCCCATTCCTTGCGCACCTTAGCCACGAATATCCAAAGGGGGCTTCGGCCATGAAACCGACAAAAGACCACGACGCGCATTCCGATCATCCCGACCTCAAGAAAACTGCGTTACATGGCTCGACAGCCATCGCGAGTATGCTGACCCCAGCGCAAGCCGCGGCAATCTTGCACGTCGAGCCCCGTACGCTCGAGGGTTGGCGTCGACACCGCATCGGCCCGCGCTATTTCCGATATTCTGGTCGCTGCGTTCGCTATCGCCCCGACGATCTGCGGGAATGGCTTGACGGCCACGCTATCGATACGCGCCCAATTTGAGCGATATTTTTAGTTTCTCTCGATTGGCGCACTGTCGATGTTGTGGGATTTGCTCCAACGTCGAACGCAAAAAATGACGAAAACCACGGGAGATGACGGAAGAAGCTTTCGCGGGTCAAATTTAGGACATTTAGTGTGTCGCCTTTTATCGAGGTGGCCGTGAGTATCGTGAGCGCTCCAAAAGCGCGAAGGGCAAAGGGACTCGCAAGCGCCTCGCCGTTCCTTCCGCCGAATCCGTAAGTCTCCGCGATCTGACGTGAAGGCTTGATATAGTGCAGATGCGCCCCCGAGCATAACGTGCGGAAGCTCCGCGACAATTACAGAGCGGGGTCCGTGCGAGAACGGCTGTTGGCTCGCAGTAACCCAAGTAAATGCTATACGGTGTCGCGAAGCCATAGGTAGGCTTTCGGCAAGTTTCCTAATCCTGGGGTCGGCAGTTTGAACCTGCCAGGGGCGCCATCTAAATAGCTGAAAACAAAAGACAATTACGAAGCCCCTTTCTAAAAGTAAGTAACCGTTGAGATTCTGAGTGCCCACTTTTTGTCCACAATTTCGAAGGGTTCGAAAAGCTAAGGATGAAATATCGCGCCGTGCAAAAAACTCTTAGCTGGATGCTCCGTCGATCCGTATGTCTGTCACGGCACTCCGCCACTCGGCCTTACTCCTCGTCCATCAGTGAGGGGAACTGCCAAAGTCGTTGGGCCATCCCTTCTACACGCTGCTGAATGCGCTGCTGGACGCCGCTGATTTCGATCGGTTTGCCGAAGGCCAGTGCGCCAGATTCTATGCGCCTGTGATGGGACGGCCGAGCGTCGCGCCCGGTCGGTACTTCCGGCTGCTGCTGCTGGGCTATTTTGAAGGGATCGACTCGGAACGCGGGATCGCTTGGCGCGCGAGCGACTCGTTGGCGGTGCGCGCTTTTCTGCAGCTGCCGGTAAACGAGCAGCCGCCGGATCATTCCACGATTTCCCGGATGCGGCGCATCTCGACCTGAGTCACCGTGCCGTCTTCACCTGGGTGCGGCAACGGCTGGTGGTGGCGGCCTTGCTCAAGGGCGAGACGGTCGCGGTTGATGCCACCATGCTCGAGACGAACGCTAGCAATGTGTAGCAATGTGTGGCGCGACACCGGGGAGTGCTAGCAGAAGTTTTTGACCGGTCTCGCGCAGGCGTCGGGGATCGCGACTCCCACGCGTGAAAACCTTGCGCGCCTGGACCGCAAGCGCAAGAAGAAAACCTCGAATCAAGACTGGAAATATCCGGGGGATCCCGACGCGAAGATCGCGAAGATGAAAGATGGCCGGACGCACCTGGCCTACAAAGCTGAGCATGCGGTGGATCTGGAGACCGGCGCCTTGGTCGCCGTCACCCTGCAGGACGCCGACCAGGGCGATACCACAACGATCATCGAAACGGTCATTGCTGCAGCGGAGCAAAGCGAAGACGCACAAGCCGAAATACCAGCGCCCGAACTGCTGGCGGAGCTCATCGCCGACAAGGGCCATCACAGCAATCAGATTATGATCGACCTGACCACCGTTGGGCTCCGGTCTTACGTAGCGGAGCCGGGCCGTGGTCGCCGCGATTGGTCCAAGAAACCCGCCGCCCGGATCCTTGTCTATGCCAATCGGCGGCGGATTCCTGGCGCGCGCGGCCGGCGCCTGATGCGTCAACGAGGCGAGCGCATCGAACGCTCCTTCGCACATCTCTACGACACCGGCGGGATGCGCCGCACCCATCTGCGCGGCCACGCCAATATCCTCAAGCGCCTACTGATTCATGCCGGGGGCTTCAATCTCGCGCTGCTCATGCGCCAGCTAATCGGCAGCGGCACGCCGCGCGGGCTGCAGGATCGCCTGGCGACCGTTATCGCCATGCTTTTATCGCTCATCGGCGCTATCTGCCGCTGGTTCTTCACAATTTTCGCAACAATTTTCGCATGGCAGCCAATCATGGCCGCTGCGCGCCCAGTTACATCACCGACGACAACCATAGGTGACTTCTCAGCGGTGACCACTTACACCACAGGCTGCTAAGCGCTGTTGATGATAACGCTCCGGCCGCGTACCGGAGACTCTGGCCGCGGTTGAATGAACGCTCAGGCTCAATGAAAGCTCACGGAGGTAGGCTGACGGCCAACTGTGTCGTGCGGGCAAGTTGCGTTTTTGAACAAATGGAGGAAGCGTCAATGTACGGCCGCTCGGCCATCACTCAGTGGGGCGAATGGGGCGCCGCTTCGCATGGGGGGCTGTGCGTTCTATAATGACGACAATGCTGGAGCGCTTGTACATCGATAATTACCGCTCAATGGTCAACTTCGAGTGTACCTTTGGTTCGACTCGATTGATTCTGGGGCCTAACGGCGCAGGGAAGTCGACACTTTTTGACGTGTTGGCTTTGCTGCGCGACTTCTGTGTCGGCGGGGAGGCCCCGGAGGGTCACTTCGTTGGCACATCACGCACACGTTGGCAGGATATTCCGGAACAAACATTCGAACTTGATGTGTCAGGGAACGGTGGCAAGTACAAGCTTCGGCTGGTGGTGGATTCCTGGGGCGATCCCAAGCGTCCTCGTGTCGTGAAAGAAGAGGTGGAGTACTCCGGCAACCCTGTTTTTCGGTTCATACAGGGCGAGGTTCATCTGTACAACGATCGCTTTGAAGACAAGGTTCAGTATCCTTTCGATTGGCAGCGATCTGCACTGGCAACCATCAGTGAGCGCAAAGACAACACGAAGTTGTCATGGTTTAAGCGGTGGCTCGGCGGACTCTTGTGTATAAGTCCGGACCCGTGGCGAATGCGGGGAATCGCGGAAGAAGAGGCGAAGAACCCGGACGAGCATCTCGCGAACTTCGCTGACTGGTATCGCCACATACGGCAGGAGATGGAGGATCAGGATTACATCAAAGATCTGCGTGAAATCATCGAAGGCTTCGTCAACATGAGGCTGGAGGGTGCTGGGGAGGGTCGGCGTGAAATCAAGATCAAAATGCTGGGGTCAGAGAACGGGAAGGGAGGCAAGCGGGACAATGAGTACATTCTAAACGAACTCTCTGAGGGTCAACGCGTGCTAATCGGGCTCTATGCAGTAATGCATTTCGGACTCAAGCCCGGTACGACCGTGTGTTTTGACGAGCCTGATAACTTCATTGCTCTTGGGGAAGTACAGCCCTGGCTCTCCAAGGTACTCGAGAGAACAGAAGACGATTCCGGATCACAAGTTCTGATTGTGTCGCATCATCCTGAGCTGCTTAACCGCATGGCTTTCAGGGAGGGGCTATTGCTTGACCGCCCGGCCGGACGCCACACCCGCGTTCGTCCCTTCGATGATCCGTCCCAGACTGGTCTATCGGCCGCTGAGTTGGTCTTGCGGGGTTGGGAGCGTGGGTGATCGCGTCTCGCAGATAATCCTTTTGTGTGAAGATCGCCTGCAAGCTAGTCTCGTTCGTTCATACACCCAACGCTGTGGACTCAACACGAAGGAGCCGTGCTTTCTTCCCATCATTGCTAGTGAACGAGTGCACGGCGGTAATGTCGCTTGGGTTCTTCGAGAGTTTCCACGGCAGTTGGACGCATGTCGGAAGCGACAATCACGCGCGAACACTCTGCTGATTTTGGTTGTGGATGCCAACGGTCGCGGTGTTGATGAACGATACCGTGACCTCGACAGAGCGCTCGAAGGTGCAGCACTCGAGCCACTCGTTTCCTCCGATCCGTTAGTTGTTCTCCTCCCGAAACGACACGTCGAGACTTGGATACGGGCCACTACGGGAGAACCCACGAACGAAACCGATGACTACAAGTCGGACGAGGCCGGTAGGGCTCAGGTCCGTGGAGCGGCGCAAATAATTCATGGATGGGCTCACGACAACCCCAGTCCCGACAAGGATTGTATTCCTTCGCTTCGAAGGGCTTTTCCGGAATGGCGAAAGATCGGCTGAGGGTGTGCGGCTCCTAGTGTAGCGTCCCGCAAATAACTTTGCGTTCTATGGGAACTTTCTAAGTAACGACGAGGCCAAAATGATTCGGCAATCGAAACTTATTTGCGGGACAGAATACTAACACCCGCTGAGATACGACGACTGCATCACCAGGCGATGGCCTAAACGTCAACCCCGGTGGACTCAACACGCTCTTGTTTTCGTGCTCAATTTGTCCAAGAGTTCTAACGACGTACAGTTTATGGTCGGCCATCGTTTCGACCGCCGGCGCCGGCTCGCCAACTTTCGCGACTGCGAGCGCTTTGTGAACGCGCACGATCATCATGAGCGCCCCGTCCTTCGATCGCCGCGCCTAGCGCGCAGTCGCGCGAGAGTTATTGCTTCGCGTGGCTCCCGAGACTTCGCTGCTTGGCCGCGCGGTGGAGTGCGATCTTCTGCCAACGTTGCTCCCTGACATCGTACAGTGAATACCGCAGGGTTGACATTCTCATTTGATAGGATAAACGCTGTAGTCGTTAGTGGCAGGTGAGGGTAGATATCGACTGAAGATTATCTGACTTACAGCCGGTATCTCTGTCACCCGTTCGGGTTGGGATCGCGTTCACTGTTGGTAGTTGACCAGGAGTGGTTTATGCGAGAAATCCGGCTCGTCGGTCGACGGTGGCATGAGAATTACTCAGTTAAACGACTCGGCGAGTTCGTCTCGCGATGTCGTAAACGGGGGATAGCCCTCACACCCCAGCGGCTCGCAGTCATACAGGCCCTGCTCGCTTCGGAGAACCATCCTAGCGCCGACGAGATCTGTGTGGCGGTTCGTCGCCGCCATCCCTACGTATCATTGGCCACGGTCTATCGGATTCTGGAGCAATTTTGCGAGGTGGGAGAAGCGCGCAAGGTAACGCTCCTGCACGATCTCGCACGCTATGACGGCAACGTGGAACCTCATCACCACGTCCTTTGCGTCCGCTGCAGACGGGTACATGACCTAGAAATGCCCGAAGTGGACAAGCTTCTCGAGGGTAAAACGAGCTTGGGACAGTTCACACTGCTGCGCTGTTCGCTCGAAATTGAAGCTCTCTGCAGGCGGTGCCAACTTGCCGAGAAGCGAATGCGCGCGTCACCGATCACACCGCTGCAATCTGAGACCCCTCGATCAGTCTGAGGAGAAACCGGCAGGGCTAACAGAAAGAGGAAACAGACGAGACAATTTCCTAAACGACAATCAGGAGAACAACAATATGGCAATCGATCACGATCTCTCAGAGGGTAAATGTCCGTTTACGGGCGTTCGCAGACACAATGCAGGTGGTGGTCCGACGAATGCGGCGTGGTGGCCGAATCAGCTTAACCTGAAGGTCCTCCGCCAGAACTCCCCTCAATCCGATCCGATGGGTAAGGATTTCAATTATGCCAAAGAATTCAAAAGTCTCGATCTAGATGCCGTGATCAAGGACCTTCATGCCTTGATGACGGACTCGCAGGATTGGTGGCCAGCCGACTATGGCCACTACGGTGGGCTTTTCATTCGGATGGCGTGGCACAGCGCAGGTACGTACCGCATCGCCGACGGCCGCGGTGGCGCCGGAGCAGGACAGCAGCGTTTCGCCCCGCTCGGTAGCTGGCCAGACAATGCGAACCTCGACAAGGCGCGCCGGCTGCTCTGGCCGATAAAGGAGAAGTACGGCCGGAAAATCTCCTGGGCCGACCTTTTGATTCTCGCCGGTAACGTCGCTCTTGAGTCGATGGGTTTCAAGACTTTCGGTTTTGGCGGTGGACGCGAGGATGTATGGGAAGCCGATGAGGTTTACTGGGGACCTGAGCGCACCTGGTTAGGCGACGAACGCTACAGCGGTGATCGTGAGCTGGCGAATCCTTTCGGCGCTGTGCAGATGGGCCTGATTTACGTAAATCCGGAAGGGCCTAATGGAAACCCTGACCCGGTCGCCGCAGCACGCGATATCCGGGAGACGTTCCGCCGCATGGCGATGGACGACGAGGAAACGGTCGCACTGATTGCCGGCGGCCACACCTTCGGGAAAACCCACGGAGCTGCGCCGGACTCGAATGTCGGCCCAGAGCCAGAAGCCGCGCCCATTGAGGATCAGGGGCTCGGCTGGAAGAACCGTTTTGGCACCGGCAAAGCGGGTGACGCGATCACCAGCGGCATCGAAGTCATCTGGACCACGACGCCAACGAAGTGGAGCAACGACTACTTCAAGCACCTGTTCAGCTACGAATGGGAATTGACCAAGAGCCCGGCCGGTGCGAATCAGTGGAGACCGAAGAAAAGCGCGGGCGCCGACACAGTGCCGGATCCGTTCGACCAGTCGAAGCGTCACGCGCCATCCATGCTGACCACTGACCTCTCGCTGCGGTTAGACCCTGCATACGAAAAGATTTCAAGGCGCTTCCACGAGCATCCGGATCAGTTCGCAGACGCGTTCGCGCGGGCGTGGTTCAAGCTGACGCACCGTGACATGGGACCGATCGCGCGTTATCTGGGCCCGCTCGTTCCGAAACAGCCCCAACTATGGCAAGATCCTGTACCTCCAGTCGATCATGAATTGGTTGAGGATCGTGACATCGCTGCCCTGAAGGCGAAAGTCCTAGCCTCTGGAATCACCGTTTCCCAACTGGTCGCGACTGCCTGGGCATCGGCGGCGACGTTCCGCGGCTCCGACAAGCGCGGTGGAGCGAACGGGGCGCGCGTCCGCCTTGCGCCGCAAAAGGATTGGGAAGTGAACCAGCCGACTCAGCTGGCGAAGGTGCTGCAGACGCTCGAAGCGATCCAAAAGGAGTTCAACGCTGCACAGTCTGGCGGGAAGAAAGTCTCGCTTGCCGACCTGATCGTTTTGGGCGGCAACGCAGCGGTAGAAGAAGCCGCGAAAAAGGCCGGGCACGACGTGAAAGTTCCCTTCTCGCCGGGGCGCACCGATGCTTTGCAGAACCAGACCGATGTTGAGTCATTCGCGGTGCTTGAACCGACCGCAGACGGTTTCACTAACTACCTCCGCAAAGGACACCCGATACCGGCAGAGGAGCTGCTGGTGGATCGGGCGCAGTTGTTGACGCTGACAGCCCCCGAGATGACGGTTCTCGTCGGCGGCATGCGCGCCCTTAACGCCAACTTTGGGCAGTCCAAACACGGCGTCTTCACCAAACGACCCGAGACTTTGACGCACGATTTCTTCGTCAACCTTCTCGACATGAGCACGCAATGGCAGCCGTCCGCTGGCGCTGAAGGCGTGTACGAGGGGCGCGATCGGAAGACGAATGAGGTCAAGTGGACCGGCACTCGTGTCGATCTGATTTTCGGTGCACACTCTGAGCTCCGAGCGCTTGCGGAAGTCTATGCGTGCGCGGACTCGAAGGAGAAGTTCGTGAAAGACTTCGCGGCGGCGTGGACCAAGGTGATGAACCTTGGTCGCTTCGACCTCGCCTGATCTCTTCGGGGATGTCTTCGTGGGCTTCCAGAGCGCTAGTGCGACTGAGGGTGGGCTGATGGTCCAGATCGACGCTGCGCGAATCCTGCGCGAGCCTGCGATAACTCTGGAAGCTGATAAAGATCAGGGGCAAGAAATCACGGCGGCGTTTCAAAAAAACTTGAAACGCCGCCCTTCAGCGAGCCGAGTTGGCTTCTCTTATCCGCTCAACTTGACGGCGCTTGCCCGCCGCGCCCGATTCATCAAGCTAACGGACAAACCTGCAGCCTGCAGCTAAGTATAGGCAACGTTTACAAGTCATGGGCGCGTTTTTCTCAATTCTCCGGACATGGACTAATCCATGATCAAAGCGATGGAATAACAGCCAGTCACGCCGAGGGTCGTACATGGTGGATGCGCAGGGCTTTGACCGCGACGTTGGATATCTCTTTCTATTTCAGTAGTCTTCGCCCTCTGCTAGGAAATCTTCTCGAGTAGCGTTTTCAGATCTTCGGCGTGCTCTTCTTCCACCTGGAGAATCTCTACCATTAATTTCCTCGTGGTCGAGTCCTCATCATCGAGCCATCGCACAATCTCGGAGTAGGATTCGGTTGCGATCCGCTCGGGTATAGATCCTCTTGGAGCATCGAGATGATGTGCCTTCTGGCGGCCCTCGCGACGCCCCTACGACGCTCTAAAGGCGCGTACTATCGACGTTTTCGAAGCTTGCCGCCATCCCGAAAGATCCCGTTATATCCAGCCATATCGCGGAAAAACTGCCGGACAGAAGAATGATCAAACCATCCCGGCGTTCACAGTCTCGAGCGCGACCACGTCGAAGCGTCTACACCGCGTCTACATCTGCGAGAATCAATCAGCGTCTTGTCAGGTCAGATTTGTACGAAGCGTCCCTGCACGTTGAATTTTTTTGGTGGGCCGTTCCGGGCTCGAACCGGAGACCCGCTGATTAAGAGTCAGCTGCTCTACCAACTGAGCTAACGGCCCACCAATACGGGGATGCCTTTACTAGCAGTATATCTGGGGTGAGTGAAGGGACTTGAACCCTCGACCACCGAGGCCACAACCCGGTGCTCTACCATGCTGAGCTACACTCACCACCGTGCCCATTCTAATCTATTCCGCCGTCCGTTGTACCAGCGACAACAGTGCTCCTGGCGCGCCAGAAGGGACTCGAACCCCTGACCCGCGGCTTAGAAGGCCGCTGCTCTGTCCACCTGAGCTACTGGCGCGATCGGGGCGAGCCGATTTGAACGGCCGACCCCCTGCTCCCAAGGCAGGTGCGCTACCATGCTGCGCTACGCCCCGAGCCCTTATCGATTAACATACGGACGCCTTCCTCTCAACTCAGCTTCGCTTTATCCCAGATTTCTGCCGCTGCCCTCCGGTTATCAAGCGCTAGCCATCGCGCGCTGGAACCCGCTATTAACTCCGTAGCTATCAACCGTGCCGCCGCGACCAGAGCGCCATCCTATCCAATATGTGGTCGCGCACGATCAGCGTATGAAAGAGCATCGCACTCAAATGCGCAATGAAAGTTGCGAAAAACAAGTACCCTACAATCGTATGCAGTTTCCGCAGCACCACATACAGCCTCGTGCTCTGCGGCAGGATCGGCGGCAAATGCAGCGGCCCGTACAGCACCACAGGATACCGCTCCGCCGACAGCATTCCCCATCCGATCAGAGGTAGCGCGAGCATCATCGCATACATCGCCATCTCCGAGGTCTTCACCACGACCCGCTCACCAGACGAGATGCTCGCCGGGAAAGGCGGCGGCGGATTGATGCGCCGGTTCACGTATCGGACGATCACCAGAATCAGAATCGCGATACCCAAGGGCCGATGAATCGACACCAGCCGATGGTAGTCGTTCAGCGATCCCACCATCGCGACGCCGATAAACAGCATTGCCAGCACCATCGCCGCCATCGTCCAATGCAACAGCCGCGACAACAGCGTGAATTGCCCGCTGTCCCTCATCCCGACGACCGCGCGGCATGCCTCACTCGCGCACCTCGGCCGGCGTCACCGCGCTCGGTTCCCTGGCTTCTCCCGCCCGCCGAGTAAAGGATTGCGCGTACGCCGCCGACCGCGCGCTCAAAAGCGGATCGTCGGACGGCTCGATGCCCGCTGGCAGCACCAGCGGATCAAAATTCAAGTCGCGGCAGGACCCGGTCTCTTCGCTTTCGATTCGGTCGATCGTCAGTGTACCGACATCCACCTGTTCTCGATCGTCGGGCCATGCGATCGTCGCATCGTTTGTGGGGTCTCCCGGCTGTGCGATGGTAACTTCCAAATGCCATTGCAATGGTTGTCGCGACGATTGGTTGACCCGGCCGATGAGCGCGTCGAAAAGATAATTCTTGTCCTCCAGCGGTACCGTCGCGGTGCTGGCCTCGTCCGGCTGGGCTGGCGCCATCGACCACCGCACGGCTATCGACTTACCCGCGGCATCGACAAAGCGAAACGCGTCGAGACTGTTGTAAGTGCTGTCGGCGAACCCCGCCGGCACTGTTCGGCTCAATACCGTATGTATGGCGCGCGCCGCCTCGGGATTCCTGGCGAAGAACGCATGCACCCTGGCGGGGTCCGGCTTCCCGGTCGCCGGGTCGGCCTGAAACGCGATCAGTTGATCGCGGAACGCCTTGGGTGTGCTCACCACGAATATCGGAATGTTGTTCATCCCGGTCCGCCATTGCTCGCCGTCCGGCAGCACAAAGAGGATCGCCATGCTGCGCACGATCGCCGCCAGGTCCGGGACGTACGGCTGACCGCCAGCCAGTGCGAAACGTCCGATTACGGGCACACGCCCCGGCTTGAAGACGACCGCTTTCGAGAGCCGTTCGCCGTTGCCGTTGCTCTCGAAAAAGCCTGTTGCGCATACGCCCTTCGCGTGATTCCGCCGAAAGCCCGGATGCACGCCGTTGACCGCCTCGAACGTATCGACGAACCGCGCCGGAGTCAGCCGATGCGGCGAGAACCACCCGCCTGTATATGCAAACGCAATGATCACGGCGCCCACGATCGCGCCGATCGCCCCCCATCGGACGATCATGCTGGCCCGGCTTAGAGGCGGCGGCCTGTGCTCACCTGCCGATCTATCTGACTGGTCTGTCAAAGCCGCATTCCGTCGCGCTGCACATTCCGTCTGGTTGAAGGATCGCCTCCAATCCGCGGCAGTATGGAATTGGGTGACTTAGCACCGTTCACGCTCGCGTCGACCGAATCGAAGGTGCCCCATTCTTACCGACTGGGTATTTGAGTTCAACGATGGATTCCTCCGCGCAGCACTTCAGCGGCCTCTCATGCCCGCCGTCGCGCCCGCTCAACGCGAGTGCCGAACGTCCGTCGCACTCGAACAAAAAATGATTCTGGTCCATACTCAATTGTGGGTCGTCTGCTGTCCGCACCGATTCCGGATTGCGCAGAGATGTGTGAACGAATCGGTGCAGCGGGCAATTAGTATCAACCTGATGAGCCCGCGGGCGCGCCGCTCCGACGCTGTGAATTTCGATGAGGAGATGACGTTCGAATTCTATGGATACCCCTCAAGATATTGATCCTGTTGAGACCAACGAATGGCTCGACGCGCTCGAAGCGGTAGTGGCCGCCGAAGGTGTCGATCGCGCCCATTTTCTGCTCGAAAATCTGATCGTCAAAGCGCGCGAGAGCGGCGCCTTTCTGCCGTACAGCGCCAATACGCCCTACGTCAATACGATTCCCGTCGATCAGGAACAGCGCTC
Organism: uncultured delta proteobacterium; assembly: GCA_963834535.1. Classification (GTDB taxonomy): domain Bacteria; phylum Desulfobacterota; class Binatia; order Binatales; family Binataceae; genus JADMIL01. The sequence continues at coordinate 282,888 of CAWICC010000009.1, read as the reverse complement.
GTCCGGGAATCGAGCGATCGAGCGCAAAATCCGTTCGATCATCCGCTGGAACGCGGTTGCGATGATCCTTCGCGCGAATAAGGAATCCTCCGAACTCGGCGGCCATATCGCCAGCTTTCAGTCCGCCGCTACCCTCTACGACGTTGGCTTCGGACACTTCTGGCGCGCGCCCTCTGAAAACCATCCCGGCGATATCGTCTATATTCAGGGACATTCTTCTCCCGGCATTTACTCGCGCGCCTTTCTCGAAGGCCGCCTGACCGAAGATCAGTTACTTAATTTCCGCCGCGAAGTTGACGGCAAGGGACTCTCTTCCTATCCCCATCCCTGGCTGATGCCCGACTTCTGGCAGTTCCCCACCGTCTCAATGGGCCTCGGGCCCCTCATGGCTATCTACCAGGCCCGCTTCATGAAGTATCTCCAGGGCAGAGGCATTGCCGATATGAAAGACAGCAAGGTCTGGGCTTTCATGGGCGACGGTGAAATGGATGAGCCCGAATCGCTCGGCGCCATCGGCCTCGCCACACGCGAGCATCTCGACAACCTCATCTTCGTCGTCAACTGCAACCTCCAGCGCCTCGATGGCCCCGTTCGCGGAAATGGCAAAATCATCCAGGAACTGGAAGCCGATTTCCGCGGTGCGGGCTGGAACGTCATCAAGGTCATCTGGGGCAGCAACTGGGATGCGCTCCTCGATCGCGACAAAACCGGCCTGCTCCATCAGCGCATGGAGGAATGCGTGGACGGCGAGTACCAGGCCTTCAAGGCGCGCGATGGCGCCTACGTCCGCGCCGAGTTCTTCGGCAAGTATCCTGAACTGCTTAAGATGGTCTCCGCGATGACCGACGCCGAAGTCTGGGAATTGCGCCGCGGCGGCCACGATGTCGTCAAGATTTATGCCGCGTATGCTTCCGCCATCGCCCATCGCGGGCAGCCCACTGTCATCCTCGCTAAAACCGTTAAGGGCTATGGCATGGGCGCGGCGGGCGAGGGTATGAACATCACGCATCAGCAGAAGAAGATGGACCTCACCTCGCTCAAAAAGTTTCGCGACCGCTTCAATATCCCCGTGCCCGACGATCACATCGAGGAGGTTCCGTTCTACCGCCCGCCCGACGACAGCGTCGAAGTGCAATATCTGAAGCAGCAGCGCGCCGCTCTCGGCGGCAGCCTGCCTGCGCGGCGGCGGAAATCAGTCGCCCTCGAAGTGCCGCCCCTGTCCGCTTTCGACGCCCAGCTCAGAGGCACCGACGATCGCGAAATCTCGACCACTATGGCCTTCGTTCGCATTCTCTCGACCCTCGTGCGCGACAAGAACATCGGCAACCGCGTCGTCCCCATTGTACCCGACGAGTCGCGCACCTTCGGCATGGAGGGGATGTTCCGCCAGCTTGGCATCTTCTCCCAGGTCGGCCAGCTCTATAAGCCCGAGGACGCGGGTCAGCTAATGTTCTATCGGGAACATCAGAAGGGTCAGATCCTGCAGGAGGGAATTAACGAAGCCGGCGCCATGTCCTCATGGATTGCCGCCGCCACCTCCTACAGCACCCACAACCTCCCGATGATCCCCTTCTACATCTTCTATTCGATGTTCGGCTTTCAGCGGGTTGGCGATCTGGCCTGGGCCGCCGGCGACTCGCGCTGCCGCGGCTTTCTGCTCGGCGGTACTTCCGGACGGACGACTCTCAACGGCGAAGGCCTTCAGCACGCCGACGGCCACAGCCACATCCTCGCCTCCACCATTCCCAACTGCATCTCGTACGATCCCACATATTCCTACGAGGTGGCGGTGATCATTCACGATGGCCTGCGCCGCATGCTCAAGGATCAGGAGGACGTCTTCTACTACATCACCTTGATGAACGAGAACTACCAGCACCCTGCGATGCCCGAAGGCGCCGAAGAAGGGATCCTCAGGGGCATGTATCTGCTGCGCGACGGCGGCAAGGCGAAAGGCGCCCGCGTCCAACTGCTCGGTTCCGGTACGATCCTGCGCGAAGTTATCGCCGCGGCCGATTTGCTCTTAAACGATTACGGAGTAATTGCCGACGTCTGGAGTGTCCCGAGCTTCACTCAACTCCGCCGTGACGGCCTCGAAGTCGAACGCTGGAACATGCTCCATCCCGCACAGGCCCAGCGCCGCAGCTACGTCGAAACCTGTCTCGGCGATCGGTCCGGCCCCGCCATTGCTGCCACCGACTACATCAAGGCGTTTGCCGACCAGATCCGGCCCTGCATGCCCCGGCGCTATCGCGTGCTCGGTACCGACGGCTTCGGCCGCAGCGACTATCGCGTCCGCTTGCGCAACTTCTTCGAAGTCGATCGCTACTACGTCGCCATCGCGGCATTGAAGTCCCTCGCCGACGAGGAATCGATCCCATCCTCCACGGTCGCCGCCGCCATCAAGAAGTACGGCATCGATCCGGAAAAGCCGAGCCCCGTAACGGTATAGGACGAGAGTCGATAAACATGGAAAGTGTCGAGGTTAAAGTCCCGGATATCGGCGAATTCACCGACGTAGACGTGATCGAAGTGATGGTGAAGCCCGGCGATCGCGTCGGCGTGGACGATCCCCTGATCGCAATCGAGTCCGAGAAGGCAACGATGGAGGTGCCGGCACCCCAGGCCGGAGTCGTCAAGGAAATCAAGGTTAAGCTCGGCGACAAGGTCTCCGAAGGTTCGCTGATTCTCGTGCTCGAAGCCGCGGAGGTCGGCGCCGCTTCGTTTGCTTCCGAGGCCAAAACGGCGCCCATGGCCGCCGCGCCCGACGCGCCAGCGTCCCCAAAATCAGACGCCAACGCCCCTTCAGAGATCCGACGCGAGGACGGCGGGAGGCGAGGGTGCACCTGGACCATCTTTGCGGCTGGTCAGTCCCCACGATGCGGCGGCGGGCGGCGAAGCGCCCGCACCGGCCTTGATGCGCACCGCCGTTGCCAGCGGCGCCGCCGCCGTCGCGGCCTCGCCCGATGAGGCCCCCGGTGAGCATCGCCCTAAGCCGCACGCGAGTCCTTCCGTACGCAAGTTCGCGCGCGAACTCGGCGTCAACCTCAACCTCGTCAGGGGCAGCGGCCGCAGCGGCCGCATCTTCCGCGTCGATGTGCAGAAGTTTGTCAACGCCGAATTGGCCAAGCCCAAGGGTTCGGGCGCTGGTCTCGATCTGATTCCCTGGCCAAAACTCGATTTCACCAAGTTCGGCGAAGTCGAGATGCGCCCGCTTTCGCGCATCCGGAAGCTGGCCAAGGCCAATCTCGCCCGCAACTGGGTGATGATTCCGCATGTTACTCAGTTCGACGAGGCCGACGTCACCGAACTCGAAGCCTTCCGCGAACAACTCAACGCCGCCAACGTGAAGGCTGGCGTCAAAGTCACCATGCTCGCCTTTATCCTCAAGGCGTTGGTCGCATCACTGACCGAGTTTCCCGAGTTCAATTCCTCACTCGACGGCGACAACCTGATTCTCAAAAAATACTTTAATCTGGGCTTCGCCGCGGATACGCCCAACGGCCTTGTCGTTCCGGTACTCCACGAGGTCGATAAGAAGGGCGTCATGCAGATCGCTCGCGAGACCAGCGAACTCGCTGCCTTGGCCCGCGAGGGTAAGCTCAAGCCGACCGACATCCAGGGCGGTTGTTTCACCGTCTCCAGCCTTGGCGGCATCGGCGGCACCTCGTTCACGCCAATCATCAACGCGCCTGAAGTCGCCATACTCGGCGTCTCCCGGCTCGCCCAGAGGCCAGTCTATCACGACGGCGCATTCGTGCCCCGCCGGATGTTGCCGCTCTCGCTTTCCTACGACCATCGCGTCATCGACGGCGCCGCCGCCGCCCGCTTCATCACGCACTTCGCCTCGGTGCTCAACGATCTGCGCCGTGCCCTCCTCTGATGGCGGTGTCGCTGGTGCTCAACGATCTGTGCCGCATCCCCCTCTGATGGCTGCGCCGCACGTTAGAATGATCCTTGGCGCCTCGTTCGTCACCATGGCGACCGTTGCCTGCGTCGTTATGCTGGTTTTGGTGCTCGCGACGCGAACCGCTTCTGCGCAAGGTTCATCACCAGCCTCCGCTCAGGCTGACGCGCCGCCGCTGCGGGTGGTGATACTGCCGCGCCTGATTCCCGATGCGATCGCACAGATGCTCCCGCTGACTTTCGATTCACCAGCCAATGAGGCAGCGATCGAGCCGCAAAAAGTCGCCGTTATCGCCATGGTCTATTGCGGCGGCGATTCCGCGGGCGGCGCCGATGCCATCGGAATAGCAGTGCCGGGCCAGGCGCAGGCACTGCCGCCGTCGGCGCTTTCAACCAACGATTGCAGCGCCTCGCTCGCCAGTACGGCCACGCGCGTGATGAGATCCGTGCTAAAGTCCGATTGGCTGGAAGCGATCAAGCTCCGCGCCGTCTGGACGCCCTGGCAGTTGAAGTTTTCGGTGGCCGGCGCGGCTGGAGTCGCCAGACCCGGCTTCACTGCTCCGAATCTCGGCAACCTTGGAACGATCAAGACCTACAACACTGCTGGCATCCATATCTTGCCGGGCCCGGGCGCCGACATGGGGTTCGATCTCGCGGCCGTCTTTCCTGGTTCGGTCGTAACGCTGCTCGCGTTTCCGAGCGGCACGGTGAGTAATCCGACTCCATACATGAACGATCCCGCAGTCGGAAATGAGGTCGCGAATGCGCCCACGCTCAGCAACGTGATCGCCGATGCGCAATACACATTCATCAATCAGGTGCTGCGGCTGTACGGATCGACCTTCGACATTCCGTTTCCCATTCAGGGTGCCACCGAGACCATGACGGCAAAGAATGTGATGGTGAGCGGAGCCGAGAATGTCATGAGCGTTGCCGGTATCCTCGAGTATCGGACGGTCAACTACAACGCCTCGGTACGCTGTGCGGGACCGGATTTAACCGTCGATGAGGTGACGCTGGACGCGCCCGCCGCAAGCTGCAATCAGGACGATATGATGGAGCGGCTGCAATGCCAGGGACAGGGCATGGCGATGTCCGGCTCGAGCAAGGCGCTGGCCGCGGCGATGACGAATTACTATCAGGGACAGCCGTTGCACGTTTCGACGCAGACGCATCCGTTGGACTTTGTGATCGGCGATACTGACTACCAGGCGACCTTCGATGCGCTCAGGTCCAGCTCGCACGGCGGCGTCTTCAGCGAGGCCGGACGCGCTTCGATTCAGCGGAGCGGCGGTTCTTGATCGTGTCGATTATCTCGCACACCAAGTCAACCGGAACGCAATCTGCGCGGCGCGATAATGACTTGCCCGTGAGCAGCCAATCTGAAAGGTTAGCTGGCGATTCGGAGCCTGTGGCAACCCTCAAGATGGATGCAGCATCGCTAAGCTTTCCACCTCCAGACGCCAGGACTACGATTCCGATGGCGCCGGATCGCCGTTACCTTTGGTCGTTGCTCGCGATGCTGATGTCGGCGACGATTTTCGAAGGCTACGACATCACCATCTTCCATCTGTGCACGCCTGATATCGCCTCGACGTTTCATCTCAACGACCGCGCGATCGGCGCGATCGCGACATTTGTCCGCTTTGGCGGCATCCTGTCGATTTTCGTGGTGACGCTGGCCGATCGCTATGGCCGCAAACCGGTAATCGCAAACACGGTCCTGTTTTATGCGGCCTTCACTCTGATGACCGCGTTATCGCGCGGGATGGTCACCTTTACGCTATTCCAGAGTCTCTCGCAGGTATTCCTTGCCGCGGAATTCGGCATCGCGATCACGATTATCTGTGAGGAGTTCCCGGACGAGCTCCGTGGACGCGCAATTTCGATCATGCACATGGTCGCCTTTGTCGGCGTCGCCGCGGCCGGGGTGCTCTACGGTTACGTCGCCGAATCGAGCTGGGGCTGGCGCGGGATGTATTTCCTGGGAATCGCGCCGCTGCTGGTGGTCGCATGGCTCCGGCGCGGGTTGCGCGAAACCGCACGTTTCAGCGCCGCCGACGACCATCGGCGCGAGAACGCAGGCGCCGACCAGGGGATTTTCGGCCCGATGCGTCAATGTTTTCAGGCGGGCGCCGAGTCGTATCGCGGACGGCTGCTGCTGATTGCCTCGCTCTGCAATTGCCTTGGTCTCATCGGCGGTCCCACGATTTCGTTCTTCAGCCTCTACGCCAAACGCGACCATCATTGGACCTCGGGCCAGATCGGTATAGCGATCGTACTCGCCTATTTGACCGGCGCCATTGGCACGCTGCTATGCGGATATCTGCTTGACGTAATCGGCCGGCGCCTCACCGCCACGATCTTTTTCTTCGCGTCGTCGTGTGCGATGTTCACGCTCTTCCGCACCGACAATCACAACGCGATCCTACTGGCTATGATGGCGACGATGTTCGCGTACCAGGGCGCGCGCACCGCAACCTCGGCGCTGTCGTCCGAGCTGTTTCCGACAGGCGCGCGCGCTACCGGCTACTGCCTGACGGTCCAGGTTTTCGGGCAACTCGGATGGATGCTGGCGCCTTTGGCGGTGGGCGAGCTCTCACTCGATCTCGGCGGCCTCGGCAAAGCCGCGTCGATGTTCGCGATCGGACCGCTCATCGGGATCGTCCTGCTGCTAACGCTGGTGCCGGAGACTCGCGGCAAAACGCTCGAGGAACTGTCGCCGGACCCGGTCGCGACCGCGACGGATATCGGCTGACCGCTCCCGGCTACGCAGCGTCGGGCGCGAAGCGTGCGCTAAACCGCACAGCGGACTCGCACGCCGTCCGATCATTTTGGTATCAGTTACACACTCAGAAACCGCGAGGCGAACATGGCAGGAAAATATTTCGAGGAATTTCGCGTTGGCGACGTTTTCAAGCATCAGCCGAGCCGCACCGTTACCGAAACCGACAACTTGCTTTTCTCGACGCTCACGATGAACGTGCAACCGCTGCATCTGGACGCCGAGTTTTCAAAAAACACCGAGTTCGGCCAGCGCCTGGTGAATTCGATCTTCACCCTCGGCCTGGTCGTCGGCCTGTCGGTGGGCGAACTGACGCTCGGCACCACGGTCGGGAATCTGGGTTTCGAGAAAACCCAGTTCCCCAGGCCAGTCTTTATTGGCGATACCATCACGGCGGAGACCGAGGTCATCGAAGTGCGCGAATCGAAGTCGCGGCCGCAGTGGGGGATCGTGCAGTTCGAGCATCGCGGGGTCAATCAGCGCGGCGAAATCGTTGTCACCTCGCGGCGCATGGCAATGATGCGGCGCAAGCCTGCGTAACGCCGCCCGCCGAATCGGAGGCCTGCGCCTGGCCTCGATAGAACCGGGTAAAGCCGCCCGCGTCCCGCGCGCAAGCGGTGGTCGAGGAACCCTGAGCTTTGGTCTTTTCTGAAACCTCAGCGAGGATTCAGAAATAGCTGTAGGTTCGGCGCTCCTTGACTATCAACCTTCCCGCTTTCATGCCCGCTCATGCGACGCCCAGATCGGACGCCCACCTGAGCATATCGCGCGCGACCTTCACGTGTGCCGTATCAATCATGTTGCCGTTGTGGATTAGGACTGAACTGCCTTCGCTCTCACATTTCTCGACGGCCGCGATCAATTCCTTCCATCCTGCGATCTGTTCCTGCGACGGCGTGAAGACTTCATTGACGATAGCGACATGCGACGGATGTATCAGCAACATCCCGTTGTAGCCGAAGGCGCGCGTGCGCACCGCCTCTTCGCGCAGTCCCTCGAGATCCTTGATATCCCACCATCCGCGCCCGCCCATCGGGTAGGCGATATTTGCGGCGCGCGCATCGAGCAGCACCTTCGAGATGTAGTAGAAAGCCTCGTGGCCCTCCGGCGTCCAACTGAAGCCAATCGCGCGAGCGATGTCGCCGTCCTTGCCGGTGAGGCCGCCCAGGTGGGCGACGCGCGGCGACGCAATCGCGACTTCATAGGCCTGCCGCATCCCCTGTGCGGTCTCGAGTACCGGATCGATCAGTATGGTGCCAGGCTCGATCCCGTGCTTGCGTTCGAGGAATTCGATGATCGTGTCGCAACGCTTTACGTCTTCCGGACCGGTCACCTTCGGCAACATCACGCAATAGAGTTCTTTACACACGACCGCGTCGAGGTCCGCCCAGGTCAGGCCAGTTTCGAAATCATTTACGCGCACGAAAATGGTCTGCCCTTCGCTGCCGAGTTCCTCGACCATCCGGCGCACGATGGCGCGCGAATTCGACTTGTCGGGTAATGCGACGGCGTCCTCGAGGTCGAGAATCAATGCGTCGGCGCCAAATCGCGGCGCTTTCTTAATGCGGTCTTCCCGGTTACCTGGAACGAACAGAGCTGAACGGATGGGTTTAACGCGGCGCACGGTCGGCCTCCTGTGGATGCGATTGGTTAACGCTACCACTTAGCATCATCAGGAAAGGATGTATAAAGCCAACACACCTGACGCCTGTCCGAGGAGAGCGCGGAGAATTATTGTGGAGCGCGAAACGGCTGTTGCTTACTGAAACCTCAACGACTCTTCAGACTTGCCACATAATTGACGTTCGCGATGCTCGCGGTGGGGGCCTAATCGCGGTGCAACGGCCTGACCGATCGATTGAGTCCTTAGGCAGCTTCATTTAGTCGAATCGAGAGAAGAAGCGGGGCGGGGCTAACGGCATAATCGCGAATTGTGTTAACCGTGGCGAAGGCGCGCGGCAATAAGGCTGGCGCCGAAAAATTGCGCGCGACAATCAAGCTGGTGGATAAGGATTTCCCACGATGGCATCTCACAAGCGCATCTTCGAAGGCATTCGGATTATCGACGTGACGCAGTACCTCGCCGGACCGGTCGCCACGCGGCTATTCGTCGATCTCGGCGCCGAGGTAATCAAGGTTGAACTGCCGCCCAACGGCGAAGGCTCACGCCGGCTGCGCTTCAGCGCTGGCGATGGCCGCAAGGGCGCGGCACCGACTTACTTCGCGATGCACAATCGCGGCAAGAAGTGCGTTTGCATCGATTTCAAACGAGCGGAAGGGGCGGCTGTCGTCAAAGACCTGGCGAAGACCGCGGACGTGCTGCTGCAGAATTACACGCCGGGAGTGCTTGAGCGCTACGGACTCGGTTATGCCGACATTGCCGCAGTGAACCCGAATATCGTCATGTGCTCGGTCTCGACCTACGGCCAGGACAGTCCGCATGCCGAACGGATCGGCAACGATCTCGTGGCCCTCGCAGCGGGCGGCTTCCTGCACATGATCGGCGAGCCCGACGGCCATCCCATGTATCCGGCGTCGGCGATTGCCGATCACATGACGGCAGTGAATGCGTTTGGTGCAATTTCGGCCGCATTGTTCCATCGCGCGCGCACCGGTGAGGGACAGCATATCGATCTCGCGCTGGTCGATTGCACCTTCAATTCGCACGACTGGCAACTGGCTGCCTTCAGCACCTCCGGCGGCGATCTCGATCCTCAGCGCGGCGGCACTCAGCGCACCGGCGCATTTCCGTATGGCGTCTTCAAGTCGAAGGATGGCTACATCGGGATCGGCGTGTTTACCGAGCCGCAATGGGAGGCGTTGGTGCGGCGGATGGGGCGCGCTGATCTGCTCGAAGTGCCGGCCTTCAACAATGCTGGTGGCCGCTTCCAGAGCCAGGACGCGCTCAAGGCGATTATCGAGGAATGGTTCGCGACGCTGCCCAACGACGACGAAGCGGTGCGCATCCTGGCCGACGAATTGCGCTTGCCCGCGGCGCGCGTGTTATCGGTGGGTCAGTTCGCCCAGGATCCGATTCTCAGCCGGCGCATGGTTGCGAAAGTTCCTATCGCAGACGGCAGCGAAATGCTGCTGCTCAAGTCGCCGCACAAGTTCTCGAAGACGCCGCCGACCGATCCGGTACGGGCGGATGCGCTGGGCGAGCGAACGAGTGAAGTGCTGCGCGCCGTTTGCGGTTACTCGCAGGACAAAGTCGATACGCTGCTACGCGCAGGCGTCGTGATCGAAACACACGCAGAATAAGAGCAGACGATCGCCTACAAGCAACCGGCCACATCGCAGCCGCGTACTCGCCGGGATCACCCGTGCTCCAACTAAAGGGAAGTCTGAAACCTGGATGAGGTTTCAGGGAAAAACCAAGGTTCTTTATTCCTCGACCAACCGATTACTCGGCTACGGGATGCTGCTGCGTCAGACAGTGCACCGCGCCCAGTCCCCAGACGAGGTCGGTCGCGGGAAGTCCGACGATGCGGCGGTCCGGGAAAAGGCGTTCCAGTGTCTCGATGGCGAGCGCATCGGCGGCACAGTCGAAGGTCGGCACGATCGCACCGCCATTGACCAGGTAGAAATTCGCATACGAGGCGGGCAGCCGCGTACCGTCGTGAAAGAGCGCCGGCGGCATCGGCAGGGTCTCGATCGTGAACGCGCGATCCCGTTCGTCGCGCAACGCTCGCAGCCGCGCGAGGTTGTCGGCGAGCGCGCGATAGTTTGCATCGGCCGGATCGTTCTCGACTACGGTGACAATAGTCCGCGGGTTGACGAAGCGCGCGAGATCGTCGATATGGCCGTCGGTGTCGTCGCCCGCGATCCCGTCGCCGAGCCAGAGAATATTGCTCACACCGAGATAGACGTTGAGGTACTGCTCAATTTCATTGCGATTCAAGGACGGATTGCGATTCTTGTTCAGCAGGCATGCCTCCGTGGTCATCAGCGAGCCGGCGCCGTTGACGTCGATCGATCCACCTTCCAGCACGATTCCGGGTTCGATCACTTCGAAGCCGTAATGCTCACCGAGGTGTTGCGGTACGACGTCGTCCAAATCGAAGCGCCCGTACTTTTCGCCCCACGAATTGAAGCGCCAGTCCAGTGCGATTTGTGCCGGCCCGCTGCCCCGGACGTTGAGTCGGCGGTTGACGAAGACCGGGCCGTGATCGCGTATCCACGAATCGTTGGTGGGAATCGCAACCACCTCGATACGTTCGAGATGCACCGGCGCTGCGTCCGGGGTCGGCGCATCCGCGATCATCGCGCGCACTCCCGCGATCGCGCCCGCGTCGTTAACCAGCACGCGCAGCGGCTCGAAGTGAGCAATCGCCGCCGCCATCCGCGCGAATACTGGCGGAATCGGCTCGAACTTTCCCGGCCAGGTATCGAGGTTGTGCGGCCATACGATATAGCTCGCGAGATGCGGCTCCCATTCCGCGGGCATCCGATATGCAGACAGCAGCCGCTGATGTTCGGGTGGTGGCGCGCTCACGTCAGCTTCTGAAGCGGCGGGTCAAATCGTGGTACGCGTCGATGCGGCGGTCGCGCAGAAAGGGCCAGTTGCGACGCGTTTCCTCGATCAGATTCAAGTCGCAATCCACCACCAGTACCTCTTCCTTGACCGCGTCCGCGTGCGCGATGACCTCGCCGAAGGGATCGGCGACGAACGAGTTGCCCCAGAACTGGATGTCGCCTTCGATGCCGCAGCGATTCACCGCCGCAACGAACACGCCGTTGGCAATCGCGTGGCCGCGCTGGACCGTCTCCCATGCGTTCTGGATTCGTGTCCGAACGGCCGGGGACATATCCGGGGTCCATCCGATAGCAGTCGGGTAGAACAAAATCTGCGCGCCCGACAACGCCGTCAGCCGCGCCGCCTCGGGAAACCATTGGTCCCAGCAAATCAGCACCCCAAGCGATCCGCGTTTCGTGCGATGTGCGATGAAGTCGAGGTCGCCCGGCGCGAAGTAGAACTTCTCGTAGTAGCCCGGATCGTCGGGAATATGCATCTTGCGGTAGAGACCGGCGACGCTGCCCGTCTCGTCCAGGACGACTGCGGAATTATGATAGACGCCCTCGGCGCGCCGCTCGAAGATCGGTGCGATTACCACCACTTTGCGCGCTGCCGCGACCTGCCCGAGTCGCTCCGTCGTCGGTCCCGGAATCGGCTCGGCCAGATCGAAGGCCTCGTTGCGCTCGGTTTGGCAAAAGTACTCCGAGCGAAATAGCTCTTGCAGGCATATCACGGTGGCGCCGCGCGCGGCCGCGTCCTCGATAAGGCTTGCGGCCTGGTCAAGATTCGCCGTCGGATCGGCCGCGCACGCCATCTGGATGAGTCCGATACGAAGGGTTCCCGCGTCCATCGTGATCGTGATAGCAGCCGCGCGCCGCGCACGCTACCTCGCTCAGCGCGCAGATGCGAAAATACCGGCTCGCCCTGTTACGGCACGATGAATTAGCCCGATGCGCCGATGCGCAGGCCTTTCAGAACGCGCGGATCGAATCGATCGTCAACGCATCAGCGGCATCACCAGCTCTGAAAAATCGCGGAAGACCTTACGCTGAAATTCGGCTGGAGGAAGCAGGCTGACGCCGTGGATTCCCATGCGCTCGAGATCGTTCAGTTGATGCACGATCTCCTCGGGCGTCCCCACCAGGCATCCACCCTTGATCGCCTCGGGCGTCATGAACTTGCGCTCGCCCGGTTGCAGATAGGTGCAATGACCGTCGTGGATTTGCCGGAAGCGCGCCTGTTCCGGCAGGCTCATGTCTTCGACACGCGCCAGATATTCGTCCCAGATGTTGGCGAAGTAGGGCGGTATCAGTTCGTCCTTCTTGCCCATGTCTTTCCAGATTTCATAGGCAAAGTGGAGGATCGCCGACACGAACGAACCGGTCTCGTCGATTACGCGATCGTCGGTCAGCTTTTCTCCCGGCTTCAGCACGCACCCGCCAATCAATGCGGTGGTGACGAACGGGTCGGGCAATTTGCGTCCGGCCTTGCGCGCACCCTCGTCGATCATGGCGCGCTGCGCCTTGACCTGGTCCGGACTGCCCACGGCGGTGATCCAACCGTCGCCGAACTCGCCGACGGTCGCGCAAGCCTTCGGGCCGTTGGCCGCAACATAGATCGGAATCGGGTGCTCCAGGTCGAGGTAGTGCAAATCCTGATGCAGGAATTGAATCTCGCGCGTCCGCCCCGCGTATGTGTATTCGACCGCTTCCCCTTTGAGCAGCGTGCGCACCACGCGCAGATATTCGTGGAATTCCTTGATGCGCATCGGATGCTGTCCCATCACGCGCATCGCAGTATGCCCGGTGCCGATACCGAGAAAGGTTCGTCCCGGCGCGATTTCATTGATGGTTGCGATCGAGTGGGCGGTGACCGGCGCCAGCCGCGTCCCCGGAATCGCGACGCCGGTGCCGATTTTTATCCGCTTGGTAGCTTGCGCCGCCAGCGCCATCACGGCGTAACAGTCCGACCAGATCATTTGCGAGTCCGGCACCCACGCCCGCTCGTAGCCGAGTTCCTCGGCGTAGCGGATGAGGTCCCATTTGTCGATGTGCGTATCGAAACAGATGCCGAATTCCATGATCGAGTCCCCGCCTGAAAATTACGCGCCGCACGCCAGCGAATGCGTGCGGCGAGAAGCAATCGTTTACCATCCTGGCCGCCAACCGGGTTGCGAGGCGAAACATTCCACAGCGGGCGCGCAACGTCAATCGCGCTTCGGGCGCCGTCAGGATAAAGTTTCCCGCCGATACGGTTGCAACCTGGTCGTTGTGATAATTTAATGTGAGGTTCGAAGTTTGGGCGCACAGACTGATTGGGGCGAACGCCCCGGCCGCCGCTCTCCGCACGCGCGGCGCCACGATGATTTGCAGACGGTGAAAGACTGCCCGCCGCTGATAGCCGGGTCCTGCGCAAGGGAAGGCCGCGAACCCCGCCAGGTCCGGAAGGAAGCAACGGTACCGGCTCAAGCCCTGTGCCGCAGGGGTGCCTGGCTATCATTCGACGGGCAGAATTTCTGACACACAGCATGGCAGCAATACCGTCATCTCATCTCGTACTCGCGCGCAAATGGCGCCCCGAACGCTTCAGCGAACTGGTCGGGCAGGAGCACGTGACGCGTACTCTGATGCAGGCGCTGAAGAGCGGCCGCATCGCGCATGCATTCCTCTTTACCGGCATCCGCGGAGTCGGCAAAACGACGGCGGCGCGCATCATGGCGCGATGCCTCAATTGCGACCAGGGGCCCACGCCGGAGCCGTGCGGGATCTGCGCCGCATGCGTGGAAATTCGTACTGGCTCGGCGCTCGACGTGGTCGAAATCGACGGTGCGACCTATCGGAAGATCGACGATGCGCGCGCCATCATCGAGAACCTGAGCTATCGCCCGGCGCGCGACCGCTTCAAGATTTACATTATCGACGAGGCCCATCAGCTTACCGATCAGGCCTTTAACGCACTGCTCAAAACGCTCGAAGAGCCGCCCGCGCATGTCAAGTTCATCCTGGCGACGACCGAGCCGCAGAAGATGCCCGAGACGATCCTGTCACGGCTGCAGCGCTATGATTTCCGGCGGATTCCGTTCGCCGTAATCTTCGATCGGCTGAAGGAGCTCGCGTTACGCGAGAGTGCGGGCGCCGATGATGCGGCGTTGCGGATGCTCGCGCGGGAGGCGGGCGGCAGCATGCGCGATGCGGAGCGCATGCTCGAGACCGCGATCGCGTCGCTTGAAGGCAACGTCAGCGAGCGCGAAGTCGCGTCGATCCTCGGCGTTGCGAGCCGCAGCCGGGTCTTCGGCATCGTCGAAGCGATCCTCAACAAGGATGCGGGTGCGGCGCTGGGCACGGTCCGGGAGCTTCATCGCAGCGGCGCCAACCTGGAATCGCTCGGACGCGACATCCTGGAACTGCTGCGTAATCTCGCCGTCGCGAAACTGCCCGACTCGCAACAGTCCGCAGAGTCCTCTGGCAGATCTGCCCGATCAGGAAGCGTCCGAATTGATGCGGCTCGCGCGCCGTTGCCAGCAATCGCGATTTGATGCGGTTGTTTCGGCTGCATGGCCGATGCGCAGGAGCAATTGCTGCGCTCGCCTTATCCCGATCTGCTGCTGGAGATGGTCGTGATCCGGATGGCTACGCTGGCGCCGGTGATCGACGCCGACGAACTGCTGCGCGCAATTGGCGCGAGCGCGCCTGCCGCGCGTTCGCCCGGTGGCGGCGGCGCTTCGGGTCCGCCGCCACCGGCGCCGCCAGTTGCGAGTTCGGGAGCACGCAATCGGCGGATCGCTCAAAGCTGCTCCGCCGATTGGTGCTCCCGAGGCGGTGCTCGCACCCGCCCCCGCTCGGCGGATGCGCGTCGAGGGCGAGGTCAAGGCCGAGGCGCCAGCGAGACGGGCTGCACTGCAGCCGCCAACTGAAGGGGTCGCAACGTCGTCGGGTGCCTCGGCAGGCTTGCCCGACCTCCGCGAATTTATTCGCGGACGGCGCGCCGCACTCTTTGGCTTCATGGAGCAGGGAGCGGCGCTTGCGCTCAAGGGCGACGTGCTCACTATCATCCCGCGCAACGACATCTACATTCGTTATCTTGCCGATAATCGCGGCGTGATAGCCGATTTGGCGAGCGAACTCTATGGACGCCGTATTCGCGCGGAGCTCGCGCCGCTGGGCACGGCGCTGCCACCCGCCGCTTCAGCGGCGGGTGGCAGCGCCGTGCCCGCCACGGAAGGGGATGCCGATGCGCCCACATTGCCGGCCGCATCGGCATCCCCTTCCGCGGCGGGCGGGGTGGGCACCGGCGTCGCCGGTGCCCACCCCGCCCGGACCCCCAATGAAGACGCTCAATCTGCCAATGGCGCCGGCCACGCCGATCTGCTTCCTACCAATGAAGGGGCCGTCGTCATGTCGCAAGCGGATCTCCGGCAGACGGTCTATGCCGACCCCGTCGTGCGCCGCATTTTCGATGAATTTGAGGCGCGACTCGTCGAGGTTCGCACGCTGCCCTCCGCCGCCGATTCCGCATCGCGTAAGCCCTAAGGCTCCCGCGGTGCTATCATCAACCAAAGGAGCATAAGTTCGTGCCAGAATTTGATCTCTCGAAAATGATGCAGCAGGCGCAAGCTCTGCAGGAGCGCTTGAAGCAGGTGCAGGAAGAGGCGTCGCAGAAAACCATCGAGGCCAACTCTGGCGGCGGGATGGTGCGCGCGACGGTTGACGGCTCGGGACGCGTGCGTCGCATCGAAATCGATCCGTCCTTGCTCGCCGCCAATGATAAGGCGATGATCGAGGACTTGATCGTCGTCGCCGTCAACGACGGACTCCGGCGGGTGCAGGAGATGGTCGCCGAGGAGATGCGCAAGCTGTCGCCGATGGGCGGGATCGACATTTCCAATATCTTCGGCGGCAATCACTAGGCGCGGCGGCGCGCGCTACGGCTTCGAACCCGCGCAGCAGCAATGGCCGAGAATCTCAAGCGCAACGACGGCCTACCGCCCGCGATGACGCGGCTGGTCAAGGAACTCTCCCGTCTTCCTGGAATAGGAGAGAAAACCGCGTCGCGGCTTGCTTTCAATCTGCTCAATCGTTCTCGTGACGAAGTTATCGCCTTGGCCGAGTCGCTGCTCGAAATGAAGGAGCGCGTCGGCCTGTGCGCCGAATGTTTCGGCCTTTCCGATGCGCCACGATGCCGCATCTGCGACGATTCCGAGCGCGACCACGCACTCATCTGCGTCGTCGAGGGGCCTGCCGATCTGATGGCGATCGAGCGCGCACGAACCTTCGGCGGCCTCTATCATGTTTTGCACGGCGCTATCGCGCCGCTCGACGGCATCGGTCCCGACGACATCAAGGTGGCTGAACTCCTTGCACGTCTCCGCGGTTCGGGTCCGGTGAACGAAGTGATCATCGCGACCAACGCGACCGTTGAAGGAGAAGCGACGGCGCTCTACCTGGCAAAAATGTTGAAGCCGCTCGGCGTCAAAGCCACCCGGCTCGCCCGTGGACTTCCTGCCGGAGGCGACCTCGAATACAGCGATTCGGCAACACTCAGCAGCGCTCTAAGCGGGCGCCGCGAACTCTGACCTTCGCCGCTAATGCGGCGGCGTGCCGAAATAAGCTTGCGCGATTGAGACCGTCGAGACGAAGCGGCCAGCCGCCGGATTGTATACCTCCGCGGTCCACAGCACGTTGAATGGGACGCTCGCACTGCCCGTTATGCTTTGCGCCGCGGCCACGTTATGCGCGGTTCCCGGATGGAAATTGTAACCACCCGCGATCAACACCTCGCCGTTAGGCAGGAGGGTATCGAGCGCATCGTTGCGATAGTCATTCATGGTTCCGAGGCACGGCGCTCCCGCACCCCGATTGCCCCCTATACAGGTAAACGATCCGCGCGACGGGTCGTAAAGCTCCGCGCTGTTGCTGGTCGCTGCACCACTGCCACCGCCTGCGACTAGAACCTTTCCGTTGGGTAGGAGCGCTGCCGCATGCTCGTAGCGGCCTTGACTCATGTTGCTGCCGGTAGCCGGAAATGCCCCTGTCGTTAAACTGAATTTGTGGGTTGACGGATCGTATATTTCGGCGCTCGCGAGCACTTGCCCGTGATCGTCAACGCCGCCCGTGATCAGAACGCTGCCATTCGGCAACAGCGTCGCGCGATGTTCCTGACGGGCGAAATTCAGCGGCGCCACCGGTATGAACTTGCCGCTGCGCGAATCGTAAATCTCGGCCGCCCTCTGAGCCGTTCCCGCGGAATCGCCGCCGCCGGCGATCAACACGCTCCCGTCCCGCAGCGGCGTCGCCGTATGCTTGCCATGGGCTGCGATCATCTTGCCCTTGTAATAGAATTTGTCGACGCTGGGGTCATAGAACCGGGTGATATTACCACCGGCGGTAAAATTGCCAGTAGTGGGATCGTACAGTTCAGCCGTGTCGAGGTTCGTCGTCGTTTCTCTGCTGGAATCGCCGCCGGCGATCAGCACCTTCCCATTCGGCAACGTTGTCGCGGTAAAATTGTAGCGCGCCTGAAGCATCTTGCCGGTGGCACTGAAGGTGCCGCTTGATGGATCGTAAAGTTCCGCCGCAATAACCGGCTGGCCGTCGGATCCGAGGCCGCCCGCGATCAGGACGCGGCCGTCCTTGAGCAGCGCCGCCGCGTGATACGCGCGCCCAATCGAGAGGCTGCCGGTGCGGGTGAATCCCCCAGTGTTCGGATCGTATAGTTCCGCCGACGCGGTGTAGGTGTTCTCGCTTGCGACACCGCCGGCAATCAGCACTTGTCCGCTTGCCAGCACTGTAGCCGTCGCGGCAAAGCGCGAATCGATGAGGTCGCCCGTCGGGTTATGCGCGATGGGCGCAAATTGATAGGTTTTTCCTTGCTGAGCCCCGGCCAACCCCGCGAAGACCGTAATCGCGATCGTCGCGATTACGAGATTCGTCAAGCCGAGGATGGGGCGGACGGATAAGAATCCGCGGCGCGATTTCATTGCGCGCGGCCGCCGATTTTCAGCGATCGCTGGTTGACGAGATGCCACGGCCGAACGCCGTCACCTCCGTTTGCCATTCCGGGCCGAAGGCGAGGATCAGCACCTGCTGATTGATCTGCTGATCCTTGGTCAGGCTCCGCCACGCGCCGCCGCCATCGGTGGCCATCGTCTGGTATGCATGCTGCGTCTGTAGATAAAACGACGGCAACTCGTGCGCGTTGGGGGGCGGCACGCCGCCATGTTCCCGCGCCCATTCCTCGACAAACTCCTGATGCTCTTCGACTGTCACATCGACCGTATTGAAGGCGCCGTTCTGCTCATGAAACTGCCGAACCTCCTGCAAAACCGGATCGACGTCCTCGTCGAAAGGCGGTGTATCGCCTACCAGGATGATCACCTTGTGCGCAGCCGGCCGCCAATCCATTTTGTCCACCGCGGTGCGCACCGCACCCAGGGTGTCTTCCTGCCATTCACCGCCGTCATGGGCGACGATACTATTGAGAAAGGCGATCAGCGTCTGCGGCGATATGGTCAACGGCACCGTCTGAATCATTTCGCCGCGGCCGCCAAACACGACGATCCCGATGCGCGCCCCCGGCACCATCCGATGCAGCGCGAGCACCAATTGCTTCATCCGGTTCTTGACCTCGTCGATTATCAGCTTCATCGATCCGGTCCCGTCGATAACCAGGACCACGTCGAGACCGCTCCTGCGGAGCCCGCCGATAAATCCGCCGAAGCCGGCGCCGATCCCTTGCCCATAGCCCGAGCCGCTCCCGCCGCCACGCCCTATCCCAATTCCTTCGCCACCGCTGACCTCGCGTAGGTAATGACTCGCAACGGTCACCGCCTGCGTTCCGGCGGTCGCGATTACCGGCCGTTGAATCGGCATCGGCGCCGCCATCTCCGGCATCGGCAATTCCGGCAGGTTGAGCTGCTTCATCTCGTCGCCGGCACTCTTGTTGCCACCGCCGCCACCCGACTGGAAATTGACCGCAATCAGATTTCGCGCGGTCTCCATGTGCACTCCCCAGAGCAGGAACAGCAGGATCCCGACGTGCAATGCGATCGAGATCGGCAACGGTCCTTCCATGAAGCGAAAGGCGTTCTTGAGCGCGCGCCAGCGTTCCGCCGGCTTCCCTGCCGCGTCATCGATCGCATCGCGACCCCGCGTGGTGAGGATATAAATCAGCGCCGCCACCCCGAAGATCGAGATGCTGATTGCGACGATTATCGTCGTTATGCTCATGCCGCCAGGATGCCTTCGGATCGCATAATTCTACTTTATGATGACTGCCGGCCGGTCGAATAAATTCATCGTCACGGTATTCCGCCCTCGGCCGGCGCTACGGTTTCGGGCGCCGGTTCTTCAGGCGCGCTTTCTGGCCCTGTCGCCGCTTCCGATCCGCCGCCGCTGTTCCCTACCGCGAGCGCGACCTTATCCGCTCCCGCCCCCTTCGCGATGTCGAGGATCCGCACCATGTCGCCCAATATCACCTGCGGATCGCCGTCGAAGACCACTGATTTGTCCGTCGCATGCGCCAGGGCGTCTTTCAGCGCCGGGCCGAGTTCCGCCTCCGTCACCTGTCGCGAATTGAGGAACACGTGATGCGTCGCGGTGTAAGTAACCGTGATCGTCTTCGGCGGCTGACTCGTCGTCGGCGCTTGCATCTTCGGCAGATCGACGTGCGCCGCGGATTCGATCGTCACCGCGGTCGCCACCATGAATATGATTAGCAGGACGAGGAAAATATCCGTCAGCGGCGTGATATTGATCGCCGCAAAAATGCCCCCCGTCTCTTTGCTCGTGTGAATCGCCATCGTCAGACTGTTAAGCCGTCCCGCTGTTAAGCCGTCCCGTGCCCCTTCAACCTGCCGTCAACGCGGCTCAACTGCCCGCCGGTGTGACGTCCGGCCCTGCCGTCCGTTTTGCCGCAATCGCTATCTGATCGGCACCCGCCGCCTTGGCCGTGTCCAGGATTTTCACCATATCGCCCAACAGCACGGTTCGGTCGCCCTGGAAGATGACGATTTTCGCGTCGACCCGCCGCAACGCCTCGGCCAACGCCGGTTCGAGTTCGCGCTCCGGCACGTCCTTGGAATTGACGAAAAGTTCGTGATTTGCGGTGTAGGTTACGATAACACCCTTATTCTCCGGCGAGGTATTTTGCGCCTGTGGCAATTCCACGTGAGTCGCCGATTCCACCATTACCGACGCCGTGACCATGAAGATGATTAGCAGGACCAGAAAGATGTCCGTCAGCGGCGTGATGTTGATCTCCCAGAACATCCCGCCACCGCCCGAGGGCGCGCTAATTGCCATTCGCGTGTTGCCCCTGGATCGCCGCGTCGATCAGGCGCGCCGCACAGATATGGATCGTCGCGTTGATCCGCTCCACTTTCTGCGAGAAATAGTTGTAGAAAATGACCGCGATGATCGCGACCGCCAGGCCCAGCGCGGTCGAAATGAGCGCCTCCGAAATTCCCGCCGCCACCACCGAAAACCCGCCCGTGCCCATCACCGCCATCGATTGAAATGCCGCCAGGATTCCCACCACCGTTCCGAACAGCCCGATAAACGGCGCCGATGCTCCCGACGTCGCCAGCACCCAGATCAGTCCGCGTAGCTGCAGTAATTCGGCGAAGCGCCGCTCCTCATCGACGTTCCTGCAAGCGCTCCCGCTCCGACGACGACGCCTCCACGATCAAGTCGCGAAATACTCGCTCGCCCGGATTGCGCGGGCTCTCAACCTGCTTCAATGCTTCGTTGAAATTGCCCTCCCGCAGCGGCACGATCAGCGCGTCGGCCTTTCGCGTCGCCCGCCCACTGACGCCCCACAACGACCAGATTCGCTCGATAATTATCGTCACGCACACGACCGAGATCAGCAGCAGCGGGTAGGTCGCATACCACCCCTGCATGATCATCGTTATGATGCTGAAGTTACTCTGCATTCCCGAAGTCCCCGCGATCAATTGAAATTTTGCCGGAAGTCTTGGCGACGTCCGTCCCAAGCCAGCCCAAGTGCTCTAAAAAGAACGACCTTGTCAAGACCATTTCATCGACGAACAAGTCCGCTCGATTATTCACGATCGATCCCGAGCGCCATTCGCGCGGATAAGCTCTCGGTAAATTTTTCCCCCGCAATGGGCGCATCTCCCGCCAACAGCAAAGCCCTCCTTCCAGTTCCCGCGATCACTTTAGCTTAGCCCCAAAATCTTCCTCAAGCTTCTCCTTTTCCCTCGCTCGTCCAACCTTGCGCAGGGCATTGCCAGTGCCCGCTCGACCCTCTGGCGGCGGCCCCGCCACTGGCTTCGATGGCACGTCGAATGCTCCCTATTCACGTGTACCCATTTGGAGGAGCATCGAATGGAGACGAACATGAAACTAAAGAACTTTACCGCCCTGCTGCTCGCCGCCTCACTAAGTATCGGGACGTTTTTACCTGCCGCCCATGCCCAGGTCCCCGGCGCGGCCCTCCCGGGCGGACCCCCTCTCCTGCCTGATCGAATTAACCTGGTCGAGAACAATTCCGCTGCAATCGCCCCTAATCCTGCTGATTCCAACTCCGCGGGAACGCACTCTGTGGCTAATAACCCGCCGATGAAATCAATCCTCTCCGGCCCCAGGCCCCCGGCCAACAATCAACCCTCGGCCTCGCCCGCGACTATCGCCGGACCCGCCTCGGATCCGCAGATACCTCCGCCCGGCGACACCGGAATGAAACCGAACGCCAAAGATATGCCGCTCGAGTAACCATCCGACCGGCGATCCGTTGTCGGTGTCGTCTCCGATGGTCTGATTCGCCTCGACGGAAGACCTGTCTGGCGCCTATTCGTAACCTGGATTTCGAGCACCCTCAGCGCCATCCCGCCTTGACATTGGATACGTCGCCAGTCTATCCAAGACGGTTGATACCTATAAATTCGGGCATGAGGAACTGTAGATGGCATTACTAGAAGGCAAGGTCGCCGTCGTTACTGGCGCTGGCCGTGGAATCGGACGCGAAGAAGCGCTACTGCTCGCGAAACAGGGCGCCAAAGTTGTGGTAAACGACCTCGGCGGCCATTTCGACGGCACCGGCCAGTCGCGCTCGCCGGCTGAAGATGTGGTCAAGGAAATCCGCTCGGCCGGCGGCGAAGCCGTGGCCAACTTCGAGAGCGTTTCCGACTTCAAATCGGCCAAGCGGATCATCGAATGCGCGACGGATAACTTTGGCAAGATCAATATCGTCGTCAATAATGCCGGCATTCTCCGCGACCGCATGATCTTCAACATGAGCGAAGAAGACTTCGACGCGGTCCTTGCCGTCCATCTGAAGGGCACCTTCAACCTCGCCCGCCACGCCTGCTCCTACTGGCGCGAGCAGCATAAGAACGGCAATCAGCTTAACGGCCGCCTCATCAATACCAGCTCGGATTCCGGCATCCTCGGCAATGCCGGCCAGGGCAACTACGGCACCGCCAAGGCCGCCGTCGCGACCTTCGCCATCATCGTTGATCGCGAAATGGCGCGTTACGGCGTCACCGCCAACGCCATCGCTCCCGTCGCGCGTACTCGCCTGACCATCGACGCCACTCCGCAGACCGCGGCGACGATGCCCAATCCGAAAACCGGCGAGGTCGATCGCTTCAGCCCCGCGCACGTCGCGCCGCTGGTCGTTTGGCTCGGCAGCGACGATGCCAAGGATGTTCACGGCGAAGTCTTTCGCGTTGGCCTCGGCAACGTATGGCTGATGAAGGGATGGCATTCGGCGGCCAAGATTACCCAGACCGGACCGCTCAAGTTCTGGGATCCAGCGGAACTAGGCGGCCATATCAAGGAACAATTGGCTCGGGGCGTCACTAAGAAAGAAGGCCTCGCCGAGGTGCTGACCGGCAAAGTCTGACCCCGGTGAGTTCCAACCGCTTAAACCGAAAGCGCGGCCCGTCCAGGGCCGCGCTTCCGATCCGTCCTTATCATTTGCGCCGCTAATACCGCGCGCAGCGTCATGGCCCATCACCTGATGTTGCGTGAACTCCACTCGCGCGGCCGCGCCCCCGACGTTCGCGTGCGTTCCGCCGGCATCGCTCCCTATGCGCGCGACGGCGCGCTGGTCTCGCTCGATACCCGGATGACGCTGCGCGAAATCGGCATCGATATCGGTGACGAAGCGACTTCCACCGATCTCAAGCGACATCCGGAGTTGCTCCGCGAGGCCGACCTGGTAATCGCAATGACCGATCAACAGGCGCGCGATCTGGCCGATCGCTTTCCGCTCGACGCCGCGCTCACCGTCCATACTTTGCGGTCGTTCGCCGGTGAGTTCGGCGATATCGACGACCCCTTCGAGCAGGGCGACCTCGTTTTCACCGAATGCCGCCGCGAGATCGAGCGGCTGATTCCACGTGTCGTCGATCGTCTTCTCGAATCTTCTTCGGAGGTCTAGTGATGGAATTCATCAATCCGACCGACCAGCAGATTCACGCCATCCTTGCGCGGCCCACTACGGTCGCGGTGATCGGATGCTCGGATAATCCGGATCGCGACTCCCTGCGCATCGCCATGTTGCTGCGGAGCAAGGGTTTCCGTGTCATCCCGGTAAACCCGCAGCTCAAACCCGACGCCCTCATCGACCTCCTTGGCGAACGCTGCTATCCCGACCTCGCGTCGATTCCCGATCCTGTCGAAATCGTCGATGTCTTCCGCCGTTCGGAATTCGTCGCCGAAGTGGCGCAGCAGGCGATCGCGAAAGGCGCGCGGGTGCTCTGGTGCCAGTTGGGCGTGATCGATCTGGACGCCGCGCGGCGTGCTCAAGCAGCCGGCCTGACCGTCGTGATGGATCGTTGCCCCGCCATCGAATACCGCCGCCTCTTCTAGCCCACGCGAAGTCTGAAACCTCGATGAGGTTCCAGAAGAAGCCGCAGTTCCTCTTCTTCAACAGCCTTTGCGCCTCTGAGAGTTTCCTCGGCGTAGAAAAAACGCGACAATCTGACTCCGGCTGGCGCGAACACTATCCGCACGCATCAGTCGATCGAGATCGCGAGGACGATATTCGTTGAAAGCCCGCAAATGGCGCACGCTCGCTACCGAGCGCGTTTACGCCACTCCCATATTCGATCTCCATAAGCGCCGCTCGGTGCATGCCAAACGCGGCGAGCGTGATTTCTTCGTCATTAATCCGGCCGACTGGGTCAACATTATCCCGCTCACGCCCAAGCGCGAGGTCATCATGGTGCGCCAGTTCCGCCATGGCGTCGGCGCATTCACCCTGGAGATCCCCGGCGGCATGATCGACCCCGAGGATAAGAACCCCGCCGCCGCCGGCCGCCGCGAGATGCAGGAGGAGTGCGGCTATGATTCGGACGACATAATTCCGCTCGGCCGGGTCCATCCGAATCCCGCCATTCAGCCCAACCTGTGCTACTCGTTTCTCGCGCGCAACGTTAAGCGGGTGCGCGAACCGCATTCGAATCCCGACGGATCGGAAGAAACCGAAGTCGTGACGGTGCCGCTCAGGATCATTAAGGAATTGATTGCAGGCGGAAAGATCACGCACGCTCTGGTTATCGCTGCCTTCTCCTTCTTCGACCTCTACAATCCACCGCCACGCGCCCGTGCGAAGCTCCGCTAGACCCGTTCGCGACGGCTAGCGCCCGCCGTGCGACGCTCCGCTAGAGCCGTTCGCGACGGCTAGCGCCCGCCAGGCGGCGCGCCGTTTGAGCCGATGCGTATGTAGACCTCACGGCTACACCCACCCTGAGACGATCGTCGGCGCCCGGGTGCACCCCGAGCGTACGCCTCGCGACGCTCCGCGCAGCTCACCGGTATCGGCGCCCGCGGGCGCCGATACCGGTGAGCTGCCGCACCGAGTGAGGCGCCGCAGGCGCAGCGCGCCCGCGCCTCACTCGCTGCGGCAGAGGTGTTTCGCAGGGACGGCGAAGTCAACCGTGCAATTCTTCTCCACAAACGGACGGCGAAAATGTTTCACGTGAAACATTTTCGCCCCAATTTCGCTTTTCGGTGATATAGATTGATAAAGGCTAATATAGATAGAAAGAGGTTAGAGCACTTTTTCGAAATCTGCGGACTTGCGGCTACTGGACCGTGGTTGGACCGCCATAGCGAGGTTTCAGTAGCGCATATGCCGGCCACGCGCCCAACGCCAGCACCATCGAAATCAGCAATCCGGCCGCACCGCCCTCGTGCGATACGACGAGGCCGAAGGTCGCAATCCACGTGACGATCGGCGCTGCGACCACGGCGATAAGTGCCGGCCGTCCGCCGCCGATCACGAACAGCCCCGATCGATTCGGAAAGAGGTTGCGCAGCCGAATCAGCGCCCACATTTCGAGCATCAAAGCGCCCATATAAAAGAATACGTCGAGCACCACCAGCGCGACGAAGCCCAGCGGCACCAGGATCGAGAAGACGACGCAGCACGTCACGATAGCCCTAGCGGGTGTCGCCCGATTCGCCCAGACGCGCGCAAGCCCCGGCGGCAGGTAGCCTTCGCGTGCGAGCACATAGGGCATCCGCGAGACCCACAGCATCGCAGCGTCGAAGATCGCAAAGGCCGAGACCGCGCCGCCCGCCACCAGCGCCATCGCGAGCGCCGGGCCGCCGAGCCTTCTGCCGATTTCGACGAAGTAGCCAAGACGCCAGGCGGCGGTCGAGGTCGCGCCCGAGAGCGACACCGCCAGCGGCAGCAAATAGCCGATCGTGACGAGCGGCAACGCCAAGGCGATCGCGCGCCCATAATTGCGGCGCGGGTTCTCGATCTCCCCGGCCACCACGCTCAGGTTTTCCCATCCGCTGAAATTCCAGATAACCACGGTCAGTCCCCCGCCCAGCGCGCCAAGCAGGTTGCCGCCGTGCGCACTCGCCGCCGGCATCTGCCAATGGATCAGCCGCGGCAAGCCAATGACCACCATCGCGGCAAACGGCGCCAGGATCGCCCCCATCAGCACGATCGAGGTGTGTCCGACCACACGCACGCCGAGAATATTAAGCCCCCCGCAGAGCCATACGAGAGCGATTCCGAGGGCGATTTGGGCCGCGCTTCCGAGCGGCAGCGCGAACCCCAGATAGGCGGCTACCAACACCGGATAAATTGCCATGTCGGTCGCGGTATAGAGCAGTGTCAGGTACGCTTCGACGAATCCCGCGAAGGGTCCGAGCGCCTCGCGCACCCAGTAGTAGAAGCCTCCCTCCAGGGGCATCAACGCAGTCAACTCGGCCGCCATCAGCGCGGTCGGCAGGCTGAGCGTGAGCGGCACGATAAGGCAAAGCAGCAGCGTCAACCGCGCGCCGGCAATCCGCACGGCATCTTCGAGTCCGTAGGCGCCCCCACTGACGACCAGATACATCAGGGCGACCAGCGCGATCGTGCCGAGACGGCGCGCAGGGCGCGGCGCGGTCGCTTTGGCGTCTTCCGCGCGATTCTCGGCCACGCTTGGCTCGCCGGTAATGTTCAAGATGCGAGTTCCCGATACGCGCCGACGAGCGCCGAACCGGGGTCGCCACCGGCACCGGCGCCGCAGATTTTCGTCACAGGGGATTGCGCCATAGCATCGAGCGGCGCAACACTAATTGGAGTATGGAGCGAGCCCGCCGGGGGTTGAACGTGATTGCGTCCCAGCCTCGCGGCAGTCGCTCAGGATACACCGTTTCGCAAGCTGTTACGTTGACCGTCAGAATTCGCTATGTTAGCTAGATCGCGCGCGCGTTCGCAAGGTTTCAATCCCCCAATGAAGTCATTTGCCCAATGGGCACTGGTGTTTTTTGCAGCGGTGGCGATGCCGATTGCCGGATGCGCCGGCATGAGTTCGTCGGCACAAACTCCCATACAGGCGGTCAGCAATGGCGGGGATGGCCGACCCTTTGGCGGCAGATTGCCGGTCGATATTCCTCCGGCGGCCTATGCCATGGGTGCATACCTGAAGGCCGAAGTCGCGACCGACAACGGTGACCGTCAGGAAGCACTGAAACAGTACGAAGAGGCGAGCAAGTTCGATCCGCACAACGCCGCCCTCCACGTCCAGATCGCCACGCTCTATGTCCGTGACGGGCGCCTGAAGGAAGCGCTCGATCAGGCCAATGAAGCGATCGCGCTCGACCCGGCAAACTCCCGCGCGCGGCTGCTGGCGGCGGGCATCGAGACGGCGCAGGGCGACGACGACGCGGCGGTCAAGCAGTATCAGGCGGTGATGAAGCTGTCGCCGACGAACCAGGAATCTTACCTGTTCCTCGGCACGCTCTACGCCAAGCAGGGTGATTATGCGAAGGCCGAGGACATCTTCAAACAACTGATCGTGCTCGATCCGACTTCATTCCTTGGCTACTACTACGCGGGCCGCGTGATGGTGGGTGCGAAGAACTATCCGGCGGCCGATGCTTACTATCAGAAGGCGCTCGACATCAATCCGGATTCGCAACTGGTGCTGCTCGATTTCGCGGTACTGCGCGAACTGCAAGGCAGGCCCAAGGACGCGATCGCGCTGTACCAGAAGATACTGCAGACCGATCCGAACAACGACGAAGTCCACAAGCGGCTGGCGGTGCTGTACGGCGGCGACAAGAGCGTCGATGCGGCGGTGACGCAGCAGCTTCAGCGAGAGGAGCAACTCGAAACCAATCCGTCCGATACCCGCACGAAGATCGGACTGCTGTTTTTCGAACGCGGCGATTTCGACGGGGCGGCGACCGAGTTCAACCTAGTGCTGGGATCCGAGCCGAATAACTATCGCGTTCATTACTATCTCGGCACGGTTTACACCGAACTGGGCGAAAAGGACAAGGCGACCGATGAGTTCAAGTCGGTCCCTGAGGACAACGAGCATTATGTCGAGGCCCGGCTGCAGCTCGCCTACCTGAGCGACAAGGACAGCGATTACGACGCGGCGATCGAATACCTCAAACAGGCATTGGCGAAGAAGCCCAACGACCCTGAGATAATGGGCTACCTGGTTGGCGTTTACCAGGAGAAAAAGGATTATCCGAACGCGATCGACCTCGCCAAGCGGATGGTTGCGCTTGAGCCGCGCAACGACAAATACCACTTCACGCTTGGGCGCGCTATACGACGAGAACAAACAGAAAGCAGCTCTGTGTCGATGAAATGCACAAGGCGATCGAACTCAATCCGAGCAATGCGCCTGCGCTCAACTACCTCGGATACTCGTATGCGGAAGAGGGGACGAACCTCCCTGAAGCCGAGAAGCTCATCAAGCGCGCGCTGGTGATCGAGCCTGAAGATGGGTTCTACGTTGACAGTCTGGGCTGGGTCTATTACCAAAAGGGCGAATATCAGAAAGCGGTTGACGAGTTGGAGCGCGCAGTGAATCTGACCAACAGCGACCCGACCATCACGGAGCATCTGGGCGACGCCTACAGCAAGGTCGGGAAAGAGCGTGACGCTCGCCATCAATACGAGGATGCGCTAAAGCGGACCCAGGATGCGGATCAGATTCAGCGTCTCAAGGTCAAGATTGCCGCTCCATTTGCCAACGAAGAGCACGCCCAGCACTAAGCGTTCGAAGGCTGGCGCGCGGCTGGCGGCGGCGTTGGCGATCTCAATTGCATTGGGACTCGGTGCCTGCGCGACGACGCCTTCAGTAAACGCGCCATTGGCGCAGGCGCACGACCTCGCAGTCTTTCTAGGTAATCGCGACAACGCGGTGCACTCGATGGAAACTGCCGCCGTGATGGAATACAAAGGCGGCGGCCAGCACTTCAAGGCGCGCGAGAACATCGTCGTGCAGCGCCCGGCAAGCATGCGCGTCGAGGTGATGTCGCCCGCAGGTGTTGCGCTGGTGGTTGCGGCTGATGGCGGCAAGATCGCGGTGTACGACCCTGGCAAAGACACTTTGATGCAAGGCGCGGCGAGTGCCGCGACACTGGAACGTTTTGCGCGGATTCCGATGACACCGGACGCTGCGACGCGGTTGTTGCTGGGCCTTTCACCGGACAGTGCGATGCTCGCAGCGCCGCCCAATTCAATGACCGTGAACGGAGACAGCAAAGTACTCACTTACCATCAGCCGGACGGTGATGTGACTGAATTGGGATTCAACGGCGGAAACAGTCTCGAGATGGTGCGCGAGACGCTCGCCGACGGGCGCATCGGTTACGAAGTCCATTACAGTGACTATCGCGATGTTGGCGGTGGTTTACTCTTTCCGGGGCAGGTGGACGCGAGCTTTCCCAAGACCGGCGCGACGGTGAAGTTTCGCTTCGATAATCCGTCTGTCAATCAGGATGTGCCGGACTCCACCTTTGTGCTCTTGCCCCGATCGGGAACCAGGAAACTCACTCTCGGAATGGGCATCGCCGCGGCGACGGCCGAACGGGGGTAACTGGGGCGTGAGGGTAAGCCCAACGCGCATCGCTTTCGCACTGGTTGCCGCGTTCGCCCTGATGAACCTCGGATGCCATGTGAATCGACCGCCGAACGATCACGCGGTAACGCAGACGCTATATATCTCGACGATTAGCGATCCCCGCACCTTCAATCCGATTCTGGTAACCGACTCGGCGTCCGGCGCAGGCCGTCGGGGATCTCTTCGAAGGTCTGGTGCGCATCAACCCGGTGACGACGCTGCCGGAGCCGGGTCTGGCGGAAAGTTGGGATATTCAGCGACGGCAGCAAGACGATCACGTTTCATCTGCGGCACGACGTGAAATGGTCGGACGGGCAGCCATTCACATGCGCGCGATGTAGCTGTTCACGATGCGCGTGATTTACGACCCGAAGGTGCCCAATAGCGCGGCATTTTCGATGACGGTTGATGGGCAGCCGATCACAGGCCGAGGCACCGGATGACTATACGGTGGTGATGCAGCTGCCGCGGCCGTTCGCCCCATTGTTCTATTCGATCGGATTCGGATCATCCCGCGCACACGTACTGGAAGCGGCGTACAACGCGGGCAACTTCAATCACACGTGGGGCATCGATACGCCGCCGGACAAGCTGGTCTCGCTCGGCACGTACCAGATGGAGCGGTACGTTCCGGCGCAGCAGATGGCGTTCAAGCGTTATCCGGCCTACTGGATGCGCGACGAGCAGGGTGGACGAGCTGCCGCGGCTGCACGGACAGGAGCTGCTGATCGTGCCGGATCAGAATGCTCAGTATCTGCGTTTCTCAGTCGGGATTGACCGACGTCTATGCGCCGCGGCCGGAAGAGGTGCAACGGACTGAGCGACGAGCAGTGCGCAGACTCAACATCATAGCTGACAACGAGTCGGTATCGATACCGGGTCACTGTTTTTCGCGTTCAACCGGAATCCGCGGCATTACATTCAAAACGGCGTGACCGATCCACGCTATAAATGGTTTACCGATCTGCAATTTCATGCGGGCGATGGCGCACGCGGTCGACAAGCGCGGGATGATCAATCTGTGCTTTCATGGCCTCGCGGTGCCGGCGGTCTCCGATATATCGCCGGAGAACAAGATTTTCTACAATCCGAATCTCAAGGATTATGACTACGATCTCGACGCTGGCGGCGACATTGCTCGATGAGGCCGGCTACCGGATGATCCGGCCCGGCGTGCGCGGGCGATCGCGAGGGTCATCCACTCGTTTTCAATCTGACGACCAATACGGGCGTTCACGATTCGCGATCAGATGTGCGCGATTTTCAAGCAGGATCTGGCGACAGCTGGGCATCACGGTGAACTATCGGCCGCTGGAGTTCATTACTTTGGTGAAGGCGCTCGATTCGTCGTTCGACTGGGACTGCGTGCTGATCGGCTTCACCGGCGGAATCGAGCCGAACGACGGCGCGAACTTCCTGCGCTCTTCGGGTAATCTACATCTCTGGAATCCGTCGCAGCCGAAGCCGGCGACGCCGTGGGAAGCGGAGATCGATCGTCTGCTTGAACCAGGGCACGACCGTGATGGACCCTCGAACAGCGTGCGCCGTACTACTGGCGGATCCAGCAGATTCTGCACGATCAGTTGCCGATAATCGAGACGGTGCGGCAGAGTCGCTATATCGCGTACAGGAACACGCTCGAGAACTATCAATCCGACGGTCTGGGGACTTTACAAGCCGGAATGGATGGAGTTTCGCGCGCAATAGTAATTCGAAAGCGACTGCGCGCAGCTTGAAGTATCGGCTGAGATACGATGGCGCGCTTTCTAGTCAGTCGAATGCTCATCATGATCCCGCTGATCCTCGGGATCACGTTCATCTCGTTTGTCGCGATGTCGCTGGTGCCGGGCAACTTTGTTTCCAACCTCGCGCTCGACCCGCACATCTCGCCGGCAGGTGATCAAACAGATGGAGGCGGAGTTCGGCCTCGATCAGCCGTTGATGGTCCGCTATCTGCGATGGCTATGGGAGGTGATGCATCTGAACTTCGGCTTTTCACTGGCCTATCGCGTGAACGTGACGATCGCTGATCGCGTCGCGTGCGGTCGAATACGGTATCCTGGCGCTGGCGAGCATGATCTTGTCGTGGGCGCTGGCGATTCCGATTGGGATCATCGTGGCGGTGCGGCAGAACTCGCTGATCGATCGCGGCCTGTCGTTCTTTGTCGTTCCTCGGGATGTCGGTGCCCGCGTTTTTTCTGGCCTTTCTGGCGATGGATTTCGCGCTGTGGAGCGGATGCTTCCCAGTCGGCGGCACCTTCTCGCCTGACTATGCGACGCTGGATACGTGGAGCAAGGTCGCCGATCGCATCAATCATCTGATCCTGCCGGCATTGGTGCTGGGCGTGGCGGGCATGGCGTCGCTGATGCGGCTGATGCGATCGCAAATTCTCGAAATCAAAAATTCCGAGTTCGTGCGCACGGCGCGCGCCAAGGGACTGCCCGAACGCACGGTGATCTACAAGCATGTGCTGCGCAACGCGCTGAATCCGTTCGTCACGATGGCGGGCTATGGACTCGCCGATCTGCTGGGCGGCGCGGCGTTGGTCGAGGCGGTGATGAATCTGCAGGGCCTGGGACTGTTGCTATTGGACGCGGTGCGATCGCTGGATGTACCACTGGTGATGGGGTCGGTGCTGATGGGGACGATCCTGCTTGCTGGTGGGGAACCTGATCGCGGATATCGCGCTGGTCGCGGTTGATCCGCGGGTGGATTTCTCCACGCTGGCGCTCGCAATGAGCGCGCTGCCGAAACCGATAGACCATGCGGGTCCATCGCACGCGGCGGCGGGCGGCGCGGATTCGCGATTGCGAAGGATGGGACAAGCGGCGCGAGCGGAATGGCAAGGCGCGCCCTACACAGTTCGAATCTCAATGGGATGCTTGTTGGTGTTCTACCTGTTTGCCGCAGCGTCGCCGGTGATCGCGCCATATGATCCGACTCAGCAGTACCGCAATCTGCCTGACTGCCCGCCGATGCGGATCCATCTAGCGGCACCTTCGGAATGGTCGCACGGATTGCTCTTCTGCCTATCCGATGACGATGAGCGATGCGATGGCGCGCCGATATGTCGAGGATCACAGCCATCGAATCTGGATTCGCTTTTTTCATCGCGGACATCTGTTTACCGCGGATTCGCCTACGGAACCGTACTTTATGCTCGGCAGCGAGAACCTCGGACGCGATCTATTTTCGCGCATTGTGTATGGCGCGCGCGTGAGCATGTGTATCGGCCTGGTGGGCGTTCTTATCAGTTTCTCGCTGGGGATCACGATCGGCGCGTTCTCCGGCCTGATGGGTGGAATGACCGACAACCTGATCATGCGCTGGTGCGAAATCGAGATGTCACTGCCGTAGTTTCTATTTCCTGCTCGCGCTGGCGGCGGTGATTCCGTCGGGAATGAGTACGGTCGCGACGTTCTTCATGATCGTGGCGATCATGGCATTCATCAGTTGGGCGGGTTTCGCGCGGGTGATTCGCGGGATGGCGGCTTCGGTGCGATCGGCGCCGTTCGTCGAGGCGGGGCGGGCGCTTGGGGCGTCGCGCACACGGCTGTTACGTGATTCATATGATTCCGTCGGTGCTCGGATTTGCCGCGGTTAATGCGTCGCTCTCGATCCCGGGCTATATCCTGGGAGAGAGTTCGCTCTCGCTGCTGGGCCTCGGCATTCAGGAACCGGCGGCGAGCTGGGGCAACCTGCTGTCGCAAGCGATGGATCCTCAGAATATCGAGCACTATCCATGGGTGTTGATCCCCGGCATTTTCATTTCGATCGCCGTGATGGCCTTCAATTTCCTGGGCGATCACCTGCGTGATCGGCTTGATCCCGGTAACCTGCGCTGAGCCGGCGGTCGCGCGCCATATTTTGGCGAGATGTGCTGCGCGCCGCTGCAAACTCACTTTTGCCGTGACATGCGTTCGCGTTAGTCCTAAGATTCCACGCACGTGCTCGGGGAATCTCCAGAACTGAAAGCGACCGGTGCAAAGTGAGTACAGCTTCGAGAAAACCGATTCCATTGGCCGACGATCTCAGCGCCGCTTTTTGGGAGGCCGCAAAAGAACACCGGCTGGTGGTGCAGCGCTGCATCGCATGTGGCTATTACAATCATCCGCCGCGGCCCTTCTGCGACGCATGCATTGGAGAGGAATTGCGCTTCGAGCAGGTGAGCGGACGCGGCACGGTTTACACTTTCACGGTGATGCATCAGCGGGACGTTGCGGGCTTCGCGGAGGAAGCTCCATTCATCAATATCGTGGTGGAACTGGCGGAACAGCCGCGTTTACTGATGGTTTCGAATCGCCCTCTCTCGGAGCGCGCAGCGATCAAGATCGGAGCACCGGTGGAAGTCTATTTCGAAGATCGCGGCGAAGGCGTCGTGATACCTCAGTTCCGGATCGTTTGAGACGGCCTCACGGAAGGGAGCTGGAGCAATCGAATGTGGCAGGGCAAGGGCAAAACCGCGATCGCTGGAATTGGCTATTCGGAGATTTCGCGGCGGCCGCGGAAGCCGCTGGGACTGCTGGCGGTTGACGCATGTCACGCGGCGATCGCAGATGCGGGTGTCCGGCCGGAACAAATCGACGGGCTCGCGACATATCCCGAATCGCCTTTCGCGGGCGCGGGCAATCGCGACGGCGAGGATATCGTCAGCGTCAACTGGATAATGAATCATCTCGCGCTTGCGCCCGAGTTAAATTGGTATGCGCAGATCGAAACAGGGATGATAGCCAGTCCAATAATCGAAGCGGTGAATGCGTTGATTGCTGGCGGCTGTGAGTATGTGCTGGTCTGGCGCGCGCTGCATCGCCCGCACCCGCGTGCGGCTGGGAGTTCCGGCGGCGGCGCGCCACGAGCGGTGGGCGACGCGCAATTCCTTGCGCCATACGGGGGAAGCTCGATCGTACAGACGCATGCACTGGCATGGCAGCGCTATATGCATCGCTATGGCGCGACGCGCGAGGCGCTGGCGGCACTCGCGCTGAACAGCCGCCGCAATGCAAACTTGAATCCCCGCGCCTTTTTCTTCAAAGAGCAGATGACGCGGGATGACTACTTCAACTCTCGCTGGATAGCCGAGCCATTATGCCTGTTCGATTGCGACGTGCCGGTGGATGGTTGCGTAGCGCTAATACTCACTACGGCGGAGCGCGCTCGCGATCTGGCTCATCCACCCGCTTACATTGCAGGCTACGGGCAGAATACCGCCAACCGCCGCTCGCTGCTCTATTACACGCTCGATGATTACATGGTCTGTGGGGCATCACTCGCAAACAAGTTATGGCAGGCGGCCGGCCTCGGTCCGCGGGATATGGACGCCGCGGAACTCTACGACGGCTTCAACCCTTCGACGCTTTATTGGCTAGAGGCGGCGGGCTTTTGCGCGGAGGGAGAGGGCGCATCGTTCGTGCAGAACGGACGCATCGCGCTTGCTGGCGAGCTCCCGGTGAATACCTTTGGCGGCAGTTTGAGCGAGGGGCGCATGCATGGCATGGGGCATATCGCGGAAGCGGTGCGCCAAGTCACCGACCGCGCAGAACAACGGCAAATCCCGGGAGCGTCAGCGGTATGCGCAATCGATGGATCGCCGATGCTGCGCGGCAGCGGAATAATAGTCACTCGAGAACCCTGAACGAGGAGGCGAAGACGACAATGAGTGAGCATCTATATGAGGTCCTCGAACGTCTGATCGCCTTCGACACAGTGAGTAGTCACAGTGATGTTGCGGCGATGGAGTATCTCGCGACCGAATTTGAGGGCGCAGGTTTTGAAACTGAACTCCAGCACATCGATGCGGGGGGCGTGCCGCAAGCGAACCTGGTTGCCTGGGCGGGTCCGCCGCGCCCCGACGGACTAATCATATCGGGGCATCTCGATACGGTGCCCGTAGAGGGGCAGCCGGGATGGGAGCGCGATCCGTTTCGAGTCGAAATCGGAAACGATCGCATCTTTGGTCGCGGCACTTCCGACATGAAGGGATTTCTCGCGCAGTGCGCGGAGGCTGCCCGCACGATCGGCCGGGAAAGCCTGAGGCGGCCGCTGGTGTTTGTTTTCACGGCCGACGAGGAGGTCGGGATGCGAGGGGCTTCGAGCGTATCGCCGGCGCTGCAGGAATTGCTCGGTGACGTGCCGCGGCCGAATCTCGCATGGATCGGCGAACCGACGTTGTTTTCGATCTACCACGCGCACAAGTGCGTCACCGCTTTTGAGGTAAAAGTTCGCGGACGCGGAGGGCATAGCGGCAACCCCGAACTGGGGGTCAACGCGATTGCGGTGATGGGCAAGGCGATTGACGTTATCGGGCGGCTTCAATTGGAGCGGCGTAATCAGCGCAATCACGATTTCGCCGCGGTTTTCCCGGACGCACCATACGACGTGATGAATTTCGGCACGATCACCGGGGGCATCGCAAGCAACATAATCGCCGAGCAATGTACGATGCGCATGACCTACCGTTCGCTGCCGGATACCGATCCGTTGGGACTGTATCGTGAAATCGAACGTCGCCTGGCCGAGATTGATACGCACGATTACGGTTCGCCCAACCATGTCGCGGCGTTCGAAATGAGCAAGCCGGTTATCGCGCCGCCGTTGCTTTCGCCGCGAGGT
The DNA here is from genome assembly GCA_963834535.1 of uncultured delta proteobacterium. GTDB lineage: Bacteria > Desulfobacterota > Binatia > Binatales > Binataceae > JADMIL01. Next base: position 246,734 of record CAWICC010000009.1, on the reverse strand, counting down.
ACCGCGCTCGAGCATGCACTATTCGAAGTGACGGGCGCGGATCGCGCGCTCGGGGCGCCCTTCGCCACCGATGGAGCCTGGTTCGCTCGCGAAGGAATAGTCACTCTGATATGTGGTCCCGGAGAGTTCGCGCAAGCGCATCAGCCGAACGAGTCGATTGCGAAGGATGCCTTCGAGCGAGGTCCCGCGATGATTCTGGGCGTCGTCGAGCGCATGTGCTGCCGCCCCGACTGAGATTGTGCGGGCGGCCGGCGCAACTGAGTAATGATTATTGGACGCCGGTCTCGATCAAAAAATCGGTCACGATGCGATTGAATTCGTCGGGTCGCTCGAAGTATGCCGAGTGGCCGGCGCCGGGCAGCTTGACGAAGCGCGACTGCGGAATCCGTCGCGCCATCATTTCCATCACATGTGCCGGAGCAAGCGCGTCTTCTGCACCCACTACTAACATTGTCGGAATGCGCCAATCGACGATTGGATCGACGCGATGCCTGGTATTCAGCAGGACGGACAGCAAGTTCGCGGGGACGTGAGTATTGAGCGCGGAAATCTGCTGGTAGAGGAAGCAACGAAGGGGATCGCGGGTCGGAAAATCAGCGGCATAAGCGCGAGTGAGGATACTGGCGAGGCCACCCTTACTCAGATCGCGCAGCTTGGCCTGCTCGCGGACGATCTCGGGGTCATCGAGTCCGGCGGTGGTATCGCAGAGTATCAGGGCGCTGACGCGATCGGGATACGCCGAAGCGAAACCGAGCACGGTCCATCCGCCCATCGATTGGCCGGCGAGTGCTGCACGCTTGATTCCGAGATGGTCGAGTAACAGACGCAGGTCCTCGACGAAGGCGGTTGGGCCGGGGCCGTCGTTAAGGTCCCGCGAGGCGCCGAAGCCGCGATGGTCTATTGTGATGCAGCGAAACTGTTGCGCCAAGACCGGTACATTTTGCCACCACGAGAGGTGGCTGCCACCGCCGCCATGCGCGAGCACCAATGCCGGGCCTGCGCCGTGAACTTCGTAGTAGAGTTGGATTCCGTTGATATTCGCCAGTGGCATGTTCAGCCTGCTTGGACGGGCTCGGCTAGGGTGCGTTCCTGGGAGATCGCACGGCCGTATTCATGAGCCGCGCCTGCGCCACCTTTGAACATAGCAAATGAAATTCGGCAACTGAAAGGGATGCTGACGCGAAATGTGGTCCTATTTGTAATTGTCGATAAACGCGAACACCACGGCGGCGAGGCCGCGAATCACGGTAGCGGGCGCAGCCGCATACGGCCGTCAACCACGATTGCCCCCTTGCCAGGAGCGAGAAGCTTCACCGGGTTGAGGTCCAGTTCTGTCATTTCTGGAACAACTTCGACGAGCGCCGAGAGCCGCATCATGAGCAGGTTCATCGCGGCGCGATCGCCTGCGGCACCGCCGCGATAGCCATCCAGCAGACGGCTCGAATGTAGCGCGTGAAGCATTTCGTCGGCGTCGAGATCGCTGACGGGATGGAGACGGAAAGCCACGTCCTTGATCAGTTCGACCATGGTGCCGCCAAGTCCACACACGAGCAGCGGACCGAAGGTCGAATCGCTGGTGACGCCCGCCATCATCTCGATGCCGCCGCTGATTTGGCGTTGCAGCAGGATATCTTCGAGTTTGGATCCGATCGCGGAAGTACGTTCCTGAAGCGTACGAACGGCTTTGGCGACCGCGTCGGTGGAATCGATATCGAGAATTACGCAGCCGACGTCGCTCTTGTGGATGAGTCCCGGGACGATGGCCTTCGCGACCAGGGGATAGCCGAGCCGATCGGCGACCGCACTCGCGTCGGCGACGTTGGTACGTTCGGCGAGCGCGACCTCGATGCCGGCGGCGCGTAAAATAATTGCGAGGTCAGTTGGCGCCAGCCAGCGCGAGGATTCGGCGTCATCCAGCGCACGATCGACCACCGTGCGAATCGTGTCGCGAGCGAAACGGCCGAGGGTGAGGACCTCGCCGCGAGGACGCGCGCGCCAGCGGCCGTAGCGCGTCGCAGCAGCCAACGCGATCGCGGCGTTCTCAGGAAAATTGTAGTTGGGGATGGCACCGCGCTTACCTTCATTCAATTCGGACGGCGGCCCGGCTGTCGAGAGGAACACAGTAAGTACGGGCTTATGCGCCGGCACGGCGGCGGCACCGCACGCGATGCCGGTGGCCGCGGCGCGCGGCTGCGTGACGATCGGCGGGATGTAGATGGCAACGACGGCATCGATATTCGCGTCGTTGCCGACGGCGGCGATCGTGCGCTCATAGTCGAGGGCGCTGGCGCCGGCGGTCATATCGATCGGATTGGCAAAACCCGTCGCCTTGGGCAGGAAGGCGCGCAACTGATCGATTGTTGCAGGACTCAGGGGTGGCAACACCAGGCCCCGCGCCTCGCACGCATCGGCAAGAAGAACTGCGGGCCCCCCGGCATTGGTAACAACGGCGACGCGCGGCCCGGCGGGTACCGGCTGCATCGAGAGCATCGCGGAGACGTCGAAGAGCTCTTCGAGCGTGGCGGTGCGAATGACACCGGCCTGTTCGAATAGCGCATCGACGGCGATATCGAGATTCGCCAGCGACGCGGAATGACTGGCGGCGGCACGTGAGCCGGCGGCCGAACGTCCCGATTTCACGGCGACGATGGGCTTTTTGTGCGCGACCTCGCGGGCGAGGCGGGCGAACTTGAGTGGATTCCCTACGCTCTCGAGATAGAGCACGATGACGGCCGTATTTGCGTCATCGGCAAAATAGGCCAGTAAATCATTGTTGGAGACGTTGGCGCGGTTGCCCGCTGAAATAAAAGATGAGAGACCAAGGTTGCGTTTGCGCGCATGGTCGAGAATCGCGATGCCGAGAGCACCGCTTTGCGAGTACATGCCGAGATTGCCTGCCGGCGGCTCGAACGGCGCGAACGTCGCATTGAGCCGGATGTCGCGATCGGTGTTGATCACGCCCATGCAGTTGGGCCCGACCATCCGCATACCGGACTGCCGCACGATTTCGAAAATGCGCTGCTGGCGCGCGCGGCCCGCATCGGAAACCTCGGCGAAGCCGGAACTTATGATAACTGCGGAGTGCACGCCCACGCCCACGCATTCGGTGATTTCCACTTCCACCGCTTCGGCGGGTACTGCGATAACGGCGAGGTCGATTGGTGCATTGATAGCGCTCACCGATGGATAGCCGGGCAGTCCCTGAACTTCGGTGGCATTGCGGTTTACGGCGTAGATCGGGCCGTTGAAACCGAAGTGCTTGAGGTTGGCGAGGATCGCGCCGCCGATCTTTCCAGGATCGCGCGAGGCGCCGATCACGGCGACCGATCGCGGTTTCAAGATCGAGGCGACACTGCGAGCGGCGGCGAACCATTCGCGCGCGCTGCTCGCTTCGATCGAAAGCTCGGTTTCCGCAGTCGGAAAAGTAAGGTGGATGACGCCCGAGGAATTCGAGCGATGCACCTTGAAGCCGCTCTTGGCAAAAACTTCGAGCATCCGATTGTTATCGCCCAGCACGTCAGCTTCGAGTTCGACAATGCCGCAGGACCGCGCGATGCGGCTTAAGTGGACGAGGAGCAGGCTGCCGATGCCACGACCTTGATGTTCGTCGAGAACGGCAAAGGAGACCTCGGCGTGCGTAGGCTCGGCGAGCCGAATATAGCGCGCGACACCGATGAAGCGTTCACCGCTACCGTCGCGCAAAGTGGCAACGAGGCCCACGTGCGTGACGAAATCGAGTTTGGTAAGGCGCACCAACTCCTCGTCCGTAAGGGTGCGTTTCAGGCCGAAGAACCGATGGTAAATCGAGTCCTGGCTGAGGCTTTTGAAATGCTGGAGCAGGCGTTCGCGGTCGTCGGGGCGCAAGGCGCGGACGTGGATGGAACCGCCGTCGCGCAGGACTTCCTCAGCGCTATAGTGAGCAATGTCGGCGATTGGTTCGTGATTCATGGGTGAGGGCAGCGGTCCCGCAAAGAACATCGATCGCGCGGCGCCCGCGACGGATTCATTGTAGCACGACGAGGTCGCGGCAGGGCGGGTTGACAATGTTTCAGCACCTGCTTAATTCGTAGCCGCGAGCACCGGCGCCGCTGTATCAGGGCGCCGGGGACAAGATTGGTTCTTCAATCGCGCGACAGAGCAGAGGTGGCGATGGCAGCGCCCAGGCACATACTCGACGGTTACAAGGTTCTGGACTTTACGCAGTACATCGCAGGGCCGACCGCAACTCGAATGATGGCCGGGATGGGCGCTGAGATTATCAAGCTCGAAATCGCTCCGGCCGGCGATCGCACTCGCGAATTACCGCTCATAAAGGAAGGGCGAAGCGGATACTACATTCAGCAGAATTTAGGCAAAAAGAGTATTTGCGTCGATCTCAAGAAGCCGGGCGCGATTGAATTGATAAAAGAGCTGATTCCGAAGGTCGATGTACTAGTTGAGAACTTTGCGCCCGGAGTGATCGGGCGGATGGGCTTTGAGTATTCAGTCGTCAAAGCGCTTAACCCGAAGATTATAATGTGTTCGATTTCCACTTTCGGACAGCAGGGGCCGCTCGCGCATCTGCCAGGCTACGATTTTATCGCGCAGGCTTATTCAGGAATTACTTCGATGATTGGCGAGGCGGACGGTCCTCCATACTTTCCGACCGCCGCATTAGGTGATGTGAGTACGGGGGTACACGCCGCACTGGCAATCGTGTCCGCATTACTGCATCGCGAGCGAACGGGCGAGGGGCAGTTACTGGACATCGCGTTGATCGACGCCTATTTCAACTGCCACCATACTGCCGTTCAGATGTATAGTCTGAGCGACGGCCGCATCAAGTTGACTCGCAGCGGCAAACACCTGTCTTACGGTGCGCCGTGCAGTATTTATCGCGGCCACGATCATTACATAATCATTATTGGCGGCGTCCAGCATCAATGGCTACAGCTATGTCAGGCGATGGGTCGTCCGGACCTGGCCGAGGATTCACGCTTTCTCACTAATGCAGACCGCGTTGCGCACACTGAAGAACTCTATGAGATCATTCAAGGCTGGCTGACGTCGTTTCCGAACGACGACGCGATCATGGCGCGCCTCAATGAGTATCGCGTGCCGTCCGCACCGGTGCTCTCAGCGGAGGAAGCCATCAACCATCCGCATTTGCGGCAGCGCGGTACGGTTACGCGGATGCACGATCAGGTGCTTGGAGAAATCGATTTGCCTGGGTTTCCACTGAAGTTCTCGGCCTTTCCAGCGAGCCTAGATCTGGAGGCGCCCACATTGGGCCAGCACAACGCCGAGATACTCAGGGAATACCTCGGCTATAGCGGCGATCGCGTCGAAGAACTGGAACGGTCCGGAGCATTATACAGTAAGCCCATCTGACTATTATGCGAGCCGGCTACGAGTAGCTATTGCCGGGTGAACCGCATTACTCAGTTGAGTCCCATGTCGTAAAGGCGATTGGCCGTGTTGAAAACAATCTTGCGCGTGACCTCTTCCGGGACGCCCGCGAAGTTTTCCTCGATGACCTTCATTGAATTCGGGAAAGTGGAATCGGCGTGTGGAAAGTCCGACGCCCACATATAATTGTCCTCGCCGAAGAACTTCCAGGTCGCGGGTCCCAGCCGATCGTCCTGAAAAGTGGCCCACACGTTGCGCTTCACATAGTCACTGGGCTTCATCGGCAGTCGCTGCGGATTAGCTATTTTGGAATGCACATGATCGAGGCGCTGAATCCAATTTGGTATCCAGCCGACGTCGTTTTCCGCGGACACGATCTTGAGCTGCGGGAAGCGCTCGAAGACGCCGCCATACACCAGTCGCGTGATACATTGTTCGACCACATGGATGACGTGAATCTGCAGGTCGGCCATCGTTGGCATCGCCGGTGTGAGGGGCATCCCTGAGACGAGCGGCTTATGCAACGATATCGGCAGGCAATGCTCGGAGGCGGCGCGCCACAAGGGGTCGAAGCGCTCGTCACTATAGGGTAGGTCGTTGCTTTCCGAGGCGAGAATCATGAGGCCCTTAAGGCCCCGCTTCGCGCACCGTTCGACCTCGCTGACATCGGGCAGTGCCGCGAGTGAATATAGTCCGACGCCGATGAGACGGTGAGGATCGTGTGCGCAAAATTCCGCCAGCCAATCGTTGTAAGCGCGCAGGCACGCGAGCTGCAACTCGACATCCTTGACATTAAAAACGGCGATTCCCAACGTCGAGTAGAGTACCTCCGCCACGACGCCATCCAAGTCCTGATCCTTCAGACGCTCGACCGGATCCCAACCGCTGGGACGCGCGGCCTCGTAGCCGTGATTCATGTGCTCGCGTAATTCGCGACCGCTTTTTCCTGCGGCGAAGGCTGCCGCAACCGCGAGCGGATGAATTCCCGGTCCGACGAACAGGTAGGCGGGGCCGGTGGGCTTTTCGTTCTTAATCACGCGCGGCGCGTTGTCGCGATATTTCCTGTCGAGCCGTTCGACCCACAGATCTGCCGGTTCGGTCATGTGCGAATCCGCCGATACAACTTTAAACGATGTCATATAGAGTCTCTCCTAACTCGCGGCGTCCACGGATGCGGTCAGATCTCCGGACGCCCTGATCTCAGGACCCGGCCCGGCAGCGCGCCGCTGGGTTGATTGTGATCGAATAGTATTTGTCCGTTGACGATCGTGTACTCGATACCCTCAGCCTCCGACACCAGGCGCCGGCCGCCGCCGGGCAGATCGTGGCGGATTTCCGGACGCGCAGCCGAACCGATTTTGCCGTAATCAAAAATGGCGATATCGGCGGCCATCCCGGGCTTGAGCATTCCGCGCCCTGTTATGCCGAAGAACGCGGCCGGCTCCGAGGTGATGCGCTTAACCGCATGCTCGAGGGAAAGCGCGGCCTTCTCGCGCACGAACGTCCCGATTAGATAGGTCGGGTAGCCGGCATTGCAAAGCATATCGACGTGCGCGCCGCCGTCCGAAATGCCGATCATGGTGCGCGGGTCGCTGAACTTCTTCGCCACGCGGTCTTCGTTAATGTCGAGTAACGGCATCATATACACGAGCTTCAGATCGTCCTCGATCGCGAGGTCGAAAAAGACCTCGAGCGGATCGTGTCCGCGCGCGCGTGCGACTTCGGCGACGGTTTTCCATTCCAACGCCTTGAGCGCCGTGTAAGTGGTCTCCTTGATTTGCGCGCGATCCCAGATGTCATGAAAAACAGTGCGCCGTTTGAGTTCCTCGCGAAAAGTGCGGCGGAAATCAGCGCTTGCATAGAGTTGCTTTTGCGCTTCGATCGGCTGATCCCCGAACACCGGCTTGATCGAATTCATGCTGCCGAACAGGAACGGATTACGCAGATGAAACTCGATCACGAGCGGACGCGCCGCCACCTGCGGCACACACCCGCGCTTGAGTAGCGGCGCCACGCGAGTGAGAGTATCAGACCACGCGTTGGGTTCATCGTCGCGGTCCCGCAGATTAAGCCAGGTGACGGGACGGCCGCTGGCCGAAGAAAGCAGATCGAGCAGGGCATACTCCTTGTCCGAAACCGCGCAGGGTTGCCTGGTCAATGCGATTTCGATCGCGCCGCGCCCGTGGTCGCGCAAGACGGAGGAGTAGGCGCGCAGTTCGTCGTGACTCGCGAGGCGGCACGCGAGCGGCTGGCCTTTGTAGCCGAGATGCTGCGGCATCACGGTGAGCGAGAAGCCGAAGGCCCCGGCAGCGACCGCTTCATGGAGCAGACGACGGATGCGATCGGTCTCGGCGTCCGTCGCGGCGCGCGCCATCGCCTCCTCGCCCATTACCCAATGGCGGAAGGGCGAGAGCGCCGCCAAGAAGCCCACGTTGATACCGACGCCGCGACGGTCGGCAGCGTCCAGGTACTCCGGAAATGATTCCCAGTCCCAAGTGAGCCCGCGGTTGAGAACTTCGTAGGGAATTGCCTCGACGTGCACCAGGTTCCACGTCGCGATGTCGCGCTCGGCAGCTTTGCACGGCGCCAGGCCGACGCCGCAATTGCCCATGATCACGGTCGTCACGCCGTGCCACGACGAACAAGTCACCAGCGGATCCCAGCAGATCTGCGCGTCGTAATGCGTGTGCGGATCAATGAAGCCAGGAGATACGATTAAGCCCGCGGCGTCGATCGTCCGGGTGGCGTTTCCGACAACGTCGCCGACTTCCGCGATGCGGCCGCGGTCAATCGCGAGATCTGCGCGTCTCGCCGGGGCGCCAGTGCCGTCCACGATCGTTCCGCCTCTGATGATCAAATCGTGCATCTCGGCCACCACCTGTGTCGACTGCTTCAGTTTGTGCGTAAACCCGCACCACGCCCGATGTCAAGCACAATGCCGGCGACTGCGCGCGTTGACGCGCCACGCGGAATGGATAAGCTGATCGAGCCTGATATGGTGATCGTGGGGTCTATGGCGTGAACGGGTCCGTGCCAGTTCTGGAGAAGGTTGCGCGAGCGACAGTGGGTATTCACTGTGAGGTTCCGCAATCGCATCAGTCGGTCGCGATCGGCCTCGGCACCGATCGGCGTGGAACCGGCACGCTGGTTAGTGACGATGGCATCATCGTCACCGTCAACTACATGATCATGGGCGCGCAGAACGCGATCGTAACGCTAGCCAACGGCGATCAATTGCCCGCTCGCGTGATCGCGCGCGATTACACGACCAGCCTGGGCGTGCTGCAAATCGACGGGCGCGGCCATCCCCACATCGAAGTGGTCTCGTCGGAGGGTTGCGAGCTCGGCCAGGAGGTTTTCGTCGTTTCGAGCCTCGGCGGAGAGAAGCGTTGCGCCGATACCGGGTTGATCACCTATCTTGGACCGTTCGATGCCGCATGGGAATTTGTCCTCGAGCGATGTGTATGCGTGACGGCGTCAGCCCTCAATATCGGTCTGAGTGGTGGTCCGATTTGTAATTCCAGGGGTCAGCTGATTGCCGTCTGTTACCTTAATTTCGCCGATTTGGTGAGGCCGATACTGGGAATCCCGGGCGAATGTTTTCTCTCCGGGCGCGATGAACTCCTGCGCCATGGACACCGCGTGAGCACGCCGCCCCGCCTCTGGCTCGGGGTGCTCTCCTACACACTACGCGAGCACGTCGTGATCGCGGGCGTGATGCCGGGAAGTCCCGGCGAGAAGGCAGGCCTGCGTCAAGGCGATCTCGTACTGAGCGCCGACGGACTCGATATCCACGAACGCAAGGCGCTCTACGAAGCAATCAACCGGCACCGTCCGGGTGAGAGCGTGCGCCTGCAGATCATGCGCAACAACCAGGTTCAGAACCTCGAGATCGCCGCGATCATCGTCGACGACTTCTTCGGCTGAAGCCGCTCTCGCCTGTGCTCGCGGTCCGAGCGCGACTTGTCACTCTCAGGCGAGGGAGAATCAACGACGCGTCCCGTTCGCCTAAACGTCCTTGAACTCCCGCTTTGCCTTGCGCCCCTCTATCGCAGCCTGCGCAGCGGCCAGCCGCGCGACCGGCAGACGGAACGGCGAGCAGGATACGTAATCGAGTCCAAGGCGATGGCATAGCTTGACGCTCGCGGGTCGCCGCCATGCTCTCCGCAAATTCCGATCTTGAATCTTCTTGTTGCCCTTGCGACCGCGCTCGATTCGCGATTCGCATCAGACTCGCCGACGCCGTCCGGATCGAGTTCCTGGAACGGGTCCTTCTTATAGATGCCGCGCGTCATGTAGTCGTCGAGAAATTTGACCGAATCGTCGCGCGAAAGCCCGTAGGTCATCTGCGTCAGGTCGTTGGTGCCGAAGGAAAAGAAATCGGCGACCGCGCCGATTTGTCCGGCTTCAATACAGGCGCGCGGCACTTCGATCATCGTGCCGATGGTGTACGCGAGCTTGGTCTTCGCGCTGCCGTTGATCTCCGCGTCGCCGACCTCGCGGATTTCGTTGGCGAGGAATTCGAACTCCTTCGCTTCGCCGATCAAGCGGCAGCATGATCTCAGGCATCGCGTTGACGCCCTCTTTGCGCAACTCGCAGCGCCGCCTCGATAATCGCGCGGGCCTGCGCCCGGTAGATTTCCGGAAAGCTGATGCCGAGGCGCGAGCCGCGATGCCCCAGCATCGGATTAAACTCCGCAAGGCTCTCGCGCACCTGCTGCAGCCGCTTCGGATCGATCCCGATGTTCTCGGCCAGCTTGCGAATCTCGTCGTCCGTCCTTGCGGGATGAACTCGTGCAGCGGCGGATCGAGCAATCGGATCGTCACCGGCTTGCCCGCCATCTCGCGCAGGATGCCGACGAAGTCGCTCGCGCTGCATCGGAATGATCTTCGCCAGGGCGCGCTCGCGCTGCTCGGCGATTTTCCGCAAGGATCATTTCGCGAACCGCCTCGATGCGTTCCGGGACCGAAGAACATGTGCTCGGTGCGGCACAGTCCGATGCCCTCGGCGCCGAATTCGATCGCGATCCTGGCGTCGCCGGGAGTATCGGCGTTGGCGCGCACGCCCAGGCTGCGTTCCTGCGTCCGCCCATCTCATGAAATTGCGGAAATACTCCGACATCTCGGGCTTCGACCGTCGGCACGCGTCCGTCGATCACTTCGCCGGCCGAACCGTCGAGCGTGATGTACTCGCCGCGCTTGACGACGCGATCGCCAACTTTCAGTGCGCCGCCGCCGTAATCGATCTCCAGAGCGCCGACAGCCCGCCACGCAGCACTTGCCCATGCCGCGCGCGACCACCGCCGCATGACTGGTCATCCCGCCGCGCGCGGTGAGGATTCCCTCGGCCACCTGCATCCCGTGAATGTCTTCAGGCGACGTCTCGATGCGCACCAGGATCACGTTGCGCCCGGCCTGTGCGACCGCGACGGCTTCGTCGGCCGAGAACACCACTTCGCCATAGACCGCGCCCGGAGACGCCGGCAGTCCGCGCGCGATCACTTGTTTTCGCCGATTTCGGATCGAGGCCGCGGATGGAGCAACTGCTCGAGCTGGACCGGCTCGACGCGCATCAGGCGCCCGCGCGCGATCGATCAACTTTTCGTCGGCCATCTCGACCGCGACCCGCACTGCCGCCTGCGGCCGTGCGTTTGCCGTTGCGCGTCTGCAACATGAAGAGTTCGCTCGCGCTCGATCGTGAACTCCATGTCCTGCATGTCGCGGAAATGCTTTTCGAGCGCGTCCGGCGATCTTGAGGAACTCCTTGTAAACGGCCGGGAAGCTTTCCTCGAGCGTCGGGTAATTCGCGATGCGCTCGGCCTCGCTGATACCCGTCGCGCTTGGCCCATTCGCGCCCGCGCCACCAGGCTGATCTGAAGGGGCGTGCGGATGCCGGCGACGACGTCCTCGCCCTGCGCGTTGGGCAGGAACTCGCCGTAGATGCCCTTCTCGCCGGTCGAGGGATCGCGCGTGAACGCGACGCCGGTCGCGCAATCGGCGCCGAGGTTGCCGAACACCATCGATTGCACGGTGACGGCGGTGCCCCAATCGCCCGGGATGTTGTTGATCTTGCGATAGGTGACGGCGCGATCGTTGTTCCACGACCCGAAGACCGCGCCGATCGCCTCCCACAGCTGCTCGCGCGGATCCTGCGGAATATCGCGGCCGACGCGCGTGCGAATCAGCGCGCGGAACTCGCCCACCAGTTCGCTGCAGATCATCGACCGAGAGATCGACGTCGTTCTTTGACGCCGCGCGCCGCCTTTTTGTGCTTCGATCAATTTCCTCGAAGGGATCGCGATCGTTCTTGTTCTCGGGCTTGAGTTTGAGCACGACGTCGCCGTACATCTGGCAAAAGCGCCGATAGGAGTCCCACGCGAAGCGCGGACTGCCGCTGACGGCTCTCCAGGCCGACTTCACGGTCTCGTCGGTCAGCCCGAGGTTGAGAACGGTGTCCATCATACCCGGCATCGAGACGCGCGCGCCCGATCGCACCGAGACCAGGAGCGGATTCTTCGCGTCGCCGAACTTGCGCCCGAGCGCCTTTTCGACCCGCGCGACGCTCTTGGCTACGCCCTCGGTCGAGCCCCTTCGGATATTTGCTGCCGTGATCGTAAAAGTAATTGCAGACGCGCGTCGAAATCGTGAAGCCCGGCGGCACCGGCAGCTTGAGCGCGCCATCTCGGCCAGGTTCGCGCCCTTGCCGCCCAGCAGGTCGCGCATCTCGAGCGCGCCCTTCCGCCACGCCCGCGCCAAAAAAATAAATCTCAGGATGAACCCGACGCCATTGAACTCGTCTCCGCTCCCATCTGCCGCCGAGGTCTAAGTCCTGATTCGGAAAGCGCCCACATCTCGGATGTGAGTCGTGACCGCGCGTCCATGCGCTGATAGCCGTACGCTACCAGCCGATCCGCTCGATCAACGCCGCCACGAGCGCAGCGATCGGCACCCGCTCCTGCGTCATCGCGTCGCGATCGCGCATCGTCACCGTGTCGTCTTCCATCGTCTGATGATCGACCGTCACGCCGAACGGCGTGCCGATTTCGTCCTGGCGCCGATAGCGCCGTCCAATCGATCCCGCCTGATCGTAGGCGACCGTGAAATGCCGCTTCAGCGCTTCGCGAATCGTGATGCGCTTTTTCGGGCTGGCCGCCTTTGCGCAGCAGCGGATAGACCGCAACCTTGACCGGCGCCAGCCGCGGGTCGAGCCGCAGCACGATTCGCTCCTCGTTCTCGACCACGTCTTCGTCGTAAGCGTCGAGCATAAACGCCAGCATCGCGCGATCGACGCCGAGCGGCCGGCTCGATCACCCACGGCCGATAGCGCGCCTTGGCGTCCTCGTCGAAATAAGTGAGATCCTTGCCGCTGAACTTCGCGTGCTGATCGAGGTCGAAGCTGCCGCGCTTCGCGATTCCTTCCAGCTCACCCCATCCGAACGGATACAGAAATTCGACGTCGGTGGTGCCGCGCGAATAATGCGACAAGCTCGTCGCTGCGCATGCGCGCGCAGCCGCAGATGCTCGGCCTTGATGCCGTAACTTGACATACCAGTTGAAGCGCTCATCGACCCAGTAGTCGAACCACGTCTGCTTCTTCCGCCGGATCCGGCTTGACGAAGATACTCCATCTCCATCTGCTCGAACTCGCGCGTGCGGAAAATGAAATTGCTCGGCGGTGATTTCGTTGCGGAACGATTTGCCCTGTCTGCGCGACGCCGAACGGCAGCTTGACCCGCTGCGTATCGACCACGTTGGCGAAATTGGCGAAAATTCCCTGCGCCGTCTCAGGCCGCAGATAGACGACTGTTGGCGGTCTCTTCGACCGGCCCCATGAAGGTCTTGAACATGAGGTTGAACTGGCGCGCCTCGGTCAGTTCGCCGCCGCATTCGGGACAGCGGTCGCCCTGGATATGGTCGGCGCGAAAGCGCTGCTTGCAGTTCTTGCAATCGACCAGCGGGTCGGTGAAGTTCTGCAGATGGCCCGAGGCTTCCCACGTGCGCGGATGCTGCAAAATGGCGCTGTCGAGGCCGAGCACGTCGGCGCGGCGCTGCACCATTTCGCGCCACCACGCTTCCTTGACGTTGCGCTTGAGCTCGACGCCGAGCGGGCCGTAGTCGAAGGTCGAGCCGAGGCCGCCGTAGATGTCGCTGGTCGGGAAATACGAGGCCGCGCCGCTTGCACAGGTTTACCAGCTTCTCCATCGTGACCGCGCGTTTGGTCGCGGCTTGCGACTCCGGAGCATTTTCGACGGACAAAAGATTCCTCCTGGAAGTTGATCGGGGCCGGGATGAGCGATTCCGGTGCCGGCTAGCCCAGCCTGATAATTTCGGCGGTCACGCGGCCGCCGGCTGCGATTTCAAGAATCGCGACGGTTCCGGGCACGTCCAACCAGATTGCGCGGCAGGTCGCGCTGCCCGGATTGACCACCAGCGTCGCATCCGAAGCGCGTCACGCCTTCGAGATGGCTGTGACCCATCACCAGCACATCCACGAGGCCGCCGAATTGCCGCTGCATGGCGTTTGCGAAAACCTGGTCCGAGGTCTCGTCCGGCGTCGGCATCGCATGCGCCGAGCCCGATCCGCACGCCCTCTATTTCGATCAGATGAGCCTCGCGCACCCGCTCGTCTCGGTTCGAGCATGAAGCGATGTCCGTCGAGACCCTCGTCGCCATTGCCGAGCGCGGCGATCACTGGCGCGATCTGCGCCAGCTCGTCGAGCACCCGATTGACGTAAACGTCACCCGCGTGCATGACGAGATCGACCCCGCGAAAACGTCGAACACCGCCGGCGGCAGATGCTCGCAGGCCTCGGGTATGTGGGTGTCCGAGATGAGTCCGATTCGCATTGGCATGATCGCCGGGCTTTCCCGGGCAAGAGCATAGAAAGTATCATGCGCTGTGAATCGCGGCAATTTGGCGGCTTTCAATGATAAGGCTGGATGGTGACCGATGGGCGTTGTGGGAGCGACTGACGCTCGCAACATTCGATTGGGCGGGGTTTTCGCGGAGCGGACCGTACAATGCCGGGGCGCCGCCGAGGGCATCTTGAGCGCCGCGGCATCCGCAATGAAGGTGAGACTCTTCAGGGGGCAATGATGGCGAAAAGCAGCAGCCGATTCGTTCGATCGATAATGATCGTCGCGCGAGCGGCGACAATCGCAGCGGTACTCGCACTGGCGGGGTGCAGCCACAAGCTGGTCTCGCATGGGGGCGACACGACCGTGCCCGTGTTCCCGGACAAGGACTCCTTCGAGCGGCTGAAGGGATTGCAAAGCCAAGGGGGGCCGGCGGGCATGATCGGCGGTCTGGGCGCGAGCCTGGTCGCCAAGAAAGTCGATGATGGGACGCCGGTCAAAATCCTCAACAGCGACGAGGATGGGTATCAGGTCGAGATCCTGGATGGCGCGAGTAAGGGGGTGACCGGGTACGTCTCCAAGGATAGCGTTGACTGAAATCGCCAGATTGGGTTCGTTTTGCAATACTTCGCCTTGAGGGGAATCAGGTGGTGTGCGGGATCGGAGCCGGGGGCAAAATCAAAAAGTATTACAGGCAAAACGTAAGGAATTCGCGGGGTTCGAGGGCTGCGGGATGGCTCAGACTGGGAGTTTTCAACGGGTAAATAATTGCCCTGAGCGAAAAAGCTAAAGACGACTACGCTACGGGCTGCAGACGGCGCAAGAGAATCGGCGCTGCGAGACGACCTAAAAATACGGCGGGCTCCGTAAAGGAGCCCGCCGACCCGAATTCCAGACCAGGGGGAGGGTGAAGGTCTGGAACCAGAAGAATCGCCGTCATTTATCGTCACGGCGGGACGTTACGAGCGTCAGGCCGGGGGCGGACCGTCGAGACCCGGGCCACCGGCCGAGGGAGGGCCATCGCCGGGTTCGGGGCCGTCGCCGGGGGGCGGAGCGCCATTGGCCTGCATTAGGGCGCGCATCTGCTTTTGCAGGCTGTCGAACTGCTGATGGAACTGGGCGACCTGCTGCAATTGCGCGGGCGTTAGAACCGCACGGACCTGAAGGGCAACCTTGAGTCCATTTTGGAGCAATTGCTGCTCAGCCTGCGCGATCTGCTGAGTTTGGGCCGAGAAGTCGGCGGCGGTGACCGATCCGGTGGAAAGGAGTTTTTCTGCGATCTGTTCACGCGCCGCACGCATGAGCTCGAACTGAGTGTGCATGGCGGCGCGATTATCCTGCATGATGGTATTGATCTGCGCCTGCTGAGCGGGCGTCAGCTTGGCGGCGCGCAGGAAAATCGGGAGGGTGGACATACCGCCCAACATGCCGTTGTGACCGCCCAACATGGAGCACTGGTCGGAGGCGCCGTGATGTCCCATCTCGGCCCGCATCAGCGAAGGCGCCAGCGGCATTGACATCAGGACTGCGGCCGCAACGACTAATCCCACTTTCCGTTTCATCGAGTAACCTCTGCAACTCCTTTAATCGATAACTAATCGGCTGAATTGGCAACCTTGGCGCAGCAAATTGAGCTGTCCCTTCCGGCTAACCGGGCTAACCCTGTCCGGCGGAGGAGGAGCAGATAGTGCCGTCTTCTTCGGGGACACAAAAGAGCATGTCATCGTCGTCGGAATTCGCGGCGGCCGCGGGCATGGAAGTTCCATCAACGAGACCTGCCAGAGGGTCGCTGGTGATGGCCTCGGCGTTATAGAGATCGCCGCTTGACGGGAGCGAGTCGTTCTGGTCGGCGGCGGTGAGAGCCCGGCTGGTTCCCGCCCCGATAGAGGCGATAGCGGAGTTGTTGAGCGAGGCGCTTGCGCTGGCGGCGGGTGTCGCGGACGGCCGCCAGCCCATCGCGAGGAGGAGACCGAAGGCGGCCGCGCCACCGAAGGCTGCGGCGCCGGAAAAGATGGCGGCGGTGCGCAAGCCGTCGCTGAAGCGGGCGATCAGGCTCGCCCGCGCGAGGCCCTCGCGATAGGCGAGATGATCGGCGGCGTGCGCAAGGGCGCTGGTTATGGTGCTGGTCTCAGCGGCGATTTCCCGGAAGCGATCGGCACATCGCAAGCATCCGGAAAGATGGGCGCGTGAGTCGGCAAATTCGCCATCGTCGGCGCCCAGCAGTTGCAGCAATTGGTTGTCGTCGAGGCAGAATTTCATCGATGATTCCTCAGGGATTCCCGCAGGCGGCGCAAAGCGCGAAAGAGCTGCAGCTTGACTGCCTGCTCCGAAACTTCGAGGGCGACACTGGTCTCGCGGGTTGACCAGCCTTCGACCTGGCGCAGGATGAAGACCTCCTGCTGGCGCGGCGTCAGCTTGCGGAAGGCGACCCAAAGCGCGTCGGTTTGCTCGTGACTGATGACCTCGTGGAGGGTGTCGCGAGAGGTCAAATCGGTATCGAGGAGCTCGCGGCCGTCGCGCTTCCACCATTTCCACCACCCGGAGCGATGGCGGTCGTGGCAGGCGTTGATGGCGACACGAGTGAGCCAGGCTCTCCAGTCGGCGGGTTCGGTTCCCGAGGCGCGCTGGTTGAGCATTTTCAAGAACACTTCCTGCGAGACTTCGTCGGCATCTTCGGGATTGCCGAGCAACATGCGGCAGAGGCGGACGATGCGCTGCTGATGGGTGCGATAGAGGGCGTCGGCACTGGCCTGGTCTTCTGGTACCGTAGCCGGTTTGCGCATCGGTATTGCCATCTCAGCCATAATGACGAGTCAGGCCGCGGTTAGGTTTCGGCCAATGATCCAGCGGTGCGGGTGGCGCCGGTTGACCGACTCAGTGCTTTTTGCCCCTTGTACTGTACCAAAGTCCGATGGCGCGAGGTGAGCGCCTTAGTCAGCAAAGAAACGATCCATTTCCGAGGAGAAGACAGGCAATATATGAAGCGCCACCGAAGCCACAAAGCGCGGGTCCGATTTCTCGTCGCTGCAGTCCAGCAAACAGCCGCAGCGATTATTTTGACCATGATCGCGGTGTTCGCGGCAGACGCCCAGCAGATTAACGGGGTAGCAGGCGCGCCCGACGCCACCGTTACGATCGACGGTAAGCAACTGCCACCGCCGCCGATGCCATTTGCGGGCGTGATCAAGCAGAGCGCGACGGATTCCACGCCCTACTGGCCGCCGCGGGTGGTGCCGCCCAAGGGTGCCCCCAACATCCTGCTGATCATGACCGACGATCAGGGCTATGGGGTGTCGAGCACCTTCGGCGGTGTGATTCCAACGCCCGCGCTCGATCGTATCGCCAAGGCGGGTCTGCGTTACACGCAATTCCATTCCACCGCACTATGCTCGCCGACACGGGCCGCGCTGATTACTGGCCGCAATCATCATTCGGTGGGCTATGGAGTGATCGGTGAGCTCTCGACCGGATACCCCGGTTACGATTCCGTCATGGGGCCGGAAGACGCCACTATCGGCACGATCCTGCGTGACAATGGATACTCTACTTCGTGGTTCGGCAAGGACCATAATATCCCTTCCTTTCAATACAGCGCGGCCGGACCGTTCGACCAGTGGCCGGTCGGTCTGGGATTCCAGTATTTCTATGGATTTCTGGGCGGCGAGACCGACCAATGGACGCCCTATCTTTATCGCAACACGACGCCGGTCTTTCCGTGGATCGGCAAGCCCGGCTACAACCTCACGACCGATCTGGCCGACGACGCGATCAAATACATGAGCAGCCTGAACGCGGCCGCTCCGGACAAGCCCTTTTTCGTCTATTACGTTCCGGGCGGCAGCCACTCACCGCATCAGCCGACCCAGGAATGGATCGACAAGTTCAAGGGCAAGTTCGATATGGGCTACGAGAAGCTGCGCGACCAGATTTTTGCCAACCAAAAGCGGCTCGGGGTGATCCCGCCGGGTACCCGGCTTACTCCGTGGCCGGACGGACAGGCTTCCTACGGCGGAGCGAAACTGCCGCGATGGGACTCGCTGTCTCTGATCCAAAAGAAACTCTATGCGCGCGAGGCCGAGGTATTCGCGGCGTACACGGCCTATACGGACTATGAGATTGGCCGGGTGATCCAGGAGGTGCAGGACGAGGGCAAGCTGGACAACACGCTGATCATCTATATATGCGGCGACAACGGCACCAGCGCGGAAGGCACTCTGGAGGGGACGTTCAACCAGATGACGGCGTATAACGGGATACTGACGCTGCCGCTGGCGGTGCAGATGCTGCATTATCGCAATTGGGGATCGGACAAGACCTATCCGCACATGTCGGTGGCGTGGTCATGGGCCTTCGACACGCCGTTCAAATGGACCAAGCAGGTGGCGTCGCATTTCGGCGGTACGCGGCAGGGCCTGGCGATTTCTTGGCCGGGCCACATCACCGATGCCGGGGGCATTCGCACGCAGTTCCATCATGTGATCGATATCGTTCCGACGATTCTCGAAGCCACCGGCATCAAGGCGCCCGAGGAGGTCGATGGGATAAAGCAGAAGCCGATCGAAGGCGTGAGCATGGCGTACACATTCGACCAGGCCAACGCCAATGCGCCGTCGAAGCACGAGACGCAGTACTTCGAGATGGTCGGTAACCGCGCGATTTACCACGACGGCTGGATCGCCTCGACGACGCCGCCGGCGGCGCCGTGGCTATTGGCAACGGGCAAGTTGACCCCGCTCGACGACTACAACTGGGAGCTTTACAACATCGGGGATGACTACTCGCAGAACAACGACCTCGCGGCCAAAATGCCGGACAAGCTCAAGGAAATGCAGGCATTATTCCTGACCGAAGCTGCGAAATATCAAGTCCTGCCGTTGGACAACACGGGTTTCGCACGGCTTCTGACGCCACGGCCGAGCGCGGTCGCGGGGCGGACGGTTTTCACTTATTCGGGTGAGAACGCCAATATCCCGGTGGGCAATGCGCCGAGCATTCTCGACAAGGACTACACGATTATCGCGGACGTCACGCTTCCGAAAGGCGGGGCGGAAGGGATGATCGCGACGCTGGGCGGCCGCTTCGGGGGATACGGCCTATATTTGCTCAAGGGCAGGCCGGTTTTCGATTACAACCTCCTCGATCTGACTCATTACCGATGGGAAGGAGGGCCGGCCGGTCATGGCTTGTTGACCGATGCGTTGAAGGCGGGGAAGCATTCGATAGTTTTTGACTTCAAATACGCTGGACCGGGCCCCGGCAAGGGCGGCACGGGCGTGTTGACGGTTGACGGCAAGGAGATAGCGCGCAAGACGATTCCGCATACGATTCCGTTGCTGATGGCGATCGACGAGACCTTCGACATCGGCATGGATACGCGCACGCCGGTCAACGGCGACTACAAGCTGCCATTCGAGTTCACCGGGACCATCGACAAGCTGACGTTCAAGCTGGGTCCGTCGCAGTTGACGGCGGCGGATCAGAAGGCGGCGGATGATGCCGCCAGGAGTGCAGATAATTAGCCGCCCGGGATTGCGCGAGGCGGGCATCGCGAAGGGCCTCGCAGGCGCGCGGCGATGAATCGTTTACTGGCGCTGACGGCGATAATCGAAGCGGCAACGGGACTGGCGCTGGTGCTGATGCCATCGATGGTCGTCTGGCTGTTGCTGGGAGTTCCGATCGCCGGAGCGGCGCCCTTAGCGGTGGCCCGCGTTGGCGGAGTTGCGTTGCTGACGATTGGCGTCGCCTGCTGGATCGCCAGCACCGACGTGCAAAGCCGAACGACGCGGGGATTGGTCACGGCGATGGTGATCTACAACCTGGGCCTGGCGGCGATCCTTGGAGTCGCGGGCTTCTGGTCGCAGATGACGGGAATCGCATTATGGCCGGCGGTGGCTCTGCATTCGGTGATGGCGGTGTGGTGCATCAGGAAGGCGCCAGGAGCAAAGGTCGCACGGAGGCGGATCATCTGAGCGAGGGTGTGGTCGGGGTGGGGAGTTAGGCGGCTTTTCTAATCGACGCGCGCAAACTAGCATCAATAGGACATAAGAGTCGTTTTGAGGAGATAAGGTAGCCGATGAGAGTCCGTTACATGCTTGTGGCACTACTGGCTTCATTCGGAGTTGCGGGCTGCGCGAATCAACAGCAGATGCTGGACAACTCGCAGGCGACGGCAATTCAAACGGCTGTCAACCGCGGGCGGTTCGATATGAGTTGTCCGTCGGCGATGGGGACGCTGATTTCGCGCGAAGTGGTCGAACCGGCGATGCAGGGCCCGTACGTGAACGGGATCCGGCGGGCGGAGTTCACCGTGGGGGTCGAGGGCTGCGGCAGACGCAAGAGCTATATCGTGGTGTGTCCGCAGGGTGGCGACGGGTGTTTCGCCGCGGGTCCCGGACGATTCCATCAGGACTGGCAGTAGCGGACTCAACTAAGGCGACGCCCTTGGCGGAAGTGTTGAAGGGATCCGCCAAGGGCGTCGAGGGATCGGTTGGGGTCAAAACATCGGGAGCCGGTCACAGCGCGTTGGAGCCGCGCTCACCGGTGCGGATACGCACGACCTCTTCCATTGGGAGGACAAAGATTTTGCCGTCGCCGATACGGCCGGTGCGAGCGGCGCGCTCGATGGTCTCGACGACCTGGGCGGCAGTGTCGTCGGAGACGATGATTTCGAGTTTAACCTTGGGCAGGAAATCGACAACGTATTCGGCGCCGCGATAGAGCTCGGTATGGCCTTTCTGGCGGCCAAAGCCTTTAACCTCGCTGACCGTGAGGCCCTGAACACCGATTCCCGACAAGGCCTCTTTGACTTCGTCGAGTTTGAACGGCTTAATGATCGCCTCAACTTTCTTCATAAGACTCCTCTGGGCGGCATCTTGGTGGAACGCACCAGCCCGGCAACACAGTCACCTCAGGATACTCCAAATGCGACGGGGATAGCGCAAGTCCCGTCGCCCCAAAGCAGAACCTCATCAGATGTGGCTGGTAACGCAAGCACGATGCCAGCCGCGCAGGCACAAAAGAGGGGTTCGACAGGGCTTTGAGGTCTCCATAATGGTTACCAAACAAGCTAACGGTTACGCGATAGGCATCACGGGGGCGCAGTCAAGTCCGGAGCTTCGAATTGTGCGCGCCGAGGCGCGGTTCGTCACCGGCGATAAGGCGTCTGATGTTGGCGCGATGACGCAGCAAAACTAATCCGGAGACCGCAATCGCGAGCAGGACGTATGGGCGCGGACTGCCGATTGCGGCGACCGCAGGAACGATCACGATGGCGGCGGTAATCGAGGCGAGCGACACGATTCGGGACAAGCCGAGGGCGGCGAGGAAGGCCGCTGCCGCAATCGCGACGGCGAGCGGTGCCAGGCCGATCCAGAGGCCGAGGCCGGTCGCGACGCCGCGTCCACCGGTGAAATTGAGGAAAATCGACGCAATCGAGCCGAGAAATGCAGCAAAAGCGACCATCGCGAGTGCGCCGGGAGCAAGACCGGCGACGCGTCCGATTATCACGGGGAGGAGGCCTTTGAGGAAATCGCCGGCGAAGGTGAGGGCGGCGGGCGTCTTGCCGCCGGCGCGCGCGACGTTGGTCATGCCGACGTTGCCGGAGCCGACCGATCGCGGATCGAATCCGAACGCACGTCCGACGAGGACGCCCACTGGAATCGAGCCGATCAGGTAGCCGGCAACTATCAGCAGGACGGTCGTCAGAAAGGAACTCGATTCAAGGTTGGAAAATGGTCGGGGTGACTGGATTTGAACCAGCGACCCCTGCGTCCCGAACGCAGTGCTCTACCATGCTGAGCCACACCCCGGACCTCTTTCGACGGAACATGCGACGGAAAGAGCGCCGCATGCGGGATCACTTCTATAGCATCGCGTAGGAGGCAACGCGAGCCGTCATCGGAACGTCGAAGCGATTCGGACTCGAAACAGGGCAGTGCGCCGATGGCGCAGCGCATTGGCGCGCGGCGCCGATAATCAATGCGCATTGACGAGTTGGCGCATCCCGGCAATGGTCGCAGCATAATCGGGCGTGCCGAAAATGCCCGAACCGGAAACGAAAACATTGGCGCCGGCCGCGGCGACGGTCGCGATATTCTCGATTTTGACGCCGCCGTCGATCTGAAGGTCGATTTTAAGGCCGCGCCGGTCAAGTTCCTCTCTGATGATGCGCAATTTATCAATCGACTCGGGGATGAAGCTCTGGCCGCCAAAGCCCGGATGCACGCTCATCACGAGGATCATGTCGAAGTGTTCGGCGGCGGCGAGGACGCGGTCCGGCGCGGTCTCGGGATTGATGCCGACGGCGGCGCGCGCGCCCAGCGCATGAATCTGGCGGGCAATCTCTCGCAGGTCGGGGCAGACCTCTGCGTGCACGGAACACGAATCCGCGCCGGCCTTGACGAAGGCCTCCAGATAGCGCTCAGGCTTTTCGATCATCAGGTGGGCATCGAGTGGCAGGCGCGTAATCTTGCGGACCGATTCCAGCACCGGGATACCGATCGAAATGTTAGGCACGAAATGCCCATCCATCACGTCGAA
Source organism: uncultured delta proteobacterium (assembly GCA_963834535.1). Taxonomy (GTDB): domain Bacteria; phylum Desulfobacterota; class Binatia; order Binatales; family Binataceae; genus JADMIL01. The sequence continues at coordinate 223,952 of CAWICC010000009.1, read as the reverse complement.
ATGAATCAAATCGGCGCCTGCCATTTCGACTCGATGGATTTCCTCGCCCAGCCTCGCGAAATCGGCAGAAAGAATCGACGGAGCAATTTTCGCGGCGCGATCCATGATGGTCAGCTTAGCGGCTGTCGTCGAGCGCCGCAAAAGAGCGGCCGATGAAGCAGTGCTCCAGCTACCATGAACGCATCGCGACATGCGATAGGCGAAAATAGATCAACAATGCTTAAATCGCACGTGATACGATCCATGTAAGGATTACGCAGGGAACCGGAGCGCGGGTGTGGCGTTGCAGTAATTGCCCTTGAGTTAGCGGATCTTTTCTCCATGGTCCCGATTTTGCTGACATTTGCCAGTATGTTCAGATTGAACCGATTCTCCAGAACTATTACGTGCGGTTCAATGATCACCTTGGCTGTCACAGTTGGCGTTTTCGCTGCCGGATGCAGCTCGATGTATTCCTCTGCGCCTGTGAATCCCGCCCCCGTGCTTGTGCCGCAGCCGGCAGTTAACTCCCTGCGGGAACCAGTTAGGCCGGAGACCTCAACTCACGTCGTGAAGGCGTCGTATTATGGCAACGAATTGCGCGGCCAGCCGACCGCGAGCGGTGAACCGTACAATCCTAATGAGATGACGGCGGCCTCCAAGAAATTGCCGATTGGAACCCTGGTGAAGGTGAAGAACCCCGAAAATGGCCGCTCGGTGGTCGTCAGAATCAATGACCACGGGCCTTATGTGAGCGGACGCAGCATGGACCTCTCGGAGGCTGCGGCGCGCAAACTCGGCATGACGCACGCGGGCGTCATGCGCCTGGCGGTGACGCCGGTTTCGTCTAAATCGAAGCCGGTGAAGGCGGCCTCAACGCCGCCGCCTGCGAACCCCGAGACGGAATCCACTGCCGACGCGATCTCTCTGCCGGACCCGCCGAACTAACCGCGGGATCGCAGCGATGGCGAGAGGCACATCGGCTCACGCTCTCAGGAAGCGTTGGTGCGATTAACTTCGTCGCGTCAAACGGGCGGCAAAGAAACCGTCGAGGCCGCCGCGGTCCGGTCGCGTGGTGAGGCAGCCGTCGGCATTGAGTAACCCGTTCAGGCTCTCATGCAACGAGGTCGGCATGTCGATCGCGAATTCGTGATGCTGGGCGAGAAAATTCTCGACCACATCTGGACCTTCGTCCGGCGCCAGGCTGCACACCGAGTAAACAAGCACGCCACCAGAACGAACCAGGGCCGCGGCGCGATCGAGCATTTGGGCCTGCAATGACGCCATTCGTGCAAAGTCGCCGGGCTCGAGGCGCCAGCGGATCTCGGGATGCTCGCGCATCGTGCCCGTACCGGTGCAGGGCGCGTCGAGCAGCACGTAGTCAAATGAATTCGCGCGCAACGGGAGAGCGAGCGTGGCGTCGGCGCGAGCGACGAATACGTTCGTATGGGCGAGACGTGCGGCGAGTGCGCGGGTTTTCTTCAAGCCGGCGAGATTGACGTCCAGCGCGATTATTCTGCCACGCGGCCCGACGAGTGCCGCGAGATGGGACGCCTTGCCGCCCGGCGCTGCCGCACAATCGGCGACGATCGCATCGCGAGCGGGCGCGAGCATTCGCGCGATCAGTTGTGACGCTTCGGCTTGCGGATAGCAGACGCCGTCGCGCAACGCATAGGCGTCGAAGAGCGGCGCGCTGCCGAGGACGATCGTCTCCGGAAAGCGCCCGCGGGCCGCGATATCGAAGCCCTCGCGTTCGAGCCGCGCGGTTAAATCGTCGGCGGTGCCACGGGCGAGATTCAGGCGCAGCACGTTGGGCGCGGCCTGGTTGTTCGCAGCCATCAGCGCTTCGGCGTCGCGGGCGCCGAACCATTGGATAAATTTTTCGACGATCCATCGCGGATGCGAATGAGCCACGGCAAGAAACGCGACTTCGTCGTGCGACCGTTCGGGCGGCTCGATCGGCCGGCGCAGCGCGTTGCGCAAGACGCCGTTGACGAAACGTGCAGCCGCGTCGCCCGCACCTTCGCGTGCCAGTGTGACAGCGGTATCAACGGCCGCATGATGCGGGATGCGGCTCAGGATACGCAGTTGAAACAGCGCCATCCGCAGCACCGCGAGCACGGTTGGCTCGATTTCGTCGAGTGCCCGCGAGGAGACGCGCGCCAATTCATAATCGAGGCGACCTTGCCATGCGATGGTGCCGAGCACCATCTGTGTGATGAGGCGGCGGTCGGGGGCGGCGAAGCCGGCGAGGCGGTGTCCCAGGAGGACATCGGCGAAGCCGCGTTCGCGGGCGACGCGAACGAGCACCTCGAGCGCAGTGCGGCGCGTGCGCAGGCCGGCGGCGTCGGTGGCGAAGCCGCCGCCAGCGGCCGGCCTGCGCTTGCTACCGCGGCGCGGCTTCATGAGCCGAGGCGCGTGCCGGGCGCGAGGCGCCGGCCGCGCAGATAGGCGGCCGCCGCCATCCGGCGGCGGCCGGCCGCCTGCACCTCGATGAGGGCGAGCGCGCCGCGCCCGCATCTGACGACCGCGTCGGGTTTCAGCGCCGCGATGGTGCCGGGCGCGGAGGTAATCAGAGAGGAGTCCGGCGGCACGCCGCCGGACTCCTCTCTGATTACCTCCGCCCGCCAGATCATGAGGTCCTCGCCGGCCAGCGTCGTGCGCGCCACCGGCCATGGATCGTAGGCCCTGATCATTCGCTCGATTTGCGCCGCGTCGAGGCTCCAATCGATCACCGAATCTTCCTTTTTGATCTGCGTCGTATAGCTCGCGAGGGTTTCATCCTGCGGCGTTTCGGTGACCGTTCCCGCTCGGAATTGTGCGATCGCTTCGAGCAGGGCCTGCGCGCCCAGCGCCGCGAGCTTGTGCTTGAGGGTGCCCTGGGTTTCGTCGAACGCAAGCGGAAGCGCGCGTTGCAACAGGATCGGACCGGCGTCCATACGTTCGATCACGCGCATAATCGTGACTCCGCTTTCGTCATCGCCGGCGAGGATCGCGCCCTCGATCGGCGAGGCTCCGCGATGACGCGGCAAGAGCGAGGCGTGGACGTTTATCGGCATCAGGCGCGGCAGATCGAGCACCGGGTTCGGCAGGATGCGCCCGTAGGCGGCTACCACGAGGAGATCGGGTACGAATGATTTCAGATCCGCGAGAAATTCCGGCGTGCGGATTTTGGCCGGCTTGAGCGTCGGCAGTCCCGCGCCTTCCGCAACCGCTCCGACCTCGGACGGCTCCATCCTGAGTCCGCGCTTGCGCGGTTGATCCGGCCGAGTGACGACGCCGGTGACGATAAAATCAGTTCCCGCAGCGGTGATAAGGCGGTTGAGAATATGGGCTGCCAGCGGCGGCGTGCCCATGAAGACGATGCGCAGCGGCGCGATCGTCGCGTCAGATGCGGACAGCGGAGGGGGGCTTCCCATCGGCCTTGCCCTCCTTGATCATCTTGGCGAGTTTGCGGCGGTAGAGTTCGCGCTTGATGCGGCTGATGCGATCGATGAAGAGCTTGCCGTCGAGGTGATCGATCTCGTGCTGGAGCGCCACCGCCAGCAAGTCATTGGCCTCGATCTCGATTTCCTTCTGATCGGGCGTCCACGCGCGCACCAGCACGCGCTCGGCGCGCTGCACGTCGGCGGTGAAATCAATGACGGAGAGGCAGCCCTCCTCCCACACGATGGAACCCTCGGCCTCGACCACTTTAGGATTGATCAGCCGGAGCAGGTGTTTGCCGGGATTCTCGTGATCGGTATCGAGCACCACGATGCGCCGCGAATCACCGACCTGCGGTGCCGCGAGGCCAACTCCGGGGGCGGCGTACATGGTCTGCGCCATGCTGTCGATGAAGCCGTTGAGGCTGCCATCGATGTTCGCGACCGGCAGGGCCGGTTCCTTGAGCACGTTATCGGGAAATTTGCGTATTCTAAGCAGCGCCATCTGGTTCAAGCCGTAACGAGCAAATTTATCAAAGCGCGACCTGCTCTCAAAGCGGGCAGAACCACAGGTCAAATGACGACGCTGAGGCTCGGCGTGACCGCCAGCGCGTAGCGCCCGCGCAAGCGGCGTAGTCGCACTGGCGCGTGAAAGGCGCGCGAGAGCGTGCCCGACGTGAGAATTTTCGCCTTCGGTCCCGCGGCGAGCACCGAACCCTCTTTGAGCACCAGCACGTGGGAGAAGGCCGGCATGATTTCCTCGACGTGATGCGTCACCAGCACCAGCGTTGGCGCGCCCTTCGATCGTGCGAGCCGCTCGAGAAATTGGACGAAGTGTTCGCGCGCGACCGGGTCGAGGCCGGCGCAGGGTTCATCGAGGATTAACAGCTCCGGCCGCGCCATTAAGGCTCGCCCGATCAACACGCGCTGCCGTTCGCCTTGCGAGAGAAAACGCCACGGGCGATCGCGAATCCTCTCGGCCTCGACCTGGCGCAGGATCTTGAGCGCCTGCCGCCGTTCGTCGTCGCGAATCTCGCCCCACATTCCGACCATCGCATGCCGTCCGCTGATCACCGACGACAGCGCGGTTTCGTGCCCTTCCATCAGATGGTGAATACTTGAGCTGCAAATCCCGATGCGCTTGCGCAGCTCGCGCCAGTCTGCGCGTCCATAGGTTTCGCCGAGCACCGCGATCTCACCGGCGGTCGGCGGCAGGTAGCCGGTCAGCGTGCTCAGCAGCGAAGTCTTGCCCGAGCCGTTGGCACCGAGGATGACCCAGTGCTCGCCATGCGCAACGGCCCAATCGATTGCGTTTAGAATTCTGGCGTCGCGCTCGACATCAAGCCCGTTGACCGCGATCACGGGCGGCCGCTTGCGGACGCTGCGTGCGGTCGCGGGAACCATGCCGGCAAGGGCGCCATTCGCGGAGGGTTTAGCTGCCTTTTTTTTCACGAGTGGTTGAACGCAGGGGTCAGGCGGCAATGCCGTTTTTGGCGAGAAACTCTTCCATCGATCGGATGCACTCCTCCGGCTGCTCGATTTGGAGGAAGTGAGTGGTGTCCGCGATGGCTGCGTAATCGACACGCGCTTCTTCTGCGAGCGCCTTACCGATCAAGGCCGGCGTCGCATTGTCCAAGCGCGGATCGGCACAAATCAGCTTGACCGCGACCGGCATTCGGGCCAGTCCGGTCCACGCGTTGGTATCGCGATTACTGCGAAAGACGTGCGCTTCGAACTCGCGCGGACATGCGAGCACGTACGCGCCCGTGGCGGCGTCGCGGCGCAGCGTCGCCCGCGCCATCAATTCGTAAGCCTCCGGCTGCCAGCGCGTGAAGTACTTTTTGAACTGCAGCGCCAGCTCCATCGGATCTTGATAGATCGGCGTGCGGCGTTCCGCGCGCGCGGCGATCGCGTCCTCGCCAGTCCTCTGCTGATCGCGCAGCGGATGGCCGTCGCGCGGATAGAACGGCGGGTCGAACAACACCAGCGGATCCCATCGCGCGCCCATCCGCTGGGTCTGCATCGTGGCACTCACCGCCGACAGCGAATGGAAGACGCCGGCGGTGCGTTTGGCGCCGAACTGATCCTGCAGCAGATGATAGATGTGTTCGAGGTCGCTGACGAAAGTCGGCCAGTTGTGATGATCGAGGCGATGGGTCGGGTTCTGCCCATGATTGCGGAAGTCGAAAAGAATCAAATCGTAACGAACGCGCAAAGGCTCCCAGAACGGCAGATAGCCGTCGATCGCGAGGCCGTTGCCGTGACTCAAGGCGAGCCGAGGACCGCCCGGATTGCCATGACGGCGGATACGGATTAGCGCACCATCTTTCATTTGGGCGTCGATCGTTGCGATCGGCGCCGGCACCTGAATAGTCAATTCGCGGTTCCTCAATTGACGCCCGCCCGGCGGGCGCATGCGCCGATGCTAGCGGCAAATTGGCCGCCGCGCCACGACGCATTGCAGACTGCCAGCCGCGATTGGTTCGCGGTTCCGCCGGCACAGCGTCCAGCGCCGTCATCTTTACGGCATTTTGTATAATCGTTAAACCTTGCGCCCGCCGCCGCAGTGAACCTCGATTGCCGCATGTGTGCCGCGCGGTTATCGTTTTATGATGGACACGGAGAACACGCTGGATACTTTCATTGTGACCACCATGAACGATCTGCCGGGCTACGAAGTCGCTCAGGTGCTGGGAGAGGTTTTCGGGCTGGTGGTGCGTGCGCGCAATGCGTTCTCGAACTTCGGAGCGAGCCTGCGCACGGTTTTCGGCGGTGAAGCGAAGGGCTACACGCAACTGCTTACCGACAGCCGCAATCAGGCGATCGAGCGTCTGAAACTCTCGGCGATGGAGCGCGGAGGCAACGCGGTGCTGGCGATGCGCTTCGATTGCAACGAAATCGCCGACCTGATGAGCGAAATCGCCGCCTACGGAACCGCCGTTATTGTGCGCAAGAAGTAAGCTCACAGCATGTTGATCGGATCGACGTTGATAATGATATGGACGTTCGCATCCGCTGCCGCCGCGGCGGTTTCGGCGCGCATTGCCGACAGCGCCGCGCGCATCTCGTTGAGTTCCTGCGCTTTCAACACCACCTGCCATCGATAACGCCGTTTGATGCGCTCGATGGGAGCCGGGGCCGGTCCGAGTATCCGCATCGACGCGGGTTTCGCCAGCCTTCCCAGAGCAGCCGCGACGCGCGCCGCAATAGCACCGACGCGGGTGGAATCCGGGCCCTCGATGCGCACCAGCGCCATCCGCGCGAACGGTGGATACATGAGCTCGCGCCGGAGTTCGAGTTCGCGCCGCATGAACCGTCCGTAATCCTGGTCGCGCGCGGCGCGAATGCTGTAGTGGAAGGGCGCGTATGTCTGAATCAGCACCCGCCCCGGACGATCGCCGCGTCCCGCCCGTCCTGCGACCTGCGTCAACAATTGAAAGGTGCGCTCGGCCGATCGGAAATCGGGCATGTTCAATGCCAGATCGGCCATGACCACGCCGACCAGCGTGACGCCGGGAAAATCGAAGCCCTTGGTGATCATCTGCGTGCCGACCAGGATGTCGATCTCGCCGCGCGCCAGGCTCGCGAGGATTGTCGCGCGTGCGCCGCGCCGTCCGCTGGTATCGGAGTCCATGCGCTCGATGCGCGCGTCGGGCATCAGTTCGGCAAGCCTTTGCACCAGGCGCTCGGTCCCGAAGCCTTGACCCGCGAGTCCGAAGCCATGGCATTCGGGACACTTGTCCGGTGCCGCGGTATTCTCGCCGCAGTAATGGCAGCGCAGCGATCGGTCGCGCAGATGGAACGTCATGCTGACGCTGCAATTCCCGCAGGCGATTACATTGCCGCAGAGATGGCATTGCAGAAAATTGTGGTAGCCGCGGCGATTGAGGAAAACGACGCTTTGCCCGCGGCTCGCGAGATTGGCGCGCAAGGCGTCAATCAGCGGCGCCGAGAGTGGCACCGCGTCGGGCGCCGGCGCGACGCTGGCCTCCGCCGGATCGCTCGTGGCGATAGCGGCCCTCGCGCGCTCCAGTCCGGGTTTGCCGTTTCGCGGCCGTGCAGCGCGGGCGTGGTCGTCGCGGGCTTCCACCCGTAATTGTTCGGCACGCGATTTCCCGGCGCGGAGATGCTCGCGGAGATCGAGAATCTCGACCTCGGCCAACGCCCGGTCGCCCACGCGATGAGCCAGCCGCAATATCCGATAGCGGCCGCGGCGCGTGTTCACATAGGATTCGGCAGAAGGCGTCGCGGAACCCAGCACCACGGGACAATTCGCGAAGCGGCCGAGCGCCACCGCCAGATCGCGCGCATTGTAGCGGATACCCTCTTCGCTCTTGTAGGCCGAATCGTGTTCCTCATCGACGACGATCAGCCCGGGGTCAGGGAGTGGCGCAAAGACCACCGATCGCGGCCCGATCATAATGCGAGAGTCGCCACCCAGCGCGGCCATCCAGCTAGCCCAGCGCTCGCTGACATTTTGAGCACTATGGGCGATGCCGACCAACGGGCCGAAGCGCGCGCGAAAGGCTCGTACGACCTGATCGGCCAGCGCAATCTCCGGCACCAGTACCAGCACCCGGCGCTGCACGGCGAGCGCTTCGGCCGCGAGCCGCAGATAGACCTCGGTCTTGCCGCTGGCGGTGACGCCCCACAATAGAAAAGTCTCGAAGCGCCGCTCGCGCACGGCAGGCGTAGCTGCGGCAATCGCGGCGGCTTGCTCGGGCGAGAGCTCGAATAGCGGTGCCGCCGGCGCGAGCGCAGGCGGCGAGATGCCGCTCGGCGATTGCGCCGCAGGCGGCGCAATCGCGGCCGCGGCGACCATCTCCACGATGCCGCGACGCGCCATCGTGCGTACGACGCTGCGCGCGCCGGCGACCGCGGCGTCGAGCGCGTCGAGCGGCGTTGCGCCATGGGCGCCAAGATGCGCCATGACGGCGCGCTGGCGCGGGCCGCGCACGCCCGCCGCTGGTGCGGCTGCGCCTGCGCGCAGCCGCACCAGCGGCGGGGCGGACTCTCGATGTCTCCCGCGCGTCCCGTCATGCCGCTCGATCAGCCGCTCGCTCTCGAGGCGCACCAGCGCCGCCTCGACCTCCCGGCGGTCGCCCAGGCGCTCCAGTTGACGGGCCGTCAGCGGACGGCGCGTCACCGCGACTATGAGTGCGCTTTCGAGCGCACTCATAGTCGCGGCCGCCAACGGCATCGGCGCCAGGCCCGCCTTGAACAGCAGCCGCGATTCGACGCGCGCCACCGCTGGAATCACGTTTCGATATGCTTCGGCGATCGGCGCCATATAATAGGAGGCGAGAAATTCGATCAGTTCGATGTGCGCGCGATCGAATAGCGGCCGGGCTTCCAGTAGTTCCAGGATGGCGCGCGGTTCGACTCCGCCGGAGTCGAGGTCTTCGCCGATCGCCGTGACGAGGCCGGTCAGCCGCCGCGTTCGCATAGGCACCAGGACGCGATGGCCGCATTGCAATTGCCCTTCGAGTGAGACCGGCACCGCATAGGTCAGTTGTTCGACCGCGCCGGCGGCGCCAACGATTACTACTCGCGCTCGCATCGTAATCCGCTAATCTATCGCGGCGAGGAGTAGTCAACCACCAGCCGCTGAGATCGAATTCGCGGCTCATTTGGCGCGAACTTGTGCGTTTCCCGCACGATGCGCTACAAGCGCGATAAGCCCGCTACAGGAGCATACCCGTGAAGTTGGAAAACAAAGTGGCGATCGTGACCGGCGGCGGCCGCGGCATGGGTCGTGCAATGGCGCTTCGATTCGCCCGCGAGGGTGCGCGTGTCGTCATTGCCGAGGTCGATCGCGAGAGCGGTCAGCAAACCTTCGCCGACATCGGTGAGCGCGGTCTCCTGATGCATACCGACATGGCCAACGTCGCTGAAATCGACGAACTGATTGGCCGCACCGTCAGCGAATTAGGCCAGCTCGATATCCTCGTCAACAACGCGGGCGTGACCAGGAGTCTTGGTTTCTTCGACGTTACCGAATCGGACTGGGATTGGATGTATTCGGTGAACGCCCGCGGACTATTCTTTTGCATGCAGCGGGCGGCGCGCGAAATGGCCAAGCGCAAGTCGGGCAAGATAGTGAATATCGCGTCGATCGCAGGTAAGGGGTTTCGCGGAACATCGAACATTGCCTATGCCGGCACCAAGGGTGCGGTGATCGCGATGACGCGGGTCGGCGCTTCGCAACTCGCTCGCTTTAACATCAACGTCAATGCAATCTGCCCCGGCGTCACGCGCACGCACATGTTCGAAACACTGATGAAGGAGATGACGGAGAAGCGCGGCCTGTCTGAAGAGGAGGCGATCAAGCGTCTCGATTCGACGATACCGCTGGGGCGATCGAACACGCCCGATGATATCGCTAACATGGCGGCGTTTCTCGCCTCGTCCGAAGCCGACAACATCACGGGGCAATCGTTCAACGTGGACGGCGGCCTGGTCTGGGATTAGCCTCGGCGCTTTGTGACTTCACGATGGCTCAGCATCACAACCGGTAAGGCCTGACGGCCGGAAAGGACATCAACCAGCATGGACGCGCGTTATTTCGAGGACTGGAAAGTCGGCGACCGCATCGAGACCATGAGCCGGACGGTGGGCGACGCGGAAATATCCCAATTCGTGGCGCTGGGCGGTTTCTTTGAGGAGCTTTTCATGAGCGCGGAATACGTCGCGCAGAAATCTCTTTATCCAAAGCGCTTTGCGCCCGGCGCATTGATATTCTCCTTCACCGAAGGACTCATAATACTCAGTGGATGCATTCATGGCGTGGGACTCGCGCTGGTCGGCGTCGATGCGATGACCTTCAAGCGACCGCTGTTCGCCGGGGATACCATGCGCGTGATTGTTGACGTTACCGAAACGCGCGCGACCAGCAAGGGCGATCGCGGCATTGTGACGTTTCGCCATCGCGTTCTGAATCAGAGTGGCGACGACGTAATGGAATGCGTAGTCAAACGGATGCTCAAAGGCCGCAACTACAAATAGCCATCAGGAAATAGTCATCAGGCAGAGGTTTTGTGCATTTGAAGATGAGGCGTGAAGCAACCGGCGAGTGCTGAGTCACAGTCGGCGCAGTATCCGGGTGACTAGAAATATGGTCAGCATTCCTGCTGCCGTCGCCACTCCGACCCAGGGTGAATCGTGTTCCTTCGCTTCCGGCAGTAGATCCGATGCCCCGATATAGATAAATGACCCGGCGAAGAAGGCCAGTACCCACGGTAATATTCCATCCAGGTTGAACATCAAAGTCGAGATAACGCCAATCAACGGCGCGATCGAATCAAGGGCCAGCCAGGTCGTCGCACTCTTGCGCGGGTTACCATGAGCCAGGACCACGGTCACGGTGTTGAGGCCGTCGCTGAGGTCGTGCGCGATTATTCCGAACGCGATCAACAGTCCGATCCGCGTGCTCGATTGGAAACCCACGCCGATCGCGACGCCATCAAGGAAGCTGTGAAAAGTCAGGCCGGCGGCTGACAAAGTGCCCAGTTCCTGTTCGTGCGAGTCGGTCAGATGAACGTGCTCGCGCGAACGATGCATGGACGTGTACCGTTCCAGAGCGAAGAACGCGAGGAAACCAAATCCGGCAAACGGTACATACGATGCGCCGTCTTTCAGCGCGAACACTTCCGGCAGGATGTCAAAGAGGGCGACTCCCAGCACCGCGCCGGAACTGAATCCCAGCAGAAGATGCATCCGGTCGCGGAACCGTAAGGCGGCCATACCGCCCAATCCGGTCGAGACGAGAGTGACCGAGGCCAGAATTATTGGCAGCAGGCGCATGCGTCAAAATTGCTTTAAAATCCGCGAATGACCTATTTGAACTTACTCGTCAGAGGAGGGCGCTGACTGGTCTAATTGTTCCATGTGGCGAACATCCCGACCGCCACCAGGAACATCACGGCGGTCGCAGTCCATCCGATTATTCTTTGCGGGATGGAAAGCCGGAGCGTGCCGGTAACTTTCGGATTGGTTGTCATCAGCATCATAATGAACATGACTGGCACCGCGACCACGCCATTGATTACGGCGCTCCAAAACAGGGCTTTGATCGGATCAATCGAAGTAAAGTTCAGTGCGACGCCCACCAGCGTGGCGACGGTGATGATTCCGTAAAAGCCCCAGGCCTTGTTGAGCGGCTGCTCGAGGCCGGTTTGCCATTTGAGCGCTTCGGCCAAGGCGTAGGCCGCAGACCCGGCTAGTACCGGTACCGCCAATAGCCCCGTGCCGATAATTCCGACGCTGAAGAGCAGGAAACATAGTTCGCCCGCGAGTGGTCGCAGCGCTTCGGCCGCCTGTGTGGCGCTTTGGATGTTGGTCACGCCGTGAAGGTGGAGCGTCGCCGCCGCGTCGAGGATAATAAAAAAGGCGATGGCGTTGGAGATTCCCATTCCTATGTAAGTGTCGGTCCGCATCGGCTTTAGTTGCGATGCTTCCTGTTCCGGAGCCTCTTTCAGCGCTTTTTGGTCGGGCGCCGCTTCCTGCTCCTCGACTTCCTGTGACGCCTGCCAGAAAAAAAGATACGGACTTATAGTGGTTCCGAAAACCGCCGTCAGCGCCGTCATGTAATCCTTGCTGACTCTAATCTGAGGAATCACCGTGGCGATTATCGCATGCTGCCAGGGTACGTGAACTACGAACGCTGTCGCGACATACACTAACAGCACCAGCGTTGACCATTTGAGTATCTGCGCATAGCGATGATACGGAATGAAAACTTCGGCTATTACTGAAGCGATTCCAAATCCGACGGCATAGATCAGCGACGACCCATTGACCAGTAACTTCAAAGCGCTGCCCATCGCCCCGATATCGGCGCCCAGGTTAGCCACATTGGCGATCAGCATCAGCACGACGACTGGATACAGCATCCAGACCGAATAGTAGCGCCGGACGTTGGCGGCGATACCCATGCCGGTTACGCGCCCGATCCACGCGCTGATTTCCTGGATTCCAGCCATCAGCGGGTAGGAAAAGAGCATCGTCCACAGCATCGTGAAGCCAAACTGAGATCCCACTTGGGAATAGGTCGCGATACCGCTGGGATCGTCGTCTGAAGCCCCGGTCACGATACCCGGTCCAAGCTCTCCGAGGACCTGCCTGATTTTGGTTAGAGGAGGGCCAGGAGCTTGAACTCCCGACGGTATCAGCGGCGTTGGCAACGCGTTGCCCTCTGAAATGTTGTCCACCGTCTCTTTCGTCCCTTCTTGGGTGCCTTCCGTCGGGAAGGGCTGGGATAACCCTGGTACTCTACGTTACCCGGTTCGTCCAAGACATCCTCATTATCGTTTGACTTTGGACATAGTTGGCCGACCGCAACACTTCGGGATAAGATTGACGCCCATGTTGCGTTTTCTCACAGCCGGCGAATCACACGGACCCGAACTGGTAGCAGTCATCGAAGGTGCTCCCGCCGGCTTCGAAATCGATATTGCTCACATCAACCACGACCTCGCCCGCCGTCAAAAGGGCTATGGGCGTGGCGGCCGCATGTTGATCGAAAAGGATGAGGCGCGCATCGTCTCCGGCATTCGCTTCGGTCGAACGATGGGGAGCCCCGTCACTTTCATCGTCGAAAATCGCGACTACAAAAACTGGGAAAAGCGCATGTCCGCGGACCCTCGCGATCGCGGCGAGGCCAAAGTCGTCACGCGTCCGCGCCCCGGTCATGCCGACTTAGCCGGCGTGCTCAAGTACAACCTCGAGGACATCCGCGACGTTCTCGAACGCGCTTCCGCGCGTGAGACCACCGCACGGGTCGCCATCGGTGCGTTCGCGCGCCAGCTCATCGCTCCATTCGGCGTGCAAGTGCTTGGCTACGTCGTCAGCATAGGCTCCGTCCAGGCTGCCGTTCCGACCGCGCTATCAATTGAGGAGCTGACGCGCGTCACCGAGGATTCGCCGGTTCGCGTCGCCGATGGCGAAGCCGAGCGCGCGATCATCGCCGAAATCGACGCGTGTAAGAAGGAAGGCGATACCCTCGGCGGCGTCGTCGAAGTGATCGCGGCCGGACTTCCGGTCGGACTCGGCAGCCACGTTCAATGGGACCGCAAGCTCGATGGACGGCTCGCTCACGCGCTACTGAGTCTGCAGGCGGTCAAGGGCGTCGAAGTCGGCATCGGTTTCGAGGCGGCTCGTATGCGCGGGTCGCAACTGCACGACGAGATCGGCTACGACCGCGAGCTGCGGCACTTCACGCGGCATTCCAATAACTCGGGCGGCACCGAGGGTGGGATGTCCACGGGCGAGCCGCTCCGTGTGCGCGTCGCCTTCAAGCCGCTCTCCACCCTGATGCGCCCGCTGAAATCCGCCGATATAAAGACGAAGGCTGAAGCTGTCGGGGCAATCGAACGTTCGGACGTTTGCGCGATTCCCGCTGCCGCCGTGATCGCTGAGACGGTCGTCGCCTTCGAGCTCGCCAACGCGTTTCTGGAAAAGTTTGGCGGTGATTCGCTCGCCGAAATCACCAGCAACTACCGAAACTATCTCGATCAGGTGCGCAACTTCTGAGCGCACACCGCCGTCATGGCGCCGAAATTAATCCTCACGGGCTTCATGGCTACAGGCAAGAGTGCGGTCGCGCGCGCAATCTCCCGGCGCCTCTTTTGGCGTCTGATTGATTGTGATGAATGGCTCTCTGGACGGGCCGGCAAATCCATCCCGGAGATTTTCTCGGCGCACGGCGAGGCGCATTTTCGTGCCCTGGAGCGCGCGATGATTAAGGAGATTGCGGCCGACGACCGCCGCTGTCCGCTCTCGGGCAAGCCGCTACCGGCAGTGGTTGCGACCGGAGGCGGCGCGCTCGTCGATGCGCAGAACTTCGCCGCGCTGAGTCGTTGCGGCATCATCATCTGCCTTGCCGCGAGGCCGGAGGTGATCGCGCGCCGTGCGGGTCCGCACGCGGCCTCGCGCCCGCTGCTCGCGGCGGGCGGCAAGGCGCTCCGCGATCGCATCGCGGAGCTTATCGAAGCGCGTCGCGATGCGTACGCCAAGGCGGCCATCACCATCGACACCTCCGATCTGTCGATCGATCAGGCGGCTGCGGCTGTGATCGACGCCTTTACGGAGTACGCTGCGAAATCATGGATAGCTTCCGCGTAGAACTTGGCGCCGCGGCGCATCCCGTGCACGTCGGCGCCGGTCTCCTCGATCGCCTCGGAGAGCTGGCGCGCGCGGCCGGGCTGACGCCCGGCCGCGCGGCGCTGGTCACCGATTCCATCGTCGAGGGCCTGTACGGCGCGCGCGCCGTACAGGCCCTCGACGATGCGGGCTTCGCCGTCACGACCGTGACCGTCGCCGCCGGCGAGGCCAGCAAATCGCTGGCCACGCTCGGCGACGTTTACGATCGCCTCGTCGCGGCGCAGATCGATCGCGCGAGCGCGATCTTCGCGCTCGGCGGCGGCGTCGTCGGCGATCTCGCCGGCTTCGCCGCCGCGACCTACCTGCGCGGTCTCGCGGTGGTGCAAGTGCCCACCACGATGACCGCGCAGGTCGATTCCGCCCTGGGCGGCAAGACCGGCATCAACCATCACGCAGCGAAAAACCTCATCGGCGCATTCCATCAGCCGCGCATGATCGTTGCCGATGTCGCGACACTGGCAACGTTGCCCGATCGGGAATTCCGCGAGGGCCTCGGCGAAGTCATCAAATACGGTGCGATCATGGATGCGCCGATGATCGCCGAACTCGAAGCCGCGATGCCCGCGATTCTTAGGCGCGATCCATCGACCCTCGAACGCATCGTCATCCAGTCGCTACGGCATAAGGCCGAAGTCGTCGCCGGCGATGAGCGCGAGGGCGGCCTCCGCAAGATTCTTAACTTCGGCCATACCATCGGCCACGCCATCGAGGCGTCGGCCGGCTATGGCAGCTATTTCCATGGAGAGGCGGTCGCTATTGGGATGGTCGCTGCCGCGGGCCTCTCGCGCGCCCATGCCGGCCTCAGTTCTGCCGAAGTCGATCGGCTGACGCGACTCATCGAGGCTGCCGGCTTGCCCACGCAGATGCCGTCCGCCTGGCGCGGCCCGGGGATGAGCGAGAACTTCGAGCGCGCCCTCAAGCTCGACAAGAAACGGGCTGGGCAGGGTATCGAGTTTGTCCTGCTCGATCGGCTCGGCCATGCGTTGACGCGCAAGCTCGGCTTCGACGAGATCGTCGCACACCTGTCCTGACTCGCGTCCACTCGGCCGTGATCGCCCCGTGATGACCCTTTCGAGGGCTTCAGGTCTCGAAAAATCTGCGCGGATTGTCCACCAGCATCGAGTTTATCTTATGCTCGCCGACGCCCGCCTCTTTCAACGCCGGAATGATGTTCTTGAAGATGTGAGCCGGATGCCAGTTGCGCACGCCCGCCTGCGTCTTCGGATCGAGCTCCGGCATCTCGCGCCCCAGCCAGCACGCTACCGAATCGTGCGACAGCACCAACTGCTTTTCGAAGCCGATACCGACCAGCCCGATCAGTGCCGCCATCCGCAATCGATCCGGATGCACGATGTCGAGCCCGAAGCGATCGAAGCCAAGAATGCATCCGCGATCGAGCATGTCGGTGTGATACTTCAGGTCCGACGATCCGCAGCTATGCCCGATCACCACGTGCCCGAGGTCCAATCCCTCCTCGGCAAAAATCGCGAGTTGCTCGCGCCCCATCGTGCCTTCTTCCGTATGCGTCGTGATCGGAGCGCCCGTCCTCTTCGATGCGCGCGCCGCCGCCCGCAGGCATTTCTGCTCGTACTCCGTGATATGGTCCTTGCCGGTCGCGCACTTGATCAACCCCGCCTTGATGCCGGTCTCGCCGACCCCGTCCTTGATATCGGACACGAAGATATCGGTGATCTCTTCGAGCGAGCGAAACTTGAAGTACGCGGTGTTGCCCATGTCTTCCTTGTAGAGCCCGGTCGAGCACACCACGTTGACGCCGCTCGCATAGCCGACTTCCGCCATGAATTGAACGTCGCGTCCGATATCGTTTGGACAGGGATCGACGAACGTCCCCAGCCCCAGGTCCTTGAGTTCCTTCAGCCGGTCGGTCGCAGTCTTGAGCGCGGCCTTACGTTCGAAGCGCGGCGCCTTCGTATCCAGCTCCCATCCGCCCATTCCGATCAGCAGATGTTCATGCATCAGCGTCCGTCCGAGCTTGTCGGAACTGACCGTTCCGGTGACCGTGTTGATCGACTTCATAGGCTTACTCGCTCCTTCGCCGCGCATAACGAACGCTCAGTTCAAGTTCTTGCGCCAACCTAGCGCCGCACGCCGCGCGTCGTCAAACCGGACGGGAGAGATCGAGAACATGGGAGAGCGGACTGAGAGGAAATTTCGTGAAACCTTTAAAAGGTTTCACACTTCCCACAATGGGAGATGTGCGCTCAACGCAGTGAAATACCGAGTGATATGAAACGATTCGTGGCTGTGATGGCTCTGAACCATTGGATCACACTGTGATCGCATCGCGAATTCTCGACGAGAGGAAATTTCTGGCAGAGAACCTTTTCGGTTTTCGAGCTCTGGATTCGAAGCGAGGCTTTGCCTGCTCCCATCCATTTGGTAGCCGCACTCGTGCTACCACCCCGAGAGCCACTCTTACTTTTTTGTTCTGAGGAATTGAGAGCGATATGTCGCATACTTTATTGCATCAAGGGAAGCCATGAATGTTGCAATTAGTCCCCAGAAGAATGAGAACGCGGTAACGCAAAGTATCCAAGAAGGCTGGCATACATGCGGCCATCGCAAATGGGTAAGGCCATAGCACAATCAAGGCGTAGAAGTCGCAGATAGGATAGATTCCATCACTTGGAACGATCTCAGATTCACAAGGCGAAACCGCTGTACGTCCCAAGACAGGAGATATATCCAAAAGGCGCCTTTCGCGTATTGAACAAGGACGCGGTTTATAAAGGGGGATGGCCATTCGGCCGGGTAGACAGCACTACGATTTGCGATCGCGGTAGCCGCGTTGTTGAAATCCGGACAGCTCAAGGAAACTGAGTGATGTGGGACCAACAGCGGAACGGTGAAGAGGCTTTCGCACTTTCTCGTTTACTCATCGGATGGGAAGCCACCAACGCTCTTACAAAAGGGAAGTCTGAAACCTTCACAAGGTTTCAGAAAAGGCTATAAGTTCCTAGTTCTCCGACAACTGTCCCCCAACTCTTTTTTCATGCCGACGGGCTGCTGGGTGCGGCGCGGCGGCCTTCGAGCCAGGAGAGTATGAGGATCAGTGCAACGCCAGCGGTGATGGCGCTGTCGGCCAGATTGAAAACGGGGTAGCTGAATGACGCGTGATGGAAATAGATGAAGTCGGTGACCAGTCCGCGCGCCGCCCGATCGATCAGGTTTCCAATCGTGCCCGCCAGAATCATCGCATAGGCGATCGAGTAGGTCATGGTGGTTGCCCGGCGCGCCATCAGGAAGATCAGGACGACCGTCGCAACGAATGAAAGTGCGATGAAGAAGATACTGCGGAAGACCGGCGGCGTCGTCGCGAACAGGCTGAAGGCTGCTCCCGGATTCAGCGTATAGGTCAGGTCCAGCCATCCCGCAACCAGCGGGCGCGACTGGTACAGATGGAAATGCGATCGGACGTAGATCTTGCTCCATTGGTCGAGCGCAACGATCGGCGCCGTGACGAAAGCGAGCGGCGCCCACAGGGTTGAGAACGACCGGGGACCCGGATTATCCGGCGCAACAGTAGCCAATCCACCAGCCACTGCGGTCAGCCCTGCACAACCGCGCGGCATCGCTCATCAAGGTCGCCGTCGCCTTCGAAGTACTTCCAGCAGCGCTGACATTTGCGGCCCGGCGCCTTGCGCCCGACCATCACCAGCGGTGGCTGTGCGACGACATGGCCGAAGTAGCCATCGATGCGAAAATCCTCGCTGCCATTGGCCGTGTCTTTGAAGTTCATAGCCTCGGGGTCGCTCAGCAGGCCAACATCCGAGACGATGAAGAGGTCCTTGAGCTGATCCTGATGATCGCGCAAGATCGCTGAGAGGCCAGCATTATCGGCCGAAGCTGGCCCGACTTCGAGGCGAGCTTCGAGCGGCGCCCCGATTTCACCGGACTGGCGCATCGCTTCAAGCAGCTTCATCGCCTCACCGCGCACTTGCAGCAAACGCTGCCATTTCGTCTCAAGTTCCGCGTCCGCGAAACGTTCATCAGGTGGATGCAGCGTCAACAGATGAATGCTCTCGGCGGACTTGCCCGGCACGTGCGCATAGACTTCGTCTGCGGTGAAGGGAATCAGCGGCGCGAGCATCCGCAGCAGCGTATCGAGCATCAGGTAGAGCGCGGTCTGCGCCGAGCGGCGTTCGCGCGATTTCTCCGCGTCGCAATAAAGCCGATCGCGCGCCACGTCGATATAGAGCGAACTGAGATCGACCACGATGAAGTTCAGCAGCGCGTGATAGGCCGTCTGATAGTCGAATGCCTCGTAGGCCCGCAACACCTCGCCCTTGAGCCGCTCGGTGCGCGCCATGATGTAGCGATCGAACTCCAGCATTTGCGCCGGCTCGATACTGTCGCGCGTCGGATCGAAGTCGTTGAGATTGCCCAGCATGTAGCGGCAGGTGTTGCGAATCTTGCGATACGATTCCGACACCGCCGTATAGATAGTGTTGCCCAGCGCGATTTCGGTGGTGTAGTCGAGCGACGCGTAAACCAGGCGCAGCACGTCCGCCCCGATGCGATTGACCGCATCGGCGGCATCCTCGGAATTGCCGAGCGACTTGGACATCTTGCGGCCCTGCTCGTCCACCGTCAGGCCATGGCTGATGACGCTGCGAAAGGGCGCATTACCGCGTTCGGCGACGGCACACGCGAGCGACGATCCGAACCATCCGCGCGCCTGCTCCACCGCTTCGAGGTAGGCATCCGCCGGCCATGCGAGTTCGGGCCGCAGGCCAAGTACCGCGGCCTGCGATGAGCCCGAATCGAACCACACGTCGAGCACGTCTTCTTCCTTGGTGAATTCAGTCCCGCCGCATTGCGAGCACTTCAAACCCTGGCCGGCGAAATCGCTCGCAGAGCGGATAAACCATGCGTCCGACCCTTCCACCGCGAAGATGCGCTCTGCTTCCCGCATCACCTGATCGTAGAGCTCGACGTGGCTGCAGGCTTTGCATCGCAAGGCCGGAATCGGCACGCCCCACGCCCGCTGGCGCGAGATGCACCAATCGGGACGGGTCTCAGTCATGTTGCGGATACGATCGCGCGACCATCCGGGAATCCATTTCACACTATCGATTGCCGCGATGATTCGTTCGCGCAGCCCGTCATGTTCGAAGCTCATGAACCATTGATCGGCCGCGAGAAAAATCAGCGGATTCTTACATCGCCAGCAATGCGGATAGCTGTGCGAGAATTTCTGCGTATGCAGCAGCGCGCCCAGTTCGCGCAGCTTCTCAACGATCGAGTCGTTGGCCTTGAAGACGTTCTGCCCGGCCCATTCGCCGCCGTCGGCGGTGAACATGCCGCCGCTATCGACCGGCGTGTACGGCTTCAGCCCGTATTGCGCGCCGACCACGAAATCCTCGTAACCATGCCCGGGCGCGGTATGCACGAGACCGGTGCCGGCCTCCGCCGTGACGTGATCGGCAAACATCAGCTTGCCGTCGCGGGCGATAAACGGATGGCGAAAGATGTCGCGCCCATCGAGTGCTTTCAGGGCGTCGCGGCTGATCGCGATCCGCTTATCGACGATGAGCGAACATTCCTTCGCGACTGCGTCGGCCAGGCGCTCGGCGACGATGTAGTAGTTGTCGCCGACCTTGAGTGCAACGTAATCGAAGCTCGCATTGAGACTGATTCCGAGGTTGGCGGGCAGCGTCCACGGAGTCGTCGTCCAGATGACCGCGAACAGTCTGCCGGCCTTGTGTGCGGCTTCGAGTTCGGCGGCATCGGCCGTTTCGGCGGCCAGCGCGGCGGCATCAGTCACGTTGGAATTCAATGCGAACGCGACGTAAATCGAGGGCGACACGTGGTCGCGATATTCGACCTCCGCCTCGGCAAGCGCAGTGCGATCCGCGAAGCACCAATGCACCGGGCGCAGTCCGCGATAGACGTAGCCACCCGCGACGAGGTTGCGCAGAACGCCGATTTCGGCCGCATCGTAGGTCGGATCCATCGTAATGTACGGCTTGAACCAGTCGCCGATGCATCCAAGTCGCATGAAGTCCTTGCGCTGAATGTCGATCCATTTCTCCGCTTCGGCGTGGCACAGGCGCCGCAGTTCGAGCTTGGTCAGGTTGCGCGCCTTGCTACCCAAGTCCTTCGAGACCTTGAACTCGATCGGCATCCCGTGACAGTCCCAGCCGGGCACGAAGGGCGTCCGAAACCCCATCATCGATCGCGAGCGGACGACGAAGTCCTTCAGGATTTTGTTGAGCGCGGTGCCCATGTGGACGCGGCCGTTAGCATACGGAGGACCGTCGTGCAGGATCCACGTCGTCGCCTCTGCGCGCGCCGCGAGGATGCGGCCGTAAAGGTCGCCCTCGTTCCATCGCACGAGCATCTCAGGCTCCCGCTTGGGCAGGTTCGCCTTCATCGGGAAATCGGTCTTGGGCAGCTTCAGCGTTGCTTTGTAGTCGGTCTCAGCCACGGGTGCGATGGGCCGCCGGCGTCAATTGCCGGGCGGCGCGTCAACTCCTTGTTGTGCGCGTGTACGCGTCGCGCGCGATAATCAGGCGCATTAACCTAACACAGATAGCGCAAAGATTCGCGCCCACGCGAGCACACTGTGCGACTTCGCGCGATTCGGCCGCTTAAAAAGGATGGACGACCTTCACGGCGATCCAGATCGTGGCCACGATGCCAGCGATCACCGCAAACATCGCGAGCGTGCCGATCAGAATCGCACCGAGCCCTCGCCACGCCGAAAAATGATGGACCTCGCCGATGCATTTCAGCAAAATCACAAATACCCATAGGCCGATAAGCGACTCGACGATGCTGTACGGGGACACCGCAGCCGGTACGGCCGCCGAGTCGAAGCCCAAGGCCGCCGTTATGATGTTCACCATCTGGAGATACAGGCCGGGGACCTGCGCCCACGCCAGCGCCGATCGCATTTCGACTCGCGTTGCCGTGCCGCCGATGATGCCGCCGGACCAGCGATAGAGCGCGGCCAGACCGTAGAGGCTGATGACGCTGACGACGCCCGAGAATATCACCCCGAGGGCAATACCGATCGGCCCCAGGTGCGGCCAGTGCGAGTTAGCCGCCGGGTTCAGCAGACTGTAGAGTGATGCCACTGCGCCCGCTGCAAAGGCCAGGCCCAGGACGAACTTGTGCGGGTCGGCATCGACGATGCGCCGAATCGTTGCGCGCGGCTGATACCAAATCGTGAACCACGAATCGACCCAGATATCCGCTGCCGCTTCGTCCGCCATTTAATTCAGTGCTCCACGCTTGGAATTGGTCGCAGTTTAATTCGGGCGGCATAGTCGCATAAAAGTTATTTCGAGGCTAATCGACTATATAATGGACGAATTGACGATTTCGGCGGGCAGCTCGTCACTGCGAAAGGCTGGGACATTGACTGAAGACTCGAGAAGATCGAATGAAAATAGTGCGCTCGCGGGGCTCAAAATCCTCGACTTGAGCAATCACCGCGGGCAGTTGTGCGGCCGCATCCTCGCCGACATGGGCGCCGACGTGATCAAGGTCGAATCGCCCGGCGGCGACGAGGCGCGCCAGATTGGACCCTACGTCGATGACGAGCCGCATCGCGACCGCAGCCTGTTTTTCTGGTTCTATAACCTCAACAAGCGCTCGCTTACGCTCGACCTGAAACATCCACGCGGCGCCGAACTCCTGATGCGACTGGCGCGCGGCGCCGACCTCGTTATCGAGAGTTTCGCGCCCGGCACCATGGACGCAATGCGGTGCGGATGGGATGCGCTGCACGCCGCGAATCCCGCGCTGATCCTGCTTTCAATCGCGCCCTTCGGGCAGACCGGCCCGTATCGCGACTTCGACGCCGACGACACTGTTCTCGCCGCGCTCGGCGGGATGCTCTACGTCAACGGATGGCCGGGGCGTGCGCCCGTGCGGCCATGGGGACTGCAGGCCTATCATGCGTCGGCCTACTACGCCGCCATCGCAACCATGTGCGCACTGTTCGCCCGCGATCGCGACGGTGCCGGCCAGTGGATCGACCTCAGCATGCAGGAGGCGACGGCCGCGGCGGTCGAGCACGTCGCGGGCAGTTACTTCGGCGCCGGCCAGATCGAGCCGCGGCGTGGCACGCTCCATTGGAGCCGCTACTTCCGCGTCGGCAAATGTCGCGACGGCTACATCATGCACTGCTCCCTCGGCGACTGGACTTCGCTGATCCAGTGGGTCGCCGGCGACGGCAAGGCGCAGGACCTCATCGGGCCGGAATGGGAGGACGTGCAGTATCGCGCCGCCCATGCTGAACATCTCTTTGACGTGCTGGACGAATGGGTCGCCGACTACGGCCGCGACGAACTGCTCGATCGCGCACAGACCTTGCGGTTACCCTATGCGACGGTGCGCAATCCCGAAGCGCTCCTCCACGACGAACAACTGCAGGCGCGCGGCTACTTCGTCGAGGTCGAACATCCCGAGCTGGGACGTACCTTCCGCTATCCCGGCGCACCCTATCTCTTCAATGGATCGCCCTGGAATGTGCGGCGGCGTCCGCCCCTCGTCGGCGAGCATACCGCCGAGATCCTGCGTGACGAGCTGGGCCTCGACGCCGCCGAAATCACGGCGTTGATCGCCGAAGGGATTATCTGACATGGCGCGCTCGCTCGAAGGTATCAGAGTGCTCGACTTCACCTGGGTGGTGGCCGGGCCGGTGGCGACGCGCATTCTGGCCGACCACGGTGCCGAGGTGATCAAGCTCGAACGGCGGCCCGGTCCGCTCGGGCCTCGGCAGACCGGACTCCAGGGTGATCTGCATCGCAACAAGCGCTCGATTGCCGTCAACATGGGCACACCCGGCGGCATCGCGATCGCCCGAAAGCTCGCGCAGATAAGCGACATCGTCATGGACAATTTCTCCGCTCGCGTGATGCGCACCTGGGGCATGGACTACGCGAGCCTCTCCGCGGTCAAGCCCGACATTATATGTCTCAGCATGTCGGGCTTGGGGCATACCGGCCCGCGAAAGAATTACGTCAGCTACGGGCCCACGCTGCAGGCACTCGCCGGCTATACGATCCTGATGGCCGACGCCGGCGGCGAGCCCGCCGGCTTTGGCTACTCGTATGCGGATATGTCCGGCGGCTACACCGGAGCGCTCGCTGCGTTGATCGCGCTATGGCATCGGCGGCGCACCGGCCGCGGGCAGTTCGTTGACCTCTCGCAGTTCGAGGCGGTGACCAGCGTAATCGGGCCGGCCCTGCTGGATATTTCCGTCAACCGGCGCGCCCAGTCGCCGCCCGGGTATCAATCGCAGGAGTCGCCGGCCGCGCCGCACGGCATCTACCGATGCCGTGCGCGCGGCGCCGATGACGACCGCTGGATCGTCATCAGCGTGCACACGCAAGCCCAATGGGATCGCTTCGTCGCCGCACTCGGTGCGCCCGCGTGGGCTTACGATGCGAAGTTCCGCACGCTCTACCTCCGCGCGCGCAACGGCGTCGATCTCGACGCCCACGTTGCGCGCTGGGCCGCCGCCGAGGAGGCCGAGGCGGCGATGCTCCGCCTGCAACAGGCGGGCGTCGCCGCCGGGGTCGTCGCCAACGGCGCCGACCTCTGCGCGCGCGACCCCCAGTTGCAGGTGCGCGAATTCTGGGGCGCGCCGCCGTTGCCCGACGGCACCGCGACCCACGTTACCGGCATCCCGATGCGCCTCTCCGCCACGCCCGGCGCCATCCATTCGCCCGCGCCGCTTATCGGCGAGGCCAACGACTACGTCCTCGGCGACCTCCTCGGCCTCAGCCGCGCCGATCGCGACGCCCTCATCGAAGAACGCGCGATCTGGCCGTAATCGGCGGTTCCCGAGGGAACCCATGTGCGCAAAGGCTACTTGCGCTCTTTGTAAATTATCTGGTCTACTATAAGTAGCTTTTAGCGAACATTGAGCCACGGGGCTCGGACGGATGGAATTTGCTTGGCAGCGTACTCTCAAGCGCCTTATCGGGCGTCGACGCCATCGCGGTCGAAGTCGAGGTTGATATCAGTGCCGGAGTCCCGGCCTTCCGCATGGTGGGATTGGCGGAAGGCGCGGTGCGCGAGGCCTTCGATCGCATGAAGTCCGCCTTGCGCAACTCCGGCTTCGAGTTTCCCAATCGCAAAATCACCGTCAATCTCGCCCCCGCCGATATCCGTAAGGAAGGCTCCGCCTTCGACCTCCCGATGGCTTTGGGCGTCCTCATCGCCAGCGGCATACTGCAGAAGCGCGCCCGCATCGGCGACTACGTCGTGCTCGGCGAACTCGCGCTCGACGGCCGCGTCAAGGGCATCAAGGGCGCGCTGGCGAGCGCCATCCTCGCCCGCTCCCGCAACCTCGCCGGCGTGGTCTTGCCGCTCGAGAACGCCGCCGAGGCTTCCGTCATCGGCGACAGTGTCACGGTATTGGGCGTCACCACCCTGCGCGAGGCCTTCGAGTTCTTCGAGGAATTGCGTGACATTCCGCCCACCCGCGTGGACCTCGGCGAGATGTTCGCCGCCGCCAGCCGCTATGCCGTCGATTTCAGCGAGGTCAAGGGCCAGGAGCAGGCCAAGCGCGCACTCGAGGTCGCCGCCGCCGGCGGCCATAACGTCCTCATGATCGGTCCGCCCGGCTCCGGCAAGACGATGCTCGCCAAGCGCCTGCCGACCGTCTTGCCCGCGATGTCCTTCGAGGAAGCGATCGAGACCACCAAGGTCCATAGCGTGGTCGGATTGCTCGACGGTCGCGCATTGATCGCCACGCGTCCCTTTCGCTCGCCGCATCATACGATCTCCGACGCCGGCATGATCGGCGGCGGCCTGGTCCCGCGCCCGGGCGAGGTCAGCCTGTCCCATCACGGGGTCCTCTTCCTCGACGAGTTGCCCGAGTTCCGCAAAAACGTCCTCGAAGTCCTCCGCCAGCCGCTCGAAGACAACCGCATCACCATCGCTCGCGTGCTTGGTACCGTCACCTTTCCCGCCAGCGTGATGTTGATCGCGGCGATGAACCCGTGTCCGTGCGGCTTCTTCACCGACATGCAGCACGAATGCACCTGCTCGCCGATCGTCATTCAGCGCTACCGGTCGCGCATCTCGGGTCCGTTGCTCGACCGTATCGACATTCATATTGAAGTGCCCGCGGTGAAGTATAAGGAACTCACTGACCGCACCGCCGGCGAGCCGTCCGACAAGATCCGCGAACGGGTAAATCGCGCGCGCGGCCTGCAAATCGATCGCTACCGCGAGTCCGGCTTCTTCGCCAACGCCCAGATGGGCGCGCGTGAATTGCGCGAGCATTGCCAGGTCGAGGCGGCCGGCGAACGCCTGCTCGAACTCGCGATCAACCGCCTCGGCCTCAGCGCCCGCGCCTACACCCGCATTCTCAAGGTCGCGCGCACCATCGCCGACCTCGACGAAGGCGGCCCGATACAGGCGTTCCACCTGAGCGAGGCCATCCAATACCGCTCCCTCGACCGCATCGCCCTCTAGCGAAGCTCTGCACAACTCGAGGTGTCATCGTGAACGGAGTCCGCGGAGTGAGGAATCCCGGGATTCTGTGCTGCGCTCGGAATGACAGGATGGGACTTGTGCAAGCCTCCCGGGCGCGGGCGTCGGTTCCGCCATCAACCGCCCGCCGCCACCCAATAACCATCACGGCGCGCATGAGTCGGCCTGGCTGATTTCCTTGCGCCGTTCAGAATCCTCCAACTGGCCAGAGCTCGTAACGGCGGTTGCCCGGCATTCGCGCTTTCCATGGATGCCGGCAGAGCCCGATCTCCCTCTCGCGCCCGCGCGCGGCACAACTCGCAGAGTTTTCGACCGATTTTTGCACTCCGACCTCGATTCCCCTCGTTATCGTCCCTATTATGAAGTCCCCGCACTATGCCATTAGCGTCGGCATCACCCGGCGTTGACAACCATTGCGCGCTGGCTTAACCTTTTCAGGTTGGAAGACCACGCACTGCATCACCCGAGGCTCCCGTACAAACCCTCTAAGGCCCTTCTTCGAGTTACCTAATCAGCCATGTTTGATACCCTGAGCGATCGCCTCGAAGGCGTCTTTAAGCGACTCAAGGGTCAGGGTCGTATCACCGAGCGTAATATCGAAGAGGCGCTCCGCGAAGTTCGGCTCGCCCTCCTCGAAGCCGACGTCAATATCAAGGTCGTTCGCGACTTCGTCGATCACGTCCGCAAGAAGGCGCTCGGCCAGGAAGTCCTGCGCTCGCTGACCCCCGAACAGCACCTGGTCAAGTTCGTCGCTACCGAACTCTGCGAGGTGATGGGCGGGGCGGCGCGCGAACTCGACCTCAAGGTCAAGCCACCCGTCAAGATCATGCTGGTGGGCTTGCAGGGCTCCGGCAAAACGACCTCGCTGGCCAAGCTCGCCCGCTTCCTCAAGAGCGAACGCAAGCGTAATCCGCTGCTCGTCTCCACCGACGTCCGCCGCCCGGCTGCGATGGAGCAGTTGCGCGTCCTCGGCGCCCAGATTGGCGTCCCCGTCGTTGAGACCCGCGAAACCGATGATCCGGTCGAAATCGTCAGCCGTGCGCTGATGCGTGCCGATGTCGGCGGCTTCGACGCGATCCTCATCGATACTGCCGGCCGCCTGCAAATCGACGACGACCTGATGGACGAGTTGGAGCGGCTGAAAGTCGCCGGCAATCCTCACCACACCATTTTAGTCGCCGACGCAATGACTGGTCAGGACGCCGTCAACGTCGCGCAGGGCTTTCACGATCGGCTCAAAATTTCGGGCCTCATCCTGACCAAGCTTGATAGCGACGCCCGCGGCGGCGCCGCCCTCTCGGTTCGCGCAATCACCGGCGCACCAATTCTGTTCGCCGGTATGGGCGAAAAGATGGACGCCTTCGAAGTCTTCCATCCCGATCGCCTCGCCTCGCGGATTCTCGGCATGGGCGACATGCTGAGCCTCATCGAAAAGGCGCAGCAGAACTATGATCAAAACAAAGCCAAAGAGCTCGAGCGCAAGTTCAAGAAAAACGAGTTCACCATCGAGGATTTTGCCGACCAGCTCAAGACGCTCAGCCGCATGGGCTCCATCGGCGATCTCCTCGGTATGATTCCGGGCCTTAAAAAGGTTGCCGGCCAGGCCGATTCCGAAGACGCCAAGCGTGAGCTCAAACGGGTCCAGGCAATCATCGATTCGATGACGCTGCAGGAACGGCGCGATCACCTCGTCCTCAACGGTCATCGCCGCGCGCGCATCGCCAACGGCAGCGGAACCTCGGTTCAGGACGTCAACCGCTTCGTCAAGCAATTTGAACAGACGCGCAAAATGATGAAGAAAATCACCAAGATGGGTGGCGGTCGGTCGATGATGCGCGGACTCGGACTTGGGAGCTAGAATAGGACAGGAGTAAAGAGAGCCACTATGGGATTGGTTATCAGACTGCGCCGCCACGGCGCCAAGAAAAGACCCTTCTACCGTATCGTCGTGGCCGATTCGCGCTCGCCGCGCGACGGCCGTTATGTCGATCAGGTTGGAACTTACGACCCCGCGTTCGATCCGCCGAAGATTACGTTAAAGGCCGCCGAGACCGCAGAGTGGCTGAAGTCGGGAGCTAAACCGAGCGACACCGTGAGGAAGCTGATTAAGCAAGCGACCAGCGCCGCTCAAACCGCCTGAACCTTCTTCCAGGGAGCCAGCCATGAAGGAGCTAGTCCAGTTCCTGGCGCAGCAATTGGTTAACAATCCCGACGCAGTCGAGGTCAAGGAGACGCAAGGCGATACCGCCTCGATCCTTGAGTTGCGCGTGGCCAAAGAGGACTTGGGGCGGGTGATCGGCAAGCAGGGGCGGACGGCGAAGTCGATTCGCACCATCCTCAACGCGGTCGCTTCGCGAACCAATCGCAAGGTCGTGCTGGAGATCATCGAGGAGAAATAGCTCCGCCCGGGCTCATTCTCCATTAAAAGGCCAAAGGGGAGGCTGAAACCTCGCGACTGGGTGACCTTGCGAGCCGATCTGACGAGTCTGCGAGGTGCGTTGAAATCCCGGTTCAGTTTCCTTAATAACCCTGAGTCCCAGGCTGCTCGCCAACTATCCTTGGCCTCCAATGCTCCCATCTCCGGCGATCGATTGCGCTTACGCGTCGGCCGTATAACCGGCGCGCACGGACTGCGCGGCGCCCTGCGCATTCGGCCCGATAACCCCGATTCCGATACCCTCGAACAGGTGACGCGAGTGTTCATCGAACCACCTGGCGGCGAGGTCCGCGAGTATCGCCTGATGCACGCGGAGCGCGTCAATCGCACGACCATCCGCGTGACCCTCGAAGGCCTCGACGATCCCGATGTCGCGGAGGCTCTGCGCGGTTCGTCGATAGCGGTTGAGAAAGCCGATCTCCCCGCGAAATCGCCCGGCGAGTTTTACCATTACGAGGCTATAGGCTGCGAAGTCGTCACCACCGACGGGCGTCGGCTCGGCTTGATCGAGGAAGTCATCGCGACCGGCGCCAACGACGTTTGGGTGGTTCGCGACGGCGACACCGAAGTGCTGGTCCCCGTTATCGAAAATGTTGTCAAATCCATGGATGTCGATGCTCGCCGGATGGTCGTCGAAGCCGTCCCCGGTCTGCTTGACTGAACGCAGACGGCAAGCTTGCTTCGTTGCTGTTTCATTCCGGAGGGCGCTGGCCGCCGGCCAGGTGCAACGACTTCCGCGGCAACGTCGTCATCGTTGAGCGATCACGGATATAATCACCCGGGATGGAGTTCCACGTAATCACCCTTTTCCCCGAGATGTTCGCCGCTCTCGACGCCGGCCTCATCGGCCGCGCGCGCCAGAATGGAACCATCGCGGTGCACGCCCATAATCTGCGCGATCACGGCCTGGGGAACTACCGCCAGGTGGACGACACGCCATACGGCGGCGGCAGTGGTATGGTGATGCGGCCCGAGCCGATCGCGGCGGCCATCGACGCAGTCGCGGCGGATCGGCCCGCGTTGCTGAAAATCCTGATGACTCCGCAAGGCGAACGCTTCGATCAACCGATGGCGCGGGAGTTCGCGCAACATGGCGCCGGCCTGCTCCTCATCGCGGGCCGTTACGAGGGTGTTGACGATCGTATTCACGAACTGGTGGACCGGGAGATTTCGATCGGCGATTACGTGCTGAGCGGTGGCGAGATGGCCGCGATGGTCGTCATCGAAGCGGTCGCGCGCCTGGTGCCCGGCGTCGTCGGCAATCCCGATTCGCTCGCCGAGGAATCCTTCGGCAAGGGCAATTTGCTCGAATATCCGCAATACACGCGCCCCGAGGAATTTCGCGGAATGCGGGTGCCGGAGATTCTGCTGAGCGGCGATCACGGCAAGATTCGCGCGTGGCGCGAGGCCGAGGCGCTGCGGCGGACCTCGCGGCGGCGTCCCGAACTGGTCGCGAACAAGCGCAAATCCTGACGTGGGCGCGCTCTTCGTTGCCTTGATTCATTATCCGGTAGCCGACCGCAACGGGCGCATCGTCACGTCCGCAATCACCAGCCTCGATCTCCACGATATCGCTCGCTCCTCGCGCACCTATGGCGTCAGCGCGTTCTTCGTCGTTCATCCGATTCCCGATCAGCGCACCTTCGCGGCGAGCGTGATCGACCATTGGCAGACTGGCTATGGCCGGCAGTTCGATTCGCGCCGGCGGGAGGCCCTCGATCTTATTCGCATTGTGACGAATCTCGATGAAGCGATCGTCGAGGCGGAACGAATCGCGGGCGCGCGACCGTCGATCGTGTACACTTCGGCACGGGCAAGCGCTGCGTCGGACGCGGCCGGACGGATCAGCGCGATGGAACCGGCGACCTCTCCAGAGTCGCGCGCACCAGCTCAGGAAACTTCGTCAGGCGCGGCACGAATCAGCTACGCGGAGATGCGGCAGCGTCTCGATCGCCCAGAGGACTCGCCGATGATGGTGCTCTTTGGCACCGGCTTCGGGATGACGCCGGCCATCCTCGAACGAGCCGATTTCGCGTTGCCGCCGTTATTCGGCCCCGGCAAATACAACCATCTCTCGGTGCGTGCGGCCGCAGGCATCATCCTCGACCGCCTTCGCGGACATTGATGTCGAGCGCGGCGCTTCCGCTGATGTTTCTGCGCGCGACGATATTCCCAAGTGACTGGCGATGCGATAATACGCGAATGCCGCGTGGACGCCATCGCGGCCGAGAGATAACAAGCCAACAATGAAATTACTTGCCGATCTGATGGTATTCATTGGTGCGATCCTGCTGACCGCCGGCACCGACCTCGTGATCGAGACCGCGGGACAGGACCTCGGGAGCCTGGGTGGATTGCTTGGCGTCCTTCTGTCAGTGATCGGCGTTTCGATCTTTACCGCCGGGATTTTGAATCATCGCGGGATCGCGCAGCGTGCGCGCGAACAGGCGCTCGACAACGATGGGGAGCGCTCAAAATCCGACAAACGCCGCTGATCGAATGGCACCGAGATCGTTTGCGCGAAGGGATCAATGCAGAGAATGTCCGACATGCGCCAATCAAGAGGGCGCGAGTTGATGCGGTGCGGTTTGCCGCGGCGCGAGTTGATGCGGTGCCGTCCACGCGGCGTGGTTTGATGGGGAGCGAGGTCACAGCATGACCGTCGCGGAAACCGTGGGCCTGCGCAAAATTCGCCGCGAGCGCATCTGGATCCTGATTTGGGTGCTCTCGTACGTCCCAGTCGTCTGCGTGGTCAAGTATGCGCTTCATCTGCACGACGCGGCCGGCCCGGTGGCCTTCATCTGGGCGGCCGCCTTCATAGGCAACCTCGCGCGCGTCATTTACAGCCGCTGCCCCCGATGTGCCGGCTTGTTCTTCTCCAGCGACGAATCGGCGCGAGTGCGAAATCTCTTCACCAACAAATGCATGCATTGCGGTCTGCCGCTCAAGCCCGAGCGCGTGATGTATCCCAGCCTCGAGTAGCGCGCCGTATGAAGCTCCGTCACGCCGCCGCGCTCGCACTTGTGGGCTGGTATCTGATGGTGCCGCCGGTGGAACTATCGCCCAGTGGTGAAAGGGCCTTCAATTTCAACGCACCACTGAGTCAATGGTATCGTTGGGATTTCTATGGCACCGCGGGCGAATGTTGGTACGTTGATCGCGATTTATTCCTCAGAAGCGAAAATGCTCTTCGTATCGATCCACTGAACGATGCGGCGAACGCGTATTTAGAGGCGCAGTGCGTCGCGAGCGATGATCCGCGTCTACAAAATTGACTCGCCGCGGACACTTCAGAATCACCTTCCACCGGGTGCTGTCCCAGGCGAATCGCACCCCCCGGCGCGGCACTGTCCCAAATGCCAGTTAGGACACTACCCCCTCGCCGGAGGGGTTGAGTCTGCGACCCCAATTAGCTAGGCTACACGGCTCTACTTCCGGGGTGTTGCTCCCATGAACAGCGTTATTCAGAAGATCGAAGACCGCGCCCTGCGCAATGACCTCCCGGTATTTCGCGTCGGCGATACCGTCCGCCTCCAGGTCAGGGTCGTCGAAGGCGAAAAAGAACGTATCCAGCCCTTCGAGGGCCTCGTTATCAAGATCAGCCGCGGCGGCAATCGCGCGAACTTCACCGTGCGCAAGATTTCCTACGGCATCGGCGTCGAGCGCATCTTCCCGTTCCATTCGCCGCGAATCGAGAAGATCCAGGTTCTGAGCCGCGGCAAGGTTCGTCGCGCGAAGCTCTACTACCTGCGCGAACTCTCGGGCAAAGCCGCTCGTATCGAGACTATCAGCTAGCGATTCAACGCAGCGGTCGGCCCGTTCGTTGCCCACCGCTAATCGATCGGGCCGCTACCGTGGCTGGCTTCTCGCCGGCCAGTTGCAACCGGCCAGTTTGCCGCGTGCCGATCGAATTAGCCGCCGCTCGCGCGATCCTTATCCCTGGCTCGGCCCACGACCACGTCGCCTTCCAGCCGTGCCCCCTCGCATACCGTCAGGCTCTCGACTTCAACGCGGCCCTTGACCCGTGAACGCGGTCCCAATACCACCGACTTCGACCCGATGATATCGCCATGGAGAGTCCCAAGGACCAGCAGCCGCGGGGTTTTGACGCGGCCGTCAACCACTCCTCCTTCGCTAATCACGACCAAATCGCTCGATGTGACTTCGCCGCGCAAATGGCCCTCGACGCGCACCGGCTCCTGAAATACGAGCTTGCCCGAGACGTTGATATTGCGGCTGACGGCGACGCGCGTACGCTCCTCGATCCAGGCCTGACCGGGTGCCAATGGCAGCGCGGACACCGGTACACGAAACGATTCGTCGGCGGCCCTGGAGCCCGTGGGGACGCCCTTGGGTGCTGGTTTTTGCGGACGGTCGGTCACTGAGTCACTCAGCAAATGCGCACTCAGGGAGCGGGAAAAACGTGGCAGGCTACTGCGTGGCCGCCGCGTCCCTTGACGAGCGCGGGATCGGTCGTTGTGCAAATATCTTTCGCATACGGACATCGGGGATGGAAGCGGCATCCCGACGGCGGATTGAGCGGACTTGGCACCTCGCCGGGCAGCTTGATGCGCTCGGTGCGGGCGGCCGCATCGATCGTCGGAATCGCCGAGAGTAGCGCGCGCGTGTACGGATGACGCGGGTCGGCGAAGATTTCGTCGCGATTCGCAATCTCCACGATCTTGCCGAGGTACATAATCGCCACTCGCTGGCTGATGTGCTCGACCACGCGCAGATCGTGCGCGATAAACAGGTAAGTCAGATGCAGGTCATCCTGCAGGTCCTGCAGCAGGTTGATAATCTGCGCCTGGATCGAGACGTCGAGTGCCGAGACCGGTTCGTCCAGCACGAGGAAGCGCGGCTCAACCGCGAGCGCCCGCGCGATCCCGATTCGCTGCCGCTGCCCGCCCGAGAATTCGTGCGGATACCGATCGAGCGCCTCCGGCCCCATCCCGACGCGTCGCGAGCAGCTTCGGTGATGCGCGCTTCCTTTTCGCGGCCCCGCGCCAAACGATGAATCTCGATTCCCTCGCCGACGATCGTCCGCACTCGCATCCGCGGATTCAGCGACGAGTACGGATCCTGAAACACCAGTTGCATCTGCCGCCGCAGCATGCGCAATTCGGAACGGCCGAGCGTCGCCAGATCGCGGCCGTCGTAGAAGACCTGTCCCGCCGTCGGCTCGATCAGTTTCAGAATCAGCCGGCCCAGCGTCGATTTGCCCGATCCCGATTCGCCGACCAGTCCCACCGTCTCGCCCGGCATGATTTCTAAATCGATACCGTCAACCGCCTTGACCGTCAGGCGCCTGCGCCCGAGCAGGTCTTCCGAACCGGCGGGAAATTCCTTGCGCAACCCGACGCATCGCACCAGCGCGCCGCCGCCCGCGCGGCTCGCGTTTGCGCAGCGATCGTTTCAGACCCGGATACAGGCGACATAATGGTTCGGGGCCTTCCTTCTAGCGGCGGCTCGATCGCGCGCGCATTCCTCGATCGCCAGCGGGCAGCGCGGATGAAACCGGCATCCCGACGGCGGATTCAGAGGGCCCGGAATGAAGCCGGGAATCGCCTGCAGGCGATGATGCCGCGAGCCGTCGATGCCCGGAATCGATTCCAGCAGTCCGCTTGCGTGTACGGGCTCAGCGGATTGCGAAACAGCTCCGCAGTCGGCGCCTGCTCCATCACTCGCGCGGCGTACAGGATCGTCACGTCGTCGGCGTATTGCGCGACGATTCCGAGATCGTGCGTGACCAGGATCACCGCGAGCCCGAGCCGCGCCTGCAGCTCGCGAATCAGATCGAGAATCTGCGCCTGAATCGTTACGTCGAGCGCGGTCGTCGGCTCGTCGGCGATCAGCACGCGCGGCTCGCACGCGAGCGCCATCGCGATCATCACGCGCTGCCGCATCCCGCCCGACAGTTGATGCGGATAGTCGTCGATGCGCCGCTCGGGGTCGGCGATACCGACCATCCGCAGCGCCTCGATCGTGCGGTTGCGGGTCTCGAGGCGCGACGGTCTGCTGATGGAGCCTGATCGCTTCGCCAATCTGGCTGCCGATCGTGAAGACGGGATTGAGCGAGGTCATCGGCTCCTGGAAGATCATCGCGATCCGGGCGCCGCGCATCGCGCCGCATCGCGGGCTCGCTCAGCTTCAGCAGATCGACGCCATCGAAGGTTATCGAGCCGCCGACGACTCTGCCGCCGGTCGGCAACAGTCGCATGATCGAGAGCACGCTGACCGTTTTGCCCAGATCCCGATTCGCCCACGATACCGGTGCAGCTTGCCGGGTGCGACTGAGAAACTCACGCCATCGACCGCGCGGACTTCGCCCCTTGGAGTGAAGAACGAGGTCTTCAGGTCTTTCACTTCGAGCAGCGGATGCACTTGGCGACAAGCTTAGCATCGCGCGCCTCGCTCTCGAAACAAGGCACGTCGCGAGTATCCGCCGCGCAATTCGCCTGAGCGATCGATCGCTCCACCGGCGCGTGACTGGCCGGCTGTTGCATGATGCGATGCGAGCGCGCGGCTCAGAGTCTTATTCGTGCGCACCTCGCAGACTCGTTAGCTCGCTACGCCTTCGGCTACGCTAGTGTCCGCGCGCTCGCTTTCCCGCTATCCCCGCCGCAGCGCGACGACGCTGCCGTCGCCGTCCGCCGCGACATAGACCTTGCCGTCGCCGCCGACCGTCACGCCCGCAAACGGCCGCAACGGTCCCGGCAGCAGTCCCGGAATTCCCATCAGCAGCTTCGGCACCACGCCCGGCGCTGCGCCGACGGCGAGATTGGACGCGACCGTTTCGTGCTTGCCGGTCTTGCGCGAATACGCGATCAGCTCATGCGCGCCCGCGTCGACGACATAAAGATTGTCGCCGTCGATCGCGAGCCCTTGCGGCTCCTTGAGGCCCTCGATAACGGCGCTGGCTTTACCGCCGCCGTCGATCTGCACGACCCGTCCCTTGTCGCTCTCCGCGACAAAACACGCGCCGTCGCCCCCGATCGCGATTCCCGCCGGCCGTGCGAGTCCGCGCGCCTTCTCTTTGAGTGTGCCGCCTGCGATTTCCAGCACGCGGCCCTCGCCTCCATCCGCGACCAACACCGCGCCGCCCGCTCCGACTGCCACGTCGTAGAGTTCGTGTAACTCGCTCGCCAGGACTTCCATTTCGTGCGTCACCGGATGATACCGCGTCACGCTGCCGCCCGAGGTCGTGACGATCAGGTAACCGTCGGCCGCCTTCGCAACGCCGCGCACGAAGCCCGGGAAATGCCCGTCGAAGAGCAGTCCCACCCGGTGATGCGATCCGTCGGGCGCGACCGCTGCCATACTGATACCATCCGCCGCATAGATCGTCCCGTCGTCCGCGATCGCGATTCCCATCGGCCCGCAAAATCCCGGCGCGACCAGCCGCCGCTCGCTCCCGTCCGCCATGATTTCGGCGACGCCGCCGTCCACGAAATGCGAGACGAACAGCCGGTCATTATCGGTCAATGCAAAATTGTCGATGCCGGGACGCATCTTCGCGACGACTTTCCGCTCGCCGCTGCGAATATCGAAGCGTAAAATCTCGCCGCTCGCGCCTTGCGTCGTCAGAAGCGATCCCTTGCTGTCGAACTTGACCGCGGTCGGCACCGCCATATTCGTCGCGAACACTTCCGGCTTGCCGCCTTCGATCGGCACGCGCCAGATCTCGTTGGCGCCGATTGCCGGGAAGTAGATATTGCCGTCGGGGCCGACGTTGAGCGCATTCGGCAGCGGCAGATTCTCCGCGATTTTGCGCGGTGCGCGGCCGTCGGGATACAGCTCGAACAGCCGTCCGTCGTGCCGGCATTCATCCATGAACAGGCGATCGCGCCACTGCGTGATACCGTTGGCGGCCGGCACGTTGTCCGCGATTATCCGCAAATCTCCGTTGGGCGATCGCGCGGCCACCCGCTCGCTCATCACCTCCGTGATATACAGAATGCCGCGCGAATCGAACGCCAGATCGTCGGGCGCGACGATCGGTCCGCCGATCGGGCTTATCGTTTCGATCGCGCCGCTGGTCACGTCGATCGCGCTGAGTTGGCTGCCAAACGCCTGCGCGACGTACAGGCGCCCATCCGGTCCCACGCGCATCCCGTTCGCGCCGAACAGCGCACTCGGCGGCGTAACCTGGCGCGCGCTCCATCCCTTGGCCGTGCTGATGGTTGAATTCGCGGTGAAGCGATTTAAATTGCTTGCCATCCGATGACCTCCGATTCCCCTTGCGTCGTTGGCCGATTCTCAATGAGTCCCCGCCGAATCGGCGAATAGGGTGTTACAGCTTGCGCCACGGATATGCTAAACGGCAAGGGAATTCACGCTGGCCGATGCGGAAAAATTCGGATCCGCCGTCAGCGCGCCGCATCTCGTATGGATCGGTCGAGATGCGTCCGGCATAGGTGCAGGGTATTCAGTCGAATACTCGGGGCCGATGTGGTCAGTTTGTAGGTTTGGAGGACAGCAAGTGGCAGCAGTTGATTTTGGCGTCGCGATACCATCGTCGAAAGGCATCCCTGAATTCGCGCAGCGCGCGGAGAGCATGGGTTACGACTATCTCTGCAGCGGCGAGCACATGATGTTCCATGGGCCCGTGGCGAATTCGTTAATCGCGCTGTCCGTAGCCGCCGGTGCGACGACGAAAATCAAACTCATGAGCACGATCATCCTGCTGCCGCTTTATCAGCCGATGGTCCTCGCCAAGCTCACCTCCGTCCTCGATGTTGCCTCCGACGGCCGCTACCACATGGGCATCGGCATCGGCGGCGAGTTTCCCAAAGAGTTCGAGGCCTGCGGTGTTCCGGTCAAGCAGCGCGCCTCGCGCAGCAATGAAGCGCTCGAGGTGATCAAGAAGCTGTGGACCGAAAAGAACGTCGCCTTCGACGGCCGCTTCACCAAATTTTCGGGCGTTACCATTTCGCCGCATCCGGTGCAGAAGCCGCATCCGCCGATCTGGGTCGCCGGGCGCAAGGAGCCTGCGATGCGCCGCGCGGCCACCTACGCGGACGGCTGGATTCCGTATATGTACACACCCGAGATGCTCCACGAGAGCATCGAGAAGATTAATCAGTTCGGCAAGGAAGCCGGGCGTGACATGAGTCATTTCCGGCCCGGCCTTTTCATCTTCGCGTCGGTCTATCCGGATCGCGATATGGCGCGCGATCAGGCTGCCAAGGCGCTCGGCGGCACTTACTCGCAGGACTTCTCGAAGATTGCCGGGCGCTACACGCTCTACGGCAATCCTGACGATTGCCGCAAGCGGCTCAAGGAATACGTCGATGCGGGTGCGCGCACGGTGCTCATCAGTTGGGCCTGCCGCCAGGAGGATATCGCCCAGAATATGAAGCTGGTCGCCGAAGAGATCGCCCCGGCTTTCCGCTAGCAGTTGCTGGAGCTGAAACTTGTCATCCTGAGCGCGGCGCAGAATCCAGGCTCTCGCATGCGAGAGCCTGATGAACGAATCGCTCTGATGCTATCGAGGTATCGTATATGCGCGATACCGCCGATGGCTCTACGGAGGACGCTCGCTCTCGCCGTCGTGCTCCTGCTCCTGATGGCCGCAGGCTCCGCACGCGCACAAGCGCCCGTCCCGCCGGCCCCTCTACGTGATCCGCTGGCACTGGCTGGCGCCGCCCTGGAGCAGATGGCCCGCGCCAACTTCCAGAACCTCACCGCCGCGGAACTGCAGTTTGTGCGCCACGCGCCTTATCGTGATCTCGTCTGGAGCAGCCCCAGTTCCGATCCCGACACCCCCGTCAACGATCCGTCCAAGGGCGCATCGTGGGGCAAGGATCGCACCATTCGGGCCGCTATCGTCCGCTGGATTCTGACCGACCAGGCCGCCTCGAAGTACGTCGATCCCAGTGGCATCGGTATCGCAGGCGCGCGCATCGCCGGTGAGATCGATCTTTCCTACGCTACCGTGACGCTCCCGATCACGATGCTCGATTGCTTCATCGCCGACGGTATCGACCTGTCCTTCGCGCATCTCGCCAGTCTCGATTTGCGGCGCAGCCGGACCGGTGAGATCGATGCGCAGCAGGCGCTGATCCACGGCGACGTGGTGCTGCGACTCGGCCATTACGACGCCGTCAACTTCTACCGCGCGGAAATCGACGGCGACCTTGATTGCAGCAGCGGTCACTTTGTCGGCGACGATCCGATCTCGGTGGTCGAGGCGGTCATCAAGGGCGACGCTCTCTTCCATCAGGACTTCGAGACCACCGGCATGGTGGATTTTCGCCTGGCGAGTGTCGGCCGTTCGCTGAGCTTCAATCAGGCTCGCTTCATCGGCAAGGGCGTCAACGGACTCAACGCCGAGCGCGCGACCGTCGGCGGGACCATCTATTGGGTCGAAATCACCCTGACGCCGCACACCATGCTCGATCTGAGTTCGGTGCGTGCGGGCGCCCTCTGGGACGACGCGGCAAGTTGGCCGGCCGCCGGCAACCTCGATCTGACCGGCTTCGTCTATGGCGATTTCAGCGGCGGTCCGAGCGACGCCGACTCTCGCCTCGAATGGATTCATCGGCAGCCTCGGTCCGATTGGGCGCAGCCGCAGCCCTATCGGCAGTTGGCCCATGTGCTGCGCGAAGACGGTGCCGAAGAGGGCGCCACCCAGGTCGAGATCGCCCACGAGAATGCGATGACCGAATACGGCGGCATCCCGCTGCCTCAGAAGATCTGGCGCCTCGCGCTGCGCGCAACCATCGGCTACGGCTATCGGCCGTTGCGCGCCCTCTGGTGGATCCTGCTCTTCGTCTTTGTCGGCACGATACTGTTCGAATTGGGCTATCGCGCGCACCTCATCACGCCGACCGAAGAGAGCGCCTACGAATCCTTCTGCGCCAGCGGAGTTCCGCCGCCGCACTATCCGCCCTTCAGCAGCTTCGTCTATTCGCTCGAGAACTTCCTGCCCGTGGTCGATTTGCATCAGGAGACCTACTGGCGCCCCAATCCGCGCCATCGACGCGCCGCCGACAAGCCCGTGACGGCCGCCGCATCGCTGATGGAAACGCTGCCGGCGCGGATGCTCCGCTGGTACCTGTGGCTGCACATCCTCGCCGGATGGACGATCACGCCTCTCCTGTTCGCCGGACTCGCGGGATTGCTGCGCAGCTAGCAACTCCCTCAGCCGGCGCGACCAATTCCGATGGCGTCTCGATCGACAGCCGCTTTAACGAATCGCCATCGCCGTGCCACGCAATGTTTGAGCGCGCTTGCAACGGACTGTCGCGCGAGCGCGCTTGCAACAGACTTTCGCGCGGTGGCTGCGCGACCATGCGCAAAGGCGAATTCGGCGATGGACTCGAAATGGTTTGTCGAATCGTCCGCGGCTGCGGTAGTGTCCAGAGATCAATCGGTCGGCACCCGCCCGCGACGCTCATGGTACGCGCGCGTTGCCATGCCGGCGATACAAAGGAGATTCTCGATGGCAAGCCCGCAGCTACAGATGGCGAAAGATGCGTACAAGGCAATCCTGCAATCGGGCGCGACGACGCCCCAGGAACTGCGCGTAGTGTTTGAGAAACTGGGCGACTGCACGCCGCTGCCGCCGGATATCAAGCGCGAGAAGGTCAATGCCGGCGGTATCGACGGCGAATGGATCAGCGCGCCCAACTCGTCCGCCGATCGCGCGGTGCTTTACGTGCACGGCGGTGGCTACGTGATCGGTTCGGTCAACACTCATCGCGACCTGATGGGGCGCATCGCGCGCGCGTCCGGTGCGCGCGTGCTCGGAATCAACTATCGCCTCGCCCCGGAGCATCCGTTCCCGGCCGCCGTCGATGATGCCGTCGCCGCCTATCGCTGGATGCTGGCGCAGGGACTCCAGCCCAAGCGGATCGCGGTCGCGGGCGACTCGGCGGGCGGGGGCCTCACGGTCGCGACGCTGGTCGCGATTCGCGACGCCAAGCTGCCGTTGCCGGGCGCCGGCGTGTGTATCTCGCCGTGGGTCGATATGGAGGGTATCGGTGAATCGATGAAGACCAGGGCGGCGGCGGATCCGGTTGTGCAGAGGGAAGGACTGCTCGGGATGGCCGCGGCCTACCTCGGTGGGCAGAACCCGCGATCGCCGCTCGCCGCGCCGCTCTACGCGGACCTGAAAGGCCTGCCGCCGCTGCTGATCCAGGTTGGCGACGCCGAGACCTTGCTCGACGATTCGACCCGGCTCAACGATCGCGCGAAGGCGGCCGGCGTCAGCACCAAGCTCGAAGTGTGGCCCGAGATGATCCACGTGTGGCAGTTGTTCGCGTCGTTCCTGCCGGAGGGACAGCAGGCGATCGACGGTATCGGGAGCTTCCTCAAAGAGCACACCGCTTGAGGCGGGCCCGAGACCGAAAGCGTAAGAAAAGCGAAAGTGCTCACGCGGCAAAATTAGAGGGTGAAATCTTTCAGCGTTGACTCCAGGGGCCCCCGGCGGGGGCCCCTGGAGCAAAGCGGCGGCCTATGGGCCGCCGCTTTGCATTGGCAGGGTTGGATAAGGCGCCGGAAAGGGATGGAGCGTACGCTCCATCCCTTTGGCGAGGGGCGCGTAAGAGTTAGAGGGCCTCGCTCGCCGCGACACCGGACTGCGCGCTGGGCGCCTTGGCGGGGCCGTTGAGGGCCTCGCAGGCGTACAGGAGCCATTTGC
This sequence comes from uncultured delta proteobacterium, assembly GCA_963834535.1. GTDB lineage: Bacteria > Desulfobacterota > Binatia > Binatales > Binataceae > JADMIL01. The sequence goes on along the minus strand of CAWICC010000009.1, from coordinate 182,824 downwards.
CGCTGGAGAGCTCGTCCTGGATATAGAGCTTGAACAGTTCCTTGCTTTCCTGGTCGTCCTGGATGCGATCGACGAAGGCGCAGACGGGTTTCCAGAAGGCGTCGGGGTCGGGGGCGAGCGAAGCAAGATAGAGCAGCTTGTCGTTGTCGCTCATCCGGGGGTCGCTCAGTTTTTCGGTGAGCTTGCGGCCGAAGTCGGTGAGGGGGGCCTTGCATTGCTCACCGAGGTCGGCGAGGCGCCGCTCGAAGATGCGGGAGTGATAGTTTTCGCGCTCGGCGATCATGCGGACGCCACTGCGGATACAGTCGGTGGTGACGTGCTTTTCCCATCCGGAAAAGGCGGCGTGGCCGCCGGCTTCGCCGGCGCGGAAACGATCGAGCACCGCGACGATGGCCTCGCGCTCGCTGGCGTAGGTCTTGCCGAGGGCTTCGAAGCCGCGGCCGCCGTCGCCGTTAGCGGCGCCGCGCTCGATGCCGGCGAGTTCCTGCTCGAAGGTCGCTTCGTTGATGATTCCCGCGCGGTAGGCGCGGAGGAGCTGTTTGAATTCAAAATCCCGGTTCATCGCGTTCCTCCTGCAAACCGATAGGTTTGCGTTGTTGTGCCCGCCATGGGCGTTGTTGCGTATGCATCAATGCGGGCGCAGAGCGCCCGTTATCAAGACCGGCGGGCGCAGAGCGCCCGTTATCAAGACCGGCGGGCGCAGAGCACCCGTTATCAAGACCGGCGGGCGCAGAGCACCCGTTATCAAGACCGAACCTAAGCGGCTGAGGCCGTTGTCGCGGCGCGCGGCTTGCAGCGCCGCGCCGCGACAACGGGCGCATTCGATGCGGCGCAGGCGCGTTGGCGAAAGCCGGCGCCGGACAGTTCGAACACGGCGCGCGGCTTGCGGCGCTGCGCAAGGATTGGGGCGCGCGCGATGGCAGCGACGCAGCCGCAAGCGCGGGCCGCGTTACCATGGCTCGCATCGGCGCAAGGAACGGCGCCGGGGAGCATTTCCTCAGCCTGAGAACGCGGCCCTAGATTTTCATCAGTAATTCGATCAGCGTCTGACACTCCTTGGGCGAGAGTTTGAGATTGTGCCCGGTAATCTTCTCGTCCGCCTGCTGGTGGAGCTTGCGTCCCTTCGCGGTGAGCGAGACGTAAACCACGCGTTGGTCATCGGTTTGCCGCTGTTTGCGAACCAGGCCCTTCTCCACCATCTTGTTGAGAATGCGGGAGACGTTGGGGCGGTCATCGATGAGCGCGTCGCGCAGTTGGTTGACGGTCATGGTGTCCGCCTCGGCGTCGTCGAGATAGTGAATGACGCTCAACTGTTCGCGGCTGATGCCGAACTCCTTGAGCGCGCGATCGACGAAGTTGGCGATTTCCTGGGCGGTGCAGCCGACGAGGACGGCGGCTTTATCGCGCAGGGGAAAGTCCGAGGTAAGGACTTTATGTTTATTCGCCACCGTGTCTTAGGGGAGCCTTCAGCTTCCAAGGATTTATCATCCGTGGAAGGTATATAGCGGCGACGAGATTTTCTGTCAAGAGGCGTCGCGGGGGGGGGGTGGGATCCTAATTTCGGCACTAAAGCGCGGCCTCAAGGGTAGGTACATCAGCGTCGAACCGTTCCATCTGTTCCGTTATCTGGATGAACAGGCTTTCAGGTTCAACAACCGCAAGGCGACCGCTGGCGAGCGATTCACGGAAGCGCTTTCGTCGATTGTCGGGGAGCGCCTGACCCGCGAACATCTGACCGGCAAGGACGCCGAACCGCGATTGGGTCTTTTACATCCCGCGACAGGGACGTGGGCAGCGTGGTAAACTCCAACCATGGAGCAGCACCCCAAGCCATTCGAATTATCGCCGTTCGAGCGGTTCAAACGGTTCGCCCGTGCAATTGTTGCTGTTCCGAAATCTGAAATAGCCGAAAAACAAGAAGAATATCGGCAAGCGCGAGTAAAACCAAAAAGGTTGCGCGCCGCGAAGGGCGCGCGCTAGTTAATAACGCGCGGAGTGTAGCGGTCTATTGACAATTTGGTCTACTTTCGCAAGATCGACAAATGGGAAGCGTGATCCGAGCATTCAGTGCGTTTCATGTGATTCGCCTGACGGGGCTGTCGCTACGACAGCTTTCATATTGGGATAATACAGAGTTCTTCTCGCCGTATTACGCGTCGGAGAATCGCCGCAGCCCATTTAGCCGCGTCTATTCCTTTGAAGATCTCGTTGGCCTGCGAGTAATCGCGATACTGCGCAACGATCGTAAAATTCCGCTTCAAAGACTTCGCAAGATCGCTCAGGAGCTGGCGACATACCATTCACGACCTTGGTCGGGGCTTGTTCTGTATGTCGTTGGTAAGGATGTTTTTTTCAAAGAGCCCGCCGCTGAACAGATCCGAAAAGTAGGGCATCCCCAGTACATATTTACGGTTGCGCTAGATGCCATCACTACCGATATGCAGTCCAAAGCAGATGCCCTACGGCATCGCAGAGCGGAGCAAATTGGTCGTGTAGAGCGGCATCGCAATACCGTTCATAATGCCTGGACGATCGCGGGAACGCGCATCCCCACTAAAACCGTTTGGCGTTACCACCAAGCGGGATACGATATAGCCTCAATTATCCGCGATTACCCACAGCTAACAGCGGCTGATGTATCAGCGGCAATTTCTCATGAGCAACGACTTGCGCGCAAGGCCAGCTAAGCTGGCATCGGGCGACGCGGTTGCGTCTTTTGCTCGATCACAACGTGCCCGATCCAGTGGCGCAAGTCTTTCGTGATCATAATCACACGGTGGTGCTACTTCGCGAGATTATGCCGACGGATTCACCCGATCAGGTAGTTGCTACCGTCGGCGATATGGATGGTGCTGTCCTCGTAAGTTGCGATCATGATTTTGACGTTATCGCGCCGCGAATCCTTAAGGGGATGCGCGCTCGGTTCAGGCGGCTTAGTCGAATAACAATTCGATGTAAGGAGTTCCACGCTGCACGACGAATTGAGGAAGCGATGGAATTCATCGAATTGGAATACAAAACCGCCCAAGCCCGCTCTGACAAAAGAATGTTTATCGAAATACAAACGAGCGGACTTAAAACGAACCGGTAGTTAGATCGCTTACACAATGGCGAACGACCACATCACCACATCGGTCCAGTGAAGTATATTAATGTTCTAATTTTTTGGGGGGGCGGGACGTTTAAGCGGTTCGCGAGGACCGCTTAAGTCGAGGGGCACTGATATGCGCGGCCGCTGCCGGCGTAGCCGCTGGAAGTAGATCCACCACCCATCAAGAGGCCATTGGATCCGATGGTGGGCGGAGTGGAACTGGAGACGCTTTTGATCTCATCGATAACGAGAAAATTGCCGCCCATCTGAGAAGTCTTGTTTCTCATCTCGTTCTTTACCGACTCCATGGTGAGATGCGGCAAGATTGAGCCGACCGAGACTTCGCCAATTTCCCGGCAATCTTTTGGGGCCTCGCTTTTGGTTGAATATTTGACGTTCTGAGCCGACTCATCCAACGAAGAGCACGAGCCCAGAAGTACGCATATCGCCAGCAACACATAAAAAACTACATTCTTCATCAACGCCCCGAATTTCCATTTGAGGTTGTCGCAGGCGATTCATAGTCGCTTAGCCAAGCCAGCGTCAAGTTGCGAATCCGACCGACGATCACGACCGGCGCCGAGGTCAATAGTGACAGTAACGCGCCTGCCTGCCGCGCACTTGGCGTGCTGATTGCGAGAGGGGGGATTGGCGACTCGCGAGAATCGCAATTCGAGTAGCGTTTTCCAAAGAGTTGAAGCATGGTAGCGGCAGCACAAAAGGGTGGCTAGCCACAATTGCAAGGGACCGTGGAATCCCGCCACAGAGGATCGACTGGGTTCGCCGGGCTATTGGCGACGTAAGTGAACGGCTGGTGAGGACGCAGCGGTTACTTTTCTGATCGGCTCGCTGGGCTATTGGCGATGTAAGTGAACAGCTTGTAAGCCCGCAGCGGTTACTTTTCTGGGGACCGATCGAACCATCCGCCAGCGGGTTAACGACAACGCCATGAAGCAGCGACCTAGTTGCCGGCACTGTTCCAATTAATTGAAGCTCGAAGAGAACACCTAGATGAAACTATTTAACTTTCTAGTTGGGCTTTATGACCTTCTCTACAGGCTCTACATGAAGGCGATTGCAAAGATTCGACCTGTCAGTGAGGCGACGACAATATTCGGCGCGCGTTTCAGATGCGTGCGCAGTGATTATATTCAACGGAGAATCGCATTTTTCGGCATATTTGAGCCAAATCTCACCTATTTTATTTCTTCGGTGCTAAAGCCGGGAGAACGTCTTTATCGATGTGGGCGCGAACATTGGTTACTTCACCGCGCAAGCGTCGAAGAGCGTTGGGCCAAGCGGCAAGGTGTATGCGATTGAAGCTTCGCCAAGCACCTATGGTTTACTGATCGCCAACCTGGCGCTTAATGGGATAGAGAACGTAGAAGCGATCAACATGGCCGTTACCGACAAGGAATGCCACGTGCGGATTCAGTCCAACGACAATCGGAATATAGGAGCAAACTCGATTCAGATTGTTGCAGATGCAGGAGCCGGCAGTGTGGTTGGACGGCCGCTGCATGAGATTGTAGGGCCGGACCTGGCGCGCGCCAGTTTCATCAAGGTCGATGTGGAGGGAGCTGAGAATTTAATTCTACCTTCGATATTCGACTATTTTGCCGAGCTTGAGAGCGAAACGATAATCGTTTCGGAAATAGCGGAAAGAAACTCGCATTTAATTGAACTGGCGAAGTCCAGAGGTTTTTCCATTCGCGCGCTCAGAAACAACTACGCGATCAGCTATCTCCTGATCCGATCCTTTCTCAGCCTAAGCGACGAACAAGACTTCCTGGTAATCAGAAATATCCAGTCTTATATATCCAATCAGTATGACTACGTATTCACACGGGGCGGCGACGCGGGCGTCGCGCGGGGGGTTAGAGTTTGAGGCGGAGGGAATCGATGGCGCGATGGATGAGGCCGCCCTCGCCGACGGCGGCCTGGGTGACCAGCGGCACTGAGGAGATGGGCTTGCCGGCGACGGAGACGCTGAGGGTGCCGACCTGGGCGCCTTTGGCGACGGGGGCGACGAGCCAGGTCTGGGGGATGGAGGCGGCGAGGGCGACCTTGGTTTCGTCGCCGTGGCCGACGGTGAAGAAGGCGGTACCGCCCTGGGGAGCGATGGCGACCTGGTCGGCGTCACCCTTGTAGACGCGCAACTGGGAGGGGGCCGCCTTATGCCAATCGGGGCTGATGGTGGTGTAGGTGCGGAAGGCCCAATCGAGGAGCTTGTCGGTTTCGACGCGGCGTTTTTCCATGCTGGGCGTGCCCATCACGGCGGAGATGAGCTTGAGGTCGCCGGCGGCGGCGGAGGCGACCAGGTGGTAGCCGGCTTCGTCGACGTGGCCGGTTTTGATGCCGTTGACGCGGGCGTCGTAGAACAGGAGCGTGTTGAAGTTGCGCTGGCGAATATTGTCGAAGGTAAATTCCTTGGTGGAAGTGTAGTCGAGGGCGTTGGGGAAGTTGTGGAGGAGGGCGCGGCCGAGCTTCACCATGTCGGCGGCGGTGGTGTATTCGCCGTCGGTGGGGAGTCCGTCGGGGTTGGTGAAGTGGGTATCGGCGAGGCCGAGTTGCTGGGCCTTTTTGTTCATCAGATCGGCGAACGCGTCGGTGCTGCCGGCGAGATATTCGGAGAGGGCGACGGCGGCGTCGTTGCCGGAGGAGACCATCAGGCCGTACATGAGGTCCCTGGCGTCGACGCGCTGGCCGACCTGGAGGAACATGCGGGAGACGGAATCGTTGAGCGAGAGGCGCCAGGCGGCCTCGCTGATGGGAATGGGGGTATCGAGGGCGATGCGTTTTTGGGCGAGGGCCTCGAGGGTGAGGTAAAAGGTCATCATCTTGGCGAGGCTGGCGGGCTGCATCCGCTGGTGCTCGTTGTAGGCATAGAGGACGTCGCCGCTTTGGGCGTCGATGAGATAGGCGGCGCGGGCGTAGAGGGCGAAGGGGGCGGGGCGATCGCCGAGGACGTGGATATTGCCGAGATCCATCGGGGGCGGCAGGGCGACGCGGTGTCCGCCGTGGCGCGAGGGGGTGTCGCTTTCGTCGGCGTCGCGGGAGGCGGGGGTGGCCGCAGCCGCATGATGATGGGCGGCGGCTGAGGCGACGCCGGCCTGTGTAAGGATGAGGGCGAAGGCGCCGGCGGCGAAGCGCCGCACGATCGACCGCTTGAGGGATCTCGACAGCCCAGGAAAGTTCATCGTCCAGCCACTCCCGCACCGCAACATTGCCGCACGATGAGAGTACGGCGGGCGGGCGCCGCGGGCAAGATCAATTCGGCCGGGGAGTGGTTTCCTTTTCTGCGGCCGATCCAAATAGAAATTCGGGCAGCGATTATGGACCTTTCGTAATTTTCCAGTCGTGAACGAGCGCGAAAACCTGGGGCTGTTGATCCCGCGGCTGCGTCGCGCTGATGACGCGCGAAGGGCTCGCTTTCGAGATCATCGTGATCGACGGAAATTCGACCGACGGCACGCGCGAGGCGGCGGCGGCGCTGGGCGCGCGAGTGCTGCCGGAGCGCCGGCGCGGCTATGCGGGAGCGCTCGAAACTGGCTTGCCGAGGCGCGCGGCGACTACCTCCTGACGCTCGACGCGGACATGTCGCATGAGCCGGATTTCGTCTCGAAGATGTGGCGGGCGCGCAAGCAGCGCGGACATCATCGTGGCGTCGCGCTACGTGCTCGGGCGGGGTCGCGTACACCTCTTCATCCGCGCGACCGGCTGAGCTGGTTGCTGAACTTCAGGCGCTGCGGCGGATGCTCTCGATGCCGGTGCGCGACATGTCGAGCGGGTTTCGGCTATACCGGCGGGCGGCGTTGGCGGACCTGGATCTGCGGAGCGCGAATTTCGAAGTACTCGAAGAGGTGCTGGTCAAGGCGTTCGCGCAACGGGTACAGCGTCCACGAGATTCCGTTCACGTATTTTCCGCGCGAAGCGCGGGCGTATCGCATGCGCGGCTTTTCCGCTTCGGACTGGAGTCTGGCGAAGACGGCGCTGAAGCTGTGGCCGCTGCGCAACTCGATCGCGTCGGCCGACTACGACGAGCCGCGCCTTCACGAGCGTGATCCCGGCGCAGCGCTACTGGCAGCGCACGCGCCATCGGATAACGACGTCTGTGGGCGCGGGGATCGGACCGCATGCTGGATATCGGCTGCGGATCGAGCGTGATTATCCGGAGCCTGAACAATGCGGTCGGGATGGACGTCAACTTCGGCAAGCTGCGGTTCCTGCGGCGCTACGACGTGCCGATCGTGCGCGGGTCGGCGTTTGCGCTGCCGTTCAAGGACGGTTGCTTCGACTGCGTGATCAATTCGCAGGTTATCGAACATATACCGTTCGAGGAGTCGCTGTTCGCCGAGATGTGGCGGGTGCTGGCGCCGGGCGGGACGCTGATAATCGGGACGCCGGACTACGCGACGCGCGGGTGGCGCGTGATCGAGCCGATCTATGGGCGCCTGATACCGGGGGGCTACAAGGACGAGCACATAACGCATTACACGCGTGAGAGTTTGAGCCGGATCCTGTCGCGCTATGGGTTCGTGGCGGAGGAAGCGGCGTACATCATGTGGAGCGAATTGATCATGCGCTGGCGCAAGCCGGAGGCGGCGGCAGAGGGGGAGAGAGTGGTTGAGGAGCGGGGAACTTTAAGTTCCTTCGGAGACTGAACGCACGTCGCGGACTCGTTAGATCGCTCCGCCTACGGCTCGACACAGAGTCTGACAGTGCGCACGTCGCAGACTCGTTAGCTCGCTCCGCCTGCGGCTCGACGCAGAGTCTGACAGTGCGCACGTCGTGGACTCGTTAGATCGCTCCGCCTGCGGCTGGACGCAGAGTCTGACAGTGCGCACGTCGTGGACTCGTTAGATCGCTCCGCCTGCGGCTGGACGCAGAGTCTGACAGTGCGCACGTCGCAGACTCCTTTGCTCGCTCCGCCTGCGGCTGGACGCAGAGTCTGACAGTGCGCACGTCGCAGACTCCTTTGCTCGCTCCGCCTACGGCTCGACACAGAGTCTAACAGTGCGCACGTCGCGGACTCCTTTGCTCGCTCCGCCTGCGGCTTCGCTAGTGGGTTGTGTTGTGACTAAGCGGGCGGGGTGGGTTATTGTCGCTGGGTGGCGTCGTTCAACGATTTCGCAGTGGTCTGCCTGGCGCTGGGGCAGACGCAGAGCCGGCTGCAGATGGCGGAGCTGGCGGGCGACTTCATGGGTCGTCTGGAGGGGCGCGAGGCCGAGATCGCGGCGCGCTTCATGGTCGGGCGTGCGCTCGAACAGGGGGATGAGAAGCGGCTGCAGATAAGCGGGCGGGCGATTTGGAAGATCGTCGCGGCGATGACCGGGGGGGAAGATCAGGGCGAGGAGATTTTCGCGGCGGCGGCGGATTTCGGCGAGGCGATCGAGATGCTGCTGCGGCTGCGCGCGGAAGACCCCGAAGCGACGTTGACGCTGACGGGAGTCGAGCGGCGCTTCGCCGAGATTGCGGAAATCGAGGGGCGTAACTCGCGCCGGCTGAAGCTGGAGGCGTTGCGCGATCTGTTCGCGCGGGCGAGCGCGCTCGAAGGCAAGTATATCGCGAAAATTCTGATTCGGGAGATGCGCCACGGGATGAGCGAGGGGCTCATGCTCGAGGCGATCGCGAAGATGGCGGGGCGCCCGGTGGCGGCGGTGCGGCGGGCGCATATGCTCACCGGCGACGTTGGCCGGGTGGTGCGCGAGATGCGGTCGCCGAGCGTCGGCGAGGCGACGGACGGCGCGGCGGAGCAGGAGCGCGGACGTGAGAATCGCGAAGGCGGGGCGGAGCAGGCGCGCGGACGTGAGAATCGCGAAGGCGCGGAGCAGGAGCGCGGACGTGAGAATCGCGAAGGCGGGGCGGCGAGCGGTCGGAGTAACGCGACGAGCGGGATCGCGGGCGCGAGCGAGGGCAGAGCGGCGGCGCCGCGGCCGCTCAAGCCGATGCTCGCGCAACCGGCGCCGAACGTCGGCGAGGCGTTCCGGATGCTGGGCGATCGGATCGCGCTCGAGCACAAGCTGGACGGCGCGCGCGTGCAAGTCCATTGGGACGGCGCCGCCGCGCGGATCTACTCGCGGGCGCTCAATGAAATCACGGCGAGCCTGCCCGAAGTGGCCGAGGCGGTAGAGCGGCTGGGCGCGCGCAAGGCGATCCTCGACGGCGAGGTGATCGCGATCGACGGGCACGGAACGTCCGCTGGCGTTTCAGGAGGTGATGCGCCGTTTCGGGCGGACGCGGGAGGTCGAGCGGCTGCGCGTGGAGCAGCCGGTGCAACTGTTTGTCTTCGACCTGATCGGGGTCGATGGCGGTCTGCTGATCGATGCGCCGTACGAGGAGCGCTACGCGGCGCTGAGTGAAATCGCGGCGGCCGGGGGGATCGCGAAGGCGGCGCGAATATTGCCGTCGTCGGTGGCGGAGGGGAATCAATTTTATGCGCGGGCGATTGCGGAGGGATACGAGGGGATCGTGGCGAAGGCGCTCGCGAGTCCCTATATGCCGGGGGCGCGCGGGCGCGGGTGGGTGAAGATCAAGACGGCGCGCACGCTCGACCTGGTGATCGTGGCGGCGGATTGGGGATACGGGCGGCGTCATGGGTGGCTCTCGAACTACCATCTGGCGGCGCGCGACGCGGGCAACGGCGGATTTGTCGAAGTGGGCAAGACCTTCAAGGGCATGACGGACGACGATTTTCGCGAGATGACGGAGCGTTTGACGGCGTTGAAGACGGGCGAGACGCGGGGCGGGGTGGTGGTGCGGCCGGAAGTGGTGGTGGAAGTCGCCTACAGCGATATTCAGCGCAGTTCGCAGTATGCGGGTGGGATGGCGCTGCGCTTCGCGCGGATTGTCGGGGTGCGCAGGGACAAGAGCGCGGCGGAGGCGGACACGATCGAGGCGGTGGCGGCGGCGTTCGATCGGCAGATGGTGAAGCCGTTGGCGGCGCGCGAGTGAGCGTCGGGTAGCGCAGGGGAAGGGCGTCACTTTTGCACGCGCCCTGACGGGGGGCGGGTGGGATGGCGCTGCGCTTCGCGCGGATTGTCGGGGTGCGCAGGGACAAGAGCGCGGCGGAGGCGGACACGATCGAGGCGGTGGCGGCGGCGTTCGATCGGCAGATGGTGAAGCCGTTGGCGGCGCGCGAGTGAGGGTCGGGTAGCGCAGGGGAAGGGCGTCACTTCTGCACGCGCCCTGACGGGGCGGGGTGGCGGCGACGATCTCAGAAGGTGAGGCGGCGGATCAGCGCCTCGGCAATCAATAAAAACATTGCGGCGAGGATGAGCCAGGGGCTGAAGGAGGCGGTCTGCTCGAAGCGTGGGCGGGAGGCGGCGAGTTCGTCGGGCGCGGGATTGAGGCGACCGCCGGTGGCGGCGGCGAGGTGTTCGAGGAGGCCGTAGTTGGGGGCGGGGCGGGGCGATTCGACGTTGATGGAGGGGCTGACGGTATAGGCGAGGGGCGGGAAGGTCTGGTCGGCGCCGGCCGCGGGGCGGAGCTGGATGTAGTAGTTGCCGGGCTTGACGGCTTCGAGACTGCCGGACAATTCGCCGGGGGCGCTTTCGGAGAGGATGGCGTCGGCGCGGGAGCCGTCGGGCAGGCGCACGACGGCATCGAGGGACTGGCCGGCGGTGCGGGGGTTGTCGCTGTAGTCGGTGAGGCGGATTTCGATGCGGCCGGCGCGGTAGCCGAGGGCGACGTTGAATTTCTGCGCGGCGTTGGTGGTCTGCGGGGTCATCCAGGCGACGAGTTTGTCCCAGAGGGGACCGAAGACGCCGCTTTCGATCCATCCGGAGGACCAGCGGCCGCTGGCGTCGGTGGTAACGGCGAGAGCCTTACCGGCGCCGAACTTCCAACTGGCGACGATGGGTGCGCGCACCCCGGCACTGTTAACGAAGACGCTCAAGGAAGCGCCGGGCTTCAAGTCGGTGGCGACGAAGCCCTTGAGGGCGGGCAACTGGCGGCCGGCGAGATCCTTGAGGACGGGGTCGGGCGAGACGGAGTAGGGGACGAAGTCCTTCTCGACCATGGTGGTATCGCCGCCGCGCTGGCGGACATCTTCGAGGAAGAGTTGGGGGAGATTGGCGGGGCTGTCGGTCTGGTAGAAGCCGCCGCCGCCGTATTGGGCGATGGATTGGAGGAGGTTGAGGTTGGCTTCGCGGCCGACGGCGATGGTGGAGATGGTGACGCCGCCGTCGTGGTGCATGGTGGAGACGAGGTCGTAGTACATGGCGGCGGTGCCGCCGGTTTCACCGTCGGTGAGGATGACGACGTGCTTGATGGCGGCGCCGCTAGTGGCGAGGGTGCGGTCGGCTTCTTCGAGCGCGGGCATCAGGAAGGTGGTGCCGCGGGCCTTGAGGCGGTCGATCAACTCGCTGAAGTAGGGGCGGCTGGAGCCGACGGTTTCGAGCGGAATCACGACGAAGGGCTGGGAGTCGAAGCCGATCACGCTGATGAGGTCGCTGTCGCTGAGGGTTTTGGTGACGGTTAGAGCGGCAGCCTTGGCATATTCGAGTTTATCGTTGCGGCCCATCGAGCCGGACTTGTCGATGACGAGGACGAGGGCGCGTTTGCGTTCATGGCGTTCGGGCGGCTTCATGGTGACGGGGAGGACGCGGGCGACGGGGCTATCCTGCCATCCGCCGAGGCCGAAGCTCTGGTCGCCGCCGACCATCGCGAGCGAGCCGCCGTCGGCGACATACTGGACGAGGGCATTTTGGGCGGCGGGGGTGACGCGTGAGCGGGCGACGTTATTGAGGACGACGAGGTCGTAACCCTTGGGACTGCCGTCCCAGGGGGCGTTATCGGCGACGACGGTGGTGGGTTCGAGGCCGAGGCTGCGGACGACGGGGTCGAGGTAGCGCGCGTCGCGCTGAGAGCCGGTGACGATGAGGGCCTTGCGCTGGGCGCCGATGCCGACCCATCCCTGGAGGGAGTCATCCTCGGGATAGGTATCCTGGGCGGGATTGGCGGGCTTGAAGGATGCGCGATAGTTGACCAGGCCGGCGGTTTCGCTGTGGACGGGGAAGTCGAAGCGGGTCTGGCCGGGGGCGATGGTGACGATGCGCTGGTCGAGGGTCTGGCCGTTGCGTTCGAGGGTGATCGTGCCGGCGGCGGGGAGCGCGTTGAGGTTGCTCATGGTGACGCCGAGGGCGAAGGGTTCGGCCTTGGCGAGGGCGGGCGGGAGGCTCAACTGGGTCATCGCGACGTTGGCGATGGATTGCGCGCCGGGGGGAGTGAAGATGTCGAGTTGGATGCCGGCGGCGCGCAACGCGTTGACGGCGTTGGCGGCGTCGCCGCGATTCTCCCAACCGTCGGTGACGAGGGCGATGGGTCCGCCGCGGGCATCGGGGTCGCCGGCGATTTGATTGAGCGCAGCTTCGAGATTGGTGGCGGCGGGATCGCAGGGGGCGCAGCGGGCGGCGCCGGAGAGATCGGTAACCGCCTGGCCGACGGTAGCTTGAAGCGGGGCGGCGGCGAAGAGGGTGGCGGGATCGGCGGATCGGAGCTTCAAGCGGTTACGCAGGAGATCGACGGTAAAATCACGCATCGGGGGCGTGATACTGGCGGAGGCGTCGATCAGGACGGGGCGAGCGGAGCCCTCGGAGCGGATCACGCTGCGGGGATCGGCGAGCGCGGCGATGAAGAGGGCGAGCACCAGGGCGCGGAGGACCGGGGCGATGGAACGGGAGAGAGATCGCGCCTGCCAGAGCCACCAGAGGAGGAGCATCGCGAGGACGGCGAGGAGCTTGAAGGCCTCGGGCCGGGCGCAGGTGAGGCCGCGGATGGGCAAATGCAGGGCGTTGAAGACGGCGTCGGGATTCACGACTGCACTTCGATGGGGCGGCGGCGCCGATAGACGAGGAGCGATTCAATTACGACGAGCGCGATGATCGCGAGAAGAACCGCGGGAGCGAGCGGCGCGCGGACGATCGCGCTGGCCGGAATGGGGCTGGTGGCGGCGGTAGCGATGCTGATGGGGGGAATATTCGCGAGGTCAGAGGCGGCGAGGTCGGCGAGATTGACGGCGCGCGGAATCATGTGGCCGCCGGAGCCGAGCAATTGGTAGATGCCCTGATCGTTGACGTCGGAGAAAAGGGCGCCGGGCTGGACGGCGAGCTTGCGGCCGGAGGGCAAGGCGATCGCCTTGACGCCGGCGGGAACCATCCAGGGCTCGCCGGTGCGGTAGCCGCCGGATTGCGCACCGAAGCCGGCGAGATAGCCGAGCATGTTGAGCGAGAGGATCGACATCGGCAGATTTTCACGGCCGAGGTAAGGGAAGGGATTGAAGCCGGTGGCGACGAAGCGATGGCCCTGGCGGGAGCCGGAAAGCATGAGGCCGCCGCCGTCGCCGGTGACGACCGCGGGCATCCAGGGGTGCTGGCCGAGGTATTCGCCGGAGCGGAAATTGAGCAGCCGGAAGTTGACGCCGTCGGTGAGCACGTCGGTGGTGGGCCAGCCGGCGACTTCGACCCGCGGGGCGGGCTGGGCGGTGATGTTGAAGACCGGATCGCCGGGCGGGGGCATCACGAGGAGCGTGTTAATGGTGGGGAGTTCCTTGGGCGCGGTGAATTCGAAAATCGCCAGGTCGTAGTTCGCGAGATCCTTGGGTGCGTAAGTGGCGGGAGTGCGGGTATCGACACTGACGCCGGGAATGGAGCCCAGTCCGGCGCCGTCGGCGGGGGTGGGGCTGACGAAGAGAATCGCGACCGACTTGACCGCGGCGCCGGTGGCGTAGGCGACGTTGTCGAGCATGAAGCCGTCGGCGGGATCGAGCTGGGCGCGATAGACCTGGGCGGGAGCGACATTGGGGAATTCGATGGTGCTGACGGCGCCGGGAGGGACGGTCGTCTGGGCGGCATCGAGGGCCTTGCCGTCACCGGCGATAGTGACCTTAAGGGCCTGGGCGGCGGGGCTGAAGTTGGCGACGGTGAGGCGCGCATGCAAGGCGGCGGCGCCGAAGGACTCGCGGCTCATGGCGAAGGAGCCGATGGCATAGTTGGCGATGGGATCGCCGGCGGTGAGCGGCTCGACGCGCGGCGGGACGGGGGCGGCGATGGACCGGTAGCTGGCGAAGATGATGCGGCCGATGTGGCTATTGGAAGCGAGTTGCCCGATGAGGGTGGCGATGGCCGCGGGATCGTCGGGCGCATCGAAGGGGCGGACGCGGGCGAGGGCGTCCCTGGCCTCGCCGATACTGCTGATGACGCCGCCGAGCTGGTGCGGCTGGGGAGCGGTCGCGTAAAGGGTGAGTTGGTCGCTACCGCTTTCGCGATCGAGGGCGTCGCTGGCGGCGGCGATCGCATTGTGAAAGCGGGTGGTGCCTGGGGGCGTGAGGGCTTGCATCGGAGCGGAATTGTCGATGATGAGGGCGACGGGATTGCCCTTTTTCAAGAGGTACGGCGCGGCCATCGCGAGCACGGCGAGGCATAGGGCAAGCAATTCGAGGAAGAAGGTCCAGGTGAAGCGGGGACGGCCGCCGAAGCGCTGCCCGCGCATCACGTGTAAGGCGCGAAAGGCGAGGACGCTGGAGACGGTGGCCTGGCGCGGACGCTCGCGGGCGAGATAGGCGAGGATCAGGAGCGGGACGACCGCAAGGAAGTAGAGGGCGCGGGGATTCAGCAGGCCCATCGGATGGCCTCGGGGGAAGTTGCCGGGTCGGCATCAGGAGGACGGAAGGCGGAGATTACGGTGTGGGGCATTAGTGGACCAGGCCGAGGTCGGCGACGGCGCGCAGAAAGAAGTCGTGGAAATTAACGTTGGTGGTGAAGAGGGTGTAATGCAATCCGTGACGGAAGCAGAAGACCTTGATCTCACGGGCGAGGCGCAGCAGGGTGTCGCGATAGCGATCGCGTTCGCGCTGACCGATGGAGACGCGCACGCGCTCGCCGCTCTCGGCGTCGACGACCTCGACGTCGCCGCTGAGGCCCTGGCCGTCGAGTTCGGTGGCGCCGAGGATTTGGACGGCGGTGACGTCCATGTTGGCGGCGGTAAACAGGCCGAGGCCGCGGGTGACGACGTTGGGCAACATCATGAAGTCCGAGATCGAGGAAGACCTTGCCGGAGCGGCGAATAGAGACCAACTCGCGGGCGAGCGCGGGCGCGAGATCGACTTCGCCGCCGGGCTGGATGGCGGTGAGGCTGCGCCCGAGATCGACGATGCGATGGCGACCATAGACGAAGGCGGGCGGAGGCGGCGTGCCGCGTCCGGCGATGACGCGGATCATCACGCGATCGCCGGAGGCCAGGGCGACGTAGGCAATCGCGAGGGCGGTCGCGATGGCGGACTCGAACTTACGGTCGCGCTCGGGGAAGCCCATCGAAGCGCTGGCGTCGATGAAGATGTAGGTGAGGAGGTCTTCCTCTTCCTTGAAGAGCTTGATGTAGAGCTTGTCGGTACGGCCATAGAGGCCCCAGTCGATATAGCGGAAGTCGTCGCCGTCGGCATAGTGGCGGAAATCGTTGAACTCGAGGGAGGAGCCGCGGCGTGGGGACAGATGATTGCCCTTGCCCAGGCCCGCGAACTCGCGCCGCGTCTTGATGCGCAACTGGTCGAGGCGAGCGATGAACTCGGGGGTAAATTCGAGCGGGCAGGCCGAAGCATCGGCAGCGCGGGCGCTTGAGGCGCTTGACCGCCTGTTCGAGGATGGATTCGGCGCTGACGTTTTCGGCCTCGGCCTGGAAGTTGCGCAGCAGGCGATGGCGCAGGGACGGGATGATGGCGTCTTCGACATCCTCGTAACTGACGCTGACGCGGCCGGCGAGCGAGAGCGTTGACCTTGGCGCACATGATGAGGGCCTGGGCGCCGCGCGGGCTGGGGCCGAAGCGCAGGTATTGCGAGACTTCGGGGATGGCGTCGGGTCCGCTGGGGGTGCATGCGCCGATGATGCTCGATGATGAAGCGCTCGACCGGCTCAGCCACCATCACTTCGCGCACGAGAGCCTTTTCCGACTCTCGATCTTATCGGGGCGCGCGCGCCGGCGTCGAAGATCGACTGAACTTTGTAGTGCGGCGGCGCCGGTGGTGCGGTTGAGGATTTCGCGCAACTCGTCGGGCTTGGGCGAGCCCATCACGACCTTGAAGAGGAAGCGATCCATCTGCGCCTCGGGCAGCGGATAGGTGCCTTCGAGCTCGATCGGATTCTGCGTGGCGAGGACGAAAAAGGGCGCGTCGAGCTGGTAGGTGGTGCCGAAGACGGTGACCTGGCGCTCTTCCATCGCTTCGAGCACGGCGGACTGGGTCTTGGGGGTGGCGCGATTGATTTCGTCGCCGAGGACGATGTGGGCGAAGATCGGGCCCGGCCTTGAAGCTGAACTCGCGACGGCCGTCGCTTTCGGCGAGGACCTGGGTGCCGACGATATCGGAGGGCATCAGATCGGGCGTGAACTGGATGCGCTTGAAGCTCAGGCCGAGGGTTTCGGCGGTGGCCTTGACCATGAGGGTTTTGCCGAGTCCGGGGACGCCTTCGATAAGGATATGGCCGCCGCAAAAGAGGGCGGTGAGGACTTTTCGGATAGCGTCGCGATGGCCGACGATGACGCGGGCGACCTCGGCCTCGGCGCGGGCAAAAGTGCGGCGGAATTCGGCGACGCGTTCGTTAGGTGAAATCTGTTGGGGAGCGGCTCCCATCGCATCTCCTTTAGCTAATGAATCAAATCCCGATAGCGCGGCGGCACCAGTTGTTGTTCGTCGGGGGTGTCGGCCAGGCGCTCCTGTTTGAGTGGGGCGTTAGTATAGCCGGTCGCAGCGACCGGATGATCGGCGTCGGCGACGGCGCGGCCGGCGCCGGCATTGCCGACGGTGGAAGTGGGCAGACGAAAGGTGACGTAACGGGCATCGTGGATGTCGAGGGCGGGGCCTTCGCCGGGTTTGTAGAAGCGTTCGTAATTGCCGGCCTTGGGGATCTCGCCGAGATGAGTATCGCCCATCGAGCCCTTGTCGTCACGGCGACCGCTCGGGGTACCGCCGGAGGGGGCGGGCAGGTTATTGCGCGCCTCGGTGCCGGGTTTGGGCCGGCTGACACTGCCGGGACCATTGGGCTGATTGTCGGGGCCGGTGGCATTGGGGTTGTCGCCGTCTTTGGGCGCGGCGCCAGATCCGTTGTTGGCGAGTTGCTGGCCGTTGCCGTGATCGGGCTGAGCGTTTTCGGCCTGGATTTGGGCCTGGGCCTTGGATATATCGTTGCCGAGTTCGACCATTTTGCGGTCGTTCCTGCTGCCTTTGTCGGAGCCGGAGCCGCCGGCGCCGGAGCCTGTGCCAGCGCCTTTGCCGGCGCCAGTACCGGCGCCTTCACCAGCACCCGCGCTGGTTCCCGCACCGGAGCCGGCGGCACTGCCTTTGGCGCCGCTGCCGGAGCTCGATCCGGAGCCGCCGCCGGAGGAATTCTTCGCGAGGGTGGTACCAGCCTGGTGCGATTGATTCTGCTCGAGTTCGCGCTTCATGGCGGCGAGTTCCTGGAGCTTCTGTTCCTGGGGGAGGCGAGGATTTTCGACATCGCGGGCGACGTCGCGCATGGCCCGGGCGAGGTCCCTGGTCGCGGGCGTGGCGGAGGAGGTATCGAGCGTGCGGGCGACGGCGCGGAGATGATGGGCGATGGCCTGCTCGGGCGTGGGGACGACGACGAAGGCGAGGGCGGTCAGCCCCAGCATGAGGATGACGACGCCCGCGGCGATGGCGGAACGGCGCAAGGGCGGGAGCGGATCGAGCCGGAATTCGCGGCTGGGCTCGAACAGATCGAGATAAGCGATCGCGCGGCGCCAGAGCATCGGGAAGAGCGGAGAGCGGCGTTCGCGGGACTGAGGATTAGCGGGATTGGCGAGCGTGGCAAGGGTCAGGATTTCCTGATGGGCGCCGACGTGATGGTCGAGGACTGCGGCGGTGGCAAGGAAGTCGTCGGCGCGGCGATAGGCGGTGAAGGCGAGAATCGCGAGGACGACGAATTCAACGGCGAAGATGCCGATGAGGGCATTGCCGAGGGCATACTCGCGGTCATCGGTGAGGATGTAGCCGAAGCTCTCCCAGGTCAGGGCGGCGATGATATCGAGCCACAGAGCGAACAGGACGGTCGCGAGCATCGGGAGGGTGACGCCGATCGCGGCGCGGCAGGCGGCGACGCGCGCGAGACGGCGGCGAGAGCGGCCGATTTGATCGATGGGGTTGACCACTTTACGATCCGCTGGGTTGCGGCACCTGCCCGGTAGATTCGCGACGCGCAGCAATCATCCGCCTGACCTCGGCGATGGCGCGGAGGTGATCGGCAAAGCTGCGTGAAAAGATATGCGTGCCGTCATCGCGTGCAACAAAATACAGGTAATCCGTGTGCGCCGGATAGAGCGCGGCGCGAATCGAGGGCAATCCGGGATTTGCGATTGGCCCCGGCGGCAGCCCGGCGATTGCATAGGTATTGAAGGCCGACGCCTGCCGCACGGCGGTGACGGCATGCTGGCTCTCGCCCTGGGGATTATACAGGGCAGTGGGGTCGGATTGCAGCGGCATGCCGAGCTTGAGGCGGTTGTAGAAAACGCTGGCGATAAGGGGGCGCTCGGCGGGGGCGTGCGCTTCTTTTTCAATGATCGAGGCCATCGTGACCATTTCGCGAGCGGTGAGATTGAGATCGAAGAGGCGTTGTTCGACGTTGGGGGTGAGGACCTCGAAGAACCGCGAGAGCATCACGGCGAGGATGCGGTCGCGGCCGGCGCGGGGCGAGAAGCGGTAGGTCGCGGGAAAGAGGAAGCCCTCGGCGCCGAGGGGTCCCAAGCCGAGGTCGGCGACGATGCGGCCGGTGCGGGCGGCACGGTCGAAGTCGTATTCGCAGACCAGTCCGGCTTCTTCGAGACGTGCGCCGATCTGATGAACGGTCATACCTTCGGGGATGGTAATGGTGACGACCAGGAAGTCGCCGTTGACGAGATGGGCGAGAATTTCGGGCATCGCTTCGGCGCCCTTGAAGGCATAGTCGCCGGGTTTAACGCGTTTCGATCCGCCGGTGATTTTGGCATAGACAACGAAGGCCATCTGACTGCGGACGACGCCTGCGAGGGCGAGTTTACGGGCGGCAGTGGTCATGGAATCGCCCTTGTGGATGGAGACTATTCGCGGCGGATCGAAGACAGCGGTTGGAGTGAGAACGAGAAATCTGACGAGCAGGCCAGCAACAACCAGGGTCAGAAGAAGGACTGCCGCAGCGTAGCCGAACTTACTCATCGTCGGGGGTCAGCTTAACAGAAGTGATCGAGGCGAGGTTATGCCTGGGAGGGGGATGGGGGCGGGCGTGCAAGCCGAGTTCGAAGGCATGCCTAGTGGCGCGCGCGGCGGTGTACCAGCCAGCCTTCCAGGATGATGCTCGCTGCGACCGCGTCGATGGTTGCCTTATCGCGCGCGCGGCGGCCCGAGAGTTCACGCAGGCGCTGCTCGGCCTCGAAACTGGTGAGGCGTTCGTCGAAGAGATCAACGGGGAGGCCGCACGCGAGGCGCAGGCGGTCGGCGAAAGCGGTGGCGGCGCGCGCGGCGGGGCCGGCGGTGCCGTCCATATTCAAGGGTAGTCCGACGACGATGTGAGACACCTCAAATTCGACGAGACGGAGGCGAATTGATTCGAGGTCGCGAATAACGGAACGGCGTTTGAGGGCGCCGATGGGATGGACGGCGAGGCCGTCGTCATCGGCGATTGCGATACCAATACGGCGTTTACCAAGGTCAAGGCCGGCAACTGCCATACTCAGGCTATTGTGACCAATCTAGACATGTATAAGTAAGTGTTAATACGTCCAGTTTCCTGTTAATAACTTACCCTGCGGGAGTTGATTGTGACACACCTGTGTCGTAGCCTCGAACGCGATGCGGCTGGGGACTCCTCAATACTTCTGGGCGAGGGCGGCGACGGGAGTAATGGTCGCGCTGGTGGCGACGGTGGTGTTGGCACGGCTGTGGGTGGTGGGGCCAATCGACAAATCGCTGGCGGCGTCGAGCCGCATGGTGGAAGCGGCGGCAGGGCGAATCGAGCCGGAGTACGTGGATGAGCCGGTGGTCGTGAGGCCGGCGCCGGAACCGATCACGATCACCCTGACCATCGATCGGACCGCATCGGTGCTTTCATACCTCGAAGAAGCGGGACTGGACCAGAGCGAAGCGCAGAAGTGGGCGTGGTTTTTCGAGAAGGCAGCGGCGACCGACAATCTGCAAAGCGGGCATTCGCTGACGGTCAGCAAGGATCCGGAAGACGGCAGCCTGCGCGAGTTGAAGTACAATCTGACGGATCGGATAGCGGTACGCGAGCAAACCTATGGCGACGGGGTAATCCGGTCGTCGCAGGAGTTGATAAAGTACGTGGTCCGACCGGTGGCGGTAGCGTTCAAGGTGAACGGTGATTTCTGGCAACAGGCCGACGAGAACGATTTGCCGCGGCCGATTGCGGCGACCTTGGTGCAGGCCTTCAAGGATGAACATCCGCTGACGGCCCTGCCGCGGGGGTCGGCGGTGAAGCTGATCTACCAGGAACGCGTGAGCCGCGACGGCAGCGCGCGCGAGGTTACGGGACTGGAGGCGGCGCAGATCAGTTACGGCGACAAGACGATGTCGGCCTTTGCGTTTCGCGACAACGAGGGCGAAGCGCATCTGTATAACGCGGAGGGGGTGGCGCTGGAGCCGCAATCGCTGCGTTTCCCGGTGGAGTTCCAGTACATTTCGTCAGGCTTCAGTTTCCATCGTTACCATCCGATACTCCACGAATACCGGCCGCATGTCGGAGTTGATCTGGTGGCTCACTACGGGACGCCGGTGAAGGCGATAGCGGACGGCCGGATCGAGACCGCGGGGTGGTGCGGGGAACTGGGCAACTGCGTGAAGATCGATCATGAGGCGGGGATGGTGAGCATCTACGGTCATCTGTCGGCGATCAGCGCGGGTCTGGAGCCGGGACGGCCGGTGCACGTGGGTGAGTTGATTGGGCGAGTCGGATCGAGCGGGCTATCGACCGGGTCGCACCTGCATTTCGCGATCGAAAAGAATGGGCAATACGTGAATCCGTTGACGGAGGCGCTGGGGGCGCATCATCAAGTGTCGCCGGAGATGCGGGCGCTCTTCAACGAGTTGCGGCAGAAGTATATCGCGGCGCTGAATCATCTGCCGCAGATGGGCGGGCACTTTGGCGGGGCGCACCTGTCAGTCGCGCACGGCGGCGGCGAGCGGAGCGGAGTGAGCACGACGGCCGCGAAATCAACGTCCGGCGAAGTTGGCGCGGTGCGGACGATCTCGAGTGAGTCCACGGGCGCGGGCGGCGAATAGCAGCGGGCGCCCTCCGCATTGATGCGGTCTCAAATCATCAGCGAATTTTTCGATCCGCCGAAGCCGCGAGCGATCGCCCATCGCGGGGCGAGCGGTGATTATCCTGAAAATACCCTGCCGGCGTTCATCGCCGCGCGCGACGCGGGCGCAGCGTACATCGAACTGGACGTGCACATGACGCGGGACGGGCGCGTGGTGGTCGCGCATGACGGCGATCTCAAACGGGTCGGCGGCAGCGCGGGCGTCATTTGCGAGATGACGATGGCCCAACTAGCGGGCGTCGATGCGGGGTACAGCTTCACGCCGGCGGGCATGGCCGGTGGGTATCCATTTCGCGGCCGGGGTATCCGCGTGCCTGAACTCGAAGAGGTGTTTGCGGCCTGCGCGGAGCAACGGTTTGTGGTTGAAATCAAGCAGGGCGATCCGAGCCTGATCGAAGCGATGATCGGGGTAATCGATCGCGCGGGGATGGGGCGGCGAGTCCTGGTGGCGAGCGAGCATCAGGCGCCGATCGAGGAATTCCGGGCGGCCGCACCGGACATCCCGACGAATTTCCCGACGAGCGAAGTGGCGGGATTCCTGATGTCGCTGGCGCCGGGCGCGCCGCCATTTGCGCCGCGCGGGGAGGCGCTGCAGATTCCGCCGGAGCACCAGGGATGGAAGATGGCGACGCCGGAGACGGTGGCGGCGGCGCATCGGATGGGCGTCGAGATGCACATCTGGACGGTGAACGAAGAGGCCGCGATGGGAGCGCTGCTGGCGCTGGGGGTCGATGGGATCATCACGGACTACCCGGGTCGGCTGCTGAAGCTAATCGCGGGGCAGTAGCGAAGGGCGTCGCGCAACGCGAGCGGGGCAGGATCGGCGAAGAGGGGCGGGGGCGGCGTGGGAGATTGTGCTTTTCACTGCGCGAGGGCATCTGTTACGATTCGTGCGCTCGCGCAGCGAGCGGAAGCGAATTGACGGAGGCTACTGCGATGAAGCTCGATACCACGCTCACGACCCGCGACCTCAGCGAAGTACCGGCGGCCGCAAAATCGGCCGAGGCGCTCGGTTTCGACGCGATTTGGTCGATGGAGGCGGGCAACGACGGGTTCCTGCCGCTGGCGCTGGCGGCCGAGCATACGAGCCGCGTGAAGCTGGGACCGGCGGTTGCGATAGCATTTCCGCGCAGCCCGATGTCGATGGCGTATCAGTCGTGGGACCTTGCAGCGCTGTCGCGGGGGCGCTTCATCCTGGGCCTGGGGACGCAGGTCAAGGGGCATATCGAGCGGCGCTACGGCGTTAAATGGGAGCCGCCGGTGGCGAAGCTGCGGGAATACGTGCAGGCGCTGCGGGCGATATTCAAGTGCTGGCAGGAAGGCGGCAAGAAGCTCTCGTTCGCGGGGAAGTATTACAACCTGTCGTTGATGACGCCGTTTTTCGCACCCAAGCCGCACAACTTCAACATTCCGATTTACGTGGCGGGCGTGAACGAGATGATCCTGCGGATGGCGGGCGAACTGTGCGATGGGCTACACGCGCACCCGTTCACGTCGGCGAAGTACCTGCGAGAATTCCTGGTGCCGCACGTCGAGGAAGGACTGAACAAGGCGGGGCGGGCGCGCAAAGACTTTACGATTACGACGACGCCGTTCGTGATTGTGGGGCGCAACGGGGAAGAGATTGAGCGCGCGAAGGAAGGCGTCCGGCAGCAGCTTTCGTTCTACGCATCGACGCGGACATATCAGATCGTGCTGGAGACTCACGGCTGGGGGGACGTGGCGCCGAAGCTGAATGAGATGGCGGCCAAGGGCGACTGGGCGAACATGCCCAAGCTGATCACGGACGAGATGCTGGACGTGTATGCGGTCAGCGGGACGTTCGAAAACATAGGAGAGAAGGTTCGCGAGCGCTATGACGGGCTGCTGGACCGGGTGAACTTTTACGTACCGTACAAGGCGGCGTTCGACGACGCGACGTGGCGGCGGCTGTGCCATCAGCTAAACGGCCAGGGCAATGGCGGCTAGCGGTCGAGGGTCGATGAGGAATCAGGGACGGGGCGGCGGGCGGAGCGGCCGCTCAAGGCGCGGGCGAGCTTGAGCGGGAGAAAGGTGCGCAGAAAGCGCATCGCAGTCTTGAGATCGAGCGGCCGTTCGCGCAGGGCGCGGGCGAAATAGCTGCGGGCGGCGGGCATGTCGTTGGCGCGCATCGCGAGGAGGCCTTCGTAGCTGAGGGCGGTCGCGTAGGCGCGGCGGGTGCCGCGAATGAGGCCGCGCGCGGCGGCGCCATAGCGTTCGGTTACGCGGCGGATGAAGACCTCGCGCGAGGGCTGATATTTTTCCATTCGCACACCGGGTGATTGGTGGCGGTAGCTGACGAGGCGATCGGGGACATAGGCGAACTCGCCATGTTCGCGCGCGAGGAGGAAGAGGAAGGGGTCTTCGTAGGCGGCCGAGCGAAATTCCTCGAGGAAGCCGCCGCAGGCTTTGAAGGTGGCGGTGCGGATCACGGCAGTGCTGGGAATGATCGGCCACCAGCGGTCGAGCATGTCGGCCATCGAAGGGGCGCGAGCGCAATCGGGGGTGACGTAGGATTGGGCGACGGGAGCGCCGCTCGCGTCGACCGGGATGGCGTCGGAGAAGACGAGGACGACGCCCGGATTGCGATCGAGAATCGGCACGGTGGCGGCGAGTTTGTGCGGCAGCCAGGCGTCGTCGGCGTCGAGGAAGGCGAGGTACTCACCCTGGGCGGATGCGGCGCCGGCGTTGCGCGCGGCCGCGGGTCCTCGATTGGGCTGATCGATAACGCGGATGCGGCCGCCAAAGCGGCGCAGGATTTCGGCGCTGGCGTCGGTGGAACCATCGTTGACGACGATGATTTCGAGTTGAACGGCGTCGGGGCCGAGGCCGGCGGTGTCGGGGCCGAGGCGCTGCGCGAGGACGCTCGCGACCGCGTCGCCGATCGTGGCGGCGTTATTGAAGACCGGAATTACGACCGACACCCGCGCCATCGCGAGCCAGCGTAGCATATCGAGCGGCGACATCGGCCTGGGCCGATCACGGGCAAGCCGGGTGGTGGATGATGCCGCATATCGAGGGAAGGCGGAAACGACCACTTCGAGGCTGATCGTGATCACTTCGAGACGGGTGGAAAGGCGGAGGTTGGCAATCCGAGGGCGGGCAACTAAGCTCGCGCGGGGGAGAGCGCTCGATGGCAAATTCGCCGACACCGGTTCAGATGAAAGCGGCGGGGACGGCGGCGCGCGAGTGGCCGCGGCGCTACACGGTGGTGGCGCTATTCGCGCTCGCGACCGCGCTCTGCTACATCGACCGGGTCAACATTTCGATCGCGATCATCCCGCTTGCGCGGGCCAAGGGCTACGACGCCGCGGCGAAGGGGCTGGTGCTGTCTTCATTTTTCTGGGGCTACCTGTGGCTGCAATTGGCCGGCGGATGGATGGCGGATCGCTTTGGCGGCAAGCGGGTGCTGGCGGCGGGCGTGGCGATGTGGTCGGTGGCGACGTTCTTTACGCCTCCGGCGGCGTCGATCTCGTTCGGGGTCCTGCTCGCGATGCGGGCGCTGCTGGGGGCGGGCGAGGCTTTGAATTTTCCCGCGGTTCACAGTATCGCGGCGCGCTGGACGATCGAGTCAGAGCGGGGGCGAGCGATTTCGTTGCACTTCAGCGGCGTCGCCTTCGGCACCATAATCGCGTTGCTGGTGAGCCCGCTGATCGTGATTTCATGGGGCTGGCCGGCGGTCTTTTATATCTCGGGCGCGCTGGGAATCGTATGGCTCGCGGTGTGGCAGATCAAAGCGGCCAACGGTCCCGAGGAATGCGCCGGAGTCTCGGCGGAGGAACTTGGGCTGATAATGTCGGAGCGCCCGACCGAGGTGGGGCTGGCCGATCGGATTCCGTGGGGGCGAATTTTGCGCGAGCCGGCGGTGTGGGCGATCATCATCGCGCACCTGTGCAACAACTTCGGCTTTTACATCATTCTGCTGTGGCTGCCGAGTTACCTGACGAGAACCTTTAGCGTGCCGATGGAGCGGCTGGGGGATTTCTCGGTGGTGCCGTGGATCGCAGCGTTTATCATGCAGAACAGCAGCGGGTGGTTCGCCGACGGCCTGCACAAGCACGGGATGCGGCTGACGACGGTGCGGAAACTCATGCAGAGCAGCGCGTTCACGATTGGCGGATTGCCGCTGCTGGCACTGCCGATGGCGCGATCGCCCGAGATGGCGGTAGCGCTGGTGACGATCTCGATCGGCGGCACGGCGCTGTGCGGGGGCGGGTTCGTGGTGAATCATTTCGATGTAGCGCCGCGTTACGCGGGCATCCTGATGGGGTTGTCGAATACGGCGGCGACGGTACCGGGAATCATCGGAGTGGCGGCGACCGGATTTATCCTGGAGGCGACCAATTCGTTCTCCGCGGTTTTCTATCTGACGACGATAGTCTATGCGATCGGCGCGTTGTGCTATGTCGCGATGGCGAGCGGCGAGCGGAAGATCTAGTCGAGAGCGTGGAATGAGGAATCAGGAACTATAGTTTTTTCTGAAACCTTGTGAAGGTTTCACGAATCTTCTTTGCCAATCTTTCATAGTTCCTGATCCCCATTGATTATTTGGCGTCGCGCTTCGGGAGCATGCGCTCGAGTTGGGCATGGAGATGACCGTTTGAGGCGACGAAGCCGGGCGTCTTAACGCTGGCCTGGTTAAAGCGCATCGGGTCGCCGTGGAGGTCGGTCACGCGTCCACCGGCGGCGATTATGAGAGCGACACCGGAGGCGATATCCCATTCGCTCTTGGGCGTGAGGGTGAAGGTGGCGTCGGCCTGGCCGGCGGCGACCAGGGCGAGTTTGTAGGCGACGCTGCCGATTGGCCTGACGGTGACGCGGCCCTCGTAGGCCTTCCATTCGCCGCGTGCGGTCTCGCTGCGGCTGGCCAGAATGGTGGAGTGATCGAGGGTGCGGGTGTCGCTAACGGTGACGGGAATGCCGTCGAGCAGGCAGCCCGCGCCGGGGATGCCGGCGAACAATTCGTCCTTGATCGGATTGTAGGAAACGCCCATCACGGGCACGCCGTGATCGGCCAGGGCGATGGCGACGACGAACTCGGGGATGCCCTTGATGAACTCCTTGGTGCCGTCGAGGGGATCGACGATCCAGACGCGATCGCGAGTCAGGCGATCGTCGTTGTCGGCGGTTTCCTCGGAGAGCCATCCGTAATCGGGAAAGGCGTCGCGCAGGATCTGCTTGAGTTCGCTGTCGGCCTCGAAATCGGCGGTGGTGACAGGGTTGTTCCTGCCCTTCGAGTCGATTTGATAACCGCCATCGCGAAAGTAGCGCTGCAGGATCTGCCCGGCGGCAAGCGCGGCGTCGCGCGCGACCAGGAGTTCGCGGGCAAAGAGGCTGGAGGACAAACCGGCGACTGCATGAGGGTGGGGTGTTGAAGGTGTGGCCATTAACTGCTGTTCGAACCTCAAGTGTCCTCTGCCCGATTTTAAAAAACAACCTGCCAACGAAATGACTTGGCGTCGCAGGAAGCGCGACAGCGTCGAATTCACACCACCGCTAACCGCCAGAATGCGGCAAAAAATATTCGCTCATTACGCTCACTACGAAACACGGGGGGAAGGTGAGTCGCACCGACCTGGTTTTACGCACATCTCCAAGTTCCGTTGCGGCGCGATCGCACGGCGGGCGCAGCGTGCGCGCGGAGCGTCAGGCTTTCTTGCCTTTGGCGCGTTGGCGGAGAACCTTTTCATAGGCATTTTTCAGTTTATCCATCATCGCATCGCGCTGCTCGAAGAGGCGGCGGGGTTTGCGCGCTTTGCGGCGCGCGAGGGCATAGGCCGTGATCAAGGGCAGGGCGACGGTAGAATCAACATAGCAGACAACCGTGTCGGGGAGGCGGTCGGGATCGATTTTACCCCAACTGACGGCCTCGTTGGGGGTGGCGCCGGAGAGACCGCCGGTGTCGGGCCGCGCATCGGTGACCTGGAGGAAGTAATCGTGGCCCTTTTCCGCGACGCCCATGACTTCCTGGATCTGCGGTTCGGTCTGGAGGACGAAGTTCTTGGGCGATCCGCCGCCGAGGATGAAGACCGCGCTTTTCATGCCGGCGGACTTGGCGGCATAAACGATCGCGGCGGTTTCGTTGACATCGGCGAGCGGGTCGATGCGCAGTTCGTAGCCCTCGAGTTCGAGCGCGGCGAGGTTCATGCCGATGGATGAATCCCCGGGCGACGAGGTATAGACCGGCAGGGCATGCTTGTAGGCCGAGGCGAGCAAAGATCGGCGATCGAGCTTGAGCAGGCGTTCGCGCTCGGCGACGTAGCGGCCGGCCATGTAATGAAACTCGGCGGTGCTCATGGCGCGCTGAAATTCGGGCTGACGGGCGATCTCGCGGAAGAAGGCGTCGGTCGAGAGCAAGACGCGGTAGTCGAAGAAGATGTCATAGATGCGGACGACGCCGGCCTTGCGGAGGGCGACGTCATCGGCTTCGGCGGAGCCTTGAAACATCTTGAGGCCGAGACCGAAGTGGGTATCGTGATAGAGATTGGCGCCGGTCGAGACCATCCAGTCGATGAAGCCGTTTTCGATCAGGGGGATAATGCAGGACATGCCGAGGCCGGCGGGGGTCAGAGCGCCAGTGAGGCTGACTCCGACGACGGTATCATCGGCGAGCATCTTGTTGGCGAAGAGGCGGCAGGCATCGCGGAGGCGGCGGCCGTTGTAGGCGAGGAAGGCGGAGTCGACGAGGTCGGCGGCGGACATTTTGCCGGTGACGGCCTGGGGATTAATCTGGGCGCCCGAGACTCGTTCGACCGCCGATTTCTTAACTGGCATAGATTCACCGCTGCTTTGAGAAGCCCGAGGAGTGCACGTCATCGCGAGATAATGGAGGACGGACCATCGAGGCGTCGTATGTGTTTATAAAACTGGACGATCCTAGCGGGCGGATGCGGCTGACGCCATCGCGATAATGAGTTTGCGCGTCGATCGGCGGCAACCTAAGATTGGCACCAGGGGACTGCCGGGCTCGGGGAAAATAACATGGCGATAATCGCGATTACCCAGCACTTGGGCACGCGGGGCGAATTGCTGGGACGGACGCTTGCGGACCGTCTCGGATATCGCTTCATGAACGTGCAGGACATAATTGACGAGGCCTCGAAGACTTACAAAATCACGCCCGAACTGTTGGTGATCGTGGATGAGCGGCGGCCGCATTTCTGGGAGCGGCTGAAGACCGACACGGCGCGGTTCATCCCGATTTTCAAGGCGGTGCTGCTCAAGCACATGGCGGAGGATCGGCTGGTCGTGATCGGCCGGTCGGTGGCCCAGATAATGCCTGATTATAATTGCGGCCTGCGCCTGAGACTGGCGGGACCGCTGGGCGAACGAGTGAAGGAAGTCGTGGCGGAAGAAAAGCTGACGCCGGCGCTGGCGGAACGACGGGTCCGCGAATACGATCGCGAAGTGCGCGCGCGCATCCAGGCGCTGTTCGAGGTCGATATTGAAGATCCGGCGACGCATCACCTGACGCTCAATACATTTACGATGTCGATGCCGTTGTTGACTTCCCTGGTCGCGGCGGCGGTGGCGGAGATCGATAGCTCGGCGGGTCCCGAGCAGTGGCGATTGATGCGCGACGCGGCGCTCGCGGCGGAAGTGCGGGCGATGCTGATGGTGCATCCGAAGATCGGGCACGCGCCGCTCGAAGTGAATTGTGCGTCGGGGGCGGTGCGCGTAAATGGTCCGGGGCTGGTGCCGCCGTGGGACGATCTGATCGGTGATGTGGCGAGGAATGTTGCAGGCGTGACGTCGGTGGAAGTCAACGCGGAAGAGTCTCCGGCACCGGTCCGCCCGAACTGAGCAGGCGGCATGCATTGGGGCGAAGGCAGCGATCCGCCGCAAGGATGTTCGTGGCGTCTTTGTAGCAGATCCGGCGCGTGTTAAGGTCGCGCATCCGCTGCAGCGCCGCTTAGAACATCGATCAAGATCGAGATGCGCCAAGTCATCGTTTTCATAGCCACCGGAGCGTGGTCGGGCTATGTGCCGGCTCGCACCGGGAACGGCCGGGTCGGTGGTCGGTCTGGTTGCGGCATATTTCGTTTTCGCGCCGCTCTGGCGGCGATCACCGGCGGCCTTCCTGATGGTGTTCGCCATGGTCTTCATCGCGTCGTGCTGGATTGCGGGCAGCGCCGAGCGGATTATGGGCGAGCACGACAGCGCAAAAATTGTGATCGATGAAGTACTGGGAATGGTGGCGACGATGTTCATGAATCCGACGGGATGGATATCACTGGGCGCCGGTTTCGCGCTTTTTCGCATCTTCGATATCATCAAGCCATTCCCCGCGAGCCTTATCGATCGCCGGGTGCGCGGCGGTGCGGGAGTGATGCTCGACGATATCGCCGCGGGAATTTATGCGAACCTGGTATTACAAGCGGCGCGCCGACTGATCTGATCGGGAGGCAGTTAGAGGCGGTCAAAGGGGCCTAGCGCGAGATCAGCGAAGGAGCCCGAAGGAGTCCGAGGATGATTGAACGTGCGGTGATTCTCTCGACCGGCGACGAGATCACCACCGGCAAGGTGGTTGACAGCAACTCGAATTACCTGGCCGACAAGCTGAACGAGATCGGCATCGATCTGATCGCGGTACTAACCGTTGGCGACGTGCCGGAGCGGCTGGAATGGGCGTGGCGATCGGCGATGGAATTGGGCGACGTGGTGCTCTCGACTGGGGGTATCGGACCGACGGCCGACGACCTGACGACCGAGACGATCGCGCGGCTGACCGGCAAAAAACTGTGGCGGCACGAGCCCTCGGTCGATCACATGCGGCGGCTGTTCGAGTCGGTGGGCCGGGTGATGCCGGAGAATAACATCAAGCAGGCATTGTTTCCGGAAGACGCCGAAGTCATCGCGAATCCGCTCGGCACTGCGCCGGGGTTTCGCATGGCGGTGCTGCAAGGCAATCACACGTCGCACCTGGTGGTGATGCCGGGGGTGCCGCGTGAGATGAAGCCGATGATGGAGAACGAGGTCATCCCGTGGCTGCGGCAGAATCGCGGCAGCGACAAGATTTTCGTGACGCGCATCTTTCAAACCTTCGGCATCAGTGAATCCGGCCTCGACGAAGCGGTGAAAGGTCTGATCAGGCCGGAAGAGGCGAAGGTCGGATTTCGCGCGAGCTTCCCGCAGATCTCGATGAAGGTGATGGTCGAGGACGTTGCGGGCAAGGCGGAAGTCGCGGCTGGAGGAATTGAGCAAGCGGGTGCGCGAGCGGGTGGGCGAGTATATCTATGCGGAAGGCGAGATCCTCGATGGAGGAAGTGGTCGGGCAACTATTGACGGAAAAGAAGCTGAAGCTGGCGGTGGCCGAATCCTGCACAGGCGGCCTGATCGGGCATCGAATCACCAACGTGGCGGGGAGTTCGGAATACTTCGAGGGGGCCTTCGTTACCTACTCGAATGAATTGAAGACCAACATCCTCGGGGTGCGCGAGGAGACGCTGAAACGTCACGGCGCGGTGAGCGAGGAATGCGTGCGGGAGATGGCGGCGGGAGCGATCGAGAAATCAGGCGCGGATGTTGCGATTGCGACATCGGGGGTGGCCGGACCGGGTGGCGGCAGCGCGGAGCATCCGGTGGGCACGGTGTGTATAGGATTGGTCGCCAAGGGAGTGACGGCATCGCGGCGCTATCAGTTCCGCGGCAATCGGGAATGGATAAAGACGTTGACGGGGCAGGTGGCGCTGGATTGGGTGCGACGTTATGCGCTGGGATTGCCGGTGGGTGGCGAAGCCGACGATATTCCGGCGGTAGCCGGGAGGCGAGGGGGTTTCCGGGATAGCCGCAGGGGATGGAGAGAGCATCGCGCAGGGGTGGTCGCGGCGTGAAACATTGATGATGCTGACAATCCTCGGAGGACTCTTCGCGTTATCGGTCGGCGCGGGATTCATTGGAGCGCTTTCCGGACTAGGCGGCGGAGTTTTTATCGTGCCGGCGCTGGTATTGCTGGCGCACATCCCGATGCATGTCGCGGTGGGGGCGAGTCTGATCGCGGTGGTGGCGACGAGCGCGGGGGCGAGCGTCGCCTTTGTGCGCGACGGCTGGACCAACCTGCGCGTAGCGATGATCCTCGAATGCGCAACCGTCACCGGCGCAGTGACCGGGGCGTATATGGCGGGGCTGATATCGCCGCCGGTGCTGGAACTGTTGTTCGCCTTCATGATGCTCCAATCGGCGTGGTTTTCCTTGAAGAAACAGGGCGACGAATTAGTGCCGCAATCCGATCGGTTGTGCGCGCGACTGCGACTCGGGGGCAAGATGCCGGAAGCGGATGGCACGATGACCAGTTATGGCGTCACCAATTTGCCCGGCGGCGCCGCTTTGATGGTGGTCGCGGGCGTGGTTTCGGGCTTGCTTGGCATTGGCGCGGGAGCGGTCAAGGTGACGGCGATGGATTATCTGATGAAGCTGCCGCTCAAGGTTTCCAGTGCTACGAGCAACTTTATGATTGGAGTAACGGCGGGGGCGGGCGCATTGGTATTTTTGTCGCGCGGCGACATAGCGGCGTCGGTTGCCGCCCCGGTCGCGCTGGGGGTGACCGCGGGCGCCTTGATTGGAGGGCGGGTCCTGCCGCAGGTGAATGTCAATGCGCTGCGAATACTTTTCGTGATTATCCTGGTTTTGATAGCGCTAGAAATGGGATGGCGCGCGTTTTCGAGAATTTGAGTGGCCATCCAGACTGTCAGCGCAACGGCCGATGAAGATCGGATACTGCGAACCTGGACGCCGTTAATCCTGCGCGCGATCCTGATCGTGAGCACCGTCACAATGGTCGCGGGGATTGCGCTGTCGATGGCCTTCGCACCGGATTACTACATCCATCGATTTCAGGCGATTCAGCACGGCCAATTGTATGGGCGTTCAGATTTCGCACAATTGGTGGACGGAATGCGCGAAGGTCAGCCTCACTCAGTCCTGATCATCGGGCTCTATGTGCTGACGCTGGTGCCGCTGGCGCGGGTCGCCTTCACCTTCGTCCTGTTTATCAAGGAGCGGGATTTCGTCTATGTGGCAGCAACGGCCTACGTGCTGGCCGCATTGATCTTCGGGGTGGTGCTGGGACGGGTCGGCTAGGAGAGGCGCGGGGCCGCGAGTTATCGAATCAGCCCGGGTTGGGAACGGTCTCTGAGGGTTGTCGCGAGGAAAAAAGGACGGTGCCCGGACCGCAAAGGCCCAGGCACCGTTTACATTGGCGTCAGTAATTGACGGAGCAACGGCTCGGTCAGTTGCCGTGCATGCCTTCTTCGGCGGGCCTCATATTGCGTTCTAGGCACCACTTGTCGATGACCTCGGCGTTAAAGCGCCAGTCGGTTCCGATTCTGAACCCCGGGAGTTCGCCGCGGCGCAGAAGCTTGTAAATGGTTGACGGATGGACGCGCAGGTAGGCCGAGAGTTCCCTGACGGTCATCACCCGAGGCAAGGTGTATTTAGGTTCTGCCACGTATTTTCTCCAGTGTAGATCGTCTTCGCGCCATGTCAGTACGGGTGGCGCGGTCGACATTTTGCGGTCTCCGAAATGCGTTTTGATGTACAAAGCCTCAATTGACAACACCAAACGTAGCGAAAAGCGCGATTGCTCGTCAAGAGGGAAGCACGTCGATTTCAACAGCTACCGCGAGCGATTTTTAACCACTATTAATAAGTTATAACAACTCTAATTATCTTTATACCAGATATGAATAGGATTTATCTCATTTAAAATATCTAAGCAAGGAAATTAGAAGAAATGCGTCAGCTCAGACATCTTTTTCATCTTCTTTTGCGAGTCTGCGTGCTCGCCGTGTTGATAAGTGCTCGAGTTGCATTGGCAGATGGGCCCAACTTGTTGATACACAGCGTTGATTTTGGAGCGAATGAACCAATTCCGGTCGCTTATACTTGCTCAGGAGCCAATAAATCACCGCAGCTTGATTGGAGTGGAGTTCCCGCCACTACAAAGGCCTTGGCGCTAATTGTGCGAGATCCGGACGCTCCGATGGGATCGTATGTGCATTGGGTGGTCTTTAATCTGCCTGCAAATGGGGGCGGGTTACCCGAGGCTGTTCCTGCCGTCTCGAATATTGAGCTGGGCGGGATACAGGGGGTAAATGGCGCCGGCAAGAGCGGTTATCAAGGTCCGTGCCCGCCGCCTGGACCGGAGCATCACTACCATTTCAAGCTGTATGCGCTGGACGCCAGCTTGAAGTTAACCGGGGCCGCCACCGCGGCTGACGTTGAGCAGTCGATGTCCGGGCACGTGATCGCCACGGGGGAGCTGGTAGGAACTTATGCGCGATGATGGGAACCGCGAGGATGACTGATTAAGACGGCGGCGATTAAAGCGATGAGAGCGGCTGCAGGATGCAGCGCGTGCGGATAATTGCGGCCGGGCATGATAGAAATCTGGTCATGCGGCTCGAGGCCAAATTTGTGAGCTCGGCGTTTGCGCTGGACGATTGTCCGCGCTGGGGTCGCGTCGAAGTGGCGCTCGCCGGGCGTTCGAACGTGGGCAAGAGTTCGCTGCTAAATGCGATCACCGGCAGCAAAGGCCTGGCGCGGACCAGCAAGACGCCGGGGCGGACGCGATGCCTCAATTTCTTTGAAGTTGGGACGAACCTGGCGCTGGTGGATTTGCCGGGATACGGCTTTGCCAAGATGTCGCGCGCGGATGCGGGAAAAATTGCGGCATTGCTTGCCGAGTACCTGCGCGAACGCCGACAGATCGCGGCGTTGGTAATGTTGATTGACGCGCGGCGGGGGCCGCAGCGCGAGGAACTAGATCTGGCCGCGGCGGTACGCAATCGCGGTCTCGAGTTGCTGGTGGTGGCGACTAAAAGCGACAAGATTCGCAACGCGGAGCGGCCCGAGATCCCACGCCGTTTTGCGGCGCTCGCGACGCCACCGATCATGTGCTCAGCGTTCGACGGCGAAGGGCTCGGCGAATTACGCGGGCGGATCCTCGATTGCGCACGGGGGTCGGGGGCGCGCCGCGAGCGCGCGGTGGCGGACGCCTAAGGCAGGGCGTTTTGAAATGCGCCCAGCCGTAAGCGTAATCATTCCGACGTACAATCGCCGCACGCTGGTGGGCGAAGCGATCGGGTCGGTGATGGCGCAGCGGTGGGCGGGGCCCGAGTTTACTGGCGAACTGATTGTGGTTGACGACGGCTCGACCGACGGCACGGCAGCGGAACTCGATCGGCTTGCGGGCGAGGTGAAAGCGCGAACCGATGACCGAGTGCGGATGCACGTATTGCGGACGGAAAATCGCGGGGTGGCGGCGGCGCGCAATCGCGGCGTGGCGATCGCCCAGGCGCCGCTGCTTGCCTTCCTGGATTCGGACGATCTATGGCTGCCGCAGAAGCTCGAACGGCAATTGCAGTTCATGCGGGCGCATCCGCAGTACGAGATCGGGCAAACTGAGGAGATCTGGATGCGCGGGGGCCGCCGCGTAAACCCCGGGTTGCGCCATCGCAAGCGTGCCGGCGATATTTTTATCGATTCGCTGCGCACGTGCCTCATAAGTCCCTCCGCCGTGATCGTGAGCAGAGAGCTTTTTCGAGAACTCGGCGGCTTCGACGAGCGAATGCCGGCGGCCGAGGATTATGACCTGTGGCTGCGGATTCTCGTCAACCACGAGGCTGGTCTGATCGCGGAGCCGTTAGTGATAAGGCGCGCGGATTCGATGCTGCATGGTAATGGAGAGGCGGGGCAGCTTTCGGCGACGGTTCCCGCGATCGATCGGTTTCGCATCCTCGCACTGCTGAAGCTGATCGCGGGAGAACTTCTCGATAGCGAGCGAAGGCGCGCTGTGGTCGAAGTGATGGCGGAGAAATGTGCGATCTATGCGCAGGGTCTGGAGCGGCGAGGCCGCGCGGCGGACGCCATCGCCGTAGCAAAGATAGCTGCGCGGGTGAATGCAGATGCGGGTGAGCCGTCGCGAGCGTGGCATGACGATTCGATTGCGAAGCTGGTCGGGATTATAACCGCGGAGTCATCCGGCGCCGGGCCCGAGGCCAGCGGCGCAACAAAGCGGAGCGCGGGCTCAATGGAGGAGACCCCAGGCGAAATCGGTGATGGAAACGGCGCGATGACGGAGGCGGCCGAGTGAACGGGATGCTTAGCGACGAAGCGATCCGGCAATGGGGCGCGGCGCGTCATTTGCCGGAGGCCCAGCTTACGCGATGGCTGGGGCTGGCAGCGAATGATCGCGCGGCGCTGATGGAGATCGCCGAGGCCTTGCGCTTGCGTACGGGGCAGTTGGTTATGGCGTTCGAATTACTGGAAGAAATCGCGCTGCGTGAGCGTACGACTGTCGCCGGGATCGTTGCGCTTGACGACATCAGGAGAATAGTCGAGGGGGCTGGATCGGCGCCAGGCCGGGCGCGCCAGTTGCTCGATGCGCTGCGGGCGAAGCGATTTCCGCGCTTGCAGCGGATGGCCGATCGCCTGGCGTCGGAGATCGCGGCGTTGGGATTGCCAGGCGGTATCAAGGTGGTCTTGCCGAAGGACTTGTCCTCTGATGAGGTCAGGATTGAGATTCGCGCGCACGGCAGCGAGGATCTGCGATCTCTTATAGATGTAGTGGCGCAGGCGCGCGCGAGTCTCGGGCGTATTGCCGACCTGACATGCGGGGCCGGTTCGATCGACGATGAAATTTAGTCTGGATGCGATCCATATAGAGGAAGGCGTGCGCGCAAGCGCGTTGGCGCGCCGCGTGGCGGGCGGACTGCCGCGCGAGATTGCAATTAATTACGTTGCGGATGGTCGCGCTAGCGCGCGTCCGCTTGCGAACGTCACCGATCCATTCGGAGCGGGCAAGCGCCAGATGACGATCATGCAGCGGCGATCGCCGTTCCTGATGGCGTGTCCGGCAGGATCGTCGGAGTTCGCGTGCTGCGGATACCTGGTGCTGACGCTGGCGTCGAATTGCCCGATGGATTGCGGTTACTGCTTTCTGCAGGAATACCTGGCCGACAACCCCGGGTTTCAGGTCTATGCCAACTATGCCGACGCGTTCGATGAACTGGAGCGACTGCGGCGCAAGTCGCCGGGCCGCGGATTTCGGGTTGGTACCGGAGAACTGGCGGATTCGCTGGCGTTCGATTCGATTACGGGAATCAGCCGTGACCTGGTCGAATACTTCAGCGGGCGTGACGATCTGACCCTCGAACTAAAGACCAAGACCGACGAGATCGAGAATTTGATCGACGATCGATCCGAAGGGGCGCACGCTGGTTTCGTGGACGCTTTCATCGGATCGGGTCTTTCACAGCACGGAGCATCGTACGGCGCCACCGCGAGCGCGCATCGAAGCGGCGCGGCGTGTGCTCGAGGCGGGCTACCGGGTGGCGTTTCATCTGGATCCGTTAATCGCGTACGAAGGTGCAGAGCGCGACTACCTGGAGTTAATCGAGGATTTGTTCGATACGATCGATCCGGCGCGGATCGCGTTCATCAGTATGGGCGGCTTGCGCATGACGCCGGCCCTCAAGGCGGCGGCGCGGCGGCGTTTTCCGGAAGATCCGATGCTGGCAGGCGAAGAAGTACTGGCAGCGGACGGCCGTTATCGCACGTTCATGCCGTTGCGACTGAAGTTGTACACGGCGCTGAGCGAGCGCATCAGGAAGGCCGACGCGCGGCTGCAGACATATTTGTGCATGGAAAGCCCGAGCGTGCATCGACGGGTGAACGGAGCAACGGCGCCATCGCCGGCGTCGCTCGGATCGCGCCTGGCGGCAAGCTGAGCGATGGCGAGACGCGGCAAGAATTCGCGCGAGATCGAGGCGGCGCATAACGCCGCGGGCGCCGATCTGGCGCCGGAGGTCAGAATCGCCGGAGCCGGGCGCAATGGCGTGAGTGGCGGGTCGGGTCGCAAGCGGTCGATGAAGGCGCCGCCGGCATCTATTAACGGGCGAGCGCAGGTAGCGGGCAGAACGTCGCAAGCCGCGGCCTCGGCAGACAATCGCACGCGGCCAATCGGCGTGTTCGATTCGGGCATCGGCGGCCTGACCGTGCTCAAGGAACTGACGGCGCTGCTGCCGGGGAGGATTTCATCTATCTTGGCGATACGGCGCGGCTGCCTTATGGCACGAAGTCCAACGAAGTGATCGTCCGCTACTCGCGCGAGAACACCGAATTCCTGCTGGCCAAGGGAATCAAGCTGCTGGTGGTGGCGTGCAACACTTCGAGCGCGGTGGCGCTGGAGCGAATCGCGCGCCATACGATGGTGCCGGTGATCGGCGTGATCGAGCCGGGGGCGCGGGCGGCGGTAAAGGCCTCGCGCAGCGGCAAAATCGGCGTGATTGGCACCGAGGCGACGATCGCGTCGGGCGCGTACACGCGCGCGATCCAGAGCTTGAAGCCCGCGCGCGGAAATCTATACGCGCGCGTGTCCGCTGCTGGTGCCGCTGGTCGAGGAGGGCTGGACCGACAACGATATCGCGGAGCGGACCGTCGCGCATTATCTCGAGAGCCTGAAGGCGAGCGGTATCGATACGCTGCTGCTGGGATGCACGCATTATCCGCTGCTGCGGCGGAATGTTCGCGCAAGTGCTCGGGCGCGGGCGTGAAGATCGTCGATTCGGCGACTGCGACGGCGGCTGCGGTGCGCGAAAAATTGAGCGGCGCTGAAGCTGACGCGGCGCGGCGGCGGCGGCGCGCAGAGTTTCTTCGTCACCGAGACGCCCGGACCGGTTCGTCCGGGTGGGACGGCGTTTTATCGGCCCGCGAGTGGAATCCGCCGTCCGCATCGAGCGCTGAAATGCGCGCCGCACGCGTGCGCTACAGATAAGATCAAGTTCGCGCTCGCATCCAGGCGAGGTCGGCCGGGCATTTCCATTTGCCGGCATAACTCGTCATAAACATGGCTTCATCCCTGTCCCTCGTAGCGCGCAAAATCTTCGGCTCGAAGAACGATCGCGAACTCAAGCGGCATGCGGCCCGATCGTTGACGAAATCAACCAGACTCGAACCCGAGATCACGAGCGCTGAGCGACGACGAGCTGCGCGGCAAAATCGCGGAATGGAAGGCGCGCATCAGCGCGATCGAGGACGCCGACGAGCGCGAGCGAGGCGCTCGACGAGGCTCTGCCGGAGGTCTTCGCAGTCGTGCGCGAGGCGTCGCAAGCGCACGCTCGGCCAGCGCCATTTCGACGTTCAGCTTGATCGGCGGCATGGTGCTGCATCAGCGGGCGCATCGCCGAAATGAAGACCGGCGAGGGCAAGACGCTGGTCGCCACGCTGCCGGCGGTGCTCAACGCGCTCGCGGGCCGCGGCGTGCACGTCGTCACCGTCAACGATTACCTGGCGCGGCGCGACTCCGAATGGATGGGCCGCATCTACAGTTTCCTCGGCCTGACCGTCGGCGTGGTCGTGCACGGCGTGACGCGATCAGGAGCGCAAGGTCGCCTATCAGCGCCGACATCACCTACGGCCAGAACAACGAGTTCGGCTTCGACTACCTGCGCGACAACATGAAGTTCAACCTGGAGGACTACGTCCAGCGCGAACATAACTTCGCGATCGTCGATGAAGTCGATTCGATCCTGATCGACGAAGCGCGCACGCCGCTGATCATCTCGGGCGCTTCGGAGGAATCGACCGACACCTATTACGTCGTGGATCGCGTGATTCCGCGGCTCAAGCTCGAAGAGCATTACACGGTCGACGAGAAGCTGCGCACGGTGGCGACTGACCGAGGAAGGCGTGACGCGGGTCGAGCAGTTGCTCGGAATCGAGAACCTATACGACCCGCGCAACATCCTGCTGCTGCATCACGTCAACCAGGGACTCGCGCGCGCATGCGCTGTTCAAGCGCGACGTCGATTACGTGGTCAAGGACGGCCAGGTGGTGATCGTCGATGAGTTCACCGGCCGGCTGATGCCGGGGCGGCGATGGAGCGACGGACTGCATCAGGCGATCGAGGCGAAAGAAAACGTCAAGATCGAATCGGAGAACCAGACGCTCGCGACGATCACCTTTCAGAACTACTTCCGCATGTACAAGAAGCTGGCGGGGATGACCGGCACGGCGGATACCGAAGCGGTCGAGTTCAAGGAAATCTATCAGCCTCGAAGTGATGGTGATTCCGACCAACAAGCCGATGGTCCGCGTTGACAATCACGACGTCGTTTACAAGACCGAGGACGAAAAGTTCGACGCGGTGATCGAGGAGATCAGCGACTGCCACGAGCGCGGGCAGCCGGTGCTGGTCGGCACGGTGTCGATCGAGAAGTCCGAGCGCGTGGCCAATCAGCTCAAGAAGACCGGCGTCAAGCATTACGTGCTGAATGCGAAGAATCATGAGCGCGAGGCCGAAATCGTCGCGCAGGCCGGACGCCTCGGCGCGGTGACGATTTCGACCAACATGGCCGGCCGCGGCACCGATATCGTGCTCGGCGGCAATCCCGAAGGTCTGGCGGCGACCGAAGCCGGCACGCGCGATCCCGACGATCCGAATTTCCAGGCGGCGCTGGCGCGTATCGTCGAGCAATTGCGCGGGCGAGCGCGAGCAAGTGCTCGAAGGCCGGCGGCCTGCATATTCTCGGCACCGAGCGGCACGAGTCGCGGCGCATCGACAATCAGCTGCGCGGCCGTTCGGGACGCCAGGGCGATCCCGGCTCGTCGCGATTTTTCCTTTCGCTCGAAGACGACCTGCTGCGGATCTTCGGCGCCGATCGGCTCAAGGGCCTGATGGGCCGCATCGGGATGGAAGACGGCGTGCCGATCGAGCATCGATGGATTTCGAAGGCGATCGAGAACGCGCAGAAGAAAGTCGAGGCGCACAACTTCGACATCCGCAAACATCTGCTCGAATACGACGACGTGATGAATCGAGCAGCGCGAGGTGGTTTACCATCGCCGCCGCGAACTGCTTTCGGGCGCGCCGCTCAAGGACGACGATCCTCGAGATGTGCGACGAGCTGATCGAGGAAATCGTCGACGGCGCACGCGCGACAACGAAAAGATCCGGCGGATTGGGACTGGAAGGAGATCGAGGACGCGTTTCTTCAAGCAGTTCAAGTTCCGCCCGAACTTTCGCGAGAACGTCGATGCTGCGACGAGATCGACGGCGCCGACGATCTGATCGAAATCGGCGATCGAGCGGGTGTCAAGCAGCTTTACGATCAGCGCGAGACGGAATTCACCGAGCCGGTGATGCGGCAGATCGAAAAGGTCGTGATGCTGCAGACGCTCGACGCGCTGTGGAAAGACCATCTGCTCGCGATGGACCATCTGAAGGAGGGCATCGGGCTGCGCGGCTACGGCCAGAAGAATCCGCTGGTCGAATATCAGAAAGAAGGCTTCACGATGTTCGAGTCGCTGATGGCGGTGACGCAGCAGGACGTGGTCGAGAAAGTTTTTTCGGTGCAGGTGCGGCGCGAGCAGGACGTTGAGCAGATTCAGCAGCAGCAGCAGCGCCGCAACGCGTCGTGATGAGCCACGGCGAGCGAGACCGTCGAGCCGGCGCCGGCGCACGCCAAGCGCGAGGACGACAAAGTCGGCCGCAACGACGCTGTCCCTGCGGTTCGGGCAAGAAATACAAGCGCTGCCACGGCAAGTGACCGCTGCGAGTCACAAGTGATGATCGGAATCGATGAGTATCGTTCGGACGGCAGTCAGCGAGCGTCGCAATTCAGTCTTCGCAATCAATGCCAGCGCTTGCGCTTCGGGCGTCGACGCACCAGATTAGATCGGCGCCTGGAGGTTGCGATGAAAGTACGACTCGAACCCGCGCCGGTGCGCGGATTTCGCTTCGCCGGCGTCAGCGCGGGCTTGCGCAATGAGCCGGCGCGCTGGACCTGGGCTGATCGCCGCCGATCGCGCCGGTGCGCCGCGGCGGCGGTTTTCACGAGCGAATCGGGTGAAGGCGGCGCCGGTGTCGTGATCGCAAGGAACGCATCAAGTCCGGAGGCCTCTGCAGGCGATCGCGGCCAATTCCGGATCCGCCAACTGCTTCACCGGCAAGGCGGGCCTCAAGCTCGCGCACGATTCTGCGACGCGCGTCGCGCCGCACGATCGGCTGCGCGCCGGAACTGGTCGTGCCCTGCTTCGACCGGCGTGATCGGCCATCTCTACGATCTCGAGCAAGTATCGCGCAGGGCGTTCGCGATGCGGTGGCCGCGCTGGCGCCGGACGGTCTCGAAGATTTCGCGCGCGCGATCATGACCACCGACACGCGTCCGAAGATGGCTTCGGCGACCGTTCAAGGCTGGGCGGCGCGACGTCACGATCGCGGGATGCGCCAAGGGCGCCGGCATGATCGAGCCGAAAATGGCGACGATGCTTGGCTATCTGGTCACCGACGCGGCGGTCAAGCCGCCTGCGCTGAGACGCGCGCTCGAGGCACGCCCTGCCAACCAGCTTCAACGCGATCACGGTCGACGGCGACATGTCGACCAACGACACGCTGATCCTCATGGCGCAGCGGCGCCGCGGCGAAATCGCGCACTCGGAGCGCGCGATCTGGCGGTGTTCGAGCGCGCGCGTCGACGGATGTCGCGGCGGCGCTGGCGCGTGAACTGGTGCGCGACGGCGAGGGCGCGACCAAGCTGGTGACGGTCGAGGTGCGCGGCGCGCGGACGGCCGCCGATGCCGAGCGGGTGGCGCGGCAAATCGCCAACTCGCCGCTGGTCAAGACCGCGTTCTTCGGATGCGATCCGAATTTCGGCCGGATCCTGATGGCGGTCGGCAAGGCGGGCGTGCCGCATCGATCTCGACCGGCTGGAAGTTGAGCTCGGCGGGATTAAGATCGCGAGCCACGGCGCGTCTGCATGCCGAGCACTCGGAGGCGGCCGGCGCGCGAAATGAAGGCGCCGGAATTCGGCCTGACCGCTCGATCTCAAGGCTGGGTAAGGCCGACGGCGCAGATGTGACCTGCGATCTGAGCTTCGACTACGTGCAAGATCAACGCTGAATACACGACCTGAGCGGTCGGTTAGAAGCTGGGGCAAGAGACCGCGGCGATGGCCGAATTCGTCAAAGTTGCGAAACGTGGGGAAATTCCCGAGGGCGGCGCGCAAATTGGTCGAGGCCATGCGGCAAGAAGATCGCGCTGTTCAATGCGGGCGGCAGCTTCTTTGCGATCGACAACGCCTGCCGGCATCGCGGCGGTCCGCTCGCGGAAGGCGATATTTACGGCACGCGCGTGGTCTGTCCGCTGGCACGGATGGGAGTACGATTTCACCACCGGCGCCAGCATTGACGACCCAGCAA
This sequence comes from uncultured delta proteobacterium, assembly GCA_963834535.1. GTDB lineage: Bacteria > Desulfobacterota > Binatia > Binatales > Binataceae > JADMIL01. The sequence continues at coordinate 140,200 of CAWICC010000009.1, read as the reverse complement.
CTCGGGTTGGGTGCTTCGCCGTGAAGGTCGAAGGCGATGAGATCCTGGTGGAAATCGAGGGCCAGGCGCTGGACACCGATCAAAATGCGCTCAACGATAAATGCTGATACCGGAGCTGCCGATATTCGAAATCGAATGAACGATCACGTCTTTATGGTGAGACATTTCGACTGATGGCTGCCGGCTCGGCTTCAACAGCGATGCGCGGCCGCCTCCCGGATTTTCTGGGTATTGGTCCGCCGCGCGCGGCGACCTCGTGGCTCGATGCGGTTTTGCGGGGCCACGTGGGGCTGCCACGCGAAATCAAGGAAGTCGATTTCTTTGTGGAGAATTACGCGCGCGGAATCGAATGGTACAAGAGCTATTTTCGCGATTGCGACCCGAATCTTCCGGCCGGCGAAATCTGTCCGAGTTACTATTCGCAAATCGCGCGCGAGCGAATCGCGCTGCATATTCCGCATTGCCGCATTATCTGTACGTTTCGCGATCCCGTTGAGCGGCGCTATTCGTTCTACAAACTGGCGCTGCGCAATGCCTGGACCAGCGAGGATTTTGAGACCTGGGTCGCGCAGCATCCGGTAAATGATGGACGCGGACTGCGGGCGTGGCTCGAGACCTTCGGCCGCGACCGGGTGCTGGTGCTCATTCATGACGACCTCGAATCCGACGCGCAAAGCTATCTCGACAGCGTCTGCGATTTCATCGGGATCGGTCGAATAGGAGTCGCCGAAACGCCCATCGCGCAGCGCCGAATAAATACCTTCAGTGCGCCGCCGCGGAATCGGCGGCTGGCCCGGCGCGCGCGCAAACTGCGTGACTGGCTCAAAGCGCGGGAGGCCTACGGCACCATTCACCTGCTTGGACGCGCCGGTTTGTGGCGCTACTGCTTCGAGGGGGGCAAAGAATTTGCGGAGTTGAGTCCCGCAGTCGAAGCCCGTTTGCGGGAACGCTTTCGCCCCGAGGTCGAAGCAATTGAAGGCGTGATCGGCCGCGACCTGTCGAGGTGGAAAACACCGCGAGAGGCGGCGCGCGTCGAAGCTGCGATGCGCGCGTGACTCCAACCATTGGACCGCCGTTGACAGGTTCCGCCAGCCTCCGGGCTTAAGCGATGGCGCGCGTTTCGGTGATAATGCCGGTCTTTAACGGCGCCACTACGGTTGCCGAGGCGATCGAAAGCGCGATCGCGCAGAGTTGCGCCGATCTCGAGGTTATCGTAGTCAATGACGGTTCTACCGACGCGACCGCTGAAGTGCTGCGCCGTTACGAAGACCGCATCCAGATTATTGATCGGCTAAATGGGGGGATTGCGGCGGCGCGCAATACCGGTGTCGCTGCCGCGAGCGGCGAGTACCTCGCGTTTCTCGATTGCGACGACATCTGGATGCCGCGAATGGTTGAGCGCGCGGTAGCAGCGCTCGACGCCGATTCAACTTGCGTGCTTGCGTACACCAACTGCGCGGTGATTGACAGTGACGGGCGCGACCTCGGCTCCGCCCTGATCGGCGCCGGAGTTGACCACGCGCCGACGCTCGACGAGATGCTCTCGCGGCTGTGGCCGATTATGCCGAGCGCGGTCGCAATGCGGCGCGCGACCTTCGACGCGTGCGGCGGCTTCCCCGAGGAATTCCGATCCTATGGATTCGAGGATGTGATTTTCTGGTTGCGCGCGCGCGAGCAGGGGCCGTTTCACTACGACGCGGAATGCCTGGTAAAGTGGCGCTTCGCGCTCTTCCCGCGACCGCTCAAAAGCGGATGGCGCCGGCCGGAAGCGAGCGTCATCTTCGACCGCATACTGCGCGAGCGCTACGGAGTCGGAGCCGATCGATTGCTGGCCGCGCGATCCCGCGCCAATCGCAGCATCTTCGGCTATATCGGCTTGCGCGCCTTGCGCGAGGGCGATCGAAGTTCGGCGCGCGAGGCTTTTCGCCGCGCTCTGCAGATAGACCCTCTGCGCGTCAAGAACATCCTGCGCTACCTCAAGACCTATCTGCCGCTCGGCATGGCCCGGGCCTTGTCGGGCCGCACGCGCAGCAGCAGCTAATGCGAAACCTCACTGCGCAATTTCGATCGAGCGTGAGCGAAACGTGGCGCTGAGCCGTCCCTCTTGCGATGCGAATCCTGCTGATCGTCGAAGATTTCTACGCCATCGGCGGAATCCAGGAAGTCGTCGATCATCTTTCCCAGGAATTGATTGCGCTCGACCATCAAGTCTCGATCGTTTCCACGCCTTACATGACTCCCGGTGCCGAGCGCACGCCGAAGACCTCGGCGCATTGCGCGATCGTCGAGATTCCCGGGCAGAAGGCGGTCACGCTACGACATCTTGAACGTCTTATTCGTCAGCCGCAGGCCGTAGATCTAATGGCTGAGATCGATCGCTTCCGACCGGACGTGATCAATTCCCACGTCTGGACCTGGGACAAATTCATGAGCGTCGCGATCGCGTGTCGCCGCACTCGCGTCCCGCTGGTGCAGTCGCTCTATGACACGTGGGGGCAGGGCAAGCTTGGGCGTGGCGCGCTCCGATCGCTCAAATACGCAGCGGCGCTGACGGCTCTTTCGGAAGCAACGAGAGTTCAGTTCGCGGCCCACTCGCGCCTTGCGCGCAGGGCCCACGTGGTCCTCGGCGGTGTCGATCTGGCAGCCGCCGATGTTGCTGCGCCGTGGCCTCGGCAACGGCGCTACATCTTTTGCGCGGCGCGGCTGGACCTTCGCCACAAGGCGATTGACGTGTTGATTGACGCATTCGCGCGCGTGGCTTTCGACTATCCCAACGTCGATCTGCTGATTGCGGGCGATGGTCCCGATCGTGATCGGATCGTGACGCGAGCGGCGGCGGCAGGAGTGGCCGCACGGATCGAGATACTCGGTAATCGGCGGCGGCAGGAACTGTGGTCGCTCTACAAGGGCGCGCTCTTCTTTGCCATGCCCTCGCGTCTGCCCGAGGGACTCGGCCTGGTCTTTCTCGAATCGATGGCATGCGGTCGTCCGGTGATCGCCTCGCGCAGCGGCGGAACGCCCGAAATAGTTATCGACGGTGACAACGGAATGCTCGTTGACGGGGATCGGGCCGAAGCATTTGCCGCTGCGATGCGCGCGATGCTGGCCGATGAAAATGGCCGTCTCGCGATGGGCCGGCGCGCCTTGACGATGGTGCGGGAGCGCTTCACCTGGAGCGCCGTCGCCCTCCGCCACCTTGAGGCCTACGTTGCCGCGCTTTGACGCAGGCGGCTAAGCGGCAGGGTCGATCACCCGGGATTTCCACGCGCTCAGGTCGCGCCCGAGGAGCTCTTCAAGAGCTTCCGTCTGCGGACGTAAAGAGGCACGGATCCGATCCGCAAGGGCGGGGTCGAGCGGCGGGAAGGTTTCGCCACCAGAGAAGCAATAATCAAAGATCGGCCGGCAGTAATCCGTCAGCCGATAGAGCCGGTATCTCATCATTTTACGCCTGACGTACTGCGCTCGCCGAGCGGTGCGATGGCTGCGGGGAGCCTGATCGACGGTATGAATCCGGCTCTCCGCGAGATCGTTGCTGGAGATGTCGAAACGCGCAATGCCGATGAAGTGGCAGACGCGATCGAGAAAGCCCTGCCGGTCCCGAAGCAAATCCTCATGGAGTAAAACCAGTACGCGCTCGCGTCCGAAACGGTCGAACCAGCCCTTCAGGTGGTCTGCATAGCGCGTCGTTTCGAGCAGCTGGCGATGGTGAAAGGCCGCTTTTTCGAAAGGCGTTCTGGTATAGCCGATTTTCCGCCATAAGCGATAATGCGAATACAGTCGTTCGGCCGGGTCGCGCAGGGTGCAGATGATGCGGCATTGCGGCAAATCGTGAGCGATCCGATCGCGCGCCTCGGGCGAGTCGAAGTAAGTAGGGCCGAACTCGCCGACCGGAAGATCGGGCGGACATTCGCGAAAATGGGCGGCGTACCATTCCAGGCCGAGCCGATAACGCCAAACGAAGAATTGGGTTTCTTTCACCCGGGCGGGCAAGCCCACGTGACCGCGCATAACCCGTTCGAGCCATGTGGTGGCAGTGCGCGGCGGGCCGATCCCGAGAAAATCGGGGAGCCGCAGCGGACCTCGGGATCCGGTAGAAGTCATGAGTGGTTTTCGGCGCGGACCGCGTAGATTTCCATCACTTCACAGCCGCTCAGATCGGATGGGTGGCGACGCCGGTAGAGCTCCGGCTTTCGCGCCGGCCCATAGGATCGCTTGAGGTAGGCGCCGAGCAAGCCGCCGGGCCGCAAGCGCTTGCCCCTGCGCCACGGCCGCAGCGCGCTGGTGAGCCACGGGGGAAACGAGGTATCGCCGGCCCAGGCGCGCCACGCGCCGAAAATTCCGTCCTGCGCGACGATCGTCAGGCCCGCATTGGTCATACAGGACGCGATCGAAACGCGATTGAAATATGAAATATGCTCGGGCGGAATGTACCAGATATTAATCGCAGTCCCGTCGATTCCGGTAAGCGCGTAGGGACAATCGAAATTGGGCGTGCTCAACGCGATCATCCCGCGTGGCGTCAGCATCTGGGCGACCTCGCGCATCGTCGCGAGCGGATCTTCAGTATGCTCGATCACGCCAAACATCGTGATGCAATCGAAGCGCAGGCCGCTCTTTCCCGCCTCGGCGATCGAGGCAAAAATTTTGCTCCCGGTCCGTTGCTGCGCGCGCCCGCGCATCGCCCTCGAGAGTTCGACGCCGAAGCACTCCCAGCCGATCTTCCGCGCATGTTCGATCAGGTTTCCACTTGCGCATCCGATGTCCAGATATCGGCCGCCGCGCGCGCCGAGATCGAGCATTCGCTGCAGTCGCGGAACGTTGAGATGCGACACCAGGTCGTTCCAGAGAGTATCGTAATCGGAGACTCCGTGAGCCGCGGCTTCGCTGAAGTAAGTGTCGTCGATATATTGATCGCTGGCGGAGAATTGATCGGGCAGGACGGCGAACCTGAAGGCGCAGCTTTCACATCTGACAATCGGTATCGATCCGCGTTCCAGAAACGCCCGCGTTGGTTCGCCGCACAACTTGCATGGCGGCCATTTCGCGCCGCTTGCCGTCGAGATCGCTGGTTCCGGAATCAAAGTTGGATTGGTCCCTTTTCGCCGCTTGAGAAACTCTACTTTCTAACCACCGGCAGAGCAATCGCGAGCGGTTAGACCTTGCGCAGCCGCTCAGGGCGGCGCCTTGGCCGAGTTGGCTGAGGTCGAAGCGGTCGCATCCTTGTCGCCTGATTTGATTGGACGCTGGCAGTGCCGAGCGCAAACGTTTAAATTATTTCGACCGACCGGAAACCAGGAGAGCTTACTTTGCGCACGCGGAGAATAGTCATCCAGTGAGCGTGCCCGCCAACAGGCGCATGCCGGAATTCATTGCCGTGGGACCGCCGCGAACTGCGACTACCTGGCTCGATCGGGTGCTGAGCGGAAACGTAGGGCTGTCGGAAGGCGTCAAAGAGACTCATTTTTTTTCGTGGTATTACGATCTTGGGCTGGAATGGTATCAGAGGCATTTTCGCAATTGCCCGCCCGATCTGCCGATCGTCGAGATTACTCCGACCTACTTCGATTCGTCTTTGGCGCGCGTGCGGATTAAGCACGACATTCCGCAATGCCGCATAATCTGTACGCTGCGCGATCCGGTGGAGCGGCTCTTCTCGAATTACCGGCAACTGCGGCGCGAAGGATTCATCGGTCACGACTCACTGCAAAAAGCGATCGAGGACTGTCGCAAATGGGACGGCCCCGGCAACATGTTCAGCGTCAGTCGTTACACGGAGAACGTTCGCGCGTGGCAGGAAAAGTTCGGCGAAGATCGGGTGCTCGTGGTGATCTACGACGATCTTGAGGACAACCCGCAGAGCTACCTCGACCAGGTCACCAGTTTCATCGGCATTCCCAAGATCGACCTGGGCGAATCCCCGGTGGGAATCGGCAAAGTCAACGAAATGAACCAGGCCCCGAAGAGTTACAAATTGGCGCGGCGGGCGCGCGTGTTTCGCGAATGGCTGCGCCAGCACGAGCTTTACTTCATCAGCGAGAAATTTTCGCCGCTCTGGAATTACTGCTTCGGTCGTGGCGAATCCTTCCCGCCGCTCGATCCGGGCATGGAAGCCTCATTGCGAGAATATTTTCTCTCCGAAATCGAAACGTTGGAAACGTTGCTCAAACGCGACCTCACGCGATGGAAGCAGGGGAGACGCGTCGCGGCCTGATTGCGGACGGCTATCCTTTGGGTGAGAACGCGCCGGAGGGGTGGGCGACGGGCTGATGTTCGCCTTGGGTCCTGTCCTTGACGTTGGTCCGCGGACGCGGTGACTGGTCAGCCGCGACGACTGGCGAAGAGCACTCCGGCACCGTAAGTGACAGCGGCCGCGGCAATCCCAATCGCCATGCTCTCGAGTCCGCTGCGCCACCATGATCGGGTGGTGATCAGGGTCTTTGCGGCGCCGACACCGAAGAGCACGCCGACCGTGGCCAATGCCGATATCACTATTCCGAGCGGCGGGGCTACCAGCAGATAGGGCATTACCGGCACCATCGCGCCCAGCAGGTAGGAAAGGCCTACAGTGGCGCCGGAACGGCGCGGTGATTCGCCGATATCGTCGCCAAAACCCAACTCCTCGCGCATCATCACGTTCGCCCAGCGGCCGGGCTCGGCAGTGATATGCCCGACGATTTGATCGAGCAATGGGCCGTTGAAGCCCTTTTTGCGGTAAATGGAAGAGACTTCGTCGCGCTCGCGATCCGGCCACCGTGCGATTTCGTTGCGTTCGCGTTGAATTTCGCTCTGGTAGAACTCGAATTGCGCGCGTGCGGAAGCATACGCCGCCAGGCCCATCGCAACCGCACCGCCTAACATTTCCGAAAGCCCAGCCATGACCACTACATTCTGAGCGGTGAAAGCGCCTGCGACTCCTGACGTAACCGCGAATGATGCCACCAGGCCGTCATTGAGCCCCAGCATCACGTCGCGGACGCTCGGCCCGCCCACGGCATGAATCTGCTCGGTATGATGGTCGTACTCGCGCTTGAGAACGGTCAGCGTCATAACCAACTACCTTCAGAAGATACGAATAGGGTCAAGCGCATCTCGGGCGTGCTAGAGACTTTCGGGAGCAACAGGTGATGCGCTCTTTCGCTCACGCTGAACGAAGCCTGGCCGCCCATGCGCAATCGCACGCTGCTGAGCCTGATCGCGAAGGGCGAAAAAAAGGCGGAGCACGCGTCGCGCCTCCTTGCGACTGGGCCGCCAACGGAGATACCGATAGAGAAAGCGGAGTTTTTGCGAGCGCGGTAAAAAGCGTCCAATGGTGCGGTCCAGATGCACCAGGTTGAGCAATCGGCGTCGCTCCGAAACCATGCGCACGCTACGATAATCTTCCAGATCGACGAAATAAATCCTCCAGTTGTCGCCGTCGCTGCTGGTGAGCATTACGTTGGTTTCCTGGAGGTCGAGACTATAGACGCCTGCATCGTGGAGGCGGCGGACTTCGATCGCGACAGCCGCGAGGATGTGGCGCCGGCGACGAAAAGCAGGTCGTCCGCCGGCGAGCACAACGTCGCTTAAGATCCGTGCGTGGCCAAGCGCTTCGCTAATTACGTAGCTCGCCCTGATCGCGCCCAGCGCCCGGGCTTCCGCCGCGGCCAAGGGCTCTGGATGAGCAAAGCCAGCCTTCTTGAGGATCGCGGCCCCACGCAATATCCGCCGGGCGCGCGAACCGCGCAGACGCAGCACCCAGCCCTTCGGCCACGAACCTTCGTCCACGCGCTTGATGAAGGCCCTGGTACCGTCGATGACGGCGAAGCCGGCGACGGTTCGGGCGGACTGTTTGAGCAGCTCGAATGAAGGCGCCTGAATCAGTTTATCGATATGTGCAACGGCTGACGCCCAAGCGGGCGAACGCGCTGCCAGAACTTGCGTGCGCACGCGCCTGAGCCTATCTGATCGCGCGGCCCGAAGCATGTTTCGTGGGTGTGATCGAACGGTCGAATCAGCCCCCGTCCGAAGCACACCCTGCGGCTTTAGCGGCCCAGAGCGTGGCGGACAGTATTGAGTATGTAGATAAAGTCGCGTGAGGAGCCGACATCGCCCATCGAGGCAATCGCCGACAGTATCTCCATCTCGTCCGTCGTGATGTTATGGGTGCGGCGGATGCGGTCGTCCTTGCGGAATTCCTCCCACGCGAGCTTCCCCTTGCCGTTTTCTTCGGTCCGCAACAGTTCCACTGCTCGCGGGTTGGCGAGAAAGAAGAGATCCCGCCGGTCGAGGCCCAGAACCTCCGCCAGCCGACTCAATACCTTGTCCGACGGGTGGCGCTTGCTCGATTCGAGGTGACCGACATACGGCGTTGAAGTTTTGATGCGGCGGGCGACTTCCTGCTGGGTCAAGTCCAGTTGACGCCGCCGGTCGCGAATTACTTGTCCAAAGTTTCGATCTCTTCGTTTTGCCATCGCGCTTACTCAGCCCGGCGAGCGGCCTGGATTAGCCGGCAGCACTTCAGCCGCTCGAAATACGAGCGGGCCGCCAATCCACCTGCCGCGATAGGGCCGGTCCCAAAATTGTTCGGAGATTATCCGCAGACAGAAAATCCACGGAAGCTGCGACGTTCTCCCCCAGAAACTCTCGTCCCACACCATGCTGCGCAAAATAAGTAGGTAAAAGATACCAAATGCTATAAAAAGATATCTACTCGCCTATGACCGTGTGTAGCTACTACTATTAGTAGTCTGATCGCACGTACTAAACAAGCGTTCGCTTGAATTCGCGCAAATTTACTTTAAGTCACGGCGGTTTGCCAACTGAATCACAAATGACCGGTCCATGTCTTGACAGCGATTGAAGTCAATTTCCATAAGGATTGCGGCCATTATTCATATAAAGCGAGAAATCTTCGATTCCCTCAATCGCGCGGGGCGGGCTTTTGAAGTCGCGCACGGCACCCGCGCCGAGTCCCTCGAGGGTCAACGAATCCTGCCCGACGGGGCGTCCGCGGTGGTCGAAATAATGGATTTCTAGGTCAATCGCGCGCGGCTTATCGGCGGTATTGCGGACTTCGCCGGCAACGAAGACCAAATCGCCGTCCCGTTCCAAATGGCTTTTGAGGACTTTCACCGGTTCGACTGAAAACAGTGAATAGAAAACGAAACCGGCGAACGCAAACCCCGCCGCGAGCGTTATCCATCCGCCTTTGCGCATTTATCTCGTATATCCGTTCCAGATTTTGTCAGGCAATTCGGCCACAATTCGTGTTCCTGAGGCGGCTTGTCAGTAGGACCGCGGCAGGTTGAGTACGTGCTCGCTGATGGAATTGAGCACCATCTCCTGGGAAACCGGCGCGATCTTGAGCAGGCGAACCTCGCGGAAGTAACGCTCGACATCGTACTCCTGCATGTAACCATAACCGCCAAGGGTCTGGACCGCGCGATCACAGGCCTCGAATCCCGCATCGGCAGCGCGCAGTTTCGCCATGTTTGATTCGGCGCCGCAGGGTTTGCGATTATCGAATAGCCACGCCGCCTTCATCATCATCAGTTCGGCCACTTCAAGTTTGGAATAAGCATCGGCGAGCGGATGCGCAATGGCCTGATTCTGGCCGATTGGGCGGCCGAAGACGATGCGCTCCTTGGCGTACCGGACCGCCTTGTCAATGGCAGAGCGCCCCATGCCGATACCCTCAGCCGCGATCAGGATGCGTTCGGGGTTAAGGCCGTCGAGCAGGGTATGGAAGCCGCGGCCTTCTTCGCCGATGATGTCGGCCGCCGAGACCTTCAGGTTGTCGATGAAGAGCATGTTGGTATCGACGCCGTGGCGGCCGAGTTTACGCAGTTCGCGGACTTCAACCGCGCTGCGATCAAGGTCGGCGAAAAACAGCGTCATGCCGTCGGTTTTCCTGGTGACATTTTCGATCGGCGTGGTGCGTGTCAGCAGGAGCATCTTCTTGGCCACCTGGGCCTTAGTGATGAAGACCTTACGGCCGCTGATGATAAAGTTGTCGCCCTCGCGGCGTGCGAAGGTCTTGATGTGGGTGATGTCGTTGCCGGCATCGGGCTCGGTCACCGCAAACGACATGTGCATCTCGCCGCTGATCACACGCGGCAGCCAGCGCCGCTTCATCTCTTCGCTGCCATGACGGATAAGCGGGGTGAGTCCGAAAATGCCGAGATGGACGGAGCTGGCGGCGTTCATAGCACCGGCGTAGGCGATTTCGCGCATCACCAGGGCCGCCTCGGTGATGCCGAGGCCGCTGCCGCCGTATTCTTCGGGAATCGCGATTCCGAGGTAACCGGCGTCGGCGACGGCCTTGTAGAACTCATGGGGGAACTCGCCGCGCGAGTCCTTGCCGCGCCAGTATTCGTCGGGAAACCGCGCACACATCGCGTTGACGCCGGCGACAATTTCCTGTTGTGCATCGGTTAGATCAAAGTTCATGCGATTATTCTCCCCATCGACGCGACGATGGCGCTGACGACCCGGATTGGTGATTTCGCGCAAGCTGCATACGACACGCAGATTAGCCCGAGAGCCGGCCCGGTTCCAAGGGTTGCGCAAGCGGAACGCGCCGATGGCTGGAGAGTCCTGGAGGAAGCCCGAAGAAAGGAGTTATCGAACGTTGGCGAAGGATTGGCGAAGGCTGTGCAGAAGGTTTGTTTAATTCATCTCGGAAGAGGTGTGATCCACGATTTGTTGACGCTCACGAATTCATGCCAAAGCCTGATAGGAGGACCGAAAATTGAACTATTCGACGAGCAGGCATTTATTTTGCTGAGTCTTCCAGCATGAGTTAAATGAGTTGGCTTGTGTCGAGAGAATGCGACGGGCTTATGGCTTGGTCTAATTGCATTTTGCACGAGAGCGTGCGGATTTGGGCAATCTGCAGCAGGCTCCCGATGCCTGCCGTATGAGCAGGAGGCTGCTGCATGGATAGGCGTTGCGTTGCCGGTGAATTCGTGAAAAATGGAGAGGCAGTCACTTCACATCCACAACATCGTGCCGGTGATCGATTTGTCTCTAAGGATGTCGCAAGCGCCATTCAGAGTTGAGTGGTCGTAAGAGCAACCCAATCAATCTAACGTTTAGCCGTCCCATAAACGGCCAGGAGGATGACGAGTCCGATGACTCCCAAACAAGTTCTGCAGATGATTAAAGACAAGGGCGTGGTTATGGTCGATATCAAGTTCATCGACCTGCTTGGGACCTGGCAGCATTTTTCCGCGCCAGTCTCCGAGTTCAAAGACGAAGCGCCCTTCGAAGAGGGTCTGGGCTTCGACGGGTCGTCGATTCGCGGATGGCAGGCGATCGACAACAGTGACATGCTGGTAATACCGGATCCGTCCACGGCCGTGCTTGATCCTTTCACCAAGGATCCCACGCTCTCACTAATTTGTACGATCCAGGACCCGATCACCCGCGCCGATTACTCGCGCGACCCGCGCAACGTGGCGCGCAAGGCCGAGGCTTACTTGAAGTCAACGGGACTTGGCGACGTGGCTTACTTTGGTCCTGAGCCCGAGTTTTTTATTTTCGACTCGGTGCGCTTCGATACCACCCAAAACGCGAGCTACTACCATATCGAATCGAACGAGGGTAACTGGAACAGCGGTCGCGAGACGGCGATCAAGGGTGGCCACAACCTCGGCTACAAGGTCAAGAACAAGGAAGGCTATTTTCCGGTGCCGCCGACCGACAGCCTGCAGGACATCCGCACCGAGATGGTGCTCGAGATGGAGCGGGTGGGAATCCGCGTCGAGAAGCAGCATCACGAAGTCGCGACGGCCGGGCAGGCCGAGATCGATATGCGGTTTCAGTCGCTGGTGAAGATGGCGGACTGGCTGACCTGGTACAAGTACATCGTGAAGAATGTTGCCATCCGCCACGGCATGACGGCGACGTTTATGCCCAAGCCGATCTTCGGCGATAACGGCACCGGCATGCATACGCATCAGAGCATCTGGAAGGGCGAGACGCCGCTGTTCGCGGGCAATGGCTACGCCGGAATGTCGGAACTTGCGATGCACTATATCGCGGGCATTCTGCATCACGCGCCGGCAATCGCGGCGTTTACCAATCCGGGCACGAACTCTTACCGGCGGCTGGTTCCGGGCTTCGAGGCGCCCATCAACCTGGCGTATTCGAGCCGCAATCGATCGGCCTCGGTGCGTATTCCGATGTACTCGCCATCGCCCAAAGCCAAGCGCATCGAGGTGCGGTTCCCGGATCCGACGTGTAACCCGTACCTGGCGTTTTCGGCGATGTTGCTGGCGGGCATCGACGGCATCCAGCGGCGGCTTGATCCGGGCCAGCCGCTCGACAAGGACATCTACGCGCTCTCGCCGGCGGAACTGGCGGAGGTGCCGAGCATGCCAGCATCGCTCGAGGAGTCGCTCGCAAACCTGAAGCGGGACCATGAGTTCCTGTTGAAGGGCGACGTTTTCACCGAGGATCTGATCGAGACGTGGATCGACTACAAGATGTCGAAGGAAGTGAGCGCTATTCGGCTGCGGCCGCATCCGTACGAATTCGCGCTCTACTACGACGCGTGATCGCTCGGGTTGGAATGTAGGGAGTTGCGCCGGCGGTGGGAGAAATCCCGCCGCCGGTGCTGGTTATGCGCCGGGCCAAATCGCGGCCGCTCGCGCAACCTTGCGGGATTCCCTTTCGATCTGCTGTCGCAGATGGCGAAACATTCTGCGAAGGGCCTGCGTCCGCTGGGCCTCCTCCTGATGCCCCAAAGGCCCTCGTGGTTATCGATCTCGCGACGACGAATGCATAAGTAGCGGGAATTTCGGCGCTTTTGGTCCGCTGGCTGACGAAATGGCGTAGCCTGGCAACGAAAAGTAGGACTATTATCGTTGATGGCACATTTTTCGCGTGCGATAGTCAGCATATCGAGCAGCGGACGGATGATCTCAAGCCGACGCCAGCTCGGAGGTGAGCGATGAACATTCGCAAGCATGCCGTGTCGATGGTGGTTGTCCTGACTTTGGCGGCAACTGCGGCTCTGCCGGCCGCCGCTTTTGAGGCGTCGAGCAACCAGACCCAACCAATCAATGCCGAGTTCGTGCCGACTCAAGAGGAAGTGCAGATCGAATTGACGAGCCTGCACGAACGGCTCGGCGACGCGCAGCGGTCCTCGTTTTACAGCGCCGAAGCGTCGAGTGAATACCTCGATGCGCAACGCTACTTTCAATTCGGGCGCTACGACGAAGCGCTGGACGATGCGCGCATGGCGGAGAAGTCGCTGCCGCCAATTCCGAATTGGGTGACGCCGGCGACGTTTGCGCGATAGTCGTTCGTTCGTATACTTCGAGGGACACCGGATCTCATCGGGTGTCCCTCGGCGCGTAGGGCGCGGCATATCCGCGGTGGTGCGCTGGGCTTGCCTTTGTCATTTTCACGCAGCGATCCGCAGACGACGATCTGCCGCAGACGACGATCTGCGCTGCGCAATTCTTCGGTGGCAGCGAATCGAAGTGATTCGCGTCAGATGATACTCTGACAGGGACGTGAGGAGATTGCCGCGCCCCGCGCACTGGTTTCAATCTCGCTAGCCGACCCTGTTGGATGATTCGATACCGCCACATCCTGAGTGCGATTGCACTGGTAGTCTGCGTGGCTGCAGGGGCAATTGCGGCGCCGACGCCGGCCGCCTCGCCATCGCGATCGGTGGTCGCGTCGCCGGTGAGTTCGCCCGGAATCGCGCCGTCCCAGGCGAAGCCGTCTTCGTCCAGCGGGGCGATCGTAGGGCCTTCTGCGAAGGCGACGGCGTCATCCAGTAAGGCTGGGGCTAGCGCTGCGCCGACGCCGCAGGCGGCCGCATCACCGGCAGCGGTTAGCGCGAGGCCGGGCCGCGCATCGGTGCTTTCATACCTGGGACAGGTTATCGCATGGTACCGGATGGTTGCGCTGGAGGAGCAGGCGGCGAGCGATCCGGTCGATATCCTTTACGTCTCCGACAATCGACAGATGGCGGCCGAGGTTCTGAGCCTCGCCTTCGATTACGCGCGCGGAGAGGCTGCGCTACTAAAGGCCACTGCGAGTGATCATGCTCAGCCGGCCAAGGGGATCGCGGTTGCGGGCGGCGATCTGACAGGGCGGCGTGCGGCGGCGGAGGCGGAAGTGAACGGGTTCACGGCGGGGATCGCGAAGCTCAAGGAGCGGTTGCGCAAAGCTCCGGCCACTTCGCGCGACCTGATCAATCGCGAATTGGCAGCGGCACAAGGCCAACTGGAGCTTGCACAATCGCACGTCGATTCGCTGGACGCGTTAATTGAATACGAAAATAGCAGCAGTGCGGGAGATACTTCGCGCAACGGTCTGTCGGCGCAGATTGACGAACTTCAGAGTTCGCTGCCGAGCGAGGCGCAAGACAAGGCCGCGGTGCCATCGACGGGCGCCGCCGCCGACAGCTTGCCGCCCAACGCGGGATTCCTCGCCCGCGGCGAGTTCCTGATGACCTTGCAGGGCCGTCAGCAGGCGATCGATGCGGCGATCAAGATGAGCGCGGATCTCGCGCAGGAGACCAACGCTCAGCGAGAGCGGCTGGCCGAGAGTCTGCGGGCGATCGACGATCAGAGCGTCCAGGAGGCTCATCACGCGACCTCCGGGGATATAGCAACGGTGCGCGAGACGCAGGACACCTTCAAGCGACTGGCGGCGCGGCGCAAGCTCGTCAGCGACGCTTTGCAGCCGCTGTCCAAGCAGATCGTTACGCTCAATCTTTACGTCGCCAACCTGGAGCGTTGGCGCCTGGCGAACTCGCGCAGGTTCAGAACCGAAGTTCGCAACCTGGTATTGCGGGCAGCAGCTCTGGCGGTCCTGATTGGCCTGGTGTCGCTGGCCGCGGTGGTGTGGCGCAAACTGACTTTCCGCTACGTCCCGGATCTCCACCGGCGCTATCAGCTGATGCAGATTCGGCGTTTTGCGATGGGGATCGTCATCGTAGTTATCCTGCTGTTCGGGCTCGGCGGCGATCTGCGCGTGTTAGCCACCGTGATGGGCTTTGCGGCAGCGGGCATCGCACTGGCGCTGCAGAATGTGATCCTGTCATTTGCGGGTTACTTTTACATCGGTGGCCGTTTCGGGATTAGAGTGGGCGATCGGATCCAGCTCGCTGGGATTGCGGGCGACGTGCTCGAAATCGGGCTGTTCAAGCTGACGCTGATGGAGTTGAACAACGAAACCAATGGGCGGCAGCCGACCGGCCGCATCGCGGTGTTTCCCAATTCGATTGTATTCCAGTCCAACGGGAACTTCTTCAATCAGCTGCCGGGATCGCACTATATGTGGAACGAGCTGCGCCTCACGCTCGCGCCCGACTGCGACTACCGGCTGGCGGAGCAGCGCGTGGTGGAAGTGATCAACGGGGTGTTCACGCGCTTTCGCGATTCGATCCAGCGCGACTACCATAACGTCGAGCGAAATCTGAATCTGCAGTTCGAGAGTCCGCGGCCGCAGAGCCGCCTGCAATTCATCGACGCCGGGATCGAGATCGTGGTGCGCTACCCGGTGCCGCTGCGAGCGACGGCGCAAGCTGCCGACGAGATCACGCGGAGGCTGATCGACGCGATCAATCGCGAACCAGAGCTGCGGCTTGTTCCGCAGAGTAATCCGGCGCTGCAACGCGCAGTGAATGAGGCGGATGGAGCGGCGGCGGGACCGTCGAGCGCAGCGGCGGCGCCGGTGCCGGCGGCAGACGCAAACGCGGGCATTACGCCAGCGGCAGCAGCGGTCGCCGGAGCGGTTGGAATGGCTGCGGCGGAGGTGGTCGTAGAGGCCAAGGGTTCGTCCGCGCCGGCGTCCGCCGGAACGCCGAAAGGATGATTAGGAACGCTGGCGCTGATCGGCACGGCGAGCTATTTTGCACTGGCTTCGGCCCTAAATCGAAGCCAGCAGGAATTGCCGCAAGCGAGGCGCAAACATGCAAACTATAAAGTTCGGCTTGTTTCTACCGACAGATAATTTCCCTCATGCGCTGGCAGCGGCAAGATGGGCGGACGAGAATAGCTTCTACTCAGTTTCGATTAATGATCATTTCTTTTCGCCCTTCGGATCGGGGCAGATTCCACAGCTCGAATGCTACTCGACGTTGAGCGCGATCGCCGCACTGACTAGTAAAGTGCGGTTGGTGCCGGCGGTCACCGCAATGTCATTTCGGGCGCCCGCGATGCTCGCGAAGCTGACTTCGACCCTCGACCAGATAAGCAATGGTCGTTTCGTTCTGGGCCTGGGATCGGGCTGGCAGCGATCCGAATACGACGCGCATGGATATCCATATCCGTCAAATGCCGAGCGGCTGGATCAGCTCGCCGACGGAATCAAGTTGATCAAGGCGATGTGGACTGAGGACGAGCCGACCTATCATGGCCGCTACTTCTCGATCGAAAAGGCATATAACTATCCGCGTCCGGTGCAAAGGCCGCATCCGGCGATCATGATCGGAGGATCGGGCAAGAAGGTCTTGCAGATCGCGGGTGCGGAGGCCCAGATCGCCAATCTCATTCCGCCGATAATCAATGGCAAGGATTTCGTACAGGATCCGGCGGCGGCAGTGAGATTCGATAAGGCCGAAATCAAACGGCGGATCGCGATGCTGCGCGGCTTTACGAAGGAGGCGGGACGCCCAGTAGAGGCGGTGGAAATCAGCGGCATCGTACTGCTCTCGATTGCACGGAGTAAGAGCGAGGCCGATGCTGCTATCCGAACGACTGCATCGGGAATGGGATTTCCAGGTGAAGAAGCAGCGCGCAATTCACCAGTACTATTGATGGGTACTCCCGAGGAAGTAAGGCGCGAATTGCGATCGCGCATCGAGGATTTCGGGATGACGTACTATATAGTTTTCCCGACCTCGCAGGAGTCGCGAGATTTGCTAGTGAAGGAAGTGATGCCGGAGTTCGGATCGCGATAGATCGAACAGGGATAGAGTCGTTTGCATGGCGAATGCAGAGGCGCTCTTGAGGAAATCATTCGAGCGCGAGAAGGTCATTCGTACACTGACTCTGGTGATCTGGTGCATCGTACTGATTCGGTACGCGATACTGCTTTCCGGACTTCGCGCGCGCGTTACGCGGTATGATTTCTCACTGTACTATACATCGGCGCTCGCCCTCAGATCGGGAATCGACCCATATTATTCCAATCTCGAGAAACTTGGCGGCCCGCTCGGCTTGGAGTTACCCGATCCGTTCACTAGCAACTACACGCCGCTGTTCCTGGTCGCCTTTGAGCCGCTCACCGAATTACCGATCGAGACCGCATATTGGATCTGGTTCGCGGTGAGCATCTGCTCAATGACCGCGGCTCTGGCCCTATTGATCGGGGGATATGAGATTGGCGGGATGGCGGCATGGATGGTAGTCGGGTTGTTCCTTTTATTTCCCGGCGTCACGACTCACTTTCAATTCGCGCAAAGCCAATTCGTCCTACTACTGACGCTTGTCGTGATGCTTCAGGGGCTGAACCACGACCGCGAGAAGCTCGCGGGCGCGGCCCTGGCCATCGCAATCATGTTTAAGGTCTTCCCGATCGTGATGGTCGGATTTCTGGTAAGTCGGCGACGCTGGCGGGTTATTGGCTGGGCCGTCGTCACAGTGGTTGCGCTCGCGGTGCTTTTGCTGCCGCAATTCGGCGCTCGCGACTGGCTACAATTCTTCAAGAACACCGGAAAGGACCCATACGTCCTAAGTTATAACAACATGGCGCCAGCAGCGTTTTTCAGTCGCCTCTATTGGCATTTCTTTACCGTTAATAGCAGCGATCTTATTCGCCACCTAATCATTGCCGGATTCGATTTGGTAGTCGCAGCGATAACCTTCTACGTCTCCGCACATGATCAGGTGTCGCCTGATTTGGGGTTTTCGCTCTGGCTGATCGCGATGTTGCTGTTATCACCGCTGGTGTGGATACACTACCTGCCGCTATTAGTCATTCCGGCGGTACAGGTCGCGTGGCTTTGGCGACTCGGTCATCGCTTGCCAGTAGGCGCTCCGGCAATGTTCCTTGGATTCGCGATCATTTTCGTCTTTGCGCCGCTCACTGAGTTGCTGCCGCACCACGGAATCGGAGAATTACTGGCCGAGTACGGAGGCGCCGCGCTGCTCCTTATATACTATTCGGAATATAGACTTGCGCGACAATTTACAGTAGTTGAGCTGTCCGAAATTGGTTAACGTAGCGGCTATCAACCGATAATCTAACCATCCGCCAGGAAGAGAGGCCGCGCATTCTATCGAAAGGTCATGAGCCTAGTCCACCTTGGTAATTCAACCAGTCGATTCTTATCAGTATCTAATGTGAGTCAGCGTTGGCGGTGTGACGCGAGTAGGCGTGCGAGCGGCGTCTTCCGTATGACCCGGCAGGCGATTCGCCGCATTTGCAAATCACGCGTACAGATGGTGGCGGCGTGATCTCGTGCACCCATGGTTGCATGTACCAAGCTACATCGTGCACGGGACTCACGAGCCGAGGCGGCGCGACCCGAATATACTATCGAATTGAGCTGACGCACATAGGAAAATATCGAAGCAAGGTCGCAGAGTTCCCTCCTCAATCGAAGCAGCTAATCGATCGCGCGCGCACCTTTCGCAAGGTCGTAAGTTCGAGAACGCGCTTGAGGGACGCCAGGTGCCGAGATCGGAACCAGGAAAGCATAGATAAGAAGTGAGGTGACACTCACGGGACGCAAAGCCACTGGTTGTTCAAGCCATCTACCCACGAGCCCGTCTTTGCACCTGAGTGCGTGCACGTGACCGGAGGATTCGCGGGCGGATCACAATCCGAGCAGTAGAACCTTCCACCGTTCACAACAGAAGCGGGGATTTTCGCGAAAGTTGTGCCGGTACTTATTTGCATCAGCCCCGACACGTCCGCGGTAGTGTTGCGGCTCGGTGCGCTGTAGGCCGCGGTCGAAGCGCCAACGTCGTCGTATGAAGTACCGGCCACCGTGAGCGCAATCGAGGTGCTGGTATTCCCTTTAAGAACGTCCCAAGTGGTGCATCCGGGAATAGCAGTCCAAGCAATGTGGATACGATTCGCGCTGCTTAGCGTCGCGTTGCCGTTGGCGACGGTGTTGGATGACGGTGAAACATTTGTAACACCGCCGTTCGCATCGTGGCAGACAATATAATAGGGGCCGTACGCTGTGCTGCCGGTGGTGCCTACCACGGATATGGTAGCGGCGGCCGGATCCGCGATCTGGTTGACGACGACGTGATTGAGTCCGGAGTCGAAGGCTGGCACCTGTTGAAGTTCGAGCGACTGGAGCAGCGAGTTTTGTCCGACGCCAAGCATGAGCACATTGGGATTGCCAGCTTGATTCGATAGGGGGACGCCGCCCGGATTGAGCGTATTGATGAATTGCGTGGGCGTAGTTGGATTACCGTTGGTATATTTGATGACCTGGCCTGCGGGCTGATCCTGCGCAAAAGTGTTGAAGATCATGCCGAGAAGTATACTGCCCCAACCCCCGTTGTCCTGCAGGATGTAGGGAGCCCCATTACGAGTGTCGATATTGCCAGTATCGAAGACGTTTGGACCGGCCGGTGAGTTGAGTAGGAAGGTTGCGACCCACTGCGGCTCGGCGCCACTTTCCTGATCGACGAACGGATAAGTGTAATGAGCCTGCGATGCGTTCTGGATCCATCCGTAGCGCAAGCCACCGCGGTCGATGCAGTGCGGGTGGAAGTTCTCATAGTCGCCGCCGCCACCGCCTTCGTTCACTTCGCAAGCTACATCGACTCCGTCCACCTGATTGTCAAACAGGATGCCATCGTTAAAGGCAGCGCCGATGGCTAATCCGACGTGGCCGCCGAAGCCCTGCCAGCCTTCAACCCGGCTTAGATAGTCATTATTGAAAAGATCGGCCTGCGCGTAATAAGCGTTGCTGCAAGATAGATTGATGTAGCGGCTGTTATTTCCCCAAATGGCGAAGATTCCGTCCGGCGCACCTTTCCCGTTTGCGACTGAACAGAGTTCCATATCATGGATGTAGTTGCCGCCTGGGTTCACCGTGCCCTGCATATTTCCGAGCACTACCGAGTAAACATTTCCGCCGCCGCCCAGCCCGGAATATCCAATCTGGGTGCCGTCGAGGCTGGCGTCAAAATTTTCCAGCAGATAGGTACTGCTATCGGCCGCGAACTTCGCGTTCAGTACCGTATAAGCCGAATTGTGCAGTGATGTAAGCTCGAAGCGAATCGAGTCGAGCAGGCCGGTGAATGAAACGCCCGAATTACTGCTGCCATCAGGCCAGTATTGGTGCGCGCCGCCTGGAGGAAGCATGATTTCTTCGAAAGGTCCTTGCACCATCGCATTGGATGACGCCTGGGAACTACACAGCGCCGCAGTGGCTCCGGGCGTTCCTTGCCACAAGCGATAGGTGGTCTTGTCCCAGTCCAATTCGATCTCATAGACATTGCCGAGCGTCTGGGCGGGACAGGTCGCAAGCGAGACGAGACCGGCGCCGGTGTTAATCGTAGCTGAAACCTGGTTGGAGCCATTATAGATGATTGCGAAGGCGCCGAGGCCGGTACCCGGATAGGCCGGATTCGATGTGAGGATCTGGCCGCCGCTGGCGGTCGCCTTCATGAAAAACGCGATATTAAAACCGCTCGACGTAACCTTCGAGGCGAGTTTGTTGGTGCCAGTTCCATTCATATATCGCGCGAGGTCGATCGCTTCCGCGACGGCCACATTACCGGGAGCAACCAACGAGTTGCCGGCCGGGGCGCCGGTAGGTACGAGCGCGGTTCCGTAACTCAGATTGTTGACGCCCCAGGGGCTTTGAATTACGGCCTCGCCGACATAGTTCTGGCAGAGCTTTGTACTTAGGTCGCCCTTGAACTCAAGTCCGGGGCAGGGCAGGCGAATGGGTTTGGAGTGCATATAGCAGACCGGCGGTGCGGGAAGATAAACTGCCTTCTGGGCGTTGGTACTCGGCAACGCGGGCGGATTGGCACCGCAAGCGTCATACACCGCCTGCTGAATCGAATTGAGATCATCGGTATTGCCGTCACCAAGCGCATTGTAGGGGGGCGCTGTGACGGTCAGTACGTGGTTCATGCTTCCGGTAAGTGATTGCAACTGTGCGCCCACTTGATTGGTAATCAGTGGAGCAGCCTGCACAGTCGAATTGGGAATGAAGGCGACCTGCGCGCCTGTTGCGGCGGTACCCGAAAGACCGCAATCATTGGTATTGAGAGGGCCGACGACGGGACTGAGGCTCGCTCCCGCAAGCACTTGGGGATAGGCAGATACAATCAAGCGGCCAACTCCGCTGTTGTTCACGAAGACCTGTCCGATGCTGATCGCGGGGACGTCGCCGCAGTTCCATGAGCCGGCGGCTAGAATGTATTCATTATTCTGGGTGGTAGTGAGGTTAGGGATCGTCAGCGTTGCCGTCCCGCCGGCGTTCGTACCACTAGTCACATCAAGGTGGGAGCAATCCGTATTCGATAGTTGAATCACCGCGCCAGTTCCATGGTTGTCGCCGTTGGTCCAACTGACCGAGTAGCTGCCCGGCTCGCTGCCGGTCGCCGTTTTACAGGCGATCACCTGGGTCCATAGGCTACCGTTGCCGTTAGCGGAATCGGTGCGGATTGTTGTGAATCCGCTGGGCAGAGCGACGCCTGGAGTTGACCCGGCCACCGTGAACACCATCACCAGGGCACGTCCCGCGACGATGTTCGCCGGTGCAGAGATTCCGAGTGGAGTGCCGCTGGCGCCTGCCAAACTCGATGAAGCGACGCCAATTGCGGCGTTGTTGATTTTCAGTTGCGCACCGTTTTGCGCAAACGTGAGGGCTTGCCCCGCAACCGTGGCAGCGGCGAGGCCGCCGAGAGGGTTAGAATTCAAACTGAGCCCATTCAAGAGCGCCCCACTCTGACCGTAGCTGAGGGCATCACCATTGCCCGCGCCGCTACCCAGATTCTGCAGTCGGTTAGAGCCCATACTATAATTCGCGCTCGCCGTCGCCAGGTCGTTCAAATGACTCTGACCCTGGGACAAAGCATCACCCAGCGCGGAGTTTGGCGCGAGGCTTTTAATCCGGTGAGTACCGGCGGAAACATCAACTCCGAGAGGAAAACCATTCGCCAGCGGGGCGCCACTGGTACACGACCATCCTCCCTGAGTCCCGATCGCAAGCGCGCCCAGGCCTCCACCTGCGCACGGGCTCGACTGTTGGCAGTCCGGACACCAGTACTCCTGTCCGTCCTGCTCAACCGGCAATTGCACAAAAGGCAGACTGACAATTCGAGGCGCAATTGGCGTGACGCCCGACAGATGATTGTTGATGTCATTGCGAAACTGCAGTCCGGCTCCGATACCGACGTAATTCGGAATCGCTCTATATTGAGCATGCGCCAAGACGGCAGTGCTGACGACCAACCCCAACGCCCCCAATGCCGCCAGCGATCGAGCGGTGCGGGACTGTTCGGTGAAACGCTTAATTATCGATGGCAATTGCATTTGATTGACCCATTGACGAAGAGCTGACTTGTTGACAGCGGCACTGAGGGCTAGCTGGCGCGCACGCCGCCTTGAGACAAGCATTAAAAGCCGATCGCGAGCCATGAAAAGCCGTTACTTCGCTCATTCCCGCTAAACGAGCCCGCGGTCGCATTGGGAACATCCAGAACGAAGATGCCACCCACAGTATTCCAGGTTACCGCGGAAGCGACGGTGTTGCGCCCGCCGGTCTGAAAATAGACATTCGTAGCAAGCGGAGGTGTCAGAATCGCATTGGGAAACCTCACCGGCCAGGTTACTGGGTATTCGGTGTCCTGCGGAATGCCGATCTGAGACAACGGGTAATAGCCCCACTGGATGATAGTTACAATAGGCCCGCGTGAAACATCGTTGATCGGAATCTGGATATAGCCATTCGCCTGCACAGAACCGACAAATCCAGCCATAAATGCCTGCAGAACACCGATATTAGCTATATTTGAGTCCTGTCGCTGCTTCAGTAAAGCTGTGCGATTAGCCAGTTGCTGATGCGGTTGGTTACTGATCCCGATACCACCGAAGCTGGCACCGTTTGCGGCCCCTTCGACAGCGTCAGTCTGTTGAATTTCATAAATTTCGTTAGCACTGAATTCTGGATCGTCGATCAATGTTACCATCTAATCACCGCTCGCTGAATTGAGTATCGCTGGAATGTGCCAAGGGGAGAGCTCCGCGATCGCATTTAGTCAAAACGTAAGAGTCCAGGAGCCGGAGTAGTTACCAGTCCCCGTGTACGAAAACGCCGGAACCGACACATGCGCGATTAATGGGCCCGGAGCAGTATGTAAGGCGACCAGAGTCCACTCGGTAGACCCGTCGGTGATAGTTGCATTGATAACCGTCGGCCACGTGGGAGCAGTCAAACCACTCGTGCCACCAGTAATACAGCGCTGAAGATTGCTATTCGCATCAACAACTATTGCGCCTACTATGTAGCTGGTACCCGCGATCCACAATGGATGCGCCGTCCCAAGAGCCGCGGGCAGCAGTATTCCTGCGGAATTGGCGAAAAGACCGAGTTCCTGAATTGTCATGCCCGTCGCGCCATAGTCAGTTGCTTGAAGTGAGTAATTAAACTGAACGCTCCCGGATGACGGAAAGCTATAGCCGTCGATCGCGTTGTAATAGGCGGGCGCCGCGCTCAATCCCGAATCGATCGCCGTGGGAGCGGAAGTGCCTGAGCCAAAGCCGATAGCGCTGACTGACTGGCCGGCAGTGACGCCGGCTATCAGGTTGGCTAGTAGTGGAAGCCCGCTATTAACGAACAGATTGCGCCCGCGCCAGATGAGGCGCTCGCGTCTGTAAAGCTGAACGATTCCCTTTGGTCGCATTGTTACCTCTTAGCAGTTGGCAAGATTTCGGTGGTTAGTGCCTGGCGGCGACCGCGACACCGTTGACTATTACGCCAGCATCGCACACCACAGGTTCATTCGCTCCGTACGTGACACCAGAATGAAGGAAATGAGCGTCATAGACCGGTGAGATAAGTTTCACATCGGTTTCCGGCCACGCGGGTGCGGCTATCAGATCATCAGCAAATGGAGCCCTGTCGGTGCGGGAAAAGATCGAGACGATGGTATCTTGGGCAGCCGGTGCGGCGTCAAGAATCGGCGTGCCGACGAACCATAGTGAATCAAGCCATGCGCGCACAGGCTTAAAAAAATCGATTGCGGCAATCGCGCGCTCAGTGTCGATAGGGGCGACGGCTTGACCTGTCGTAAGGTTCAACTGGACCCGAAAGACCGCCCAGCCCTGGTCCAACGGGTAGCTGATACCACCCCACGCCGCTTGACCTTCGAGCAGAGTTACGTTCGGCCAACCAAGAGGTCTGAGCGCAGCCTTTATCGCGTAAGGAGTGCCGCGAGTTCGGTGCAGAGGGATAGCGACCTTTAGCAAGGCGCGCAAAGAATCGAAGTCTGAGGAACCCGACACGCCTCCCGGAGAACTCAGGGTGTCTATATCGGAGATCACATCGACATTACTGATGGCATCGATTGATTCAGACACCTGCGCGCCTAGCTGCCATTGTGGGGCGAGTAGGTCGAACTGCCACGCCAAGAACAACAATGCGCTATCCGGCACAGAGTCCAGGCGGTAAACCAGGATGGGTACCAAGTCGAGCGCGTCCATCCGTTCGATCAAGTCGAGCAACGCACGACTGCGCAAATCGTTGATAGAGGGCTGGATAGTCAGTTGAGCCATTGGGTGCTTATAGTTGGGAAAGTCTGCTCAGATTTCGCGAGGGTCTATTTATTCGACATCAGAGGGGTCTGGACCTAAATCGGCATTACAGTCTCCCGACTTTGAAGTATGACCGACATGTGCCGATCAGCTCCGGAGTGTGCTCGTCGACTGGTTTAATGTAATAGCGATGCAGTTTGCCCACTGTCCCGGCGCTAATTGCATATAACTTGGCTCGGTGAGTACGACTTGATAGACCCCAGGTACCGAGAGTGCTTCGATGATCTGGCTGGGTACGATGTCTCTTTGAATTCTCTCGCCGATCGCAATTGCATAATCCTGCGCGGCCGTGTTCGCCGCGGCCATCGTGGTGGCAGGGTCGGAATCGGCATACAGAGTGATGGTTCCGGCGATCTGATAGTCCACCTCTGCGACGGCGACCACATTGACCGTGTCTGTCAGCGGCCGCACACTATCGGCATTCAGCGCCACAGTCACCTTTGCGAGCAGTTCTGTGCTCGCGATAGCGGCAGAGTTCGGGGATGCCGCCGGTTGCGCGGCTATAGGACCCGTCAGTATAAAGACAGTGACTTCTCCTGGTGCCATCGAAACGATTTGGGCGTCGGCGATAGTCGGGTCCGCACTTAAGGTGAAGTAGCGATAGGAACCCTCAGGACCGGCAACGCTAAAGCGGTTCGGCGCCGCCTGGATGCGAGCGCGCAAATGTTCGTCGGTTTCCGGTAAGGCGCCATCCGCGCTAGCTGTGGCATTAGTAACCGCCCCGATCAATACGCTCGGATCCAGCAGTACCGTAATCTGTCCGACCAAGTAGCCGTTGCCACCAGTACCGGGCGTGGTTGCGATCGCGAGCACGGAACCACTGTCGGAACCCGCCGGAATTGTCAGGTCCGAGACGGTCGAAAATACAAATTGACCATCACTTGTACCCACTGAGGTTCCAGCCGCAATCGTGTAAGAAATGCTGAGTCTGTTCGCGAGGGTAAACTGTAGCGTGGTACTCGCGCCTTGTGCGGGCAGTCGCGATACGCTGAGCAATTCGCCGAGGTAGTCGAGCATCGGGAAGGCCGCAAAGGCAAGGAGGTTCTGCTGCCCCGCGTACTGGATCGCATTTCGGACCAGCGACTCGCGATATGCATACAGGTTGATTAGCAATCGCTCTACCTGTGCCGGTTGCAGGGTGCGGCCCGCGGCCGCCTGGAAAGCCGCGACCATATCGGAGAGAATCAGGTTCGGGTCGAGACCGTCGCTATCGTTAAGAAAGACCGGCGGGGGTAGGGCGGGAATTCCGGCTGCCATTAACGATCACCTTTTAAGAGCGTCGCATACGTCAAAATAAACACTCGACAAACCTCACTCACTTTTACGGCGTCCTAATAGTTACTACAGTGGATTGTTCAGGGCCGAATGGCGAGTTCTGATTGCCATTGACACTGAGAGTCAGCTTCCATGTGATCGAGATGTCCAGGTGTGCCCCCGTTTGGGTGTCCAGGCCCAGAACCGCTGTGGCGCTGATCGAGACAACCGTCACCCGCGGTTCCCAAAGCAAAATCGCCTCTGTCACTTCGCGAACAATTGCCGGTATCGCTGTATTGATTGGTGCGTCGATGTAGCGCCAAAGGTCGGCTCCGAAAGTCGGCCGCAGCGGGTCGCTGCCCTTCGGTGTTGTTAATATAATAGTGATACACTGATTAACGTCCGCAAGACCTTGGACCACATTTCCTAGGCCCGTCCCAGGAGGATTTAGGCCGTCAAGGGCCAAGGACCAATCGGCTGACGTGATGTTAGCCAGTGTCATGCCGCCAGCGCCCATCACGTAATCACTCCTTCCGTACCTTGGGGTCCTTAATTCGGCTCTGCCTACCCGGTTCTAAGGTCAAATGTCTATCCTCAGAATCGCTCGGGCGGGTGAACTCGCACTCGAAGGCGGCTAGGCAATGAAGCGCGGCATTCATCCTGCGTTCACCTTCGCACTGCCAGTGACTATCTGCCCTGAGCCAGCCGGACAGATTGTAGTATCTCCGACGCGCGCTATGGCGGGACCTCCGCCGGCTAACTGAATCAGCGCTGTCGCCGCGATCGTGACATTCCCTGCTCCGTCGATCGCGATATTTCCCATTCCGTCGATCGCTATCGATGCCCCGTTTGCCGTAATGGCCACGGTTCCTCCGCTTGGAAGACTCATCTGCAGAGAGTGAATTAAGCGATCATACTCAAAGGTCGCCCCATCTTTGAATGTCCAGTGCAACTTATCCGCGCTGGCGACTGGCGTCGGATCCGAGCTCGAGTAAATCGCTCCCAGAACCGCCCCGTCCTCGTCATACTCATCCATCGTACAAATGACCTGCTCGCCGACATCAGGAAGCCAGTAAGCTTTGTCATTCTGGGTCTTCGGGAAGACCACCGGAAGCCACCAACTCTCCATCTGGTCCCGATCGGGAAACGTTACCCGCAAACGTGCTCTGATCACATCCTGGGCTTTTACTATTCCAACTCGATACATCATTTGGCCTTCCGGTCGAGTATCTCGCTTCTAAGGCGCATCCTTGCGCAAGGCTCGGCTTCCGACTGCGCCTCTCGAAGTGAAGCGAAGGTCTGACAATCGTGCGGCTGGCAATTGTGGGAAAACATCAAATCAATCCTGCCCTACGATCACTTTAAGAAATTCTCATAAAGTAGCGGGCTACAATTCTGGCCCTTTAGCCGACGCTGCGCATTGTGAGATCGGTGGTATAACCGGTCGCTCGTTCGAACCGATGCCGCGCGGTTTCGATTAGGTAATTTCCATCATTTAGACCGAAGCCCTCAACGGTGACGGTGCTACCCGCTGCATAGGCAATCGATCCAACAGCCGTTAGAGTTGCGCTTGCACGCTCCATGTTTTCGAAATGCAGGGCGCTAGTCGCTCTCAGATTCGCCTGCTGCCCGTTCTCGCACCGGACTGTGAGCTTTAGTGTATCGTTCGTGGGAATCTCGCCTGCTGCTGGTACATTCTGCGTTATCAGTTCTTTGGTCTCAGCCAGTTGATACGAAACCTCGCCGCCCTTGTATATCCGATGTGTTTTCAAGCGAAAGTCAAAGCGTACTAGATCACTTCGGCCAATAGTGGCGACCGGCGCTGACGCCTCCAGAGAGCTCCGGGGATAGAATACCAATTGCTCACCGCGAATGGTGAATTCGTAGTTGTGATTGCGTGCCAATCGCCGCAGGAATGCAAGGTCCGTTTCTTGCCGCTGAGTTATCCGAGCGAAGATTAGATTAGGCGTTGTGTTGCGTCCAACCAGGGTCAAACTGTGTTTCGTCGCGATTGAAGATGCAATTTGGGTTAACGTTTGGTTTTCATAACCGGTGCTGTTCGGTGTGCGCATCGCCGGCGTGATGTAGGCGGCGAGACAACGAATGTGAAAAAGGTCGGGTGGCCCAGTTAGTGCGAGTTCATCGACCTGAAAATCTCCGCACGGTAATAGCGAAGAACCAACGTAGCCAATCATTAAATTTACTTGATCGCCTTCACTGGGTTGC
This sequence comes from uncultured delta proteobacterium, assembly GCA_963834535.1. GTDB lineage: Bacteria > Desulfobacterota > Binatia > Binatales > Binataceae > JADMIL01. Next base: position 111,976 of record CAWICC010000009.1, on the reverse strand, counting down.
CAGGGTCCCTGCCAACGCCTGTCCTGATCTTCCAATTCCATTTCCAACGCTCCAGACGCACCGTCGAGGCGATCGAGGTAGGTGATAGAGATCACCATCGCAGATATATCCGCAGTTATGTTCACGCCCTTGTAAGTGAGTACCCATTGAGGTTGGCTGACTGTATTGGTCATGGGATGTTAGCTGTCAAAGTAAGGGTTTATGTGTCCTGGCCCTTGGTTCTGCGGCTTTGTAACGGGTCAGAACGCGCGCGCTGGTTGTTTGGGATGAGGGTGACACGCTTCGAACAGCATTCATTCGGTTCGGTCTGTAGCCGCAACGCGAGCAGGTATGGTAGAGGTGGTGGGAGTTATCTGCGTTCAAATAAGTGCGCCGCAGATGACGGCAATTGGCTCCCGCGCAGTATTTGGGCGATGATATGAAGCCCCGATTGCATTTCGGACAGCGAGATAGCGCGAACACGAATCCGCGTAACCAGTTTATGATAGTGTTCACTGTCCTAACTTCCAAGGAGGTAGGTTCGTGGTCAGACTCTGCTGCAGCTCGAGTACTGGTATAGCGAGTTCCAGTCCTGACTCGAATACCGGCTCGATCGGGACGTTCGGATTAGCCATGATGATTGGCCCATATAAGGTCGGATCGCCGTAATATCGCCACGCGAGCAGATCCCAGCGTTCGGCGGATGCAGCGATATGTGCAATGAATTGTGATTGAACCATTATGGGTCACCCTTTGCATTTAACGCGTTTGCTCCTTAGGTCTGTGAAATGGCCATCTTAGCGTGAGGCCCGTACGATTGTGCTTGGTGCGACGTCACTCACAGTCAGTAGTGGTGTCGGCAAGCCTGGGCTGCCGGGAAGATTGAGCAGAGGCGATACGCCAGGTGATGCTGTAAGGGTCGGGACGTACTCGGAGACTGGCGGGCTCGACAGATCTCCTTGACCGGGGGCGTCAGTATAAGCGATGGACCCGGTTGCGACACCAGGTGGCGCAGTAATGACACCGATTAGTGGAAATGATGCGACCGGAGCGGAGATAGAATTTAGTTCGGATAGGGCTGCCCACTCTTTGAGTACAGCCCTCAGGCTGATCGCAATCAAATTGCCGTCGTCGCTCATTTGGCGGTAAGACGTGCGAATTGACATGAGAATGAAATAGCCCCGATGTACGCCGTTGCCGAATACCAGGGGACGCGCCACGTGATCGTCGGCCGCGGCAATCAACGCATCTAATTGCATCGATGGATCGGTGAAAGATGCGTGAAAGTGAAAATCAAGATCGAGTATCTCAAGGTCATCCGCGATCCACTGCAACTTGGGCCGGGCCTGCACTACTCGATGTTCTGCATAGTGCCATGACCGGCTTGACCCGAATCCATCAGGTGAGCTTAGGACTTCAAAAACAATTTCACCGAATACTGCGAACATCATGTCCTCCAGTTTCTTCTCAAGCGGGTTCGGACTAACCGAGGTGTCACATTCTGGCTCGGCTAAAACGTTGCGCGTCTCTGCTTTTGCAATTCGCGGTTGATAGTGCGTACAAGCTCGTGACTATACTGTCTTATAGATTGTAGAAAAGTGGGCTCGATGTTTCCGGGTTCGATGCCTCCCTGGACAACTATAGTGGGCGAAAAATTAACTACGATTGGCGGTCGCGAGTCCCGGGAGTCTCCCGTCGTCCGCGTTGGTTGGGCTGGAACGGTCATCTTAGGTGTGGGTCGCAGTAGGGCTGACCGCCTCCCTCTGGCTGGAACAGCGGTGATGCCTGCGGATGTAGCCTTTTGAAGAGCGTTAGAGCTTGCTCCTGAAATGTGAGCAGAGTTCGATGATTCCGGTCTTATGGGCGATGCGAAGCGTGCATCAACGGTACCTATTTCCAATCGAGCCCTTCGCTCCGCCACTTTACTCAGAGCGGCGTCCTGCGCAGCTCCGAAGCTGTGGTCTCCTTGCAAGACGCCGAGTCTCGTGTTGGCGGCCTTGGCGAACGAGGCTGTTTGAGTATTTAGCATTTGCCGGAATGCGTTGATGTGCCTCTCGAGACCATGCGACCTCTGCATGAGCTTTCGGTCCGGTATCTCAGTGTGGGCACCCCTGGCGAATCGTGCATTTGAATGGGTACCCAAGTGGTTGGGTGCCAACCGGCGATCCAGACGATACTGGATCGCATCAGACGCGTGTCTCGGCGCGACCTGAGATAAGCCGCTATTCGCAAGCGTCGAAGATCTGGTGATGAGATCAGCGAATGCGTGGCGTTTACGAAATGTACTTGAGGGGCTCGCCTCCGCGACCGAGTGTTCAGTGCGAACCGGTTGAGGCTGAGTTAGTGAGCGCAAGGGAGCCGCGGGCCCGATCTGCTCGGATTGTCGTTGTACCTTTGAACGCTCTGTAAGAGCGACAAGGCGACGAAACCGCGAAGGATGTAAACCATTGTCATAGCCGGTAAGCGCAACGAGAGGTCTCCCAGCGTGTCTACCCGTCTCGAGTCTGTTCGATTCGAAGTCTCCAAAATCAGTGGAGCCCTTTCGAAGTATTGAGTCTTTCAATGCGTATTTCAGCCGCGCAACTCCGGATATCTGTGCCGCCGGGCGCAGCCGTGTCGCTGCTGCGCGGATCCGTCGGATAGAGGAAGCGATCTTGGCGACTCGAGCCATTTCAGTGACTCGAAGACTGGTCTTGTAAGTCGCGTCCAGGTGCTTCGCATAGTGGAGAAGAGTCCATGGTTGTGCCATGGCCGACCTATTGGCGAGCGTCTTCATTGGTCCCGGACCGGAGCTCTGGAGCCCTCGCATTGATGACCCGCGGTAATTGACCCATAACCTGAACGCGGTCCCTCTGGCCTATTGTCGCCACGGAAATCTCCGTAGGGGTTGTCTGTAAAAAGCCAAAGCTACGCCACAGTTCAGTCCGTTGGTGTCTGACGACCTCGTCACCCGCAATATCTGTGACCTTGCTAAGGATTCTCCGGCGTAGCGGGTTCGTTGTGTCGAAGTGTTGATTACTGACGTTTTTGCGCCTGGTCATAGGTCATTCTCGATGTCGCTGTAACTGAACAGTCGTAGAAGCGTCGTCCGGCGAGTTGCCTGCGTCCAGATAGTCTGCGGTGGCCACCAACCAATATGCTATTTCGTCGATATCCATCATCCCAAGTTCTGTAAAGGAGAAGCCGAAGGCGATAAGTCCGATGATTGCGGCGAAGCTAGCAGCTCCCCTGTCTCCTTGGGAAAAGTCGGCGTAGGCTGAAAATTTTGACGGCCGTCGCCCACCCCCATGACCTCAGCTTCGAGCGTCAGTACATCGTCGAGATCCATCTCGAGTACGTCTTCATAGACCAACGGTTTCTCATCTACTCGGACGACCTCAGCGATCAAGGCGAATGAGACAGACATAGGTTCCGAATTGCCCGCTACTACGCGATGCGCCCGCATCAGGTCGCGGCCCTTGCCTCTCCTGACTTCTGCCTTTCTCCCCGAGGGCAACGTAATTGTTCTTCCAGTGTTTTCGATGATCAAAGCGTACTCCCGTAGTCGGCTGATAGATTTCCACCTAGATCACTTCGAGGACAGTTGCGAGTATGCACAGGATCGCGCAATGCGATTTGTGTGTCTGCCTTAATCAACCGCCCAAATTGGACCTGAACTGCGCCAGTTGGTCGATGCCATTCACCACGTAAATGTTCGCCAGAACGTCGTAAAGGTGTATTTGAGCGCCGGCGATGAAGAGCTCGGAGTGGTAAACGGTTATGGTCGATGTAGTATCGACATTCTCATGTTGCTTGAAAGTAAAGGCTCCGGCGTCTTTGAAAATTCCCGTCATCAAATAGACCACCGGAAGCTCTGCGCTCCGTCCCTGACTCGTATACTGGTCAAGACTGCCCCGTACTTGGAACGAGTGTGAGGAGAACGGACTCCCCACAGCCACTAGCACCTCCGGATAGAGCGAGCTCCATTTGATCTTGGCTTCGAGCTTCTCGACGCCCGCCCAAAACTCAGCAGTGCCCGCCATTCCGAGAGCCTTATGATCGGCCATGCGATGATGAGGTTGCGCGACCTGAATCTCCTCTGCACGGCCTAGTAAACCCACGCCGTCCATGTAGATATTCGCATTAGTTATTCTGTTTACCGATATGTCCATCTAGGAAATCCTCAAATGCCTGTTGTTGAGTCGTACGTGTTGCGCGGTCGCCAAAGGCGATTAGGCGGTTATCGCGGTACTAGTCAGCGCGCTCGTCGCGCCTAGTTGACTCAGCAGCGTCGAATCAATGTAGACGTTGAAGCTTAGTCGCTCGGCTGGCGGCGGTGGCATCACGTCGATGTCGAACACGAGGTGTCCCGCTGCGATTTGGCTCGGATCGTTCTCTGAGGGATTGTAGCTGGCGGTGCCCGCCACCAGCGCACCGCGTTGGATCAGAGTTCGAATGAACGCGTTGACGCTGGCCAGGATCGCCGTAATCAATGCATTGCTGATGGGCTGATCGATGAACTGAAGCATCGCCAGTTCAACCGACTCTTCGATTACGTCCATCGTCCGCCGAACGTTGATGAAATTGTCTGGTGTCGTAATCGTCGGATATCCGGCCGTACGGTTACCCCACACGCGGAGCCCGGTGCCAAACGCGTTAAAAACCGTTACGATACCCGCGGCGTTGAGGTTGTTAACGTCAGAGGCAGCATCGAGGGGCGATGCGTAAAGTGTTACGTCCGGACCCAGGATCCCATTCACCTGGGTATTCGACGGCGACCACCAATAGCCATTGTTGAGATCTTTTAGTGCGATTGCGCCCGCCACCCACTGGGAATATGGCCCAGTTGCGGTTTGATTGGCCGCCAACGGAACCGCGTTGGCGCCATTCAAGGTTACGCCGGTCGGCACCAATCCAGTATCGAAGTAGGTTTCCTGCGGGTAACACAGAATCGCGCGCGTTGAGCTGGTGTCGAACGCATTACCCGGCACGCCGCGATTCGCAATCGCGGTCGCCGCCGTGGTATTCGGAGGAGCGTCGATCAAGGCCATGCCGCGCAGGGTGCTGGCGGTGGCTTGCAGCGCCGTCGCGACGTCGCCATTCTGCGAATATTCTGGCGCGATGAGGAGTTTGGAGAAGAAACCCATCGTCCCATAGGTAGTCAATAGCGCCTGTAGGCCGGTGTATTCCGAGCCACTCACGGAGCCGATAATATCGGAGTCTTGAACTTTGCCCGGGTCGGCATAGCTGAATGACACTGCCACCGTCGATCCCGCCGCAATCGTGCTGCCAGCAAGAAGCGTGACGACCCCATTGAGTGGATCCGCTGTGTAGTCCTCAACTGCTGAGTACGCTGCGCCCGAATAGTAACTGTAGCTTGCGAGCACCGCCGCGGTAGCCCCAATGGCGCCGCTTGCCAGCCGCGTTACCAGACCCGTTCGAGTATCCACCGTGTAGTCAGTACCTTGAATATAGGTCGTACCTGCCGGATTGCTCGTCAACACTACGGATGACCCTTGTATGTTGCCATGTATTAGTTGGATGGCAGACGGGGTACCGCCAAACGTGTGCGACTCGGCGGTCAAAGGGATGGTCGTAGTCGGCATCACGGTCAGGTTGGTGATACCCATGTGGCCGAGGTTGATCGCCCCCGACGCGCTGAACGTTTGCGAGCCAACTATATCGCTGGTGTGCTTGCTCACATCAAAGACGTTCACTACGATGACCTGGCCCGCTCCTTGGCCCAGGATTGCTTTGAGCGCGTAGGGTATCGTGTACCCTTGGACTGCCGGGCCAAACTGCGATGCGTCTTGTGACGAGCTTACCAGAGTTGGCGTGTTTATCGCCGCGCGCGATGCGCCCGATAATACCCCCCAATAGGGAGCCGTGCCCACTAGGCCGATTACCGATGATTTCACCACGCTGATCGGTGCCGGGCCTGTGACCAATTCTATTACTTCCACTCCGTGCAGAAAGGATGCGGGCATTTACTTCTCCTCTGCGGGCATTTTCATGCCCTTTAGACGCGTGACGAGCTACGGTGCAACCGTTAGGGTTCAGTATGTGAACTGCCGCAGCAGCCCTTCCTCGATCGCTGATTCCGCTCGCTGCTGACCGATTAGCCGGTCGTTCGGTTGAGTAATTGCAATTAATCGCGCTTTACACCGGCTAGATGCCTCAGTTGCTCGGCGCTGTCGGGACGACTCCTCCATTCGCGATTGCCGTCACAACTTCTGCGTAACTATAGGCGACGTTGACCAACGCGTTGGCGCCGATGGTTCCCGTCGACGATCGAGCGATAATTCCGTTGACTGTATCGACCGTGTAGTCCGACTCGGCAACGTATGGCGTTCCAGTTGAAATATTTATTACCTGGACCGCTGACAGGTTTCCGTTCGGTAGCTCGATTTGTCCGCTTTCATCAAATGCATATGAAGTTGGCGCGACACTCATCGCCGTGACTCCGCCCTGTTCCTGCGCACTAGCTAATGTGAGTAACGGATAGTTGTCCGCTACCGAGGCTTCCACAGCAGTGGTTCGCATGGCGAAGCTGATAGCGTATATCCAGACGCCGCCTTGTTTGTCGCGTTTGATGAAGCGTTCACGCAGTGGGTAAGTCTTGTCGCACCCGGGTACCCGGAATCCCGTCAGCGCGCTGCGCACAGATTCGATCATTGCGTACGCCCCCGGGTCCGTGCCGCCCGCCGGGCCGCCGACGCTCCAGCCCAGGTCGCGCATCATCACCGTCACCTCAAACTTGAGCGTACGCTCCTGTACGATCGCCGCGCTGTCGATCACGCTGCCATACTCCGCACCTTCGTATCGGATGAGTGCGGCACCGATCCGATGCGTCATGCGATAGGCCTCGGGTTTATCCGGGAAATGGGCTATTTCGATAACGCTGATTTGCGTGCTCAACTGATTGACTATTGCCGTTTCGATAGTGCCGATATCGAGCGGTGTTGGTGGCGAATAGCTCTGCCCGATCCACGGACTATCTAGTATTCCAGCTGCCATTTCCTTGCCTCAGCGCGCGACCGGTTGCCCTCGTGCTCTGCCCGAGCTAGCGCGAATCCGCGGCTAGTTCCTCGATGTAGACTGTGTACGTGCGCCCGACTTTGAAGTGCTCTGAAGCCAGCGCGTCAAGGTCCAGCTTTCCCGCCGGCGGTTCCGAGAAGTACTCGCGAGCTTCAGCCGAATCGTCCACGACGGGTACCAGCCGCGCGCTGTGGACAAGTCGCCCTGGATGCCAACTGTCGTTTTTCTGTGCCTGGATGCAAATGAATTTGACGCGCATGATTAGCCTCTTATTGGTTTGCGTGGTGACTCGGCCTGCTTAGTAACTCTTGAGCGAACCGCGATCGAAAATTCGTTGTGGCAACTCGCCGCTCGCATCGCCGCCGGCTTGCGTGACTACCGATCCTTGCGCCGCGGCCGGAGCGGCATTGTCGGTCCCCAGGCCCAGCGTTACTTCTCCGCCGGCCACGCGTATCAGCAAAGCGACCGCATCTTCGTATCGTCGGCGTGCGTCTGCCAGGTCATGCAATGGTCTCAGTGATTGCAGTCGGTACATCGCGATGTCGCAAGTGAGCCGATTGAGCACCGCCGGTGGATCGCTCAGGGGAAGTTCAAAACGGCTTTCGATATAACCGTCGATTTCCGCCGATGCGTCGTCGATTGCTTGCGCGAGCACCGTCGTGTTTACCGTCGTCTGGCTCGGATTTTCATTGGTTAGTTGTACCAGGTCGCGATTCGGATACCTGATTATCATGTCGTTCGGTGATGCGTATGACACGTTGGTCTCTTCCTATCCTGGGGTGCGTCTAGCTGTGGCGAAAGATCGTTATTCCGAGGCGCTCATTGCGAAAAGTCCGTACGACGCGATCCGCCTTGGCCCTGTCGTCGGTTGGTTGGTCGCACGGCCTTACGAAAGATACTCACTTACTATTAGCGTCGCGGTGCTTTTCCAGATGTTGCTGGTCGTTACGCTCGCGCTGCCCCCGGTTCCTACCATGAAGTCCGAGTGCAATAATTGCGCTCCGATCTCTTCCAGTGCTGGCGGCACCACCAGGTAAACATCGCTGGGGCTGGTTAATGCACCGAATGGCAGCCCGGCGTCCGTCTTGATCGACCGCATCGCGGCGCGCGCCGCGCCGTAGTTTGATGGTACGCTCAGGTCGGTATTGCTTGCGTACGCAAGTTGCCACAGCCCCACTCCGGTGTTGGCCCGTCCGTCCACGCCGAAACGGAACTCGCGCCGCGTGAAGACGGCCTCGTCGGTGAGGGTGTTCATCCGCGTCATCGCGTACTCGCGGCGGAGCTGGAAAATGAAGGGGCGTACCGCTCGCGATGCATCAAGCAGGAACCAATAGGGTCCCGATCCCGACGTGTTCACGTTCGACGCCGTCGCGTCCCGCGCGTCACTTGCGGCGCCCAGCGGCCCGACCGGATGGGTCGCCGAAAAAAACGGTTGCCCGTCGAAGCCCACAACGGCGGACGGCGTTGTTACGGCATTCTTGATCATCGAGAACAACAGCGAATCCGGGTGAACCTTCGTATCCCATCCGAGTTGCTCGATCACCGGTTCGTATACCCCATAGTTGTCGTCTTCAATGTCATTGCGACTGATGCTGATGGTGTCTTCGAAATCCTTGTTCACGATAGTGTAGCTGTGGGCTTCCAGCGCTTGGATTACGCGGTCACCTAACCATTCCCGAAATTTGGTCGTTCGCCCCAGCCACGGATAGGTGGTTTGACGCGAAGCCGATCGCACAACGGTCGCCAGCTTTTCGTAATATGAAGGCGGCTTATCGAATCCGCGCTGAAAGATTACATCGAATCCTGTGAACAATGCGGTAAGATTGGCGGTGGTTATTTCCATTGGTCCCTGCTCTGTCTTCGAGTTTGTTTCGGCTGTTTAGGATGAGTCGGAAGGTTTGCGCGAGCCGCTTTCAAAAGCCGCAAGCGCTCTCGGGCGATTCAAGGCTCTGCTTAATTGATAGGCTCACGCAGCCGCCGCCGATTGATGCCAGAAGTCGACCCACACCTGTCCACTCGGGTCGAGGCCCGCAATCCGCCCTGCCACGCTTCGTGTCGGGGAACCCCAGTTGTAATCGACAAAGACAGTTGCGGCCGCTACTATCGCGCCGCCCGCTATCAGCATCACGAGGCCCGCTTGGTAATCCACTACATAGTCGGTGCCTTCCGCGTATACGGTGCCGCCGCCAGCCGTACTATGTACCTTTACCTTCGCAATCGCTTCGTGCCCCAGGTTTACAATCTGGGCCGAGGTCGATGAGGGAAACGTTGTTGACTGTGCCACCACCGCTGTCGCCGCGCTTCCGTCGCTCGCCGAGATTGAATTGTCGTCCACCGCAAAAGCCAGTTGACCGACTTGCGCCGCACCGACTGATGCGTCGTTGACCGCATACATGAAAACACCGCGGCGGCCTACGATCGAAATAGCACCTGCAACGCCCGGATTGTTTACTGCATCTTGTCCAGGAATCCCATTGACCACCATCTCTGCGCGCCCAATCACCTTGAGACCAGGCGTACTTGACGCTGGCGTCGCATTTCCGTTCCCATTCAGTGCGACAATACTGCCTAGATACACGGTAGTGTTTGCCTCCACTGGGTAAGCCATCGTGCGGCCTCCGTCGGCTAGTTCAGGTGTATTGCGCGAATTAATTAGTGCCGCCATCTTGTCACCCTTGCATCCTCTTGCATCCGATCGGGTTGAATTGAGAAACCGTTCTGGTGCGACTCGACGAACGACCTATTTTAGGTAGTTAGCGGAAGCAGTTCGTCGTATGCATTGCGCCGGCTCAGGTAGTCGTGTGGCCGCAGGCCGAGCCTGGCGCAGACTGTGAGCTCCGTCCGCGTCAGCAATGTCTCGGCGCGGCGGCTTTCGGGGCCTTGACCATCGACGCTGCCGATACTCATGCGCCCGCTCGCTGGGTCGCCCTCGAAGCCTCCTGTGACTCCCGCAACCATTGGCGGCTGTCGTGCCACGAAATTCTCGAATCCGCTCGGATTAGACAGGCAGTATGCGATCGCCCATTCACGCTGCGCCGGCACGATCTTGCCCGCCTTCATCGCGGCGTCCACGCGAAATCCGGCGCCATCGCGAGCTCCTGCAGCGCGAACCTGGTTCAGCTCCGCGAGGGTGCTCTCGAACTGCTCGATGGGTACGTATCGCGAGAGGTCCGGTAGCTTCGCGTCGCCTGCTGCATGTGCACCGAGGTCTTCAGTTGACCCTTCTCCACCCGCATTGCAACTAGCAAGCTCCGCCAGCACTCTCCGTACTTCGGCAAGGATTTCGTCAGTTGTTGAATCATTTTCGAGTCCCAGAATCGCTCGCAGCTGCACTTCTATAGTGTTCTCTACGGATTGACCTTTCCCCGAAAGCGTGGGCGGGGTCGCGGGATCGGCACTTTTCGATGCGCCATCGCGCGCGGCGCCCGTATGCTTCTGAACCGAGTGTTTCGGGAAAACGGACTCACCACGGGCAGCGCGCGCCGAGATCGCAGTCAAATAAAGATTAGGGTTATTGGTCAGCGCAGCGCGCAGTAATCGCTGTACCTCCCCGTCCTCTGAATATTCGAAAACCGGCGAAATATAACGGTACTCGCGCGTGACCACGGCCGCCCTTCCATGGACGGTCCACTCCACATTTCCCCAGATGGCGCCGTCGCGCACCTCGATCGAGTGAATCCACCCGGCTGCTGGCGCTGGCCTCCCCGATGGCGCCGCGAAATCGGTCGCATGGTCATAATCGATCGGCAAGCCGGCATCCATTCTCAGGTCGTCGGTTGCTGCAATCACGCCCATCGGATTCGAAAGCCGAAACGGTCCCCTGCCGTCGCGTCCAGCGAAGTCCCCTGCCGGTAGTAGTTCAATACACTCTGGAGCGGAAATATACTCGGAGATTATGGTTCCACAAACACCTACTTTGAGTTCCGACCCGCCTTCATCTCGATATGTAATGTGAGTGTCTTTCATCGAGGGCAATTGTGCCAGTCGCGAACCGGCGAAATAAGGGTGAAATATTTCATTGCGTAGTGTGAGGGAAATATGAGAGCCGAATTACAATAGATAATGATTCGAAATCGAAGTTAGCTGAGTTCTCATAAATGGCTGATGGTCATGAAGGGTGCGAATCGCATGCCTCCTAGCGCAGGCACGTTCATGATTGGAGTCTGGGCTCGATGCTGTGCCTCAGGCGGGGCGAGCGAGGGGCGGGTCGCGGAGCCCAGACTGGATCAAGAGGCCGGAAACGACCATCGACCGCTGGTGTGGGGTTACAAGGAGTGTACTCCGGGCTCCGCAGGAACAGCGGAACAGAGAACAGGTCGGAGAAGAGCTTGATGTCAGTCGATTTCGAAAATATTGCCGCATCGATAAAAGAGATGGGAGCGCTGCGACAGTGTCACTAATGAAGTAATGCGCGCTTGCTCGAGGACCCAGGAGGCGAGAGAGAAGATCACTGCGATTGCGACGACGCCGTAAAACGGCCAATAGTATTTGTCTTCATACGGGCCTTCAGGCGTCGGAACGAATGCGATGATGCAAATGCATAAGGCGCTGAAGATCAAAAAGGCCATCCAAGCACAGGTTTTGGGTGGCGCCGAGCGGCGGGCAAGCCTGGTTGAGCTTCCGGATAATCCAAGTGCCGAAAGCAAACCGTGGCGCGCAAAACGTCACAAGCCAATACCGAGAAATTCAAAAGTGCCAGCCTCGTGAATGATTGAGAGCTTGTGAAAGTGATCGCTGCTTGCAGTAACAGGAGTGCGGGTTCTGGAGCATAGCAATTCCGTGGCGGCCTGGTATCGGCGGGAAATCAAGATGCAAAGAGCCGACTGCGCCAGCCCGGAGGCGAAAAAAAGAGAACTAACGTTTCCGGGTAGCGGCCGATGCCGGTAAGGAATGGATGTAACTGGATGACTAACTCCATATCCCCCGGCGATCCGCCGATGGCGCAGAATGGGTTCGGAGGAACGAATCCATGGGAAGCATGGGGTCGACGACATCAGTGCGGGCACGCGAGATGCGCCACGTGTTGGCGCGTTGGCAGCGTAGCGGGCTGAAGCTGCGGGAGTATGGGCAGCAGCATAGGATTCCACTGAGCACGCTGACCTGGTGGCGGCGGGTGTTCCGGGATGCCGCCGATGAGAAAGGGAACGGCGCAGCCGCGGAGACCCCGGTAGTGTTCACCGAAGTGCGATCGCCGGCGAACCTTCCGAGAACACCAGCGTTTGTGGAGATCGTCCTGCCCAGCGGTCATATCGTACGGGTGCCGGAGGGAGCCGATACGGCTACGCTGCGGCGGGTGCTTCAGGCCCTGCGGACGACATGCTGACCATACCGGCGTCGGTGCGGGTCTTCGTCGCCCGTGGCGCGACCGACCTGCGCCGGTCGTTTGATCGGCTGAGCGCACAAGTGCAGGAGGTCCTGCGCCAGGACCCGTTGTAGCTTCAGGTGGTGGTGAGAGATGGCGGCGGCAAGCGGCACAGAGACTCAGGCGGTCCTCGACGAACTCAGCAACGAGATCGATCGGCTCAACCAGGAGAACGCGGCGTTACGCCAGCGGGTGCAGTTGCTGACGCAGCGGCTGTTCGGTCGGCGTAGCGAGAAAGGCGTGCCGGAAATCGGGCAAGGCGTGCTGCCGTTGGAGCCCGCGGCGGCGGGACCAGTACAAGCCGAAACCACGGACGAATTACAGCGGGACGACCCCGCCGAACCTACGCTGGTCCGGCGGCGTCATCCCGGTCGGCGCCGCTTGCCAGCCGATTTGCCACGCGAGCGTATCGAGATAATACCGCCGGCCAGTGAGCGGCACTGCACGGCCTGTGACACCGCCAAGGCGCGCATCGGTGTGGACCTCACTGAGGAGCTGGACTACGTACCGGCGTCGTTCGTAATTCGGGAGTATGTGCGACCGAAGTACGCCTGTGGGCGCTGCCAACAAGGCGTGGTGCAGGCGGTCCTGCCGGCGCGTCCGATCGAGAAGGGACGACCGGGGCCGGGGTTATTGGCGCACGTGGTCAGCTCCAAGTACGCGGATCACTTGCCGTTGTATCGGCTAGAGCAGATCTTCGAGCGCCACGGGGTACAGATTAGCCGGCGCACGCTCTCGGAGTGGAACGGGGCAGTGGCAGACTTACTCGAACCCATCGTGCGCGTCATGCACCGGGAGCAGGTGCAGCGGTCGCCGTGGATTCAATGCGACGACACCACCCTGGATGTGCAGGACCCGAGTCGCGCGCCGGAGATTCGCACCAGGCATCTGTGGGTCTATCGGGGTGAGCTGGGCGAGGTGGTTTACGACTTCACCTGGTCGCGCAATCGGGACGGCCCGCTGAAGATGCTGGCCGGTTACCGGGGTTATCTGCAGGTGGATGCGGCGCCCGCCTATGACGACGTGTTTGTGCAATATCCCGGGATCATCGAAGTCGGATGCATGGCGCACGCCCGGCGGTACTTTAAGGAGGCAATGCCGACGGCCGCGGTCCCATGCGCGCAGACGTTGGCACTCATCAAGCAACTGTATGGGATCGAGCGGGTAGCCAGCGACAAGCGGCTCGATGCGCCCACACGACAACGGGCGCGACAGGAACAAGCGCGGCCGATCCTGGAGAAACTACATTCCTACCTGCAGGAGCAGCAGGCGGCAGCATTACCGAAGAGCCCGCTCGGGGCAGCCATTGGCTACGGGTTGCGCAACTGGGTCGCCCTGACGCGTTACACCGAGGACGGACGGCTCAAGATCGACAACAACGGGGCGGAGCAGGCGCTCCGACCGATCGCGTGCTCGGCCGCAAAAACTGGTTGTTCGCGGGAAGCGAAGCGGCGGCGCACCGCACCGCCATCCTGTGTTCGCTGGTCCAGACCTGCAAGCACCTTCAGATCAATCCGTTCGTCTATCTGCGCGATGTCATCGAGCGCGTCTCGACGCATCCGGCGCGGCTCGTCCTAGAGCTGACGCCACGCGAGTGGAAGCGCCTGCGCCAGGTTTCTAGCGCAGAAGCTGCCGCCTGAACGGGACGTTTCCAGCGTGAAGCCCTTGTGTCAGAGGGTTTCCGCGCGGAACCATTTAGCTGTAGAGCTCTACTGGATTCCGGCAGCCACTTTGGGCAGTCTTAATCAGGGATCTTTTGAACTTATTTGGGAAGTCCAGCAAAAGCAGACGGGTGAGGACAATGAAATTAGCGGCATTGGTTCTGAGGGCAACGCAATTTACGGCAGTGGTGCTGCTGTTGGCGGCTGGGGCAGCGTCGGCCCAAGTGGTCAACTTGCCGATCCCCAGCGTGACGGCGCAGGGACATTCTTGCGGCGGCGTCCAGAGAACGCCGACGATCGTCGGATTCGATGAGAACGGGAACGTCCAGGCGTCGCTGTTTGCTTCGACGAGGTGCAGTAGTGGTGGCCGGGGATCTCATCCGTCGACCTATACCCAGACCTACCTGGTGACTTGGGACTTTTACGGCGACTACATATTGAGCTGGAATGCCCCACCCAATCCCAACGAGGAGGCCGTCAACGGGGTGGCAGTCGACGCTTACGGCAATGAGGTGCAGTCCACCGGGCTCTCGCCGTATGTCCCGGCGGTGACGTTAACGATTGTACAGTTTCCGCCCAATCCGGTGGCGGTGGCGGCGCGTGTACCGGCAGTGATTGGGTTGACCGAGGCGCAAGCGCAGACGGCGATTACGGCGGCTGGCTTGACGTTGAGTGTTGTGGTTAACAGCAATTATGCGGCGCCGAAAGGGACCGTCTTCAACGAACTGCCCGCCGCTGGCACGGTGTTGCCGTTCGGCAGCTATGTCACGATCTACGTCGTTCCGCTCAGTAGCGGGGGAGGCGGTAGCGACGACTAGAAAGGCCGTGGAACGGGCGGCGGGGCGATCCCCTGACGCCCGTCCTTCGAGGGGCGGACCTCAGCGGCGCGCCTCGAAGCGGCAGACCTTTGAGCATGCAGGCCCAGGCGATTTTCATCGACGCATTCCCGTCCTGCTTGACCGGACATGCAAAGGTGCCGGTTTAATTGATCTTTGATTCGAGTTTCTCGAATACCTTCGCGATGATTCCAGAACGTCGTAGCCCGGCAGGCGGCCCGCCGGACCCCACGATCCTGCCGCGTCTGATCGGCTAGTTATAGGTGATACTGACCGAGCCGCCGGTACAGATAAAGCGCCAACCTGCCCCAGCTCCCCCTCTGCCGCCCCCACCGCTCGAGTAGTAGTAGCTGAAGGTCAAGGTCATCGTGCCGGTGTAGGTTCCATTGTCCCCGTCGTTTGTCGAACCTTGAAAGTTTACGACTAGCTTCGTGACCTGCCCGGAGCTGTTGGTAGTAGGGATGTTGCTGGTGACGGTTGCCTGGCCAAGATCGGCGACGCCTTTGAACAGCACGAAACCCGTACCGGCGTTGTAGCCGGTGACGTAGGTGTCGAGCCAGAAGCTGCCGTTGCCGCCTGCGCCCGTCCCGATGTTCACCGGAATCCCGTAACAATACAGCGGTGAACTGGCGCGGCCGCAGTTGTATCCGGTCCCGACGTTGGTTTGGAAGTTGAGCACCTGACCCGGCGGCTCGTCCTGGGCATAGCTGACCGTGTAACCGAGCAGAAAGAAAACCAGAGCGAGCGCAGTCCCAACTGCTTTTCCTATTTTCATCGTGGCCTCCTGCTTTTTTAGAGAAATTTCAAAATATTGAGCTTCCGATTTTAACTCGCCTTTTAAACCAAACGGCCTTATTCGGCAAGGTTTAGCCCGGTTTTCGCCTACAGTGGTGGCCAGCGGCGCCGGCAGGGTTTAGTTTACCGCCCTTTTCCAATCGGCACACTCGCACCTCGTTTGCGCGGAAGCGATGGCAGCTAAGCCGCGTCATCGCGACCGCCTGTTTACCCTCCTCGATTGTTCAGCCGTGCCGCGCTTGTTGTAAAAGCGCACCACCGCGCGGTTGTCGAACGCCAAGTTGGTCACGATAGCCGACGCGGGGAAACAACTCTCCCCGCGATGGAACCCGACCTCCGCCACCACGCGCCGCGCCTGCTCCCAACTCGCCCGTGGTAGAGAAAGCTTTTGTACCGCACCACTGGCTGGTGCCTCGGCCGTCCCACTGGCCGGGTCAACAATTCCGTAAGGGCTCGCTGCGGATCGCCGTTGGCCGGAAGCCGATTCGCGTATTTTACTGTCCGCTCTTCCAGCACTTCATACAGCTCTGACTTGGCAAAGGCCGCATCGGCGTGGGTTTCCCCACACGCTTACGGAATGGATGAGGTAAGTCGGCGATGATGAGGCATCGGTAAGGAATGGATGAGGTGAGGCGGCGAGGATGAGAGTGGCGACCGAGGCGCGGCGTGAGTGCGGGGCCTCGGGGAATGCGCGCAAAGAACGGATGAGTCATCGGTAAGGAATGGATGAGGTGACCGGTCGAGGATGAGTCATCGGTAAGGAATGGATGAGGTGACCGGTCGAGGATGAGTCATCGGTAAAGAATGGATGGGGTGGGGCGGCGAGGATGAGTCATCGGTGAGCGAGCGATGTCTGCTCAGCTCTCGCAGCTTGAAAGTGTTGGCTCCGGCCATCGCGCCGCTGGTCAGTGCGCCGCAATGGATGAGGTGAGTCGGCGATGATGACAGTAACAACCAGATTGGTGCTGATCGTCGTGGGCACCGCGGCCTACCTGGGCCTGGCTATCCTTGGAGGGGGAGGATTTGCGGCCTTCTTCTCACATCCGGCGCTGGTTGCCTTGACAGTCGCGCTGGCCGGACTGGTTGGGGCGGCGTTTTGCGCCGGCGGAAATCTGAGTGCGGGTGTGCGCGAGGATCGGGGTAATCGCTGGGTGATTGCCGCCTTTGCGGTGATCGGATTGGCGGCGGGCTATGTGCCGGCCTATACCGACAGGGTGGGATTCTGGGTTATCGACGGCGCTGCCGTGCGCTGGGCCGGGGTGGCGCTCTTCGTTGCCGGCGGGGTGCTGCGGCTGTGGCCGGTGTGGGTGCTGGGCGATCGGTTCAGCGGGTTGGTGGCGATCCAGCCGGGGCACGAGTTGGTCACGAGCGGGATCTATCGCGTGATCCGAAATCCCAGCTACCTGGGATTGATTGTCAACATGCTGGGCTGGAGCCTGGCCTTCCGCGCGGGCGCCGGGGTGGTGCTGACGGCGATTCTGATGGTGCCGCTGATCGTGCGAATCCATGCAGAGGAGCGGCTGCTGCGGGCGGAGTTCGGGTCGGAGTACGAGGCGTATTGCCGGCGGAGCTCGCGGCTTATTCCCGGGCTCTATTAACTGGTGCTACTTCATGCGGCGATCGGTGGGGGGAAAAGGGCAGACAATCCTGCAGGGTGAGCCAATCAAATTATGGAGGTGGGCGAAGCCGGATTGACGAAAGCAGACGTGACGCGGGAACGGAATTAAAGGATGAGGTGCCATATCTGGCGATACGTGGTGTCGAGTCCGTTACAATCGTGCCATATCTCACCGATTGAAATGACTTTAATTGGCAAGGTTGCTGCACGGCGCCTGCAACACCAGGAGAGGAAAGGCACTACATTGCCAGGGCAACTGGATGGGCCCTGGATGGTTGTTATGTTCTGCAAAAAAGAACCACTCATCGTGCTGTTTGCTGAGGCCGACCGCATCGCCGAATTGGAGCCATCGCTCGAATGATTGGGGGCTATCTGGCTGAACATAAATATCCGAAAAGATGTTCACGGTGACAGCCGGCGGCGGCAGCCCGACGACTTGCGATTTGCTGAGGCAGGAGGCCCTGAAATGATTCATCGGGGTCCCGTCGATGGTTTCGAGGCCGACGAGCTGCGCACTCTGCAGGAGCGTATTTAACCCGCCTACGGTTACCGGGTTCAGCGACTTATAGCAAAATCCAGTAATGGGGGGACCAAGGTTCGGCCAGGTATGGGTAATCGTGTAGAGGTGATTGCGGTAGATCAGGTTTTCGACCCAATACTGCTCGCCGTCGGATCCCTGCTCCAGGTATAGGTTGAAATATCCGTTCTGCCACATGCCGCGGATTGTGAGATCGGTTGCAACCGGAACTAGTTCCCCGGGCACCATGAAGGTGCCGTTCCATTCGAAAGTTGCGGTAGGGATCTGAGGCTTTTCGACCGGTCCGGACGGATCATTCTGAGGAGTTACCGGGTCAGGCTCGGCCGCATTAAGATGCCGCTGCCAACAGGGCGTGAGGCACATGAGCGCGAGAAGAAGAGGAGCCCGATAGCGTCTCGAAGAGATGGATGACATGGAGCATACCTTCACGGCGGAATTTGCTTTTTGATTTTCCAATTCCAAGTGCGTCGATAGCTCGAACGGGATTGCGGTGCAAGGTTTTGGGGGAGTTTTCCGCGGTGTTCGCGAGTAGTTGCAAAGGTGGCCGGTTACGCGCCGGAGGGGCCGCGGAGGGCCGATGTCCGGGGCTCCATCAAGGAAGGTGTCGCCGATTTTGTTGGTAGTGACTGTCGAATGCAGCAAAACCGGCAAAGTGTCGGCTGGGCGAAGCATTAGGGGGTGGAGGGGGTGGGGGAGTTCAGGGGGTGGAGGGCGGGTTCGGCGGGGGAGGCGGTGGGGAGGTTGAGGCGATCGAGGACAGTCTTCTGGGCGACGCGGAGGCCGCGATCGACGAGGCCCGAGACGATGGCGGCAAATTCCTGGTCGTCCTGGTCGTTGGGCAGGACGAGGTCGAGGCGGGGGTAGCGGCGCTGGGGGCCGGCGTTCAAGTCGATGAGGGGTTTGACGAGGTCGCGGGTGAGGGTGGCGGCGAGGCGGCGGGCGTCGGCGGCGAGGATATCGCGGCGGACGGCCTGATGGACCTGGGCGGCGGCGCGGGAGCCGCCGCTGCGGGGGAGTTCGGTGGTGAGGGTCTGGCCGAGGATGGCCTTGCTGACCTGGCGATCGAGGTACTCGCAGAAGCGTTCGTAGAGTTCGGCGCTGCCGGTCTGGCGGGCCTCGGTAAACTCGATGAGCATCGAGTCGGGGACGATGGCGGCGGCGTCGGTGCCGATATTGGCGACGGCGCTGAGGAGGGCCTGCTTATCGGCCTCGGTGGCGCCGGCGCCGTACTTGCCGAGGCGGAGCGGCTGGCCGAAGACTTCGGCGAAGGTGATCCAGTCTTTCAATACATAGTTCTTGAACAGATAGGCCCATCCGGCGGCGCGGGCGATGCCGCCGCGAATAGGCAGTCCGGATTTGGCCTTGGAGAAGTGGACGATGAACTTGAAAGGGTCGAGCGGGGCGGTGAGCGGCTGGAGGTTGGGTTGCTGGCCGCGGGGGTGATTAGTCAGTCCGAGTGAGCGGGGGTTGCGAAAACCGTTGAAGGGGCTCTGGAAATGACTATTGGGATTAGGGTTTGAGAAGTTGGAGTACTGAGTATCGTCGCCGAGGGTGCGGACGAGCAATTGGTCGCCGCCGATCCAGTCGAAAGCGAACCATCGGGGGTCGCGCCAGATGAGGCGCGCGGGCATCCATTCGCGGCCCGAAGTATCCCAGACGATTTCGGTGGCGGAGAAGCCCTTGCCGAGGGCGTCGAGGATATCGAAGAGGATGTCGGCGAGGTTGAGGGTGCCGCCGAGGAGGAGGTCGCGGGCGAGGTCGGCGAGGCGGAGGTCGGCGCTCGCGCCGGAGGCGGGGTTGATGGAGATTTGGAGGCCGGCGACGGACTGTTTGCGGGTGCCGAGGACGGCGAGGTAGTGGAGGTCTTTTTCTTCCATTTCCTCGGCGAGTTCGAGGTAGAGGAAGGGATCGCCGAATTCGGCCTGGCGCAGGACGGCGCCGAGTTTTTCGGGGGTGAGGCCGACGGAGGGATGCATCAGGGAGTAGATATTGCGGACGCCGGTGAGGGTGGGAGCGGCCTGCTGGTCGCGGAGGCGGGCGGTGTCAACTGCGCGGCCGTAGGCATCATAGAGGGTCATGGGAACTCCAATGGTTGAGGGGGGAAGGGGGAGTGGGCGAGAGATTGGGGAGTTGAATTCGTCAGGCGCGGCATATGGTTACCAGGAGCCGGAGGAGAGGCCGAAGCGACCGCGGCGGGCGGGGCGGGTGGAGGGCTCGGGGTCGGGGCGCGAGCGCATGGGGTCGCGGAGGGGAGCCTCGAAGAGGCGCTGGCGGGGCGCGGGGAGATAGTCAATGGCGGAGACCTTGACCTGGCTGGCGAAGTAGGCGAGGGCGCCGGCGATGGCGGCGTCGCCGTGGCGGCGCTTACCGTCGGCGGCGGTGGTGCGGCGATCGGGGATGCGGACGACGCCGTCGAGCATGACGAGGGCGCGATGGTCGGCGAGGATATCGGCGTCGAGGGGCAATTCGATCAAGCCGTCTTCGAAGGCGGCCTTATAGCGGGGCATGTGGTCGCGATACCAGTCGCTGGAAAGCATCACCTGCTGAATGCGGGCGCCGTAGCGCTGCATGGCGGTTTCGGCGAGATACTGGCCGTTGCCGCGGGCGTCCATGGCCCCGGCGACGAAATTGGGGAGGCGATCGGCGACAAAGAAGAGGACCTGTTCCTGCTGGCGGAAGGGGATGTTGCGGAGTTCGACGACGAAGGGGGTACGGCGGACGGTGTTGCCCTTGAGCTGGAGGGGCCAGATGACGGTGAGGTCGCCGGAGCGGCCGAAATCCTCGCCGAGGAAGGACATGGTGGCGTCGTCGAGGGCGTTCAAGTGGGGGCGGATGAGATTGTCGCAGAAGTCGCGGGCGGCGCGGGCGCGGTCGGCTTCGGGGCGGCTGGCGAAGTCCGCGGGCAACTCCCAGCGGATGACGGGGACGCCGGCGCGCATACGGCCCTCGATGAGGACGGAGGAGAGATAGGCGCCGCCGGAGGAGCGGGGAATACAGAGCAATTCCTCGGCGGCGTCGTCGCCAAACTCGGCGAAGATCTGGGCGCGCCAGGCGGCCTCGGCGGCGCTGGACCATTTGCGGCCGAGCTTGGAGGAGATGCGATGGTAGAGGCCGTCGGCCATGGCGTCGTCGAAGGTGACGCGATGGAGGGAGTAGGGTTTGCGGCCGGCGCGGATATCGTTGACGAGTTCATTGAAGGGGCTGTTGGCGCCGTTGTGAGTGGACATGACGCGGACACATCCGCCCCACATGGTGAAGGCGAGGGCGGCTTTGAGGAGGCCGTCGAGATTGTCGTGAAAGGCGGCCTCGTCGATGACGGCGCGGCCCTGTTTGCCGCGGAGGTTGGAAGGGCGGGAAGAGAGGGCGACGATTTTGTGGCCGGAGGAGAAGCGGAGGCGATAGGCGAGGAGGTCGCGGCGGTCGTCGTCGATGGCGATTTCCTCGATGGTGCGGGCGGCCTTATCGAATTGACGGGCCCAGGCGGCGGCGGTCTCGACGAATTCGCGGGCCATATCCTGGTTGTAGCCGAGGTACCAGGTATCCATGCCGCGGGCGGCGGCGGCGGCGAGGGCGCTGGCGGCGGCCTCGGTCCAGGTGAGGCCGATGCGGCGGGATTTCTCGGCGACTTTAATGGGGGACTCGTCGGCCATCCAGCGGATTTGATAGGGCAGGAGGACATCCTTGCGCTGGCGGGGTTCGGGGTTAGCGTTGGATTCCATTAGTCACACACTCCGATAGGGGTTCGACTAGTCAGTAATTTCCATGAGGACATTTCTGATTTGGGCGGCGCCGTCCTCGGAGAGACCGAGGGCCCTGGCCTTATCGAGGGCATGGCGGGCGTCGGCGACCTTCTGGGCGACGCGGGCGCGGATCTCGTCGGTGCATTTTTTTTGCAGGACGGAGGCGCGGGCGAGGGCGCTGACGCTGCGGGCGAGGGCGGGGAGGTTAGCGCGATTGAAGTCTACGCCCTGGAGCTCGACGAGGACGGTGAAGAGATGCTGTTGGACAAGGCGGAGAAGGGCTTCGTTGATATCGACGTCGTCGTCGGCAGCGGCCTCGACGACGGCGCGGGCCTGTGCGGTGGCGAGGCGGACGGCCTCGAGGCGGAGTTCGAGTTTGTTGGCATGGCGCTGCACGGCGAGGGTGCCGATGAGGCAGCCGTGCTGGCGCAGCCAGAGCTTCAATTCGCGATAGCTAGTGAAGTTGCGACTGGCTATTCGGTCGTTGAGTTCGGCACGGACCTCGGGCGCCAACTGCTGAATGCGGAGGGGCCGATGGCGCGGCTTGGGTTTGGGGACGGGGATGGCGTCGGATGGATTAATCACGCGCTCACCAATACTTGCGCGGCCGCGCGATGCCGGCAGGAGATTCGTGGTTGTATTCGACGACGTCAACGCCCTGGGCGGTGAGGCGTGCGAACCAGGTGTCGGTGTCCTCGGCTTCGAGTTCGATGAGGGCGAGGTCGCGCAAGTAGGTGAGTTCGCGGCGGACGGTGTTGACCGACATGGGCATACGGATGTCGTGAAGCACGCGCCAGATGATAGTTTCGGCGACTGCGATCGGGCGTCCGGCGTCGAGCACGCGGAGAATCCGCCAGCGCGCCTCTTCGCGTTGTTTTTGTTCAAGGTCCATCGTGGCGCCGCTCATGGCGTGAGTTCCGCAGCCGGCATTAAGCGGCCGCCGCGTTGATACATCCGGGCGCGGAGATCGGCGATCTCGGCGCGCACTTCCGCTCGCATTGCATCGATTTTGGCTTCGAGGGTGTTGCTGAAACGGATCCAGTCCTCGCGCCGCACATACTCCACGGGGAGGGTTGCTTTGAGTTGCAGCAGTTCACGTTCGAGATTGTGGGAGTAGTCGCTGCCGTCGCGTTTGACTTCGTTGATACGTTTGCCGAGTTCCCCTTCGATGCGCATCAGGAGCCAGCGAATGGCACCGAGGTTAAGGCCTACGAGGGTGACGAACGAAAGGGCGAAGGTGGCGACGGCTTCCCAGCTCATAGAGATCGGCTCCTTTAGATCAGGGTTGTGCGGACGCTTCGGGTTCGGCGGATTCTTTGAGGCGGACGGCGGCCGACATCGAGAGGAGCACGGTGGCGAGGCCGGCGCCGTACGCGGCGGCGTCGGTGGCGCTGAAATGGCCGAAGCTGAAGACCGCGGCAGACCAGAAGAAGATGTAGGCGGCGGCGCCGAGCACGCCGACGAGGCGGGCGGCGTCGTAAGTGAGATTATCCTTGCCGGTGAGCGAGTCATGCAGCCACTTCATAGATAGTCCGGGGCGAGCGCGCCGCGTGTGGGGAGGTTGCGGCGACTAGTCATTCGGATAGTCACTCGATTAGTTACTAGATCAGTCACTAGATTAGTCATTAGGATAGTCATTGAAGGGCGGCCGCCTTGTTGATAGTCACGCGCACACTGTCGGCGCCGGGGCCGTCGGCGGGGGCCGCGAGACTCGGCGGCGGTGCGGCGTTTTGCGCGGGAGCGGGGGCGGGGGCGGGTTCCTCGCAACCTTCGATAATGGAGTCGAGTTCGCGCACAGCGCCCTTGAGGAGGACGACCGAGGCCGCATAGGCGCGAATCGTATCGGCGGGTTGCGAGGCCGGGGTGAGGGCGGAGATGGGGAGGCGCGGATTAGCCAGTGAAGGCGGGGTGCAGTAAACCGGTTCGTACACCGGGACCTTCACTTCCACGGGAGTGGCGGGCGAGAAGAATGGCGGGGAGAACGCGCAGCCTGCAAGCAGGACCAGGCCAAGCGGGAGGAATCGCTTTACCATCGTCCCAACTCCTGGGCCTGCGCGTTTCCCCATGCGATGGCGCCGACACAGCCGCTGGGAATGGGGGCGCTCATGACGTTTTTCGAGTGGGCGAGGCCCTGCGCCAGGGCGAGCGCAGCGGAATTGGAATAGCGCGCCTGGCGGGCGGCGGCGTTGGTGCGCGCGAGAGTCATGCGGGCCTGGAGGGCGTCGATGGCGGCGTTCTGGCGCGCCACCGCCGCGGCCATCGAGGCGTTATCGGACTGGAGCACGGCGGCGGCTCCGGTGAGGGTGGTGACCTGGGCGCGGGCGCTGTCGCGCTGGTGGATGAGGACGGCGCGATAGGCGAGGGCGGACAGGATGAGCAAGAGGAGGAGGATCCACTTGGCATTTTGAATTAGCGCGCCGATGAACATGGTCAATACATCCTTAGCGGCAGAGCGACCGCGAGATAGTCAATGCAGTAGTCACTTGGCGGCGCTGGTTGCGGCGGTGTTGTTTTCGACGGCGGCGGCGACGGTGGCGGCGCCGTGATCGTCGATCGCGGCGGCATGTTTTTCGATGGCGCCGGCGAGCTTGGTGACGGCCGCGGCGTGCGCCTCGATCGCGGCGGCGTGCTTGCCGGAGCTGGTGGCGACGGCGGCAGTGGTAGTAGCGGTAGTGGCGGCAGTGGCGGCGGCCGCGGCGGCCTTGGTCGCGGTGGCAGCGCTCTCGACGGCCGAGACCCGGGTTTCGAGTCCATGGACTATCGACATGAAAGCGCTGGTGAACTTGCTACCGAACAGAGTGCCGAGGATGAGGCCGGCGGCGGCGACTATCAGATAGCCAGTGAGATTTGCGTAAATGAGCGTTGCGTCCATGTTGTAGTCCTCCGGGGTTACGGCCGGATCGAGTTGCCGGCGCCGTACACAGTCAAAAATGAATACTCAGATCAATAGTCATTGGTAATAGTCAGTCGAGACCGCGCGGGCATTACTGGAGCGCGGCCATCGGGAACGGCCGACTGACTAATGGAAATTGTCATGTGCGCATAATGCGGGGTTGCCCGGCAGTAAAAAAGGGTGAAATTCTTCACGACATAAGCGAAGCTTAAGCAGCCAGTGTCGCGATGTAATTAAAAGAGACAGGAAGTAGCGAGCACGGATGAGGCCGCGGCGGACGCTACGGCGTGAATTGTGGACGGCAAAACAGGTAAGGGCTAGAGTCGGGCGATCAAGCCGTGGAGCGACGGCGCGAAGGAGGAACAGCGGACGATGGCGAATTTACTGGCGGGAAAAGCGGCGCTGATAACGGGCTGCAGCAGCGGAATCGGGCGGGCGACGGCCTTGCGGTTTGCCGAAGCGGGGGCCGTGGTGACGTGCGCGGACGTGGATAAGAAGGGAGGCGAAGAGACGGTGGCGTTGATTCGGGAGGCGGGAGGGAAGGCGGAGTTCGTGCAGACGGACGTGACGGACGGGAACGCGGTGCAGGCGTTGATAGCGCGGGTGGTGAGCGCGCACGGGCGGCTGGATTGCGCGTTCAACAATGCGGGAATCGAGGGCGACGTGATCGAGCTGCACGACTCGACCGATCGGAACTTCGATCGGACGATGGCGGTGAACGTGAAGGGGGTGTGGCTGTGCCTGAAGTATGAGATTCGGCAGATGCGCAAGCAGGGGAGCGGAGCGATCGTGAACACGGCGTCGGTGGCGGGGCTGGCGGGATTTCCGAGCCTGGGGATTTACGTGGCGAGCAAGCATGCGGTGGTGGGGTTGACGAAATCGGCGGCGCTGGAGTGCGCGCAGGCGGGAATCCGGGTGAACGCGGTATGTCCGGGGCCGGTGGACACGCCGATGATGGAGCGTATCGCGAGCAACGAGGGGGCGCCGGGGCGCAAGGACTTCGAGGCGATCGTGCCGATGCGGCGGTACGCGTCGCCGCAGGAGATAGCGGCGACGGTAGCGTGGCTGTGTTCGGACCAGGCGTCGTACATCACGGGGGTCAGCGTGCCGGTGGATGGCGGACTGTTCGCGTCTTGAGAGGCGCGGGGGTTGAGGGGGTGGCGCGAGCCTCGGCCATCACCTGAAAGACGCGGCGGCGGGTGCAGTGCAGGGAGCGGGCGATGGCGTCGATGCTGAGGCCGCTCGCGCGGAGTTCGAGGATGCGGAGGCGGCGGGGGGGCGGATTGGGGATTTCGATGCGGTCGCCGCCGTAGATGGCGGCGAGCTTGCAGAGGGCGTCGTGGCCGAGCAACTGGCAGAGGGCGTCGGCGACGAGGGGCTCCTGGGGAATGTAGATGCGGGTCCCGCCGTAGGCGGCGACGAGGCGGGCGGCGCCGTCGTTGCCGACGAGGCCGGCGAGATGATCGAGGGTGGAGGTGCGGGGGCTGGCGGGCGTGGGCGGCTTGCGGCGCTGGTTGCGGGCGGGGCTGGCGGGGAAGCGCCGTTTGGGGGCGGCGGTATGCCGATCGGTGGTGGGCGCGTTGACGCGGTTAACGAGGGCCATCAAGGGATCCATCATGCAGCCTCCTGAGGGCCGGCGGCGGTGGCCGGGCGAATTCGTGTGGTGGTCGCGAGACGGCAGAGCGGCGCGGCCGCGGCGGCTAGGTCGTCGCGTTGGCGGCGGCCGACGAGGGGGCAGGCTTGGATGACGCTTGAATGATCGCGGGCGAAGGCGAGGCGAGTGAGCATCGCGGCGACGAGGCGATTGAGCGGCGCGGCCGCGGCGGCGAAGTCGTCGCGTTGGCGGCGGCGGACGAAAGGCCTCAGGGAAGATCGGCACGAGTCCCCGCTGTCATTTTGAGCGCGGGGAAGAAAGGCGTGATTCCTGATTGCGCGGACTCGATTTACAACGACAGCCGGAGTTGCGCGGAGCTTCCTCAGGGGATCCATCATGCAGCCTCCTGAGGGCCGGCGGCGGTGGCCGGGCGAATTCGTGTGGTGGTCGCGAGACGGCAGAGCGTTGCGGCCGGGGCGACGAGGCGGGCGGCGCCGTCGTTGCCGACGAGGCCGGCGAGATGATCGAGGGTGGAGGTGCGGGGGCTGGCGGGCGTGGGCGGCTTGCGGCGCTGGTTGCGGGCGGGGCTGGCGGGGAAGCGCCGTTTGGGGGCGGCGGTATGCCGATCGGTGGTGGGCGCGTTGACGCGGTTAACGAGGGCCATCAAGGGATCCATCATGCAGCCTCCTGAGGGCCGGCGGCGGTGGCCGGGCGAATTCGTGTGGTGGTCGCGAGACGGCAGAGCGGCGCGGCCGCGGCGGCTAGGTCGTTGCGTTGGCGGCGGCGGACGAAAGGCTTCAGGGAAGATCGACACGAGTCCCCGCTGTCATTTTGAGCGTGGGGAAGAAAGGCGTGCTTCCTGATTGCGCGGACTCGATTCACAACGACAGCCGGAGTTGCGCGGAGCTTCCTCAGGGGATACATCAGGCGGCCTCCTGAGTGGCGGCGGCGCGATCGCACATCGCGGCGGCGAGGCGAGTGAGCATCGCAGCGAAGGCGAGGTCGTCGCGCTGGCGGCGGCGGACGAGGCGGCAGGCATGGATGACGCTTGAATGATCGCGGGCGAAGGCGATGCCGATGCGCGGGAACGAGGGCGGGGCGGGCGTATGGGAGGCGTCGGCCCGTTCGATCGAGCGCCAGCGGCGGGCGGCGATTTCGCGGCTGAGGTACATCGCGACGTGGCGGGCGCGGGTGACCCGCTGAGTGCGGGTGGGCGAGAGCAAGTCGGCGATGGTGAGGTTGAAGGCGCGGGCGACCGTTTGCTGCACCTCGCGGATGGAGATGCAGGGGGGCGAAGCGGCGAGCGTCGACATCGGGAGATACTCCTTCCAATCAAAATTGAGGCGGGTAGTGGAGCGCGCGCTTGCGCGAGGATGATTGGCGCCGTGTGCGGGCCGGCGCAGGGGCGATCGGGCATCGCGAAAGGCGCCGCAGCGAGTGCCATTTTTGCGTCTATCGAATAGTCGCCAGCACCACAAAATGGCGCTTTCGATACGGTCGGAACCGAGTCCGAGAGTATCGGTGGGGAAGATGAAGTGAGCTGAGCGTATTGGTTTCATTAGCGGCGTCCGGGACCTCGCTGGTGCTTCGTCAGAAGACGTCCGCGGGGCGCGACGAATCGTCCGCCGGCGGGAATAAGGCTGAAAAATACGGCAGGTTGGAAGAACGCGCGGGTCGATTCTCGAAGAGGAGGAGGATTGTCCTCGACGACGATAGCGAGCGAAATAATTTTACGCTAGTTGGGTAAGCGGTGGAGCTGTCGCGACGGAGGCATTCATCCGCGAAGCGGCGCCCGCAATTGGACTGCGATTTGCTTTGATTCGAGATCGGGGGCGGTTTCATAGAATTAGAGTTCTTAGTTGACTTGGTGGTCTAATAGATTAGTTTGAGATATTACAGATAAGATTTAATCAAAATTTGGGCTGAAAAAGTCGTAGAACCACATAAGAGATGAGTACAGGTTAATCTATGAGACCCCTTAAGCCTGATCGCGTTGACTACTCATGAGGACGTTAGGACGCTATGAGCGTCTCAACTCGTTGTAATGTATCCCACAGTAGGAGAATCATGTCAACTACACTGGTAGATGAAGAATTCAGGCGACGCCTGCGCCTGATCATGCAGCAGTTCGGATCGGTGGCCGATCTCGCACGCGCAGTGGGAGTCTCCGATAACGCAATCTACAAGTGGGTTTCGGGACGCGGGCAACCGAGCATGATGAGCCTGGTGAATCTGTCGAAGGCGGCGGGCGTATCGGTTGAATGGCTGGCGACCGGGCGCGGGGCACCGACCAAGGCGCGGACGGAGATCAATGCGGGGGACGGCGCCGACGGGGTCTCGGTGGGGCGCCAACCGGTGCGGCCGGCCAGCGCGCGGCCGACGCTGCATAATCAGCAGATCGTGGACTACGTGAGCTTTCGGCCGGATTGGCTGCAGCGCGTGCTCAATCTGGAAACGCGCAGTATGGCGCTGATCGAGGTGATCGGAGATTCGATGTCGCCGACGGCGGACGAAGGCGACGTGGTGCTGGTCGATTTGCGCGAGGCGCGGTTTCGCCACGACGGCGTCTATGTGCTGCGGACGGGCAACGACCTGGCGGTCAAGCGGCTGCAGCGGCAGCCGGACGGATCCATCCTGATACGCAGCGACAATCCCGCATACGAATCGTACGCAGTGCAGCCGGAAGAGATCAGCGTGCGGGGACGGGCGTTGTGGGTGGGCGGTCGTTTATAGGGGGGCGAGGGGGCGAGGGGGCGAGGGGCGGGCGGCGAGGGGGCGAGGGGCGGGCGGCGAGGGGGCGAGGGCGGCGAGGGGGGCGAGGGCGGCGAGGGGGTAGGGAGCGGTTGGAGGGGCGAGGGGACTGGGGTGCCACGGGGTAAGCTTCGATACCAGACCGAAGGGGAGCGAGGGGGATTAGAAGCGGCCATGGCGGCCGGCGCCGGCGGCGAAGCGGCGGGCGCCCGCGACGGTCTCGCCGGAGCGGATGGTGGCGACGCCGTGGCGATATTCGTTACCGATGGCGGCGACGAGGGTGAGGGCTTCCTGCTCATAGGCGGAGAGGCGATCGGATCGCATACAGAGCTGGGGGAAGGCGGCGATCTGGAGTGCGAGTTCGCGGGCGGCGACGCGCAAATCGCACCATAGGGCGAGTTCGAGGCCGCCCGCGACGGCATGGCCCTCGACCGCGGCGATGACCGGTTTGGCGAGCAGCATGCGGGTACATCCGAGGGGGCCGTCGCCGTCGGGCAGGACGCGGTTGCCGCGGTCGGTGGCGACCGCCTTGACGTTGGCGCCGGCGCAAAAGGCATCGCCGGCGCCGGTCAGGATGGCGACGCTGAGTGAAGGGTCGGCGTCGAAGCGGCGGAAGGCGGAGGCGAGGGCGTCGGCGGTAGGGCGATCGACGGCATTGCGGGCTTCGGGACGGTTGATGGTAACGGTGGCAATCGAGGCATCGATATCGAACAGGACGGATTGCATTGGGACCTCCGCGCTAGTTTCAGTGTGTACTACTCAACTGTAGCGATTTGTAACTACAATTTAGTGGTCTGGATAAGTCAGGACCAGCGTAACCATCATAAGCGGTTGACAACGATATCTACCTTAGATACGTTTTCGCATCAGCACCGCAAGCAATAAAGAGCGGTAATGGGCCTGAAGGGGCCTATCGCTACTATTTATTGTACCAGCGGGCGAGCACACGGGGTGGGGTCGCGACCACGTCGGCAGCGGGAGTCCCGCACCGGTGTGAGGGAGGAGGGGACGACCCCATCCCGCATTAGTTTCTTCCAAGTCATCGCAAAATACCGTTCGAGTAAAGAGGGAGATCACGCGCTCGCGGCGCCATCGCCGTGACGGGCGGGAAGGGGTTGGCTGGAGTGGCCCGCGATGGTGGCGGCGATCCGCTTGCCGAGCGGAGGCGCTTGGGGCGAGAATCGCGTCGCAGGAGGATCGGCGGAGCGGACGGCGGTAGTGCGAAAGTGTCGCGCGGCGTTATCGGGAGGAAAGAATGGCGAGTAACAATGTGATCTACGAGAAGGCGGATCGGATCGCGAAGATAACGCTGAACCGGCCGAAATATCGCAATGCACAATCGACGGCGCTGCTGCGGGAGCTCGATCGCGCGTTTGCCGAAGCGGCGGCGGATCGGGACGTGCGGGTGGTGATACTGGCGGGTGCGGGGGAGCATTTTTCGTCGGGGCACGACCTTGGCACACCCGACGAGCGGGGGGACGGGGCGAGCTATCTGAACACGCGGGGGACGAGCAATCGCCATTGGAAGTCGTGGGAGGTGTTCCTCGACAACACGCTGCGGTGGCGCGATTTGCCGAAGGCGACGATCGCGCAGGTGCAGGGCTACTGTATTTTTGGGGGATACATGTTCGCGTCGGCGATGGACCTGATCGTGGCGGCGGACGACGCGATGTTCCTGCCGGCGCTGACGCAGTATTTTTCGGCGCCGTGGGATGTCGGGGTGCGAAAGTCGAAGGAGATCCTGTTTCAGAGCCGGTTTATCGATGCGCGCGAGGCGGAGCGGCTGGGGCTGGTGAACCAGGTGGTGCCGCGGGCGGAACTGGAGAGCGCGACGATGGCGTTGGCGGGAAAGATCGCGGAGAGCGACGAGTACCAGTTGCGGATGGTGAAGTTCGCGGTCAACCAGGCGCAGGATGCGATGGGTTTTCGAACGGCGGTGCGCAATGCGCACTCGCATCATTTTCTGTCGCGCATGCCGGCGTATATCAAGATGGACGAAGGCGGGGAAACGAAGCTGCGGCGTTTGCCGGGAGTGGATCAGGCAATCAAGAAAATCGCGCGGGAGAAGTAGCAGCGGCGCAGGCGCGGGACTCGAGTGGAAAAACAGGAGACGACGATGAGCACGGTCGAAAACAAGAAACTGATACAGGATGCGTTCAGCGCGTGGGCGCGCGGCGACGGTCAGGCGTTCTTCAACCTGCTGGCGGAGGACGTGCGGTGGACGGTGATCGGGAGCACGCCGGTATCGCGCACGTACGCGAGCCGGGAGGCGTTCGTGGAAGGGGCGGTGAAGCCGCTGACGGCGAAGCTGGCGGGGCCGATCGTGCCGACGGTGCGCGACATAATCGCGGAGGGCGACAAGGTGGTGCTGCAGTGGGAAGGGCGATCGTCGGGGAAGAACGGGACCATCTATCATCAGACGTACTGCTGGGTGATGCGCCTGGCGGAGGGGAAGGTGCGCGAGGGCACGGCGTACCTGGATACCGAGTTGATCACGCAGATCTGGCAATAGTCAGTCGGCGGCGAGTGACTATTGCGAGAGTAAATGAAAGGGCCGCGGATGCCTATTGAACATCCGCGGCCCAATCTCAGTCAGAGCGCAATTGAATCTCAGTCGGGATGGCCGTTGCGCACCAACTGTCCGGGCGTGGCTCCGGTACATTTGCCTTCGGCGAAGGTCTCCTGGCCGTTGACGATGATGGAGCGGTAGCCGTGGGCGCGCTGGACCCGGCGCCATTCGCCGCCCGGGAAATCATGAGCGATCTCGCCGACCCAGTCCGGATCGACATCGAGGCCCTTCAAGTCATAGACGACGACGTCGGCATGAGCGCCCTCGCGGAGGGTGCCGCGGTTCTTGAAGCCGGCCGCATGGGCGGGGAGCGCCGAGAGCCGGTAGTGCGCTTCCTCGAGCGTGATCTTCTGCTCGTCGCGCACGAGCCAGCGGAGGAAGTCGGTGGTGAAGGCGCCGCCGGTGAAGAACTTGGTATGCGCACCGCCATCTGAAACGCCGGGGAAGGTGTACGGCGAGTCGTTGATGATTTCGGCCATGTAGTCGGCGTTGATGCCGCGATTGGGGCCGAGGAATTCCGCCTTCAGGTTGGTCGCGAGCGAGAGGTCGAGCATCACTTCGATTGGATGCTTGCCCTCTTCGGCGCCGATTTGTCCGAGCGCCTTGCCGACGTACTTTTCGAGTTCCTCGTGATTATCGACCCATTGCACGATCAGGTGTTTGGGTGCGCCGCCAACGCCGGCCTGCAGCGCCTTGAGGCGGCGATCGGCCTCGTTAGTTTCGCGGATGACGGCCGCACGCAGTTCGGGGTCGCGCATTTTGGCCATCTTCTCTTCGGTGGTGCCGGTGGTCAGCGCGCGCCAGGCGGGACTGGCGTCGTAGAGGTTCCAGTGCTCGAGGGTGAAGGCGAAGCCGCTGCGGACGGTCGCGGCCTGCCCGTAGATCGGCAGACCCTTGGCGCGCTGACGCGCGATCCAGCGCATGCTGCGGCGATGGATTTCGGGGTCGGTGCGCGTCGGGACGATGGCCTGGTAGAGGATCGGGCGCTGGGCAACTCCGGCCAGCGTTTCGATGAAGTGGAGGTCGCGGCGGACGTTGTCGGTGCCCTGGGTGATCTCCATGAAGCCTTCGTCGCGGGCGCGCAGCACGCGGGCGAGGTTGAAGATGTCCTCGTCGCACATGGTGTCGGTGACCATCGGCGAGCCGTCGAAATCGGCTTGAATGGAATCCTTGCCGAGGCGCTGAATCGAAAAGCCGCAAAGCCCGGCGTCCATGCCCTCGTCGAGCAGGCGCGCCATCTCGGCCTTCTCCTTGTCGTTGGCGACGCGCGTCTTGGCCGCTTCCAGTCCCATCACGTACGTCATCAGCGACGCCGTCGGCATGTACTGGATGCAGTTGACGCCCTTCGGAGCGCGGTCGAGCGAATCCATGTACTCGGGAATCGTCTCCCAGTCCCAATGCATCCCTTCCTTCATCGCGCTGTACGGAATCGCCTCGGTGCGCGTCATCGTCAGCATCGAGCGCTCGCGAAATTCCGGCTTGCACGGCGCGAAGCCGAAGCCGCAGTTGCCGAGCACCAGCGACGTTACCCCGTGCCATCCCGAAATCGTGCAGTACGGATCCCAGCGGATCTGCGCGTCGTAATGCGTATGCAGATCGACGAAGCCCGGCGCCACGATCAGCCCGTCCGCGTCGATGGTCTTCTTCGCGAAGCCCGGCGAACGTCCGCCAATCTGCGCGACCTTGCCGTCGCGGATCCAGACGTTGCCCCGGTAGCGCGGGGCGCGCGTGCCGTCAACGATGGTGCCGCCCTTGATGTGAATGTCGATGTCAGCCATTCAAAGTTCCCTCCTCAGTGGTAAGGACCAGGGCAGACCGCCAACTCAAGGTCGGCCCGAGCAGATGAATTTTATCTGTTCTTCTTATATCACCGCGTCAAGGAAAGACAAGCTGATTCGACCCGCGCGCCGAAGTACTGGCGATTGATCATGATGGCCCGCAATCAACGTTGCGGCGGCGCGGGCGCGGCGCATTGTTTAACCGGTCGAGCATCTACACGAGATAGAAACGGGTGCCGCAGATATCGACCTGATTGTGGTTGACGAGCAAGTCGCGCCGCTCCGCCGCCTCGAGCAACCGCTTGCGATCGGCGACGACGATGTCGATGCCGCCGAGGCCTTCGCCGCGGCCGTCGGTGGCTTCGACGAAGCGGATGGCGGCATTGTCGAGCGGCATTTCGATGCGCCCGCGAGCGTCGTTGCGCAGCGGCAGTTCGGCGATTTTACTCCAACGATCGGCGAGTCCACGAGGGTCGGCGGATTGCAGTTCGACCGCGGTGTAGCCGCTCACGATTTCATTACGGCGGGCAACGGTCCATCCGCTGCCGCCCGCCGGCATCCAGTTGCCCTCGGGCTCGCCCTTGGCGTCCCAGTCGATCTCGAAAAAGGCGCCGCCGGTATCTGCCGGATGAAGCTGCATCGCATGGAAGCCCTTCGCGTCGTGATCGAGCACGAGGCGAATGTTGAGCGCGGCGGCGCGCTCCTTACGGCCGAGTTGGGTCGCATGGCTGTCGCACTGGCAGATGACCATATAGCCGCCGTCGCCGTTGCGGCGCTTCAGATAGCGGCCCGCCGCGGTATTTTCCTTAACGGGCGCAACCACTTCGATGAAGTTGGTACCGACCGGCATGAGCGAGTTCTCGAGGCCGAAGACGGCGACATCGGGATCCTTGAAGCAGACTTCGAGACCGAGGACGGCTTTGAAGTCGTCGAGCACGGGGGCGAGTTTTTCAGCTACCAGACAAATTTGGCGCAGGCGTATCGACATTGTAGTTCTCCGTTGGGCGAGGGCCGGGTCAACTTCGCTGAACAATAACTCCAGTCGATGCGATTGCGCCAGACCCGCGCAGTTTCGTGTTTGACGAAGCCGGATGGATAGTCCATCTTGATGCGCATCGCGCTCACTGAAATGTATTCGAGCAATATGATGTGACTAGTCAGAAACCCATCGAAGTTGCAGTAATTGGCGGCGGTTGCGCGGCGATTAGCGCGGCCTTTGAATTGACGCGGCCGGAACACCAGGGAAAATTTCACGTTACGATATATCAACTCGGCTGGCGGCTGGGTGGCAAGGGTGCTTCCGGCCGGGGCGTGCACGATCGCATCGAGGAGCACGGCCTGCACGTCTGGATGGGCTTTTATGAGAACGCGTTCCGGCTGCTGCGGGAATGCTATGCGGAGTTGCAGAGGGACCCGCGCAAGTCGCGCATGGCGGATTGGCGCGACGCCTTCGCGCCGGCGCCGCTCATCGGCGTAATGGATCGATCGCCGCGCGGAGAATGGATTCCATGGCTTGCGTTATTCCCGCCGGCCGCGGGGCAGCCCGGCGATCCACTGACTAATCATAATCCGTTCAGCATCACTGGCTATCTGACACGCCTCGCGACGATTTTGCGAATAGCCATTGCGAGCGCGCAAATGCGCGATTGCGGCGGCGTGCGAAGGCCGAATGAGCAGGCGCGCGATGCGAATCAGTCAACGGGGAGTGAGCAATCGTCCAGATCCTCGAGCAGCGACGCGGTCGCTGCCGCGATCGCGCGGCTGCTTCGGTACGGCTTGATCGCGACTGTCGCCGGCCTCGGTGAAGCCGTCGCGCTGCTCGAACTGGTATTGCGAGGGCTGCCGCGATACTCGACTCAGATAGTCATAAATTTACTCAGTGCGATTGCCGCAGAAGCGCGCCGTCAGATCGAGCCGCTGATCGAAACCGACGGCGAATTGCGCCGCTTATGGGAGGTGATCGATTTAACGCTCGCGGTGATCACCGGAATAGTGCAATTCGGCCTCACCACCGATCCACGCGGGTTCGACGCGATCGACGATTACGAACTGCGCGACTGGCTGCGGCTCAACGGCGCGAGCGAGCGGTCGCTCGACTCGGCGATCCTGCGCGGCATCTACGATCTCGCGTTTGCCTATCAGGATGGAGACCCGAGCCGGCCGCGGCAGGCGGCGGGACTTGCGGTGCGGGGAACACTGAGAATGTTCCTTACCTTTCGGGGAGCGTTTTTCTGGCGCATGCAGGCGGGGATGGGCGATGTAGTATTCGCGCCGTTCTATGAAGTACTCAAGCGCCGCGGCGTGACCTTCAAGTTTTTTCATCGGCTCGAGAATCTGAGACTCGCCGATCCCGCGACGATCGCAGCGGGCGAGCGGCCATACGTTGAAGCGCTCGAGTTCGACGTCCAGGCAGTGACTATTGAGGGGAATGACTATGAGCCGCTGGTAGACGTGCGGGGCCTGCCGTGCTGGCCGTCACGGCCGGATTACGCGCAACTCGCCGAGGGCGACCGCCTCGCGCGGGAGGGCTGGGATTTCGAATCGCACTGGGACCGCCGCAAGGCCGCCACGCGAACCTTGCGCGTCGGCGAGGACTTTGATTTCGTCGTTCTCGGCGTGGGGCTGGGAGCGATTCCGCGGGTCGCGCGAGATCTGCTTGCGCGCGATCAGCGCTGGCGCGACCTGGTCACCCATGTTGCGACCGTCGGTACGCAGGCGTTTCAAATCTGGATGCGCGAAGACCTGGCGATGCTCGGATGGCCGCATCGGCAAACGGCGGTTTCCGGCTTCAGTCATCCATTCGATACGTTCGCCGACATGCGCCATCTGATTTCAGAGGAGAACTGGCCGGCGCGACCGCGCGCCATTGCCTATTTCTGCGGGGCCTTGCCGGACGGAGTGGCTATTGACCGTGGGACGCCGGAATACCCAGTCGAGCAGCGTGAGCAGGTGCGGCGCAATGCAGTAAACTACCTGAGTCGCGAGATCAAACATTTGTGGCCGGCGGCGGTGCGGATGGATGGTGGCTTTCGGTGGGAGCTGCTGATGGGATCGGTTGCCGCGCCCCAGGCAGCAGCCGCGGCGGCGACGGCTTCGGCCAATTCCGCAGCGTCGGTTGAGGACCCGGGAGAATCTCAGTTCGATTCCCAGTTTTGGACGGCGAATGTGAACCCGTCAGATCGTTACGTGCAGTCCCCGCCGAAGGCTACGCGTTTTCGTATTTCGCCGCTGGATAATACCTACGACAATCTGACTATTGCCGGCGACTGGACCGCGTGCGGCCTGAACGTCGGTTGTGTTGAGGCAGCAGTGATATCGGGGCGGCTTGCGGCGCACGCGTTGGCGGGATCGCCGGCGCTCGAAGATATAGTTGGTTACGATCATCCCTAAAGAGGCGATCGAAGTCGAAGGCGATTAAGCCAATGGTGAGTGGAATCTCAGATGGAGTTGAAACGTGAGCGATCGCCCACGCATCCGCCGCGCGGATCCGGAACGGGAAGCACCCATTCGGAACTGGTCGAACCTGTATGGAACGGGCGGTGCGCCGGCCGCTTCAAGGCCGCCCGCGAATGGAGCAGCGATGGGAGCGGAAGCAAATGAACCGACTCCCCAAGGCTCCGCGATGGGAGCCGCGGCAGCCGCTGTTACAGCGGTCGGCGGCGATGCGAACACTGAAATTGAAAGTGCCTATCGAGTGATCGATGAATATCTGCAGGAGGGCCGTAGGGCAGCGCAAGCGCGATCGCGCGATAGCAGCGTGGCGGCTGCAGGAGCCTTCGCGGCGATTGCGACGGATCCGTCGCGAGTTGGTATGGCAGCCGCGAGTATCCAGGAGATGGTCGCGCAGGGCATCCGGTTTTACTCGACGCTCGCGCCGCTCTGGACGGCCGTCGTCAGTTCCATCGCGAGTTCCGCCGGTGCGGCGATTCCGACCGACACTCCCGTGCCGGGCGCTGCGCCCTTACACCCTCCACCGTTGCCGCGAGGCTCCACCACGACAATACCGGCACCGGTCATTATCGAGTTGGCCTCCGCGCGCATGACGCGCGTGACCGTCGATCTCACTTCGCCCGGCGATACGGCTGCACTTGCTATTGGCGGATTGCACGCGATCGAGTCCGAGCGGCCGCCGCTGAGAGATATCAGGTTCGCATCCGATAGTCACTCGGGTCGTCCGATAGTGCGCATCCGGGTGCCTGACGATCAACTCCCGGGTGTATATAGCGGGGTCATCGTTGACGCGGACTCGGGCGAGCCGCGCGGCACTATCTGGCTACGCATCGAGACATAGTCACTCACGAAGATGCCGGACCAGACGATAACGACGGCGCCGAAACCGAGGCTAGTACCCGAGGTGCTGGATCAGTATGGCGCGATGACGCGCGCGGCGTTGCGGAAGTATCTGCCGAGCGGCGAGCCGCGGCGGCATCTTTACGATCTGGTCGCTGACTATCCGATGCGCGGCGGCAAAATGATGCGACCCAGCCTGTGTATCGCGGCGGCCCGCGCATTTGGGGCGAGCGCGGAAGATGCGCTTAACACGGCGGTGGCGATCGAACTGCTGCACAACGCGCTACTGATTCACGACGATATCGAAGATGGGAGCGAACAGCGTCGCGGCCGTCCGACCCTGCACGTCGAACATGGCATCCCGCTCGCGCTCAACGCCGGCGACACTCTCACACTGATCTCCTTGCGCCCGTTGATCGAGAACCGCATCCGCGTCGGCGGCGCCATCGCCATGCAGATCATCGAAGAGACGGAACAGATGGCGCTCGCGAGTGCAGAAGGTCAGGCGATCGAACTCGGCTGGCGCAAGGACAACGTCATCGGACTGCAAGACACTGACTATCTCAGTATGGTGCTGAAGAAGACCTGCTGGCTGGCGACAATTTTCCCAGTCCGAGTGGGCGCATTGATCGGAACCCGGGGCATGGTTGATCTCGATTCATTCATACGCTTCGGCTTTTTTCTTGGCGTCACCTTCCAGATTCAGGACGACCTGCTCAACCTGGTAGGCGATGAAAATTATGGTAAGGAGCGCAACGGGGATCTCTGGGAAGGCAAGCGCACGCTGATGTTGATTCGATTGTTTCGCGAATCGCCGCCCGACGATCAGGCGCGGTTGGAAAGAATCATGCGGGCTGAACGGAGCGAGCGGGGAGCCGAGGACGTTGCCTGGATGCGCGCACAAATGGATCGCCACGGCTGCATCGAGCACGCGCGGCGCTATGCTCATCGGCTTGCCGGCGCGGCCTTGCACGAATACTCAGTCGCATTCTCACATTTGCCTGATTCGCGCGACAAGCGCTTCCTGGAAGAAATGGCGACCTGGGTAATCGAGCGGTATTGAATCTAGATCATCCGCCGAATTGGAATTCGTCAGATTCGCAACGGCCGCAAGGGGATTGGGAGACGACAATGGCCGACAAGGAATTGCCGAAATATAATACCGCCATCGCAGGAATGCTGCAGTGGCCCTCGGAAATCGAGATGAAGTTTCCGGCAGTGGGTATGCGTTTCTATCCGCTGCGCGCCGATCTCGCGCAGCTCCAAAAGGTCTGTGACACCTACCTGAATTTTACCCATGAGCCGCCGGAAGATCGGCCGCCGTATTATTTCAAGCCGGCAGCGCCCTTCGCCCTGATGCAGACGGTGAATTACAATCGGCTCGAAATCGAAGAGATCGGCTGGCTGACACAGCACGAGGCGATCTTCAGCGTCCCGCTCGAATGGTACCAGATCGAAGACGGCAAATGGGTTTTCAAGGACTGGGCGATGACCTATCCGTTTATCTACCTGGATCATCCGATTTCAATCTGGATGGGGCGGGAAATGTACGGCTGGCCGAAGGTGCCGGTGCGGGTGCCGCGGCTTTTTCCATTACGCAATCCGCCGGATTCGCAAGCGCGCGTGGAATTCAAACTGGCTATTCCTTCGACTAATCGCGCAAAGCAGCCGGAAGCGTACGGTCCGTTCATCGAAATTTGCCATGATGGCGACGGCATGGCGCCGTTGCCGTCAAGTGCGGGGGGCATTTACGGCGTCCTGCCGCGAGCGCTTGCGGGCGGTATGGCGGCGGCCGCGACCGTGGTTGAGTCGCTTGCGAATTTGCTTCTCCAACGCGCCGGAAAAGAACCTGCCGGGGCATCTTCCGAAATGATGAGCATTGGCTTGAAATACATTAGCAAGTGGCTACCCGAATTCTGGACGATGATGGTTCCGGGCAGTGGCGCGAGCAGGGAGAAGTTCACGCCGTCGCCGTTCATGCGCAACAACATAGTATTGAAGCAGTTCCGCGACGCACATGAGGTAAGTTCAGCGTGCTATCAAGCTCTGGTAAAATCGGAGATAGCTATCGACGAAATAATCGACGCGGGGCTGCTGTTCAACGCGCTTTCCGGCGATGCCAGCGGGGGCATCACGATCAGGCTGCATCGGTACGAAACTCAACGCATCATTGAAACACTCGGCCTTGCAGCGGCCTCGGAAGTCGTCGAAGGCGGAGCGCCGGTGGCCACGCTGAAACCGTTCTGCCCGTTCTGGTGGAGTCTGAATCTGAGTTACGGCAAAGCCGAAACCCTCAGCTGGCGATCGCGAACGAGCAAATTCTCCGCTCCTGAGAAAGAAGGCGCGGCGAGTCGCCGGCATAATGATTACCGGGAGCTTGGGAGCGGCGCGGGAGCGGAGATTGGCGGGACGAAAACATTTCCGGACTTCACCATGCGAGTGCTTCCGTTGAAGGCGGACGAAGCAGTGATCGCGCGGCTGTGCGACGAGGTCTTCTCCGACACGCCATATTCGTTCGTTCCGGTTACGCCTTACGTTCTGATGATCGCGGATCAATTCAAGGATATGCGGGCGGCGACAAATCCGTTGGAGCAGTGGGCGGATAGTGAATTGACGTTTGCGATCGTCGCGCGGTGCGAAAGTCGCAGTAGTAATACAGGCGCGCGACTGGCTATTGTGCCTTTGCTTGGATTTGCCGGCAGCGAGTGGAATGCAATTTCTCATCGGGAGGTGGAGGGGCGATTCACGCTGGCGTCCGACTTTGTGGCGGCACACGCGCGCGGCATGCAGGATCTGCCTCCGGTTGAGAGCGCAAGCTGGCGGAGCCTGTTTACTTTGCGAACGTCGATTTGCCCGACGCTCAATGAGGACGAGCAGACACGGCGCTGGATACTATTGGAATTGGGCGAGGAAACCGGTAACGCGACGAAAGCGGAGCAGCCGGATGAACCGATTGATAAGTGGCTGGAAGCATTGGGTCTGGCAGCGATGGCGCGGGCGCGGCGCTTCGAGAGTATCGGGCTGAAGCAGTTCCGTGACGCAACTGACGCAAGCCGCGCCTGTTACCAGGCCCTGGTGGCGCTGGAACAGGAATACGGCGCAGGCACGGAAGCGGGATGGATGCGCGAACGGCTCGAAGTCACGATTCATGAATTCGATTCCATGCAGATCGCGAAGAAGTTCGGGCTTCAGCACGATCGGGAAAAGACCGATCGCCAGGGACGTAAGGCCCTGGTATTCGAACCGGTTAAGCCGTTTTGGATGCGCGGCGAGATGAAGCAGGGACCTGGGACTAATCTCTGTTGGCGTGCGGGGGTTACGGATTGGCAGTCCGACGAGCGACTGAGGTAGCCACTTCAGCGGGCGAATAGCTATTTGAGTGCTCGATTGTCAATGCCGCGAATCAATCTCGACCGGGTCGAGGTAAAATGGTTGATGGCGTCTGACGGCACTGGCGGCGGCCCGCACAATGGGTATTGATGAAGAAGATGTTCGCGTGCGCGCGCCGACAAACCTCAGTCAATTGGCAGCGCGAGTCTCTGCTGCGGCGAATCAGCAATAGCCAATCTCGCGATACCATTCGATCGCGTCGGTTAACGTTCGCGAGAGCGGCAGGAGCGTCATAGCGAGTTCCGTTTGAATGGGGCTCGGATCGAATGCGTCATGCAGCAGAGTGAGCATCGGGGCGAGCGCCGGCAGCGATGGCGTCTGACCGATCATGCCGAGAGCGATCTCACCGCAATAGGCCGCGATGGCGCCGAGCGCAATCGGTGCGACGAATCGCGGTGGTCTGATGCCTCCCATCTCAGAGACCCAGGTATAGAGCGCCGCGACTGAGATATTGTGCCCTGACAGCAGAATGGGCGTGCCGTAGTACTCGTGCTCGAGCGCTGCGACGAGACCCGCGGCGACATCACGGACGTCAATAACGTTAAGCGCATGACTGACGGTTATCGGCGCCTCGCCCTTGAGGATGCGCGGGATGAAACATAGTTCGCGATTTTTGAGATCCCACGGACCGATGCACAAAGTGGGGTTGACGATCACCGCCGGAAGTCCGTCACGCACCGCGGCGAGGAGGCGGGCCTCGATTTGCCGTTTGACGGCGAAATACGGATGCAGTCCCCGAATCCATTGGCGCCGTGCGCGCTCCGGGCCGGTCGAATGATCGGGCAGGGTTGCGAACGAACTGATGTAAGCGCAGCGCGCATGTTGGCGGCGGACCGCGTCGATCAAAGTCTGCGTGCGGCGGCTTGCGTGCTCGACGACCGCCGCAACGCTATCCGCCGACGGCGCCAGTAACGACGGATAGGGCGCGGCGGCGTCGATGACGACATCGTGGTCAGCCACCCAGCTATCGATCTGACCCGGCGTGTCGATGTCGCCGGCCAAGTAGCGAACTGCAAGGCCCCGCAGATTTAAAGGTGGTTGCGAGCGGCGGCCCACCGCAGTGACCTCGTATTCACGACGGATCAACTCGCGGGCAACGGCGTTGCCGAGATGCCCGGAAGCTCCGATGACGAGTGCTTTCACGGCCAATTCCATTGACCTTTCGAGGTCCCTGAATTCAGCGCAGCAGCCCCAATCATAAGCCGCCTGAGAGGCTTGATTGAGTAGGAGGTCGTTAGCCCCCCGCGCGGCCTCATGGTACCCTCGCGCACGGGAGTTGCACCAGCGACTCGGTGCGATGCTCCGCCGCGCAGGAAAGTCAGAAAGGGGATCAAGATGTCCGCGAACACTTGTGGCCGTTGCGGCAAGACCAATCTTCCTGAGAAGCGGTTTTGCGTCGAATGCGGCCACCGCCTGGAGCAGGTCTGCGCGGCGTGCGCTACACCGATCGCGGCGGGCGAGAGATTTTGTGGTAATTGCGGGTCGCCGGTCGAGACGGCTGAGCTGCGGAGTCGCGGCCATGAGGCTGGCGACGAGCCGCAGGCCACCGGCGAGCGGCGCCAACTGAGCGTGCTCTTTGCGGACTTAGTCGGTTCAACGCAAATGGCCGCTCGCATGGATCCCGAGGAATATCAACTGATCGTGCAGGCCTACCATGAGGCGGTCGCACGCGTGGTCGGGCGCTTCGAAGGCTATGTCGCGCAATATCAGGGCGATGGAATCGTGGCGTATTTCGGCTGGCCGCAAGCGCATGGCGACGACGCCGAGCGGGCGGTGCGCGCCGGTCTCGAGATCATCGAGGCGATCAAGTCGATCAATCGCGGGCTGCCGGAGGGCAGTCAGATCGCGGTGCGCGCGGGGATCGATACGGGACCGGTGGTGCTGGGCCAACTGGGCGGCGGTGAGCGACGCGAGATCACGGCGATCGGCGAAACGCCGAATATCGCATCGCGCGTGCAAACCGCGGCGCCGTCGGGCGGCCTCGCGATTACGGCGGCGACGAGCCGGTTGGCGGCCGGGCTGTTCGCGATCGAATCGCTCGGGCCGCACAACCTGAAGGGCATCTCCCATCCGATGGAACTCTTCCGCGTGCTGCGCGCGTCGGGGATGCGCAGCCGGCTGCAGGCGGCGCAAACTCTGACGCCCTTCATCGGGCGCGAGAACGAACTACGCGCGCTGGGCGAAGCGTGGAACCTCGCCGAGGCGGGCGCGGGTCAGGTGGTCGTGATTCAGGGCGAGCCTGGAATCGGGAAGTCGCGGCTGGTGTGGCAGTTTCGCGAGCGCTTGACGGGGCGGCCGCACAGTTGGCTGGAGGGCTTCTGTTCGTCGTTCGAGGTCAACACGCCCTTCGCGCCGAACGTGGGCCTGCTCACGTCGTCGTTCATCTGGACCACCAACAATTCGCCGGAAGAGCGCTTCAATGCGCTTGAGCGGAGCTTGAATGAGGCGGGATTGAAAGTCGAGGAAGCGGCGCCGCTGATCGCCGAACTAATCAATCTGCCGCTGCCCGATCGCTATCAGCCATTGCTGTCGCCGCCCGAACAGCGACGGCGCCGGTTGATTTCCGTGCTGGTGCAGTGGACCTCCGCACTGGCGCGGCTGCAGCCGCTGGTGCTGCTGCTCGATGATGTGCAATGGGCGGACCCGTCGACGCTGGAGTTGCATCAGGTGCTGGTCGAGCAATGCGCGCGGCTGCCGCTGATGTTGAT
Organism: uncultured delta proteobacterium; assembly: GCA_963834535.1. Lineage (GTDB taxonomy): Bacteria > Desulfobacterota > Binatia > Binatales > Binataceae > JADMIL01. The sequence goes on along the minus strand of CAWICC010000009.1, from coordinate 68,457 downwards.
CTACACGGCGCGGCCGGAGTTTATCGCGCCGTGGTCCGCGCGGACCAATCATACTCATCTGATGCTCGCGCGTCTGAGCGGGTCCGATACGCGGGAGCTGGCGCGGTCGGCAGTGACGGGCGGCGAGATGACGGAACGGGCCCTGGACCTGGTGGTGGAGCGCACCGACGGGGTGCCGTTGTTCGTTGAGGAACTGGCGCGCGTAGTGGCCGAGACCAACGGCGCCGCGAACCATCAGGAGATTCCGGCGACGCTGGCCGATTCGTTGATGGCGCGCATCGATCGGCTGGGGGCGGGCAAGGAAATCGTCCAGATAGCGGCGGTGATCGGACGCGGATTCTCGTACGCGCTGTTGCGTGAAATCGCGGGCAGGTCCGACGACGTGCTTCGCACCGTGCTCAATCGGGTGATGGCAACGGAACTGATCGGGGCGAGCCCGGCAGCGGCCGAAGAGACCTATCTGTTCAAGCATGTGATGGTCCGGGACGCCGCCTATGGTTCGCTGCTCAAGTCGCGCCGGCGCGACCTGCATGCGGCGGTGGCGCGGGCGCTGAAGGAGAAGTTCGCGGCGCAGGCCGAGGCCGAACCGCAGGTGCTCGCGTACCATCTGACGGAGGCGGGGGCGGGCGCTGATGCGGTGGTGGCGTGGCAGCAGGCGGCGGATCGATCGGCGGCGCGCGGCGCGTTTGCGGAGGCCGCAAGCCATTATGATCGCGCGATCGAGATTCTGCTGACGACACCGGCCTCGGACGGGCGCAACGAGCGCGAGCTGGCGCTGTTGATCGCGCTGGGATCGGCGTTGACGCCGACCCGGGGGCTGGCTTCGCGCGAGGTCGAGAGCACGTTTCGCCGGGCGCGGGAGTTGGGCGAACGGATCGGGCACGTGCGCAAGGCGGCGATCCTGGGCCTGTGGCAGACCTATCTCACGCGGGGGGAACTCGCGGCGGCGCAGACGCTGGCCGAGCAGCGGCTGGAGATAGCGGAACGCGAAGGATCGCCTTTGTCGCTGTGCTGGGGACATTTCGCGATCGGCGCGACGCTGCTGCATCAGGGACGGTTGTCGCGGAGCCTGACGCATCTGCGGGCGGCGGTGGAACAATCGCATAACCGGGACGCGGCGTCGCGGCCCTTCGATGCGGGTCTGATCGCGATGAGCTACCTGGCGGTGGCGCTGATGCTGGCGGGATATCCGGACCAGGCGCGCGAGGTCGGGGAGCGCACGATGCGGACGGCGGAACAACTTGCGAAGCCGTCGAACATCGCGTTCTGCGCGATCAATATCGCGGCGATGCATCAGTTGTCGTTCAATCCGCAGGCGGCGCTGGCGGTGGCGGGAGCGGCGGCGGAACTCGGCCGTGCGCATGGCGTGGCGCAACTGGCGTCGGCGCTCGACGTGTACAGCGGATGGGCGGTGGCAGCGAGTGGGAATCCGCGCGAGGGAGCGGAGCAGATTCGCCGGGGAATCACCGGTTGGCTGGCGGATGGCGGACGGCTGCCGCATTCGTGGTACCTGTCGCTGCTCGGCTGGAGCTATGCCCTGGAGGGCAGCTTCGAAGAGGCGGAAGAGACGATGAAGGATGCGGACGCCGCGATTGGCGAGTTGCACATGGAGGAGCCGATCGTGGCGTGGACGCGTGCCGATATTCTGTGCATGCGGGGGGCCGAGGGGGCGGCGCTGGAAGCGTCGTGGCGCGCCGCGATCGCGTCGGCGCGCGAGCGCGAAATGCGCATCTTCGAGTTGCGATCGACGGTCGGTCTGGCGCGGGTGCTAAGCGCGCGCGGACAGCGGTCGGAGGCACGGGAGATGCTCGCGCCGGTCTATGAATCGTTCACCGAAGGCGCCGACACGTTCGACCTGATCGAGGCAAAGCGGCTCATGGTTGAACTACGCGACTGACCAACTCATTTATCAAAACGCCTGCATCTAAATCACTCAGCTGACCCACGCCCTGGCGAGGTCCGTCAGTTGCCGCTCCCAGGTATCCGGCGCGGCCGAGTCGATCAGGAAGATTAGCTGGTTCGCCCCGGCTTCCGCATATTGCTCGATCACTCGCTTCGGCTCGCCGTCCCAAAGTCGTCAGAGATGACTTGTAAGTTTCGCTCGGGAGAATCGCGGAAATTGTTTTGTGGTCGCGGAAAGATGGTAGTAAGCTCGCGGCGAGATCGGGCGGCGCGGGAGCGGTTAAGGGCGCGCGCGGCAATCGCCTTTGGGGGCGCGGGCCGCCGCGGATGGACGGGGGTCGCGAGCGAAACGGAGGGCGGGCGATGAATCAGATCAACACCGAGCGCGAGCAACGTTTTATCGACATGGCGGGGGCGATGGCCGACGATTTCGCGCAACGCGCCGCGCGGCATGACGAGGAGGGCTCGTTTCCGCACGAGAACTACGCCCGCATGCGCGAGAGCGGGTACACCAATCTGACGATACCGGAGAAGTTCGGCGGGCTGGGCGCGAGCATGCTGGAACGGTTGAAGGCGCAGGAGCGGCTGGCGATGGGCTGTGGGCCGACGGCGCTTGCGATCAATATGCATTTCAACGTGCTGGGACTGCTGATCGATCTCGAGCGCAAGTTCCATGCGGCGAACGTGACGGCGATGTTGAATCGAATCGCGCAGGAACGGCTGATCGTCGGCGGATCGGGATCGGAGCCGGACAACGCGGTGATCAATCTGCGGCCGCGGACGACGGCGCGGCGGGTGGCTGACGGCTGGGCGATTACCGGGCGCAAGATTTTCGGCACGCAGAGTATCGCGCTGGACCTGTTCTTCAGCGAGGCGACGTGGGCAGACGCGCCGCACGGCGAGACCATTATCACGTTCTTTATTCCGCCGCGCGAGACGCCGGGACTGGAGTTCAAGGACGACTGGAACACGATGGGGATGCGGGCGACGGAATCGCGCAGTTCGGAATACAAGGACGCGTTCGTGCCGGAGGCGTCGGTGGTGCTGCAGCGCGGGGTATCGAAGAGCGGGCGGGTGACGAAAGTATTCGCGAAGGCGCCGTTCGCGATCGGCGCGGTGTATATAGGGATCGCGGCGGCGGCGCGCAATTTCGTGGTGGACTTCATGCGCGATCGTCCGCGCTTTCCGCTGAAACATGCGATGAGCCATCTGCCGAGCGTGTATAACAAGGTCGGCGAGATCGACGTGCTGATCGAAGGGGCGCGCGCAGTGATGTGGAAGGCGGCCGACGAGATGAATCGCGACGAGCCGGTGAGCTGGTCGCGCAAGGCGGTGGCGGCGCGGATGATCGCGATCGAGAATTCAGTCAAGGCGGTGGACCTCGCGTTGCGCGCGGTGGGCGGCGCGTCGTACTTCAAGCGGTTGCCGCTGGAGCGCCTGTATAGAGATGTGCGCGCGGGCCTGTATCATCCGTTCGATACGGATGAGAGCCTCGAGTTCCTGGGCAAGAGCGCGTTCGGACTACCGATGATGGAAGAGTGAGACACCACACTGGCGCAGCCGCAGACGGAGCGAGCGGACTAGTGAAGCGCAGCGGAACGAGCAGGCGAGTCTGCGAGCTGCGTTCAATGAAAATGTCTGCGAGGTGCGCACGGCAGAAAGAATCCGAGAACGAAGGGGGGGAGAGTTGTCGAGGAACGAAGAACTATAATTTTCAGGGCACTGAAACCTCCCTGAGGTTTCGGTGTCTGGGGGGCGCGCGGTGACCCGCGAGTCACCCCTCAATTGACGCGATCCGCGCGGGGCTTGTCGGATGGTTTGGATTCGTGAAATAAAGGGTAAGAACGGGTGAGTTGTACCCTCGCCGGCAGCGGGACGGGCGCAGGGGCGACATCACATCCTCGCGAGCCGATCATCCTCCACTCCCGCCAAACAAGGAGGAGTAATGAGTTACGACCTGGTAATCAAAAATGGGACGGTAATCGACGGATCCGGGATGCCGCGTTTTCGCGCCGACGTTGGAATCAGCGGCGGCAAAATCGCGTCGATCGGCAAGATCAGCGAGAGTGGCAAAGAGACGATTGACGCCGATGGCCACGTAGTGACGCCGGGGATCATCGACGCGCATACGCATATGGACGCGCAGGTGTTCTGGGATCCAATGGGGACCTGCTCGTGCTGGCACGGGATCACGTCGGTGGTGATGGGCAATTGCGGGTTTTCGCTGGCGCCGTGCGCAGAGAAAGACAAGCTGATGGTGATGCGCAATCTGGAGCGCGCCGAGGATATCGCGCCCGAGGCGATGGAAGCGGGAATCAAGTGGTCGTGGGAGACCTTTCCGCAGTATCTGGATGCGGTTGACCGCACGCCGAAGGGGATCAACTACACCGCGTACATCGGGCATTCGGCGCTGCGCACGTTCGTGATGGGCGAGCGCGCGTTCGAGCACGAAGCGAACGCGGACGAAATCGAAGGGATGAAGCGCGAGCTGCGATCGGCGATTCGCGCCGGTGCGATCGGCTTCACGACTTCGCGCACGCGCAATCATCAGACGCCCGACGGCAGCCCGGTCGCGAGCCGGCTGGCGAACTGGAGCGAAGTGCGCCAGTTGGTCGGCGTGCTGGGCGAGGAGAACGCGGGCGTATTCGAGATCGCGGGCGAAGACACGGGGCTGGCGCCGGATCGGGTCAAGGACTACCTGGATCGGCTGAAGGCGCTGGCGGTGGATACGCGCGTGCCGGTGACATACGGGATGTTCAGCCAGCGCAAGGCGCCGGACTACTGGCGTCAATACTTCAAGCTGGCGGACGAGACCGCGGAGGCCGGCGGGCGCATGTTCATCCAGGTGCACAGCCGTTCGCTGAACGTCGTGCTTTCATTCGAGACGACGATGCCGTTCGACAATCTGCCGGTGTGGCGCGATATCCGCAAGCTGCCCCTGGCGGAGCAGGAAGCGGCGCTGCGCAATCCGGAAATCCGGGCGCAGCTAATTGCGGCGGTGCATGAGCAGCCGCGCGAGCAGAAGAAGATCGTCGGCGCGGAGCCGCGGCGCGCGAATTTCAAGTGGCTATTCGTGATGGACAAGGCGAGCCCGCCGCATCGGTCGGTGGCGGAGATTGCGGAACAACTCAACAAGGATCCGGTCGAGGTAATCCTGGACCTGGCGCTCGAAAAACATATGAAGCAGTTTTTCCTGCAGCCGCTGGCGAACGAGAATCAGGATCACGTACTCGAAATGATGCGCAATCCGCGTTCGGTGGTGACGTTCTCGGACTCGGGCGCGCACGTTTCGCAGATCATGGACTCCTCGTTGCAGAGTCATCTGCTGAGCTACTGGGTGCGCGAGAAGCAGGCGCTTACGCTGGAGCAGGCGATCCGCATGCTGACGTTCGTGCCGGCGTCGCATTGGGGATTGACCGGGCGCGGACTGCTGCGCGAGGGCATGGCGGCGGATGTGATCGTGTTCGACGCGGACAAGATCGCGCCAATGATGCCCAAGGTCGAAAACGACCTGCCGGCGGGAGCGCGGCGGCTGAAGCAGAAGGCGACCGGGTTGATGGCGACAGTCGTCAATGGCGAAGTGGTGCTGCGCAACAATGAACCGACCGGGAATCTGCCGGGACGATTGCTGCGCGGACCGCTGGCGCGCTGAGAAAGGCCGCGGCGCGACGATCCGGGTATCGGCCTGAGTATTCGACTGAGTATCGGGCTAAGGCGCGGGCGGAAATCGGACTGAGTATTGGACGGACTGAGTATCGGACTGACTGAGTAGTGGAAGGTACGGGCGATGGCGAGTGAAGAGCTGGCGAAAGTAATCGCGATGATCAAGTCGGTGCCGCGCGATCCGACGGCCTCGGTGGAACGGATGCGCGGGGCGATGGAGAAGGTCAGCGAACACGTCGCGCGCGACGTGAAGTGCGAAGCCGTCAGTGCCGGCGGCGTGCCGGCGGAATGGATTGTGCCGCCGGGCGCCGCGGACGATCGCGTCATTCTGTATTTGCATGGTGGCGGGTACGTGATGGGTTCGATCAACACGCATCGGGCGATGATCGCGCGAATCGCGCGGGCCTCGCAGGCGAAGGCGTTGGCATTGGATTATCGGATGGGACCGGAGCATCGGTTTCCGGCGGCGGTGGATGATGCGTGCGCGGCATATCGATGGCTCGTCGCCGAGGAATACAAACCGGGGCGAATCGTAATAGCAGGCGATTCGGCGGGCGGTGGATTGACGCTGGCGACGTTGCTGGCGTTGCGGGACGCGGGAGCACCGCTGCCGGCGGCGGCGGTTCCGATATCGCCGTGGGCTGACCTGGAGGGCACGGGAGCGTCAGTGGAGACGCGGGCGGCAGTCGATCCGATGGTCGATAAGGCAGGGCTGCTGCGGATGGCGGAGATGTACATCGGCGATCGCGATCCGAAGGATCCGCTGATTTCGCCGATTTACGGCGACTACAAAGGTCTGCCGCCGATGTTGATTCAGGTCGGCGACGCCGAGGTGCTACTGGACGATTCGACGCGAGTCGCAGAAAAGGCAAGGGCGGCGGGCGTCAAGGTTGAACTCGAGGCATGGCCCGAGATGTTCCACGTATGGCATGTCTTTGCGAAGATCCTGCCGGAGGGGCAGCAGGCGATCGATCGGATTGGCGAGTACGTGCTGGCTCACGCGTCCCCGGCCGCACACGGTCATTCGAGTCCCGGCCTTCCCCAGTAGGAGCTAATGAGGGTTTGCGTGCGCGGCACCTTCGCTGAAGCGATGGGTGCCGCGTCTTTTTTGCGGGCGATCGCGCGAGGTTTCCGAGGTGCGATCGGCCGGCCGTGTGATCCTTGCGGCGGCAGCGAACGCCGATTCCAAGAGTCCGATGAATGAGCTTTACGAGAATTGGAGCCGCCTGCTGGCCGCGATCGTGAGTGCGGATGGCCGCGTCGATTACGTGAGATTGGCGGCGCGGCGACCGCTTCTTGAACAGGTGATAGCCGGATTTGCCGACCTCAGTCCCGCGGCCACGCCGGCCGCATTCGCAAGCGAAGAGGATCAACTCGCTTACTGGCTGAATGCTTATAATGCGTTCACGCTGCACGCAATCATGGATGAGTACCCGATCACGTCGGTGTGGAAGACGCGCGACGGGCAATTTTTTCAGCGCCGGCGGCATCTCGCGGGCGGCGAGCTGGTGAGTCTCGACGATATCGAACATGCGATTCTGCGATCGCGTTTCGCCGAGCCGCGGATTCATTTCGCGATCAATTGCGGATCGAACGGATGTCCGCCGATTCGTTCATCGGCGTACGAAGGCGGCGGATTGCGTGAGACGTTGCGGGCGGCGACACGGCAATTTCTCGCGAGCGAATGGAATTGCCGCATCGACGATATGGCGCGGCGAATTTACGTCTCGCGGATATTCAAGATGTACGCGCAGGATTTCGCCGGCGGCGATGGCACGAGTGCGGAATACCGGACGGGAGTGCTGCGCTTCGTGGCGGAGCATACGGGCGTGCCGTTGGGGCGTATCGCGGACTACGAGGTGGTGTATAACACCTACGACTGGGGCCTTAACGATACGCGGCGAGCGCCACATCTGGGGCCCATTCTGTTCCATGAATCGGTCGAGCATTTTGCGGAGGCGGACGGACAACTGCGCGAGTTGTATCTGTACGAGGGCAATTTCTGCAATCGCAGGTGTGCCTGGTGCACGATCAACGGCTCGCCCAAGGGGACTTATCATCCATACGATAGCGCGGTGCTCGATCAGGCGGTGGCGACGATCGCTGGCGATGGCAACCTGAAGTTTTATGGCGGTGAACCGACGCTGCATGCGGCGGACGTGATCGAAGCGATCCGCTATGTTCGCGGGAAGGGCTTCGGCGGACTGGTGACGATCTATTCGAACGGGGTGAAGGCCGGCGCGCTGATCCAAATCCTGGAAAGCGACCCGCGCAGCGAAGCGGTGTTGAATTATTCGATCTACCACGGACGCAATGCCGATCCTCTGCCGGCGCATGCGCAGAAGCGGCTCGAAGATTGGGCCATGGCGCATCGAGGGCGGATGTTTCAAGGCTACAAGGTTTTGTTCCACGCCGGGGCCGGTCTCGAGTTGGGATACGATCGCGATCGCGAGGCCGGATATCATGGGATGAGCACCGGATGCGTGCGTTGTTTTCCGGTGCTGACGACGAAGGGGCAGTTTCACGCGTGTCCGTTTGCGGCGGAGATCGACGCGCCGCATTACGCATTGGGGCGCGTCGGCAGCGAGCCTAAGACAGTCTTCGAGAATTATCGGCAGTTTCGCAAATGGGTGGACCAGACGCTCGATCCCGCGGCACGCGCGCGCGGTGTTTCAAGCTGCGAGATGTGCCACAAATTTTTGCGCACATTGCCGGCGCCGGAATACGCGCGATAGTCGTTATCAGATCTCGAGGCACGGCGCGTGAGCGGCTGAGATTTGCGTGCCGATCACGCCGCCGTGCGCGGCAGCTTTGCGCTCAATGCTCGTGGCCGCCGGAGAGTTCGCGCACCAGTGAGCCGACGACCGACTTGGCGTCGCCGAAGATCATGAGCGTTTTGTCGAGGTAGTAGAGTTCATTCTCGATGCCGGCGAAGCCCGGGCTCATGCCGCGCTTGATGACCATCACGGTGCGGGCCTTGTCAACCTCGAGAATAGGCATGCCATAAATGGGGCTGTTCTTGTCGTGGCGCGCAGCGGGATTGGTGACGTCATTGGCGCCGATCACCAGGGCGACATCGACCTGCGGAAAATCCGAATTGGCATCTTCCATTTCGATCAGGCGGTCGTAGGGGACATCGGCTTCAGCGAGGAGGACGTTCATGTGGCCGGGCATGCGTCCGGCGACCGGATGGATGGCGAACTTTACATCGATGCCGCGCTTGGTCAAGGCGTCGTAGAATTCGCGGACTTTATGCTGGGCCTGAGCGACAGCCATGCCGTAGCCCGGCACGATCATCACGGAGTTTGCGGCTTCAAGAATACCGGCCGCTTCTTCGGGCGTAGCCGATCGAACGATGCCCTCGGCGGCTTTGGCGGCAGATTCCTGGACCTGGCCGAATGCGCCGAAGAGGACGTTGGTAAACGATCGGTTCATCGCGCGCGACATGATGACGGACAGGATAAAGCCGGAGGAGCCATCGAGGGCGCCGGCGACGATCAGCAATTTGCTTTTGAGCACGAAGCCCATCGCGGCGGCCGAGAGTCCGGCGTATGAGTTCAGCAGCGAGATAACGGTCGGCATATCGGCGCCGCCGATCGGTACGATGAGGAGTACGCCGAAGATCATAGGAATCACGATCAGAAGAGGGAAGAGCCAGGTCGCGCCGGGGCTATTGACCAGATAAACGGCGATCAGAATCGCGAGGAGCAGGATGCCCAGGTTGACGAAGTTCTGTCCTTTGTAGGTGATCGGGCGTTGCGGAAGGACCTCCTGCAGCTTGCCCGCCGCCATCAGACTGGCGGTGAAGGTGAGCGATCCGAGAATGATCTCGATCGACAGTGCGGACATAACGAAGGCAGAGATATTGGGTGTACGCAGATAGAATTCAGCGGTGCCGACGAGCGCGGTCGCGAACGCGCCGAAGGCATGGCTGAGGGCGGTTCGCTGGGGCACCGCCGTCATCTGGACGAGGCCGAGAGGAATTCCAATCAGCGAACCGACGACGAGGCCGATGATGATCCACTCGTAGCTGACGATGCCGCGATAGAGCAGGGTGGCGAGGATCGCGATCAACATCCCGACCTCGCCGGCCTGGACGCCGCGCCGCGCCGTCGCCGGGGAACTGAGCCATTTGAGCGAGAGGATGAAGAGCGTTACGGCAACGATATAAGCGATTTCGATAATCGGATCTTGCAGCGCACCGGTCATTACTTAGGACCTCCGCTGCGGGGGCTGGTCTTGAACATGCGAAGCATCCGGTCGGTAATGAGAAAGCCGCCGACGACGTTGCTGGTCGCGGCGATGACGGCGAGCGTGCCGAGGACCGTGGCCAGGGTGCTTTTGCGTTCACCGACGATCACGATTGCGCCGACGACGGCGATTGCGTCGAGTGCGTTGGTGAGCGACATCAACGGCGTGTGCAGGAGTGGGGAGACGCGCTTGATGACCTCGAAGCCGAGGAAGGCCGCGAGGACGAGCACATAGATATTCGATAGCATTTCCGAGGTCATGAAATTCCTCTGTCCGGGTTTCGGAATCCTTAGCTTTGCGCGGCCGCTGCCTGGGGCTGTGATTCGCGCGCGCGTGGATTGACTATATCGCCATCGCGCGTGATGAGAGTTTCGCGCGTAATTTCGTCTTCGAGGTCGAGCACGAGCTTGCCGTCCTTGAGCAGATGCGGAATGAAGGTCGCAAGGTTGCGGGCGTACATCTGGCTGGCGTGATAAGGGACGGTGGTGGCGAAATTGAAGGTGCCGACGATGGTGACGCCGTGGGCAACGATGGTTTCGTTGGGTTGGGTGAGTTCGCAATTGCCACCGCGCTCCGCGGCGAGATCGATGATGACCGAGCCGCGCGCCATGCTCGCGACCATCTCACCGGTGACGAGCACGGGGGCCTTTTGGCCGGGCACGACTGCGGTGGTGATGACGACGTTGCTTTCAGCAACCACCTTGGTAAGGACCTCGCGCTGGCGGCGATAGAAGGATTCGCCTTGCGCCTGGGCATAACCGCGAGCGTCCTCGGATTGTCCGGTTTCGAGGGGTAATTCGATGAAGCGGCCGCCGACGCTGACAATCTGTTCCTTGACTGCGGGTCGGACGTTGTAGGCCGAGACCACTGCTCCGAGACGGCGCGAAGTGGCTATAGCCTGGAGGCCGGCAACGCCGGCGCCGAGTACCAACACGCGAGCCGGCGTGATGGTACCGGCAGCGGTGGTTAACATTGGGAAGAAGCGCGGGAGCAAATCAGCTGCGGTGAGAACGGCCTTGTATCCACAGACGGTCGCCATCGCGGAAAGCGCGTCCATGCTCTGGCTGCGAGTGATGCGCGGCATGAGTTCGACCGCGAAGGCGGTTGCTCCAGTGGCGGCGATATCGGCGACGGTAAGGGGCGATCCGAGCGGCCTCAGGAAGCCGATCAACACCTGGCCGCGTCGAATCAAGGAGAGGTCGGCGGCGCCGGTCTTATCGTTGGCGCCGTGGCACAGGACCTGGATTATGATGTCGGCAGCGGCAAACACCTCCTCGCGTGAGGCGGCGAGTTTAGCACCACGGGCAACGTAGGCCTCGTCTTCGTAGCCGGCAGAGATACCGGCGCCTTTTTGGACCAGCACTTCGCAACCGGCCTTGATCAAGAGGGGAATCACGGCGGGCACCATCGCGACCCGTCGTTCCCCGGGGTATGTTTCCGTGGGCACGCCAACGATCATGATCGTTCGATATCTCCTCTAAAATTCACGTGGGCTAGACCCAGCCTCAATCGACGGCGCGCAGACCCGGCACTGCAATCCGCCACCAAAGTGATCGAACGCGAAAAAAAGCCCCTCTCAAGAGCGAGAGAGGCGGATGCCCCACTCCGGGCAAGGGCAGCCGGCAAGCCTCATGCACCTAAATATTTACTATCAGACCTGCCAAATTGCGAGCAGATCGGGCGTGTCGGCAAATTCCGGGGGCCGGATTTGGATGAAGGGAAGCTGGCGCCGGGTCGGGTGTGGCATCACAATCGTGCGCCGCGCGAGGGGGGCTTGCGAGAGCCCGGCAGCGCGCGCCTAGTGCTGCGGATCGGCAGCCTTTATCGCCGACGCCAGTGTCTCCGGCGAGACTTTCATCCCGTCGTACTTGCGCATGCCGGACCCGTCGGGAGCGATGAGAAAAAGGTCAAGAACGTGTGTTGTTGCCTCGTCGTTGCCATCCTCGGCCACGTTATAGAGCTTTAACAGGTGATCGATTTGCGCAGGTTTACCAGTGAGGAAGATAAAGCCGTCGGCATTGACGCCCTGGGCCTTCGCATATTTGAGTAATGCGCCGGGGCCGTCATCGTCGGGGTCGGTGCTGATGGAGACCATCGTGACCGATGAATCGAACCGCGCGCCCAAAGTGTCCGCAACCTGTTTCATCTTAGCGGTCATCATCTCGCAGACGCCCTTGCAAGAGGTATGAATGAATCCGACCAGCACAGGCTTGCCCTTGACTGAGCTCAAAGAGACGGGCTTGCCGAGTTGATCGACCAACAGCATATGCGGGAGATAGTCAACTTGAGATGGGACCGGCCGATCGAGGGCGTTCGCCGAAGATGAAGGTTGTTGCTGGGTCGCGGCTCCCGCGGACGCTGCAAGGGCTATCGCAAACAGCATTGCCAGCATCGCCGGCGCGGAGGAGGACTGCCAGGAGCGGCGGGGCTTGGAGGCGAGGGCCTTTTCTGAAATGAAGCGATTCACAGGCTGATCCTCATGTTTCGCGCATACCTTTCACCAGAACTATCACACTTCGAATGCAAGAGGGTTGACCGGATCTAAAGATTTTTTTTGGCGCTTTCGCGGGCAATATAGTCGGCTTGTCTAATCGCCAGGGTCACAATCGTCAGCGTCGGATTTTCGCCGCCGCTGGTAGTGAACTGACTACCATCGGAAATGAACAAATTCTTGAGGTCGTGGGTCTGGCCCCATTTGTTGCACACGCCGTCGCGAGACTTCTCGCTCATGCGGCAAGTTCCGAGATTATGGGTGGACGGATAAGGCGGAACGGCGATAGTTTGCACGGCGCCGACAGCATCGTAGATCGCGGCGCCGCGCTTGTACGCGTAGTTGCGCATCGCGAGATCGTTGGGATGATCGTCGTAGTGGACATTTGGGATAGGCAAGCCGAACTGATCCTTCTCGGTGGGATTGAGCGTGACCGCGTTGGTCTCCTGCGGCATATCCTCGCCGACGATCCACATGCCAGCCATGTTGGGATATTGATCGAGCAGGCGGGTATAGTCGCGTCCCCAGGCTCCCGGCTTCAGAAAGGCGGCCGCGAAGGGCAGACCCAGCGAGATGGTTTCTAACTCGAAGCCGCCGGCAAATCCACGCTTCAGATTCAACTCGGCTTCGTCGGCGACTATTCCCGCCATCACGGTGCCGCGATTCATATACACGGGTTGCTTGAAAGTCGCGTAGACCGAACCGGTGGTATGGCGCATATAGTTTTTGCCGACCTGGCCGGACGAATTGGCGAGGCCTTGCGGGAAGGTCGACGAGGACGAATTGAGGAGCAGGCGCGGGCTCTCGATTGAATTACAAGCGACGCAGACGATCCGCGCCTTCTGCAGGATATGCTTGCCGTCCTTGTCGGCGTAGAGCACGCCGCTCGCCTTGCCCTGCGCGTCATGCTGAATCTGCAGCGCCTGACTCTCGGGTCTGACGTCGAGCTTGCCGGTCGCCTCACCTTTCGGAATCTCAGTGTACAGCGTTGACCATTTTGCGCCGGACTTGCAGCCCTGAAAGCAGAAGCCGAGCTGCCAACAAGACGATCGATCGTCGCGTGGGCGGCTGTTAATCGCCATGCGCCCGGTGTGAACGGTCTTGTAGCCGACGCGCGTGGCGCCATTGTAGAGAACCTTGAAATTATTATTTCCGGGCAGTCCAGGGATATCGTTGGTGCGGGTTACGCCCATCTTGAATTCGGCCTTGGCGTAATACGGCGCCAATTCTTCCAGGGTCAAAGGCCAGTCAAGAAGATTCGCCCCAGTAACAGTTGAGTATGTGGTTCTGGCTTTGAACTCGTGGGCCTGGAAGCGCAAAGACGCGCCGGCCCAGTGAACCGTGGTGCCGCCGACAGTCTTACAAGTCCAAGCGGGAAGATTGGGAAAATCCCTGGCAATTTGCCAGTTGCCGGAGGTGGTGCGTTTGTCGAGCCACGCGAGTTGATTGAATGCGAACCACTCGTCGTTACGGAAGGTGGCGGACGACTGGCGCTTGCCGGCCTCGAGCAGGACCACCTTGAAACCCTTCTGGCAGAGCTCGTTGGCGAGCGTACCGCCGCCTGCCCCCGAGCCAATAATGACGACTACGGAATCGTCGTTGGAATCGAATCGAGCCACGAGACCATCCTCCGGTCAGGCAGGTTTGGGGCTGGCCGAAGCGGGGGGATCGGGCAGCCAGTTCAAGTCGTTGAAACCGTGATGGAGGTAACCGCCAATCGGGTACGAGGCCCCCTGATAGCCAAGCTTCTTCCAGACCGCATGGTTGTTATAGAGCGATACCAACTCGGTGCTGTGCACCTTTTGGAAGAAAGGCGTACTTTCGTTCTTCTGTAACACCGCCAACTGCTGATCGTCGGACAACGTAACGAAGCTGGCGCCGCCGGACGCGTCCAGGTTCGCTATTCCGTCGTGCAGCACTTTGGCGGTGTCGGGTTTGGTCGCCGCTTCGGCATCGAGATCCTGCACAACAATGATGTAGTCGGTATCGCCGAGCCGGTCGTGGGGAAAGATTTGCCTGGCGACCTTCAACAGCGTTTCGCCTTCGTGAGCGTTGAGGGTCTTCAATCCCGCCGTCCATTGAGCGGCGCTACCCTCATCCGCGTTGCTTACTACAGCGACGCCGGATACGACCGCTGCGGCCCCGGCCACTACGATTGCACTCTTTTGCAGAAACTCCCGTCGCTTCATTTTCGCTCTCCACCACTCGTTCAATTCCTGAAAGTATCGCCCTTCAATTCCTCAGGGTTCGGATTTCTTGATAGTTCAATATGCCCGACCACCTGTTGCGATGGCTATTTGGACCACGAGCGAATGTGCTCGATCAAGGCGGCAACCACGGCAGGTTCGTTTTCGAGGTCGGGGTTGGCGGCCATCTCGGCACTCGCGCCGACGGCCTGTCCGCCGTCAACAATCGCGCGCGCCAGTGTCGCATCGTCAACCGACTTTTGCCATTTGGCGTTGTGGAAATCGCGCGGAGCAGGATTCAGATTCGCTGCCGCAGGTCCATCGCCACGACCTTCCTCGCCGTGACAGGCAACGCAGCGCGACTCGAAGATATCATCCGCTTCGGCCCGCGCCGCCGCGGTGACAACTACTTTGCCGTCAGCCGTCGGTGCGGTTTGGCCTATCCCGGATTTGTCGGCGGGCGCATTCTGGGAGGATGCATCGGTTGCAGTTTGCGCGAGCAGGCTCGCGCCTGGAGCCAGAAAAACAGCGACCGTGAAGGCGACGGCCAACCTCCGAAAGCCCTCCAACATCAATAGTCACTCACTTTCAGCAATTGTCGAGATTTTTCGATTGAACAGCGTAGTCAGGGGATTAATACGGCGCGACCTTTGATGGCGCCATTCTTGAGGTCATGGAGGGCCGCATTCGCCTGACTGAGCCGATATTCTCTGGTTGCGAGGGTGACGAGTCCGCGGTCTGCGAGCGCCATCAATTCCACCAGGTCGGGATAGGTGCCGACCAGATTTCCCACGATGGTTTTTTCGGTAACGATCATTTCCATCGTAGGAATCTCGACCTTGCCGCCATAGCCAACGATGTAGTAAGCGCCGGCGTTGCGCGTCATTTTCAATCCGTTCGCCACCGAGTCACCCTCACCGACGAAATCGATCACGGCCTCGGCGCCGACGCCTTCGGTCAGGGCAAGGACGGCTTCGACTTCGTTACCGTCGGCTGAGATTACATGGTCGGCGCCGCAATCCTTGGCGAGACTTAGAGCAACTTCCGAACGATCGACGGCGATAATCTCGGCGGGGCATAGCGCCTGCAGAACCTGTATTCCTATATGTCCCAATCCGCCCGCGCCGATCGCGACAACATAATCACCGGGCAGCAGATGTTTGGCGGCCTTCTTTGCGGCATGGTACGCAGTCAGGCCGGCGTCGGCATATGGCGCGACGTCCTTTGGCGCGAGAGTCTGCGGCAGCTTGATAATCGCGCGTTCTCCGGTCTTCAGGAGTTCGGCGTAACCGCCGTTGGAATCGATTCCGGGAAATGCGCCGCCAGCGTGCATGTCGTTGCCGCGGCGCGCCGACAGAGCATCGCCCTTGCTCACCAGCGGATGGCAGATGACGGGATCGCCAACCTTTACGAGATCGACGGAACTGCCCACGGCTTCCACCCAGCCGGCGTTTTCATGACCCATGATGTAGGGAAGGGCGATCGCGACGCGGTCGCGCCAGAGGCCTTCGATTACATGGAGATCTGTTCTGCACACGCCCGCCCCGCCGATGCGCACGATGATATCGGCGGGGCCTGTAATCTTCGGCTCCGGTACTTCCTGGTAAGCGACGAAATCGCGCCGGCTGAGATTGGTGTCGTAGCTAGTGAGGACTGCCGCTTTCATCGATGCTGCGCTTCTTCAGGTTCGCTAAGGCAGATATTGCGGTTTGAACTCAGTCGGCACCAATACTGATTTCAAAGTGACCAGCTCTTCTTTGCCCTGATCATCCTGAAAGCGCAAAAGGCCGGCGATTAGTTGCTGCGGGTCGTGCAGCGGAATCAGCCGTTCCTGCAGGAATACCTCGCTGCTCATCTTTAGCGTCAGGTCTCGCGTTTCGCCCGGTTGAATCGGGCCATCGGGCTCGACATTAAGTTGCCCGACAAACTCACTCGGGCCGGCCGCTGCAAGATCCTCTTTTCCGCCGTTTACAAAGGTGGTCATCGCCATGATGTACTGCTTGAGCGTGATCGGGCTGGCGCTGTTGTTCTTCACTGAGAAATTGATCAACAGGGTGTCGGTCTTTTCATCGAACGTCGAGCCCTTGGGGTGGACGCTGATGAGTCCGGCGCCGGGAGATATCGGGTCGGGAGCGAAACGCACCGTTTGTTGCGGCAGACGCACAGGGTACTTCACAGCCATATATACCCAACCGACGATCAGCATCAGGACCGTGACGCCCGCCAACAGGTCCATCCACATGTGGTCGCGCGGAGTAATCAGGCCGATGTCAGGCGCGTCGTCGTTGATGGGCAATTGCAGCGTAACCGCAAGGCGCGTGACGGTGCGTTTCGGCACGGTCCAGTAGATCATCCATATCAGGCCGATGATGAATCCGGCGAAGGACCACCACCAGACGAAGGATCCACCGAAGTGTTCGAGGTCAACCGTCTTGCCATCGAGCAGCGTCACATCCAGCTTGAAGGGCTGCGCGCTGGGATCGACGGTTACCCATTCCCCCGGTCCCAGCAGGGTGCCGGTGCCCTGAATGGCGATTCCCGGATGAACATGCCAGTGCCCTGGATTGCGCGCCGTCATAACCATTTTGAACTGGTAGATTCCGCCCTTGTCGACGAAGATCGAACCCGGCGTGGACTCCCCATTAACGATGCGTTCAATCAGGACGAAACAGGGTCCGGGGACGACCGGGGTCACATAGGCCGTCTGTGGCGGATCGAGCGTGTAGGGCCAGGTTTCGAGGATTTTCACGGAGCCGGTGATGGTTACCGGTTCGCCCACCTTCACAGAAGTCGGCGTTACGTGAACGTCATAAAATGCGACCGTCAGGTCTTTCAGGAAAGGCTCGTCCGCGGCCTCGCCGTGGGCGAAAGCGCGAGTGGTGTAGGATGTTGTGAGGATGGCTAAAAAAGTAAGCACCACCGCAAGCCGCATTCGCATTCCGCAATCCTCCGTTTGAACGCCGGCGCGATGAAATGGTCCGGCAGTTAAATTCGACTTTCGAACCGATTACCGGGCTGCCCGGCGCGCCGCCCGATCGATCCGATGGACGTTACGGTTACGGCGCGATGGCCACAGCACCATGAGCCAATAGCAGCCGATACCGAGCAGGGTCGAGATGATCACGGGCGGTCCGAGTTCGTCGGGGCCCGCGATTCCGCCGTGCGCGTGAGCCGTCGAGGCCGCGAGAAAGATCCATTGGGCGGCTATAATCCCGCTTCGACCCAGTGTGCTTCTGTTCGTCATTGACAGGTACCCGCGAAACGACCGTTCAGATGGTCTTTATATAACGCCCGATCGGCCATACGGCGAGGAACCGCCCTATCGCCTGACCAATCCAGTAGCCAAGCATCGCCAGGGAACCGCCAAACAGGAGCGAAACGTATTGAGTCTCGCCGAGGAAGCTACGCAATGCGCCGCGCTCGATATGCCGCAGATATTCCGGGGTCTGCGAGCGGATGTACGCGATGCCCTGCACGTCCGAGACCGTCAGGATGTGGTGCATGAATTGTACTGGCTGCAAGAACGGAGCGAGCGGTATGTAGTTAAAAGACCACACCATGATGGCCCAGATGGGGCCGCCGAATAACGAGGTCAGGACGAAGCTGCGCGTCCGCATCAAGAGCCAGTCGAGAATGATTGCGGCCGGTACGGTGGAGATCGGCCACACGAAATTCATCGGATAGGTTTCCGCGATATGCCATTGAAAATACCGGCCGATCCACGTCGCCATGAAGAGGCAGACGCAGGTGTAGGTTGCGCCGGTGGGGAAGCGCCACGCCACCCATTGGATCCATTGCAGCGCCGAGGGAATGATGATGGTGGCGAAGGCCGTGACCACGGGCCACCATTGCGGATCTTTCCAATCGGTCCAGAAATCCCAGTCACCGGCGAATAGCAGCTTGGTAATGTCAGCGGCGCCGGCAACGACAAAGATAGCGGTGATCCAGAATACGGCATCCCAGGTGCGGTCGATGAACAGGTACTTTGCGTTCAGAAGTTCGCGAAGTTCGAGCCGGCGCTGCTTTTCGGCAGGAGCCATGGTTGCGGATATCGACGCCATGCTTTCCTCTTCAGGTAAATTTAAGACTGTTCAGCAGACGATTAGCAGGCCACTAGCGACCAGCCGCCGCAGTATGCTCCACGGGTATCTCTTCCACGCCGCGGGCGGATTTCTCAATCTGAAAAAGCCGTAGAATCGTTTCGCCCCAGACGGCAAACATACCGCTCGCCAGCCATCCATACGCCACGAAGGGCCAATGGAACGGGACCGAGAAAAATTCCTCGGACAGCCAGAGGCTGTGGCCCCATTCGTTGAATGCAACTTGCACGAACTCGAGCACGGCCGCGGAGATCAGCAGGAAAAACGACCAAGGGAAGCCCTTTTCGGGAGCATACACTGCGGGGATTCTGAAGCGGCCGTAAAGATATGCGCCCAATGCCAGCACCACCGATAAGGGAAAAAAGAAGTAGAACATCGGGATGTGCGTCGGCGTCAACGCGGTGTCTCGCACCATGGTCTGATGCCAGGCCCCATCCCAGTTCGGCCAGAAGCTCGCTTCGATGTAAATAGACAGGCTGGTCGCTCCGATGATGCTCCAGAGCATCGCGATGCGGCGGACTTCCTCGGCGGGCGGAATCTCCTCCCTATCCAGGGGCATGCCGGTTCTCACCAGCCATCCGAACCACAGGCCCGCGAAGATGCCGACGCTCAGCAACTCGCCCCAAAACAATGTCCGGTAATGCAACGTGAATGAGTGGCTGGCCGAATTCAATCCGACGGTGAAGGCAAAGGTGTAATCCCATATCCAAAGAAAAGAATTTAGCGCCAGTAGAATTCCGCAAGACCAGAACAGCGCTCGCCATGCGCTATGCCAATCAGTCGGGCCCCATTCTGCCGCAGCCTGCGCCCGTCCACGCGTCGTATCCATCGCGAATAGCCCCCTGTCAAAAGGTTGCGTTAGCTGTTGGGGTATATACCGCATCTGCGCTAATCGTCAATGGCAACACGGCTAATGGCCTCATGGATCTCGCGTCAGAACTGGATGAAACTGCGGCGGACCTGGGAGCCAATCTGGTCTGGTCCCGTTCTCTATAGGCGGCTTCAACTTTATCAGTCATATTAAGGATCGAACGCACCGATTGATCACAGCGCCGCTCGCCCCGATACTTGCGTTCGCGTCTTCGAATTAACCCGCGCAAAATCTCGCGCCGGTTCGTTAAGGGAAATTTGGAGTGGCGATCAAAATACGAAATATGGCGACTGAAGTCGAAGGGCGACGCCAAAATCAAGTTCGGCCCTTTCGCCACCGCCGCCACTTCTGAAGCACCGAATCTGTTCCGACAATTGATCATCAGAACGTGCTACTTTGTTTGGTGCGCGAGATTGTTCGCCGCGGATTGTTTCGGATCAACCACAATTTTGGCCGCATAGATGTGAAATCGATAGATCGGGCGCGAGGGGCGCTGTGTGGTGTCCTTGCGCCTGAGGCGTCGCTAACCGGTGCGCAAGAATTTACTTCAAAACCTGATTACTTACAGCGTCGCAGTGGGCATCGTGTGGTACGTGGCCCGCGGCGTTTCCTGGACGCAGGTGGTCGATGCAGGCAGCCGCGCCACGTTGTGGCTCTTCGTCGGAGCGAGCCTGGGAGGCTTCATCTGTTGGTTCGTTGGCGAGACGATCCTTTATTCGCGGCTGTTTAGCTACCTTCACGACCGGACCAAGGCGCTCGAACTGCTTCCGACTACGGCGGCTTTTTACTTCCTTCAGCTCGTCAACTCATACGTCGCCAGCGGCGTGTACGTGCTCTTCCTTCATATACGCAAGCGCGTGCCGTGGATCACAAGCGCGTGGACGTTGATCTTTCTCGCCTACATCGATGTCATTCTGATCGCCTTTTTGACCTTGGTGGCGATCGCGCTGGTGCCGACCTCACCGATCCGCCTCGGCCTGGCGTACGCGGCCGGAGTCCTGATAATCGGATGTTTGATTTCGTCGTTCTGGCTATTTTGGGGGGCGCGGCTCCGTGCCGGCAATTGGCTCCGCTGGATCTACGATCGGCCTTCACTGGCGAGCTTTCGCATCGCTCGACCGTCTCATTATGCCAAACTTTTCGCTATCAGGTTTTTGATCTACCTTGGCGCAGGTTTCGCCCTTTACGGACAATTTGCGAGTTTTCACGTTGCACTTCCGCTGGCGCAGGCACTTGCGATGACGCCATTTATCGTGGCAATCGGGACGTTGCCTTTTTCGCCGGGCGGAATTGGAACCACGCAGATTGTCTTCACGCTCGCGTTTGCCCGTTTCGCCGATAAAGGCGACTTGTTCGCGCTCTCGCTGGCCGTGACCGCCTTTAATTTAGTGGTGCGGGTGCCGATGGGATTGCTGATGGGCAAACCGCTAACACGCGGGGTCATCGAAGTTCAGCGTGAAATCGTTGGTAAGCGCTCCGCGACCCAGGGTTGAATTTCGCGAAACGCAGCGCGCTCAATATTTTCGTTGCATCGATGGACCGCGCGCGAGAGCATGAACTGATGCGATTGCGAGAAATATGCACGATCGTATGCATCACGCTGACCCTGTTACGGCCCGATCCCGCCCGTGCGATGTCAACTCAGCCGTCACCGGTGGTTGATAATTCGCGGGCGCGGGCAGCAGTGGAACGGGTGGCTGATCTCTTCAGCAGCAACTCGAGTATCGCTTCGGTAAAGATGCAGATCTCAAATGAGGACGGGCAGCGCGATCTATCGATGAAGGTATGGTCTCGCGGTGATAAAGTGCTGGTGGTAATCACCGCTCCACAGAACGAAGCGGGCATCGCAATCCTGAAGGTGGGCAATGATATCCGCTACTACCTGCCAAAATCCAAGCGCACGGTCCAGGTTCCCGCGGCGATGACAATGACGTTGTGGATGGGTAGCGACTTTACGATCGACGATTTAGTAAAAGAGAGTCTGCTCACTCGTGATTACTCCATTTACACCTCTTTTGAAGGAAATCGCGGCGGCCTCGCAGTATATGAATATACTCTGACGCCAAAGCCGGACGCGCCAGTGGTGTGGGGGAAGATCGTTTTGCAGGTGCGCCAGGCCGACTTGATGCCGGTGTGGCAGGCATTCTACGATGAGGACGGAAAGCCGGTCCGGGAACTTACTTTTTCCGAGTATAAAAAAGAAGGCGACCGGCTGATTCCGACGCGTATGGTGATGCGGCCATCAAACAAGGCGGGTACGCAGACGACGATCGATTACGAGAACATCGCGTTTGACGTGCCGATCGGCCAGGGGACGTTCGCTCTGCCCGCATCGAAGTAATGGGCGTCCGCCTTCTACAGCTGGGGTGGCGCAATCTCTGGCGAAATCCTCGCCGCACTTTCATCACGATGGCCGCCATCGCCTTCGGCTACGCGATGCTCCTGTTCGTAGCATGCCTGATGGCGGGCCTTAGATGGCAGATGATCGAGAACGGCACCTCTCTCGTGATGTCGCAGATCCAGGTGCACGCTCCAGGCTACTATCCCAACGATTCGATCCAGAAAACCTTGGGCGGTCGAAAGGGAACGGATGTCGGCGCGCTGCTTTCGACCATCGGCGCCGATCGCCGGGTCTATGCCGCAACCCCGCGCGCTTATGGGTACGGCTTGTTAAGCGCGGCGCATCGATCCGCTGGCGTGGAGCTGATGGGGATCGTCCCGGATCAGGAACGAAAGGTCACCCTCCTATACCGCCAGGTAGTCAAGGGTAGTTACGTGACGACGCAGAATCCGAAGGGCGTGGTCATCGGTGATGTGCTCGCCAGCACGATTGGCATCGAGCTGGGATCGGAGATTGTTCTTCTGACACAGGCGGCTGACGGCTCAATGGGCAATGACGTTTACGCCGTGGTGGGCTTCTTTCACACCGGCCTCGACGACATCGATCGCGGGCTGGTGCTCATGTCACTACCTGCATTGCAAGACCTGTTGCAGTTAGCTCCCAACAGGATTCACGAAGTCGGTATCAAGCTCAAGGACATCACGGCCGCTACTCCGGTGGCGTCCGCGCTCGCGCTGCAACTGAAGAAATCGCTGCCAGTCCGGGTGATGGCGTGGCCTGAACTCGCACCGGAACTCGCGAACTATGTGCAATTCAATCGCGGCATCACCTTTGTTCTTTTCGTCATTTTTTTCCTTTTGGCGGTCATCGGCGTTATGAACACGATGCTCATGGCGGTGTTTGAGCGCACCCGCGAGCTGGGGATGCTCATGGCACTGGGGTTACGCCCCATCCAGGTCATCGAGCTCATCCTGGCTGAGGCTATGGGACTTGCTTTTGCCAGTCTGCTGGTGGGGGCGGTGATGGGCATACCGCTTCTTTGGTATTTGCAGGTACACGGTCTGGACCTGGGAGGCGCGACCGGTGAAGTGATTTCACTTGCGGGAGTGCTGGTCGGCCATCTCTGGTATGGTCGGCAGGATTTCCCTGCCTACGAGGAGGCTGCCATCGGGTTGGCCCTGACGACGGTAGTGTCCGCGCTCTACCCGGCATGGCGCGCGGCGCACTTTCGACCGACGGAAGCGATCCGCAAAGTCTGACAGTGACAAGCTTTCTACTCTTGGTAAAACTTAGTTGGCGCAATCTCTGGAGGAATCCGCGAGGTACGCTCCTGACTGCTCTGGCCCTGGGATTGGGCCTGGCGTTGTTGCTTATTTCGCTGGGTCTGCTCGATGGAGGACACGAGCAA
Organism: uncultured delta proteobacterium; assembly: GCA_963834535.1. Classification (GTDB taxonomy): domain Bacteria; phylum Desulfobacterota; class Binatia; order Binatales; family Binataceae; genus JADMIL01. The sequence continues at coordinate 45,244 of CAWICC010000009.1, read as the reverse complement.
ACGATTGCCGATGGCGTGCGCTTTGGTCCCGGGCATGTAGTCATCGAGGCGAAAGGCTATCAGGATACGAACTCGGACGATTTATTGCTTCCTGCATTAGCGGTTTCTAAAATCGAGGCGTTTTTGCAAACCCGAGCGATGAAGAAGCTTGTGCGAGGCGTGAGTCCCCGCCTTCTCGCCACCGGTCTTGTGAATTCTGCCGCCAATGCTTCCGGTGTCAGAATAGTAGGAGTAATACCCCAGTACGAACGCGGTGTCTCATTGATCCCTCAGCGGATGATTGCGGGAGCCTACCTCAATGATGAGAAAAGCTCTTCCGTTGTGATCGGTGCCGATCTGGCCACCAAGCTCGAGCTCAAAATCGGTTCCAAAATAGTGCTTATGACTCAAGCGCTGCGACCGCCGGGGACCACGACCAAGGACGATGCTGGGGAAGAGATGCATACCACGCTATTGCGCGTGAGTGGTATTTTTCGGACTGGGTTGCTCGCGGTCGATGCTAACATCATTCACGTACCATTACCCGCTGCGCAGGCACTACTCGGGGTGGCGGACGACCAGGTGACTCAAGTTGCGATACTGCTGAATCGCGAAGGCGACTCGCCCCTGGTAGCGAGGGCCTTGCGAAAGGAATTGGTTGGGATGCCAGTGGAGGTTCTGACCTGGCGGGAATCAATCCCGATGCTGGCGCAGATTCTCGGCCTGGATCATGCCTTCAACTACATCATGAATGGCGTGATATTGGCCATGGTGGGGTTAGGGATCCTCAATACGATTTTAATGAGGGTGATGGAACGCCGCTACGAATTCGGCGTCTGCAAGGCGCTTGGCCTGCGGCCTCGGCAACTCGCGGTAATGATCGTTGGCGAGTCGCTGGCGCTCACGTTGATCAGTTTGGCGCTCGGATTGCTGCTGGGTTTGAGTGTCGATTATTATTTTGCTACCCGGGGATTGGATCTGCGGTTGCTCTTCAGGACCGGACTCCCACCTGCGCTTGTGTTTGACCCCATTCTTTATTCGATCTTGAGCGTGAGTCGAATCGTCTGGTCGGTCGGCATTGTGTTCATGATGGCGACGATCATTTCTTTTTATCCGGCGTTCAAAGCAGCGCGAACAGAGCTGCCGGACGCATTGAAGCTCCTCTAGAGGTCCAGGATCTTCGAGCGCGTGACGAGCTTCGGGGGACTTCGGAGGATATAGTAAATTCAACGCGGGACATACAGACCAGCGGGAAAGGTCGAGCCCGATCTTGCAGCAGAGCAGCGCGTGGAGGGCGTCGTGGGTAAGTGGGCGGTGGAATTGAAGGAGGTTATGAAGACCTACCGGACCGGGCCTATCGAGGTCGCGGCGCTGCGAGGTATTTCTCTACGAATTGCTCCCGGAGAATTTGTTGCTACCGCTGGTCCTTCAGGTTCTGGCAAGACAACTCTCCTGAATATTCTAGGGGGTCTCGACCGGGCGGATTCGGGGGAGGTACTTGTTGCGGGTCGCGACCTTCAACGCTTATCTGCAGGTGAACTGTCTGCTTTGCGCTTGCAGCACATTGGTTTCGTCTTTCAGACCTACAATCTGATGCCGGTTCTTACGGCCCTGGAAAACGCAGAGTTCACCCTGCTGCTTCAAGGGATGCCGGCGCGCGAGCGTAGAGCGAAAGTGGAAAAGCTGTTTTCCGAGATTGGCCTCGCCGGACTTGAAGACCGTCGTCCGGCTGAATTGTCCGGTGGCCAGCAACAGCGAGTCGCTGTGGCTCGAGCGATGGTCACGGAACCCACACTTATCCTGGCAGACGAACCGACGGCAAATCTCGATTCGGCCACTGCTATCGCGCTGCTCGACGTGATGGAACACCTGAATCGATCTACCGGTACTACCTTTATTTTTTCTACTCATGATCCCCAGGTCATGGAGCGGGCGCACCGGATGATCCGTTTGCGAGATGGCCGAATCGCCAGCGATGAGACCCGCGCTAGCGTTACGGCGAGCGCGGTCTGAACGGGAAGATGATCTGCGCGCTGGTCAGTTCTCCACAGCGACTTACTTGATTGATGTCGCCGCGTCGGTGTCACGAACCATCATTTCACCGAAATCGACGAACCGTTGAGCGAGGTTGCGATAGGTGCGTCCAGGGCCGCGGCAGCGGGAGCGATGCGCTCGCCCGCGGGCGGCGCCCCGGCAACGTAGAAGCGCATTAACTCCGTGGTGACATCCGGACCACCGACGAAGGTAGCGCCCTCCTGCTTGAGCAGCCGGTAAGGTGGCACGGCCTGGAAATACAACAGGTTCTTTGGAACCACCGGCTGAACGACGTGCATGACAAAGCGCGGCCAGTTCGGCATCACCGTTGCGATATCCACCTGGGCGACTACCTTGAGTGCAGAAAAGTGCCCGGCAGGTACCGTGATCTCCTCTGTACCCTTGGCGAACACATCCTGACCGACGAAGCTGTACGGCGTTAATTGCTGGTAGAGTGCGCCTTCCGCGCCTTCACGAGGTGCGTCGAGGACGCGTAGGAACGCCATCCATGGCACCGCGTCGGGATACAGGTCGTGCGGCAAATCGGCGGCGCCCGCCAGTCGTAGCGCCGGTGCATCGTTGCGCCAGAAGGTGCTCTGCAATGCCCGGCGGTGATCGTATAGCGTCCACTGGTACATCGTGCAGCCATGCCGATGATTGGGTAATAGCCAAAAGCTGACTTCGAACTGAGAGCTCGAAAGTGTGGCGATCTCGATATGAATCGTGTCATCGCCGATCATTTCGTTCCATAGCTTGACGCGCATCAGAACCTGGCCGCTCAGGTCCTCTGTCTGTCGCGTTTCCTCAACTTCGACACCGGCTGCTGGCACCAGTAAGTCGGGACCCGATTGGTCTCCGACCATGCCGTGGCCGATCAAACCGCGTGTCACTAGCCAGGCATCCGTGACGCCGCCCGCACTCGATTCCGAGCCTGCAGGTCGAGCTGCATCAGCGTGTCCGACAACAGGCCACAACATCGCGAGGATCGAGAACAAAGCCAGCGTTGCCAGAGGAATCCAGAAGCGATGCGCGGGAAGTGTGGTTGAGGCTAAGGGCCAATTCTCGACGGCGGTCTCTGCATTATGATCGTGCTTGACACATTTCATCAATCTGAGCCTGCGCCGATTTCGATGCCAGAGAGTGCACGCCGCCTGTTGCCGGCTATCCGCCTTGGCATGACGAGAACGTATTACAATTTATGAGGTGTCCCATACTCAACCGTATGCTGAAGGACGATAGATAGCAAAGACAGATGAAACGGGACGGCGCTTGATTCCATCTCCTCACCGATTGCTTGGAGACATCGCGCTCAGCACAATCGATGGCAAAGAAACTTTACGAACGTCCCTCTCTGGGAGGCGGCCATTTCCACAATGAGATAGACCATCCTCGTCCTTTTACCGCGACGGCAGCCGCATATCCGGGTGGCTCAAGTGTCAGATCCATCAAGGACCAGCGGCTGGCTTCGAGTGGATCTGGCCGTGTGCCAAGCAATTCGGCCGGTTCTCCGGGTATGAGAGTTGTATCGAATTGATGCAACGGCAGTGAAAGCCCTTCCCCTCTCGCCTTAATGTATGCTTCCTTGCGCGTCCAGCATAGAAAAAATGCGTATCGCTGCGCTGTGCCAGGGAGCGCGCGAAGGGTGGCGATCTCCTGAGAGGAAAAGAATCGTTCGGCGATCGACTCTGCTTGCGGATCACCGCGAATAAATTCGAGGTCGATGCCCAGTGCGCGATCGCGAGCTATAGCATAGAGTGCCATTCCGTTAGAGTGCGATAGATTAAAATCGATCTGGTTTGGGTTAATTCCCGGAGTCAGGCCAGGTTTCCCATGAGAGCCATATTCAAACGATAGGGACGCTGGCTCCCGTTTCAGGTATATGCCGAGAATGTTCCTGAGCAACCCGCGAGCAACGATAAAATGGTTGCGATCTCTATCGAAATAAAAACGCTTGGCTCTCGCATGTTCATCGGTCGAAAGCGTTCGTCGATAGCCGTCGATCTGTGAGGAAGGAGAATCGAGAGTCGCCTGCCACACATGCACCTCGTCTTTTCCTAACGAAAGTGCCTCTGGAGGAAAGCACCATTTGTGATCAGCAGGTCCCGTGGGAATGGGCGTCACTGGATTATCCAGGCGTCATCGTAGTTCTTCGGACAGCGTCTGCAGTAGTTGAGACGGCGCCGAATTCAAGAAGAAGTGATCTCCGGGAAACATTTTGAGTGAGAATGTAGAATTTGTTTGATCACGCCATCCTTCAAGGTCGCTCCGCGAAACTCTGCGATCATCCAAGCCTCCGAAAGTTGAGATCGGACAGCTTAAGGGGATGTCATCAACGTATACATAGGTCTCATACAGGGCGAAATCCGCGCGCAAGATAGGGAGCATAATCCGCATAAGCTCTTCGTGTTCCAGCACTTTCGTGGGAGTGCCGTTCAGACGTCGCAGCTCCGCGATAAATTTCATCTCGGGACTATTGTGCAAGGACGCTTCTCGACGAGGCAACTGGGCGGCCGACGCACCCGAGGCGAATAACCGAACCGGCAGCGGACTCTGTGTTCTGCGTAGCTCGCGGATGAGTTCAAAACTGATCAACGCTCCGAGACTGTGGCCGAACAGGGCAAAGGGTTTGTCCAAATGCGGGAGGAGAGCTCGAGCCAGTTCTTGTACCAGCGGTAGTAGTCGGGTGAAGGGTCGTTCTCTCAACCGAGTGCCGTGCCCTGGGAGTTGAATAGGGCATACCTCTATATCCTGCGGTAAACCGTCGGGCCAGGCCCGAAAGATCGCCGCACTACCTCCCGCATAAGGCAAACAATACAGCCGGAGGCGAGCTCGCGGGCGAGGCTGGCGGCATGCGATCAGGGAGTCCATGGCAGGTGCGTTCAAGGAGCTGCGCTGTTCCAAAAGACCCTCGAAACGAACGAACTCAAGCAGTCGATGTGGTTATCCTTCCGCCGTCAGCGGTTCGGTCCGTTCTTCTTATTCCTCAAGGAGAGCGGCCTCATGTCGGTCCAGACAGCCTTTATGTAGGTCAAACATTCCGTTTTCGATCCGCTCTGGCCGACGGTCTTCCAGCCGAGAGGAATTTCCTTTCTCGATGGCCAGATCGAGTACTGCTCTTCATCGTTCACTACAACGTTATAGATGATCTCATCGTGGAGGTCGTCTGTGCTCATTGGGCCACCTTGATCAATCGTTCGCCATCCCGATCGGCCTCGCTTAGCCGGGCCTGCTTGAGGCAAGCATTGATCTTTTGAGCCAGCACTTCAACGTGAGGCTTATAAACCATGCTCGCGTGATTACCGGGGACGATGTGAACCTCAACCCCACCGGCAGCCCATCGGTCCCATCCGAGTGTCGGATCATGGGACTTGCCGGACAATTCCTGGGTAGCTCTAAAGAGCGTCACCTGACCTGGGTAGCGGCGTGCAACGTAATTACGCGTTGCCCGAAAGTCGGCCTTGCAGAGCTCTATAAAAGGATGCGCCTGAGAGGCTTCGACGTCCGGAGGAACCAACCCGGCCAGCTTCGCCTGCTCCAGCACACGGGTCAGAAGCTCGTCCTTCGGCAGGCGTGCCAGGGTCTCGCGAGAGTCCAGCGACAGACCGAAATAGCGAATGAAATCGGCCAGTAGAGTCGCTTCGAAATCTTCGTCCGCAAAGTCATCTTCCGGACCTGGAATCCGGGCATCCAATAGAGCCAACAACGCCACCTGGTGCCCTTGAGCGTGAAGCTGCTGCGCCATCTCGAAGGCGACGACGCCGCCCGCAGACCATCCACCGATTGAGTAAGGGCCCTCGATCTGCACGGTCCGCAACGCGTCGATATAGTAAGCGGCCATCTCTTCGATTCGCGTGTGAGGCTCTTGTCCTTCCTCTAGGCCTTTGGCCTGGAGTCCATAACACGGTTGGTCGAACCCCAGACTTTGCGCCAGTTGAACGTACGGAAAGACGTGCCCTCCGGCCGGATGGATTAGAAACAAAGGACGCAAACTGCCATTAGGTTGGATAGCCACAAGGGACGACTGTCGCCCCGGCTTATTGCGCTCGCCGAGAATTGACGCAAGATGTTCGACGGTTGCTCCCTGAAATATGGTCGCCAGCGGGAGCTTTCTCCCCAAGCGGTGTTCGATCAATGCGAACAGCCGGACCGCAGCCAGCGAATGTCCTCCCAGCTCAAAGAAGTTGTCTCCTACTCCGATGGGCCTTACACCCAAAACTTCTTCCCATAAACGAGTGAGCTGAAGTTCCAGCACGTCTCTGGGAGCGATAAAAGCCTTCTCCAGCCCAAGTCTGGAGCGATCTGGAACGGGCAGAGCATTACGATCAATTTTTCCATTGGGCGTCAGCGGGATGGACGCGAGTGGCACGAAGATAGCCGGTATCATGTAATCGGGGAGCCTATTCTGGAGAAAGCTACGTAGCTCCGTGACCGTCGGCTTATGGGACGATGCGTTTACGAGGTAGGCCACCAAACGCTTTGCGCCAGGTGACTCCTCCTGTTCCACGACCACCGCGCTGCTCACGTCCGGGTGTCGGACGAGCGCCGATTCTATCTCCCCCAGTTCGATGCGGTAGCCGCGAATCTTCACTTGGCGATCATTTCTGCCGAGAAACTCAATCTCGCCGTTGGGCAAATAGCGGGCGAGGTCGCCGGTCTGATAGAGACGCGCGCCCGGCTTATCGCTGAACGGATGCGGGACGAATTTCTCGGCCGTCAACTCGGGTTCATTCAGATAGCCTCGGGCCAGCCCGATTCCCCCGATTAACAGATTGCCGGTAACTCCGATCGGTGCCGGGTTACCATACTGATCGAGAATATATACCTCTCTGCCTGGCAGCGGACGGCCGATCGGAATCCTCGGGAGAGCCGTGTGCCCGCCCTCGTCGGGAACGATTTCGAATGCCGTGGCCGTTACCGTTGTCTCCGTCGGTCCATAAGCATTGACCAAGCGCACTGACTTAAGCGGTGTTCGCGACCATAGTTCGAGAGCGGCCGGAGTCATCGTGTCACCACCGACGACAATAACCCTGACCCGGTTGTCCACGGGCAGCGCCGGTGCGTCCGCCCACTCGCGCGCGAGTTCCTGCCAGTAGCCCGTCGGAAGATTGAGTACGGTCACTCCATACTTGTCGATGGCTTGGCGAAAGGCCGTCGTTGGCCACACGCCCGGACCTTGCATTACTAAGGTAGCCCCGGCTATCAGTGTCGGCAGGATTTCTTCGAGCGATAGATCGAAACTCAGCGAGCCGCACTGTAGAACCCGATCGTGGGCGTCGAGTTCGAGATACCTTCTCATCGTCAAGCAATGATCCGCCAGCGATTGGTGAGAAACGAGAACGCCTTTGGGTTGTCCAGTGGACCCGGAAGTATAGATCACATAGGCGAGGTTACTTAAATCGACGGTAGCAGTCGGCGTTTCTTCGCTCTCATTTGCGACGGTATTCCAGTCTGAGTCCAGACAGATCAAACGAGCCGTAACTGGAGGCAGTGTTTGTACTAAGGACTCCTCGGTTATGATGATCGGCATTTGCGCATCATCGATCATAAAGGCCAGGCGTGCTTTCGGACACCCCGGGTCCAGCGGTACATAGACCCCTCCGGCCTTGAGGATACCCAGCAATCCGATAATCATGCCCGGCGAACGATCGCCGTAAATCCCAACTAAAGTTTCCGGTCCCACTCCCAGCGCGCGCAAGTGACGCGCAAGTTGATTCGCCCGCCCGTTCAATTGGCGGTAGGTCAATTGCGTATCTTCGAACACTACCGCGATGGCATCGGGCGTCTGTTCTGCCCGCACCTCAAATAGCTGATGGACACAGAAGTTTGTCGGCTCAGCCGTGTCTCCCGCATTCCATTCGACAGTTAGTTGATGCCGTTCAGAGCGGCTCAAGAGCAACAACTCTGAGAGACGTTGTGCGGGCTCCATCACCGCTGACTCGAGCAGAGTCTGAAACTGCGCCAGCATTCGAGTGATCGTAGCCGGGTCGAACAGGTCGCTGGAATACGTCAAAGTTCCGGTCAGCCCCTCGCCCACTTCGACCATCTGCAGAATTAGATCGAAATGAGTGGTTCCGTTGTCCACCTCGACGGGGCTGAGGGTCAAGCCTGGTAGCTGGATCGATTGGCTTGGAGCGTTCTGCAGCACGAACATCGCCTGGAAGATTGGATTGCGGCTCAGATCGCGCTCCAGGCGAAGTTCTTCGACCAGCCTCTCGAACGGCAAGTCCTGGTGGGCATAAGCTTCCAGGCATACTTCCCGGACGCGCCTTAAGACCTCGCGAAAGCTGGGGTTGCCCGAAAGATCCGTGCGGAAAACCAGCGTATTCGCGAAGAAGCCAATCAGGCCTTCGATCTCCGATCGACCGCGATTGGCGACCGGTGAGCCGACGATGATATCGTCCTGACCCGTATAGCGATGCAGTAGAAGGTTGAAGGCCGCCATCAAGGCCATGAATAAAGTTACCCCTTCCTGGCGGCTGAGCGCTTTGAACTTGTCGCTGATTTCCTTTGACAACAGGAATGATTGATGGGCGCCTTTGAAGCTTTGAATCGGCGGACGCGGATGATCTATCGGTAGTTCAAGGATAGACGGCGCGCCAACTAGTTTTTGCCTCCAGTAGGATAGCTGAGTTTCCAGGACCTCACCCTGCAAGTACTCCCTCTGCCAATGAGCAAAGTCCGCATACTGAATCGTTAGAGCAGGCAACGCTGGAGATCTCCCTGCCGAAAAAGCCTCGTACGACAGGGCCATTTCGCGGATCAACACGCCAGCCGACCAGCCGTCCGAGGCGATATGGTGCATCGTGAGCAGTCCTACGTAATCCTGATCTCCCAGCACCAGCAAAGTGGTTCGTAATAGAGGTCCTGATGGACAAATCGAATGGCCGGCGGGCTTCTTCGGTGGCCATTCGCAGCATTGCCGCTTCACGTTCCGCCGCGGGAAGCATGCGCAAGTCGCGGACAGGTAGGTCAATCCTCAGAGTAGGAGCGATAACCTGAACCGGCGCTCCATCGACGATCGCAAAGGTCGTGCGCAAGGCTTCGTGGCGTCCCACGACTTCGTTGAGGCTATTGGTAAGCGCTGGCAGATCGAGTGGCCCAATCAGGCGGACAGCCGCGGGAAAGTTGTAGACCGGATTGCCCGGATCTAGCTGATCAATAAACCACAAGCGCTGCTGGGCAAAGGAAAGCGGTAGCTTCTCTCCGCGCGGGATGGGCGAAATTGATAGCGGCTCCGCCAGGCTGCCGTGTCGCGCAATCAGATCAATTTCGCGCGCCAAACCCGCTACCGTAGGCAGTTCGAAAATTCGGCGCAGAGGCAGATCCACCTTGAAGGCCTCGCGCATTCGGGTAACAACTTGCATGGCCAGCAGCGAATGGCCGCCCAAGTGAAAGAAGTCGTCGTGAATACCAACGCGTTGCACGCCCAGGACCCCAGCCCAGATTTCGGCCAGCACCTCTTCGGTGAGAGAGCGAGGCGCCTCGTATGCCCCTGCGAGATCGGGCCTTGCCCCATCGGGCGCGGGCAAGGCGCTGCGGTTTACCTTACCATTGGCCGTCAAGGGCAGGGCTTCCAGCAGCACGAAGATCGCCGGCACCATGTATTCGGGCAGACGCTCCTGCAGAAAGGTCCGCAGACTGGTGACCGTCGAGGTCTGGTCCGGTTCAGCAACATAGTAGGCCACCAGGCGCCTCTCGCCGGAAGCCTCTTCATGCGCCACCACCACGGCATCGCGTACGGCTGGGTGTCGCGCCAACTCGGATTCGATCTCTCCCAACTCGATGCGATAACCGCGGATCTTCACCTGGTGGTCAATCCGGCCGATAAACTCGATATTGCCGTCGGGCAGATGGCGCGCCAAATCGCCCGTCCGGTAGAGGCGCGCCCCGGGTTCGCAGCTATACGGATGCGGGATGAACTGCGCCGCCGTCAACTCTGGTCGATTGAGGTAGCCGCGCGCCAGACCGGCTCCGCCGATGTACAAGTTGCCTGGAATACCAATCGGAACAAGACCAAGCAGGTTGTCCAGTATATAGATTTGACAATTCGGTATCGGCCTTCCGATCGGTACGGAATCACCAGGGCCGATCTGATTGCATAACCAGAACGTCGCGTCGATCGTCGCCTCGGTCGGCCCATATACATTATACAGCCGCGCTTTCGAGCGGCTTTGAAATCGCTTCGCCAGAGGCGCGGTCAGGGCCTCGCCGCCGCACATCACCGCTCGCAGCCTGAGGGTACCGTCGAAGCTCGGCTGCTCGACCATCACCTGTAACAGAGACGGAACGCAATGAAGAATCGAGATCTCTTCGCCTCGCATCAGGTCGAGCAGATATCCGCAATCACCCTCGCGGCCAGGCTCGGCAATTACCAGTGTGCCGCCCGCTAGCAAGGTCGGGTAGAGTTCGCGCCCGGCGGCGTCGAAAGTGATCGGAGTCTTCAGAAAGCACCGATCATCCGCCGTCAGCTCCAGCGTTCGACTGATCCAGTCGATCGCGTTAGTCAATCCGCCGTGTTCGACAATCACGCCTTTGGGCGGCCCCGTCGAGCCCGAAGTATAGATCACGTACGCGGCGTCCTTTGACCCGGCCTGATTCTTCGGATTCGCATCGTCGTGCTGCGCGATCGTGTTCCATCCCGAGTCCATGCAGATCACCTGGCCCCCGAACTTCGCGATCCCTTTCGACAGACGCTCCTGGGTGAGCAAAACTGCGGCGTCGCTGTCTCGCAAAATGAATGCGCGACGATCGTCCGGGCTCAAGGGATCGATCGGGACGTAACAGCCGCCCGCCTTGAGCACGCCAAGCACCCCGATGACAATCTCCGGGCACCGCTCCATGCACAGCGCTACCGACACGCCCGCCCGCACCCCGAGCGTCTGCAGGCAGTTGGCCAGTTGATTGATGCGAGTGTTCAGCTCACGGTACGTCAGGCGTCGATGTTCAAACGCGATGGCAACGTCGTTCGGCGTCCGCGCCGCTTGATCCTCGAATAACTGATGGACGCATTTGTCGTGACTACGGTCTCTCCTGGTCGCATTGAACTCGACTAATAGCTGTTGGCGCTGAGTCCCGCTCAGAATTTCCAAATCACCAATCGGGCTCTGCGGATTTGCCAGCGCACTGCCGATCAATGTCTGAAACTGATCGCTCAAGCGCCCGATATCCGCTGCGCGAAATAAGGAGGAATCGTAATGCAGGTCGGTCGTGAGAACGCCTTCTCCAAGATGACAGGAGAGCTTTAACTTGAAGCGATCGCTGCAGCTATAAAGCTCGCCGACCGCGAACGTCAGGCCGGCGGATGAATGTTTAGCCGGCGCTTTCTGAAAGTCGAAGCAAGCCGCAAAGAATGCCTGCTGGGTATTCTCCTTCGACTCGGCAGCGCCTTCCCAAGTGAAATACTCCTGCCATTCGAGCCCCTCGAGGGTCTCTTCATGCACGCTCCGAAGGATCTGCTGGAACTGAAGTGTGCTCTCCGGATGACATCGAAGCGGCAGGTATTTCAAGAGCGGTCCCTGGACATCCTCGAGTCCTTCGTAGGTGCGGCCGTCGCCAGCCGTTCCGATTATGAAGTCCGCTCCTGAATTGAATCGCGAAAGCAGTATCTGCCAGCAAGACAATAGAAATGAAGAGAGCGAAACGCCATACTTGCGCGCGGCCGCTTCAATCAATTCCAGCTTGTCGATCGCGACCGTCGTCCTCAGAAGTCGAGGTTGGAATTCACCTGCTGCGGAGGATTTATCTTCGCCGGGCAGGTTTGGAACCAGCGCCAAATCCTGCCTGCGCCAATAATCTCTCCCGGCATCCGCATCCGCCGATGCCAGTATCCCGTTTTGCCACTCCGCCAGGATCGCATACTGCCACGGTGCGTCGCGACGGTCTTCGCGTAAGGGGCCGCGCTTAAGATCTCCGCACGAGCGCTCGGCATAGGCGAGTCCGATCTCTTGAAGCAACAGCGTTAACGACACGATGTCCGCCCGCAGCGCAGACATCGTCACCAGCAACATGTGCCGGTCCGCTGCGAGCGCGACCAGGGAAACGTGAGCAAGCAGTCCCCGTTCGAAGTCGAAGGCGAGCGTCCGATCTTCCCGGCAAAGGGCCTCTATGCGGGCTTCCTGCTCACGGCACGCCCAGCCACTTAAATCGTAGGTGATGATTGAGGCTTCGGCGATCTCGTCGGCGTGCGATTGTTCACGCCCGGAGCGTAACGAGGCATCATCCAATGAGACTTGAACTGGACCATTGCCGCCGGCTACGGACCGAAAGGCCGTGCGGTAGATATCGTGCCGCCCCGTTACCTCGAGCAGGGAATTTCTGAGGACGCCGAGATCAAGGTCGCCTTCGATCAGGACAACAGCCTGGACCCGATATGGCGAGGACCGATCATTTTGTTGCAAGGACCAAATGCGTCTTTGCTGAGGTGAGAGCGGGAAGGAGCCTTCAAGTACCATGAATTAGCTTTTGCGCGACACCAGTACCGTGGTCATCGGGATCCGTTGTCCCTCACTCGCGCGGGACGAACGGGCATGCGCTTCATCTTATGAAGCAACTGGAGGTTGGCGTTACGTTGGTCGATTCGAGCCGCAGTCCGCCGGAGCCGGTCCTCCTGTCCGAGGATTTGATTTAATTCCTCCAGACTTAGCTCGATCTCCGCGACCACGCGCCGCAATACAGTCTCGAAGTTAGCCCCGATTCTGGAAATAGTTTCGGGATCGAAGAGGTCGCTGTTATAGCGCATCGAAACCGCCAACGATGCAGTCGTCTCGATAATCAGCATCACCAGGTCGAGCGTGGCGGCACGCCGTTCAAGCGGAAAGGATTCCAGGTCGAGTCCGCCGGGATTCATGCGGAGCCCGGTCGGTCCTTGCGCGAAATCGTGACTGCCCTCCGTCGATGACTCGCTTCCGGGGGCGGCCATTCGATGCGGCTTATCCAATACGAACATGACTTGCGCGAGCGGCTGCCGACTCAGATCGCGCGGCAGCCGTAACCGCTGAACCAGCAGCAGGGTAGGGTAATCCTGATGTTCCAATGCCCCTAGAACGGTATCGCGCGCCTGGTTGATCAACGCGCGGAAGCTTGGATTAGCCGAAAGATTCGAACGCAATACGACCGGATTCGTGAACATCCCCACGATTCCCTCAAACTCGGCGCGGTTCCGTCCGATCATCGGAGTCGCGACCAAGAGGTCCTTCTGACCCGTCAAGTAATGCAGCGTCGCGTTGAAGGCCGCCAGCAGGACCATATAGAGAGTCACGCCGTTGGCCTTGGCCAGCGCTTTCAGACGCCCGCTCAATTCTCCGTCCAAAGTGAATTCGTGCGAAGCGCCACAATAGGTCTGCTGCGGTGGTCGTGGCCGATCAGTCGGTAGCTTCAACACCGGCAAGGGCTCCGCCAACTGTTTGCGCCAGAAGTCCCACAACCGTTCACCTTGCACGCTCGCCAACATTTCTGCCTGCCAGCGGACGTAATCTGCGTAATGCGAATCGAGTCGCGGCAACACCGCCTCGACGCCCGACTTATGTGCGGGATACAGCCTACTTAGCTCGTCGAGGATTATCGCCAGCGACCAGAAGTCGATTGCTATATGATGTACCGCCAGCAACAGCACGTGGTCCTGCTTTGAGCGCGTGTACAGGCGCACGCGCAGCAACGGCCCACGCTCCAGGTTGAACGGGCGATAGGCTTCCGCAACCAGGTGCGCCGTCATCTCGTCATTGCTCCACGCGGCGCCGTCGGCATGCTCAAAATCCACTGGCACCCGTGCATGCACATGCTGCACCGGTCCATTGGCCGTGACGTGGAAAGTGGTCCGCAGTGACGGATGGCGATCAATCAATGCCTGAAAGGAGCGGCGCAAAGCCGCGAGATCCAAATCCGACCGGATGCGCGCGGAAAAAGTCACATTGTAAACAGTATTGTCGGGCGCCAGTTGATAAAGGAACCAGATCCCCAACTGATTATACGATAATGGATATATGGAAGTATGACTCGCCTTCTTGCTCAGAAGCTGGGCGAGCAGGTTGCGCTTTTCCTTTGCTGAGAGGCCGGCGATGTGCTGTGGAGTGGCGATCATTCACTGGCTTCCTCTTCGGCAAGAATCTCACTGATCATTAACGTCACTTCGTCATCCGTGAGCGCATCCAGATGCGCTTGTAGATACCCGTCCGATTCCTTTTCCTCGCGCCCAAGTGCGCTTTTCGGATCCTCGCCAGATTGCGGGTAGTTCATTTCAGCAGCCGCGCCGGTGCCTTCCGAAATTAATTGACCGAGCACCTGTAGCGCGGCCTGCTCGACGCTCGGACCTTCGAGAAATTTCACCATCGGCAGATTTACGCCCAGGTCAACCGCAATTCGATTCTTCAACTCGACCGCCATCAGGGAGTCCAGGCCCAGGTTGCTCAGAGGTTGATCGAGTTCGACCGCCTCCGCCGCGAGTCCCAGCACACGCGCCACCTGCCCGCCGAGATACAGTTCCAGTAACGAGAGGCGCTCCGACGGCTCTGCCCCTAAGAGAGTATCGCGACTCAGGCCTTTCTTTTCTGTCTGCGGCAAAGAGCCGGCGGCCTCGAGAGCAAGCTCCGAGATCAAGGGTGACGCTGCGCCCGCCACAAAGAACTGGCGAAATCGCGCCCAATCCACCGCGACTGCAACCGCCTGAGTCGCGTCTTGCTCGATCATCTGATGCAGCACGGCGAGCGCCCTTCGCGATTCCAGGCTTTCGATTCCCAGGCTCGCCAGATGCCCCGCCATCCGCTTGCCGCCCGGAGTATTTGCAAAGCCCAGGTTCGACCACGCGCCCCAGTTGATACTCAGTGCCGGCTGATGTTGCGATCTCCGGTAGTGCGCGAAGGAATCGAGAAAGGCATTCGCCGCCGCATAGTTCCCCTGACCAGGCTGTCCCAGGAGCGCACCCGCAGAAGAGCAGAGAACGAAAAACTCCAGCGGATCATCCGCCAATTGGCGATGGAGATTCCAGGTGCCCGTAACCTTCGGGCGCATAACGCGAGTGAACGACTCGGTCTCGAGTTCCGACAATAGTCCGTCCCCCAGAACCCCGGCCGCGTGCACTACGCCTCTGATCGGAGGCCATCCTTCCGCGCCAAACTCGTCGAGATACGCCCCCAGCTCGATTTCGTCCCCGACATCTACCGCGGCCAGGTGTATAGAGGCTCCCAGGGCTTCCAGTTCTCTAATGACACCGATTTGATGCCCCAGGGCACTGCCCGCAGCGACCGTTCTCCAACTCCGCCGTGGAGGTAGTCGTGTGCGCCCCATCAGGATCAGGCGGCGAGCGCCCTGCCTTACCATCCAACGCGCGATTTCCAGTCCGAGGCTTCCAAGTCCTCCTGTAACCAGATACGTGCCATCCGCGCGCAGCCTGAGCGGCGCTGCAGGCGTGACGACTCGATGCCGGCGCACCAGACGCGCGACCTGTCGCTCGCCCCGGCGAAACGCAACCTGATTCTCGTCGTCGTTCGCAACAATCTGCTGCAACAGTTGATCGGCTGCCGTCTCGGCCGAGATGCGCCCTGGCTCAAGATCGACCAACCCGCCCCACAGCGTCGGATGTTCCTGCGCGATGACACGGCCAAGCCCCCACAGCGGCGCCTGCGCGATTGACATCTCCGACGGCTCCTCCGATACCGCCTGCGCCCCCCGCGTCACCAGCCACATCCGCGGTAAGTCCTGCCTTTGTGAATGCGCAAGTTGTTGCACGATGCCCAGGACACTCTCGCATCCGATAGCTTGCGCCGATGCCAACGATGCGGCAGTGGTTTCATCCGCGCCGATGGTGTCGAGGCTCCACAGATGGACGATGCCGCGGCAGCCCGATCGTTCAGTCTGCAGGTACGCCGCTAAAAGTTGCCGCAGATGCTCGGGCTCATCCGGATCGATGCGAAATCGATCGCGGCCGCTCTCAACATACGAATCCGCCGAGTTTCCCGAATCGTTCGCCGCGACTCTGATGCATCGCGCTCCGTGCGCCTCTATTCGCCGGGCCAGCGCCTCGCCCACCCCGCTCCGGTCGGTCAGGATCAGCCAGCTTCCACCCGCCGCGTAAGCTCTCGAGGCTTCTCCCCGGTCGGGCCGCCATCTGAGTTCATAGAGGCAGTCATCAACGCTATCCGGCGGTTCGCTGACCGGATTGACCGGCTCCTCCGCCGAGGTCGCGCGCAGGTCTAACCAATGCCGCTCTCTTTGCCAGGGATAATGCGGCAGCGCAGCGCACCGTCCGCCCGCCGGATAGAACCGCTGCCATTCGACCGTATGGCCGCGCGCATAGAGCGCGCCCACCGCGCCCAGCATCACCGCCCGATCGTCTTCTTCACGCCGCAGCGACGCCAGTACCGCAACGTCGCAGCCGCTATGATGGGCGCCTTGTTGAATGGCACTGAGCAGTATCGGATGCGGGCTAATCTCGATGAAACTGTCGTACCCTTCCTCGAGCAGGCCTTGCACCGCTGCAGAGAACAATACCGGCTCGCGCAGATTTCTGACCCAGTAGGCGGTCCCCAGCTCGCACCCGTCAATCGGCTTGCCGGTAACAGTTGAGTAGATCGGCACCTTCGCCGACTCAGGTCTTAGTCCCTGCAGGGCTTCGGACAATCCACCTTGCAGAGAGTCCATCTGAGGGCTATGAGCGGCGAAATCGACCTTCACTGTCCGACAAAAGACAGACCTTTCCTCAAGCCGCCTCACAACCTCGGCGAGCGCCTCCGGATCCCCCGACAGAACCGTAGAACTGGGACTGTTGCTGACGCCGATCGATATGCGATCCGCATAACCTTCAATCGCGATCTGCGCGTCTGACAGCGACAGATCGACCGCGGCCATCGCCCCGCGCCCGATCGTCGGTTCGATCGAACGGCTGCGCTCGCAAATGATTTTCCCGGCGTCCTCGAGAGTAAGCGCCCCGGCCGCGCAGGCCGCCGCGACTTCGCCCATGCTATGTCCGACCACTGCGTCCGGCTCGATTCCCCACGACCGCCACAGCGCCGTCAGGCCAATTTGAATCGCAAAGAGAGTGGGCTGGATGACGCCGATTTCTTGCAGTCGGGACGCGGCCGCATCGGTCGCCGTTAGCTCGCCGATTAAGGACCATTCGCAGTACCGACGCAAGGCGCGCTCGCAGCGCTCGATCGCGGCGCGAAAGACCGCCTCATCCTGCAATAGCCTGCGCGCCATCCCGAACCATTGGGCCCCTTGCCCTGAAAACACAAAGACGGTTTTTCGCGCATGGCTCGAAATCCGGCGCCCCGATGACAGGCCCCTGCAGGTCGCGCCGCGCAAATACGCTTCCAAAGACGCGGCCAGTTGAACCCGCGACTCGCCGGTCACGGCGAGTCGATAGTCCAGATGCCCCCGCCGCACGCTCGCCGTATAACCAAGGTCGTGCAGCGAAATGTCCTCGTTCGCCGTCGCAAGCAAATCGCGATGCGCGCTCGCCAGGGAATTCAACGCCGCCGGATTCGCCGCCGACAACGGCAGAATATAGATGCGGCCCCCGTCTCCTGCGCGAGACGGCGAATCCTTGCCGGGCGAATTCCCCACTGATGTAGTTCGCTGATGCGCGGGCGCCTCGGCCATCACCACATGCGCGTTGGTGCCACCGAAGCCAAAGGAACTGACGCCCGCCACCGCTCGGCCAATCTCTGCCGGCCATGCTTCGAGCCCGGTCTGCACCCGCAACGGAATAGTGCCGAATGGAATCAGCGGATTCGCTTCGCGAAAGTGCAGGCTCGCAGGTATTTGACGATGCTTGAGCGCCAGCGCCGTTTTGATCAGGCCGGCAATCCCGGCGGCCGCCTCCAGGTGCCCGATATTGGTTTTCACCGATCCCAGCGCACACGCGTCCGCCGTCCGTCGATCGCGAGACAGCACCTTGCCCAGGGCCTTCGCCTCAATCGGATCGCCGAGCAAAGTTCCCGTTCCGTGAGCCTCGATGTACTGCACCGCGCCCGGGGAAATTCCGGCCCGTTCATAGGCCTCTCGCACCACCGCTTCCTGGGCGGCCGGATTCGGCGCCATGAGCCCATTGCTGCGGCCATCTTGATTCACGGCGCTGCCCCGGATAACTGCATAGACGCGATCGCAATCGGCCTGCGCCTGCGCCAGCCGCTTCAGCACCACCACCCCCGCGCCTTCACCGCGCACATAGCCGTTGGCCCGCGCGTCAAATGCCTTGCAGCGTCCATCAGGCGCCATCACTCCCGCTTTGGTGAAATTGACGGTTATCGCAGGCGATAGAATCAGGTTTACTCCCGCCGCCAGAGCCAGCGACGACTCGCCATTGCGCAGGCTCGCACAGGCCTGGTGCACTGCGACCAGGGAGGAAGAACAGGCGGTGTCGATCGCGATACTGGGCCCTTGGAAATCGAATACGTAGGACACCCGGTTGGCCGCGATACTGAGCGCGTTGCCAGTGCCCGCATAGGCGTCGATAAGACTCAAGTCGTTGAATCGAGCGCGGCCGTAATCGTTGTTCGAGATACCTACGAAAACGCCCGTCCGCGAGCCCGCCAGGCGCGCGGGATCCTGTCCCGCATCCTCCAGCGCCTCCCACGCCACCTCCAGGATCAGGCGCTGCTGCGGGTCCATTCGCTCCGCCTCGCGCGGTGCGATACCGAAGAAATGCGCGTCGAACCCATCGACCCGATCGAGAAAGCCGCCCCAGCGGGTGTTAATCTTGCCCGGAATGCTGGGGTCTGCGTCGTAGTATGCATTGACGTTGAAGCGCGCGGCCGGAACTTCGCTGATAGCGTCAACGCCGTCGCATAGCAGCTTCCAGAAGGCTTCCGCGTTGCCGGCGCCCGGAAAGCGGCAGCTCAAGCCAATTATCGCAATAGGCTCGTTTTCACTCTCCTCGCCCGCCGCTGATGTCGCCGCCGCCGGCGCTTCTTCTGAGGGCCCCGCCAGGTGTCGAGCCAGGCTCTCAATCGTCGGATATTCATAGGCCAGCTCGGCCGCAAGGCTCCGACCCAGCCAGTCGCCAAGCTCGCCGGAAAGGCCGACCGCTTCGGTCGATCCGATGCCATAGCTGGCGAAGGGCTCGCGAACGTCAATCGCGCTCGGCTCGATCTCAAGCAGGCCGGATAGTCGCGCTACCAGCCACGCTTGAATTACTTGTGCGGAACTGGCACCCACTTCCGGACTTCTCTTTTGCTCACTGATCGACAGGTGCAGCCACTCGCCCTTCGTAGATTTGGCCGCGACCGCTCGCGTTCCGCAGTCCGGCCAGCGTCCCCTTCAGGAACCTCTCCCGGCACGCGCGGCGCTGCAGTTTGCCGCTCGGAGTCCGCGGCAGGCTTCCCATGCTGAGCAGCACTACCGCATGTACCCGCACGTCGTGCTCCTCCGCGACCGCACGGCGAATGGCCTTGACGACCAAATCGATCTCCGCAGCCTGCGAAGCGCGCTCGTGGCGCGCTTCCCGGTTCTGAAATCTTGATTGGTAGCGGCGCTCAAGCTCCGCCGCGATAACCAGCCGCTCTTCGCCCATCTCTACGGAAAACGCTGCGCAACCTGCCGGCCGGATTCCCGCATGACTCTGCTCCACCGTCAGTTCGATATCCTGCGGATACAGGTTGCGCCCGTCGATGATGATAAGGTCCTTCAGACGACCCGTCACAAACAGCTCGCCGTCCTTCACGAATCCCAGATCGCCGGTGCGCAGAAACGGCCCTGCAGCGGTATCTTTCACGTACCCATGGAAGGTCTTCTCAGTATCCTCCGCGCGGTCCCAGTAGCCGCGCCCGACCGACCCGCCCGCAACCCATATCTCACCGACTTCATCCGGCGCGCACATCGTCATCGATTCCGGATCGACGATCGCAATCGTGGAATCCGGGATAGCTTGCCCGCAGCCTACCAGCGTTCGGAGGGCGCTCTGCGGATCGTCGCCGGGTACGATTCGATTGCGTTCAAGCTCGCCCGTTTCGATCGTTAACAGCTTCGGCTCGCGCTCAAGCTCTCCGCCCGAAACCATCAGCGTCGCCTCGGCAAGCCCATAGCACGGGTAAAAGAAATGCTGCCGGAAACCGCAAACGCCAAACGCCTCCGCGAAGCGTTGCAGCGTCTCCGCGCGGACCGGTTCCGCGCCGGTGTAAGCTACCCGCCAACCGCTCAGATCCAGGCTCTCCCGATGCTCCGCGGCGATCCGCCGGACGCATAGCTCATACGCGAAGTTAGGCCCTCCGCTGATCGACGCTCCATAACGCGAAATCGCCTGGAGCCATCTTATGGGCCGTTGCAGAAACGATTGCGGCGGCATCAGATAACACTCGCGTCCATTGAGCAGGGGTTGGATGATTCCATTGGTGAGCCCCATGTCATGGAACGTCGGCAGCCACGTCACCGATACAGTTTCCGCAGTCACCCCGAAGGCACCGCTGATGCGCGCGGAATTGTGCAGCAGATTTGCATGGCTTATCATCACGCCGCGCGGCGTCGTGGTCGCGCCCGAAGTGTATTGCAGGAGCGCAAGGCTATCGCCGCTCGCGCCCGGGTCTTGCCACTCCGCCGCCGCCGCGCCCGCCAGTCCGTTCGTCGCCACCCAGCGCGTCATTGCCGTGGCCGAAGCCTCAGCGATCAGTCCCTCGATCCGGTCCTTGATCGACGCCGTCGTCAGCACCAGCGCGGGCCGCGCGTCGTTCATTATCGCCCGCAGCCGCGGCAGCGCCCGCTGCGCTTGCGCCAGGTTCGGCGCAGCCACCGGAACGGCTGCGACCCCGGCGTATAGGCAGCCAAAAAATGCCGCGATAAATTCAAGCCCGCTAGGATAGATTAACAGCGCGCGCGCGCCGCCGGCGCCATAGCTCTGCAGCAGGCCACCGATTGTCCGCGCCTGCCGATCCAGTTCCCCAAACGTTAGATGGTCACCTTCGGCCTCGCCATCGATCAGATAGCTGTAAACCCGATGTTCCGGACGCTGCAGCGCTCGTCGCCGAAGTGCTTCGATCAGCGTTGCATATTCACCTTCGAAATCGTCTGAGCCGCTGTTCATCTACGATGCTTTTGATCGGTGAGACCTTTCGTTCAAAGGTCAGAGGCCGCTTGCGGTCGATCAGCCAGTCGCGCATTGCCTGTTACCAAAATAACAAACCGATAAGACGACTGTATTCTTCGAGTATGGAGATCGGATAGCGAAAGTGCAAACTAAGACTAAGAATTTGTTCCACAGAGAACCAATTGCACCAATCACCGTAGCTTTCTGTAACGCGGTCCCTTAATTCTCGAACCAACCACCATCCTCACGCGAACTACCTGCATCTTTCGTCTCTTGGAGAACACTGTCTCCCTTGTGTAGCGAACTTTGCCGCGCCTAATCTTCAGGTACTTACCGCCTATGGTCGCGCGCTTCCTCTCTGCACCGAAAGGCGTGGACGTATCGACAGGGCGAGCGCGCGGCCCTGTCTCTAACCCCCCTCTCTCCTTCTGAACGCAGCCGCCGCACGCCGCCATTTTTCGCGATCGACGCGATCGCTGCGTAAGTCTTACCGGGTCCTTTCTCCTTCAGAGCCTTACGCAGCAAAGCTCATAAGAACCCTTTGTAACCTCTCGCTTTGGCCATTGGCACAGCAAATGCTCCCAACATTCAAGCTGATGGCTCTCAACGATCTGACGGAAAAATCTTGCTCGGATGACAGTGACCACACCAGCTGTGCAACCAGGTCGTCCGACCAAACAAAACTAAATGGGGAAGGTTACACCAATGAAATACGGAATCGCGTGGCTATTAGGTGTGCCGGTGTCGGTGCTCGTCGTCTGGTGGCTCATCGCACACGTCTTGTAATTCCAAATCACTGACCTTGTGAGGACCCGATGAAGAAAAACGTTCTGCTTCTTACACTCTCGATTCTGCTCTGCGGCGCCTACTCCAATGCGCGCGCGCAGAACCCGACCGCAATCGCACCCGATAATTCAGGTGTGAATATGCGCGATCGCTCTGACGATGCGATTACGGCTGGCGAACAGTCGGGTGACCACGGCGATTTGCAGTTAACCGCTCAGATCCGCCAGGCGATCGTCAAAGATAAATCGCTCTCGATAATGGCGCATAACATCAAAATAATTAGCGATAACGGCGCGGTTACCCTTCGTGGCCCCGTCAAAACGGATGAGGAGAAAGCCACCATCGCCGCCAAGGCCCAATCGATTGCAGGCGCTGACAAGGTCGACGACCGACTCGAAGTCGCCGGCCAATAAGGAGTTCATTTAAAATGGAAAAAGCAGTATTCGGCATCGCAAAAACTGAAGATCAGGCCATTAGTATCGCGAATCAACTCAAAGCCGCCGGCTTCTCCGAAAGCGATATCTCCGTGCTCTTCCCCGATA
Source organism: uncultured delta proteobacterium (assembly GCA_963834535.1). Lineage (GTDB taxonomy): Bacteria > Desulfobacterota > Binatia > Binatales > Binataceae > JADMIL01. The sequence continues at coordinate 22,894 of CAWICC010000009.1, read as the reverse complement.
AAACGGGAACGCGCGATTTCGCCCACGAACAGCACACCAAGGCCCCCGAAGGCGCCGCCACTGGCGCCGGTGCCGGCGCCGTGCTCGGCGGTGCGCTGGGTTGGATGGTGGGCATCGGCGCACTCGCTATCCCCGGACTCGGACCCTTCATCGCCGCCGGGCCAATTATGGCCGCCCTGGCCGGCCTCGGTGCCGGAGCCGCGGCCGGCGGTGTCACCGGTGCCTTGATCGGCATCGGAATCCCCGAGCTCGAGGCCAGGCAATACGAGGGCAAAATCCGCGGCGGCAACATCCTGATGTCCGTCCACGCTGTCGATGGTGCCGAAGTCAGCCGGGCCAAGGAGATCTTCAAGAACGGCGGCGCCAACGATATCTCTTACACCGGCGAGAAAGCGGTCTCCAGCAGCGCTCGCCCCTGACAGACCTTGCCGTTCGAGTGGTGATGGGCTTCCTTGTGCTGCTCATCACCACTCGATGACTCCATCGTTTCCTGTTACGATCGCTCTACCGCCTCATGCCGCCATCTGAACAGCCAGATTCCAACTCGCCCGCTTTGCAATCAGGCGACGATGACTCCGCTCCCAGTGCGGCGGGTCCAATCCTCGGCCTCATAATCGCCACCGCGGTCCTCTATTTCGCCAAGGACATTCTCATGCCCTTGGCGATGGCCGCGATCCTCGCCGTCATCTTCAGCAACATCGCCAGCCGCCTCGAGCGCTTTATAGGTCGCTTTGCCAGTTCCGCTCTGGTCGTGGCTACTGTCGTCTGCTCGATTGCCGCGCTTAGCTACTTCCTGGCCATTCAGCTTACCGCAGTCGCAGTCGGTGTCACTGACCATTCGGAAAACATCGCGAAGAAGATCAGTGAGGTTCAAGGCGCTACGCCCGGATGGCTTGCGCACATCGAACTCGGCGTTAAGAACATCGAGCAACAACTCCAACAGGCGCGACCTAGCCCCAAACGATCTCCTACTATTGTTCAGGCCCCCACCGGTTCTTCCACCGTCGATCAGGTCCTCAAACCGGCTATCCCGATTCTCTCCGATCTCACCGACGGCTTGTTGGTCATCGTCCTGTTTTTTTTCCTGCTCTACGGCCGCGAGGATCTCCGCGACCGCCTCGTTCGTCTCACCGCCAGGATTCGCGTTACCCTTGCCGCCGAAGCTATCGCCACCGCCGGCAGCACCGTCTCGCATTACCTGCTGCTCTTTTCCCTCGTCAATTTCGGCTACGGTAGCTCGATCGCGATCGTCATGTGGGCGTTGGGCTTGCCCAATCCGGTATTCTGGGGCGCGCTCGCCTTTATACTCAGGTTCATACCTTATGTCGGCGCTCTGATCTCCGCCGTTTTGCCCACCCTCGTCGCCTTCGCGGTCTTCCCCGGCTGGTCCAAAACCGCCGAAGTCTTCGCTTCCTTCATTGTCCTCGATCAGATCGCCGGTCAATTTGTCGAGCCTTTCCTGATCGGCCACGGCATCGGCCTCTCGCCCCTCGCCCTGCTGGTGTCCGCCATGTTCTGGGCCTGGCTCTGGGGCTTGCCCGGACTCCTCCTCGCGACCCCGCTTACTTCCTGTCTCAAGGTCGCCGGCGACTATATCCCCGCCCTCAGCTTCCTGACTATCTTGCTCGGCGCCGAGAAGGGCCGCGAAGATTATCACGACTACTACCGCAAACTGCTCGAGGTCGATCGCGCTGGCGCCCATTCTTTGGCCGTCCGCTATTGCGATGAAAATGGCCTCGAGCCCGCCTTGGTCAACGTTATCCTTCCCGCCCTCGCCATGATGGGACAGGAACGCGCCGAGGATCACATAAGTCCCGAAAGTCAGAAGTTCATCGTCGATACCACCGACGAACTCATCGGCGAACTCGGCAGCCGCTTCGATCGTCCGCTCCTCACTCCCAGGATTCGCCTCCTTGGCGTATGCGCTCCCGGTGAGACGCACACCCTGGGCCTCAAAATCCTGCTCGAGCTTTTTCGCCAGGACGGCGTCGCCTCGACTTTTCTCGGCGAGGGCAAGACCGCCGATGAGATCGTCGAGTTCGCCAAACGCTTCGTCCCCAATATTATCTGCCTGTCCTGCACCTATTCCGATTGTATTCCCGCCGCCATCGATCTCGTCCGCAAGCTCAAGTCGGCTTTGCCCGACCAGATAATCCTCGCCGGCGGCGCCGCCGCCATCGATCACGCCAGCGACCTCCTCGCCGCCGGATGCTTCGAGCTTAGCTCAACCCGCGAGCAGGCCCGTCGAACCGTCCGCCGCTATGCCTTGCAGCGCGCACGTTTGCGCCTCGGCGCGGCCGCGCGCCTCCTGCCCGGCTTCACCCTCAAGCTTGAGTCCGACAAACAGGATTCCAGGCCCACCGAACCCCTTGCTCCAAACCCCTTGGCGACCAAGGACCAGCCGCTGACCTGATCGACCGCCTTTCTCGACCCTCTCCATTCTATCGCTCTCGCCGATAACCCCTCGGCCGTCTTCAACTTCGCCCCTTTTCTGACTGCCCTAGAAGTCGATGTCCCACAATCCCGCTGAGCTTTCCAGCGCCACCAGCGCCTTCGCCTGCTCGCTAAGTGCGTTGTAGTAGTCAAGGTAGATCTGATTGATCGCCGCATGCGCGTTGAGTACGTCAACCAGCGTGTTCTTTCCCTCTTCCAACCTGAACAGCCGCGCCTTGTAAACGCGGTCTGCGTCGTGCAGCATCTCGCCTTCGAATTCCTTTACCGCGGCTACCGCCAGCACATAACGCTCATAGGCGATCCTGACGTCCGCCTGCGCCTGCAGCTTGGTCGCTTGCAGTACCACTCCCGCCTGTAGTTGCGTATAGTTCGCCGCTTGTAGATTGCCATCATTCAAATTCGAAAAGGGTAGCGGGATCGAGACCGTCACTCCCGCCGAATCCCATGCCGGAGACGGGTCAATCCGGTTTGTCACCCGCGTCAGATGCTGATACACGCCGCCAATCGTCAAATCCGGAATCCGGTTGACCTGTGCCAACCGGTACTGCGCCCGAGCGGTATCCAGCGCCGCGCTCGCCGCCAGCACGTCGCTCCGCGTTGATACCGCCCGCGCTACCAGGTCGTCGAGCCTGAAGCTCCGCACCGGGATGTCGAGGTTGCCCAGCGGCCGCAGCAGTCCGTCACGCTGCTGACTCCCCAGCAGCAGGGACATCGTCGCCAGCGTCTGATGCAGCGCCGATACGGATCCTATGAAATCATTTTCGGCCTCCAGCTCCGCAATCCTCGCGCGCAGCACATCGTCTTCCCGCACCTTCTTTTCAGCCAGTTGTTCGGTATTCACCTCGACCAATTGTTGCGCTCTCGTCAGGGCCAGCGATTTTCGTTGCAGGATCAGTAATCCGGTCAGCCCGTCGATAAATGTATCCGCCGCCTGCACCCGCAGGTTGCGCAGGAAATCCGCGAGCTGCGCCCGGTTGGTCGTCAACGTCTCGTTCGCCACCTCCGTGCGGGCCTTGATCTTTCCGCCCAGCAATATCGTTTGAGTCAGATTTCCCGAATAATTCGTCACCTGCCGTTCATCCGAGACGTCCCCGGCATAACCCGATTGGAAGGTCGGATCGGGATAGATTCGTGCCGCCTTCAACTGCGCTTGCGCAATCGGGATATTGAAGCGTTGCGCCGCTAAACTGATGTTCGAATCTTGCAGGTACCCCATGAACTCCCGAAAGGTGATCTTGTAGCTCGTCGGTAAGCCCGGCACCGGCTCCCTGAAATTCAGATCCTCCGTGCTCGCCAACGGCGACGGCACCCGGTTGTTCGCCGCGGCCGCTGGAGTCTCCAACTGCGGCAGCCGCGGCGCTCCCGCCGGAGAGGTTACCCGCTCCCTGATCGACTGTGCCTGCGCCTGCGCCGCCGTCGTACTCATCGCAGCCATCATCGCGGTGATCGCTGCGATTCCCCCGATTCGCCCAATCATCTCCATCCGCACGACCTGCGCGATCCGGCAGACCCGTGCCAGCTTGAGCCTGTAAGCCAACATGTGAGCACCTCAGCCCTTGCAATTAGCCCTTGAAATAGCCGCTTTTGTCGCAATCCGAACGTGACCGATGATCGGGATTCTACCGTCGGCATTCAACCCACCGGCCGCCCTTAGCAAATTGTCAGTCGCGCCATCCACCCTGTCCCAATGAACGCTCTTTCGGCCAATTACGCCTTGACCATTCCGCCCCCTGCTCCGATTTGAAGTTGCATCGGGACCCACCCCGATTTCGCGCAGCGTTGCAACCCGGCAACCCCGTGTATTAGACCGTTGATCATCTGATCGTTATCAAGGAGCGCAATGAATGGCTGAGCGCGATTTGCTGTCCGGAATCCGCGTGATTGACTGCGGTACCTACGTGGCCGGACCGGCCGCCGCTACGGTAATGTCTGACTTCGGCGCCGATGTTATCAAGATCGAGCGTCCCGGCGGCGGCGACCTCTGGCGGCTCTATTCAAAGTTGCCCGGAACCGCTCACTCCGACGTTGATTGGTGCTGGGCCCTCACCAACCGCAACAAGAAAAGTGTCGCCCTCGACCTCAGTAATCCCGACGGCCTCGATGCGATGCTTTCCCTCGTCCGCACCGCCGATGTCTTCCTCACCAACTATCAGCGCCCGCTGCTCGAGAAATTTCACCTCTCCTGGCACGACCTCGCCGCCATCAACGACCGCCTCATCTATGCCCACCTGACTGGCTACGGCGACGCCGGCGAGGATGCCGACGATCCGGCCTTCGATGCGCTCGCCTACTGGGCCCGCTCCGGCCTCATGACCGGCGTCGCCGGCGCCGACGGAAGCCCCGGCGTTCCCCGCCCCGGCATCGGCGATCATCCGACTTCCATGTCCATGTTCGGCGCCATCATGCTCGGACTCTACCAGCGCGAACGCACCGGCCGCGGCTCGCGCGTCACTACTTCCCTGCTCGCCAGCGGCGCCTGGGCCAACGCTTGCGACCTCCAGGCTAAGTTCTGCAATGCCACCTTTCCCGTCCGCGGTGAGGGTAAACATCCGCCCAACCCCCTCACCAGCGCCTACCAGAGCGGTGACGGCAAAATCTTCATGCTCGTGCAGATCGACCCCGATAACGAATTTCCCCGCCTCTGCAATGCCTTCGGACAACCCGAACTCGCCACCGGCGAACTCTTCGCCACCAATGCCGCGCGCTCCGAAAATGCCGCCGCACTCCACGCCATTCTCCAGTCCCAGTTCGAAACCCGTGACCTCGCCGAATGGCGGCTCATCTTCAAGGCTAACGACATCAAATGGGCCCCCTTGCCCAAGCTCGACGACGTCGTCAAGGACCCTCAAATGCGCGCCGCCGGCGCCTTCATCAAGATGGAATACCCGGGCTTCGGTTCACTCGAGACCGTTAACAGTCCGATCTTCGTCTCCGGTACCGAAAAGCGCATACCCAAAGCCGCCCCGTCCGTCGGCGAGCATACGCGCGAGGTCCTGCGCGAACTCGGCTACAGCGAAGATGCCATCGATGCCCTCATCCGCAGTTCTGCATAGCGCCGGCCGGATCGCCGCCTGCCCGTCAACCGTAGCGGTCCGGCGTCACTAAGACGCCGGCCGTGTCTGCCGTACGGCGGTCCGATTCGCGCGATACTTTTTCACCGGTACTCTTCAAGAATAAGAACGGGCGGCCGATGCTTCGCTCATCAGCCGCCCGTCTTATCTGACCGCGCCTTAACCTGTCCGGCGCGCCCGCCGTAAAATCGCCTCTCTGTCCGCTCCTCGACTGGCTATTTGATTGCGATCGGATTCACCGCCGATCCGCATCCATACACCAGTTTCAGCGGCGCGCCCGCGAACAGGAAACTATACTGTCCGTCCTTCGCGCAGTCCGCCGCCAAATCCTTCAGCCATACTATCTCGTTGAAGATGACGCCCAGATTGCACAGCAGCGCCGAATGCAGAATGCCCAGTCCGCCGGTCTCCTTATTCAGGCCCTGCTCGCACCCGATCGTGTCGGCGGTAATCGACGGTATCTCCATTTCATACCACCACTGCACCAGCTCCTTGCTGTACTGCAGCCCCGGCTCGTCGAACACTTCCCCTTCCGGGAAAAGCGCCTTCTGGCCTTCCTCGTAGAAGCGATCGAGCCATCCCGTATGCAGCACTATGATGTCGTGCTTCTCGATCGTCACGCCCTGCTTCTTCGCCGCGCCCAGCAAATCGTCGAGCGTAAAGCCCTCGTCGCGGTCGAGATGCTTCTTGCCCTTGTACCGCGCCGCATCGATCAGCACGCCGCGTCCGATCACTCCATGCTCCGCGATCGGCTGAATCGAGCACTTCTGCAAGCCCCCGATCGTCGTCTTCGGGTCGAAGCCGTTGTAGAGCTTGTCACCATACCAGGCATGGCCGAGCGCGTCGTACTGCGTAGTCCCCTGCGGAAACATAGTCACTACGTCGTCTGAGTATTTGAGCCCGCCCGGAAACGGCTTGATCCGTCCGCTGATGAAAAACCCTTCGTCCGCCGTCATCGTGTGAATCGGTTGCGCGCGGATCGGATGTAGCGGATCGCCCTCGGGCCGCGCCACCGGTACGCCGAGCATGAACACCTTGCCCTGCTGCACCGCCTTCACCCCGCGCAGCACCTCCGCGCTGGTCAGGAAATTGAGGCTTCCGATCTCGTCGTCCGCGCCCCAGCGGCCCCAGTTCTTCGGCAACCCTTTCAGTACTTCCGTGAAATCTTTGACTTCCGCCATTTAGCTCGAACTCCTCCCTCTCAATCTTCAGCCTGCGCGACCCGCGCCGCTCCGCTTCCTATAGCCCGTACAGGTCCGCCACGTTGTCGTGCAGTAGCCAGTCCTTTTCCTGGCTAGTCAGCCCCACCGTGTGCTTCTCCAATAGCTCCTGCGACCGCGGCCACGTCGAATCGCTGTGCGGGAAGTCGTTGGCCCACATCAGCCGCCGCTGATTGCACATGTCCTTCATCTTGAAGGCCACCCAGTCGTCCTGAAACGTCATGTAAACGTTCTCGCGGAAATACTCACTCGGCATCTTCGATAGATTGCCCGCCGTCATCCAGTACCGATGGCGCTCGAAGGCATGATCCATCCGGTACATGAAATGCGGTACCCAGCCCGCATCCGCCTCCACGCACACTATCTTGAGCTTCGGATTGCGCTCGAACACGCCGCTGAAGATGAACGTACCGATGATGTCCTGGTTGCCGCGAATGATCGACATGAACGAGTTGATCTTCGGTCCCCGCGGCGCCCGCGCGACGCCTTCATTCGACGTCAATATGTGGAAGCTCAGCGGCATCTTCTTTTCGATCGCCGCCTGCCAGAAATCATCGTATATCGGGCTGTCGTAATCTTCCTTCACCGGAAACCCCGGCATCATCACCCCGCGCAGCCCTTGCGCCTTGATTCGATCCAGGTCCTTGATCCCTTCCTCAGGCGATCGCATCGCCGTCTGCCCCAGCCCGATCAACCGCTCCGGATGCGGGCTGCAATACTCCGCGATCCACAGATTGTAGGCGTCGAAGCACGCCTTCTTGTAGTCGGCATCCGGATGGTTGCACAGGATCATGCCCACACTCGGATAAATCACCTCCGCCGCCACCCCATCGCGATCCTGATCGCCCATCCGCGCTTCCGGGTCCCATCCCCCGCGATGCAAATCTTCAAACTTCGCCCGCGCTGACAGCCCCGCCAACTCCTGCGCCGTCCTCCCCGCCGCCGCCACCAGCCCCATCGGGATGGTGTCTTTCATCCCGTCGATTACGTACGTGTCGCCGCGCTTCTCGTCCCACACCACCCGCGGCGCCGTGTCTTTGTATTTCTTGTCGATATGCGCCAGGTACGTGTCGGGCGGCTCCATGATATGCGAATCCGCCGAGATGATCGGTTTCGTCGTTACCGTGCTCGTCATAATGCGTCACTCCTGCGATGAGTTGATCCGCGCCAGACTGATCGCGGTCCTGTCTGATTCCCTTGTTAGTCCACTTCGCCCGCGCCGTAAAGCAAAACGCCCGCTCTCGGCGCTGCCGCGCCCTCGGCGCTGCCGCTCTAATGACCGCCGCCGCCGCCCGCCGTACTGCCCCGCCGCAACAGCAGGAAGGACGGGATCAGCAACAACATCAGCACCGCCAGAAACCTATAGATGTCGTTGAACGACAGCATCGCCGACTGCGCCTGGATCGCCCCGTAGATCATCCCTAACCCCTGCTTCTGCCCCGTCACGATCTGCGGCAGATAATCAAACCCCGGACCGCCCACCCGGCCTTGTCCTAGGTTGCTCAGCTTCCATGCATCGAACACCGAGAAATGTTCCACCAGGTGCGATTGATGGATCTGCTGCTGGCTGATTAGCACGTTCGTCATGTACGCAATTCCCATCGCCGCGCCCGTGTTCCGCATCATGTTGAACAGGCTCGACGCGTACCCCATCCGCTCCCGCGCTACCCCAGACAACGCCGCCGCCGACGCCGTCGGGAATATCATCCCCAGTCCCAGTCCCATGATCGCGTTCGGCCATACCACCGCCCACATCCCCACCTGCAGATTCCATCCCGACATCGCCCACAGCGCGATCGATATCAGCGTAAATCCGATGCCGATGAATTTCCTCGTGTCCACCCGCGTCCGCGCCAGTTGCCCGATCATCATCATCGACGTCATCGATCCCAGCCCGCGCGGCGCCTGCACCAGTCCCGCCTTCCACGCGTTGTAGCCCATCAACTCCTGCAGAAAGACCGGGTTCAGCAACAGGCTCCCGAACAACACGAAGCTCATCCCGATGATCACCACCACCGCCACCGTGAACGACCGCTGCTTCAATATCCTCAGGTCCAGTATCGGATCGCTGAAGTGCAGCTCCCGATACCCCAGGATTATGAAAAATAGCGCCGACGATGCCGTCGCCAACACCACCCACGGCGCCGCGAACCAGTCCGCCCGCTGCCCCCGATCCAGCACGATCTGCAACAGCCCCAGGCTGACCACCAGCGACAGCATCCCCACGTAATCGACGTGCCCGCCCCGCGCCCGCCGCTCCCGCATGTACGGCGGATCGTGCACGAATACCCACACCATGAAAAACGCGATCGCCCCCAGCGGCAGGTTGATGTAGAAATTCCACCGCCAGTTCCAGTTGTCCGTGATCCACCCCCCCAGCGTCGGCCCCAAAATCGGCGCCACCATCAGCCCCATGCCCCACACCGCCATCCCCATCTGCTGCTCCTGCGGCGGGAACGTCTCCATCAATATCGCCTGCGACGACGGGATCATCGCCGCTCCCGCCGCCCCCTGCAGCAGCCGGAATATCACCATCTGATCCAGCGACCGCGCCGCTCCGCACAACGCCGACGCCGCCACGAACACGAACACCGACAACAGGAAATAGCGCTTGCGCCCGAACCGCGACGAGATCCACCCCGTCATCGGGATCATCACCCCGTTCGCCACCAGGTAGCTCGTCAGCACCCACGCGATCTCGTCCACGCTCGCCGAAAATGTCCCCTGCATATGCGGCAGCGCCACGTTGATGATCGACGTGTCCAACACCTCCAGCGTCGTCCCCAGCATCACCGCGATCGCTACCAGCCACTTGTGCGGCACTGGCGCGTGCGTCTCTATCTCGGTCGGTCGTGTTTGGGTCGGACTACTGGCGGCCATTTGAACCGTCGAAAGGTCTTGCGCGCTGCCGCGTTACGAATGAGTGTTAATCGGCAAATGATATTCAGCAAATGATATTCAGCAAATGATATTCAGCGGTTACGGTCTGGCTATTGCTATACTAGCCGCGGACTCGACCCTGTGTCGCATGATGCCTTCCCTTTGCGTGCCCCCGCCTTCCCCTCAATCGCGCGCGCCTTCCCCTCAATCGCGGCGCGAAGCGGCTATGCCCTATACCCCAACCGCGCGCCCGCGCACAATCGCGTCGCCGCACCCGATGCGCCTCGCGTCCGATCGCCGCCCCTCCCAATCTACCTCATCGTCGATCCGCTGGCACGCGCCGCTCCCCCTCGGCTATACGGTTAATGAAACATAGAGGTCTCAATATGAAGGCGTTCCAATTACACAAAAGCACCGGTATCGATGCGCTCACAATGACCGATCGTCCGACGCCCACTCCCGGCCACGGACAGGTCCTCGTCCGCATGCGCGCGATGTCGCTCAACTATCGCGACCTCATTATCGCCAAGGGCGCGTTGGGCAAGCGCGATAAACCGCTGATTCCGCTCTCCGACGGCGCCGGCGAAGTCGCCGAGGTCGGTCCCGGCGTTACCCGCGTCCGCGTCGGCGATCGCGTCGCGCCAATCTTCACCCAGTCCTGGCTCGGCGGCGAGGTCGGCCGCGATCTGCCCACCGCCCTCGGCGGCGATATCGACGGTGTCCTCGCCGAATACGTCCTCCTCGATCAGGATGGCCTCGTGCACTTCCCCGACCACCTCTCCTTCGAAGAAGCCGCCACCCTGCCGTGCGCCGCCGTCACTTCGTGGCAGGCCCTCGTCTCCGTCGGCCAACTGAGAGCAGGCGACTCAGTCCTCGTGATGGGTACCGGCGGCGTCTCGATCTTCGCCCTCCAGTTCGCCCGCATATCCGGGGCTCAGGTCATAGCTACTTCCAGCAGCGACGCCAAGCTCACCCGCCTGCGCGAACTCGGCGCTACTCAGGTCATTAACTATCGCACCACTCCCGAATGGGGTAAGCGGGTGCTCGAACTGACTAATGGCCGCGGCGTCGATCACGTCGTCGAGGTCGGCGGCGCAGGCACCCTCGCCAACTCGTTTCAGGCCGTGCGCTCGGGCGGCCGCATCAGCCTGATCGGTCTGTTGACCGGCTTCGGCGGCGAGTTCAACCCGCTCATGGTTTTATTCAAAAGCGTCTGTTTCCAAGGCATTCGCGTCGGATCGCGTGATATGTTCGAGGCCATGAACCGCGCTCTCGCCTCGGCCCAGCTTCGTCCCGTTATCGATCGCACCTTTCCCTTCGCCGAAGCTCCCGCCGCCTATCGCTATCTTGAAAGCGGCGCGCACTTCGGCAAAGTATGCATCCGCGTATAGTCGCTAATCTATGCATTCGCATGTCGCTGCAACGCTCGATCGTCGCGATGAATTCTGACTATTGACCGTTAGTCGAATTAACTACTCAATAACTATCGTGGGGGCCTCTTCGCTATGGATATCACCGAACTCGAAAAGCGCATCACTCGGCGCGAAGACGTTGAAGCCATCAAACAACTGAAGGCGCGCTACTGCCTCGTCTGCGACGACGATCACAATCCCGATAAAATCACCACCCTCTTCGTCGAAGATGGGATCTGGGAGGGCGCCGACGTTCGGCCGTCATCAGGGCCATGCCGCCATCCGCGCCCTGTTCCAGGGCTTCAAGGAACGAATCAGCTTCTCCCAGCACAACGTCATGAACCCGATCATCGAGGTCGATGGCGATCGCGCCAAAGGCCACTGGTACTTCATGGGGCCTTTCACTTTCCGCAAGGGCAACCGCGCCCTGTGGCTCGCCGCCCGCTATGAGGACGACTACGTTAAGGTCAACGGCGAGTGGAAGTTCCAGCATCTGCGCGCGATCGGACGGATGGCCGCGCCGTACGAAAAAGGCTGGGCCGGATAAGCCATCTCGCGGAGCCCCGCGCTTGGGGCGGCCCGACCTCGCGCCAGCCGTGGTTGCGATGCGCCCGGCGCGTGCGCTCGATCGCGGGCGCTCGCGCGCCCGGCGCCGAAAGATCAGGGCGGGATGCGGCCATCGCCCCATCCCGCCCTTTGCAATCCTCGCTAAACCCGCGCTGATTCACCTCTGCGCGTAGCCGCTGCCTGCCGGCCCACGACACGTCTCATCGAAACCCGTCGAAAGACCGAACCGATCTATACGTTCCCGAAAAGCTGCTGATTCTTCGTCTCTCGACCACTCCTAGCGCAGCGTGCCGACGAACTCCTTCAGCGCCGCATTGAACTCCAGCGGCTTTTCCAGTTGATGGAAATGCCCGACGTCCTTTACCACGCTCAGCTTCGCGCCCGGTATGTTGTCCGCCAGGAACTTGTTGGCCGCTACATTAGTCGCGTTATCCTCTTCTCCCGCAATCACTAACGTCGGCTTATGGATACTCGACAGCTTGCTCTTGATATTCCAGCCGAACACTCCGTTCGGATCCGCCATCGACGCATCGAATACGTGCCGCGGGAAATTCGACTCCACCGTCGCGTGCGCCTTCATCACTTCCAGAATCTCCGGCCGTTCACGCTTGCTCTTCGCCGATACCGCCCCTTCCAGCAACGCTCCGAAGGTCCCCGCGAAGTCCTGCGCGAACGCTGCCACCGCTTCTTTCGGCATATTCTCGCCCAGTCCCGTTCCCGAACTGAGTATTAGATTGCCGATTACCCGATTCGCATGATCCAGCGTGAACTGCATCGCGATCATCCCGCCGATCGAGTTCCCGACCAGCACCGCCTTTTCCACTTTCGCCGCGTCGAGCACCGCCGCCACGTCGCTCGCATGCTCCTGGATCGAATAGCCACTCTTGGGCTTGTCGGATCGCCCGTGCCCCCGATGGTCCACGACGATTACCTGGTTAGTCCGGGCAAATGGAAACACCTGGTAGTACCAGATGTTGCCATTCGTGGTCCACGGATGCAGGAACACGATCGGCGTGCCCTGTCCGTAAGTGTCGTAATAAACCTTGGTTCCCTTGTTGTCCGCGTATGGCATTCGAGTACTCCTTGTTTTCCCCGCCAGCGCAGCTTCCTGCGTGAACGGCGGTGTTTGCGTTTGACGCGACCCCGTCATGTCGCCCGCGTGGCCTGAATCGGCTCGAGCCTCTTTAAGTCTCGGCCCTGCCGTCTCCGATGCCCCTTACTCTGATATTGTGGCGCCCGGGTCCCTGGCGAACTCCATTACGGCCGTCCACCTTCTCGCCCTATATCCCATCCGCCCCGAATTTGCACTCCGCTCCCGCTTGCCCGCGCACCTGCATTTGACATTTGACCGCCGCTTGCTCAATAAATCACCTTAGCCGCAACATCCATCGTTCAACGCCTACGCCCACGGGGGATATCGCTATGGGACGCTCGTTCTTCCGCCGCGCAAACCTGATCGACGGCCGCAACCCTCCGAAAAAAAACGCCACCGTCGTCGTCGAGGACCAGCGCATCGTCGCCGTCGCTGCCAACGGTGACGCCCCGAAACCCTCCGCCAACGACGTCGTCTATGACCTGGCCGGCCGCTCACTCATGCCCGGCATGGTCCAATGCCACTATCACGTCGCCTACGACAATATCGGCACCCTCTTCGATCTCGACATGAAGCATCCGCCCACGATGCTCACCTTGATCGCCGCGAAAAATGCCGAGTTGCTGTTGCGCTCCGGCTTCACCGGCGCCGTCGGTGCCGGAACCCTTCACAACATCGACGTCACCCTCAAGCGCGCGATCAACCAGGGCCTCATTCCCGGCCCCCGCTTCATGGCCTGCGGCCGCGACGTCGTCACCACCGGCGATTCCGTTGACTTCCACCCGAGCTGGTGGAAGCTCCAGATGGAAGGCCTCGGCCTCATCTGCGACGGCCCCGACGAGTTCCGCAAAGCCGTCCGCGACGAAATCAAGCAGGGCGTTGACATCATCAAGCTCTATCCCACCGGTGGTCACGGCCTCGCCTGGCCCGCCAACGTCATGACGATGACGCCCGATGAGATCAATGCCGCCGCCGACGCCGCCCATGAACGCGGCAGGAAAATCCGCGGGCATATCATCTCCAAACGCGGCATCCTCGCCGCCCTCGACGCCCACCTTGACGTTGTTGACCACGGCGACATGATGGACGACGAATGTATCGATCGCCTCGTCCAGCAGGGCACCTTCGTCACCCCCAGCCTCTATTTCCCGTACCTCATGGTCGAACAGAAGCGGCGCACCGGCAAGGCTGCATTTCCCGGCGTCGACGAGATGGAGCGCGGCCTCGAACACTCCTACCGCATGATCCCAAAGGCCCACGCCGCCGGCGTCAAGTTCCTCATCGGCGACGATTTCGGCACCTCTGCGATGCCTCATGGTGACTACGCTAAAGAACTCGAAGCCTATGTCAAGGGCGCCGGCATCCCCGCGCTCGACGTCATCGGATGGGCCACGCGCAACGGCGCCGAGTTGCTCGGCATGAAGGACGACCTCGGCACCATCGAGGTCGGCAAGCTGGCCGACCTGCTCGTCATCAACGGCGATCCGGTCAAGGACATCACGGTCCTCCAGGACCGCGCCAATCTCAACGTCATCATGAAGGACGGCAAGTTTGTCGAATGCCGGCTTGCGCCGGCCAGGGCCGTCGCCCGCGCCGCCTGACCAGCCGCCGCGCGATCAGTTTCGCCTCCGCCGCCTGACCAGCCGCCGCGCGATCAGTTTCGCCTCCGCCGCCTGACCAGCCGCCGCGCTGGCATCGCTCATCGGCGGTGCCGCCGCGCGATAGCATCGCCTCCGCCAGCGCCGTCATCACGAAGGACGCAAGTCGGTCACCTGCCGGCTTGCGCCGGCATTACCCGATTGATCTGGTATCAGCTACTCGAGGTTGCGGCGGCCGCGCTGGCATCGCTCATCGGCGGTGCCGTGCGCGATAGCATCGCCTCCGCCAGCGCCGGAAAGATCAGCGTGGAGAAAATTCCCGCTCCCACCAGCCCCGCCGCCACTTCCGGCAGCATCGTCTGCGTCTGAATTCCGAAATCGGTGATAGCCACTATCAGCGGCAATGCCGTCCCGGAGTAAAAGGCCATCGGCCACAGCAGTTCCTTGGCTAATCTGTGACGATACAGGTACACCGGCAATCCCCGCGTGATCAGGAACAGCGCCAGGAATAGCGGCACCATCAACATCGTCGCGTGATTGCTCTGCAACGCCACCAGGTCAAGCTTCATCCCGCTCGTTACGAAAAAGAACGGCACGAAATACCCATACCCGATCGCGTCCAGCTTCTCCCGTAACGCGTGCCCCTCGGCGCCCCGCGCCGCCAATCCCACCACCATTCCCGCGGCAAAGGCGCCCAGCGTCGCGTCGAAGCCAAAGCCCCCCGCCAGCATCACGAAGAAGCTCATCGCAAACACGCATATCCGCACTGGTAACTGGCTGCTGTTGTGCAGCGTCCGCCGGAAAAGCTGCAGCAGCTTCGGCGGATGCACCCGCATCGCCGCGAACGAACACGCGATCGCCACCGCTACGAAAACCAGCATCAACGCCGTCTGTTGCGAATAACTGTACTTGCGCGTCAGCACCAGCGCGATCATGATTATCGGTCCGAGCTCGCCGATTGTCGCCGCCGCCAGCAGGTACCGGCCAAACTCCGTATCGAGCTCGTTCCCATCACGCAAAATCGGCACCAGCATCGCCGTCGCCGTCGTCGTTAGCGCGATCCCCACCATCACCGGCGCATGGATAAATGAAATCATCCATAGGAACGCGGCAATCACCGACGAAATCGCCAGCGAACAGACCCATCCGCGCAGCGCCAGCGTTAGCGGCGGACCCCGAAATCGCCCCAGGTCAATTTCCATTCCGACCAGGAAAAACAGAAACGTCAGGCCCGCGTCGCCCAGCAGCAATACCGGTTCCGTCGGAATCCCCACATTGACCAGCCGCAGCACGTGCGGCCCGACGATGATGCCTAGCAGCATCTCGATCACGACCGTCGGCACCCGCACACCGAGCGGAAGCTCCGCGATAATCGGTGCCGCGACCGCGATCGCCAACACCAGCAGAACCGGATGATTCAGTGCTTGGGACCTCCCGCTTTATCAAGCGCGCTCGCGCAAATCGACTACCCTGGGAACTAACCTGTCCGTCCCCTATCATGCGTTAACATCTCAGTCACGCGCTTCGATGGGTTCCGCGTCGTCGAACGTCGATCATGCCGCAACCCGGTTGCCAGTGCCGCAACCCGGTTCCCGCTGCCGCAACCCGGTCGCCGCTGCGGCGTCGCACTCGCAGTGCCTATGGCGACTCCGGCGTCGATCGTGCCGCAACGCGGTTGCCGCCGCCGCGTCGCACTCGCCCCGCCCGCAGCGCCTATGGCGACTCCGTCGTCGATCGTGCCGCCACCGCCTTCTCAGTAATCGGCGCCGTGCTGAATCGCTCGCTCGCACGATGAACCAGCACGTAAAACACCGGCACGAACGGTATCGCCAGCAGCGTTGACGCGATCATCCCCCCGAACACCACCGTGCCCAGCGATTGTTGGCTCGCCGCGCCCGCCCCATCCGCCGTGACCAGCGGAACCACGCCCAGGATGAACGCGATCGACGTCATCAAAATCGGCCGAAAACGCCGGCGCGCCGCCTCCACCGACGCGTCCGCTGCCGACATTCCTCCCGCTCTCAACTCGCGCGCGAACTCAACGATCAGGATCGCGTTCTTCGCCGCGAGCGCAATCATCAGCACCAGTCCGATCTGCGTATAGAGGTCATCCGGCAACTTTCGAATGAACAACGCAATCACTATTCCCACCAATGCCATCGGCACGATCAGAATCACCACCGCCGGATCGGTCCAGCTCTCGTACTGTGCCGCGAGGACCAGGAACACCAGTGTGATCGACAGCGCAAATATCATGTACGCCTGGTTCCCGATCAACTTCTCCTGATATGAAAGCCCCGCCCACTCATAGCTCATTCCGCGCGGCAGCACCTCCCCTCCGATACCCTCCATTATGTTGAGCGCCTGGCCGGAACTATAACGCGGCGTTGCGATTCCCGTGATCGTCGCCGCCGGATAGAGGTTGAACCGTGTCACCAATTCCGACCCGAGCGACGGATGCACACTGACCATCGCTCCCAGCGGCACCATCTGCCCATCGCGATTACTCACATACAATTCAGGAATGTCCTTGGCCTGCTTCCGATAGTCACTGTCTGCCTGCACCCGCACCTGGAAGCTCTGATTGAATTTATTGAACAGGTTTACATAGCTCGATCCCATGTATGTCTGCAGCGTCTTGAACACATCATTCATCGTCACGCCAAACGACTTCACCTTCGTGCGATCGATATCCACGAACGCCTGCGGGCTGTTGTCGCTGAACGTCGTGAAGCCCAGCCGCAGAAAGCCGGGCCTCTCATGCGCCTTCGCCAGTATCATCTGTACCGCCTTCTGCAATTCTCCCAGGCCCAGGCTGCTTCGATCTTCAACCATCATCTGGAACCCAAATGCATTACCCAGTCCCGGAATTGGCGTCGGCGGCAGCACATTGAACTGGCCCGCCGGCACCGCCCGAAATCTCTTCTGCAGCTCCGCCAATGCACTGGGCAAGGTAAATCCCGGCGGTCGTTTACCCCAGTCCTCGAACATCACGAATGTAGTAATCACATTCGACATCTTCGCCGAGTCCATTCCCGAGTACCCGCCGATCGTTACCCATCCCTTGAGGCCCGCCACGTGCCTCAATACCCCATCGATGTCCGCCGCCAATTTGCGCACCCGCGGTTGCGACGAGCCCGACGGTAGCTGCGCGATTACGATGCAGTACCCTTGATCCTCGAGCGGCATCAGCGCCGTCGGATAAATCGCAAACGCAACGGCGCCTAGGCCGACCACCACGAAAAATACGCCCGCCATGCGCCACGGCCGCTCCGCCATCCACCGCACGATCCCGATGTAATGGTCCTCCACCACTTGGTATCCCCGGTTAAATCCCGCGTAAAACCAGTTGATTTTTTTCCCCTTCGGTATCGGCTTCAGATACAACGCGCACTGCGTCGGCTTGAGCGTGAGCGCGTTCAGCGCGCTGATGATCGCCGTTGACGCAATGACTAATGCGAACTGCCTGAACATCTGCCCCGTGATGCCCGGCAAAAACGACGCCGGTAGAAACACCGAAGTGAGTACCAGCGTGATACCCAGTACCGGACCCGTCAGCTCGTTCATCGCCTGGATCGCCGCGTCCTTCGGCGTCAACCCTTGCTCTATGTAATGCGACGCGTTCTCCACGATGACTATTGCGTCATCGACCACGATTCCGATCGCCAGGATTAACGCGAACAGCGTCATCAGGTTGATCGTGAAGCCCAGCAATGCGATCGCTGCGAACGCCCCGATAATAGTCACTGGCACCGTGGTCGCCGGTACTAACATCGCGCGAAAGTTCTGCAGGAACAGGATAATGACTATCAGGACTAAAATTCCCGCCTCGATCAATGTCATGTACACCGCGTTGATCGACTGATTTATGAATACCGTGGTGTCGTACAGCGTCGTGTACTTCAGCCCCTGCGGAAAGGTCTTGCTCATCTGCGACATCAGCCGCCGCGTCTCGCTCGCGACCTGTAATGCGTTCGCCCCCGGCAGCGCGAACACCGCCACATGCGCCGTCTTCTTCCCATCGAGCCCCGAAAATACCGTGTAAACCTGCTGGCTCAGTTCCACCCGTCCGATATCCTTGATGCGCACCAGCGAGGCCGTTTGTCGCGACCGCGATGGCTCCAGCAGCCCCTGCGCCGTAGTCGAAGGTGCTTCGCTCTTGACGATGATGTCTTCGAAGTCCTTCGTATCCGACAGCCTGCCCAGCGCGTTGATCGTGAACTGGAAAATCTGATTTCCGCGCGCCGGCGGACCCCCGATCTGACCCGCCGCCACCTGCATGTTCTGATGCGCGACCGCTGCTTCCACGTCGATCGCCGTCAGTCCGTAGGCCTTCAGTTTCATCGGATCCAGCCATATCCGCATGCTGTATGGTCCCGCCCCAAAAACCTGGATCTGTCCCACTCCCGGCAGCCGGGCCAGCGGATTCACCAGGTTGATGATCGCGTAGTTCGCCAGAAACGATTCGTTAAAGCGGCTGTCGTCTGAGTAGAGGCTCTCGATCAATAGTATGTTGGTGCTGACTTTCTTTACATTTACGCCTTGCGCTCGTACCGACTGCGGCAACTGCGGCAACGCACTATTCACCGCATTTTGTACCAGCGCCAGCGATTTGTTCAGATCGGTGCCGATCGCGAATGTCACCGTCAGCGTGTAGCTTCCGTCACTTCCGCTGGTCGACTGCATGTAGATCGAGTTCTCCACCCCGTTGACCGCCTGCTCCACCGGAATACCTACTGTCTGCGCGACCGTCTCCGCCGAGGCGCCGGTGTAGTTGGTACTCACTTGTATAGTCGGTGGAACGATCTGCGGATACTGCGCGACCGGCAGATTGTATAGGCATACCGCGCCCAGCAGGATCGTCACGATCGCAATTACGTTCGCCAGGATCGGCCGTTCGATGAAGAATTTCGACATGCGCTGTGACTATTCGATCCCGGCGCGTGCTGGCCCGCGAAGCCGCGCCTACCGCTCCGCCGCGGGCGCGCCGGCTGCCGCCGCCCGCCGCGCCTGCCGCCGCTCCGTGATGCCCTCCATCTCGATGAAGAAAATCGGCACGAACGGTATCGCCAGCAGCGTCGATGCGAGCATCCCCCCGAATACCACCGTCCCCAGCGCCTGCTGGCTCGCCGCTCCCGCCCCCGTCGCCGTCAGCAGCGGCACCACGCTCAGGATGAACGCGATCGACGTCATCAGGATCGGACGGAACCGCCTGCGAGTGGCTTCCACAGCCGCTTCCGCCGTTTTCATTCCCTCGGCCTTCAGGTCGCGCGCGAACTCCACGATCAGGATCGCGTTCTTCGCCGCCAGCGCGATCATCAGTACCAGTCCGATCTGGGTGTACAGGTCCGTCGGGAAATTCCGCACCACCAGCGCCAGCACCACCCCCACCAGCGCCATCGGCACCGTGATCACCACCGCCGCCGGACTCGTCCAGCTCTCGTACTGTCCCGCGAGCACCAGGAACACCAGCGTGATCGATAGCGCGAAAATGAAGTAGGCCTGGTTGCCGACGAGCTTCTCCTGGTATGAAAGCCCCGTCCAGTCATACGCCATCCCCAATGGTAAATTGTGCTCCGCGATAGACTCCATCGCGGCCAGGCCCTGCCCCGTGCTATAGCCCGCCGCCGGACCTCCTATGATTGGTACCGCCGGGTAAAGGTTGTAGCGGGTCAGTAGCTCCGATCCGAGCTCGCGCCGGATGCGAATCATCGCTCCCAGCGGTACCATCTGCCCGGTCTCGTTCGCCACGTTCAGCTCCTGGATGTCGTCGATTTCGCGCCGGTAGTCCGCCTCGCCCTGCACCCGCACCTGGAAGCTTTGGTTGAACTTGTTGAACAGGTTGATGTAAGTCGATCCCAGGTAAGTCTGCAGCGTCTGGAAAACGTCGTTGATCGTCACCCCGAGCGATTCCGCCATGGTGCGATTGATATCGACATAAAGCTGCGGACTGTCCGCGCTGAAGGTCGTCGTAACTCCTTCCAGGCTTGGCTCTTCGCCCGCTTTCCTGATTATCAGCCGCGCCGCCTTTTGTAATTCGCCGATCCCAACGCTGCCCCGATCCTCGATCATCATCTGAAAGCCGCCCGCCTGCCCCAGTCCCGGTATGGGTGGCGGAACCAGCACCGAAAAACTGGCCTTCTGAATTGCTCCCAGGTGCGCTTGCAGGTCTCTTACTATTGCGGCCTGGGTTAGATTGGAGGCCCGCTTATCAAAGTCATCGTACATCACGTATTCCGTGATGACGTTGGCGAGATTGGCCGAATCCAGATCCGAATAGCCGCCGCTCGTCACCCACCCCTTGATCCCGGGGACCTCCTTTAACACGCCATCGATGTTCGCCGCCACTTCGCGCATCCGCGGCTGCGACGCCCCCGCCGGCAGCCGCGCGATCACCAGGCAGTAACCCTGATCTTCTAATGGTAGAAACGCCGACGGGTGCAGCGCGAAGATAGCGCCCGCGGCGCCTACTATGGCGAGGAATACGAACATCATCTGGCGCGGCCGCTCCGCCATCCAATGCACCACTCCGATATAGCGATCCTCGACGTACCCGTAACCCTGGTTGAAGCCCCGGTAGAACCAGTTGACCTGCTTGTTCTTATCCGCCGGCCGCAGGTATAGCGCGCACTGCGTCGGCTTCAACGTAAGTGCGTTCAGCGCGCTGATTATCGCCGTCGCGGCTATCACCAGCGCGAACTGCCGGAACATCTGCCCGGTTATTCCCGGCAGAAACGACGCCGGCAGGAAGACCGAGGTAAGTACCAGCGTGATCCCCAGCACCGGTCCGGTCAGCTCTCCCATCGCCTTGATCGCGGCGTCCTTCGGCGTCAGACCCTCCTCGATATAGTGCGACGCGTTTTCAACTATCACGATCGCGTCATCGACCACGATCCCGATCGCCAGGATAAGGGCGAACAGCGTCATCAGGTTGACGGTGAAGCCCAGCAGCGCCATCGCCGCGAACGCTCCTATGATCGTGACCGGCACCGTCGTCGCCGGTACCAGCATCGCGCGAAAATTCTGCAGGAACAGGATGATCACCAGCAGCACCAGGATCCCGGCCTCGATCAGCGCCTTGTAAACCCCGTGAATCGAGTCCTTGATAAACGTCGACGTGTCCAGCAGCGCGTCGTACTTGAGTCCCGCCGGAAATTTCCGGCTCATCTCCCCCATCAGCTTGCGCACTTCCTGCGACACCTTCAGCGCGTTCGCGCCGGGCAGCGTATATACGTTCATCTGCGCCGCCCGCTTGCCGCTCAGTCCCGAGATGGTCGAAAATGCCTCCTGTCCCAGTTCCACCTTCGCGATATCCTTGACCCGAACGATCGTCGCCGTCTCGCCCAGTTGCACCGGATTCTGCGTCTGGCTCAACTGCGTCGCGGGCGGGTTCGCCTTGACGATGATGTTCTCGAACTGCGCCACGTCGGACAGCCGCCCCATCGCCTTGACCGTAAACTGAAAGACCTGGCTGCTCGCGACCGGCGGCCCGCCCACCTGTCCCGCCGCCACCTGGATGTTCTGGTTCTGGATCGCCTGCTGCACCTCCAGTACCGTCAGGCCGTACGCCTTCAGCTTTATCGGATCCAGCCATATCCGCATGCTGTACGGACCCGCGCCCAGCACCTGCACCTGTCCCACGCCCGGCAGCCGCGCCAGCGGATTCTGCAGATTGATGATCGCGTAGTTGCTCAGAAACGTCTCGTCGTAACGATTGTCGTCCGCGTACAGGCTGCCGATTAAAAGGATATTCGTGCTGACCTTCTGGATGCTCACGCCCTGCGCCTGCACCGCGTCGGGCAGTTGCGAGAGCGCGCCGTTGACCGCGTTTTGCACCAGCGCTATCGCTGAATTCAGGTCGGTCCCGACCGCGAACGTAATCGTCAGCGCATAGCTGCCGTCGCTGCCGCTCGTCGATTGCGTGTAGATCGATCCTTCGACCCCGTTAACCCCTTGCTCCAGCGGGATCCCGACGGTCGTCGCCACCACGTCGGCGCTCGCCCCCGGATAGCTCGTGCTGACCCGGATCGTCGGCGGTACGATATTCGGATACTGCGCCACCGGCAGGTTGATCAGGCACACCAGCCCCAGCACGATCGTCACGATCGCGATCACGTTCGACAGGATCGGCCGCTCGATGAAAAATTTTGACACGCCCGATCCTGCCGCCCCTCAGCCCCTGCTGCCGCTCTCCGCCGGCGGCGTCAGCGTCGTTTGTTGCGGCGTCACCGCGGCGCCCGGTATCGCCTGCATCAGCCCCGCCACGATTACCCAGTCGTCGGGCTGCAGCCCGTCGTTGATCACCATCATGCTGCCGACCTGGAAGCCCGCCTTCACGCTCCGCCGCTCCACCACATTCTTGCTGTCAACCACCAGCAGGTACTCGCCCTGCTGATCGAAGCTGATCGCGTCGCCCGGCACCAGCAGCGCGGCGCGCGCCTGCGGCTCCGGGACCCGCACCCGCGCGAACAGGCCCGGAAATACCGACCCGTCCGGATTTGGAAAGATCCCCCGCAACTGCAGCGTCCCGGTCGTCGGCGCCACGTTGATCGACGCGAAATCGACCCGGCCCTCATGCGGATAGCCAGTCTCGTTCGAG
>CAWICC010000008.1:0-135959 GCA_963834535.1 uncultured delta proteobacterium | reverse complement strand
GAAGTTTTGTTGCTCTGAGATGTTTTGAGGAGTAAATGACACATATAATCGGTTCTCTAGAGAATAAACTCTAACGGTTAGCGGCTCCCGATCCCTCGCAGTCATCCTCCTCCTGCTAATCTGGCCCGCTTGGACTCTCCAGAAAGACTGGCACCAAGCGGCATAATTTTGGCACAAAGGGCGGGCGCCATATGTTTATCCAATTCGATTCGAATCAGGTCACCGGATGTGACGACTGCGGAAATCCAGGCTCGATCATGCATATGTCGGTTAGGCGTTCAGAATCTTCAGTTAACCTGTGTGTCGCGTGTCTTCGAGCACTGGCTCTTGCGATTGGGCGCGCATCTAACAAACTTCGGCTCTGAGGAAGATACCGCCGATAAATGAGAGCATTCGGTAAAGGCGTGGAATGAGACCGGGGGCGCTGGGGCGCGTCGCGAGGGTGGGCTGACGAGCGCGCACAGCGCGGCAATTGCGCTTTGACGCACGGACGCCAAACATTTGGATGACGTATGTGCGGTGTACATCAATGCAAAGCCCCGTTGCCAATAATTTCGTCGGAAATTTTGCCGGCATCCAGTTTCGACGACATCGCCAATAATTCTCAATCGCCGTATGCTCCATCCAACTGCCGCGAAGAGGCTTAGTACAACGTTCCCAATCTGGGCTTGTCGAACGTCTCTTCGAAGTTCAGCGAAGTCCGCTTTTCGAGAAGGTTTCGTTACATGAGCCTCGAGGCGTGATCATCGTCGGCAAGCCGAATCCGAGCATCATTTGCTGGATTTCTTTAGCGGCTGTGACCGCTGTTCCTGAATTCTCGGCTCGCGGGCTACCCGGTGATGCGGGCGAACTGAACCGCGCGTTGGCTGAAATTCTCAGGGCTGCGCTCATGGATCAAGCCCGACTCGTCGTGGAGGCGCCTCATGAGTGGTCGCGTTTCTAAAAGAGAGCGCTTTGGGGCCACATCACGCCATCCCGGGGCGGCCAATTCGTAAGTATCCTCGCACATTTCAACCGGCGGATTGAATCGCCGTAGCACGTGCGGGCTTTCTTTGACGCGCCCGATTTCGTGGTCGGCGCCCGGCCGATATATTATTTGGTGACTCATTTGAACCTGACGCACGTTTATCATCGTCGAGCTATTCGCTCTCTTTACTTAAGCTGCCGACTCGCAATTAATGCGCGAGGTGTCTGTTGGTTTCTCAGCAGGAGCGAGTGCGGCGAAATAAAAAGTGGATGGAAAAAAGGTCATTGATCCAGTCGACTTTGTGTCCTTCTCGGAATTTGCTTTCCAATTATTGCACGACCTCTTCTATAGCGATCGGCCTCTAGATGAGTACTCCGGCGCCATAATTGGTTTCCCCTCCCGCACTGTTCGATCGCTGAATTGTTAGTCTTCATTGAATGGTCCTCTTCTAGACCAAGATTGACCATCGTCCCAGACGCGTTGCGATACTCCACTCAAGACCGCTCGCGCCATCCATAAATCTGGACCGCTTTGCTTGTTACGGCGGTCTTGAATTGTTTCGTCCCGCTCATTTGTCGTTCCGCTGCGCTCCACATCGGTCCGTTCCGCCTCTCACTCTCAGCTTTGTGTGAAGAGCGAGGGGCGGAAAGAAAGGTTAAGGTTTTTATGGACCAACCGCGCCCTGCCGCCGGAGCGGAAGCGGACGCCGAAAAGGAGCGAGACAAATGGACGTGTATGCAATTGTTACCGACAAGATCGTCGATCTGCTGGAGCAAGAGGTAATTCCATGGCGGAGACCATGGGCCTCTTTGGGTCTTCCTCGGAATCTTGTCAGCCGAAAGGCATACCGAGGGATCAATGTGCGACGCGAAGTCGCCTGAATGATAGTTCGAAGAAAGGAGGTGAATCTGAGCGAACCCGGTGTTCCATCACCGGTAGCCTACCGGCACATGCGGCGCTGGCAACGGCGCGGTGTGAAGCTGCCGGGACAAAGTAACCTCGTTCGCAAGAGCGCCGCCGATGGTCGTGAGACCGAAGGCGGGGATTCCGAGCATCCCATGGAGTCCGGGGGCGAGGCTGCGCGGCAGGGCCAGCAGATGCGAATCGTTGCAACCGTCGTTAAGCGGACCAAGCCAAAGGATGCTGACAGGCTTGAACCAAAAGGTACGTGGTCGGCTGTCCCGCTGTTTATTCGGGACAAATGGACGCAATGACCACCGGCGGAAAGACGGGGCCTAAACCGCGCGTGTCATTCAGGCGGAACGCGGTAAACCCGTATCGTCGCCCGTAAGGGCAGGTCGACCGTAAGGGAGGCTGATGGGGATGCGGGCAGAGAGAGCGGAGGAAGCGAATGCCGGCCTGTAATGGGGCGGATAGGGGTTGAGGAGGTGGAGCGCCGACATCATCCCGCGCGAAAGCGGGCAGACTTCCGCACGGTCCTTCTTCACGAGAACAACTGCGATGCCTCGACGGAGAACTGCGCAGAGGAGCGTCTTCGGGCGCACGCGCGCTCCGGCCCGACTTTCGATTGGCGGGACACCAACTGGTCCGACTGCCATCGACGAGTGAGGAGTTTGCAGGTCCGTATCGTGAGGCAGACGACGCAAAGCGAAAGCGTTGCAGCGTTTGCTCATCCACTCGCTCAGCGGCAAAGCCTTGGCGGTGAAGCGAGTGACGGAGAACCAAGGTAGATGGACGCCGGGAGTGGACGGGGCAATCTGGTCCACACCGGATACCAAATCCGAAGCAGTGTTATCGCTCAGAAAGCGCGGGTACAAACCGCGCCCACTGAGACGGGTATACATCCCGAAGAGCAGCGGAAAGATGCGACCGCTCGGGATTCCAACGATGAGGGACCGCGCGATGCAGGCGCTCCATCTGCTCGCACTGGAACCAATCGCGGAATGTACGGCGGACCCCAACTCCTATGGATTCCGGACGAAACGCTCGGCCCAGGATGCGATGATGGAATGTCAAATCCTGTTCAACCAGCCGCGTTCGGCTCAATGGATATTGGAGGGAGACATCCGAGGCTGCTTCGATAACATCAGTCACGACTGGCTACTCACCCATGTTCCAATGGACAAGGTGATACTCCGGAAGTGGCTGAAGGCTGGATTCGTGGAAGGCCGAAGGTTATGGCCGACCAAAGCGGGAACTCCGCCGGGCGGAATCATCTCGCCGGTGTTGGCCAACACTGCGCTGGACGGGTTGGAACTGGAACTTCGCAAGAGGTTTCGACAACTCGATAAGGTGCACATGGTTCGGTATGCCGACGACTTTATTGTGACGGCAAGCTCGAAAGAGCTGCTCGAAAATGAAGTTGAACCTCTGGTCATCAACTTTCTGAAGACCAGAGGACTGGAACTCTCCCCGGAGAAGACCAGCATCACGCATATAGACGATGGCTTCGACTTCCTCGGATGGAACGTACGCAAGTACGGCGGCAAGTTATTGATAAAACCGTCGAAGAAGAGCGTGCACATCATCCTCGATAGAATCCGGTCACTGGTCAGGGCCAACAAAGCGACCCCGCAGTCAGTACTGATCGCAATGCTCAACCCTCAGATAAAAGGATGGGCAAACTATCACCGCTGCGCGGTCGCCGCGAAAGCATTCGACCAAGTCCACTTCGGAATTTGGAATTGTCTGTGGCGATGGGCGCGGCGACGTCATCCACACAAGGGCAAGAGATGGTTGTCCAAACGATATTGGATTACCTCGCTCAAGCGGTGGGCGTTCGCGACGCAGGTGCAGGATGCCAATGGCAGGCGCCGATGGGTCAAACTGATTGATATCAGTGCGATACCCATACGGCGGCACATCAAGGTCAGAGCCGAGGCGAATCCGTTCGACCCGAAATGGGAGCTCTATTTCGAACAGCGCGAGGAGCGCCGAATGAGCCAGACCTTAGACGGTCGAACGTGGACGCTATGGCGACGACAACGAGGCCGATGTCCGAACTGTCGACAGCCAATAAGCATCGAGACTGGATGGCATACCCACCACGTCATCTGGCGCGTGCGTGGCGGCAGTGACCGGCTCGACAACCTCGTTCTGCTTCATCCCAATTGCCATCGGCAGGTTCACAGCCTTCGGTCCGCTGTCGCATGACCGGGTGTCATCACTGACGCCTTTGAAGGGCTTGAGCCGGATGCCAGGGAAACACGCAAGTCCGGTTCTTAGGGGGCGGGAGGTGCCGTATGGCCCTCCTGCTACCCGACCATTTTTTGCTTTCGGCGTCCAAGTACCTTTCGCCGTTTTGGTTGACCATGCGCCAGTCCAATCAGCTCGGCGGCCGTGTTCGCAAAGGCGAAGAAAGCACCGTGGTGATTTACTGGAAGATCGAGGACTCGAGGCGGGACGCGGACGATCGAGACATCATAGAAAATGATCACAAGAGTTCTCGTCCTGTCCTCCTCCGGTATTATCGTTTGTTCAATTTAGAACAATGTGAGCTGCCGGAATCGATCCACGATAAGCTTCCGAAGATTGCAATTCACGAACACGGACCGATTAGCGCATGTGCTGAAATCATGGGTTGCATGCCGAATGCCCCAGCGATCGAGCACGGCGGCTCGAAAGCTTTCTATTCCAGCCTGACGGACCGCGTTACTCTTCCCAAGCTCGAACTGTTCACGTCAGCCGAAGAGTATTATGCAACGGCATTCCACGAACTGATCCATTATGCCGACTTCCGGATTATGCCGCGTTTTTCACGCCGACCACTGCGGCTCATGGGGCACGGGCGCGAGATGTCGGCATAATCAGAGCCCTTCCAGGAAGGCGAGCAGCTCGTCGCTTGGGCGATAGCGACCGGGCGAGATCGCGACGGGTTGCGTTTTCGCCATCGCTTTTTCTTTCAACTCGATATCGGCGTGGACATACATCTGGGTGCTCTCGACGGACTCATGGCCGAGCCAGAGTGCGATTACGGTTCGGTCCACGCCGTTCTGGAGCAACTGCATCGCGGCGCTGTGACGCAGCACATGAGGTGTTACGCGCTTGCCCTTGAGCGTCGGACAGGTTACGGCGGCCAACTCGACATGCTTGCGAACGATGCGTTCGACCGCATCGCGGCTGAGCCGATCTCCGCGATTGCTCACGAACAGCGGCTCGCTATCGGCGCCGCCGCGCTCACTAAGCCACACGCGGAGCGCTTCGACGCAGTCTTTCCTGAGCGGAGTTGATCGCTCCTTTCGTCCCTTGCCCATGCATCGCACGTGCGCGCCGGTGCCGAGCGCAACGTCGCCGCAGGTCAGATTGATCAACTCCGACACGCGAAGCCCGGTCTGCAAGGCGAGCAGCAGAAGCATCCGATCGCGCCGGCCAGATCGGGTCGCCAGGTCGGCTGCTCCGATGAGAGCTTCGATCTCCGCGTGAGTGAGATAGTCGATCGTCCGTTTCTCATACCGCTTGGAGGGCATCGCCAGCACTTTCTGGCAGTGATGCAGTAGCTGCGGTTCATTGACCGGCGACGTACGCGAAGAACGAGCGGATCGCCGACAGGCGTGTGTTGCGGCTGCGCGCGCCATTGCCGCGCTTGGTCTCGACGAAGGTCAGGAAGTCGCCAACGAGGTCCGCATCGATATCGGCGATCTGAAGCTGCAGTCGGCTGCCCGCCCGAGGCGATCGGCGGCGTATTTCAGCAGCAGGCGGAAGGTGTCGCGGTAGCTCGCTACCGTGTTCGGGCTGGCGTGAAGCTGGCATCGCGAGGCGTTCGCTGAAGAACCGCTGCAGGTAGATCGGGAGCGGATGTGTTTTCATCGCGCTCCCTCCCGCCGAGGTTCCGTTCGGCGCGTTCGCAGGCGAGCTGCAGCAGTTCCGGGATCGCCTCGATGTACCAGTAGGTGAGGTCGGGCTTCGCTGTGCCCCAGATAGGTGCTGAGCTTGAGCATCTCGCGATCCGGATCGAGTCCGCGCCGATACCAGTCCATGATCGTGCGCACCGCGAAGGTATGCCGGAGATCGTGGATGCGCGGGCCACGGCCATGTTTGTTGAAGGCGCTGCCGCTCGCGCAGGCCGATTCGCTGACAGACCAGCGCGAAGTTGTAGCGGGCGCAGCAGTCAGTCGGGCGTTCGCCATTCTCGAGCAGGAAGAACGCGGCTCGGCCGGCGCCAAGGATACGGTTCCGTTCTGCGCGATAGGCCCTGAGCCGTTCGGCTGCGCATGGCGATATCGGAACGAAGCGGCTCTTGCGTTCTTCGCCGCGCCTGATGGTCAGCACGGCTTCATTGAGATCGACATCCTTGTCGTCGAGTCCGATCGCCTCGCTCACGCGAAGCCCGGTGACGGCGATCAGCCCGAACAGCGTCGAACAGGTCCATGCGCGCAGCCCGTATGAAGATGGAAGCCGCCCCGCCTCGGTCACGATCTCGGCGATCTGATCATCGGTATAGATGTAGGGCCGCGCCCGGCGCGGCTTGCTGGTTATCAGGCCGGGCGGTGGAACCTCGGTGCGCGGATCGAAGCCTTGAAGCCAGCTGGCGAAGACCCGCACCATGCTGAGCCGTCTCGACCAGGTGTAGTTGTTGGCCGAGCCGTAGTGCTCCTTCCAGCGCAGGAACAGATCGACCGTGATGTGATCAGCGCGTTCGCGGTCGGCGAACTCGGCAAAGCTGCGCAAGACCCGTTCCGCGAAGGACAGCTCGAAGCCGAGGCTGCGCCGGATGGCGATGTACTGCTTGAGGCGGACGGTTAGAGGCGTCATCGAGCGTCTCCTCCCACCGGCCACCGCCGTGCGATCGAGCGCAGCGCATCGATGTCGTACTTCGCGTAGATCGTCGTCGTCATGCGCGAGCGATGGCGCAGCACATCGCCGACCTCGTCCAGCGACGCTCCTTTGCGGAGCATGTCGGTCGCCAGACTGTGGCGCAGCAGATGCGAGCCGACGTACTTCTGCGGCGGCTTCAGGCCGGTCCTCCGGAACGCATCCTCCAGCACGGTGTTTAGGATCTGGGCATTCTTGAACGGCCGATGGTGCGGCGTCCTCGCCGATACGAACAAGCACGAGAGTCGCCGGCTCGTCCGTTTCTTGATGTAATCGACGATCGCTTCGCCCACGTCCGCGGGAAGCGGCATGCGGTCGTGCAGCTTGCCCTTGCCGCGGATAAGGATCTCGCCCGCGCGCCAGTCGATGTCGTCAAGTTGGATGGCGATAACCTCGGGAGCGCGAAGGCCCAGCCGCGCCATGAGCAGCAACATCGCGTAGTTGCGCCGCCCGATGGCGTCGTCGGTTCGCACCGACTCGATCAGCCGCTGGATCTCTTCGGGCTTGAGATAGCGAGGCAGATGGTCGGAGCGGTGGCGACGCGCGGCAGGCTGTCGGCGAGATCGCGCCTGGTCTTGCCGCTCCAGAACAGGAACTTGAACAGACTGCGCAGATGAGACGGCAGCGCTTTGCACCGGCGCGGCTGCGATCCGGCTTTAAGCTTGCACAGGAAAGCGACGATATCGTCCGGCGTGATCGCGTTCAGGTCGCCGAGCTTTTCGCCGAAGCGAAAGGCCAGGAACCGCTCCATGTAGTA
The DNA here is from genome assembly GCA_963834535.1 of uncultured delta proteobacterium. Lineage (GTDB taxonomy): Bacteria > Desulfobacterota > Binatia > Binatales > Binataceae > JADMIL01. Next base: position 128,463 of record CAWICC010000008.1, on the reverse strand, counting down.
TCTGCAGTTCCTGATCGTGGACTCGGCCAGTCCGCGCTGCCGGCGCAGATAGACCTCATATTCGTCACGCAGGCGGTCCAGTGCGGTTAACTTTTTCGCCGGTCGGCTCCGGGACCGTCGCCACCCCGGCCTCGATCAGATGCTCGATGAACCGTCCCAGGCAGAACTTGCCCCAGCTGCGAACGTATTCGGGAATCTCGCTTCAGCACCGCCTGCCGAAGACGCTCCGTGGTGGCGCCGTCCAGGTCGTCCGCACCAAGAGCGCGTTTCTCGATTGCCGCGCAAAACCTGCCGGCGATCGATTCGTATTCGCGCAGCGTGAATCGCGAGTAGCCTTGCGCGGCCAGTCGCTCCATGAAAGTTTGCCGATGAGACCACGGCCATCCCGCCTCATCAGCCCTTTCGCGGCCAGTAATCCTCGCGGAACGTCATATGCCTCTCCTTTCGTGTTGGCGAAAGGCGAGGCCACTGGTTTCGGAGGATCAGATCGTCAGCGAATCAGAGCCGCTTCGCTCGTCGCATCCCGGTTCGATCGGCGGCGCAACCCCTCGCGTGGGGAAGTTCAGATCGGCGCCGTCAACCGAGTCGCTAAGCCTCAGCAACTCCCGTCCCGGCACAGCCGGCCTACCCTATAGGGCAACTCCCGATCCGCGTCGAACGTTACATGCGAGGAAATGCACAACCGAATTATGCCGATATTTCGACCCGCTAGCTTCGCGCTCTCACAAGGAGTCAGCGCAGGAATACGCGGCATAATCCGGAAGTCGGCATAATGGACTTTATGCCGATATCGGCATAGAGATCCATAGTTCAGGCACTGAAAAGCGCCTTGCTAGGGAAGGGATTAGCGAAGCCGCTCCATTTGGTTCGCCCGTCTATTCCAAAGAGGAGCTTGTAGCGGAGTTCGGAGCAGCTTTCCTTTGCGCCGAAGCCGGAATTTCAAACGCGGTCATTCATAATCAGGCCGGCTATGTCGACGGCTGGCTCAAGTAATGGCGAGCTCGCCATTACTTGAGTAATCAGCAGGAGAGCGAATAATGCGAAGGAGACTGGCTTCCATTCCTGTTTTCCAGCGATTGAGTTTCGTCTCCTTCACATTATTTTTGGCTTCAGATTACAGCGAGTCGAGCCACTCAAGGATGCCGTGGTCGCGCCTCCATCGCGGAAGTTTTCCCGCCCTGGCCGCTCCTCCGACGCGTTCAAGCGCTTTGCGCTTGGTTTCCAGATTGGCCTGAGCATAGTGGTTGGTGGTGTCGAGGCTGACGTGGCCAAGCCAGCTTCTGATCACTGTGATGTCGACGCCTGCCGCAACCAGATGCACGGCGGTCGCGTGCCGGAAGCTATGAGGCGTGACGGTCTTCGACGCCAGACTCGGCGCTTTCTTCGCAGCAGCAGCGGCGTACTGGGCGAGCTTGAAGCGTACGCCCGAGGCGCCAAGTGGAGCGCCATAGCGGTTGACGAAGAGTCTTTCGTCGCTAGCCCGCGGCTGACGTTTCAGTAGTGCCTTGAGCAGCGACGATGGTTTCCGGCCATAGCGGACAGAGACGCTCCTTGCGACCCTTGCCGTAGAGACGCACACAGGCGGGCGACTCCCACCTAATTGCGTTCGGGCGTAACTCGAGCGCTTCCTGGATACGCGCGCCCGTGTTGTACAAGAAGGACAGCAGCGCATGATCGCGCTGACCTTCGAGTGTTGAACGATCTGGTTGCGCCAGAATGGCTTCCACCTCCGGCGGGTCCAGATAAGTCGGAGCGTGCAACGGCGCCTTCTTGGTCGGAATGCGCAAGACCTCGGCGCATTGCTCGGCGGTGTTCGGCTCTCGGCCGGCCACGAACCCGAAGAAGCTGCGCAGCGCGGCCAGACGGCAGTTACGTGTGCCGATGGAATCGCCGCGCTCCTGCTCGATGTATTGGAGGAAAGCTGCGACTTCAGCGCCGGTGAAGTCCTCCAGCCGGAGCTGAGCCACAGTCCGGTTATGGCGCTGGGCAACGAACCTCAAGAACAAGCGCCACGTATCGCGGTATGACCGGACCGTATGGCCGGAAGCATTACGCTGTTGAACCAGCCACTCATAGAAGAACGCGCGCAGCAGTGCGGGGAGCGGATCGGGCTTGTTCATGCCTGCACCCCTCCCTCGATCTGCAAACAGTGCGCTCCGAAAGTGCGGAAACGCTCACCTGCCTCGTGGAGAAGATCCTGCGTCACGGTGATGTAAACGAGCGTCGAATGGATATCGCGGTGCCCGAGATAGGTCGCGAGGAACGGCAACTTGTCCTGCGGATTGATGCCGGCGCGATACCATTGGAGCATGCGGTTCACCACGAACGAGTGACGCAGGTCATGAATGCGAGGCCCCGTCTTGCCACGTGATGGTTTGAGGCCGGCGCGCCGCAGTATGTCGATGAACAGCCACATGACCGTTTTGGTCGCGTAGCGTGTTCCGTTCTGGTCATGCCAGAACAAGCCCGACTCAGGACTCCTGCGGCGCTCCCGCCCGCCGCCTCGCTTCGAGGTATTCGCGGAGTGCGGTTATCACGGTTCCGGCCAACGGCAGGATCCGGGACTTGAAGAACTTGGTCTCCCGGATGGTGATCGTGCCGGCCTGCAGATCGACGTCACCGAGGTTCAGACGCGCGATCTCACTTACGCGCAATCCGGCGCAGTAGCCGACGGCCAGCATCGTATAAAGTGTGAGCGGGCGCAGCCGTGCGCGCGGCGATGGATAAGTACGAGCGATGTCCAGCAGAAGGCGGACCTCTTCGGGACTATAGATGTAGGGCCGACGCCACTCGCGGGCCCAGCGCCGCAGCGCTGCGCCGGATCCGTTCTTCGCGCGGTGCCATCGCGATCAACGCCGCCGCGGGTCGCGATCATCGGGAACGCTGGGATCGAGATGATGCCGGGCTCTTGGCTAAGGCGCGTCCGAGCAGCTCGCAATCGGCGGCATGGAAGGCCGTCGAACGTGCAGCCGCCCAGCGCTGCAACATGATCGGTATCGGCTCGTCTGGCGAGCTCAGGGTGCCGCTGCAGAAAGCGGTCGAAGCGCAAGAACATCCGAGTGTTGGTGTCGTAGCGGAATCCCCTCGTGCGCATCCGCGCAACGTGATTGCGCATCAGGTCGCCGAGGACGCTGCCGAAATGCGGCAGCTGCCGCAGCGCTTCCAGCGCCCTGTCGGGCTCGGGGGCGAGTAACGCCCGCACAATCGTCCGCTGCCCTTTATCAATATTTGGTGCGCAGTTCCGCCACCGGATTGCTGGCGATCGATCCTTCGCTGCACGAGGAAGTCGAGGAATCGATCGATGATGCAGGCACGGTGGAGAACCGTGGAAGCTGACCACTCCGCGCCTCGTTCGTGCAGCCAGAGCTGCAGAGTCGTGACGGCTTACGCGCGAGGTGAACGCTCGCATCGCTTCACAACGTCCTGGAAGCCACGCAGTACGCGGCGATAAGTTTTCGGGGTTTGAGGATGACGAATCCGGCGCTGTCGCAGAAAGCGGTCGATCGCACTGGCATTGCTGTCGGGCCAGGTTCTCATGCGCGCACCTCCGGGATCTCCAGAGCGATTGCGCGCAGGTCCTCCGTGGCGAGCTTCAGATATGGAAGCGTCGCCTCTTCCGACCGATGGCCCAGCAAGTCGCCGATCACCTTGCGGGACACGGACGCTCTCAGCAGGCTGACGGCGCGAGCATGGCGGAAGGTATGAGGACCGCATTTGCCGGGCGGCTTTACACCCGCGGCCTCTAATCGCCGGCGAATCTCGCTATAGAGTGAAGAGAGCCGGCGATAAGGGGCCCGCGTGCGGATGAAGATTTCCCGAGCCGTCGGTCTTGGGTCGACCTGACGCAGATAGTCCAGAGCGCTTCGCCCACTTCGGCCATCAAGGGCAACTGTGAGTTGGCCCCGGTCTTGGAATGGCGGATGTGCAACGTCTCGGCGCGCCAATCGATGTCCTCCAGCCGCAGCCGCGTGATTTCTCCGTCACGTAATCCGTAGGTCGATAGCAACAGCAGGATCGCGTAGTCCCGATATCCCAATGGGGAGCGATCCTTCGCGTGTTCTTCAAAACTGCCGAGATTTGCTCCGCGGTCAGAGCAGACGGAATCGACTCATAGGCGTAAAGCACGGGGCCGATAATTCGAGGCGCCAGATCGATCCCGATGCAGCCCGTCCTATGAAGGAACCGCATCAACGAACGCAGCCGCTCCGCCACGTCTTTGAGCGATCTTCGCCTCAGGCCGGCAGCGGCTCGCTCGCGAAGTAAGTGTCGATGTCTTTGATGTTCAGTTCCGCGAGGTCATCGACGGAGTTGCGCGCGTGTACCAGGACAGGAAGTTTCGGCCCTCCCACATGAGCGCGCGGATGGACGCTTTCGCGAGACCGCGCTGCACATGAAGCCACTCCCGGTACTCGTTGCATAGCGATCGGCAAAGCGCTTCAGCCGCGCTGGCAGGCGGCAACTCGGGCGGCCACGGTTTCTGCACGAGGCGTAGCAGCGCGTGGATTCCTGCCCGGGGAATGGATTCCCATCGCGGCGCCGCCGGGTGACCGTGACGCCGGCGGAAGCTTCCGGAGGGCGTAGTTGAGATAGCTCTCTACGTGATCCGGCGTTGCCGAATCTACCGCAACGTTCCGCCGCGCAAGGTACTCAAAAAAGTGCTCCGCCCCTCGGCAGTAGTTGTGAATGACGACTGAATTATATCGCTGCTGTGTGAGATGCGCTCTGAGCTGATCGATCAGAGCGCTGCGGTCGTTTGGCACAAGAACCTCCTGGCTGAATTGAGATAACAGCCAAGGGTCTCATGCCCTGAAATAATGCGCAGCAAAACGCCGCAACGGTAGGAGCCCTTCCTTACACAGCCTGTGCACAGCCGGGCTGTTGCGACACTCCTTCACATTATTTGCTGCTGCTGATTACTCAAGAAGCTTCGAGACGATCGCCGGCTGATGGTTCATGCTGCCGCACACGCACAGCGCGCCGCCGATTTCGTGCTCGGTCGAATTCCGATCGAAGTGTGAAAATTTTGGCGTCGCTCGATTTTTTCGAGCGACGCCTCGTTGCCCATAACAAACGCTGACCAGTATCGCCACAAATTCTTCGAGTCGACATTTATTAACAGAGCATCGCAAAAGCAAAAATGAGAAGCGCTTCTCTAGGCACAGACAAATCGCGCCATTAGACTCTGCCGTACGGTACATTCGTCGTGTCTTCGCACTAGCGACGATAAGCGATGGTTTTGGCCCGGTGAGTCGCACGCCTTCAGATTTTGTCTGCTCGTCATGCCTGTCGGTCGATGTTCGAATGGACCGACTGTCTGAAGTCCCTCGACAGCCATTCAATTCTAGCTCGAACAGCGACCTCTCCGGTATTCGAAGGGCGGCGCTGATTTCTAAATCAATAACTACCGACCAAAGAGGTGTTCTATGCGGCACGCGAAAGGCATCCGCGTACCGCGCAGGTTGGGTGAGGTGGGACTGTACACAGTTCCAAAGTGGGATGAATTGGTGGCTGACCCCAGCAAAGCGGGGGTACTCGACACGCGCACAGCTCATATTGTCGCGACGAAAGCCTTGGGAATCTTCGTCGCCTCGTTTTGCCGTCTGCTGGAACCCGCAGACGGTGGCGATTTTAGCGACCCGATTTATCAGTCTACTGCATCCGGAAGCCTCACCGGTTCAAGTTCGGGAACACTGCCTGGCCTGGACGATGTTATATCGATCGAGGAAGTCGCTCAGATTATTGGAAAGCCTCGAAGGTATATTATTCGGAACAGAGCGAAGTACCCATTTGTGGTGCGGCTATCGCGAAAGCACTTCGTAGGCTCCAGGATTGGGATGAGAAGATGGTTTGAGACGCGTTCCTGCGCTGGCAGACGATGATAAACCAGGTCGTGGCGTCGGTGTTTCGCACCAATAATCGGGTTGCAGTGCAGCAGGGCACGGTTTCAGGGAGCACGACATTCGTGTGGAAATTGCGTGCGGGCTGAGTTGATCCCTCCAGCGATCGAGCAGTAGCCTGATTGCAGAGTGTAACTGAATTCAGGCAATACGGGGCGATGAAGCAAACGCGCGGGCTGGGCATCATTTATCAGCCGACCTACTTGGACAAGCGGAGCGGCGAACAAAAGACCGCGGCAACATGGTGGATTCAATATTATGTTCGTGGCAAAAGATATCGCGAATCTGCCGGTTCCTCGAACCGCGTCGACGCGGTCAAAATGCTCAAGCGCCGGATCGGCGAAGCCGGCCAGGGACGTACGATTGGACCGCAAGCGGAAAAGACTCGATTCGAACACCTCTTGCAGATGCTCGTCGATGACTATCGATCGAACCAGCGTCGGAGCCTGAAACGGATAAAGATCTCGGTGAGACATCTTCTCGCATTTTTTAGCGGGGAGTTTGCGATGGATGTTACGGGCGATCGGATTGCCAGTTATATTGCGTATCGGCTGGACGAGAAGGCCGCTCCCGCGACGATCAATCGCGAATTAGCTGCACTCAAGCGAGCCTTCCGATTGGGAGAGGACGTTGGCAAAGTAATTCAGCGGCCCGCAGTCTCGATGCTTCGCGAGGACAACCGGCGTAAGGGGTTCTTCGAGGCCGAAGAATACCGAGCTCTCCTAGGCTATCTGCCAGAGGAACTGAAGGCGGTAATTCAAACCGCTTACGTTACGGGCTGGCGTATCACCTCCGAAATCCTTACGCGGCAGAGACATCACGTCAATCTGGAAGCTGGGTGGCTCCGGTTGGATCCAGGCGAGACGAAAAACGGTGAGGGACGCAATTTTCCTCTAACGCCCGAGCTGCTGGAAATTCTGGAAGAACAAATCGAAAAAACTAGAAGACTTGAACAAGTTTGCGGCCGAATCATTCCGTGGCTTTTCCATCGGGACGGAAACCCAATTCGCGATTTTCGGGGAGCGTGGGCCGCGGCATGCAACGGAGCAGGAATTGCTAAGCGAATCCCGCACGACTTCCGCCGTACGGCGGTGAGAAATCTCGAACGTGCTGGAGTGCCGCGGTCAGCAGCGATGGCGATGGTCGGGCATCGAACAGAAGCAATCTATCGCCGCTATGCGATCGCTGACGAAGCGATGCTGAAAGAGGGAGCTCTGAAGCTGGCGGCATTTCACGAGATTGAGAAGAATAGCGGCAGTAAAGTTGTGCGTTTGAAAAACCGAACGGCCGAAACATCGAAAGGATAAATGCGAAGGTGGAATGCTGCTGTTCTTCCAGTACGTCCGAGTTTGCCCCTGTTTCGTCGTTCGTTCGTAATGGTCTCAGCATTCAAGAATCGACGGCCGATTCCGTCCAGCGAATGACCTGCTTTAGTGAAAACTTTCAGTGCTTTTGTACACCAACGTTTTTATTTTCTGCTGACACTCAAAATTAGAATCGTCAGCGCGATATGCCCAAGAATTTCCGCGTTTCCGCCATCGCCGCGAACATCGCGTGTCGCAAATGATTCGCCGCGGTCCATTCCAAATACTCGATGGTCACGACGAGGCGCGGTTTGAGCCAGCGACACTCCGCCATCTTGTCGATGGTCAATCCTTCGCCCCATTGACCGCGATGGGTCTCAGGCAGGTTCGCGAATGGGCATCGATTGCTCTCAAATCCGCGCGAACCGCTTGAACACAACATCGCGCACTGCCGGCGTGAAGCCAGCATGCACCTTGGCCACGTAGACAAGTTCGCGGCCCTCATAATGGCCGATCAAGATTCCATCGAAATTCCTCCCGCCCGGCGTATAGCCGCCGATCACGAATTCGCGCGATTGAAGGACGCGCATCTTCTGCCAGGCGCCGGAGCGCTTGCCCGGCTCGTACAGGCTATCGCGCCGCTTGGCCACGATGCCCTCAAAACCTTGTTCACGCACTGCCTCAATAAGCTTGGGCGTCGCATCCCCAGTTCAACCATTCATAAGTAGAGACCGCGGTTGTTTTCCCCCGCCTAGCAGGCTGCGGAAAACCCATCGTTTTTCCGCAGCCTGCTAGGTAGCGTGCGAAGGACTGAACTTGCCCCGAGTTGGTGGACACCCGGGTTAAGCTGCCAACCGTTGATAGTTTCATTGTTCAAATTCTGCGGGACTACGATAACCGAGCGACGAATGGTGCCGCCGGCGGTTATAGAATAGTTCGAGATATTCAAAGATGGCGGTGCGGCGGCGGCACGGGTTGGCCATTGAACCTGATAAACCAGTTCAAGCTTGAGGGTGGCGAAGAAGCTCTCCGTCACCGCGTTGTCCCAGCAATTCCCCGCGCCGGCTCATGCTCGCCGCGCAGCCCCTGCTGAGCGGAGCAACTCCTGGTAGTCCCCGCTTGCGTACTGCACACCACGATCAGAATGGTGAATCGACGGCCCGCGGGGACGGCGTTGCTCCAGGGCCATGGCGCAAGTGCCCGCTCCAGCCAGCTCGATCCGCATCCGTTCGCTCATCGCCCAGCCGACCACCCGGCGGACGAACAGGTCGATAATCACCGCCAGATAGAGCCACCCCTGCCGGTGTCCAGATATAGGTCATATCGGTCGACCCAGCCCGGTTGGGCTGGGCCACGGCCGAACCATCGCGCCAGCAGGTTAGGCGACGGCAGGGCCGTGGCGGGAATCCGTGGTCCGCGCGACAACCGCGGCGCCGGGGCCGCCCGCACGCCGCCCCGACGCATCAGCCGGGCGACGCTTGCGCTCGCTGCAGCGCCCCCTCGGCCGTCAAGTCCCATCTGCACCCGCGGCGACTGCCATAGCCTGGCGGCTGTCGCGGTGGACCCGGCGATCCGCACGAGTGACGCCAGGCCTGATCGACGGGCCGCGCGCCACGGGTCGGCCGCGCCAGGCATAGATAGCCGGCCCGGAGACCTCCAGCATCCTGGCACATCAACGCCACCGGGAACTCAGCCCTTCCGTCGCGATGAAAGCGAATCTCACACGCTCTCCCTGGCGAAGAAGGCCGTCGCTTTTTTTAGGATTTCGCGCTCCATCCGCAGCCGCTGATTCTCCCGCCGTAACTGCCCCAGTTCTTCCCGTTCGCCGGTCGTCAACGCTCCGCTTGGACCTCGCCCAGCCCCAGTTCCCGCGCAATCACGCCGATACTCTTGCCACTATCGTCCACCAGCCGCACCGCCTCGGCCTTCTACTCAGCCGAAACGTCCGCCGCTTGCTCCGCCCGTGTTTCTCCATCATCCACTCCTAGTTGCACTTTCGTGCTTCTCGGGGTGTCCACGCAACCGGGGGCAAGTCCAGACTTCATAATTCCGGATTGGACTGATGGCGCACCCTAGGTCTCGTAAGGCTCTTCTCCCGAACTGGCGTGTCCGAGGGCGTCCGTATCGTCTTCGTCGTGAGTTTCCACGAGATCAGTAAGATAGTCTTCGAACCGCTGCCCGACTATTTGTGCGGTTTGATCAACTAGCAGGCGTTTGCCATTAGTCATCACAAGCGCGGTTCTTTTGTGCAGCAGCCCCACGGAATGAACGTACAAAACCTGATCAGGGTTGATGAGGATTTCCTTACCTTTAAAAGACAAGCCTCGGACAAAAAACACTATTCCTTGCTCCTCTCGTCAGCGTTCCAGCAAACGGAACCCGATCGAATACCAATCATTTCGGGATGGAATCTGAAAAGACCGTCGCCTGAGAAGACAATGAGAGCAGGGACCATGCCATGACGTTCTAAGACTGTAAAATGCTGGACTAAGCGAGCCATGCGAGAGCCTGATGAGAAAAACACCAACGAGACTTCGTCGCGGTTATGAAATCGCAGCGACATTCCGTTTTCGAACGTGGCTTTCGCTACCCTGTCGAAGACCAATGGGTAGAGCGGAAAGTTCCACGCCTACCTGAAAACGCCATGCGGTCTCGGAGAAACCCCTCTTAGGTGGATCGTAGAACAAGTTCACCTGAGACAAACGCTTGAGTTCATGCGGCTTGCCTTGATGCCGGAGCCGATTGCGCTTCGTTAGTGGGTTCGAATTATGAAGGGAATAAACTGGGCGTAAAACCGAGTCATATCGCCTACCTTGAGACCGATCGCAGAGCCATCGCTGGAATATGGAGCCGACGTGGGCCCTTGAAATCGGCAGGCATGGCGCGAATTGTCGTCAGAAGCCGGCGGGCTGACCGTATCGCCGACGCACAGGGAGCGCCTGATCGCGTTTTTACCACTCGGCCATCAGATCGAGGCCGTGAGAAAGTAAGGCTGGGGTCCATTCCATTAGATAAAAAATCCAGGACGGGGAGGGCGTGAGGGTCTCTTGACTGGCGCACATCGGATTTGAGGACGCTGCAGCTTGATACTCCAAGGACTCTTTAACGTCTCCAGTGAAAGCCCGCGGCGGCTCGCTCAATCTCCACGCGATGGTCGCGGGTCGAAGCTGACTGGCAACTCGATCAGGCTTCTGGTGATACCGCCCGTGAAGTGTGGTTCGTAGTGCGAACGAATTGAGAAGTCGCCTATGCGCGTCAAAAATGTTTCGATAGCGATTTTCAGGTTTAAGCGAGCCAGTTGCATTCCAATGCAGCGATCAGGTCCTTTGGCGAAACTGAGGTGCGGATTGGGATGCCGCCTGATATTGACCTTCTCCGGGCACTCAAAGACGGCGGGATCACGGATTGCACCGCCAAGGTTGTAAAGAACGTAGTCGCCCTTCGAGTCGGTGCGAGGTCCACGAAGTTGGGTACCGGCGATTTCAATATCCTTAGTGACTCGTCGTTCGTTGTTTGGCGCGGAGACGTAAACCCGGAGGAACTCCTCGACAGCGCGAGGGATGAGGGAAGAATCCGACTGGAGCAGGCGGCGGTCTTCTGGATGGGTTGCGAGGTGATAGATAGCTCCGGAGATGACCGCCCCGGTGGTAGTTGAACCTGCCGCCACGATCTGCGCGAGCGAGCCGGCCCGATCGGCGTCTGTGTAGGGCGTACCGTCTGGAAATTCGAAATGAAGGATTGCATCGACGATGTCGTCCTGACGCGGCTCCTGCATGCGCCTTTTTAGAAAGTCCGATAGGTACGACTGACCCTTGACCCAGTTCACTCCGCGATAGTCAAGCGGGCCGGTGATAGCTGCGGTAAAGACGTTCTGGAGGAAGTCCATGTCCCCGGCCGGCATATTGGCTACCACCTGGCAGAAGGCGATGGGCGGCAGTGGATCGCATATTGACTGACAATCTCTACCTTACCGTCCGCGATGAAGGCATCGATGAGCTTGTTAGCGATCTCACGGATTCCTGACTCATGCTTTCCGACCGCGGACGCTGTGAAGAACCTGCCCAGCGCGCCCCTGAGTTGGGTGTGCCCAGACGGGTCGGTCTCGTTTGGCTTGAAGAGCGGCTGTTCGGGAGCGCGAACGGCTCCGATGATGCCATCTGCACTAGAGAAAGTTTTCCAATCCCGCAGCACGTTGACGATGTCTTCGTAGCGGTTGATGACCTAATAGCCGTCTTCGCTATGAGCAACCGGACAATTGGCAACGAGCTCATCGGCAACCTCGTTGAACACATCTCCATAGTTCAGATCATCAAGATCAAACTCGTGATGCCAATTCCGGGCGCCATTTCGTATGCTCATAAAGAGAGGCTCTCTTAGGAATCGGAGTGATCGAACCAAAAATAAATTCTTTGCAAAATCGCCTGTGCATCTACGCCCGAGCATGCCGGGTCGAAAGTATAGGGACATTGTCCCCTCGCAGTCGCACGGTTTTTCGAAAAACAGCCAAAGTTCAGCCAAAGTCAATCAAGATCGCTTCGCGAGGGACTTGACAGCCAAAGTCACCCGCGCTAAAAATCGCAGCACTGTCGGGGATTATTCTGGTGCCGAGGGGGGGACTTGAACCCCCATGTGGTTACCCACGGTGGATTTTGAGTCCACTGCGTCTGCCGTTTCGCCACCTCGGCACGCGCGTCGTTGGAGACGCAAATCTCGGCGGCAAGCCGAAATCACCGGCGCGGAAGGCAATCGCGCCGACTGAGCGATCTTGCCAGAGCGCGCCCGAGTATCCAAGCGATTCATTGGCAAGGGCTTCCGCGCCACGATAAATACCCCCAAATGGTGATCATCATGATGGGCGTGGCGGGGTCCGGCAAAACCACAATCGGCGCGATGCTCGCGCGCGATCTCGGCTGCGACTTTTGCGATGCCGATGATCTGCATCCACCGGCAAACCGCGACAAGATGCATCGCGGAATTCCGCTCAATGAAGAAGATCGGCGACCATGGCTCACGACAGTGCGCGCGTTAATCGACCGCTACAGGACGGCGGACGCCGATATGGTTCTCGCATGCTCGGCGCTAAAAGCAGCGCATCGGGTGGCGCTGGCGGAGGGAAGTAAAGACGTTCGGATGGTCTATCTGAAAGGTTCGATTGATCTGATTGCACAACGGTTGGCATCACGGCACGGCCATTTCTTCGATCCGGCGCTGTTGCAGAGCCAGTTCGAGACGTTGGAGGAACCCGCCGAGGCGATCGTGGTTGACATAGCAGGAACACCCGCCGAGATCGTTGCGACGATTCAAGCCCGCCTCGCTGATCGATGACGTCGCGGCCAAATGCTCCTTGACGAAGCCGCGCTCTATCTCCGCCATCGAGTGCCCGCAGCGCTCGATGGCGGTCTTCAGGTAGGTCTACTCAGGGTTTCTTCTTCTCGGGTTCCCAGAGCCGCTGCCACGCCTTCAGGCCGTCCTGCAGAGACTTCTGAATTGCCTCAGCTTGCTTGCGCGCTTCCTCACCGATGGTACCGGTTCCGCCGGTGAAGGCCTCGGTCGCGCGACGCCAGTTTTCCGTCCACGCATCCATCGGGCTGGCCGATTCATTGGCGGTGCCGCTTTTCGCGGCGGCCACGGTTCGGCGAATTTCCCGCTCCCACAACTCGAAACCCTGCTCGAGTGCGGTTATCACACCGTCCTTGCTCATACGCGCGACGCGGAGCCAATTTTCGACCAGGCGATCGCGATCGCCCCCGGGGGCGCCTCCTGCCAGGCCTTGCAGCGCTTTGCCAACCGCGGCGAGGGCCTCGGCATAAGCCGCGCTTGCCTTGCGAATCGCATCACCGATACCCGAAAGATTATCCGACGCCATAGTGAAACCTCCGCGATAACGCTTGGTGGCGACGCGCTGCCCGAGTGCGTGGCGATCGCGCCGCCATGAGCGATCCCATACTCCTCCAAACTAATTTACATATCGACCGGTAATTCCAGGTACTCGTGGTAAACGAAGTCCCGATGCGCGAAGAGCTGCGGGCTCGCCGCCCCCTTCACCAAAGGATCGGTGCAGTCGTACATTTTCCGGAATCCCGCCGGCATCTGACACAGATTATCCGGCAGCGGCTGAATCAGAGCCGCAAACGCGGCCCAATACAGATCGACCGCGCTCAGACGATCGCCAACCAGAAAGCGACTGCCGCGACTATGCTGCGATTCGAGCTGGCGATGGAACCTGGTCAGGATCTGCGCTACCCGCGCTGGCGCCGCCTCGGCGCTCGGCACTGAATAGTCGTACTTGGCTCCGAGGAAGCGCACGCCCTGCTTGGAACCCTCGCTCGCGTTAGGATCGGTCAGCGACGAATGGATGATCATCAAACGGCGGGCCCAGCCGAGGCCGTTCTCGCCGCACAGCTCATTGGCCAGTCCAAACATAAGCATGCGGTCGTCGATATCGTCGGGGATCAGCGGTGGATTCGGCGCCAACCGCTCGGCGAGATAAAGCTGGTCATTCCAGATCGAGCGCGGACGCTCGTCGTTGTAAACGAATACCGGCGCTGTCGCTTGCTTGGTCCAACTAAGCAAGGGCAGGTTTTGCCCCATTAGTTCCTGGCGTACTTTGACAAAGGGCAGGTTCTTGACGCGCAGAATCGCCTTCGCGGCCTCGGTCCACGGTCCCGGGACTGACGGTGTGAGCACGACGCGCAGCCCCGGCATCCCGATCGCTTCTTCGACTTCAATATATTGTGCCATTGCTAAATCTCCCGAATTTGAGGCCGGTGTTGCGGAAGATACCGGCGGACCCGAATTGAGATTTACTGCAATCGTTCACAATGTGCCAGCGCGCCCGCGCGGCGGACCAATAGCAGTTCGCCCACTACTCGGACGACCAATGATGTGTTGATCCGAAGCAGGCTCCCGCGGGAAGTCATGCGACCCGAATAATCTCAATCGGCCGGACTGGTGCATGCCGCTCGACGCTCGCCTTCGAGGCTCAACGTATCGTCGATCGGATATCCCATGAGCATACCGGTCAGCTTTACCGTCCCTGAGTAATGTTGCGCGGTGTCGAAGATGAGCGAACCTTCGTTGGTGATTTCGAACTCACCGGTACATTCGAGCCGCCATTTCAACGACGTGTCTTTCCGGACAAAATCTTTGCGCTGGCAAGTCTCATGCGGCAGGACTGGCAGCCGCGCATAAGATATCCACGGATCGGCTCCCTCAGCCACGCATCGCCAACTAACCCGCGGTGGGACGGACTGACCGATCGCCTCAGTCTTGACGGTCGTTTTCCATAAGCCGGGCAATGCCGCCAGCTCCTCAGCCTTGACAACCTTGACCGGTGTTAGTGAGACAATTGCAATAGCAATCCAAAAGGCCCTTTTCACAATGATCCTCTGCGTTCGAATCCAAGCGGAGTACCTGAGTAATGAATGGGACGGCAGCTCAGGCCACCGTCCCGTTTCGCAAGCATGCGGGCGAGTGAAGCTGTGGGCGTCACCCGCCAGGTTAAAGGTGTTCTAGAGGTGGCCCCGGTTATGTTGCGAGGGGAACGTGAACATATCCATAAGGTCACCGATAGCTGGGCTATTCGTTGGAACGTAGGGGCTGCGGCGGCCTACCGTCGGATTAGGGAGATTGTCTCTTCCCCGCGGTGAAATCGCCGGCAGCTTCCAGTTGGCTTCGACGAACTTGTCGAACGAAACATGGTCATAGTAGGTGTGCACTACGCGCCCGCCTGTCGAGAATGCTGAAACCACGATGAACGGGATCCGCGTGCCGTCGCCGAAGAAATCGATTGGTTGGACATAGCCGGAATCCCAGTAGCCGCCGCCCTCGTCAAAGGTGATCATCACGGCGGTATCGGCCCACACTGCGGGATTCGCCTTGACCATATCGATGATTTTCTTGGAAAAACCTTCGAACAATTCCAATTTCGAAGAGGCCGGATGGCCATCCAGGATTCCATCTGGCTTGACGATCGAAACCGCAGGCAGGCTGTCGTTCTGAATATCTGAGTACAGGTCGGTAATATCCTGATTGTTCGATCTGAGCGTGGGATTCGTCATGATTTGGGTGGAGTAGAGGAACGGATCGCAGATATTGCAGAAGGTCCCCACTTCACCACTTTCAGTGCCGTTCGCGAAACCTTCACCATAGTATTTCCACGAGACATTGTGCGCGGACAGCAAGGTGGCGAGGTTCGGCTGAGCGCTGGGCGGAATGGTGAATTGGCCCGGGCCCAGCGGGGCGGGCGTGCCGTCGCCGAGGTACCCCGGGTTATAATTGTTGACCAGGTAATAAGCGTTCTGCGCGCAATCGCCGTTCAGAAAAGGCACATAGGGCAACGAACTCAGATACGCCATTACCGGCTGAACGCCGGGCTGGCTGAGGTCTGAGCAGTTCACATACGATCCACCATTATTTTCAAAAGGCGCGGCCGAGTAACCGTACCCGTCCTCGGTGTACCAGTTATTCGTACCGGGCTGCGGATTCGGGTTTTCGATTTGTCCAGCGGGTGGTGTGCCCGGAGTGCCATCGGGGTTCGCGTAATAAACGAGGCTGCCGTAACCGATCATTATGTGATTAGCGCCGGTCCCGCCCACGACTGCTTGATGAAAGTTGTCACTTAGAGCGTACTGTTTAGCCAAGCTGGTGAAGTATGGCACGTCGCCTTTTGCAACGTTGAAGAACTGCATTGAAGTGCTGCCTTCATGGGTGGTCTCGTTAGTGAAAGGAGAGGGCTTGGGTGCTCCATTGGCCCCCGCGCCGACGCTGGTCTCGACCCAGGGGAACAGGTCGCTTAGACATCCGCTGCTGTTCGTAGGAGTGATATTTTTGGCGCTGCAATCGAGCTGCTGCCACATCTGAAAGAATCGATGAACGGGGCTCGCCGCATAGTCATCGTAGGAGATGTAGTTATCCATCGGGACTGGTCCGTTACCGAGAGCTGCGGGGAAACGCGTATCGATTGCGTCTTGAGGCAGTCCGGTGCCGCCGATGGTTAGCTTAACGTAATCCTGTGGCTCGAGGGCTGGTTCGATCGCCTCGGCTTCGCCGACCGACGTGGCCGGCGCATCAGTGGGAGCGCCCGCAGTATTCATCTCTGGAAGCAGGCCATAGGGAGCGAGCTTCGTCGGAGCGGGGGAATAGCTGGTTGTGTCGGTGGCTTGCCACTGGCGGGCGCGGGCGAAAAAGGGCCCCGGCTTTCCGTCGAGGTTAACGATTCCTTCGGATAGTAAATTCAGGACCGTCTGACCTTTGGGCGGTTGATAGGTCGCGAAAACATGATCGAAAGTGCGGTTCTCGCCGATGATCAGGATTACATGCTTGATCGGCGTCGCGGTATCAGTCGGACTGGCAATAGGGGGCGTCGTCTCACTAACCGGCGTGGACGGAACGAGCGTCTGATCGTCTGGGACCTCGCCGACGTGCGTCCTGAATCTGGCGTCAACATTATTGAGCGCGAAAGACGGCAGTCCCTGCGCCGTTAGCATAGCGGTCAGGGTCGCCGATGCGACCCACTTCCTTCGTCGCAACCTGTTCATTGATGTCCTCCCTCTATCTATTTCAGGCAAATCCGGCGGAAACGCCGTAGGAGGAGTCTGCCACCTGACAGTTAACTGAGATCGGCTAATAAATGATGAGGATGTGACGCTGAAATGAAGAGCTTGCGCATTTCACGCTGCGATCGTTGTCAAACCAGGACCACGCCGTGCTTTTGCCTGTAATGCGAGAATCATCTCGTCAGTAGGCGTTATTTAGATTGGTCAGCGGCGTCAGACGATCGACACGGAACTGCGCGCCGAACGCAGCGCACGATGGATGCGGGCCGCTATGTGATGCAAGACCTCGAGATAGTGAAGGCATACAAATAAAATGGGGCCCGCCACCTTGCGGCGACGAGCCCCATCAACTCTCTGTCAGATCAGAGTTCTAATCGACCTGCATCGGCATTGTTCGAAGTACGCCGCCGTTCAAGGCATCCAACACTTCCAATGAAATTCCTCGCAATCCTCGAGGATCGGAGCATCCCTCCAGCCTCGTGACAACGACTTTCAGAAGCCCGCAAGCTGCCCTTTGCTGGATATCAATAATTATCTGCTGCGGCTGAGGGGTCAGGCTGACCTCCTCTTCTCCCTCAACCTGACCACTCAGCGGATCTAATGCTGCCACCCGGACCGCACAGATCTGCCCCGGCGCAGTTGTGGTCGGCGTATAAGCGAGATTTGCGGCCAGCGTTTCCCGCTGTGGGCAAAACGTCAGGAAGAGCATCGCAAAGATTTTGGCTAACAGTCCACCACCAGAACTCAGCATTTCCGATCCTCCAAGATGATTAAAGGTTAATTAATGCTAATCACGAGCTTTGACCAAAGATTATTGTGCATATAGATGTTTCGTCAATTTTTTGCAACTCAAACAGTTAATTAGATGCTCTTAAATTCATTTATCATCTATGGAGGCATCTCACGGCAGAGATATTGATTAACCTTGGGGTTAGAGGGGCTTCAGGAAAGCTATCCGAGCACCCTGTTGCCAGGCGTCAACGGTTGCAACAGACCCAAAACGGCGATGCGGCCACGAATCAAGAAAGATCGGGAGGGACTGAGGGACTTTTGATTTTATTGTGGGCTGCGAGAGGGGGGACTTGAACCCCCACGCCTTGCGGCACCGGATCCTAAGTCCGGCGCGTCTGCCATTCCGCCACTCTCGCGAGGATCTCTAAACTATTGACAAGAAACGGGTTTCTCAAGCGACGACGATGCTCCGAATGAGGCCAAGGGAGACTTGCGGCCGTAAAGAAGAAAATCTTAGTCCGGAGTCCTGGACCAACGGAACCCGGGCGGAGATCGGTTTAGGACAATGCGCTAGGCGCGACGCGCGCATGGAAGTATTGAAACAATGGATCGCGCGCATGGTAAACTGGTCGGCTGGCGGGCGCTTGGTTGCCGTCGAATAAGGAGGCGGGATGGAAGCTGGACGGAATCTTGCCGGCGGCAGCCGGCGTAACGGGTCTGCCACTGCGATGACGGTCGCGAGGATCTTTGCGGCGGCGACGATTCTTCTCGGAACCGTCGGAACAATTACGGCGCGATCGGTATGGGCAGCGCAAAAATCCGCGGATCCGGTCGTTGCGACCGTCGGCTCTCATCAAATAACTCAGCGTGAAATGGATGCGGCTGTGCTGCTGAATATGAGCAGAAGTCAGCTCTATGACTTGCGCAAAGAGGCGTTGGATAAGCTTATCGACGATTACGTGATCGGTCAGGCGGCGAAGAAGGCCAACCTGACGCCGGACGCATATCTGGCCCGCGAGCTGAGCAGCAAGGACAATAAGGTCACCGCGGCCGACGCGCGCAAATACTACGACGCGCATAAAGCCACTATCGATTCCGAGACCGGCGGGCGCCCCTTCAGCGATATCCAGGCACTCCTTGTGGGTGCTCTCCAACGGCACCAGGACCGCGAATCGCGCGACGCATTGATAGAGAAATTGCGCTCCAAAGATAATGTGAAAGTCGCTCTGGAGGAGCCACGCGTCAACGTCGCCAGCGAGGGTCATCCGTGGACCGGTGGAAAAGATGCGACGGTAACGATCGTTGAATTCTCGGATTTTCAGTGTCCATACTGTCGCGCCGCCGAGCCGGCCTTGAAGGATGTCCGAGCAAAGTATGGCGACAAAGTTAAGATCGTCTATATGGACTTTCCGCTGGGGATGCATCAGCACGCGATGGACGCGGCAATCGCAGGCCGCTGTGCGGCGGATCAGGATAAGTTCTGGCAATTCCACGACGCCATGTTCGCAGACCAATCGAAACTGGACCCGAACAGCCTTAAGGCCAACGCGGCCAAAGTCGGACTAGACACCAAAAAGTTCAACGCCTGTTTCGATGCCAAGACGGGGGCGGCAGGAATAAGGGCGGACCAGGCTGAAGGCGAACGGCTCGGGGTGAATGGAACACCGACGTTCTTCGTGAACGGACGCGAGATGGTCGGTGCCGAAACCCTGAAGGGGTTCTCGGATGTGATCGATGACGAACTGGCGCATCCGAGAGGATCGCAGGCGGAGGCTAAGGCTAACTGACACGGTTGCTCGCGAGAGCGAAAAGCGCGCCTGGATCAACGAACAACGAGGATCTTCCGGAGGTCTCCGGTGATGCGCCTCTGCGTCGGTGAGATTGAGCACTGTCAGCCAAGAAGCGTACCGGGCAACTGAGTGGTTCGGTATAGCGGGTGGCTATCCCGCGGCCCGGATTGAATTAGCGGTCGGTAAGTGGGCGGTGATTCGATGGCGGAAAAGTACGACTTCGATCTCTTCGTAATCGGTGCCGGATCTGGCGGTGTGCGGGCGAGCCGGGTCGCCGCAGGGCTCGGCGCCCGTGTCGCGATCGCAGAAGAACGCTACCTCGGCGGCACTTGCGTCAACGTCGGCTGCATTCCGAAAAAGATACTCGTGTATGCCTCTGAATTCAGCGAGGATTTCGAGGACTCCGCCGGCTTCGGCTGGACGGTGGGCAATCGCAGTTTCGACTGGAACAAGCTGATCGCGAATAAGAATCAGGAGATCTCGCGACTAAACGGCCTTTACGAGAATCTGCTGATCAATTCGGGTGTGAAGATACTCAGATCCCGCGCGCAGATCATTGATAAACATACGATCGAGGCCGGCGGCGATCGATTCACAGCCATGAATATTCTCATTGCCACAGGCGGTTGGCCGACGGTGCCGAAAGTCCCAGGCGCCGAACTCGCGATCACCTCGAATG
The DNA here is from genome assembly GCA_963834535.1 of uncultured delta proteobacterium. Taxonomy (GTDB): domain Bacteria; phylum Desulfobacterota; class Binatia; order Binatales; family Binataceae; genus JADMIL01. The sequence goes on along the minus strand of CAWICC010000008.1, from coordinate 108,504 downwards.
AGGCATTCTTCCTCGATCGGATGCCGCGGCGAGTAGTGATCGTAGGCGGCGGCTACATTGGTCTCGAGTTCGCCGGAATCTTCCACGGCCTGGGCGCACACGTCACGGTCGTCCATCGCGGCGAGATGTTTTTGCGTGGCTTCGACGACGACCTGCGTTTCGCGTTGGCCGCAGAGATGCGCAAACGCGGGATCGACCTGCGCTTTGAAACCCAAGTCAGCCAAGTCGAACGATCCGATGGCGGAGGCGTACATGTCACGCTCACGGCGGGAGCCACCGTTGATGCGGATCTCATCATGTTCGCCACCGGCCGCGCGGCTAACGCTCGCGGAATTGGGCTCGAGGACGCGGGCGTAATGCTCGATGGCCTCGGTGCGATCGTAGTCGATCACTATTCACGGACCTCTATCGAGAATATCTACGCCATCGGCGATGTGACGAATCGCAAGAACCTGACGCCCGTTGCAATTGCGGAGGGCCGCGCCGTGGCGGAGACACTCTTCGGCAAGCGCGCGATGCGTGTTGATTACGGTAACGTGCCGTCCGCGGTCTTTAGCCAGCCTCCGATCGGAACGGTCGGATTAACCGAAACCGAAGCGCGCAAGCACTACGACGAAATAGATATCTACAAATCGAATTTTCGTCCGCTGAAACATACCATCGGTGGCCGCGATGAGCGCTCATATATGAAGCTGATCGTCGATCGCAAAACCGACCGCGTCGTCGGCTGTCACATGATCGGCACCGACGCTGGTGAAGTAATCCAGGGCTTCGCGGTGGCGTTACAATGCGGTGCCACCAAGGCCCAGTTCGACGCAACGATCGCCGTCCATCCGACCGCCGCCGAGGAGTTTGTTACGATGCGCGAAAAGGTGACGGCCTAGAGGCATCCGATCATGGGAGGGGTGGCCGAGCGGTTGAAGGCACCGGTCTTGAAAACCGGCGTGGCCGAAAGGTCACCGTGGGTTCGAATCCCACCCCCTCCGCCACCGCGTCCGCAATTTTCATATCTCTACTGCTGAAGTCGCGAAATCCGCGCGTGTGCGGCGTTATCTGCGATCGGAGTTCACCGGAGAAACCTGATTAGGTGTAGCGTGGCCGATAGTTGGACAGCGTTTCTCTGATCGCGATTCAGGCAAAGACTGCCTGAGTCCACAGCCCGAGCGCGCGCCGCTCACGAGGCTCTACAACTTTTTTGCACAATCTCCTGTAGGATGTGGCGATCGCGCGAAAAGGTCCGCCACCAACCGCTTGAGCTTGCCGTTCTCCTCGCGCAACTGGTGCAGCTCACGCAACTCGCTCAGACCTAGCCCCGCATCTTCTTCTTCCAGATATAAAAAGTGGGTCGCTGATCCATGCTCGCGGCAGATCTCGCGCACCGCGGTGCCGCTCTCCGCCTGTCGCGATGCCCGCAGAATCTGTTCTTCGCTGTGGCCCTTCTTTGGCATGCCCGTACCGTGTAGCCGCCGGTGCAAAACTTACCCGGGTCGCCGATTGAAAACTGACCCACCCCGGACTTGGGTACTCCGCAGCGGAGGGCCTCATGCTGGTGCCGGAGCGAGCGGTGAAGATCTGGATATCGAGACGACCGGGGAAGAGCACTCGCGAGATCCCGCGGGTGCTCGAAATATCGCGCAACACGGTCTGTAGTCAATTTACGCGGCGCAGGATTGCCGCACTACGAGCGCGGAGCAGCGCCCCAGCAGGGGCAATTATCTTTCGGTCATATCTAGTGCATGTGCGGGAAAAGAAAAGTAACGCTGACGCGGATTATCCGGTGCGGTGTGCCATCCGGATGCTTGACAAGATCGTACGCGCCAACCTGTAGACTCAAATCCTGGGAATCCAGCTTGAACACCTTGCCCACATCCGCGCCCATCGGAATAGTCCACGCGTTGGCGGTATCGGCGGTCCAGTCGTAGGTAATCGGCCGGATCGCAGTCGACGTACCAACCACTCTCGAAGTTGTAACTGATTTGAGGCTCGATATACGTTTGATTGACGCTTCCGCGGTCGCGATTTCCAGCGAACGACATTAATTGGTCTGCCAGTATGTAATTGGACCACGGCCCCTCAGAGTACGCGAGCGCCGCGATTGGGCCCGCCGACCACCGGCCCGTTCCCAATTCCGCGCTGCTGCCAGTGGGGAAATCGAAAGATCGGTCCGAAGCCCCAGATCCATGTCGCATTTTTGGCCGGTGTAAGAAAAAAAGAAGTCTCGAAGTCTTCCAGCCCGGATTGTTCCTGCGGGGTCGGCGCATATGTGACGGTCAGGCTCGGACGTGCAAACAGGTCCCAGTCCGCATTCAGCGAGAACGGCAATAAAGGCTCGATGTTCAAGCTGTCGCCGACCTTATGATGCCGACCTAGCTGAAATCCGGTCGCGGACTCAATCGGAACTTTGACGAAATCCTCGAAACGGATTATGGACGCTGATTGCCAGCTCCTGATCGGTCATCGAGCGGCGGCGGCGGTTGTGCGGGTGTCGACGCTTGTTGCGCTTGTGCCCACGCCGCCGAAAATGCGATCAGCAGCAGGCCCAATACCACACCGGAGGGCACCAGTTGCAATCGCCGCCGCCGCTTCAAGTTGGCACTTGCTAAGGGGCGGCAGTGCCGAACCACTTGTCGTAGATCTGCTGATAGGTACCGTTCTCACGGAGCGCGATCAACGCAAGATTGATCTTTCTGCGCAGCGGGCTGTCCAACTGCACCATGATCGCGGCCGGCGCGGTTTAAATTCGGGACCGACCGTCTTCACTCGTCCCTTTCCCTCATGAGCACGCATAGTAGAGGAGTATTGGCGCGGGCAAGACCACCGCATCCACTTTCTTGTCGAGGAGCGCCTTAAACACTTGATCACTCGTCGCGATACTCCTGGCCCTGTGCGTTCTGCTGCCGAAGATAATCGGCGGCGGTGCTGCCTGCTATCGTGGCGACCTGCTTGCCCGGCAAATCGCCCGGCCCCTCGATAGAGCCGCGAATCTGCTCGACGGTTAAGGTGGTCGTTAGCTGGGCGGTATAGAACGCAACGAAAACCACGCCAGCGAATATCCAGAAGATTGCGAACGTGCGCGCCACCCATTGATGCGGCATCCCCTCCGGTGATCCGGTCAGCGTCGAAATCGCCCAAAAGAATGCCTCGAAGATTCCCGGAAAATAGTTCGGGCTCGAAATGATTCCGTTCGGGCGTCGCCGTCTCGAACAGCCAGACGAGATGGGCCGGAATAAGGACGAGTAGCAGGGCGATGCCGAGCCACACTATGGTCGTTCGCGAAAACAGCAGACGGAGCATGTCCCAAACCGGGCTTGCGGTCTCTGCCTTCTCGCCAGTATCGCGCACCATAATTTGCAGGCCGGCTTGCAATGTCGGGATCGAAAAATCGAAATCCGTCGTCACGTGCCGAAGTTATAAAGAGGCCAATGGTGAGGTCGGCGGTTTTGGAGCGCAACGCTTCTTCCAAATGGCTTACATCGGGCACGATCTGATAGCTCGTCTTTACCTTCAGCCGAGCGGCAATCGCGTTCCAAAGATCGACGCTGAATCCGGTCAGTGTGCCGTTCTGCTCCATAACGCTCGGTGGAGCAATAATCGCGGCCACGCGAAGTTCCGGCGTTTCCGCTTGCAGAGATCCAGCCGAGGGACTCGCGGTTTGGGGATAGGCCGGAGTCGCAATGGCAGCGCCGAGCACGAGGACTGCGATTGCACAAACCCTATTTTTCAAACGAACGCCTCCTCCTTGATCCCTGATAACACGTTTGTATTTGCGGCTGACAGTGACTTCTACCGCGCGCGAAAACCACGCGACTTTCGGCGTGTTTCCGATCCAATGTCAAACCCCCATCAAATGAGTGGCAGCAGACCGGCGACCGCTTGGGACCTCGGGCTCATGCAGGTTGCGAAACAGGAAGACGGTGCCGATACCGTCGGCCCGGTTGTCGGCTCCTCGGCTTCAGCACTGGAACCATGTCTGGTCGGCAATACCATGTGTGTCACATGGGTTTCGCGCCAGGAGCGAGCCATTCAGGCGGCTTTGACTGCCGAGTCCTCACGCAGGCGCTTCCACTCTCACGGCGTGATCAACCGGCTTGAATCTCAACGATCATTCGCGGCCTGCGAGCGGCGCGATCGAATCGTCGCCGGGAAAGAGGGCAAAAGGATAAACCCCACAAATAATGGTCTTTTCAGGATCCCTGGAGGCGAAATTTCCCTGGTGATCAGGGAATTTCCACGCGGAGAATGGTTCGCCCCGGACTGGGTCCTCCGCCACCGAATCCTTGCTCTTCGTCTCTCTGTTGCGAGGTCGCGAAATCCGGACTTGTGAGGCGCCAGCGCGATAGCTTATTTACAAAATCAAAGAACTTCGTGCGCAATGGAATGATCCATTCCAACAGGCACCTCGCCGCACAGTGCCTGTCAGCAATCCAATGACGTACGCAGTTTCGCGGCTCCGTAATTGACCGACGGTGTTGAGTCGCTGCTCACACATCGGCGGCTGGCTGGAAGCCAACGGCAAATGTCGTCATGACTCGCGAACGAACGAGTGCCTCAATCCGGAGGGTCCTCCGAGAAACATTTGACGTCCGGGTCGTCCGTGCATTGCGGCATCGCTAGCGCCATCGGAATATGGTTGACGTGCAGGCCATTGCCGGCGTGGAAGGCCCAATCGCAGACGATAGCGCCATTGATGGTATTGTTGGCCCCGAAGGTGCAACCGTTTTCGGCGTGAACCTCGCCATTGATGGATACAAGTGCTCCCGTAGTCACCCTCGATCGCGAAGTAGCGTCGGCCCCCGGATCGTCGCTGAATCCGGGTGGAGTGGTGGCAGTAACAAGCACGTTTTCTGCCTTCAGGCCTCCGGCCAGCACGATCTTCGACGATGGGCCAAGCGAAATCATACCGGGAGTTTCCAATATCACCTGATCATTCTGATAACCGCGTAGAGTCAGCGTGGCCAGAGATCCCAGGATTATATCCGGCGCCTTAAAGACATTGAGTCCGGAGACGCTGGTATTCAAAGTCATCTTACCATTGGGGGCGAGATTGATAGTCGGGAGCGTTTGAGTCACCGGCTGGCACAGCACGTTCCCGTCAACGCATTCCTCCTGGTTGACGGCTAGCCCGATCAAGCCGGGAGGATTCAGCGTAAGATACGGGTTGTTTCCCGAATTATCGACGCTTCCGCGACATTGACCGCCGCCGGTCACCGAGCCGCCATCGGTTGCGCATTGACCCGTGACCACCGTCCTGCCGCCCAGCAGAATGTTGGCCGGCGGCGGATAAAAATCGAAGTTACTCGCCGCAACCGTGCCATCAATTGTAGAGCCGGCTCCGATCACGATGTCCTCGTAGGCGCCCCCGATGGAGGCGTCCGGTCCCGTCAGCGCAGAAGTAGTGCCGAGAGTGAGGTTATTTTTCGAATAGTTAGGTAATGGGCCGTCGCCGAGGATCGCGAATTTTGCGCCTTCACCGATCGTTATGGGAGTCTGGTCGATGGCTGTCGAAGGCCAAAGGAAACTCATTCCTAGCGACAATACTAATGCGACAAAGATCATGTTTGTGCGCGTTCGCATTTTTCGGCCCTCTTGGCATCTATTTCGGAAGGTGCTGGTCTTTGAAGCGCACTATAGTGAAAACAGATTTCTCGTCAATAGAGCGACTGTTAATAAGTATTAAGTATGTTGAGTTCTATTCGGACCATCTGGGATAAAGGCATTGGGAACGCGCGGAGGAATCTCCGATGATGCTCGGGCGGGCGCCCGCAATCTCTGTCGTCTGAAACTAGCGAGTCGAAAGGGTGAATCCGAAAAGAGAATCAAAATTTCCGCGGAGTGCTTACCTTGCGCGTGGGCACGGATGTTGGCGCGCGCCGCATTCTTCAACCATGCAGGCGAATCGGAATCGACTTATACCCGACAATAAAATTCGAGCGCATCCGTTGCACCGGACCGCACAATTGCGCTGCCGGATATCGGCGTAGGAACTCTCCATAGAAAACACGGATCTGCATTTCTGCGAGCCGTGCTCCAAGACAGAAATGCTGGCCGGATCCAAAGCCGATATGCGGCGGCTGTGCGCGTGCCACGTCAAAGCGAAAGGGATCCGCGAAAACTGCGTCGTCGCGATTCCCAGAACAATACCAGAGGATGACTTTGTCGCCTGTCCCGATTGACTGATCTGCAATTTGTGCCGGCTCGATCGCGGTGCGTCTCATGTGCATCACCGGACTGACCCAGCGCACTATTTCCGAAGCCGCGCTTACAAGCAGCGACGGATCAGCAAGTAATCGTCGCTTCTCGGCGGGATGATCCGCGAGCGCGAGGAAGCCGCCAGAGAGCGAATTCCGTGTGGTTTCATTGCCGGCCGCGACCAGCAGGATAAACGTACCGATGTAGCGCTCCGGCGTCATCGCCTCGCCGTCGATACGGGAATGGACGAGCATGCTGATCAGGTCGTCGCCCGGTCGTTCCAGCCGCTGCCTCCATAATTCGAGCGCATACTCCGCCATCGCGTTGATTTTTTCTGCAAGCGCCTCCGGCGAGGGGCGGTACTCGGCATCGTCCTCAGCTATCAGTGCGTTAGACCAATGGAACAGTCTGCTCCTATCCTCCTGCGGTACTCCAAGCAGTTCAGCGAGCATCTGAATCGGCAATTCCGCGGCAATATCGGTCACAAAGTCGCAAGTAGCGGCGTCTCCGAGGTGATCGAGGATCGCGATCACACGGGCGCGAATCCGATCCTCGAGTTGGCGCACGCGACGAGGGGCAAAGCCGGGCGAGACCATCCTCCGATATTGATTGTGTTCGGGCGGATCCATGCTGATCATCGGCGCTTCGGTTTTATCCGCGCCGACACCCGCGACCCCAGCGACATTCTCGTCGAACATCCGGTGTCCGCCGTGCTTGCGGTCGGACGAAAACAGATCAGGGCGTTTCGAAACCGCGACGATGTCCTCGTAGCGGGTGACTGCCCAAAACCCGCGGCCGTCGTCTTCGGGATTCCACGCGACGGGCGCTTCGCGGCGCAGCCTGGTGAATACCTCATGCGGAATGCCATCGTGGTAGAGATCCGGATTCTTGAGATCGACGAAAGTGTTTTTCATAAATCCAGCCTTTAGGAGCATCCCTGATCTCTGATCGCCGACCAGTATCCGCCCGGCTTAGTCCTCCACGCGTGAGATGCTCACTGTCAGGCAGCCCCGGAAACCGTCGAGAGCTTCGCTACCGACTCAGCAGGCCTTGCGCGTTATGCCCCATAATCTTTGCTTCATCGACGGCGTCCAACCCGAGCGCTTTTAGTTCCTGAATCGGATGTGCCAGTCCCGCCGGCAGTGGATAGTCACTGCCCAGCACAAAACGATCGGCTCCATAAGTCTTCACGAGGTGACCCAGCATCGCCCGATTGTGCGCGATGATATCGAAGTGAAACTGCGATACATAGGTCGAAGGAGGCCGAGGAATCGCGCTGCGGCACTCTGCCACCAGATGGTATCCCATGTCGAGGCGACCGACGATGGAGGGCAGCGATCCGCCTGCATGATACAGCACAACTCGCAGCTTCGGATGACGCTCGAGGACCCCGCCGTAAATCAACAGCGCAGCGGCCAGTCCCGTATCGTACAAATTGCCGACCAGGTTGCCGAGAAAGTAGCGAGCCAGTGCTCCGGTCGGCGCGGCCTCAAAGGGGTGTATGCATACTACCATCCGAAGCGCCTCGGCCGCTTCCCAGAAAACTTCGAAATCGGACTCATCGAGCTGGCGTTCGATCACCCTTGGCGGGATCTCGACGCCGCGAAGTCCAAGCCTGGTGGCGCGTTCGAGTTCCAGGACGGCCGCTTTAGGATCCTGCATTGGGACTGATGCCAATGGCACAAAATGCTCGGGGTCGCTCGCTGCGAGTGCCGCCATCGCGTCATTGTTTACTTGTGCGATTGCACGGCCGGGAGCGACATCGACATCGGGGTACATCAGGAATGGAACGCACGAAACCGCCTGTCTTGCGATGCCCTCGCGATCCATATCCGCAAGACGCGCGGCGGCATTTGAAATTGGCCCATCGATGGGCCGCATCGCCTGCTCACGAATCAGGAAAAATCTGCGGCCGTCGCGCTCAACAATGCGCGTCGCGTAATGGCTTCCGTCGCGCTCCAGGTGTGCAATCACCTCCGGCGGGACGAAATGATTGTGCATGTCGATAACGTCCATCCGCCTCCGTGAGACCTGCGCCGCTAGAGGATGAAGCTGACCTTGCCGTGCGGGCGCAGCGCCTCGTTATCAAGGACGGCCCTTCGTTCCCGTATTTTTAGCAGATCTCCTTCGCGAACCAACTTGTAGTCGTAATGACCGACGTAGGTATCGACCGACTCGTAGCGCATGCGATGCACGATAAAATTCGCAGTGACTAAGATGTCGGCGCCCGCAGTCCCCAACACGCGTACGTTCGCGATCATGCGCCGCGTGCGCGAGCGGGGATTCTCCGCCCAGGCAAACTTGCCAAGCAACTGTTTCACGCGCGATCGGATCCGGACGGCGTCGTCGGCGATTATGAAGAGCGTATTGCGGGAGTCACCCTCGGGAACATCGGTTGGCGGGATTTCGTAGGTCGCGTCCACGGTCAACAGTTCGAGCCATTCTTCCAGCCGCCACTCATCGAGCAATGCGGCTTCCCTGAAGAAGAGATCTTCCACCTCCTGCCGGCTCGGAGTGCCGATCCCGTTCATGCCGCATTCCTCGCACGCTTGAGCCGTGGTTCCGTCATCAATTGATTCCAGCGGCGCCAAAAAGCCCGCATCTGAAGCTCGTCCGTGATCGACGGATGTTCGCGCTTCATCCCGCGCGAGATATCGGACCATCCGACTTCCCGATTGGCAAACCCGCGCTGACACGACTCGAGCATTTCGACATCATCCGGCGTCGCGAATCCCCCGGGACCGAGGAAGGTCAGGAAGTTGTCCAGTCGCAACGCCGAGTCTTCCGCGCTTTCTTCGATCGGGGCGAGCGCCCATGCGTTGACTTCCATATAGTCCGGCGCGACCGGATGAAAACTGCGAATCGTAATCGCCATGATGTCGTTGATGACGAGATTCGGGAAAATACCGAGGTTACGGCTGGTCTCGCAGATGCGGGCGGCGCGATCGGAACCGAAGCGTTCGTCGAAGCGGCGGCGCAACTCATCGAAGTGCGGCTTGCGGTGCTCACCGAAATTCGGCGCCCACTGTGCAATTGGCCGGCCCCACGGGCTGTCATACTCCAGCACCGCATGACCATTTCCGAGATCGACCGCGCACTGCCTGCTCGATGCGATATTGGCGCCTTTCATCTTGATTCCGGCGTCGGCCAGGAAGGAGAAATAGCGCTGATGCGTCGGCAGGCCATGGTAGCCGTCATAGCTATTCTCGACCAGCAACTTCCAGTTAGCGCGCGCACTATATGCCTGTTGTCCCGCTACAACTTTCATCCCGATCTCAGACTGATCGGCGACCAGATCCAGATACTCGCGCGCGCCGGCCAGGTAGTCGTGCAGGGTCTGCGCCGCGGGATCGAAGCACGCGAAAATAAAGCCGCGATAAGCGCTCACCTGGGGTGGCGAAAATAATGCCATCTCCTCCCGCTTGAATGCCTCGCTATATGAATCCTCGCCCGGCACTCCAACCAGTTGACCGCGCGAATTGTAGGTCCATGCATGATAAGGACATTGAAAGATCTTCGCGTTGCCTGATTTCTGTCGACAGACCATCGCGCCGCGATGAGTGCATGTGTTGAGGAGTACGCGGATGGCACTGTCGTCCCCGCGAACAAGGATCATTGGGCGGCCAGCCACATTGCGCGAACGAAAATCCCCGGCGTGCGGTACTTCCGATTCGTGCCCGACATAAATCCAGCACTTATTGAAGATGCGGCGTTGCTCTTCTGCCAGACACTCAGGGTCGGTGAATACTCGGCGATTCACTCGAAACAGACCTGCGTCCCGATCCTCCATGATGTAGTCTTGAGCCGGTTTATCCATGGTAGTTCCCCTGCACCCGTCGGCGCTCCGCTGGCGTTACCTCGACGACGGATCCCATGCCCAATATTGCGCGACAGCACCTGCGTCAACGCGAAGATCCGTTCCGGTGATCATCGCGGCATCGTCGGACGCCAGAAATACCGCGGCTTGTGCGTAGTCGTGAGGACTCGGCAGGTGCTGCATCGCGATGCGGTCACGAAAAGGTTTGAAAGCCTGCTTGAGCCGATCGACTTGTTCGGGATCGGGCGCTCTGCGACCCCATCGCGCCGCGCGCTCAAGTGATTCAGAAGGATCAGTCGCAGTCGGCGTCAGACTGTTTACGCGGATGCCGTGCGGAATCAGTTCCATCGCCGCCGAGCGTGTAAAGTTGAGGAGGCCGCTCTTGCCGGTGCAGTAGGCAATATTGTTCGGCTCACCCTGATGGCCCGCGGTCGAGATGATATTGATGACGCTGCCCCTCCGGCCCCGTTCGATCATCAACTTCGCGCTGTGCTTGGTGAACAGAAAAGTGCCGGTGAGGATGATCGCAAGCTGCCGCTGCCACTCGTCGAGCGGCATGTCGAGGACGCCCTTTTTATTGAAGATTGCGGCGCCGTTGACGACGATGTCGAGACCGCCAAAAGCTTCGCGCGCTGCGCCAACGGCCGCAATCACTTGCCGCTCATCGGTTACGTCGCAGGTCACGGGAACGGCGCGAGTGGCAAAACTATTGATGTAGCGTGCGCAGTCTTCGGCGTTTTCGGCTCGCGAATCGACGCATACTAATGCGGCTCCTTCGGCCGCGAGCCCCTCGGCGATGCCGCCACCGATATTCGTGCTGGTGCCGGTAACCAATGCAACCTTTCCGCCAAGTTTCATTGCGACAGTCTCCGAAGTCCGCTCAATTCGGCGGTGCCGCCAGGAAGCATTTCGACGAATTGAAGATCCATGTTTCGATCAATTCCATCTCCGCCGGCGTGCGCTTTAGTTCCGCGAGCGCGCCCGCCAGGCACATCCAGTTGAGGATTTCCTGCTGGCCACTCGCTTCGACCGACGACGCCGAATAGTCTCGCCACGCTGCGAAATTTCCTTCTCGCAACGCCTCGAACAACATCCGGTCAGCGGGCGTGTCCGGATAGAGGTAATGGTTTTTCTCAGTGAGGAACGCGTGCGACCATCCCGACGACGCCAGCAGGGCAACCCGCCACGGGCTCGCGGCGAAGATTCGGGCGGCGGCGGCTCCAAGATCGAACAGGCGACGGGGCGTAGGCGCGGGCGGATCGAGTTGCGCCGCGGTGGGCGGGTTCTCGAATACGGGGAGACCGCCGCGCTGCGCAATGACCTTGCGGCCGTAGCAATTGATCGCGAAAGGAACTATCGCATAGGGAAATCCCGTGCGATCGTAATCGAGGTACATGACCGCATTCGCGAACGCATGTCCCAGCGGATGGTGCAGCGGCTTGTAGGAATACGCGGTATCGAATCCCGATTCGATCAGGCCACCGGCAAGGTATTTTGCGGCGGCGACATCACCGGGCGAATGAAACCGCCTCTCTGGCGGCTCATCCCAGATATTGTTCGGCGGCGGCCCAAACTCGAATGATTCGTGTGCATAGATGCAATACGGCGGAACTATATCCTCGCGGAAATTCTCGTACTGATCGTCGCCCCAGACGACGACAACGTCGGGATTGAACTCGTCGATTCGCGCGCGCGTCCTGCGCAGCGATCGCACCAGGCGCTCACGATGGCGGCGCGCCGAGGCTAAGCCCTGGTCGGTTCCCCATTCCTCACGCATGGCGTCAGGCCAGTTTTCGCTGTGTCTGTATCTTTCCGGCAGATGCGGATTTTCCAGCATCCGCTTCAGAATCCACGACATTACCCCGTCGCGTCCTGCCAGTGGCGGATAGTGAGCAATTCCAAGCGCGAGAATTTCACCCATTTGCGCGTTCTCCGACCGCCGGTTGCCGGTATGGCGCCTCAACGCTGGCAAACCTGTCGGGGCGTCGGGCCATTGTCACGAGAATCCGCTTCCCGTACTCCTATGCAACTCGATCTCCAATACTCCAAAGGCGCTCAAAAGAACATTCGCGTCATCACGCCTGTCAACGCAGACAACGCGCAAGAATCGGAACCTCAGTGAGAGCAGGTCGCAGAAGCTCGCAGGCGAAGAGACTCCGTTTCGCAATTATGGACGCCGACGGAGAATTATGCGCGTATCCTATCCAACTCGAGACCAAAGCAACTCGACTCGAATCCATACCGACCGTAGATTGTCGCTTACGCACTATTCTTCGGTACCGAGTCCCAGATAAAATCCGCAAAGTGGCAATAGCGGTCTGTCTCTCGAGCCGCAAAGGATTTAACGAATGCCCCGATTCGACACCGTCGTAAAGAACGGCATGATTATCGATGGGACTCGCGCACCCCGTTACCAAGGCGACATCGGAATCAAGGACGGCAAGATCGTCGAGATCGGTAATCTCGACGCCAGCGATGGTGCGATCGAGATTGACGCCTCCGGTCTGGTCGTAGCACCAGGATTTATTGACTTGCATACGCACTATGATGCGCAAGTTTTTTGGGACCCGCACTGCACGATATCCGGATGGCACGGGGTCACCTCTGTTGCGATCGGCAACTGCGGGTTCGGCTTTGCCCCGGTGCGTCCCGATCAGCGCGAGCGCGCGATGCTCACCATGACTCGTCTGGAATCTATCCCCTACGCCTCGATGAAGGCGGGACTGCCTTGGGACTGGATCACCTTTCCGCAGTTCCTTGACAGCCTGGAGCGCCAGCCGCTCGGCGTTAATCTACTGCCCTGCGTCCCGCTCGGCCCCCTGATCACGTGGGTGATGGGAAGTCCCGAAGAGGCCAAGCATCGTGCGCCCACGGGCGCCGAAGAGCGCGAGATAGTCCGTCTTTTCAGCGAAGCGATGGACGCCGGCGGATGCGGTTGGTCGGCGCAGCGCCTGCACCCGAACGGTCCGGTTTGCATCCAGCGCGATTATGACGGCACGCCTATGGTCACCGACGTGATGGGCGACGAAACCTGTCGGAACCTGGCCCGCGAACTGGGGCGGCGCAATGCGGGTTTTATGCAACTGTCGATGGCTACGGCAGATCCTTTTAGCGACCTCAAAGAGATTGAGGCGCTCGCCGAACTCAGCCGCCGGCCGCTGCTCTATCAGGCCCTCGTTTCGTTCGATCGGGAACCGCAGATCCATCGCTTCCTAATCGCCTGGTTTGATCAGTGCCATGCCAAGGGATTGCGCGTTTATCCTCAGGCTCACACCAACACGACCAGCTTCACCTTCACCTTCGCAGACTGGAACCTGTTCGACGATTCGGAAGCCTGGCGCGAAGCCACCCTCGGCACTCCTCAAGAGCGTCTGGCGAAACTGGGCGATCCCTCGCGCCGTGAGCAACTCAAGGAATACGCCAACGGTCAACGAATGGTCACCGGCGATCTCGAGAATTTCAGGATCCAGCAGATTTACTCGCCTCGATACAAGGATCTGGAGGGTCTAACCCTTAAGGATGCCGGCGCCAAAACGGACCTGCACATCATAGATGCGATGCTGGAAATCGCAGTTGCCGACGAACTGCGCACGGTGTTCGAGGCGCCACCGCCGCACACCCGCCTCGATTTCCTTAAAGAGGTTGTCAACTATCCTTATACAATTCCCGGCCTCTCTGATGGCGGGGCACACACGAAATTCTTCTGCGGCGGACGCTATCCGACCGAGTTTTTGGCGTCATTTACGCGCGATCAAGCGATGCTCAGCCTCGAGGACGCGCACTGGAAACTGAGCGCTTGGCCGGCGATATGTGCCGGCCTTTCGGACCGCGGCGTGCTGTGCGAGGGGTATGCGGCGGACATCGTCATGTACGACTACGACAATTTGGGCATGGGACCCATCGAAGTCGTGCACGATCTTCCGGGCGGCGAGTGGCGACGCGTGCAACGTGCGCAAGGCTACCGCTACATCATGGTCAATGGCGAAATCACGTTCGTCGATAGTCAACCGACCAAGCGTATGCCGGGTCTCTTGCTGCGACACGGCAATGGCTGGAAGAGCCATCAGATGCGCCGCGCGATTTGAATTTGGCGTGCCGACCGGTCTCGAATCCCGACGGTTCACGCGCCACCTCGATCGATGGGCTGACTTTTTCGACACACCGAATCGTCCGAAAAAGTGATGAGAGCGCGTTAATGGTCCGCTAGTCTCTTGGCGGTTTCCGACCCCTGCCCCGAGGACACTGCCAGACGGCGGCGCGCCGCCAGCAGATCCATCGTTTCGATCAGTCCCGCGAATGCCATCGCGGAATATATGTATCCCTTCGGTATGTGAAAGCCGCTGCCGTCCGCCAACAGGCTCATCCCGATCAAGAGCAGAAATCCCAGCGCCAGCAGCTTTACCGACGGATGGCGGTTGACGAAATCCGCGATCGTGGCCGATACCGCCAGCATGATTACAATGGCGACGATCACCGCCACGACCATCACCCAGATTTCGTCCACCGTACCGACCGCGGTGATCACGCTGTCGAGTGAAAATACCACGTCAAGAATCAGGATCTGCATGATCACAGCACGGAAGGTCGGCCTGGCGCCAATCTCGGCGGCATCGCTGCCGTGCGCGCCCTCCACCTGTTCCTTCATCCCATGTGCGGCTTTGTAAAGCAGAAAAAGTCCGCCGCTCATAAGAATCACGTCGCGCCACGAGACGCCGTGCGCACCGACAGCGAAAATCGGCTGCGTCAGATCCATCATCCAGTCAATGATCGATAGCAGCGCGACCCGCGCCACCAGCGCCAGGCTCAGACCGATCCGGCGTGCACGCGCGCGCTGCTGCTCAGGGAGGCGGCCGGCTAGAATTGCGATAAAAATAAGGTTATCGATGCCGAGGACAATCTCGAGCACGATCAGCAGAAGCAGGCTGCCCAGAACCTCGGCCTCAATAAACACCGGCTAACTGATACACTATTTCACTGCTCGAATAACTATGGCGGCGCCTCAACTCAGCCGTAGCTGGCCCCAGGCTTGGTGAAGCCGTCGATTTGCAACCAAATTGACCCGCCTACGCGCCTCTTCGAAAACGTCTATGATCGCGCCGCGGCGGTCGTCGAGATTTCACCGCCGGCGGTGCAGTCCGTGAGCATATCGGCCAAGGCAGGAAGCCTCCGCGATCCGAAGCGTCTTGCACCGGCGCGTGCTACTTTACGTATTGGTTACCAACTTCTCGGATGACCGGCTGTCTATATGGACTGCGAATACCGATAAAGATGAAGCGACTTTACGGCGTCCGCTGTCTTCAGCATCAACCTGCGTTACGAATCGGGGCCTTATATGAATGACTCAACGGAATCGCGGGAAACTCGCGCTCCACAGCCTGCCACCGCTATCGCGTCCCATCTGGTGCGCCTTGAAAAGGCCGCCGAATACATGGACGCGCAGGCGGCAATCACCAAGGCCGCGCGCACATTTCCCGGTTTCGTCGGCACGGAAGTCCTCGGCCCAATAGCTGGCCTCCAGGCCGAATGGGTATCGATTTTCCGTCTCGAATCGAATCAAGCGATGAAGCAATGGCTCGCTAGCCCCGAACGCGCGCAACTGGCGTCCCGGATCGAAGCTTGCCTCTCGGAACCGTCGCACATGCTGCTGCTCGCCAGCGACGATAACGCGGAACCCCCGGTAGCGATGGTTTTTACTCACCGTGTTGCCGAGGACAAGGTGCACGAATACCTCGCGTGGCGACGCAAGGCGATCGCGGCGCAAGCGCACTATCCGGGCTATCTTGCAACCGAGTTTTTCAAGCCGCATGGCGCGCAGGACGAGTGGGTGGATATCGTTCGTTATGCTTCGGTCGCCGACCTCGCTCATTGGATGGAGTCGAAGGAGCGGCAGACCCTGCTCGCGGAACTCGAATCGATCGTCGAGAGCATGCACGCCCATCAGGTGACCGGTCTCGAAGGATGGTTCGCACTTAATCGCGGGCCCGGCGGGACGGTTAAAGTTCCGCCTTCGTGGAAGCAAGCGCTGGCGGTGTTGTTCGCGCTCTATCCCACAGTCATGGTTCTGAATTTTCTAACTCCGCTATGGCGCAACTTGTCGTTTCCGCTGCAAATGTTGATTGGAAACATTCTTTCCGTGGCGTTACTGACCTGGTTCGTTATGCCGCTGGTGAGTCAATTTTTCAATTTCTGGCTGACGGGACGCAATCGTGATTGGAAAAACCAGGTGCTCGGCACCGGGGCGGTCGTGGCCGGGCTTGCTCTTTTGGTTCTCATATTTCAGCTTTTGTAACTGAGTTCTTGATGTTTCGATCGGTGATCGTGCGGCCGCCACGATAGCTGCACTAATTTGCGGCTGAAGGTCGTCGGGAAAAACTCCGCCAATTGGCTCGCTCGCTTGAAGTTGTGCGGGCCGTACTGTATGAGGACTAATGATTAGATTTAAATTTCGCCTATTAGTAGCGTTCGCGGTATCGGTGATTGTTACCCTCGCGAACGTCCGCCATTCCGACGGTCAAGTGAGTACGAGTCAAAACCTGCCCGACTACATGGAGGTAATTGTCGGCAACACGAAGCCCGCGTCCAAACCTCAGGTGGCCGTACAGAATGTTCTTGCACTGGACACGGCAATGTTTGGCCTGTACGACGACGCACAAATGAAATTTCAAAAGAATTTCCTCGCCCAGCATTCCGTAATTATGGCCCTGTTCAGCAATCAGGGCGGCAAGCTCACGCTCTACCGGCCGGGCAAGGCGCCCTTGGAAGCTCCAGAGGTTCCGCTACGTTACCAGGTATATAAATCGGTAGGGCATTCAGCCCTGGCAGTGTTCGAACTGGCCGGTTCTCACCTCGGTACTGTTTCCGATCTGTCGTGGGAGGGGCCGATGCGCGCCTTTCGCGCTTCCAATCAGACCGCGCTCGATAGCCTCGACGCAATCGACATAAGCGCCGAGGCTCGCGATAACCAGCGCAAAATCCTCCAAGGCAATCTCAAGTTTATGGATGACTGCCTCAGCAAGGGCGCTTACTCGTTCGAAGACCTTCAGCAATATGCCCGGGAAGTCAAACCCTACCTTGCAAAGAATGTCTGGCTCGGAGCCTCGACCCAGGTCGAGCATTGGATGAAGGTGCTCAAAGATTGGAAAGAGATGCTGGGTCCCGACTGGGACCAGACTTACGGCGTCAGCAACACGCTGTATGTCGCCCGACAGAACAATGTCATTTTCAGCGTGCTCGCCCAATTCTTCGGCAAACAGGCGATGAACGAGCGCCTTTTTCTGTTCGAGACCTCGGCCTTCGTCACTACGCCCGATCAAATGCTTGATGTGCTGATTCGGACCGTCGCCGACCGTTCGGTAGGACAGGTCTTCTTCGGCAATTACTATCTCATGGACTACGAGTTGATGGGCGGCGATGGCCGCAAAGCTATTCAGGCTGAAGATAAGAAGTACGGCATTCCAGTCTTTCTGCCACCGGCGGTGCCATTTCATTCCAACGAATGGCCTTTCAGGATCGATCCAAGCCAGGGTGAAGGACCCGCCACTATCGAAGACATCAAGTAAGCCATCGAAAAAACTGGCTACTACGTTACGGCCGGCGTGAGCGATCAAAGCCGTGCCAATGACCATCGGTTGCTGCAAGTACAATGGACTGTGTGCCGACTGATCGATTGCTCCATTAAGTGTTCTCAGATCACGAGGTTCTAGAACAGAACTGTAACTTGCGAGGTTATCGCGATCGCACCTTCGGTGCGCGTACTTTCCCCGGGATTGGGAATGTAGGTGAGCGTGGGCTGAAAGAAAGTGGGACCTACGAGATGCATCTGGTAGTAGATAGCGAGCATCGCTTCGTTGGCGCGAAAGCCGTATTTCCGATTCAGCCATGACCAGGCGAGTCCGCTACCGAACGAATCGACCGGCCGCCCGGGGACCAGGTCGAAGCCGGTAAATCCGGCGCCGAAGAATTCGTTTGCGATCATCGTGCGCGAATCGTTGATGCCGAACTGGAAAAAGCCCGAGACCCCACTGTTGTCTGTACCCGCGTGCTGTCTCCACAAACGCTGCGAGCCGAAAGTGTAGAATCCCTCGGCGCCGCTTTCCTCGACGCCACCGCCGTACAGTTCGCCGGTCTGCGCCCAGCCGCCCGCCGCAACTTGTCCGATCAGATCGCGTTCGCTGAGACTCCAGGTATAGCCTGCCTGTCCAATCGTGAAATAGTGCCCATCGAAGACGGGGGCTTCACGCAGTCCGGTCTGAATGCGTGCCGCCAAGGCACCATCATAGACCGCGTAAGTGAGGTATAAATTCCGAGTCGGTGCATAGTTCGCGGTTATTCCATAGGCTGAGTTGTAATAACCGGGTGCCGCACCGATCAATGTAGGATTTTTGAATATCGGCGTGTAAATCAGAGCGGTGACAGCAGGGATTTGGAGGCTCGCATCCGCAGTCGGCACCGCCCGGGAGACGTTGTTGAAGTCGTAGGTGGGGACGGTCTTGCCGAAGCGAACGACGAGCTTGTCGTGAAACAGGACTTGCCGCCACCAAAGCTCATAGAGTTGCGTACGAACCAGCGGCTTGGGACCGGTCAGTCCGTCATATCCGGTCACTGCGCCGGCCTTGGCGTTGGCGGCCTCGCCGTTGAACTGGAGCAGTTCCGCGTCCAACGAGGCGCCGGGAATACCCAACAGTCGCTCTGCGTCCAGGTTCAAGTTCAGGAGCAGCAGGCTGTTGAAGCTCCAGGTGCGCGGCTTCGCTCCGCCCGCAATCAGATAATCCGCGTCTCCGATCCACAAGCCGCCCAGGCGAATTCCCGAGTCGGCGGGGAATCCTAGCAGACTGCCCAGCGCGTCCGTTCCAGGGATGATATTGGAGGCGCCCGGGTTGGAACTGATTGGTTCGACCGGGTCGCTCGACAGTAGTTGCCCGATGGGCGGCGCTGGCGCGGTCGACGCAATCAGGCCCGCGGCGGGAACTGGTGACACGTCCGTATCGGCGGCACACGCCTCATGCGGCAACGCCGAGGTCAGCAGAATCGCATATAAGAGACCAAGAACGACAACTTTGAGACTGCTCGAAAAACGCTCGCGCTTGGCTCGTGTAGCCATGGACGACTGCTCTAGGGCGTCGAGTCGGCCACGATCGAGGCGGGCGCCATTTGATACTTAAGCACTGTCGCTCCGGCTGCTATCGAAAATGCGCCGGAAGATCCGATCAGGCGTCATCGACGAGTCGTGGAAACGCACGCCAGTGGCATTCGTCAAGGCGTTAGCGAGCGCCGGCGCAATCGGATAGACCGGCGCCTCGCTCATCGATTTGGCGCCGAGCGGACCGAAGGCGTCATGGGTGTTCGCGAAGTAAATCTCGGTCCGGCGCGGGACGTCCGCGTACGCCGGAATGCGATAGTTGCGAAAGGTCGGGTTGATCATGCAACCGCGGTCGTCGAAGACCATCTTTTCCTGCAACGACCAGCCGAGCCCCTGGGCAACCGCCCCTTCAATCTGAGCCCGGCACTGCATCGGGTTGATGATCACGCCGCCGTCGGCTCCGTGCACGCTCTGCAGGACGATGACTTCGCCGCTGATGCGATTCACGGCGATGCGAAAGCCCTGTACCTGGAAGGTGACGCTGCGCGGAGTGCCGTAAGCCTTGCGGACGGACTCAAGCGGGCGTCCGGCCTTGCGCGCCGCCTCCGAGAAGTCCTTCAGCGGAACGCGGAGGTCATTGTAAACAACGGCGTCGTGTTCGAGGCGGCAGGCGTTGCGGCCGACGGCGTAGTTCTTCGAAGCGAAGCTCAACATCCGCTCGCGCAAGGCCTCAGCCGCGAGCCGTACCGCGTTGCCGGCCACTACCGTGCCCGCGCTGGCAAACGCCCCCGTGTCGTAGCCCGTGCGATCAGTGTCGGATTGGACGATGCACACGCGCGAAGCGGTGCTATTAAGAACGCTCGAGACGATTTGCTGATGGACCGTGGTGGTGCCATTGCCGAACTCGGCGGTGCCGATTGCCAGGTGGTAATTGCCGTCCGCGCCGAGGCCGAGTCGGGCTTCGGAGCGATGCTCGGTGGGAGGAACGGCGCCATGCATGGAAATCGCCATGCCCTGGCCCTCGAGCCAATCGGCGCCCTCCGGCCGCCTGATACCGTTGCCGCGCGTCATCGCGTCCTGGACGAGGTCGAGACACTGGTCGAGGCCGTAGCTGCCAAACTCGGTATCGGTGGTGGCCTCGCTTTCCGCGATCATCTGGTCCTCGGGGGTGACGACGTTGAGGCGGCGAAACTCGAAAGGATCCATCTTGAGGGTTCGCGCGAGTTCGTCGATCGCGCACTCGACGGCGAAGATGGTCTGGGTCATGCCGTAGCCGCGGATGGCGCCGGCCGGCAGCATGTTGGTGTACACAGTGAAGCCGTCCACCTTCTTGTTGGGGCAGCGGTAGATCGCCACGGCTTCGCCGCACGCCGCGTACAGGGTTTCGCCGCCGTGATTGCCATAGGCACCGGTGTTGGAGACGACCCGCATCTGGATGGCAGTCAGGGTGCCGTCACGGCGCGCACCGACCTTCATCTGCACACTCATCGGATGGCGCGTGGTGGAAGCGATGAACTGCTCCTCGCGCGTGAACTCGAGCATGACGGGACGGCCGGTCTTGAGCGTGGCGAACGCGCAGATGTCCTCGGTCAGCACTTCCTGCTTGCCGCCGAAGCCGCCGCCGACGCGCTCGCAAAAGACGCGGACGCTGTCGGGCATCAGGTTGAAGATGTAGCAGAGCTTCTGCTTGGTGATGTGCGGCGTCTGGCTGCTGGTACGTACGTGGAGCCGATCGTGGTCGAGCCAGGTGATGGTGCAGTGGGTCTCAAGGTGAGCGTGCTGAACGCGATGAGTGGTGTAGGTGCCTTCGTGGATGGTATCGGCGTCCTTGAACCCGGTCTCGACATCGCCAACGTGCCCGTGAATCTCGAGCAGGATGTTCCGGCCCGGCCGGCGGATGCGCGATTCCGCGCCCTTGTCGTGGATGACAGGAGCACCCGGGCTCATGGCTTGTTCGGGGTCGAAGACCGCGGGCAGCAGCTCGTAGTCAATCTCGAGCCTGCGGCAGCCCTCCTCCGCCGCGCCCTCGGTTTCCGCGACGACGGCGGCGACGCGCTGGCCGACGAAGCGCACGACGTTGTCGAGCAGGTAGGTGTCGTTGGGATCGACGTGATAGTCGTCGTGAGTGGCCGAGGTGTAGAGCAGCCGCGGCACATCCTCCCAGGTGAAAACGGCGCGCACACCCGGAACGGCGAGCGCGGCATCCTTGCGAATTGCGGTGATGCGCGCGTGCGGATGCGGCGAACGCGCGAGCTTCAGGTGGAGCAGTCCGTCGATGCTGGTATCGAGCGTGTAGCGAGCCTGACCGGTGACGATGGCTTCGGCGGCGGGGGCGAGCAGGCCGGCGCCGCAGGACTTGCCGGGGAGGTCTTCCTCGATGGCGACGATGCCGCGGATGGCGTCCTCGATGGCGTGATAACCAGTGCAGCGGCAGAGATTGCCCTTCATGACGCGGGGCAGGTCGCGGGCGTCTTCCTCGTTGAGGCTGGCGGCGGTCATGATCATACCGGCGGTGCAGAAGCCGCACTGGAAGCCGGCGGCTTGCATGAACGCGCGTTGCATCGGATGCAGTTCGCCATTGTGCGCGAGGCCCTCGATGGTGGTTACCTGGCGGCCGTCGGCGCGGAAGGCGGGGACGAGGCAGCTATGGACTGGGACGCCGTCGAGCCAGACCGTGCAGGCGCCGCAATCGCCGGCGTCGCAGCCCTTCTTGACGCCGAACCATCCCATCTCGCGCAGGAAGGTGCGCAGGCACTGACCCGGGCGGGGCTCCTCGGCGAAGGTTTTGCCGTTGACGAGGTAGCTCATCGGCGCCCCGCCCTGCCCAGTGGCCGACGATCGGATGGGGTTACGCGGTCCGACATGGTCAAAGACCGCTCGCCCGCGGCGAGAAATGGGTTTGTTTTGTAAAAATTTCGCGGCGTATTTCCTCGGCGAAATAATAGGTCATGTGCTTGCGATACTCCGGGGTGCCGTGGACGTTGTCGAAGAATTGGGGAATTTCACGATCGAGGCGCGCATGCAGCGCGCTCGTATCGGGAATTTGCGGAAAGCTGAGCCGGTGCGGACGTTCGGTCGAGGCGGAAACGGTGAGCATGAAGGTGCCATCGTTGGGATCGTGCGTGGCGGCGAGCAGCGCGGCTGAACGGCCGAGGTGGGTGAGCGAGATGCGGCGGAAGCAGGCGCGCTTGCGCAGCGCGGAAGCGGGGAGATCGATGCTGCGGAGGAGGTCGCCGGGCTGCAGGAGGTTCTGATGATTGCCGGTGACGAAATCTTCGATCGGGACGCGGCGCTCGCCGCCGGTGCGGTTGAGGATTCGGCAGACGCCTTCGAGGGCGACGGCCAGCGAGATCATCGGACCGGCGGGCAACGACATGCAGATATTGCCGCCGACGGTGGCGGTGTTCCAGATTTTGAAAGAGGACAGGAACGAGCGACAGCATTCGCCAATCAGCGGGGCGGCGGTCCAATCGGGAAGGGGCTTGAGAGCGACGAGGCGGGCGATCTCGCAGGTGGCGGCGATCTCGAGGCCCTGTTCGCTGAGGATCAACGGGTTCCATTGGAGGGCGTGGAGATCGATCAGGCGGCGGAGATGGGGTTGCGGCTCGGAAAAGAGCCAGGTGCCACCGGCGAGCCAGGCGTCGCCCTCGCGCCACCGGACGGGTGCGTCGTGAGGGGTGGGCCGGGCAATTTCGGCAATAGTATTCAGGTCCACTCAAATCCTCATCCGGACGGCCCGAGAATAGACTTTGTCGTTTTTAATTTGCGGTGGAGTCTGCGGACTAACTCTCTCTCATAGATACTTCATGCGGCCATAAAAAACAAGATGACAGTTTTCCATACAGCTTTGTCAAATAGAGATCGGGAGCGGTTGAGGATTATAAGGAGGAGTAATCCGTTGCTGGCGGCTAAGGCTTGGGGTGCACGGCGTCGAGGACCGCCTGCACGTCGGTAAGCCAGACCAGCTTTTGCTGTTTGAAGTTCTCGATCACGCGGCGTAAGGCAGCGGCGCCGTCGGGGGTGCCGACGACGAACGGGTGGATGCCGATAGCGACGACGGTGGCCGGACGCTCCGGGTGGGCGGCGGCTTCGCGCGCGAGTTCGGTAACGTAATCGATCCAGAGGCTCGCGATCTCGCCGGGCTGTTTGAGGCGCTGGAAGTATTGCCCCATATCGACGGTAACGGCGGGATAGGGAATCAGGACGAGCGGCCCGGATTTGGTGGTGAGGAGCGAAAGGGTATCGGAGTCCATGCCGTCGAGCGAAAAGGTGACGCCCGCAGCGGCGGCGGCGCTGAATGTATCGGCGTTGGAATAAACGCTGGGACTGGACCATCCAAGGGCCTTGACGCCGGTATCGTGCTGAATCAGGTCCAGGGTCCAGCGGATGTAGGCTTGCTGGGCGGCAAGACCCTGGTTAAGCGGCAGCATCTGGGTGGAGTTATTGATGCCGTGGGCGATGATCGGGGCCTTGGGGATCAGCGCGCGAAACTGCTTCCAGACGTTGGGGTAGCGTGCCGGGAAGAGGGCGTTAAGGGCGATGCTCAAGGGCGCGGATTGATCGTGGAAGATGCGGCCGACGCGAGGAATGCCTTCATTGATAGCGTATTGACGAAAGGATTCGTTGACGAGATCGGGCTTGCGATCGACCATGTCCGGCCGGAAAACGGGACCGTTGCCGACGCCCCAGACTTCGACGTAGAGGACGAAGCAGACGGCGACCTTTTTGCCGCCGGGCCACGCGTGGACATCGATTGGCGATCGCGGCAGCCCAGTCATCCAATCGGTCGCGCAGATCGCGTGACCGGCCGCCAGCAGCAGACCGATGAGGGCGAGGAGCAGGATTCTGGCTGCGGCAAAGCCGGGGTAATTGTTGGTCGGCATGGCAATGGCGTTCACGCTAGTGAAACAGATCGAAGGGGTCCAACACTTTTCGCTGCGATGGCGCCGCGGTGCCGGGAGGGACGCTGACGATCCCTGATGAACGATCCCTGATGAAGGGCGAGGAGTTAACAATCCTGTGATTTGACTGTGCGATCATCGGAGACCTAGGGTTTAAGCTGGAGAGTTGTTCAATGCCGCAAGCCGAGGCGCCGTCGATTAGTGCGGAACCGATGATCGATCTGCTGCGCGAACTGGCGCTGGATCTGGGCGTGGCCTGGAAGCGGCAGAGCGACGATATCTGGCGCGAGATCGATCCGGAGGTATGGCTGCTGACGCGAAATCCGTGGCTGATGCTGCAGCAGGCGTCGGCGCGCACGCTCAAGGCAATGGCGGAGAACCGGGAGCAGCGGCGGCGGGTGGAAGAGCTGGTGCTGGCGCGGCGCGAATCCTGCGGCTCGCCGGGATGGTTTCAGCAGACGCACGGCGGATCGCCGCTCAAGTGCGTCGCCTATTTCAGCATGGAGTTCGGGCTGAGCGAGGCGCTGCCGATCTATTCGGGCGGACTGGGCAACGTGGCGGGCGACCAACTGAAGGCGGGCAGCGACCTCGGGGTGCCGATCGTCGGCGTGGGACTTCTGTATCAGCAGGGCTATTTCCGCCAGGCGATCGACCAGGATGGCAATCAACGTGACCTGTTTCCGTACAATCCGCCGACGTGGCTGCCGATAACGCCGGTGCGGGACGGCGCGGGCGAACTGGTGCGGGTGGCGCTCGACTTTCCCGGCTATCAACTGCGGCTGCGGGTGTGGGAAGCGCGGGTCGGACGGCTGAGGCTGTACCTGCTCGACAGCAACGATCCGGCGAACATCCCGATGCATCGGGGAATCACGAGCGAGCTGTACGGGGGCGGCGCCGAGCTGCGGCTGCATCAGGAGCTGGTGCTGGGCATCGCAGGGTGGCGGTTGCTGAAGCAGCTTGGACTCGAGCCCGAGGTCTGCCATCTGAACGAGGGCCACGCGGCGTTCGCGGTGATCGAGCGGGCGCGCGCGTTCATGGAAGATTACGGTCAGCCGTTCGCAGTGGCGCTGGCGGCGACGCGGGCGGGGAATCTGTTTACGACGCACACGCCGGTGGCGGCGGGATTCGATCGCTTTTCGCCGGCGCTGATCCATCTGTATCTGAACTGGTACGCGACCGAACGCCTGCACATCGGGTTTGACGATCTGATGGCGCTCGGCAGGGCCAATCGCGATGACGCCGGCGAACCTTTCAACATGGCATACCTGGCGGTGCGCGGCGCCGGCGCTATCAACGGCGTGAGCAAACTGCATGGCGCGGTGAGCCGGTCGATATTCCAGCCGCTGTTTCCAAGATGGCCGGTCGCGGAAATTCCGATCGGCAGCATCACCAACGGCGTGCATACGGCGAGCTGGGATTCGGAGCATTCGGATCGGCTGTGGGCGGAAGCGTGCGGCAAGGATCGGTGGCTGGGGACGACGGCGGGAGTCGAAGAGCGCATCCGCGCGGTGCCGGACGCGGCGCTATGGCAATTGCGCACGGACAATTGCAATGAGCTGGTGCGTTTCGTGCGGCTGCGAACGCATCGGCAGATGGCGGGCTACGGCGCGTCGCCGGAGGACATCGAGGCGGCGAAGACCATGTTCGATGCGAATGCGATCACGCTGGGGTTCGCGCGGCGCTTTGCGACTTACAAACGGCCCAACCTGTTGCTGCACGATAGCGGGCGGCTGGCGCGGCTGCTGACCAACCGTGACCATCCGGTGCAACTGGTAATCGCGGGCAAGGCGCATCCGGCGGACCAGGCGGGCAAGGAGATGATCCGGGAATGGATACATTTCCTGCGCCGGCACGACATTCGGCAGCACGCGGTGTTCCTGATCGACTACGACATGCTCCTGGCCGAGCGTCTCGTGGAGGGCGTCGATGTGTGGATTAACACGCCGCGCCGTCCATGGGAGGCGAGCGGAACGAGCGGGATGAAGGTGCTGGCGAACGGCGGAGTGAACCTGTCGGAACTGGATGGGTGGTGGGCGGAAGCATACGCGCCGGAGGTCGGCTGGGCGCTGGGCGATGGGCGGGAGCATGGGGAAGATCCGGCGTGGGACGCGGCGGAGGCGCTTCAGATGTATGAGCTTCTGGAGCGGCAGGTGATTCCGCAATTTTACGAGCGCGACGAACACGGGCTGCCGCGCAAATGGATCGCGATGATGCGCGAAAGCATGGCGCGGCTGGTGCCGCAGTTTTCGGCGAACCGCGCGGTGCGGGAATACACGGAGAAATACTATCTGCCGGCGGCGGCCAGCTATCGCGAGCGGGAAGGGTCGAGAGGGGCGCGGGCGCAAGCGATAGTGCAATGGGGCAATGCGATCGCGGAACATTGGCCGAAGATCTATTTCGGCCAGGTCCATTGCGAGACGGTTGGTGATTTCCACAACTTTCGCGTGCAGGTTTATCTCGACGATCTGGACACGGACGCGGTGAGCGTCGAGTTATACGCTGACGGGCGCGGCGGCAAGCCGGCCGAAAAGCACTCGATGACGCGCGGCGAAGCGCTGGTGGGAGCGGTCAACGGATTTATTTACACCGGGCAGGTGCCGTCGAAGCGGCCGGCCGACGACTATACGCCGCGGATAGTGCCGGCGTTCCACGGCGTGCGCGTGCCGCTCGAAGCCGGGCAGATCCTCTGGCAACGCTAGGGCTGGCTTAGGCCCCGCGCAGATTAGCATTTGCAAACCATATCGACTTGATGCGAGCTTTAATCGCGTCCAGAATGTAGATTCCTGCCGACGCGAAATGGAAGCCGCAAAAGTCCTCTACGTTACCGCTCTACTGTTCGGCGTGATCCTGTTAGCGCCGATCGGCGACGCGGCAGCCGTAACAGCTCCACCAGCGAGCCCGCAGGGAATCATCTTCGTGCTTAATTCCTTCAACGTGGACGCTTATCCCATCGATGGTGATGGAGACGTTTCGCCGATCGCCCTGACTGTCGGCATGGCTGCGCCACGCGGCATCGCGAGAGACGTGAGCGGCAGGATTTACGTGACGAACTCCGCCATCAATACGATCACGGTCTATGCGGCCGACGCCAACGGCAATGTGCCACCGACTGCGATAATCGGTGGTCCCGACACCGGCCTCAACCAACCCACCGGGATCGCCCTGGATGCAAGCGGAAAGATCTACGTCCTGAACGGCGGTGAGAATCAGATCTCGGTCTATGCGCCCCTGGGAGTCGGGACCGGCATTCTGGACGAGGCACCGGAAAGCATTATTGCCGGTTCCCAGACACTGCTCAGTGGTCCCATGGGTATCGCGGTAGATTCCCTTGGCAACATATACATCGTTAACGGGACGGGCGGTCCTGGCCTGCCGGGCAGCGGCTACCCGACCGGCGTCGTAACGGTTTACGCAGCCGGCAGCGAAGGCAATGTGGCACCGGTCAAAACCATAAGCGGTGCGACGACCGGACTGATCAATCCCGGCAGTATCGCTCTGGACCGGTCGGGAGACATCTACGTAGCCAATGTCGGGGTGACGTTTTATGACGGTACCGGCGAACATACGTACGAACCCAGCATCACGATCTATTCAGCAGGCAGCACCGGTAACGCGGAACCTATAGCGAGGATCACCGGCAAAAATGTGGTTCTCGGCGAGCAGCCGAGCATGGCGGTGGATTCCAGCGGAAACCTCTATGTGACCACAGGGAGTGTAAGCGTTTACCCGGCGGGAAGTGATGGCGACGTGCCGCCGGCAGTGACCATCGTGGGCAGTGATACGGGGTTGGAAACCCCCAATGGGGTCGTTCTGGATGCCGTCGGGAACCTCTACGTCCTGAATGGCACGGGCGGCCCGACTCAGAGCGGCAGCGTGACCGTCTATGCGGCCGGCAGCACCGGCGACGCGGCGCCGACAGCGACTATCACCAGTAATTTCAACGGACTCGACCAGCCCCTGGCCATTGCCACGGATTCCTCCGGGAAAATCTACGTGGCGAATGCGTCAAGTCCCGCGGGCTACAACAGCATTGCGATCTACGCGCCAGGCAGCTACGGAATCAGTCCGCCGACGGGAACCATCATGGGAGATCAGACGGGATTGGCGTATCCGGTAGGAATCGCAGTGGTTCCCAACGGCAAGATCGCCGTCCTCAACGATAATAACACCATCACAGAGTACCCTGCGGGCAGCTCCGGCAATGTCGCGCCGCTCGTCACGATCACGATAGCGACCAACCCCTATAACAACCTGAACGCGATCGCCGCGGGCCCTTCCGGCGAGATCTATGTGCTGATTCAGCAAGTGAGGTGCGGCACGCATATCTGTACCGAAAATGGCGCAGCCACCATCGCGGCCTACACGGCATACAGTGGTGCGAAGCCCCGGCGTATCGCGACTATCGGCGGGCCGAATACCAAGCTTACTAATGCTTCGGCGATGGCGGTGGATCGTCACGGATACATCTACGTGACGAATCAGGGCGTCGTTCGGCATTGTCCCCCGAACTGTTCTTGTTCTCCACCCGGCCCCGGGACCATTACCGTCTATGCCCCCGGCAGCAACGGCGACGTCAAGCCCACCACCACGATTAGCGGACCGAACACACGTCTAGGGCTTCCCTACGGAATCGCTCTCGACTGGAGCGGCAACATCTATGTACTGAACGAGCCTGGGGGTTTCAGATTCGAGTTGTGCTCGACCAGCGGCTTCGCACCGGCGGCGACTACTGGACTCGGAATCGGCTCCGCAGCTGCGCACATCAGCGGTCCCATCCTGGTCTTTGCGGCAGGGAGCAGCGGCGACGTTGCGCCCATCGACGCCATCGGGGGTCCTTCCACTGGACTCGGCTACTATGCGCTGGGAATCGCCGTTGGTCCGTCCGGTCCCTGACGCGATATCCGCACTCAGTAGCTAGTCGTCGGACTGGTTCGACTGGCCGGGTGGGAGGCCGCTCTTTGCTGCGATCGAGGCGCGGATCCGTGTCGCCATTTTTGAATATCGCGTGGCAGCGGTAGCGTTGGCCAGGGACTAGTCGCTCGATTGGTTGTTGGCCGGGGTATCGGAGATCGGGGTGCCGTTTTTATCCCAGCACTGCGAACTGGTAGCGACCGAGACGATATAGTTGTGCACGGTGGTCTGGCAGCGGACGCCCGAGGCGGTGGTGACGTCTTGCGTATTGGTGCATCCGCAGAGGGTGAGCAAGCAGATCGAGAGCGCGAAGGCTGAGCGGCGGTAGTTCAATAAACACAGCTTTCTAATCATCTGATTGATTCGACTGATCGGGCGCAAGCGCATTTTTCGCGGCGATGGAGTTGCGGATGCGGGTGGCCATCCGGGAATAGCGCGAGGATGGATCATTGGCGGCCCGGCGCATCTGGTCCTGCGTGGCGAGGGCGGCTTCGAGGGAGCTCGGCTGGATGAGGACGCCACTCTCCGCGATGGCGGCGGTGGGGGCATTGCAGGGCGTCGAGTCCAGGCCGAGGACGATGCGCAAGACCATTTGGCCGACGGCAGGTTCCATGTGAGTGGCGTCGCGAAACATGCGGTCGTCGTGGGCGATGGCGTTGTAGCCAGTGAAGTCCCAGACGGGTCCGTGGGCGGCGATCATGCGCTTGAAGTCCTGGAATTTCTGCCACTGGCCGCTCTGGCGGAGGAATTCGAGTTCGTATTGGCTCATCGGCGCCATCACCAATACCACGTCCACGCCTTGCGCGCGCGCCTTGCGGAGGGTGTCGGTGAACAGCCGCACCAGGGCGGGCGAGATGCGGTAATCGGTGTACCAGTTGCGGGTGAGCTGAGTCGCCAGGACGAAGTCGGGGACGGTGCTGAGATCGCTGGTCGCCCTGGTGTTGAGAGAGCTGCAGATGAAGTCCATCGGCCACGGAATCGCGACGGTGCGGGTGCGGCGCAAGCGGGAGCGTCCACCGAGGGCACGCTTCAAGGTATCGAAACTGTCACCGAGCGCGTTGAGACTGAAGAGCGTTTCCTCAATTTTCGCTTCGAGGCTGCCGGACAGGCGCGCGTCGAAGCGGGGATCGACCTTGTTGTAGTGGTCGCTGAAGGCGAGAAAATCGACGAACCAGACGATCCGTTTGAGGTGTTTCCCAGCCAGCGCATCGTTGATGATGCGCGTGGCCTCGGGGACCGTAGCGCCGAGGATGCCGGCATTGAGCACGCCGTCGCGGTAACCTTCCTCGATCGGTATGCCCCAGGCGACGCGGGAGTTACCGACGAGGATCGTCGAGGGTTCGCTGGTGCGCAGCAGGTAGGGAATCTGGAGGCGCTCGTCGTTGATTTTGCCGAAGGCCGGAGGGACGAGGCCGGTGCCCCAGGCGCCGTAGGGATCAATGAGGAAATTGAAGGCGGCGCAGCCGAAGGCGATCGCAGCGGCGAGCAACAACATAATGAATGGGCGGCGCGCGGAGGGCATCGGCAGTGCAATCAGAACTGAAAATAGATGAAAGGCGGAGGATTCGACATCGCCATCACGCTGATACCGGCGAGGGCGGCAAAGACGCCGGCATAGACCCAGTCGTTGCGCCAGCGCCACGCCATGATTTGCTGGCGGTTGGGCGCGAAAACCACAATCAGGAGTCCGAGCACGATCCCGCGCCAGTCCTTGATGTAGGAAAACTGCCCGAGCGAAAAGCCGCGGAGACCCGCCATGCCTTCGAAAATCTGACTCGCGCGAGTGAAAGTAGGCGCACGGAAAAAGGCCCATGAGGCGGTGATGCAGACGAAGGTTATCGCCCACGCGAGGGCAGGCGGCAGCTTACGCCCACGGTCCCACCAGATATGATTAATCGAAAGATAAAGCCCTTGGAGCCCGCCCCAGACGACAAAAGTCCAGCTCGCACCATGCCAGAGGCCGCCGAGCAGCATCGTGATGAAGAGATTGAGTTGGCGCCGGAATTGTCCCTTGCGGTTGCCGCCGAGCGGTATATAGAGGTAGTCGCGCAGGAAGAATGAGAGCGTCATGTGCCATCGCCGCCAGAACTCGACCACGCTGAGCGATTTGTACGGCGAATCGAAGTTTTCAGGGAAAATGACGCCGAACATGCGGGCCAGGCCGATGGCCATATCCGAGTAGCCGGAAAAGTCGAAATAGACTTCGAGTCCGAAGGCGAGGAGCGCGCCCCAGGCGTCGAGGAAGTCGAGCGGTACCGAGCTGTCGAAGAGGGGGTTGACGATGCTGCGAAACGAGTCGGCGAGGATGACCTTCTTGAACAGGCCGATGGCGAAAATCATCAGGCCGGCGCTCACGTTGGCAGTCGTCAGGCTCAAGCGGCTGTTGCGATTGAGCTGCGGATAGATCTCCGCATAGCGGACCACCGGGCCCGCGATCAGGTGAGGGAAGAAGGCGATAAAGAGGCAATAGCTGATGAAGTCGCCGTACCCGGGCTCACCGCGCCAGGCACCGACGAGGTAGGTGATCTGCTCGAAGGTGAAGAACGAGATCGCGAGCGGGAGCACGAGCGGGAGGCCACGCCAGTGAGCGCCGAGCAGAGCGGCCGTGGTCGTCATGAAGAAGTCGCGGTACTTGAAATAGCCGAGCAGCGCGAGATTCACCGCGATGCCGACGCCAAGCAGCCTGCGGCGCATTTTTTCGCGCTCGGGCGGGCCCGGTTGCGCGGCGGGCGGCAGGAGCAGCGACCAGCCATAGTTGAAGATCATCGAGAAGCCGAACAGGAACAGGAAATGCCAGTTCCACCACGCGTAGAAAAAGAGCGAGCCTAGGATCAGCAACGCCATCGTCGCGCGGCGGAAGTCCAGACTGGTGAACGTCCAGAACAACAGCAGGAAAATTGGCAGAAATCCGAGAGTGAAGGGGTAGGAATTGAAGAGCACGTTCGCCTTGGCTACGAGTTTCCCCTTTGAGTTACAGAGTCTCTGCGGCGGTTTCAAGTACGCGGCGGTGAGTTCCCTGACAGTTGCGCGCACCCTTTAAGCGGCCGTGCGGATCGCCGACGTTGAAATTGGCCGTTCGGTGAAGGCCGCCGCCGGCATAAGGTGGAGTCAGCGTCCGCATGCCGTGATACGGACGAACGACATCGCACGCCGCTGAAGGCAAATTGACATCGAATCTACAAAGCGACCATAATGAGTAGCCAAGAGATAAATAAGACCAGTATGGAATGGTTAAATGAGCCTAACGCGAGTCCATGACTTAGGCTATGAGGCGGACGCATCTTCCTCGCGATTGCGTGAACGAAGTGCGGCCGCTCAACCAATCGCGCGCAACTCCATTCCGTTCGGATGGATGGGTATCGCGTTTGCGGCAGGGCTAGGGTTGGCCGCCGCCGTTTTCGTCATCTACGGGACCGGCGAGGCGAGCGTTGTGACGGCGGTTCGGTTCACGGCGCGCTGGGCGTTTATTCTGTTCTGGCTGGGCTATGCAGGTGGAGCAGTAGCGGCACTATGTGGGCCGCCGTTTCGAGTCTTAGCCGGACGCGGTCGAGAGTTTGGGCTCGCTTACGCGTCCGCACTGCTGGTTCATCTGGGCCTGGTGGCCTGGTTGTTTCAGATTTCGGCGCGACCGCCGCTGGCGGGCGGTCTGCTGTACTTCTTCGTAGTTGGTGCACTCTTTACCTATTTATTATCGGTTTTCTCGGTAGGAGGACTCGCGAAGTCGCTCGGCTCGCGGGGATGGCGGCTTTTGCGTTTCGCGGGAATGAACTACATCCTGTATGCATTTGCGCGCGACTTCATACCGTTGTCGATCCATGGCCTCCATCATTACGGCAAATGGCGCTTCTTCCAGTACGCGCCATTTGCCGCGATGAGCATTGCGGCACCGCTGCTGGTGATCGCGGCTGCGATGTATCGCCGCCGCGCCGTTTAGTACTCAATAGCCCTCGACGTAGCATTAGGGTCAATGTTTGACATCCTTAAGCGATGCATGACTATAACGACTAATTGCGATCCTAATGCGATCCTGAATCAAGGGAGGGGAGCACGTGAAGAACACTCCGTTTGCTATCTTGGCGCTCGGAGTCCTGATCTGCGTTTTCGCAGTTGATGGCTACGCCCAGGACGCGGGTATGCGATCGGAAAGCGCGGCACTTTCTCCCGGACAGAAAGTCAAGCAACCTCCGCCCCCTCGAGTCTCCGGCGGCTGGTGCGGCACCGTGCAAGACAACTTGCTCGGGCCGGGAAATCTAGACTTGGCGATCAAGCAGAAGAAAGAAATCCTCAGTGGCTCTTGGACCGATGATTTTGGAGGCTTCGGCGTGCTGACCGGCAAGATTGTAGGCGACGCGTTGACCGTACGTCTTAGGGACAAGGCCAGCAAATGCAAGCTTCAGGTAAACGGGATTCTCGTGTCTCCTGACGAGGTAACAGGAACCTATTCACAGTTCGGATGTAGGCAAGCTGATGGGGGAAGTTTCGACATCACGACTAATTGCTGAACGGCATTTATTGAGTATTTCTGGTGAGCCGTCTGGGACTTGAACCCAGGACCCTCTGATTAAAAGTCAGATGCTCTACCAACCTGAGCTAACGGCTCGCCAATCGGATCTGAGGGAACGCCAATCTTTACAGGGATTTATGCGCATTGAAAGGCCTCGCAGCGCCCGTACAGGTGCCCGTTCACATCGCCCGTATCTTTCGTTGGGTGCCCCTTTAATCGGCGCTCCCCTTTAATCGGCGCTCCCTTAGTGATGTCCCTTAAAGCAGGACGGCCGGGGACGGTGGTTGGGCGGTGTCGATTGCCGGCATAAAGCCGCGCATCGCCTCGAGCAGCGTGGCGCGGGTGATGGGCTTGCTCACGTGAGCGTCGGCGCCGGCGGCGAGGGCGAGGCGGACGTCTTCTTCGAGGGCCGAGGCTGTCAGGATGATGATCGGCGTCCGGCGGGAACCGTGGGCGGACTCCCAGGCGCGAATCATCCGCGTGGCTTCGAGGCCGTCCACGAGCGGCATGTGAACATCCATCAGGATCAGATCATAGTCCGCAGCGATCGCCTTCGCGAAGGCCTCTTCGCCGTCGGCAGCCTCGTCGATCCGATGGGGCTCGCGGTTCAGGTAGATATTGATGAGGAGCCGATTGTCGGCGGAGTCGTCCACCAGCAGCACGCGCGTGGAACGGCAGGCAGAGGCATTATCCGAGCGGATCGGCGGTGCGGGAGGCGAATTGACGAGGCGCGGCGGGACGAGCGGGTCGAAAGATGCGACTGCACTGGCGTTGACGGAGCCGGTGCGGCCGCGTCCGGCAAGGGCGCTTGAGATTGCCGCGATCAGTTCGGCGCGGCGCACCGGCTTGACGATGTAGGCGTCGAGTCCGAGGTCGCGGACGCGGGGGAGCTGGATGCTCAAATCGTCGGAGGTGAGCATCAGCACCATCGTGTCGTCGTGCTCGACGCCGCGGCGCAGATGCTGCACGAGTTCGAATCCGTCCATCACGGGCATCCGGCAATCGAGGATTACGAGGTCGAAGGGGAGGCCGGCGTGGCGTGCGGATTCGAGATCGCCGAGGGCCTGCGCGCCGCTGGCGGCCTCGGCGACGGCGACTCCGCGCGCCGCGATGATCTCGCGCACGACCATCCGGTTGACCCGATTGTCGTCCACGACCAGCGCGCGCAACCCGGCGAGTTGCGGTGGTGCCGACGGGCCT
Organism: uncultured delta proteobacterium; assembly: GCA_963834535.1. Classification (GTDB taxonomy): domain Bacteria; phylum Desulfobacterota; class Binatia; order Binatales; family Binataceae; genus JADMIL01. Next base: position 73,903 of record CAWICC010000008.1, on the reverse strand, counting down.
GGAGGATCGTGAATTTCGGGCGCCGGGCTGGGCTTGGCGTCAACTGCGAAATTCGCAGTGAAGTAAAACGTGCTGCCGAGGCCGAGGCGGCTTTCGACCCAGGTGCGTCCGCCCATGAGCTCGACCAGCCGGCGCACGATCGATAGGCCCAGGCCGCTGCCGCCGAAGCGCCGGGCGATCGACGAATCGACCTGCGTGAAACTCGAAAAGAGACTTTCGATCTTGTCGGCCGGAATGCCGATGCCGGTGTCGGCGACGGTGACGCGCAACCGTCCGGGATCCGCGTTGCCGGGATCGCGATCGATATGGACGACGACCTCGCCGTGTGCGGTAAATTTGATCGCATTGGCGACCAGGTTGACCAGAATCTGCTTGAGGCGAAGCGGATCGCCGATGAGCTTACGCGGAACCTCAGGAGCTATCTGCACGACCAGTTCCAGACCCTTCGCATGAGCGCCGACGCCGAGCGTCGCGCCGATTTCATCGGCGATGCTCTCGAGGTCGAAGGCAGTTTCCTCGAGGCTCAGGCGTCCGCTTTCCACCTTCGAGAGGTCGAGGATGTCGTTAATCAACGCCATCAAGGAGGCGCCGTTGGCCTGCATAACGCCGAGATAAGTGCGCTGCTGATCGTCGAGCGGGGTTTCGCCGAGCAAGTCCGCCATGCCAAGAATGGCATTCATTGGCGTGCGAATCTCGTGCGACATTCCGGAGAGGAATTCCGATTTCGCCTGCGAGGCGGCGAGCGCAGCCTCGCGCGCCGCGATCAGCTCAAGCTCATTGGCCTTGAGCTTCGAGACATCGCGAGCGATCGAGACGATGCATTTCTCACCGTTGATTTGCGCGATTGCGGACGACATCAGAATGGTTATCGGCGCGCCATTGCGATGAAGCATGTCGAACTGGAAGTTGCGCACGACGCCATCGCGATTGATCTGGCGCAGGAATTCCGCACGCCGGTTAGGTTCGGGCCAGAGTCCCAGGCTGAGCGTGGTGGAGCCCAGCGCGAGTTCGCGAGTGATACCGTAGTGCTCGATCGCAGCGTTGACGTTGATCAGCCTGGCGTCGCTGAATCTCGCGATGGTAATGAGGTCAACGGTGGCGTCGAAAATGGTCCGCAGCATTGCTTCGCTCTCGGCCAACTGATCCGCCGTGCGCTGGCCATGGGCGACTTCTGCGCGCAGCCGTTCCTGGCTGGATCGGAGGCCCAGGAGGCGATGCCACGAGGCCTCGCGAGAGCCCGTGAGGGTGAGGTTGGTGATCTGCGCAAAAACGATCGCGGTCAGTATTTCGACCCACTCGAAGCCGCTGAAGTGGTCGTTCGCGTACGGCACCGCGATCGCGAGCGCAATCAGCGGCACGACATTGAAGGCCGCCTGCCACCTGGGCTCCCACGGGATGGTTGAGCCGCTGGCGACAATAAACAGTATGCTCGCAACAAACAGGGATTCCGATTTGCCGGTAATCACGCTGATCGCAGCCATCCCGGCGATCACAGCGCTACAACTCACGAAGGCCAGCACACGCCATCGGCGCTCAAGCCATGAACGATCTGAAAAGGTCAGGACCAGAGCGATGCATCCGGCAAGGATGTTGCCCGCATGACAGGCCAAAATGCTGTCGGGGAGGCTTCGCGAGAGGGACATATCCCAGGCGAGATAAGCGAACTGAGCAGCGACGATGATCAATGCTCCGGTGCGAGCGAGTCTGACCACGCGGCCGAGTTCCGTTTCCTGATGGTCGAGATCCTGCACGGATGCAACAGGCGCCGCGCAACGATGCGCTGCGGCCCTCGGGCGGGACGCTGCATCGCCGGACGAAATGACCTGTGCCCTGCGCTCGCGACGAGATTCCACACTCAGGCAGGGAGCAAGTACGATGCCGTCGGAGGAGTCGATTGGCTCGCAGTTTGGGGTCAAAAAAGGGATTTGCTGGCGCCACTGGATTCATATGTGCCGAACTGCGACACCCGGCGCGTTAAGATTGACGGCTGGCGGCGGTTACGCCAGCAGACGTCGGTGCGGGGAACGGCGAGGGAATCGATCGGGCGGCCGCCTTCAGGCCCCGGTGAACCGTTCAGCGGACATCGGGCGGCGGGAGCATGGAAAGACGACGCGTGCGTACGGCCATTATATACTTACTTAGTGACATAAACCGATACATTAAGTTATTAAATGGAGTGTGGCGGGCGGTCCACGGAGCCGCCTGAGCCGTTCCAGCTGAATCCCTTCGGGCTTCGGTTTTATGCGCGGCTTAAGCGGCGGCGCGCTTCGCAACGTCATCGCTGGGCGCGGGAATAATTCCGGTGCGGCTGCGAGCGGCAACGCGCTTGCTGCTAATAGCAAAGGGGGCCTCAAAACGCAGTCCCCTTTCCTCGCCGAGCAATTCGTAGCCGTAGCGTTTGGCCTCCTCGATCCCTGCGGCCAGCGCCTCACCTTCCAGCACCATCGGCTGGACATAGATTTTCCCGCCATCGAGAGTGCGTGCATAGGGCCATTCGATGGGCGCGCCGGCGCGCGTGAAGCTTTTGTAGCCGCCGCTCAGGTTCCAAGGCTTGAAAATCGGATAGACCAATAAAGCGCTGGCTTCGAGTTCGCCGGCGATAATCGCGCCGGCGTGGCGCAAAAGGCGTCCGGCGCCCGCCGCGAGCGCCCACAATTCGCCGCATTCAAAGACTTTGTCAGGGGGCAAATGAGTGAGGTCGGGCTTAGGGTAGCTCTGGCTGAACATCGCCAGGTCATGCATCGCGAAGCCGCCAATCATTTCGTCGGATTCGGGTTCGTCGTAAAGTCCATAGAGATGGCCGAACGCAACATGAACCTCCCCGATCACGGAGCGATGGGTTTCGCTAAACCCGGCCCCGCGCATCGCGCGTACCTCGCTCAGGCGACGGGCAAAAGCACGCCGTTCCACTTCCGTTGTCAGCCGTCGAAGTTCCATTCCTATCCTCCTAGGTCCAGCCCAAATGGCTGCGTCGGATTGCCGACGCCAGTTAGCAAGTGAGTAAGTGTTACCACCTTGACGCTCATCACTTTCAGCGTGAGCGATCCGAGCCGGCAAATCAAAGCGTGATTTGCACGGACATCGGGAAATAATAGGAAAAACGTGTTGCGTGCGAGAGCGACCCTGCCGCGAGAGCTTGTCAGCTTCGAAGATCGGGGCGATGAGCCAGATTCCCATATATGCCAGTGGGAACGGACGGTTGCGCCTAATCCGCCGTTCTGTAAGCCTGAGGCGGCAACGTCCCGATTATCAGGGCAGGCGAGGTTAGCGGCGAGCGTACTTTAGAGGGAGATACCATTGGCCAGGCTTGCCTGTTGATGATGATTTCCGCTTGGATTACCTTGCAATGTTTTGACACAACGTGCCTAATTTCGCTAGCCGACAGTCGGTTGCAAATTGACTGCGAGTCAATAAGAATGGAACCGCAGTGATTCAGGCAGTTTGATCACGATGACACCCCAAACAAACTCGCAGGCCCATATCGAGAAGATGGTGGCCCGCATATTGTCCGAAACTCCGGATAAGGCGGCCAGGAAAATTGCGGCCTGGAAGAAACCGACCGACGATCTGCGGCAGCTCGTGCGACACGATTACGTTAAGAGTCTGCGCAAGAGACTTCCCTATCGTGAACTCAAAGCTCTGGTTGCCGGATTCAACCAACTGCTGCCAGGCTTCAATCGGGAAATCGTCGGCGCGCTGCCAACGAATCAGTTAGCGGATTGGGCCGCCGCTCTGGATTTGCATTTCAAGGCCTCGCCCAATGATGGGGATGAAGGCCTCGCGCTCAGAGGTTTTTATGTCACCCGGCAAGAGGGTAGCCTGAAGCGTCCATTAATCTATGTTAATACGGCGCACCATCCCCTGGCAGTATCGTCCACGTTCTGCCACGAGGTGGGTCATCACATGAGTTCGGAGATCCTCGGCGAGCCCGATCATAGCCCGGTGCATTTCTTCATCGATGCGGACTATGCGTCGCATCTCGAAGAACCCGCCGAGCTTGCTGCGGACGTGATGGTGAGTATCGCCGGGTATCCCGAACCGGTTGCCCGCAAGATCTTTGCAACCGATTGGGAATGGGGCTTGGTGGCCCAGGCCAAAGACCTGACGGAGGCGGCGCTATCTGAGGTGCGGCGGCATCTAAAAGATGCTTACGGATTCGATTTTACGGAGCGCATACCGGCAACTCAGATGCTTCACTATTTGTCAGGCATGATCCATTATGCAAAATTACGTTGGGCGTTGCTCGCCGAGTACGACATATGAAAAAGAAAACCTTGGGACAAGTCTTAAAAGGTCAGCGCGAAATTCTCGGCCTGACACAGCGGGAGCTGGCGCTGAAGCTCGAGGTTAAGGCGAGCCATGTCGCCTATCTCGAGAAAGATCGCCGACGTCCGTCGCTCGGGCTGGTGAGTCGCATCGCCAATGTACTCGGGCTCGAAAAGGAGGCGCTGTTCCTGCTCGCGCATCCCGAGGCGAGTTCACTTTTAAGTGATCGCCGTGAGGCCGCAGCGCCGGAACGCAATCCGGACCAGGTGTGGCGGGATTTCACCGGCAACAAGGCCATGTTGGCGCGCCACCAGGTGAAGCCCAACGAACTCAAGGTGCTGTCGCAAGTAAACCTGCTTGGTAAAGTTGCGGCGCCGCGTCACTTCTTCTTTATCCTCAACGCTATCCGGCAGGCGGTCGAGGAAGAGGAGTAGTACTGGACTTGAATAGAGTGCGCGAATTGGCGAATTGCCGATCGCGTCCGCGGTTCGACTGGACGGAACGACGCAGGTAAGCGGACTGCGGGAATTGGCCTCAGTGAGGCGATCGCAACAAATACGAGCATTTACGAGGCGCCGCGCGCGAGACGTTTTCTTGAGCGCGGCGTTCGTGTATTCGAGAGATTGAAAATCCCCTCTTCCTTCGCGTAGTTGGAGACGCGCATGGCGCGCGACAAAGGCTCTCAGCGTCTGTTCAAATTCTGGCTGGTATTGGCCTTTACCCTGGGCATTGCCAGCGGTGCATTTTCGCTGGCGTATTTGCGTGCTCAGGGGACCCTGTGGATTGTGCTTTTTTTTGGCGCGATCGCGGGCGCGGTGGCGATGTTCGAGCAATTCGGCAAGCCGAGCGGCCACAATCTGCGCGCGCCCGCAAAACCTGCGCGATGGAGCCGGCGCACTCAGCCCTTCCATCCAGTTACGCCGCGCAAGCCGGCTAACAGCAAGAGCAAGCCGCCGGCACGGCGGGCTCAGCTGCACGCGATCACGGGTAAGAAGAGCGCCGAGCCGCCCTCCTCAAGCACTTCGTAGCGCGACTCCACCATCCGAGGAAACGCTCATGATCGATCTGCTCATCCGCGGCGGTGACGTGGTGACGCCGCACGGTGTCGGCCGCTGGACCGTCGGCGTGAAGGACGGATGCATCGCTGCGGTTGGCTTAGAGGATCGCTCGATCGAGGCGGCTCGCGAGATCGACGCGACCGGCAAGATTGTGGTTCCTGGCGGGATCGAGCCGCATGCGCATCTGTCGAGCCTTGTCACGATGCATCCGACCGGGCGCGAGTTCACGCTGGGCCCCGAGGAAGACACCGTTGGCATGGCCTTCGGCGGTACCACCACTCACATAGACTTCTGCTTTGTCCATCCCAAGACCGATATCCCTTCCGCGCTTGAGCAGCGCAGCAAACGCTGGAGAGGAAAGTCGTACGTCGATTACAGCTTTCACATCGCACTCGGCGGCGCACTGCCCCTAAAGATCTTCGATCAGATGCGCGAGGCCATCGTCGAAGGCTTTCCCAGTTTCAAGGTCTTCACCAACGAGACGCTGCCGCCGCATCCGCAGCGCCAGCCGTTCAAGCTGGACTTCGGGCGCATTGAGCTCGCGATGGAGCGCGCTGCGCGTCACGGCGGTATCGTCGTGGTGCATGCCGAAGACGACGACATCGTGCAGTTTAACTACGAGCGTTTTCGCGAAGAGGGGCGCACCGACGGCACCAATCTTCACCTCGTGCATAATCAACTCTCGGAGCAACTGGCGTTCACGCGGACGATCCAGGTGGCGAAGGCCACGGGCGCCGCAGTCTATTTCGTCCATACGTCAGCCCGGACGGGAGTGGAAGCGGTGGTTGAGGCGCGGGCGCATCGGCTACCAGTCTATGCCGAAACTCTGCATCATTATGCCTGCTTCTCGGCGGCAGACTACAAACAGCCGCGAGGTTTTTGCTACCACACCTACCCGTCCCTGAAATCGCCCGACGATCAGAATGCATTGTGGGAGGGGCTGGTGCGCGACGGCGTCTCGACCACGGCCACCGACGAATACCCGACGTCCCTGGCGCTAAAGTTACGCGGCAAGAACATCGACGATGTAACCGGGGGCAATCTCGGCGCCGAGGCGCGCATGGGAATCATCTTCACCGAGGGCGTGGTGCGGCGCGGAATGTCATTGGAACGCTTTGCCGAGGTCACTTCAACCAATGCGTCGCGCATCCTCGGCCTATATCCGCAAAAGGGGGTAATCGCTCCGGGCAGCGACGCCGACCTCGTCCTGATCGACCCGTCCATAGACAAGACTCTGGTGCGCGAGGATTTTCACGTCAGCGATTACAGCCCGTGGGAGGGATGGCACGTGCGCGGATGGCCTGTGACCACCATCCTGCGCGGTAAGGTGATCGTCGAAAATGGCCGCCTGGCGGGCCAGTTGGGCGACGGCCGGCTGATCCCCCGAAAGATAGACCCGGTGATGCTGCGGCGGCCGGCGAGCTGAGCAGCCATTCTTCAGGAGATCGATCAATGCAGGATTCGGCGAAGCGCGTCGCGCTGGTGAGCGGCGCCAACAAGGGGATCGGATTCGAAATCGCGCGACGCCTCGGACAAGCCGGCCTGACGGTTTTTCTCGGCGCCCGCGACATTGTGCTCGGCGCCGCTGCAGCAAAAGCGCTCAGTGCCGAAAACCTCGACGTTCGTCACGTCGAGCTGGATCTCACGCGTCCCGAAACCATCAAGCTTGCGGCGTCATCCCTCGAGGCCGAGTTTCACCGGCTGGACGTACTCGTCAACAACGCCGCCATCATCGATCCCGGCGACGGGCCGCCCAGTGCGGTCGAGGTTGATTCAGTCCGGCGCTCGATGGAGACCAACTTCCTCGGCACGGTCGCCGTGACCCGCGCGATGCTGCCGCTGCTGCACAAAGCGCCGGCTGGGCGTATCGTGAACGTGTCCAGCGGGCTCGGATCCCTCACATTGAACGCCGATCCGAACTGGAAATTCGCACCATACAAACTGCTTGGATACTGCGCCTCGAAGGCGGCGCTAAATATGTTTACGATACAGCTGGCCTTCGAATTGCGCGGGTCCGCGATCAAAGTGAACTCCGCCGATCCCGGTTATACTGCAACCGACCTCAATGGCAACCGCGGTCACCAGACGGTCGCCGAAGGGGCCGCGGAGCCGGTTCGCCTGGCGCTGCTGCCGGCAGATGGTCCGACTGGTGGATTTTTCGAGACCGCAGGACGGCACCCATGGTAGGCGTAAGCATACGGTCCTGCCCCCGAAAGCTAACCCGCACGATCGATGAGAATGAGACATTGTGACATCTAAGAGTTGCCTGGATCAGCGTCGGGAGCATATTCCATTCTATCGATAATCAAATAGCGTCTAACCAATATGAAAAATACTGATGGAATTTGGCAGAGTAGGTTAGGAAATCTTAGTTTCACCCATGGTTGAGATAGGCCATTAAAGCGTTCAAAGTCGGCGATATATTTGAGAAAATACCAACGATAGTTGGATAAAATCTCATGCAATGAAGCAGGTGGTACTGAAACCCGCCGATGCGTGCTTGACTCTTTTCTCGTGCCAATGATAATTCCAAGGACTGCAATAGTTTTTCGCCGCAACTCGAACATCTGTCTGGCGACCGGTCTGGCGGAAGGGAGGAGTCGAGTGGGGCGGCTGGCTGAGAAGGTTCCGGTCAACCTTAGCGTGCGATTAATCGCCGGTGTTCGCGGTCCAATGCCGCGCGGCACGCTAACGTGGAACCTGTTGGATGTTTGGAACGGGCATGGCGGACGCATAGCTGGCGCTCCGGGTAATCGCCTTAACGCGTTGCTTTAGGTGGGAGGAAGTAGAAATTGATGAAACGCAAAGCGACTATGCTCCTGACGACAATGCTCGCGGTTGGCCTAACCGCGCAACAAGCTCTGAGTGCGACCGTATGCGGATTCGCACAGAACGCCCAAGGCCCCGTCAGCGGAGTTACGGTCGAGGTCAAGGATGCTTCGGGCAAGGTTCTGGGCACTGGGGTCACCGGCTCCAATGGTCAGTACTCCATCAGCGGCTTGAGCCCGGGAACGCTTGATCTGTTTGTGGATCCGAGCTCTGGAGTGCAAGGCGGCTCGGGCGTGCTCGATCTGACTGGCGACAGCAGAATGGTCAATTGGCAGGTCTCTGACTCGAGTGGCGCAGTAGCGTCGCAGGACGGAATCTGCCGCGCCGGCGCTCTCACTCCGCTCGAATGGGCGTCGATTGGTGTGCTGGGCTTGGCGGCTGGTGGTGGGATAGCGGCCATTGTGTGGGCAGAGACCGGCAACCGTAGCGATCATGAAAGCCCGCCGCCGGTAGTGAAGCCGCCGCCGTTCACTCAATCGGAATAGCACTCAACCGACCCGCGCGAATCAACGCGTAGAATTTAGGGCGTCCCGGGCTGATTTTCGCTCGGGGCGCCATCCGAAACCCGGGCCATGAGCGCGTGACCGGCGTTTCAAAGAATGCATCCAGCAAATCACCGTATTCGAAATTCGAGCGTGCCCGGTGCTGCCAGGCACGAAACGGCGGGGGAATCTCGACCTAACCGGCGCGTCGCCGTGCTTCTGATCGCGACGGTGGCGGCACTGGCGATCGGCTGTTTTTCGCGCGATCCGATGGGAATCCAGGGGTCCGGACTTCCCGGCGGCGACGCCACATCTGCCGGCCCGCCTGCGCCTAAGGGACCGACGGCGACCTCGGATGTGCCGGGCCAGCCACCGTCGGCGGCGACTCTGGCCGACGATGCGGAACTCGATCAAATCTGGCAGCAACGATCGGCTCAACTTTCATCGACTCAGGATTATCCCATCGGGCCGGGCGACGTGCTGACGATCTCCGTGCCGCAGATGGAGGAATTGCAGGACCGCAAAGTACGGGTGACACCGCTCGGTATGATCGAACTGCCGCTGGTGGGTTCGGTGCGAGCCGGCGGCATGACCGAAGAGCAATTGGAAGCGGAACTGGACCAGAAGCTCAACAATTTCATGTATAATCCGCAAGCGTCGGTTTACGTCGACGAGTACCACAATCGCGAAGTCGCGGTGATCGGATCGGTGAATCATCCTGGCTTGGTGCTGCTCGATAGTCCTTCCGAGACCATTCTGGACGTACTGACGCAGGCCGGCGGACTTTCTTCGACGGCGGCCGACGAGATAATCCTGATCCCGGTCGAACAGGGCGATCCGAGTCAGGCCAAACGTCTCGCACAAGTTGCCTATAACTCGAGTGGCAGCGGAGCCGGCGCAATCGCGACTGATGCGACGGCGCCCGGAGGCGACGCGGCCGGCGGCGCTAATCGAGTCGGACAAGCCGGCGAAATCATGCCCAACGAGCCGGGACAGGGCATTCCAAGCGGTAATCCGGGAATCGGCCAGCGCCAGAAGCAGGTCAGCCAGGGTCCGCCACCTGGACCCCAGGCAGATTTGGCCGATCGGACAATGAGCATGATGCCGGCCGGTGCGCACCCGCTATCGATAAAGATCAAGAGCACTTCGCTGACCGGAGCAGGTAAATATATCAATTTGCCGATGCGGCCCGGAGATGTGATCGTGGTGCCTGGTGGCGGCAACGTGATGGTGATTGGCTGGGTGCAGACACCCGGTTACTTTCAAGTTGGTTCGGGCCTGACGGTGTTGGGCGCGATCGGCGCGGCTGGCGGTCCGATGTATGCCGCCAATACCAGTGACATTACGTTGATTCGCAGCAACCGGGACGGGACCAAAGATACGATTCCAATCAATCTGGACAAGATTGCTAAGGGAGAGGCTAACGATCTGCCGGTCAAGGCCAATGACGTAATCGACGTGCCCTACTCGAGCGTCAGAATCGGCCCATACGTCTTCTACTCGATCCTGTCGCGAATGGGTATTGGCACGCCGGCTTGGTAGAATCCTGCTGATGGAACCATCGCGTTATTTCGTCCGTCGTACCGGTGGACTTCCGGTTGAGGCGCCAATCGAAGCCGAAGCTTCGCCGATCTTTCTCGATGAAGGTCAGCCACTGGTTGACTTTGCCGCCTATTGGCGAATTGTCCGCAAGCATTACCGGTTGGTGGTCGCGATGACGGCGGCCGTCATCACGTTGACGATGGTCAAGGTGATGATGGAAACCCCGATGTACGAGGCCGAGACCACGATCATGATCGAGCCGTCGGCGGACAGCGGCGGCACGGACGCGCTCGAGAATCTGGTGCAGATAGAAGCCGCGGCAAACAACTCGGACCAGTACTACAAGACTCAATGCGCAATTTTGGAGAGCCGCGGACTCGCGGCGGATGTCATCAAAGCGCTCGACCTCGAGCACAACGTGAGCTTCGCGGGCAGGCAGTCGGCTCCCGGACTGCTCGCGAGCATCATCAAGAGATTCCACACCGCAGTGCATCGTAAGCTCTCCACGAGTCAGCCGGTGCAACTGCCACCCGGATTCGAGGAGAATAAGGGAGTCGCTCCAGGCCTCGTTCATCAGTACCTGGCTATGCTGAACGTCACTCCGATGCCGGACACCAACCTGGTCAAGATCTCAATCATGTCGCCGAGCGCTGAACTGGCGGCAAACATTGCTAATGCTCACGTCAGGGCCTATCAGGATCTGCAAGGAAAGGAGCACGAAGATCAAACGAGGGAAGCCGGCGGTTACCTGAAGTTCAAGCTCCACGAAGTCGAGGGCAACCTGGAGGACTCGGAGAAGGCGTTAAACCTTTATCGGCGGCAGGCAGGGATCATCCCAGGCCTCATCTCGCTCGACGGCAAAGATGCGATCGTTCTTGACCGCCTGGCCGACCTGAGCAAGGACCTGACAGCCGCGCAGGTTGCGCGAATCAGCCTGGAAGCACAGGTTTCGTTGATCAAGCGGCACGAATACAGCTCGCTCCCTTCGGTCATCGATGATGGGACAATCCAGTCGATGGAAAAGGAGTTGGACGCTCTTTACTCGGAGCGCGCCGCGCTCGCGAGCCAGTTCAAGCCGAGCTATCCGCCCCTGGCTAAGCTTGACGCGCAAATTGGCGAAATGCAGGCGCGGGTCGCCGCGATGATCAACACCAAGGTCGGCGCTCTCCAATCGGAATATGATGAGGCTGATGCCAAGGTAAACGAGCTGCAGGACGAAATGGATAAGCAGCGGCAGGAGACCTTGAAGCTCAACGATTCGGCCGCAAAGTATGCGATGCTGCAGCGTGATGTCGATACCTACCGCGATCTTTACAATGCACTCCTGACGCGACAAAAAGACGTCGAGATGCAGGGCAGCATCCAGTCGAAAAACGTCTCGGTGATTAATTCGGCTGAAGTGCCGGGTGCGCCGACCAGCCCGAAAAAGATGTTGGACTTGATGCTCGCCGCCGTCGGCGGGTTTGGGCTTGGCCTGGGGCTGGCGTTCATCGTTGAGATGACCGACAACACGCTCAAGAATCCCGAAGAGGCCGAAAATTATCTGAAACTGCCGAACCTTGGGGTCGTGCCGGAATTCTCCAGCGTCAATGGCAAGTCGGCCTACGCACCGCGCGAACTGATGAGCGGCGGAGGTACCCGATCCTCGACCGTGCTGCCGCCCGGCCGTGAGCTGGTGACGACTCACGGATCGTACTCGCGCGTGGGCGAGGCCTACCGCAATCTGCGGACGGCGCTGCTGTTATCGCGTGCAGGCGGTCCACCAAAGGTGACCTTGATTACCAGTGCGATGAGCCGCGAGGGCAAGACGGTAACCGCGGTGAATATCTCGGTAATGCTGTCGCAATTGGGCGGTAACGTGCTGTTGATTGACGCCGACTTGCGCCGCGCCCGCTGCCATCGTGTGCTCGCGGTTGACAATCATCTGGGACTCACGGAAGTGCTCACAGGTTCTCGAGAGTTGGCCGAGATGATCCGCGCGACTGAGATCGATAAGCTCCATTTTCTGAGCGCCGGATCGGTGCCCCCCAATCCCACCGAACTGCTGAACTCGCAGAAGATGGCCGACGTGATGCTGCAACTGCGTGAAATTTACGAGTATGTCGTAATCGACTCGGCGCCGGTGCTGCCGGTTAGCGATTCGATGGTGTTATCGAAGCTCACCGACGGTGTCGTATTGGTCGCCAATGGTTCCGCTACGCCGCGCCAACAAGTCAAGAACGCATGTGCGCGCCTCGAGTACGCGCGCGCCAAAATTCTTGGGCTGGTGCTCAACAAGGTCAAAATCCATAGTCCGGACTACCATAACTACTATCATCAGGATTATTACTCGTTCGATGGCGATCGAATGCGAGACGATGAAGATCCCGTGTAGGCAGCTTGGTGCCGCCGCTCATGTGCGGCGGTTGCGCGTCCGGCACTAAATGCGCACGTTTGGCCGCTTGGTAGGCACGACCGGGGGCGGGCTGAGCAGGCTCGACGGCATCGTCGTTGCTGGACTCGCCACGATCCTCGTTTTTCCAGCGATCGCCTTTGGTGCGGTCCACTTGTGGGCCTACGCGCTTCTGGAGATCGCCCAGTTTGCACTTCTGATCGCGTGGATGTCGCGGATCTGGCTCGAAGGCGCAAAGCCGGCGCGCCGTGCGATTGCGGATACCGATCTGGCAGGTTTGGGGCTCCCCCTCGCATTGTTCGCTTGCCTGCTGGTTTTCCAGATTACGCCGATTCCTCCCGCCGTCATGCGGGCGATTTCTCCCGCAACCTACCGCCTCTATAGCACCGCATTTCCGGGTTGGCCGCAGACCTCGCCCTACAAGGCCTTACGATCTGCATGGAACTCCAATCCCCACGCAACCGAGCCGGACTTGCACATGCGATTGCCACCGGTCGGTGGGCGCAAGCAAGAACGGGCCTCAGCCGCAGCGCCTACAACCGGGGCAACGGTCAACGCGGCGATGCCACTGTCACCGGAAAAACTCGGCCATTTCGGCGATCTGCGATGGCGATCGATCGCAATCGCGCCTTCGGTGGCTTGGGCGAGCTTAATCGAGTTTCTGTCCTGCAGTGCAATTTTTTTTCTGGTCCTCTGTTATCCGTTCGGCTACGTTGGCGGCGAACGCGCGGCCAACGCTCGCTTCATGCGTCAATTGGTGGTCGTCTTGATTTCGATCGGCGCCACGGTTGCGCTCATCGGACTGATCGAAAAGGCCACTTGGAACGGGCGCATCTTGTGGGTTTTCACGCCGCATGACTGGTTGGCCGCAACGCCGGCGACCGTCCGCGCAAGCGGCCCCTTCGTTAATCCTGATCATTTCGCGAACTATCTCGCGATGATTCTGCCGCTCGCGGTGGTCGGTGCGATTTTCCCGATCGCGCCTGGCCATCGCCAACATGCACCCGATCTGCGGATATTCTGTGCGGTGTCAGGGTTCCTGATGGCGGCGGCAATCATGCTGAGCCTTTCGCGCGGTGGCTGGATCGGCTCCACCGCAGGAACGTGCGTGGGACTCGGACTGAGCTTCCGGCACGCTCGCGATCGCGCTCCGGCGGCCCTGCAACGCATGAGTGACCGGGCGCTTCCGTTCGTATTGGGCGGCCTCATAGTTTTCCTGCTAGCGCTGCTCTTTGTAATCGGCCCGACTGCGCGCAACGAGGCCAGCTCCCGTATCGGCGCGACAATCGGTCACGGCGACAGCCTTGCTCTCAAACCTTCGGCGTGGCGTGATTGCCTGAGGATGATCTCGGATTTTCCGGTATTTGGAGTGGGGCTCGGATGCTGGCCGGAGCTGTTTCCGCATTATCAGCGCCCACCGTGGATGCCGTTCTACTTTCGGCGCCCGGAAAACGACTACCTGCAACTGGTAGCCGAGACAGGTCTCATAGGCGGCGCGATAGCCTTGGGCTTCGGCGTGATGGTCTGGCGCAAACTTCGGGCTGGGGCAGCGCATCTGGGTTCGAGACAATGGCCGCTGTTCGCCGCAATCGCAGGGGGATTGACGGGTGCTCTGATCCACGAATTCTTCGATTTCAGCTTGCACACCCCCGCCAACGCTGTTTTGTTCATAGTCCTATTAGCCGCGATTCTTCGCCTGGGGCTAACACATCTCGACGACCGGGCCACAATGGGATTGCGCACGGTCTCGACACCGACCAAATTCACTTTTGTTGGCGCGACGGCCATTGCAGCAAGCGCCGTCGCTTTGATACTCGCGGCCGAACTCCAGCATAACTCCTCCTATCCGTACGACATCGGCACGCCGACAACTTTCGCAGAGGCTGAGACCGTAGCCATCAATCATCCTGCGGATTCGGGGGCGCATCTGGCACTCGTCGCGCTGATGCCGCCAGGTACGCCGGCGTCGCTGCGACAGCAGGAATTGCGCGCTGCGGTGTGGCTCAATCCTAACGATCCTCTGGCCCGCGACGTTTATGCACGGAGCCTCCTGCTCGATGGCAACAAGCGTGACGGTCTTGAGCAAATCACGCTTTCGGTGTTTCATTCGCCCGACCTCGAAAGCCATTATTATCTTCAAAAGCGCGTGCTTCCATGGCTGCTACCGGAAGAGCAACAAGCGGTTCACGACGGTTTCAGGCGAGCGATTGATGCGGGCTATCAAGGATCGGCACACGACCTGGGACAGTTCGATCGGAGGCTCGGACGCTACCTCGAAGCAGCGCAGGTTGAGGAGACAGCCGCCAGTGCCGCTGACCGGGACGACGAGAGGTTCGGATACCTCATGGAAGCCGGGCACGATTATGCTCTGGCCCGGAAGATGGGCAAGGCGGAAGAGATGTTCCGCGCCGCCATCGAAATCGACCCCACCGACGCACAGCCCTATCGCGGTCTGATGGTCGAGGTGTTGGGACCGGCGCACAAACTGAACGCCGCGCACGCGGTCGAGCAGGAGGGGATCGCCGCAGATGCCGATCAGGTGACGATCGAAAGGGCGTTCGCGGACGCGGCAAGCGCGGCCGGTGATACCGTTGCGGCCGAGGCGGCAATGATCAAGGTTAGCCAGGATGAACCGACTTTCTCGTCGATGATGGACCTCGGTCAATTCTACAGCGATGCGAAAGAATATGACCACGCCGCGCTCGCCTATCAGCATGCTCTCGAGATAAATCCCGCTTCCGCGATAGCCAGTCTCAGACTCGCGCAAGCCGAAGAAAATGATTTCGATTTTGCCGCGGCCAGTCGTGACTATGCGCTTGCGATCAAGCTCGCGCCTGACGACCAGGGCATTCAACGCACCTACCATGACTTCCTCGAGCGCGAGGCGCAGGCGCGCAAGCAGACACCCGGTCAATGACGGCGCGCATTTCCCGCCGGATAGTTCGGACCGCAGCGCCGTTGGCGGCGGAATTTAACCGGGCGTGAGAGTCGTATTCCTCAATCCCGCCGGTCAAGTCGGCGGGGCTGAGCGCGCCCTGCTCGACGCTATCGCGAGCCTCAGAGTCGCGCGCCCCGGCTGGTGGATCGGATTAATCGCTGCGGCCCAGGGTGAATTGGTGAGGGAGGCGCGCGACCTTGGCGCCACAGTATCGGTAGTAGCGTTTCCTCGATCGCTCGCGATGTTGGGAGACGCCGGTACGGGCGCTTGGGCGGCTGACCAGAGACGCGCCGTCGATCTGGCCGGACGGGTCGCCTTGGCCATGCCCGCCGTAGCGATCTACAGGGGCCGGCTAAGGCATGAGATTAGCGCGATGGCCCCCGACATCATCCACTCCAATGGCTTTAAGATGCACGTGCTCGGCGCCTGGGCGGCGGCGCGCGGCATCCCCATGATCTGGCATATCCATGACTTCGTCAGCGCACGTCCATTGATGGCGCCGTTGTTGCGCGCTCACGCCCGCCGCTGCGCCGCGATCATCGCGAATTCCCGCAGTGTCGCAAAGGACGTGCGCGCCGCCCTCGGGCCCACCCCGTCGATCTTCTCCGTCTATAATGCGATCAACGTGGAGCATTTCAAACCTGAGGGTAGCGTGCTCGATCTCGATCGTCTTGCTGGGATGCCACCATTGGGCGAAGGCGCCGTGCGTGTTGGTATCGTAGCGACCATGGCACGCTGGAAGGGTCATGAGACTTTTCTGCGCGCGATCGCGATGCTGCCGGAGACGATGCCGATTCGTGCCTTTGTGATCGGCGGGCCGCTCTACGAGACCGCCGGCAGTCAATACACGATCGCGGAATTGCACACCATCGCCGCGCGCCTGGGTTTGCGCGATCGGCTGGGTTTTACCGGCTTCGTCAAGGAAGCGGCACCCGCCATGCGAGCCCTGGATATCGTGGTTCATGCGAGCACAGAACCGGAGCCGTTCGGACTGGTGATCGCGGAAGCGATGGCGTGCGGGCGGGCGGTAATCATCAGCGCGGCTGGCGGCGCGGCCGAGATCATCGAGGACGGCGTTGACGCACTCGCCCATCCGCCGGGAGATGCGAGTGCGCTTGCGTGCAAGATCGCCCTGTTGGCAGGGGACCCCGCGATGCGCAAGCGTCTCGGCGATGCTGCTGCTGCAGCCAGCTCTCATCGTTTCACCCGTGCGCGGCTGGCAGGCGACCTGCTGTCGGTTTATCGGACGATTTCCCAACGCGCAGCGTGATCGCGATGCGCCTGCTGCACGTGCACAGCGGCAATCTGTACGGCGGCGTCGAAACGATGATGCTGGCGCTTGCCCGCCAGAGCGCGCGTACTTCGTCCATCGCACACGAATTCGCGCTCGCTTTCGATGGTCAAATCGCGGCGGAATTGCGTTCTATCGCGGTGCCCGTCCATCTACTCGGCGAAGTTCGCATGCGCAACCCGGTGAGCGCATGGCGCGCGCGCCAGCGGCTGGCGCGACTCCTCACGGCCGAGCGTTATAGCGCGGTCATTTGCCACATGCCGTGGGCCCACGCAATCTTCGCCGGGGTCGTCACGAAGGCGCACCGACCGCTCGTCTTCTGGATGCACGGAGCCACCAGCGGCAGGCATTGGACGGAACGATGGGCCGCTTTGACGCCGCCCGCTCTCGCGATTTGTAACAGTCGCTTCACAGCCTCGATGCTCTCACGGATTTTTCCTGGCGCTGCGGCGCAGGTGCTCTATTGTCCGGTAATGATTCCGGACTCGCGGCCCGGGCATGCCGAAACGTTTGCGGTGCGCGAGGAACTTGGGACCGCGCGCGATGCAATCGTGGTCGTGCAAGTCGGCCGCATGGAAAGCCTCAAGGGTCATTCGTCACTGCTGCGGGCGCTCGCGCATCAGCGCTCTCGCGATTGGGTGTGTTGGCAGGTCGGCGACGCACAGCGTCCTCACGAGCGCAGGTACGTGGATACTCTGCATCGCCTGGCTGACGAACTTGGAATCGGCGACCGCGTAAAATTCCTCGGCCATCGTTCCGATGTCGCGCGCATCCTCGCGGCGGCCGATATCTATTGCCAACCCAATTCCGCGCCCGATGCATTCGGCATCAGCTTTATCGAGGCCCTGGGAGCGGGTCTGCCAGTGGTGGCGACCGCTATCGGCGGTGCGGTTGAGATCGTTGACGAGAGCTGTGGCGTCCTCGTGCCGCCCAGCGATGAGCACGCCCTCGCCGCCGCCCTCGCCGGGCTTATCGATGACGCCGAGATGCGCCGCCGCCTCGGTGCCGCGGGACCCGCGCGCGCCAGGATTCTGTGCGACCCTCCCGCAATCCTGCGCCAGATGGACACGCTGATGAACCAGTTCGTCTAGTCATCTTATTGCCGTGGGCATTGCCATCACGTGAACAGTCAAATGTTAAAATCATCTCCACGCGCGAGCGTTGTGATCCCAACCTTCAATGGCGCGTTTCGCTTTCCCCGCGTGCTTGCTGCGTTGGCCGATCAGACTGCGCCGGACGGATCGTTCGAGGTGCTGGTCGTCGATAACGCCTCGACCGATAACACTGCAGAAGTGGCAGAACGAGATCCTTCAACGCAGCGTCTGCGCGATCGCGGCGTCGATGTTCGCGTCGTTCCCGAACCGCGTCAGGGGACTACCCTCGCACGGATTCGTGGTGTGCGCGAGGCTCAGTCAACGCTGATATGTTTCCTCGACGACGATAACATTCCGGAACGCGAATACGTCGCCAATGGACTCAGCGCCTTCGAGGATCGAACGCTGGCGCTCGCGGTGTCGCGGATTTCCGCTCGTTGGGAGGTCGCGCCGCCGCCGAGTATTCTCAAGCGGCAACATTTATTTGCGATCAACGATTACCTCGGCGACTGCGCACAGGATTGGGGGGCGGAGGCAACCCTGGTGCCGACGGTCACGGCGGGTCTCTGGGTGCGTCGGGCCGCGTTTCTGAGGGCGATTCCGCTGGATCGGATCGATCTGCTGATGTCCGGAAGGATCGGGTCGCGACTCGTGGGCGGCGAAGATATTGAAATCGGCCTGCTGTTTGGCAAGGCGGGGTACCGGCGAGGCTACGCCCCGTCGCTGAGAATCGCACACGAGATTCCACGTGAGCGATTCGAGACTACCTACGTCATCAGATTGATCGAAGCGATCGTGCGCGGCGAGCTGACCTTGCGCAAAAAATATGAAGGCAAGAAATTTGGTTCAGGCGATCGGGCGATGGCCGCGTTGCGGCTCGCCGCGGCAGTCTGCGCGATTCCCGCGTTGCTGCTGGGCCGCGATGCTCAGCGCGAAGTGGCGTTCGTCATGGCGGCGCGGCGCGCCTATCTCAAGGGTCCCGTGAAAGAAGCCTCTTGACCCGGCTACGCGACCATATGACGCTGATCAACAAGCTGCGTTACGGGGCCTGGCGAGCCGGTCTGACGGGGGACGAAGTGGTGGTTCGTCTGGCCAGCGGCGAGCGGTTGCTTTTGCAAAAATCGATGCCTTTCGGCCTGGGCGTTGCCTACGAGATATTCGTTGCGGAGATCTATCGGCGGGCGCGGGAGATTTCGCGTGATTCGATGCGGCTGATTGTCGATATCGGCGCGAACGTCGGCTTCACCGTGGCGTACTGGGCAACTCGATTTCCCGAGGCAGAGATCGAAGCGATCGAGCCACTGCCGGCCCACGTGGCCAGCTTGCGCAGGACCGTCAAGTTGAATGGTTGCGAAGGCCGCACGACGATCCACGCCGCGGCGGCTGGACTCTCCGCGGCGGTCTGCGAAATGGTCAACCTGGGAGATTGCTCGACGGTCGCGGGTGAGGGGTACGCGCAGGCGGCGACGGCAGAGCGAATCAAGGTTCCGGTGGTCGATATTTTTGCGCTAATCAAAGCGCGGCATATAGACCTGCTCAAGATCGATTGTGAAGGGGCTGAATACGAGATCCTGATGGATCCTCGCTTCGGGCGAGTGGACGCCGGTAACATGATCCTGGAATGGCACGCAACCGATCGGCATCCGGAAGCGGACCGCGACATCGCGGCGCGCCTGCGCGAACTGAAGTGGTCTGTCGAGAGCAATTCCGAGGCCACAGTCAGAAATTTCGATGGATTAGGTAGAGTTCGTGCTGGTATGTATTGGTGTTCCCGCCAGTAGCGCCGCGCACCGACTAATGGTGATCGGGCGGTCGCCGGGCTGCGATTCGGATGGTAAGTAGCACTCGATGTTAGCAATAGCACTTTGCCTGATAGCCTTCGGCGCGTGCTACGTCGCCGGGCGCCGAGCGGTGTGGGCCGGGTTCATGGCGACGATGGCAATTGGCTACTTCTACGGCATCCTGCGCGCCAATCTTGAAACTACTTTTGCGCATTTCATCTTCGATTTTGGCGCCGTCGGCTTTTATATCGCTCTGGTCACGCGCGCGGATTCGGCCATTCAGCGCTTCAAGATGCGCCGGATCATGCCGTGGGTATTAGCTCTCGCTGGTTGGCCGCTGCTGATTATGCTGATGCCGCTCCAACCGCTAATGATTCAGCTAGTGGGTTTACGCGGGCAGATCTTCTTTGTCCCCTTCATCCTGGTAGGCGCGATGCTGGACGGGACCGAGATGCGTAAAATTGCCTATGCTTTAGGCGCCCTTGCCATCATCGAACTCTTTTTCGCGCTCGCCGAAGTGGAACTCGGCCTACCGCGTTTCTACCCGATGAATGAGGTCGATCAAATCATTTACAACAGCTTGGACGTGGTCATTGGTTCGACCACCAGCTACCGGATTCCAGCCACCTTCGTCCAGGCGGCCGCCTACGGCGGAAACATGGCGGCTGGCATCCCATTGTTGTTAGGTGCGATGCTTCAGGAGCCGCGCGGCGGATCGCGTCGGAAACTGATGCTGATCGCGTTGGGCGCCTCGGCGGTTGGTGTTTTTCTTTCCGCTTCG
Source organism: uncultured delta proteobacterium (assembly GCA_963834535.1). GTDB lineage: Bacteria > Desulfobacterota > Binatia > Binatales > Binataceae > JADMIL01. Next base: position 53,449 of record CAWICC010000008.1, on the reverse strand, counting down.
CGGAGCCAGGCGACGATGCTTTTCGTCCTGGGCCTCGCGGCAACCTTTTCGGGACGGATAAGAAATTTCCCATGGTTCGGGTGGGTCGCATTGCTCGCCGTCGTCGGAACCCTGGTGGCGATCAGTCCACGGATGCAGCGATTTGTGACTCTTGATAACACCGGATATCTAAAGAAGCGGGTTTCCAGCAGCATAAATGCCAACTTCTTTGAACTCGCGGCTGAATATCCCCTGGGCAATGGACTTGGCGGCGGCGGCACCAGCATGCCTTATTTCCTCGCCTCGGAACTGCGTAATCCGATCGTAATCGAGAATGAGTATGCGCGCATAATGCTGGAGCAGGGAGTGCCCGGCCTCGCCCTCTGGCTCGCGTTCATCTTCTGGGTCCTCACGCGCCCGCTGCCTAGGAAAACCGACCCCTGGTATCTCGGAAAATGGCTCGCGCGCGTTACTGTGGCATATTGCTTCATGGTCGCTCCGACTGGTTTGGGGACGCTGACGTTGATACCCGGCACCGCTTTGATAATGCTATTTGCCGGGTGGATCGCGACCCCGAACGTGACCCCTGCGGGCACGCGAATCGCCCGACGCGATGCGCCTATTCAGCCCGCCAATTCTGCTCTCAGGACCGCATGAGTCAGACGGCGAGCGAAAATCTGGACGGCGCTGGTCCTGGCCGGGTTCAGAGGAATTCCCGTTTTGACTCCTCGGAAATGCCTGCTCGCGCGAAGGCTCCGCCATGGGTTCTGGTCGCCGGCGATTTCCATCTTAGGGGTGGAATGGATCGTGCCAACGCCGAGTTGGCGGCTTATCTTTGCGCCGCTGGATCCGTCGTTCATCTCGTGAGCTTTCGTGTGGATCCCGAACTCACCTCGAATTCCAACGTTCGCGTTCATCTCGCGCGGCGTCCCGGCGCGGCCCACTTCTTCGGTCAGCGGCAACTCGACCGACTCGGACGCGCAGTGGCCACCGAGGTAGTGGCGCGCACACCCGGGGCCCGAGTCCTCGTTAACGGCGTCAACTGCGCCTGGCCCGATATCAACTGGGCGCATTATGTGCATCGCGAATGGCTCGACTCACCCGTGGCCGCGCCCCTCTGGTTCCGCATCAAGCACCGCCTCGATAGCCGGTCTCATGCGCGCAAGGAACTGCAGGTGCTGAGATTCGCGCGTCTCGTGATAGCGAACTCCGAGCGTACGCGCACCGACTTGGTGCGCGATGTCGGCGTGGCGTCAGATCGCGTGCACACGGTCTATCTCGGATGCGGCTCCGAATGGCAATCGATCACGCCGGATCGCCGCGCTGCCGCCCGCGCCTGGCTCGGCATGCCGCCCGACCGCCCTCTCGCTGCGTTTATCGGCGCCTTCGGATATGACGAACGCAAGGGCTTCGATACTCTGTGGACGGCATGGAAAGCTCTGTGTGCGCGCGCGGACTGGGATGCCGATTTGATCGTCGCCGGCGGCGGGCGCGCTTTGCGCCAATGGCGCGCTACGATCGAACGCAGCGGCCTGGGCTCGCGGGTGCGGATGCTCGGCTTTACCGATCGCGTGACCAACGTCCTCGCCGCCGTTGATGGATTGATTAGCCCGGTGCGCTATGAATCTTACGGCCTCAATGTGCAAGAGGCGATTTGTTGCGGCGTTCCTGCGATCGTCAGTCGTGATGCGGGCGTGGCTGAACGTTATCCGCCCGAACTCGGCGAATTGCTCTTGCCGGACCCTGATGATGCTCATGACCTGGTCATGCGGATGCTGCGCTGGCGGGCTCAAATCGACGAATATAAACACCGCATCACGCCGTTGACGGCCACGCTCCGCGGCTGGACCTGGCGCGACATGGCCGCGCAGATGGTGGCTATCGCCGAGAATTCGGCACCGTGGGCGGTGCCCGCTGCTTCGTGCGAACATCGTGAATTCAAAGGAGAGCGGCGGTGAGCGGCGGACCGTTGAAGATAGAAAGGGGCGCTCCCCTCGCGGACGCAGAGCTGCCGCGCGGCGCGTTCGAACGAGATTCGAATGCGGCATCGGCGGCAATGACCGAACTGCCCGCCTCGCCGGTCCTCGTCATCGAGAGCGCGCGGCGCTGGGTTGGCCTGGACCTGCGTGATCTCTTCGCGCATCGCGACCTCTTCTATTTCCTGGTCTTGCGCGACATCAAGGTGCGCTACAAGCAGACCGCGCTCGGCGTGGCGTGGGCGGTGCTGCAGCCGCTCCTGACGATGGTCGTTTTCACCGCCATCTTCGGCCGCCTCGCCGGCGTCCCGTCCGACGGCGAACCATATCCGATCTTCGTTTTCGCCGGACTCCTGCCATGGAATTTCTTCAATCAAGCCGTTACCAATAGCAGCAACAGTCTCGTCGGCAACGCCACGCTTATCACCAAGGTTTACTTTCCCAGGCTGGTGATTCCGGCGGCGGCTGTCGGCGCCGGTCTGGTCGATTTTGCGATAGCCGCCGTGATCTTATTCATCATGGCCTTTCATTACGGCGTCAGCTTCGGTCTCGACATGCTGATGATGGTCCCGCTTGCGCTCTTGACCACGCTGTTCGCGACCGGGGTCGGCATGTGGATGTCGGCGCTCAACGTCAAGTACCGTGACATCCGTTATGCGCTGCCCTTCGTCCTGCAAATCTGGATGTACGTCACGCCCATCATTTATCCAGTTACTTTCATTCCAACTCGCTGGCGCTGGTTAATCGCGTTGAATCCTCTGAGCGGAATTATCCAGGGCTTTCGATCCGCGATTTTCAGCCGCGCCTTCGACTGGAATGCGATCGCGCTGTCTGCCGCCGTCACCTGCTTGGTGTTGATATGTGCGGCCTATGCGTTTCGCCGTATGGAAAGGGAATTCGCCGATATAATTTAGTCCAGACACACCGCCCAAGGCGCGCTACGCTACACTCTGTAACCACTTAATCGCGGCGGCGTGAGGTCTCACCCAGATAACTCTTCGATGCGGCCGATAATCAAAGTCGAAAATCTTGGCAAGCGCTATCGCATCGGCGAGCGCGAATCCTACCGCACCATCCGCGACTCGATCGCACGGGCTGCCGTCGCTCCATGGCGCGCCTTGCGATCGCGCATGGCCGGTGGCGAAGCACCTGCGGACGCAAATCAGGTGTGGGCGCTGCGCGATGTTAACTTCGAAGTGATGCCCGGCGAGGTGCTCGGCGTCATCGGCCGCAACGGCGCCGGCAAATCGACGCTGCTTAAGGTCCTCTCGCGCATCACCGAGCCTACTACCGGCCGCGTCGAACTTTATGGCCGCGTCGGCAGCCTGCTCGAAGTCGGCACCGGCTTTCATCCCGAGCTGACGGGCCGCGAGAACATCTTTCTCAGCGGCGCAATCATGGGCATGCGCCGCACCGAGATCATCCATAAGTTCGACCAGATCGTTGCCTTTGCCGAAATCGAACAATTCGTCGACACGCCGGTTAAGCGCTATTCGAGCGGCATGTACGTGCGGCTCGCGTTCGCCGTCGCCGCGCATCTCGACCCCGAAATCCTCCTGGTTGACGAAGTTCTCGCCGTGGGCGATGCCGCCTTCCAAAAAAAATGCCTGGGCAAGATGAGCGATGTCGCGCGCGAAGGGCGGACCGTCCTCTTCGTCAGTCACAGCACCGCTTCCATCGAAGCGCTTTGCAGCGCCTGCCTGATGTTCAAGAGCGGCCGCCTCGACGCGCGCGGTGCGCCGCTCGAAATCCTCTCGCGCTATGTCGCCGCCAGCACCGAACTGGGCTCGGGCGAGCGCTCGCTCTTGCAGCATCCTGGTCGCCGCAACCACTGCGTGCCGACCATGAATCGAGTCGAACTGTGGAGCGGGCGTGCGGCGCCGTCCGGTGTGGTACGAATGGGAGCGCCGCTTGAAATTCGCGTCACCTATGCCGCCACCCGGGCGCTCCGGCCGGTCCTCGGCGCGGTCATCAAAACCACTTATGGCGCGCCCGTTTTCTGCGTAAGCGACCGCTTCTGCGATCAGCTCCTCTTCTGCGATCCTAGGGCGCGCGGTACCATCGTCTGCGCGATCGAAAAGATTCCGCTAATGCCGGGCAGTTACGTAATCGATCTCTACCTGGGGGACGCCACCGGCGATTTCGATGTCATCAGTGAAGCGACCTCTTTCGAAGTGCTCGCCGCCGATGTCACTGGCGGCGGCCGTCTTCCGCCCTCGTCCCTGGGCCCTGTCTATTGCAGCGCCAGTTGGCACCTCATTGATGAGCAGCCGAAAAAGGGGGAAGCCTATGAAGGTTACGACGATAATTCCCGCTTATAACCACGCGCCCACTCTCGCCCAAGCAATCGACAGTGCTTGCGCCCAGGAAATCGACGATCACGAGGTGATCGTCGTCAATGATGGATCGACCGACAACACCGCCGCGATCTTGGCCAGCTACGGTTATCGCATCAAGACCATCACCCAGGCGAATCGCGGTATCAATCGCTCGCGCAACTCAGCGATTCACATCGCGCGCGGTGAGTACATCGCATTCCTCGATGCCGATGATATTTGGCTCCCCGGTCACCTGCAGCGATCGTGCGCGGTGCTCGATAAAAATCCCGCCGCCGTCCTTGCCTTCACGGATATAATTCCAATGGACAACCATGGCGAAATGGGATCGCCGTGGATCGTCGGAAAGGATCCGAGTCTGAAAAATCTGCTGACCCACGGTTGGCGCATTTATCCCAGCGCGGTAACCATGCGCCGATCTGTCTTGGAATCCTGTGGTGGCTTTGATGAGCATCTGACCAAGTTGGCCGACTCTTACTTGTGGATGCGTGCGCGCGAATTCGGCCCATTCGAGTACATCGCCGAACCACTGGTAATCTATCGCATCATTGATTTCAGCCAGATTGGCGACAATTATGCCGTTGGGTTTGATCTCTTCGCGAGGCTCATCCGTCGCCGTTACGGTCGGGCCGCCCTGCCCTTGACGCGCGAGTTAAATGGAGTCTTTGCCAGCTCAATGATTACGAAGGCTCTGACACAAGTGGAACAAGGCAAAATGCTTACTGCGTGCAACACCATCGCGCGAGCGGCTTGGCGCAGCCCGCGTTACATGGTCAAGAGTGGTCTCGTTCGGCGCCTTCTTAGACCGCGGAACTTGGCTCGCATACTTAAGACGGCAGGTTCCTCCTCGAATGTTTCGCGCTGACGGCCGAGAACTCGTGCATGGGCCCGGCTCCACACGTTTCGACCAGGGTGAAGTGGTGCATGAGCGGTTTAAGCCCGCGCCGAAACTTTGCGGATTAGCGAACGGAGAAGGCCCCCGGTCGATGAACATGGCGATTACGTCCAACACTTTGGCCCCATCGAGCTTATTGGAATGTTAAATGTTCGGGTATCCACGATAATTCCGACGTTTAATAGCGCTGCGACGCTGCGCGCCGCAATCGACAGCGCTCTTGCTCAGGAGATAGAAGGGCACGAGATAATCGTGGTGAATGACGGTTCGACCGACGAAACTACGGAGATCTTACACAGCTATGGCAATCGGATAAGCTTCATCGAACAAACCAATCATGGATTTAATCACGCGCGCAATGTGGCGATCGAGCGTGCCGCCGGCCAGTTTATTGCCCTCCTGGACGCCGATGACATCTGGCTTCCCGGACGCCTTGCGAAGTCAGTTGCCGCTCTCAATCGCAATCCGTCGGCGACCCTCGCCTTTTCCGATTACATTCGCATTAATCTAAACGGCGAAATCGTCCAAAACTCCGCGATGCCGGCGTCCCTCGCTCACGCGCCTTCAATGGACGAAATCCTGACTCATTGGTGGCCCATTGTTCCTACCACTGTTACCTTGCCGCGAGCCATTTGGCTGCGCTGCGGCGGTTCTTACACCGAGGCGGCCGCCTTCGATCTTTATTTGTTCATCCTCGCTCGTGAGTGCGGTGAGTTCGAGTATATTGCCGAGCCACTCGCCAAGTACCGTTTGAGCAACGACGATATCGGACCAGACAAATGGAACCCGGATACTTTCATTCAACTAATCAAGGATCGTTATGGTACGCGCGCGCGTGGGCTGATAGCTGAGGTCAACAACGGGTATGCGGGCGCTTTCGCAAGCAAAGCACTGCGCGCGATGGAACAAGGAAACCGGAGCGAAGCGATCCGCTGCTGGCGTAAGGTTTTCCGCTATGAACCAATGTACGCGTTCAAACTGCAGCACTTCGCCCGGCTTTTTCGCGGGCGTAACCTGAGGCGGTTTGCGCAACTGCTGCGGTTCACGCAGCCCGACGAATCTCAATGACGGATGCCGAACGCAAGGCCGCGACAGCCCTCAATCTCGGCTGTGGCCAAAAGCGCGTCCACGGCGCCGTCAATCTCGACCGCGTCGCGAGGGTTAATCCCGATGTGGTCCATGACCTCGAAAGGTTTCCTTGGCCGTTTGATGAAAATCAGTTTCGATCGGTCTATGCCAACGATGTCATAGAACACTGCTCGGACGTGGTCGCGACGATGGAAGAAATCCATCGTATCTGCCAAAGCGGCGCAATCGTGCGCATCACCACGCCACATTTTTCGTCGGCGAATTCCTTTACCGATCCAACGCATCGCTACCATTTCAGCTATTTCAGCTTTCACTACTTCACGCGCGAGCACGATTTTGACTTTTATTCTGAAATGCGATTTATCCGTCGCCAAGCCCAGATAATATTTCATCCAACGTTGGTTAATAAGGTGATTTGGCGACTCGCAAACCGCTTCCCACAGGCGTACGAGCGCCGCTGGGCGTGGTTGTTCCCCGCTTGGTTTCTAAACTTCGAGCTTGAGGTCGTAAAGTAGCTCGCACCCAACATTCGAGACTGGGCGCGCCGTGGCGCATTACCGGCCCGGTCCTCGGCGAATAATCCCGGCGCGTGCGAGTCCTTCACATCGCTCCCGCGATTTTCGGCGAGGATGGCGTCTTCGGCGGTGGTGAACGCTATGCCTTCGAACTCGCGCGCCACATGGCCGAGGTGGTCGATACCAGGTTGCTCGCCTTCGGTGCGCGCGATCGCTGCGAACGCATCGGCAACCTCGAGGTGCGCGTGATTGGCAACCCCTGGTACGTGGGCGGCCATCGCGGCAACCCGGTCGCACTCTCGATGCTCTATCATCTGCGGGGCGCCGAAGTCGTTCATTGCTACCAGCAGCATGTCCTCGCCACGAGTCTCGCCGCCCTCGCCTGCCGCGTGCTTCGCCGGCGCGTGTTCGTTACAGACCTCGGCGGCGGTGGATGGGACCTATCGGCCTATGTCTCGACCGACAAGTGGTTCGACGGTCATCTGCATATCAGTGAGTACAGCCGCAAATATTTCGGCCACGAAGGCAAACCCTTCGCGCACGTTATCCTTGGCGGCGTTGACGGCGAGAAGTTCTCCCCCGGTCCAGCGCGACTCGCGGATCATTCGGCCGATCGTCCAGCGGGCAGTTCAGCAGATGGTCCGGCGGACCTTCCACTGGACCGTCCAATCGTGCGCCCGGCAGATGGTTTCGATCGCCGCTCATCCGAGCGTCCGGTCGTGTATGCCGGCCGCATTCTGCCGCACAAAGGCATCAACGATCTCATCGTCGCGGTACCCCCTGATTTGGAGTTGAAAATCATTGGACGCGTAGCCGACGATAGATTCCTCGCTGATCTACAGCGGTTGGCCGCCGGCAAGCGCGTAACCTTTCAGCACGATTGCAATGACGCGGAATTGATCGATAACTATCGCAGTGCGCTATGCGTCGTGCTGCCGAGCGTCTATCGCACGCTCTATGGAACGGAGACGCGCGTGCCGGAACTGCTCGGCCAGACTCTGCTCGAAGGGATGGCCTGCGGCGCGCCCGTCATCTGTACTCGCGTCGCCAGTATGCCCGAGATTGTCGAGGATGGCGTGTCCGGCTTTATCGTTCCACCCAACGATTCCGCCGCCCTCGCCGATCGCATCCGCTGGCTGCGAGAGCATCCTGGCGAGGCCGCCGCCATGGGCGCCGCCGCGCGTCAACGTGCGCTCGACCAATTCACCTGGCCCGGGGTCGTACGGCGCTGCCTCAATATCTACGCGGCCGCCCAGGCCCTTTCCAATACGCCGCGCGTCAATCATTGAGGACTGATGGGCATTCTCGAGGCTCGATGAAGTTTCAGCGGCCGGATAAACCATTCGTTCCACGTGCGTGAACCTCGATCCCTTCACCTGATGACTTCTCCGCTTCGATGGCACCTGATCACCGGCGAGTATCCGCCGCAGCCCGGCGGCGTCAGCGACTATTCCCGTATAGTCGGGCAAGGACTTGTTGCTGCGGGTGACGCCGTTCATGTTTACGCGCCTGCGGTGGCACAAGACGATCACCGCGATGACAGCATCAGGATACGTCGCCTGTCTGGAGGCTTCGGCCCTCGCGGCTTGGCGCAACTCTCACGCATCCTCGATCATCGCCCCGACGATCGTGTGCTGGTGCAATACGTGCCGCACGCTTTCGGCTTCAAAGCGATGAACCTCCCTTTTTGTTTTTGGCTCTACGCTAATGCCAAAAAAAATCGGGGCGCGACCGTCATGTTCCACGAGGTTGAACTTGGAGTTTCGCCGGGCGATCCCGTGCGCTACCGATTGATTCACGCGGTAACGAAAGTTATGGCAATGCTGGCCGTTCGATCTGCGTCACGAATTTTCGTCGCTACGCCCGTCTGGGAGTCACGCTTGCGCCGTTACCTTTCAAACGACCGCCCAATCGTCTGGATGCCCGTGCCGAGTACCATCGCCGTCATCGACGACTGTGCACGAATCGCTGCAGCGCGCCGCCGCTGGGAGTTCTCCAATGGGCGGATCATCGGTCACTTCGGCACGTACGCGCCGGCCATCGCCGCGATGCTGCGCGCGAGTATCCCGCGAATTCTCGAGATCGATTCCTCAGCTGAGATCCTCTTAATCGGCGCGAATGGCGACGCATTTCTAACCTCGTTGCTGAGCGAAAGGCCCATGCTGGCCGCACGCATCAAAGCAACCGGCGTGCTCCCCAGCGATCAACTCTCACTCGCGATCTCGTCGTGCGACCTGATGATGCAGCCTTTCCCCGATGGTGTCAGTTCGCGCCGTACCACCGCGATGGCAGCGCTCGCTCATGCACGTGCGATTGTGACCACCAGAGGACCTTTCACCGAACCGTTGTGGGAACGCGCCCGCGCGGTCGCCCTGGTGCCGGTTGAAGACTTCGCAGCGTTCGCCGCCGCCACAGTTGATTTGAGTGCAAACGCTGACCGCCGACGCCGCCTCGCGCTTGATGGCAAAGCCCTCTATGCGAAATGCTTCGATGTCCGCCATACTATCGAAGCCTTGCGGACACCTGTGTGCGACTAGCCGTTGTTACCCGCAACGCGCGCGTCGTCGGCGGCATCGAAAGCTATCTCGACGCCATCCTCCCGATGCTCCAGGGCGCCGGCCACGAAGTCGCGCTCTTGTGCGAACATGATTCACCGCCGGATTCGCAGCCGATTTCCCGTAGCACGCTGGCCCCAACCTGGTGCATGGACCAAATGGGCTCGCAGCGCTCATTGGAGGCCCTCTCGCGATGGCGACCCGCTTTGATCTATTCGCATGGCCTCACAGATATTGACGCCGAAACCCGCGCGCTGGCGTTGGCCCCGGCGATAATCTTCGCTCACGATTACCGCGCGACCTGCATCAGCGGATACAAGTCATTCGCATTGCCTGCGCCGGCGCCGTGTGCGCGACGCTTCGGCGCGGGATGTGTCGCGAATTTCTACCCGCGCCGATGCGGTGGTCTCAATCCTCTTGCGCTGGTTTCCGATTTTCGCCGGGCCGCCCGCCGCTTCGCCCTGATGCGGACTGCGTGCGCTGTCCTTACTGCATCCGAATTCATCCGCGCCGAGTACCTGCGTAATGGTCTCGCGCCCGCTTCAGTGCACTGCGTCGGCCTCCCCGTGATCGATTGTGGCAGACAACCCCCGTCATTCACGGCGAGACCCGCGGTCCCTTCGCCTGCGGAACCATTGCGACTGCTCTACGCCGGCCGCATGGAACCAATCAAAGGCGGCCTCATCCTGCTCGACGCATTGCCCGCCGTATCGGCAGCGCTCTCGCGTCCCCTCGCCTTGACCTTTGCGGGCGACGGAACTGCACGCCTCGAATGGGCGCGGCGCGCCGGACGGATCCTCGGGAGCCATCCGGACATTCGCATCGACTTTACCGGCTGGATCGATTCCGCCGCGATGACTGCGCTCTTTGATACGTCCGATCTGCTGGTGATGCCGAGCCTCTGGCCCGAACCGTTCGGACTCGTCGGGCCCGAGGCCGGAACGCGCGGTTTACCCGCCGCCGCTTTCGCCACCGGCGGCATCCCCGAATGGCTGACCGAGGGCGTCAACGGAGCCCTCGCGCCCGCAACGCCGCCAAACGCAGCCGGCCTCGCCGACGCGATCGTCCGCTGCCTGCACAACCCGGATAAGCATGCGGATTTGCGCCGCGGTGCGGCCGAACTGGCGCGACGCTTCAGTCCCGAACGCCATCTGGGTGCGCTGACGAAAGTGATCGAGGAACTCGCGGCCGTGGCGGGGCCCTCCCGACCCGAGTCCGCCGATCGGCCGCCGCCAATTTCCGCTTCATCTCGCCCTGCTTGATGATGAGTTCATATAGCTCCATGCGCCATTTCAATTCCCTCGCTTTCGCGGTGCCCTCACAATGAGTCGGCGGCCGCGCCGGATTCTTTCGATCGCTCATTCTTACTGCGTCGCCCTCAACCGGCGCCTTGCGCATGAGATGGCTCGTGTCGACAGCACCGACTGGCACATCACCGCGGCCGCTCCCGCATTCTTTTATGGCGATTTGCGCCCGATTGCTCTCGAACCAATCGACGGCGAACTATGCCGGGTCGAGGCCGTGCCGGCTTACCTCACCAGCCGCCTTCATCTATTCGTTTACGGCTTTCGCTTACGGGAATTGTTGCGCCAATCGTGGGACCTGGTGCACTGCTGGGAAGAGCCCTACGTCGCGGCCGGCGGCCAGGTGGCGTGGTGGACGCCGCGCAACATCCCGCTGGTTTTCTGGACCGCACAAAACATCTCGAAGCGTTATCCGCAGCCCTTTGCCGCCATCGAAAAGCTCTGCCTCGATCGCTGCACCGGATGGATGGGGAGCGGACGCCTGGTGGTTGAAACGATGCTCGCGCGCGGTTACGGCCGCAAGCCCCATCGCGTGATGCCACTCGGCGTGGACATCGATCAGTTTCGGCCCGATCCGGCCGCACGACAGGCCGCGCGTATCCGCCTGGATTGGTCGCCGTCCACTCCGCCCGTGGTCGGCTACATTGGCCGCTTCGTTGATCAGAAGGGCGTCGGACTGCTGATGCGCGTCCTCGACCGCGTCGCGTCGCCATGGCGCGCGTTGTTCATCGGCGGCGGTCCGTTGGAACATTCGCTGCGCCAATGGGCCGCGCGCTATGGCGACCGCGTTCGCATCGTGAACAGCGTTCCGCACGATCAGGTGCCGCTCTATCTGAATGCGATGGACCTCCTCTGCGCGCCGAGCCAGACAACGCCCGACTGGCGTGAGCAGTTCGGCCGGATGGTGGTCGAGGCGTTCGCGTGCGGCCTGCCCGTGATTTCGAGCGACAGCGGCGAACTTCCCTACGTCGTTGACGATGCTGGCGTTATCGTCTCGGAACACGACGACGAAGGCTGGGTTCGCAGCGTCACCGCCTTGGTCGAGGATCCGGCGCGGCGCTCCGAATTGTCACTTATGGGCGTCGCGCGCGCGCGATCGCTTTACGCGTGGCCGGTCGTCGCCCGCGACCACCTCGATTTCTTTTCCCAATTCCTCGACCGATGATCGCTCGCGCTCAATCGCTGTCCCCGTCGCCGATCGCACGGCTCGACTTGCGCTCCGTTCGCGCTCCGCGTTTAACTCGAAAATGCCACGCCATGCATGGTCGTCTGTTTGTGGTGTTCGCCGATATGGCCGCCATTTCAATCGCGTCGGTGAGATTCTTTGCCGGCGAATCGTTGCACGGTGCTCGCCCCGCCGATGATTCCGACCAGGCGACGGGGGCCATCTGATCGACTCGGGCGATTCGAGGTTGCGCGTCGCCGTCGTGGCGGACTTCGCCGAAGAGGGATGGCCGAGCATGGATCTGGTCGCCAACGAACTGTTCGATCGACTGCGCGCGGAACAGTCCGATCGGACCTTTCCGGTTCTGGTGCGGCCGCCGTTCCAGCGGCGCTTCTCGCGCGCTGCCGCAACCCGCGCCGATGCTTTCGCCGCACTCGGCAAGCTCAGCCGAACGAGGTTCAATGCCGATCGCTTGCTGAATCGATTCCTCGATTATCCGCGCCATTTGCGGCGTCTGCGCAATGACTTCGATATCTTTCACATCACTGATCACAGCTACGCGCACCTGGCCTGCAGCGTTCCGCCGTCCCGCGCTATCGTTACCTGCCACGACCTCGACGCCTTTCGCGTCGTGCTCGATCCTGCTGTACCGGCGGGCGCCGGCCGGATCGCTGCAACAACGCTGAAGCTGATGGCCGAGCGTCAACTCCGTGGCCTTCGCGGTGCCGCGATGGTCGCGTGCGACAGCCTCGCAACGCGCGACGAGTTGCTCCGGCATCGCCTGCTTCCGGCGGATCGAACAGTCACGATTCCTAACGGCGTCGCCGCCGTATTTTCGCCCCGCCCCGATCCCGGCGCCGATCGCGAGGCCGCCCGCTTGCTGGGCCCTGCCGGCGCCGACAGCCTCGAATTACTCCACGTCGGCAGCACGATTCCGCGCAAGCGAATCGACGTCCTGTTGCAGACCTTCGCCGCGATTCGGCCCGCCTACCCCGCGGCGCGCCTCGTCCGCGTGGGTGGTCCCTTCACACTGGCGCAGACGATGCTCGCCCGCGAACTGAATGTGGATGACGCCGTGGCGGTACTGCCATTCGTTACGCCATCCGTGCTCGCCGCGGTTTACCGCCGCGCGACCCTCGTGCTTATAACCTCGGAGCGCGAGGGATTCGGACTCCCGCTGATCGAGGCCATGGCCGCCGGGGCCCCCGTGCTGGCCAGCGATCTTGCGGTTCTGCGCGAGGTCGGCGGCGATTGCGTCCAGTTCGCCGCGGTCGGTGATGTCTGCGCATGGACTGCGCTCACGCTTCGCCTTCTTCGCCAGATCACTGGCGATCCCGCGAGTTGCGACGCACGACGCTCGCGCGCGCTTAAGCATGCGGCGACCTTTTCGTGGAGCGCGTACGCGCGCCGTTATGTCGAACTGTATCGCCAGGTCGCCACAGGCCCCAGCGCGCGTCTCGGCGTAAGATGAAACATGTCTCGTGCAGAGCGTGCGATCTCGCGCTCAATGCAAGGCGGCGAGCGCTTTACTCAACTCTCGTTTTCGCAGTTGGACACCTGCCGTTACCTGAACGCCGGTTGATGACGCGAGCCTGAGAATCTCGGAGGTTTTCGCAATGAAGTTGACGATCGCCGGCGACGGTATCACTCATCAAGGAATCGCGCCGAGCGCGCCCCGCGATGCCAGCACACCATCGTTGCCGGTAGTACCGCCCCGTTTGAGTCACCCGAATGGCAACGCGGTGCGGGTCCTGCACGTAGGCAAGTTCTACCCGCCCTACCGCGGCGGCATTGAGAGCCATCTGCATGCGCTCTGTCGCGAGCTCGTCAAGTCCGTCAACGTCAACGTGATCGTCGCCAGTGAGTCGCACCGCCTGCGGGACAACCAGGTCGATGGGGTCCGCGTCAGGCGCCTTCCGCGACTGTTGAGCCTCTGGGCTACGCCTCTCTGTCCGACGATGGCGTACGAGATTCGGCGCGCTCCAGCCGACATCGTTCACCTGCATCTGCCAAATCCGCTGGCCGCGCTCGCCTATCTTGCGAGTGGTCATACCGGTTATCTCGTGATCACTTGGCACAGCGACATCGTCCGCCAAAAGACGATCGCCCGGATGCTCGCGCCCCTCAACCGGGCTCTCCTGAACCGCGCGGCGGCTTTTATAGCCAGTTCGCCTAATTACGTCGATACCTCACCCGTCCTCTCGCGCGTTCGCGACCGTTGCCGGGTTATCCCTTTCGGTATCGACGCCGCGTCGTTTCAACCGCGCGATGTCGAAATCGCCGCGAAAATTCGCCGGCGCTACGGAGCGCGCATCGTTCTCGCCGTCGGCCGGATGGTGTACTACAAGGGCTTCGAATACCTCATTCGCGCGATGGCCTCGGTGCGCGGTCATCTTCTGTTGGTCGGCGAAGGTCCCTTACAGAGCCACCTGGAACGGCAGGCTTTCGAGGCTGGCGTCAGGGATCGAATCACGTTTCTCGGGAGCGTCTCGCAGGATGAAATGATCGGCTATTTCCATGCCGCCGACCTCTTCGTGATGCCGTCGATCGCCCGCAGCGAAGCCTTCGGAATTGTGCAACTCGAAGCGATGGCTTGCGGCAAACCGGTCGTCAATACGCGGCTCATGTCAGGCGTGCCGTTTGTCTCGCTCGATGGCGTGACCGGAACCACCGTCACGCCGGCCGACTCGGATGAGCTGGCTGCCGCGATTAATCAACTGCTCGACGATCCGCGCCTGCGCGACCAATATGGCGCCGCGGCCGCGCTCCGGGCACGCGAAGAATTCAGCATCGAGACGATGGTCGATCGCACGCTCGATCTCTATCGCGAAGTGATTGCCAACGGCCGCATCCGCCCAGCATAAACCGTTCTGAGTCGCGGGGCTGCCCTCGCCGCCCTTTCAATCAGGCGAACTTTCCCGCGTTAATTCCCGCAGCTTTTGCACTTGTCCGCCGCGATCATCGCACATAATTTCTGTGCGATCAGATGGCCCGCGGCCGCGTGTCCCGCCTCGTTCCAATGACCGAATCCCATCGGCCCGTTCTTGAAACCGTGCAGGAATACATCATGCTCCTCGGCGTATTGCTGGAGCGGCTGCGCCATCGTCAGCACCGCGAAACCGTCCCGTTCACCGAGCGCCGCAATCCGCCGATCCGGATAAAAGAGGTCGCTCACGCCCAGCCGCTTTTGAAACTTCTCGCGCATCGCCGCATTCGGCCAGACCTGGATCCCGGTATCCTCCGTCAGCGCGAGAAACATCGCGCCATGACGCACGCACTCGTCATTCACCGCCGCGATCAATCCTTCCGTAATTCGCCACGCATCCTGCCATGATTTCTCGACCGGCGGCGTATAGATGCTGTAGTTGATCGCGCGCTCGGCCGGTTGCTCCGCGGTCGGACCGCCGTGCCCGCCCTTCACGATCTCCCAACTGTTCGTAAACAGATCGAGCAGGCGCAGATCGCGATAATCGAAACGCGCCATGCACCACAGCTTGAAGCTGGGCGAATCGATAAACGGCCCGGTCAGCTTCATCTGATCGCCATCGTAGGTCCAGAACGGACGGCATTGATCCCCTTCCAGGACAACGGAATTGTTGCGGATGTCGTTGCCAAGAAAAATCGCCAGTACCACGATGTCAGGCGCATACGCCCAGACCTTGCGCTGCAGCGTGATCAGCTCCTGCGCCGTGCCGTAACCATCGACGCCGAAGTTCATCGCCTCGATGCGCTTGCCTTTGAGCATCGGGCAATTCGCAAGTTCGCGTCCCGTCACCGCGGTGAAGGTCTTGTCCTCGCCAACCTGGATCGCTTCCACGTACGAATCGCCGATCACCGCCACTCGCACGACCCCGGGCGGTTTCGCCTTGGCGTAGTCGGGTCCGCGAAACCCATCCTCATTGATCCGCACATAGGACTCTCCCTCGCGTTTGTAGTTCCCATGCGCGCCCGGATTAAGTCCCCAACCGCGGTACTGGTCGTAACAGTAGAAATACGGGTACCAATGATTCGCGATGCGGATGCCGAGGTCGGCCACTACCAGCGCCAGTCCGAAGCCGATCCCGATCAACACGAATATGCCGAGTATCTTTCTCATCGAGCGATTTGAATTTGGATGTGCTGCGAAAAGCCCCCGGCAGTCTCACTACCAGCAATCGCGCCTTGAACCGGCGCGGACGTTCGTGCCGGGTCAGATGTTCAAACGACCGAAACAAAAGCGGCCGGCTCCCTGGCCGGCCGCTTTTCGATTCCATTGAATCGTCGCCGCGAACCTTATGCCTGTAAGCGAAACGCCGCCGGCTCCGCGTGATCGCCCACGCCCGCCCGTGCGATCGCCTGCTCCTCGCCCGGAACCAGTTTCTTCAGTTCCGGCATCACCTCGCTCGCGAACAAACGCAGACTCCCCTCCGCGAGATCGTACGGCATCGCGCCGTAGCTGAAGACGCCGTTGAACGCCTGCGATCGCGTGCGCTTGTGCACATCGACGATCTTCTCGTAACACATCTCCGGCGTCCCCCAGACCTGCAAACCGAGAAAGAAATCCGTCATCTTATCGACGCCGCCAGGTGCGTTGACGTTCTCCTGCATCGCCTTGTACGACTCGTAGCCCTTCATCTTCGTCAGATGATCCCCGACCAGCTCGTAGTGCCGAATGACCGATTTCCAATAGCCGCCGATATACTTGCGCGCCATCTCTTCCGCCCGATCCCGACTCTCGTCGCAGTACGTCCAGCCTCCGACGATCGGCGCCGGTGCCTCTGCGTTGTTCACCTTGCGATAGAGCGCGCCATAATCCGCCAGCTCCTTAATCACCATGTCCCACGGCTTCTGCGGGATGATCAACAGCCCGATGCCCAGCCGTGCCATGATCTCCGATGACTCGGGCGAAACCGCCGCCGCGAAGGTCCGTCCCTTGAACGACTTGAACGGTGCCGGCCGCAGCGCGCGACGCGTCTGCTGGATAAACTTGCCGTTATACTCGCAGACCCCGGTCTCGAGGCCCTCCAGGATCATCTCCGCCGACTCGATGAAAAGGTCGCGGCTCGCCTCCTGATTCACCCCGAAGCCCTCGAACTCCACTCGTCCCAGCCCGCGCCCCATGCCCAGGATGAAACGCCCGTTCGAATAATGATCGAGCATCACGATCTGCTCGGCCACCCGCATCGGATTGTGCCAGGGCAGCACCACCACCATCGATCCAAGTTGTACCCGCTCCGTCCGGCCGGCGAAGTAGGTCAGGAACTGCAGCACGTCGGGGCACATCGTGTAGTCCGTGAAATGATGCTCGACGCCCCAGATCGAATCGAAGCCCAGTGGCTCCGCGAGGTCGCCCAGCCGTAGCTCGTTGCGATATACGTTGCGGTCAGTGCGGCCGTCGCCCTGTCCTTGAAAAATCACTGCCATTCCGACGTGCATGCCTGTCTCTCCTGCGTCTAATTTGATCAGCCGCGCCCCGCCCTAGCGCGGGTGCGCGCTCGAACTGACGAACTATATCAGCAATTCTCGCCGTGACGCCACGAACCCATCCCGCAGATATCACTAGTGTTCGCCGGCCGCCACCGCTCCTCTCGCCCTATGATTTTCGCTTGCTTCCCGGCGACCCCGATGGTGCCGGCTTCTTCGCCTTCACCGGCCGCTTCTGCGCCGATGGCTTCCCCGCCTTCTTCGCGCCTCCACTCAGTCCCAACGCCGCCGCCGCAGCATGGATCGCATTCTTTGCCGCGTCCTCCGCCTGCTCGATCGTCAACTCCAGGTCCTGCTCTGCGGCTCCCACGACGCCCCGCGCTCCATCGCTGTGGTCGCGCTCCGGCTTCTTTGAAGACTTCGGCTTCGGCATAGCTCGATCATGCCACAGCGCGCGCGCGAAGGCATGCCCCGTGGTTCCAGACTTCTGAATTACGACAGCTTTGCGTTTTTGCGCGACTTCTTCTACAGATTCCTCTCGCGGCTCTCTCAGTTCGCTCGCCCCGGAGGTGAACCACCATGATCTCCTTTGGCTACATGCCCGATACTCACGGCGGCCCCTATCAGCAGGCCGAGCCCACCCCGGAACGCAGCGCCAATTTCGCCGAACAATTGCTCCTCGAATCCGAGCAGGCCGAACATCATGGCTTCGACGGCGTCTTCGTACCCGAGCGTCATGCCCGCACCGAATGCATGTTTCCCAGTCCCCTCCCGCTCCTCGCCGCGATCGCCGCGCGCACCACTCGTGTCCGCATCGGCACCGACATCCTCATGCCGCCGCTCTACAATCCCGTCCATCTCGCACAGTCCGTCGCCCTCATCGACGTCCTCTCGCGCGGCCGCCTGACCCTCGGCGTCGGCGTCGGTTACCATCCCGATTACTTCGCCCACCTCGGCATCCCTATCAAGCAGCGCGAAGGCCGGTTCGAAGAATCACTTGAGATTATGAATCGCGCATGGACCACCGAAGAGCCCTTCGCCTTCCACGGCAAGTACTACAACTTCGACGCCATCCACGTCACTCCCAAACCCTATCAGCGGCCCCGTCCTCCGATCTGGATAGGCGCTTTCGGGCCTAAATCAATCGCCCGCGCCGGCCGCCTCGGCGACCTCTGGACCATGGCCCCCTTCTTCGACAGTATCGAGGAAATTAAAGCGCAGGTTGAGATCTATCGCGAGGCCGCGATCAAGGCCGGTAAGACCCCTCGCATCGCCCTCCTCCGCGACGGCTGGCTCGCCTCATCCATGGAAGAAGCCGAGCAGACCTTCGGCCGTCTATGGCTCGAGGAATGCAAGTTCTACTTTAAGTGGGGGATGCTCGCGCCGCGTCCCGGATTCACCCAGGAATCCGATTTTACCCTCGATAAGATCCGCCCGCTCGGCTATCCAATCATGGGCACGGCCGCCGATTGGCTCGAAAAGCTCGAATTCTGGAATCGCGTCCTCGGCGGCATCGATTGGTTCGTCCTCCGCATTCGCATTCCTCTCGGACCCGCCCCCGAGCAGGTCATGGAGTGTATCCAGCGGCTCGGCGAGGAAGTCCTCCCGCATTTCAGAAGTTAATGCGCTCCCTCAAATAGCACATCGCCGCTTCATCGGCTCGCCGCCCGTGACTCCCGCTCTAATGTGCCGGTTGTGACGCGCCCGAATCGGCCCCGGTCGTGACGGTAGTGCTGGTGTGCGTCGTCAGCGCGTCGGCGCTCACCTGGCGATGCCGGTCCGACTCGTACAGGTAAACTCCCGCCACCACCGCCAGGAATCCCAGCACCAGGATCGCCCCGGCCCATCCGCGCCGCCGATGCGGCTCCGCGATCAGCGGTTGATCCAGCCGCGCCGGTCCCGGGCTGCTGTCGGCCCGCTGCACCTCGCGGATGAAACGCATCGCCACGTCTTCCTGATCCAGCTCCAGGAATGTCGCGTAGCGCCGCAGGAACGGCACCAGGTAAAGCTGATCGGAGATTTCCGAGTAATCGTTGGTCTCCATCATCCTCAGGTAATGATGCGGCAGCCGCGTCTCGCGCACCACATCCTCGGCCGTGAATCCCCGACCCTCGCGCGCTCCGATTAGAAACGCCCCCAGGCTTTCATCGACCTCCTCGGCAGCCGTCGCCTTGCCCGTCGATGCCCCGCCATTCGATGCGCCCGCGCCTCCCTTCACCGGTCCAGCCGCTTTCGCTGCCGAGTCGCTGTCGGCATCAATCGCGTCGGTCGATTCGAGTCGAATCTCCTGCGCCCCCGCCCCTTCTTCCTTCTTCTCGCTCACCGGATTGATCCCTCAGTTGGCCTCATCGCAACCGCCCCGATCGCTCTTCCGGCGCTTGCGCGCCCGGACCTCGTTCGGCCCGGGATGCTGCGGTGCGGGTGCACGATCGTTGCGCGGCGCTTTGGTGGATTGGCGACACGTGATGGGCCAGGCGCGAGTTGATGACCTGATTGAACCAGCGGTTACCGAAATGTGCCCGCGTGTCATTGGCGTATTGCAACTAAAACTATAGGTGCCGGTGATACAATCCAAGTACCTCCATCGAATCAAATCGTGCATCGCCATTAAAGCTTCACGCATGCTGCCTCCTCCTCGGCGCCGCCCTCCCGCGCTCCTTCGCGCGCGGTCACCTTTAAATGCCGCGATGCGTTTGCCACAATGCTGCCCAGGGCGCGGGTGGACCTTTCGTGCCGTGCGGCTCATCCTCAGTAATCAGGTGCTGCGCTCAGTTTGATCTCCGCCCCCCTGACCGCGTGACCAGCTCAACCAAAATCACACCCATCCGCGACAACCTCACTCCTTCCCAGGAACTGGTTTCGATCGTAATTCCCGTGTTCAACGAGTCGGCCAATCTCGCCGCCCTCTGGGCCCGCCTTGAACCCGTCGTTACCGGACTCGGCCGCGACTGCGAAGTAATCTTCGTCGATGACGGCTCGCGCGACGATTCGCTCGCTCTGCTCAGATCATTCGCCGCCCGCGACGCGCGCATCCGCGTGGTCGAGCTCGCCCGCAACTTCGGCCAGCATTCCGCCTTGCTCGCCGGCTTCCGCATCTGCCGCGGCGATATCGTCGTCACCCTCGACGCCGACCTGCAGAATCCCCCCGAGGAAATCCCCAAGCTCATCGACGCCATCGATGCCGGCAACGACGTCGTCGGCGGCTGGCGCGAAGAGCGCCAGGATCGCGCCTACCGCCGCATGGCCTCGCACCTCCAGAACCGGCTCACATCGATTATCGTCGGCGTCCCCATGCACGATTACGGGTGCATGCTGCGCGCCTATCGCCGCCACATTATCGAGACCGTCGTCGAATGCGACGAAAAGGCGGCCTTCGTCCCCGCCCTCGCCAATACCTTTGCCAAGCGCGTCGCCGAGATTCCCGTCGCCCACGCCGAACGCGCCGGCGGCGAGTCCAAGTACAACCTCTTCAGCCTCGCCCACCTGAGCCTCAATCTCATCACCGGCTTCTCGATGCTGCCGATGCGCGCGCTGAGCCTCACCGGTGCCGGCATCTTTCTCTTCGATGCGATCTTCGCCGCGGTCCTGCTCGCCCATCGCTTGATCTACGGACCGCAGCAGGAAGGCGCGTTGTGGACGCTCTTCGCTATCCTGTTCCTCTTTGTCGGACTGATCTTTCTCGCCCTCGGCCTCATCGGGGAATACATCGGGCGCATCTACATCGAGGTGCGCAGGCGGCCGAACTACATCGTCCGCGCGGTCCACGGTGAGAATGCGGACGTTGGCACCATTGTCCCGCCCCATCGCCCCTGATGTCCGCCGACGACTCTTCGCGCGCCGCGAACTCGAAACTAATTAGTGCGCCCTGCGTCGTTTTCGCGTACCATCAGATGGGCTACGCCTGCCTCGAGGCTCTCGTCGCGATGGGCGCGCCAATCGTCGCGCTGTTCACTCATCGCGATACTGCTGGCGAAGAAATCTGGTGGCGTTCGTGCCCCGAATTGGCCGCCGCTAATTCGATACCCGTTTTCTCCCCGGACAAAATTGGTCCTATGGAAATGGCCCAAGTCGCTGCTTTGAAGCCCGCCATAATTTATTCCTTCTACTACCGCAACCTCCTCCCCGCTCAATTGCTCGCCACCGCTCCCCTCGGCGCTTACAACCTGCACGGCTCGCTCCTGCCGAAGTATCGCGGTCGCGCCCCCATCAACTGGATGCTCGCCAATGGCGAACGCGAAGCCGGTGCCACTCTCCATCACATGGTCGCCCGTGCCGACGCCGGCGATATTGTCGCGCAACGCGCCGTCCCCATCACCGATGACGACACCGCGCTCACGCTCTATCGCAAGGTCGTCCCGCTCGGCGCGTCGTTGATTCGCCAATTTCATCCACTGATCGTGGCGGGCACGGCCCCGCGCCGCCCTCAGGATCTAACCCAGGGCAGTTACTTCGGCCGCCGCACGCCCGATGACGGCCGCATCGACTGGCATTGGCCGGCGCGCCGTATCTTCAACCTCGTGCGCGCCGTGACCCATCCCTATCCCGGCGCCTTCGGCTTCATCGGCGGCCGCAAAGTCTTCGTCTGGGCAGCAAGGATCGCTGCCGAAACCGGAACTCGCGGCCCGGCCGGCGCGATCGTCGCCGATCACCCCGACGGCGCGATCGAAGTTGCCGCGGGCGCCGGTAGCCTCATCCTCAGCCGCCTCCAGATAGAATCCGGCCCCGAAGCCAATCCGCGCGAGGCTCTCGCCCTCAGCCACCACGGCCAGGGCGCAATGCTGCCGCAGGCCGCAGCGACCCATCTCATCAGGTTCGACTAATGCAGTTCCCACTATTGCAAGTTCCACTAATGCGAGTTCCACTAATGGAGGTTCCATGCGGGTTTTGATTACTGGCGGCGCGGGCTTTTTGGGCTCGCATCTCTCCGACGCGTTCATCGCTCGCGGCGACGAAGTCTTCGTCCTCGATACCGGCTCCATCGCCAAGGTGCGCCATTTACTCGGTCAGTCCCGCTTTCACTATATCCACGACTCCATCTTCAACGTGGACCTCATCGACGGCCTGGTCGCCAAGGTCGATCTCGTTTACCACCTCGCCGCCGTCGTCGGCGTCGAGTACTACGTAGGCGATCCCTACGAAACCCTCAACGTCAACGTCAACGGCACCCAGAACATTCTCAAGGCCGCCTACAAGTACAACAAGAAAGTCGTCTTCAGCTCCACCTCCGAGGTTTACGGCCGCAATCCCAAGGTCCCCTGGAAAGAGGACGACGACCGCGTCCTCGGCGCTACCACCATCGATCGCTGGTGCTACTCCACCTCCAAAGCCGTCGGCGAACATTTCTGCTTCGCCTATCACAAGCTCGGCATGCCCGTCACCGTCGTCCGCTTCTTCAATATCTACGGCCCCCGCCTCGACCGTGTCGATGTCGGCCGCCTCTTTACCATCTTCATGGGTCAATTGCTTCGCGGCGCAGACCTTACCGTCATCGGCGATGGCGCGCAGACCCGATGCTTTACCTACGTGACCGACGCCGTCGCCGCCACCGTTCAGGCCGGACTCAATCCCGCTGCCGACGGCCAGGCCATCAACATCGGCGTTGACGTCGAAACCTCCGTCCTCGATTTCGCCCAGCTCATGCTCGAGCTTTACGGCTCGACCAGATCGAAGATCAAATTCGTCTCCCAGGAAGAGGTGTACGGCAACAGCTACGAAGACATCCCACGCCGGGTCCCCGACAATACCAAAATGCGCAAGCTCCTCGGCGTCGAAGCCCAGGTCTCGCTCCGCGAGGGCACCCGTCTGTCGATGGAATGGTTCCGCAAGGAAGCCCAATCGTGAAATCCAGCTTACCGCACAAACCCATTTCCGCCTCCACCGCCGACGCCCTCCGGTGACTGCAGCCGATGGATGTAGCGCTCAAGGTTGACGTTGATACCCATCAGGGCCTGGGCCTCGGCGTGCCCCGCCTGATGCAGGCGCTGGCCGGCCTCGGCATCACTGCCACCTTCCTGGTTGCGATGGGGCCTGATAACGCCGGCCGTGCGATCGTCCGGGTGCTCAGGAATCCCGGTTTCCTCACGAAGATGCGCCGCACCCGCGCCGTCTCGATGTACGGATTGCGCACCGTCTTGTCCGGCACCCTGCTCCCGCCGCGTCCCATCGCCCTCGCCTTCCCCAACGTGATGCGTGAACTCGCCCGCTCCGGCTTCGAGGTCGGCGTCCACGGCTATGACCACGTGCGCTGGCAGGATCGGCTCGACGCGATCGGCGACGACGCCATCCGCAGTGAACTCGCCGACGCCTTCGAGGCCTTTCGCGCCGTCATGGGCGTGCCCGCGCGAGGCTTCGCCGCGCCCGGATGGCGCACCTCGGCGGCCGCACTCAGGGCCCTCGACGCGATCGGCCTCGACTATCGCAGCGACACGCGCGGTACCGCTCCCTATCTCTGCGCGATTGCGGGCGAGACCTTCGCCACCCCCGAAATTCCGACCACCCTGCCGACCCTCGACGAGGTCATGGGCCCCAACCTCGCCGAGGGCGGCGCGATCGTCCGGTTTTACCTCGATCGCATCCAGTCCGATGCGCTCAACGTCCACACCATTCACGCCGAGACCGAAGGGATGGGCCAGCTCGAGACCTTCGTCGCACTGGTCCGCGCACTCAAGGATCGCGGCGCTCGCTTCATCCAGTTGCGCCACGCCGCCGCTTCCCTCGATCGCGCGGCGTTGCCGCTTTGCGAGGTCGTGCGATCCACCCTGCCCGGCCGCGCCGGATGGATTTCCGCCCAGGGCCCCGAGCATCCCGCACTCTCGTCAACGACCGCGGCCGCCGGATTGTAAGACCGGCGCATTTTCATGGTAGGTTCTGCCCCAGTATCGTGCACAGGCCCACTCCAGGAGACGCCGCAATGACCGCATTTCACCAGATTGCCGATCGCCCGCAGGAAGTCGGACTCGACCCCGCCAAGGTCGAGGAGTTGTTCAAACGCGCCGAGCGTGAGGTCGCCGAAGGCCTCCTGCCGTCGTGCCAGATCGCCATTGCCCGCAATGGCAAGGTTGGCGCCATCAAGACCTTCGGCAGCGCGGTGCAAGGCGGCGCCGCAAAGCCCGCCACCAACGATACGCTCTACTGCGTGTTCTCGGGCACCAAGGCAATCATGTCGTCCGCCATCTGGATCCTGCTCGGCGAGGGCAAGCTGGAAATCGGCGAGCGCGCCGCGGACATCGTGCCGGAGTTCGGCACCAACGGCAAAGAGACGATCACCGTCGAGCAGCTTTTGCTGCATGTTGGCGGATTTCCCAACGCGCCGTTTCCGCAACCTGATTGGAACAGCCGCGCAAAGCGCCTCGAACGCTTCAAGTTGTGGCGGCTGGAATTTCCCGTCGGACAGCGTTTCGTTTACCACCCGACCGCCGGCTTCTGGGTGCTCGGCGAAATCATCGAGCGCCGCACCGGCATGGACTTCCGCGAATTCGTGCGCGACCGCATCGCGCAGCCCCTCGGTTTGCCTGAACTCCGCGTCGGCTTGCCGCGCGCGGAACACGCTCGCGTCGCCGACCTCGTCTGGGTCGGACAGAACCTGACCCCAGAGGACTACCAGAAGATGGGCGTGCCGCCTCCGCCCGCTACCGAAGTGACCGAGGACGCGATCGTCGGCTTCAACACTCCGGTGGTGCGCGAGTCGGGTGTGCCGGGCGGCGGCGGGATCATGACCGCGGCCGACTTGGCGCTCTTCTACCAGGGCCTCCTGCACAATCCTCCCGTCGCCAATGGCAACCCGATTTGGCAGCCCGCTACGCTCAAGGAAGCGCTGCGCCCACGCTCGGGCGACTACTTCGATCCCATCTTCAAGTACAAGTGCAATCGCGCGCTCGGCGTAGTGGTCGCAGGCGACGACGGCATGGCGAACTATCGCGGCTTCGGCAAGACCAATTCGCCGCTGGCGTTCGGTCATGGCGGTGCGGGCGGGCAAATCGGCTGGGGCGATCCCGCCACTGGCATCTCGCTCGGCTACTGCACCAATGGTTTCGACCGCAACGAAATCCGCCAGGGACGCCGCGGCGTCGCGCTCTCAAGCATGGCCGCGGTCTGCGCCGCCTAGCGACCGCGAGCGCGAAGGTGAATCATAGGTAGCGGCAATTACGACAGGAATGGATTCTCGATTACGATCGTGGCTTCGCGCGCCGCGCCGACGCCCACCATCGCGAGCTTGACGCCGCTGACCTTGGCGATACGCTCGAGATAGCGGCGGGCCGCCGCCGGCAGATCACCAAGACTCCGCGCCTGCGTAATGTCTTCCTGCCAGCCCCGCAGCTCTTCGTAAACCGGTTTGACTTTCTCCAGCAGATGCCGTCCCGGCGGAATCTCGTCATAGCGGGTGCCGCGAAGTTCGTACGCGACGCAAATCTTCAGCGGGTCGATACCAGTCAGCACGTCGAGCTTCGTCAGCGCCAGACCCCACATCCCGTTCAGCCGCGCGGCATGCCGCGCGAGCACCGCGTCGTACCATCCGATGCGCCGCGGCCGCCCCGTCGCGCTGCCGAATTCGTCGCCCTCGATGCGCATCGCGTCACCAAGCTTGCCCTTGATTTCGCTCGGAAAGGGACCCGCGCCGACGCGCGTGGTGTATGCCTTCGTGATGCCGAGCACGGCGTCCAGCCGCCCCGGTGCGACGCCCGCGCCTCCGGATACCGCGCTCGCCCCGCAATTCGACGAGGTGACGTACGGGTAGGTGCCGTGGTCGATATCGAGCATCACTCCATGCGCCCCTTCGAACAGGATGCGCTTGCCGTCGGCGATCGCCCTGGCGAGAAACACCGGCGTATCGTCCAGGTACCGCAGCAGGCGGCCGCGTGCCTTGCGCATCTGCTCGATCAGTTCGGCGCCGTTAATCGGTTTCGCCTTGAGCACCGCCTTCAGGTAAAGGTTCTTGTCGGCGAGGTTGCGTTCGAGCTTTTCCTTGAACGACGCGAAGTTCGATAGGTCGTCAAACCGCAATCCCATCCGCGACATCTTGTCCTCGTAAGCCGGACCGACGCCAAATCCCGTCGTGCCGATCGCGCTCTTACCCAGCCGGGCTTCGCGCGCGCGATCGATTGCGCGATGGTAGGGCATCACCATGTGCGCGTCGTAACTGAGGCGCAGCAGTGCGTCGTCCTTGAGGTGATTGCGCCGCTTCAGCGTGTCGATCTCTTCAACCAGCGCGATCGGATCGACTACCGTGCCGTTGCCAATCACACACGCCTTGCCGGGATGCAGCGCCCCGGCCGGCACCAGGCGCAGGATGAATTTCTCGCCGCTGACGACCAGCGTGTGCGCTGCGTTGTTGCCGCCCTGAAAGCGCACGATCACGTCAGCGTCGGCGGCGAGCATATCGACTATCTTGCCCTTGCCCTCGTCACCCCACTGCGCTCCGACCACGGCAACGGTCTTCATAATGGAAATCCACGGCCGGCCCGCTGTACGACGGACCGCGTCAAGCCGCGCACACCGGGTGCTTCGATGCTGCAGTCGCGGCGGTTCAAAGTTTGATCTGAGCCGCGGCGGTAATCGCCGAAACCGTCTTGAGGCGTTCAAGCATTTGGGTCGGAATCGGACCGTCTATCTCGAACAGGCTGAGCGCCGTTCCGCCGACGCGGTCGCGTCCAAGTTTGAGGCCCGCGATATTGATGCCGGCCTCCCCGAGCATCGTGCCGATGGCGCCGACGACCCCCGGCACGTCGCGATTGTGCAACATCAGAAAGTACCCTTCCGGTGCCGCCTCGACGCGATAGCCGTCGATCCGAATCAGCCGCAGCGCGCGATTTCCGAAAACCGCGCCAGTGACTTCATGCATGCTCGTGGGTGTGCGCACGGTGATCGTCAGGATGTTGCGATAATCGGTGGTCTCGCGCGATCGAATCTCGGTGATTTTGATTCCTCGGTCGCGCGCTATAAACGGCGCGTTGACCAAGTTCAATTCGTGATCGAGAAACCCGCTCAATAATCCCTTGAGTACTGCGGCGATGATCGGTTCCGAGTTGAGACCCGCGGCCTCCCCCGCGAAACCAACTGTCAGCTGATTCGGCGCCTCGTCGATTAGCTGTGCCGATAGCCGTCCGAGTTTCTCGCCGAGCGTGAGATGAGGCCCGAGAACTTCAAGCTCCTGCACCGATAGCGCCGGGATATTGACCGCGTGGCGAATCGTACCCTCGATCAGAAAGTCGGCTATCTGCTGCGCGATATCCACCGCCACTTGCACCTGCGCTTCGTCGGTGGCGGCGCCCAGATGAGGCACCGCGACGACGTTATCGTGATGTATCAGCGGATGATCGGGCGGCGGAGGTTCCTGCTACAAAAACGTCGAGGGCGGCGCCGGCGACGATGCCCGAATTGAGCGCATCCAGCAACGCTGCCTCGTCAACGATGCCACCGCGCGCGCAATTGATGATGCGCACGCCTTTGCGCATTTTCGCGAAGGCGGCGGCATTGACGATCCCGCGGGTCTCTTGCGTGAGCGGCGCGTGCACCGTGATGAAGTCGGCGCGCCGGAAGATTTCGTCCAGGCCAACCAGTTCGATACCGGCGCGCGTTGCCGCTTCGGCGGTAAGGATCGGGTCGAAGCCGATGATTTTCATTTTGAGCCCGGCGGCGCGGTCGGCGACGATACGCCCGATGTTGCCCAGACCGATGATGCCGAGTGTCTTGTTGCACACCTCGACCCCCGTGAACTTGCCGCGCTCCCATCTGCCCGCGCGCATTGCCGCATTTGCCGCCGGAATGTGTCGCGCCATCGCCATCATCATCGTGATGGTGTGTTCGGCGGTCGTGATGCTGTTGCTGAGCGGACTGTTCATCACGACGATGCCGCGCCGCGTCGCCACCTCCAGATCCACATTGTCGACGCCGACGCCGGCCCGTCCGATCACTCTCAGCGAAGACGCGGCGTCGATGATCTCGCGTGTGACCTTGGTCGCGCTGCGAATCACCAGCGCATCGTAAGGTCCGATAATCGCCGGCCAATTCCGGGGGCGTCAGGCCGGGCTTTACATCGACGCTGATCCGGGGATAGCGCTTGAACACTTCGATTCCCTGGCTAGCAAGCGAATCGCTCAGCAAGACGCGGAAATTCTCCGCCATAGGCCTTTCAGATACTCCGTGCGATGCGTTCCTGAACCGCGGCCACGCCTGCCCCGATCGGAAACCGATGACCAAGGCGCGCCAGACCAATCTCCATCGCGCTCACGGCGGCCAGCATATCAAACGCGCCGAGATATCCCATGTGGCCGATGCGCACGAGCCTGCCCTTCATCTGATCCTGCCCGCCCTGCACCGAGACGCCGAGTTCGTCGCGCATGAGGCGTACCAGCTTCGAACCGTCGAGACCTTCGGGCGTCAGCATTCCGGTGACACCGGGCGCGGGCGCGTCGGGCGCGATCAGCTTCAGGCCGAGTGGCGACGCGGCTGCGCGAGTCGCTTCCGCCATCAGTTGATGTCGCGCATAGACCGCTGGGAGCGTTTCGGCGTGAATCAGTTCAAGCGCCTTGTTAAGGCCAAAGATGAGCGAAACTGCCGGCGTCCAGGCGGTAGTGTGTTCGTCGCGCTGGGCTTTAAGCTCCCGCGGTAGATCGAAATAGTAACGCGGCGCGCCGGGCTTTTTTGCACGATCGAGAGCGCGGTTGGACAGCGCGATCATCGCCAGTCCGGGCGGCAGCATCAGGGCCTTCTGGCTACCGGTCAGGTAGGCGTCAACGCCCCAATCGTCCATTTTTTGCTCGAACACTCCAACTGAAGTAATGCCATCAACGATTAGCAGCAGGTCGCGCTGCCGGGTCAGCGCGCCGATCTCAGCCACCGGATGGATCGCGCAGGTCGAAGTTTCGCTCGCCTGCACGAACACTGCTCGCGCCTGCGGATGATCGCGGATCGCCTCCTCGATCTGCGCCGGACGCACGGGACGGCCCCATTCGACCGTCACCGCGTGCCCGACCATACCGTTCGCCGTGAGCAACTTTCCCCAGCGCTCGCCAAATTTGCCGCCGTTGACAAAAATAGCGTGATCTCCCGGCGCCAGCAGGTTTGTGACCGCCGCTTCCATCGCGCCGGTCCCGCTCGAGGCGAGGAGAATGACCTCCTGGCGCGTGCCGAACAGCGGCTGCATCAGCGCGCGCGCACGGTCCAGAATGCCACTGAACTCGGGGGTCCGATGATGGATCAGCGGACGCGCCATTTCGAGCAGAACTTCCGGTGGAACCGAGACCGGTCCCGGGGTGAACAGATATTTCTTTAATCCTGGCACGATATTCCGGCCAATTCGGGACTCATACGTAATCGAAGTTGCGGGACGATGATCGCGATCTCAATTAACTCCGAGGTTGAACCCATCCAGCCAAAAAAAAGCCTGGTGTCCGCTTTCGCGGAACGCCAGACCCCGAATGCTGTGTTAGGCGCTCGCTGATTCCGTCCCTCTAAACTGGATAACCGAGCATTCATCGATAGTCAAGGTGACCTTCTCGGGAGTCCTGGAAGTCGCACCGTTGGCTTCGCGTTTACAACCGATGCAATCTCTTTCGGATCTGCCGCCAAAGGCAACGAATTCCAAACTCTTCAACTGTTCCTTCAGGGGCGCCAAAATACTGCGAGCAAGATATCGTCAGGAGGATATCCGTTCGTAGTGCGTTGAAAGCAGCGCCGCACGCATGCTTAAAGTTGTGCTACCGCCATGGCTATAGAATACGAAGTGCGCGACGGCGCGTTGGTCTGGATCAAGAATCCAGTCACCGGCGTTATCTCCTACGTAGTGGATGTCCGCGGCAAAAGTTTCGCCTTCACCTTGGGCGGCCGTGAGGAACTCCTGCCGGATCCGCCGCCACCCGAGGAAAGGGTCCTCCAGAACGCTATCCGCTCTTGCCCCTTTTGTCCCGGCAATGAAGCCCAGGCGCCGCCCGAATTGATGCGCGTAACGCCGGCCGAAATCCCCGGATGGACCGGGATGGGCACGGCCGTCGATGCGGGCTGGGCGATCCGCGTCTTCAATAATCTTTTCCCGCGCATTCCGGAAACCCTGACCGGCGGCCGCAACGAATCCTATGTGGTGGTTGAAGATCCGCGCCATTTCCTCGACCATCCGCGATCGGTCAACGACCTGACCTTCACAGGCGTGCTGGGCGAGGAACATTTTTTTCAACTGATCATGACCGACGTGCGCCTGATGCGGCACGTCTTCGCCAATCCTGCGGTCCATTCGATGGTGATTCGCAAGAATCAGGGTCGCGAATCGGGCGCCTCACAACCCCATCCGCATCAGCAACTAATCGGATCGCCGGCGCCCTTGCCCGCGATCGAGGCGGAAGCGCTCGCCGAGGATCGCAGTCCCGGCTTCTGGACGGAGCTCATCGATCTGGTTGATCGGTTGGGGCTAATTATCGAACGCGTTGACGGGGTGGTCAGCTATTCGAGTCCGATCGGCGCCTTCCCGCGCAGCTATGACGTTGTTATGCCGGCTTATCGCGGGCTGCTGATGGATCTATCTGCGGACGAGTTGCGTCCTTTTGCGCGATCAATCTATCGCATTTTGAAGATTCTCGGACCCTTGCCGCTCGACTACGAGATACATCAAGGGGCGGGATTGCCGCTACATGCGCATATCAATGGCCGCCTGTATCCCTACTCGAACGTCGCGGGGACCTTGAATTTACCGAGCATGCTGCCGCAAAACGTCGCCGCGCTACGCAAAGCGCTCGCCCGCAGCAACTAAGCTCCTTCTGGAGCCCCGTTAGTCCGAGACCGCTCCCGTCACGGGGAGCGGTCTCGGACTGACGCGACTCCCGTGCCCTTACGCTTCACAGCGTAAGCCATCGCTTCGCGATTGGAGGGGGAGCCCCGCGCAAATTGCGCGGGGCTCCCCCTCCTGCACGGTAGGGCAAGGCGGGGTCGCCCGCAGCGCGGGCGACCCCGCCTTGCCCTCTTCGACCCTCGACCCTTCCCCTATTCCGCTTGCCAGATCGGCTTGCGCTTCTCCAGAAATGCGCGAATTCCCTCCTTCGCATCCTTGCTGGAGCGCACCGCGCGGCCCATCTCCAAAATGTCTTCGTGCCACGCGTCGTTCGATTCATCGAGCGAGCGCCGCAGGCTCTTCTTCATCGTCCGCAGCGACAGCGGCGCATTGGCCGAGACCTTTTCCGCCCACGCGATCGCAGCCTCGTCGAGCTTGGCGACCGGCACGACTTCATGCACCATGCCCATCTGAAATGCGCGCTGCGCGTCCACCGGCTCGGCGGTGTAGAGAATCTGCGAGGTATTTGCCGCACCGATAATCTCAATCAGCTTGCGGATAAAGTTGTAAGGAACGACGAGGCCGACCCGCGCGACCGTCATACCCATGCGCAGATCATCCGCAGCCACCCGGATATCGCAGTGCAGCGCCAGTTCGCATCCTCCCGCCAGGGCGGGGCCCTGAACCGCGGCGATTACCGGGACGGGTAGATGTTCGAGCCGTTTGAAAATCCGTTCGAGGTTTACCGGGCTGTGACCACCTTCGAGCCGCTCGGCCTCCGCGAGATCAATCCCCGAGCAAAAGCCACGGCCATTGCCGCGCATTATTACCGCACGGATTCCTTTATCGTCTTCCACCGACGCCACCGCCTCATCGAGCGCTTTCAGCATCGGCTCATTGAGCGAATTACGTTTCTCGGGACGATTCAGTGTGAAGGTGGCGTAACTGCCATGACGCTCCACTTGGAACAATTGATCCGCCATCTAACCAACTCCTTGCATATCAGTAGTCGAGCGAATTTGTGCCCGAGCATCGCACGCGATACGCCGGCGCTTCAAGTGTTCTTCCCACTCCGGCTGGAGCATGCTCGGGCTCGCCGATTAGTCACTCCCCCTTCCAGACCGGCTTGCGCTTTTCGAGGAATGCGCGCACGCCTTCCTTGGCGTCGCTGCTGGTGCGGACTGTGTTGCCCAGTTCGTCGATATCCTTGTGGTCGATCTCGAACGCCTTGCTCATTACGCGCTGGATACTGACCTTCATTGCGCGCACCGAGAGCGGCGCGTTGCCGGCAATCTTCGCCGCCCAGGCGTCGGCTGCGGCGACCAGTTGATCGTCGGGAACGACCTTGTGCACCAGCCCAATCTCGCGCGCGCGAGCGGCGTCGAGCGGGTCGGCGAGGTACATGATCTCGGCTGTGCTGGCGGGCCCGACCGTTTCGATAAAGCGCCGGAAAATCGGGAACGTCGGCAGGTACCCGATACGCGCCGGCGTCATCCCGAGACGCGCACCCTGCGCCGCGATTCTCAAGTCGCAGGTAAGCGCGAGCACCAGCCCGCCAGTCAGAGTATCGCCTTGCACCGCCGCGATCGTTGGCATCGGCAGCTTCTGGATACGGCTGAAGATCCGCTCGGGCGCAAGCGCGCCGGCCGCGCCGATCTGGCCGATCTCGCGCAAGTCGATTCCGGAGCAGAACGCACGCCCCTCGCCGCGCAGGATCACTGCGCGAACGTCGGTGGAGTTTTCAATCTTCATTAACTCGGCGTCGAGCGCCTCGAACAGCACCTGGTTAAGCGCGTTGCGCTTCTCGGGCCGATTGAGAATCAGCGTTACGTAATTCGCATGATGTTCGACTTTAAGTACTTCGTCGGCCATGTCGCCCCCGCGATTCAACTTCGGAATTCGCCCGAGAATCGCACGCCCGCGCCGCCCGCATCAAGCGCAGCGGAACCGAAGGTGGGAAAGTGCCGGCCGGCAGGAAACAGGGGAGACAGGACTAAGCGTGAAACCCTTTGAAAGGCTTTACACCTCGCGCGAACCTGGCACTCCGCGAATTCGAGTCAGACCAGGCGGGCTCCGCCGAATTTTCGCTAAACCGTCTGCCGCATCTTCCGTCAAGGCCAACGACCTTTATAACTGCCGGGGTATCACCGGGAGCAGCACGTAAGAGGCCATATCGCCCTGGTGAAAGATTGTCTGACGCGCAGGTATCCCTTTGGTCCCCTCGCCGAACGGCTCTCCCGTATTCAGATTGCGATCGAAGCGGGGGAAGTTACTGGAACTGATTTCGAGCCTGATACGATGACCCGGGCGGAAGACGTTACTAGTTGCCCATAAATCGATTGTAAACAGGTATGGCTTGCCGGGCTCCATCATCTTTGGTGCGCTTGCCGACTCCCGATAGCGTGTCCGGATGATTCCGTCCAAAAGATTCTGCGCGTAGCCGCTCGGATGCACGTCCACCAGCTTGGCGGTGAAGTCGGTATCGATCGCCGAGGACGACGCCCACAAGGCCACCGTCACCGGCCCGGTTACCTCAAGCGGTTGGTCCAATGGTTCCGACGTATAGACCAGTACGTCCGATCGCTCTTCGACCGGTCGCTGATCCTGCACACCCATATCAATCGCCAGGTTGTTGCCCCCCAGCGATTGAACCGGGTTATTCGGATCGTAAACGTAGCTGTCGGCAGGTTCCGCGTCCGGCGGCACAGTCGAAAGAAAACCATCACCACTGAGAGCGTTGGCGCCCTTCTGACCGTGTAGAAAATAACGAACTTGCCGCATATTCGGCGGCGGCCAGTCCGACAGGTTCTGCCAGCGGTTCTCGCCCAGGGTGAAGATCGTCACGGGCGGCTCATCGACGATCGCGTTATCAACGTCCTTTAGCCAGTAATCGAACCATCGCAACAGGGTCTCGTTGAGATCAATCAAGGCCGCGGGTCCGAAATCTATATCGCCGGTGCCACGGGAATTCGGCACATTGTACGGGAGCAGATGCCCCCAGGGTCCGATGATAAGCCGCTGTCCGTTGCGCGCTTTTTCAAACTTGCTGCCGTTCCTGATACTGCGATAGGCGGACTGACCACCTTCACCGAAAATGTCGTACCACGAGGTGACGTGCAGCATCGGCACGCTCACACTCGCCGCATGGCGGTTAACGTTCGCCCGATACCAGTACTCCCCGTCGTCGGCATGAGCGATGTGATCCGCAAGATATGGCGCAGTCTCTTTAAGCAGCCCAACCCAGTCCTTGATGGGAAGATGGCGATACCATTTATCGGTGAGCGGAGTGAACGCATTCAAGCCGAAGCGAGTTTGCCGAAGGATGGGAAACTCTCCACCTTCGACATATTCTTTCATCTTCTCAAACAGATCGTTTCGCTTCGCTCGCTTGAGCGTGTTGAGTCCCTTGAAGATCGCGTACGGGATTATCCATCCCCACAGGGATACGCCGCCGGTATGATAGATCCAACTTGCATGATAATCCGACGACGCCGAGACTGGCGCCATCGCTTGCAGGGACGGCGGCATCGGATCATTGCACGCGATCATGTACTGCGTCAGTCCGAGATAGGATTGTCCCGTGGTGCCGACCCGGCCGTTGGACCACGGCAGACGCGCGGCCCATTCGACTGCATCGTAGCCGTCGGGGATTTCCTGAAAAATCGTATCGTACTCGCCTTCCGACTCGAAGCGGCCGCGGCAGTCCTGCGTGATCGAGATATAGCCATATCGCGCGAAGAGGTAACTGGGGCCGTTGGGATCGTCGGTTCCTTTCTTGTTGTAAGGCGTACGACTGAGCAGGACCGGAAAACGTCCGGGCGCGTCAGGACGGACGACGTCGGCAAATAGCGTGACGCCGTCTCGCGTCTTCATCGGAACATTTTTTTCGGTCGCGACTTTGTACGTTTTGCGTGCCTGAATGATCACATCTGCCCCCACGGATTAGCGCTGTTATCTTTGTGCCGCCTCGGCGCATGTCGAAGCGTCGGACTCGACGCATGTGGCTACGCGCCATCCCAACTGAATCTGTCAGCCTTGACGTTCGTTCCTCTGCCGCGATCCCTCTGGCGGCTGCGGCATCACTCGCGACCAGGTCCTCGATGCGGCAGCCTTTGCGTCCCTTATGGCGAACAGCGACGCCTCCGCCTTATGGCAATGAGAAGAGGCTCGGGCACGCCAGCTCTGGCGGCGTAAATTTTGCCACTGCAGGCCCCTCGGTCAGATATCCTTCAGTATGAAATATTCCGAAGTAGCCATTGCCCTCGTTAGGCAGGCCCGCATCGCTGCATCCGGGCGCGCATCCAGTCGATGGGCAAACGTCGGAATACGCAAACAGATACGTCGGAAACCCCGACGTTGAAGGCTCCGCGCAAGTCGAAGTCTTGAGATCGGCGATAAACCTCTGCTCGTCGGCAATCGTCGTCGATGGCACGTTGGGGCTGTTCGGGCATCCGCTGTTGTAGCCGGTCTCGCCGATGAAGGTGCGCGCCGCCCCGCAATACTTTTGCGAAATAGTGCTGAATAGTTCCTGCACCTGCGCCCAGCATTGCTGCCCGTCCTTGGGCCATTGCGGTGGAACGCTCGCAACAAAATTGCAGTACGGATGCGCCGCGATGTAATCGACCCCGGCCGGTGGCGCGCCGTTGGTGCAGAACGTCTGCTCTTGTCCCAGTACCAGCGAAACCACGATCGGCGTGATGCTAAAGCCCCGCGCGTCGAGAGCCGCCCGCAGGGTTTGCGCCGCCGTGATGATCATCTGTTCGGTGACCGTCTGGCCATTGATAACCGTGCCGAGGGCCTCATTGCCGAGCTGGATCGCGGTGATCGTCCCATCCTTGATGAATTGTCCGGTCGCGCCAGTCGTCGCGTTCAAGGGCTCGATGTACGGGCCTCCGGAGCAGAACGTGGCGGGATTCCATGGCGTCGTGGTGCCGCACGCGCCGTCCAGCATCGCCCCTGCGTATTTCGATCCGCACAATGCGATCGGGGCTCCCGAAAAAGTACAATTTGTTGCAGTGCTCGGCGCTGCAAGGCTCGGGATCGCATCATTGAACAACCCCTGCAGAACCTTGATATGAAGTTGTTTGGCGGCGGTCAGAATGTAGTAATTCGGCTGATAGGACGTAATCGCCGAGCTCTTGAGCGAGCTTTGAAGATTGGTGAGGTCGCCGACGTAACAGCTCTGGCAGGCGGTCGGGCACAGACTCAGCGGATCTCCGCTCGGGCAACTGAAGGAGAGCTGCGGATTGCACGCCCCGGGAAACGGCGTGGACCAATTGTTATCGCTGCAGCGTGCCTCCGGCGTGTAGTCGATTCCGATCGAGTTAATCGCGCCGGTGCTCAGAATACCACGGACCCGGGTCACGGGAGGACTCACCGCGATTGGTCCGAGGTTCCCCAGACGTGACTTCAGGAACTGCGTGATGTCGTCGGCTTGATCCGGCGCTTGATTCATTGCCGCGTTGGCAGCGGCGGCACCAACAAACAGGATAAGGACGGCCACAATCGCACCAATTTTCCCTCGCTTGTTCGGAAACACCCGGCCACCCTCCATCACTCGTTCGCTCGCGTGGCTGGAAATGTCGCCGCGCCTGCCTCTTTAATCGGAATTCCTGTTTCGACTCTTGATCGCAACCGGCCATATAGAACGAATGGCATTCTCCTGCAAGGTTTCCACCGCGCTCGCCGTTGATTTTCCATTTGCAGAGATCGGACGATGCCGAGGCTGGATGGGCCACGCCGACCCTCGTCGTAACCCGCATCAACCTGCGCCTTCGATGCGGCTGCGGCTAATCGCTCACTTCCACGTCCGCGAGCCAGACGTGTTTTCCAGTGCGCCGGGCGTTGCTACTCTGTCCGTATGCCAATTTCTGGCTCCCCTGTTTCTGCCGTCTCGCCGCAGCCGCCGAGTTGTTCCGATCCGGATCAGAAAGAAGTTCCCGACGAACCTGACCAACTTGGCCGCGGTTTCTTCGAGCGGCTCTTCGACCGCCTGGTGCCGCCGACCGCATTGGCGCGCTTTCTCGGCTATGTGCGGCCCCATCTCTGGCTGGTGGCGGGCGGGTCCGTCATGGGCATCCTGAAATTCACCCTCCCGCTGGCGTTTCCGCTCGCCTTCAAATACGTCTTCGACGTCCTCCTCGTTCCGCAACCGCATCCCGAGCGCCTCAACCAGATGATCGACCGCTGGTGCAGCGCGCTGGCGGCGATACTTCACTTTGGTGCGGGATCGGCCG
Source organism: uncultured delta proteobacterium (assembly GCA_963834535.1). Classification (GTDB taxonomy): domain Bacteria; phylum Desulfobacterota; class Binatia; order Binatales; family Binataceae; genus JADMIL01. The sequence goes on along the minus strand of CAWICC010000008.1, from coordinate 16,240 downwards.
CCAAGCTCGAAGCCTTGACCGCGGCACTCTTCGCCCTGTTCTTGGTTCAGGCGATCGCAACCTACTACCGCAACTACTGGGCGAGCATGGCAGGCCATAGCCTCATCTTCGACCTGCGCTACGCCCTGTACAAACACATGCAGCGCTTGTCGCATTCCTTCTTCGATCGCACGACTTCCGGCGCAGTCGTTTCCAGATTCATCTCGGACATCTCGATGGCCCAGAATTTCGTCGGCTCCGCGATGATCAACATCTGGATGGATGGGGTCTCGCTCGGCTTCGTTATCTGGCTCCTCTTCTACCTCAATACCCGGCTCGCGTGGATCTCGCTGATCGTCATTCCCTTTTACGTCGCGGTAATCAGGATTCTATCGCCGCGCATCAAAGAGACGAGCCATGACCTGCAGGAGGTGGTCGAGGAGTTTTCGGGCGAGTTGCAGGAGCGCGTGGCCGGAATCTCGACGGTGAAATCGTTTGCGCGGGAGGCGGACGAGGCGCGTCGGTTCCATCAGCGGACGACCGAGCTTTACGACTTGACTATCGAGAGCGTGAAGCTTTCCTCAACGCACCAGATGTTCACCGAGTTCATCTCGCGCGCCGCACCGCTGATTGTAGTATGGGCGGGCGCGCTCATGATCATGCACGCGCAGATGACGATAGGAACGGTAGTCGCATTCTTCGCCTTTCTCGGCGCGCTCTACCTGCCACTTCAACGCTTCTCCGAGTTGTCGGTAATCGTGGCGACCGCGCTGGCGGCGATCGAGCGCATCTTCGCATTCTTCGACGAGACGCCCGAAGTACGCGACCGGCCTGGCGCGGCGGCGCTCAAAGTCTCGCGCGGCCTGGTGGAGGCCGAACATTTGCGCTTTGGCTACAAGCCGCTCGATGGCGGCCCGCTGCGCATCACGCTGGACGACATCAACCTGGCAGTGCCGGCCGGAACGACGGTGGCGCTGGTTGGACGATCGGGCGCCGGCAAAACCACCCTCGCGGGCCTGATTCCGCGTTTCTACGAACTGGCTTCGGGCCGCATCTTGATCGACGGCACGGACATTTCAAGCGTCACGCTTAAGTCGCTGCGGGATTCGATCGGCATCGTTCCTCAGGACGCGATCCTCTTCAGCGCGTCAATCCGCGAGAACGTCCAATATGGGCGCCCGGCCGCGCCGGACAATGATGTCTGGCGAGCGCTCGATCAGGCCAACATTCGCGATTTCGTAGAGTCGCTGCCCGACCAGCTCGACACCCTGATCGGCGAGGGCGGAGTGCGGCCATCGACTGGGCAGCGGCAGCGCCTCGCGCTCGCCCGCGTGTTTCTGAAAAACCCGCCGATCTTGATTCTTGACGAAGCCACCTCGGGCCTCGATTCTGAAGTCGAAAATTTGATTCACGATGCGGTGCGGCGCCTGATGAAAGGCAGGACTTCGTTCCTGATCGCCCATCGACTCGCCAGCGCAGTTGACGCCGATGTGATCGTGGTGCTCGATGGCGGCAGAATCGTCGAGGTCGGACCCCATGCCGATCTCGTGGCGCGAGACGGCGTCTATGCTCAGCTCTTCAACGAGCAGACTCGAAAGCTGCGGCTCACGCCCGATCATATCGCGCGAGTTCCCGGTTCACTCAGTCCTGCACAGGCGCAGTCGGATCGCCCCGAGTAGTGCCGTCGATTCCCCCGCTCCGCCATCTCTGGTCTCAGCCCAGCAAGGGTAGCGGACGAACCTCTCTGCGATCCGCGTCGGCGTCATGCAGCAAGTGCCTGACTCCACCCAAAGCCGCTTCTGCCTTGACCGCTTCAGAGGGGACTTTGGCGATTAGTTCCATCGCCACAAGAAGCATCACCACCAGTACGGTCACCAGCTTCCAACGCTTCGAGAAAATCGCCAACGGAATCATTGTCCTGAGCCTCACAAATCACAATGCAACGTCCATACCGCGCGCGATCAGTCGATTTCGCGAGCATTCTTTTCGACATTTTCCGCAACCCCTTCTTGCCGATGCGAACCGGTGCAAGGGAAAGTTTGCAGTACCTCGCGCCTGGTCGGCGCGCCCAGCCCCGCTCACTTACTCTTTCAGCTCAACGCCGCTTGAGGGTTTCCAGTTCTTCCAGCGTGCGCGGCCAGTCCTCGTGCATCAAGCGGGACAGCGCCCGATCCGCGAGCAGGCGGCCGCCGGTTTGGCAAAACGCGCAATAGTTGGTCTCGTTGCTCGCGTAACGAATGCGCTGAATCTTGGCGCCGCAGCGGGGGCATGGCTGCCCATATCGTCCATGAACCGCCATCTCGGACCGAAACGCCGTCACCTTTTCTGGAAACGTGCCGGCCGCCTCGGCGCGCAGCCGCTCGATCCATTCGACCAGCGTGATGCGCGTCGCCTCGTAGAGCCGCTCGACCTCCGATGCCGTCAGCTTCTGCGACATCGCGATCGGCGAGAGCTGTGCCCGATGCAGTATTTCGTCCGAATACGCATTGCCGATGCCGCTGAAAATGTGCGGGTCGGTCAGCGCTCGCTTCAGCGTGTGATTGGCGGATCGCAGAGCGCTGTCGAATGCGGCCAGACTCGACTCCAGCGGCTCGATGCCGCCCGCGTCCTGCGCACGCACGCCCACTGCGCCCGCGACCACGTGCAACGACGCCCGCCGTTGCGTGCCGGCTTCCGTAAGCCACAGGTATCCGCTCTCGAACTTAAACGTAACGAGCAGATTGTGCCCGCCCAGCTTCGGCGCCGAAGTATTCCAATGCAATCGGCCTGCGATCATCAAATGCAGCACCAGCGACAAATCGCCTTCGAGCCCGATTACAATCCGCTTACCCAGGCGCTCGACCTTGAGAACTCTCCTCCCTTCCGCGGCTGTCAAAGGCGGCTCCGCGGTGCGCAGCAAGAACGGCGACCTGACCTTCACACTATTCAGCCGCTCGCCCGCAATCCGCTCGCGCAGGGCCCCAACGTAAACGGTAATGTCAGGTAATTCCGGCATCGAATTTACCGCGTCACGGATCGGAAGACTCGCCTCCGCCTGTGGTAGATTTATTCCCAATCACCACCGCAGAGGATCGCCGATGAACTACTTTCTCGCTAAGACCGAGCCAAGCACCTACTCAATTGAGGACCTCGAACGTGATCGGCACACCGTCTGGGACGGCGTCACTAACGCGCAAGCGGTTCGATCTATACGCGAGATGCGCCCGGGTGACCGCATCTTCATCTATCACAGCGGCGGCGTTTCGAGCATCGTAGGGCTTGCTTCCGTCCGATCGCAGCCGCGCGACGACCCCAAAAATCCAAAGTCAGCGGTGGTCGATCTGGAATTTATCCGGCGCCTCGATCCGCCCGTGACGCTGGCGGAAATCAAGTCGTGCAAAAAATTTGACGATTGGGCTTTGGTCCGGCAGGGGCGTCTGTCCACAATGACAGCGCCGGAAAAGTTCGTCGCCTGGATGCGCGACCGCTATCCGAAGACGGCTATTTAGCCAACCAATATAACACTCGCCGCGCCAGTCCTATCAGCACTTCATCTGGGCGTGATTAAGATTAAGTTTCTCGGAAGCACGCATGAAGACCTGCGCCACCGCGCCGAAACATGCGAGGCAAAGGTTGACGGTGTGATCAACTCGCACCACCGACATGTGCATGATGGTTCCGCGTTCACCGCAGTTGTCGCACTGCGCCGCTTTGTCAGAATCGAAATGGATAAACATCGCGGATTGCCTCGCGTCAGACTCGCAGCGTTAACGGATAGAACCTTAATACTTTACCTAAATTTACTCAATATCGGATGCTCGCGCGAGCTAATAGCCTGCGTAATATCAATCCTTGCGCGAATATCGAATCTTCTCTTCTCATTTGCCTCAGCTTGGCTTAAATATCTCCACAGCGCGCTCGCGAGATCAGAAGAGGAAACACTATGGCTGAAATCGGAGTTTACGAAGCTATGCGCACGCTGCGGGCCGTCCGCAGGTTGCGACCCGATCCGATCCCTGATGACGTTCCTGCATCGTGTGCTCGAGGCGGCGACCTGGGCTCCCACGGGCGGCAATCGCCAGCCCTGGCGTATTCTCGCCGTTAAGGATCCCGCGCGAAAGGAACGCCTCGGCGCCCTCTATGCCCAGCAATGGACCGCCTTCGCCGCCCGCTATCGCGCACATCTTACCAACTTGGAGACCGCCGCGCGCGCTCGCATGGAACGGATGTTAGGGGCGGGCGACTACCTCAGCACACATTTCGGCCAAAGCCCGGTCATAGCAATTTTCTGCTTCAATCCCGCCGAGATGGCCATCACGGATTCCGCGTTGGCGCGGGTCTCGGTGGTCGGTGGCGGATCGGTCTATACCGCCGTCGAGAATCTCCTGCTCGCTTGCCGCGCCGAGGGACTCGGATGCGTCCTGACGACTTTGCTGTGCGCGTGCGAGCCGGAGGTCCTTGCGCTGCTCTCGATTCCATCGCCTTGGGGCACTGCGGCTGCGATCCCGATCGGCTATCCGAGGTTGCGCGGCCACGGCCCCATCACGCGCCGTCCAGTAGAGGAATTGGCCTTTCTCGATTCCTGGGGCAAGCCGCTCTAGCCCCTCGTGCGCCCCGGCGACGCTGCCCACCGAATTACGCAACGTCAGGATGCGCGGGACCGATGCGTTCAAACGCTCAGCTCGCGCCTTCCGAAGCTAGCAACTGGAACACCGGGTAGCGCCCCGCGATCAGTACGAACGCACTCGTTGGCGATCCCGCGGTCACCGGAAAGTAGCGCTGCACTGTCGACTTGAATCGATCCAGATAGTTTCGCAGCAACTCGGGCTTATCCGCGTCTGCCACCGGGCGAATCGCATACTGAATCCGCTCATCGCCCTTTTTCAACCACACCCTCCCGCTCGCTTCGGCGTTGATAACCCATTGCGCGCGTCCGCGTGGGCAGACTAGGTACGTGCGATTGTCAACCGCCATTATGTACACCGGCGTCGCATAGAGCTTGCCGCTTTTCCGTCCGGTGACCTCAAGCAGATAGCTGTCCCGAAATCCAACGCCCGTTCCAATTATCCATCCGAATACGCGATTGAAGATCCGCTCCATCGCCGTCGGTCGCAGAAATTCATGCGGCGCGCTTTCAGCCATGTTCAATTCACTACCATAACTCGCCCGGCCAGTGACCATTTATGCCACCGGCGAGAGTCTGTAGCATGATTTCTCCGCGGCTCGGCACCCTCACAAATCAGCCCGGAGCTTTGCCGCCGGTAGTGAAAGCCCTCACCAGACGATGATTTATCAACTGCGCCTCGCCCTCACCGATGATCAGCCGCTACTGTGGCAGATGCTCTACTATGCCGCGCACATGCACGAAAGCGATGAACCGTTGGAATCCGCCCGCGTCAATCCCGACCTGATGCCGTACGTCGAGGGCTACGGACGCACCGGCGATCTTGGCGTCATCGCAATCGACTCCGAGATCAATGCGCATATTGGTGCCGCATGGATTCGCGTGATGCCGCCCGCGTGGCCGCTCTATCGCTTCGTCGATGCCGCGACGCCCGAATTGGCGATTGCCGTGACGCCCGCGCACGTCGGGCGCGGCGCCGGCACCCAGATGCTCGCGCGACTGCTCGCCGACGCCGCCACCATCCATTCCGCGATCGCGCTCAGCGTGCGGGCCAACAACCCCGCCAAAGCACTCTACGAACGTATGGGATTTGCGGTCCTTGCCGAGATTACCAATCGAGTCGGCGGCAAGTCCTTTATCATGCGCGCCGCCCTCCCAGGCCGCCGTTGACGCCCGCGCCGCGACTCGCGCATGAAGCCACCGCCTCTGCTGTCTTCACCTCCTGCCCCTTTCCCGCGTTTCGTGCTTCGAGACTATAATCATTTTCCGGTATGACCGATCCCTCCAACCAGACGCCATGAAACCCACCGATCCAGCCCGAACAGACTCCGCCCCTCGCATCGGCAAGGCGGATCGCATCCGCAACATGTTCGCGACCATCGTGCCGCATTACGATCTCGTCAACACCCTGATGACGCTCGGCCTCGATCGCCGTTGGCGCCGAATCACCGTAGCGATGGCGGAACCTGCCAACGCCGTCGCTCTCGATATCGCCACCGGCACCGGCGAACTCGCGTTCGAGTTGGAGCGGGAGGGCGCGCGGGCCGTCGTCGGCGTCGATTTCTGCTATGAGATGGTTGAAAGCGCAATGAAGAAACTCGGCGCCTCGCACCACTCGAGCCGCGTTGCCTTTGCCACCGGTGATGCGATGTCCTTGCCCTTTCCCGACGCGACCTTCGACTGCATCGTCAATGGCTTCATGCTGCGCAACGTCGCCGATCTCGGCGCGACTTTCCGCGAACTGTGCCGCGTGCTCAAGCCCGATGGTCGCCTGGTTTGCCTCGACCTGACGCGCCCGCGTGGTCCCCTCCGCCGTTTCTTCGACCTCTATATCGCCACCTTCGTGCCGCTGATCGGCGTCGTCGTCGGCCGCAAATATGCCGCCTACCGTTACCTCTTTCAGTCGCTCACCGTGCATCCCGACGCCGACACGCTGGCTCGGATGATGCGCGATGCGGGCTTCGCCCAGGCCACTTATCAACTCACCGGTTTCGGCACCGTCGCGATCCACCTGGGCCGCAAGACTCCGTCCGATCTGCGCGTGCTCAGCGCGGGCTGATTGCCCGTCCCAATTGCTATACTCGAGCCCGGCCGCGCCGACCGTGTGCCCGCCCCCATTTTCAATTGATTGATCGCAGCTCCAGAGTCGGCTTAGCTGGAAGGGAGGTCCCGACCATGCGCAGCGGAATCGACCACCTGATGATCAACGCCAACGATTATGAAAAGGCCACCCGTTTCTACGGCTGGCTGATGCCAAGAATCGGCTACCCGCGCTCGGAGAGCTTCACTGAGCCCTCCGCGATGACCGGTTTCTACGGCGACAGCGGCAGCCTTTGGGTGCTGCCGTCCGACCAGCCGCATCGCGCGCAAACCTTCGACAAGGGCCGCGTCGGATTGCGCGAAATCGCGTTTCGCGCGGAAAGCCGCGAGCAGATCGACGAGCTCGCCCGCGGCATTTCGTCGCACGGCGGACGTATTCTCGATCCGCCGCGCGAGTACGACTACAGGCCCGGCTACTACTCCGTGTTTTTCACCGATCCCGACGGCCTCAAGCTCGAAGTCGTGCACTACCCCGATCCCGCTTAAGGCACTCCCGCACCCGCACGACAGGCCAGGGCGGCTGGCCCATCGATTCGAGCCGCCGGCGCGCTCCCTCGCGGCGGCGGCGTCATTTAAGAAACGGAACCCTGGGGGAGTTTAGGGAGTTTTGCTGATTGATTTAGAAAATGTGGTTAGATAGGTTGCATTTGGGGCTGATTTCCGATCAGTCAAGGAGGCCGTGGTGATGGAGTTGCCGAAGTGCCAAAAGTGCAACAATGGCACACTGATTCCTCTCTCTGATTATGGGCAGGAGGGCGCTTCGGTAGTTTTCAAAGCGTGGGCCTGTACCAATCCCGAATGCGGCTTCAGCCTGCGCGTTGACAAAGGCGAAGTAACCTACGGCAAGCGGATCGAGCCGAAACATTAAAGCCTTTCGCTGCCATTAAAGCTTTTCCCTGCGTGGATGATTTGGCGTTGCCTGCCAGGTAACGCCTTTTTTATGCCCTCCCGGGATTCCGGGCGGCGGCCCGCGCCCGGCTTTATGGCTTGCCGGCCGCCACCAGATGGTCGGCGATCACTCGCGACACACATGCGGTCAGCCGCTTGGCCGTGGGGATGTGCAGGAATTCGTTGGGACCATGCGCGTTGGATTGAGGCCCGAGAACTCCGGTTATGAGGAATTGCGCCTCCGGAAATCGCTCCCCCAGCATTCCCATGAACGGTATTGTACCGCCTTCGCCCATGTACGCTGCGGGCTTGCCGAAGTAACTGCGCGAGGCCGCCTCCAGCGATTCTTCCAGCCACGGCGCCATTTCCGGCGCATCCCAGCCGCTCGCTGCCCAATTTGGCTCGAAGGTCACGCGCGCGCCCTGCGGCGGCTCGGCCTCCAGGATGCTCTTCAGCTTCACGCTCGCTTCCTTCGCCTCGCAATCGGGTGGCAGCCGCAGCGAAAGCTTCAGCGCCGTGAAAGGCCGCAGCACGTTGCCCGCATTGCCCGCCGCCGGCAGTCCGTCCGCCCCGACGATTTCGAGCGCTGGCCGCCAGGTGCGATTCAATACCAGTTCCGTCAGATCCGTCTCGATCGGTCCGGCCTCGCCGATCCACGGGAAGCGCTTGTACATGACGTCGCCGATCGCCGCCGCTGCCGCCTCCGCCTGCCGCCGCCGCGGATCGGGAATGTGCGAGTAAAATTCGAGCGTCGTGATGCGGCCGGTGTCCTCTTCCTCGATCCTGCTGAGAAGCTGTCGCGCGATCCGAAAGGTCGATGGCACGATGCCCCCGGCGTCTCCCGAATGCACCCCCTCGTTCAAAACCTCGACCTTCAGCGTACCGCCCGCCAAGCCCCGCAGCGAAGTCGTGCACCATAGCTGATCGTAGTTGGCGCAACCCGAATCCAGCGCGATTACGAGGCTCGGTGTGCCGATCCGCTTCGCCAGGTGCTCGATGTAATGCGGCAGGTCGAAGCTGCCGCTCTCCTCGCACGCTTCGATGATGATCACGCAGCGCGCATGCGCAACGCCCTGTGCTTGCAGCGCGCCGATCGCCGCGAGACACGCGAACAGCGCGTAGCCGTCGTCCGCCGCGCCCCGCCCGTAAAGCCGATCGCCCTCGATTACCGGCTGCCACGGATCGAGGCCGTCGCGCCATCCCGCCATCTCCGGCTGCTTGTCCAGATGGCCGTAAAGCAGAATCGTCTCGCGTTCGTCTCCGGGAATCTCGATGAAGATCAGCGGCGTGAGCTTCGGCAATCGCACCACTTCAAGCGTGAGTCCCTTGATCGGTTGGCGGCGCGCCCACTGCTCGAAGCGCGCCACCACGCGATCCATGTGGCCGTGCGCAGCCCATTCGGGATCGAACGCGACCGACTTGTTGGGAATCCGGATATATTCCTTCAGCTCCGTAACGATCGATTCGTCCCACAGCCGATTGGCATACGCGGTGATGGCATTTTCGTCCATGGTGCCTAGCCTACGCGACACCACTGGAATCGCCAAGATACTCGCGTCCGGCCGGGCTTCGACCTACCTTCGCACGCCGCACACCCGCAGACGATCCGTTCTGATCACTCCATCTTGCCCGTCGAAGTTGAGTCCGCGAGCATGCGTCGCAATCTAATCGATCGCCCTCAGTTGGGGACCCACGCGAGCGCGCGGATCTCGCCGAACTCGCGCCGCACCTTGCTCCACGATTCACCCGCATCCGCACTCACATAGACGTAGCCGTGCAGGCTGTTGGCCACGACCACGTCCGGATTGGCCGCATTTGTCGCCAGCCAGTAGATGACGGAATTCGGCTCGTCAGGGAGCTTCGCCGCCGCCCAACTGCGGCCGCCGTCGGTGGTCCGCTGAATCGCTCCGCGCTTGCCTGGGATGAAATCGCCGTTGCCGACGAAGATCGTGTCGGGATCGTCGGGCTTGAGCGCGACGCCCCGGCAATACGAAATCGCGTCGCGTTCGCTGAAGCGCGGGAACCCGTGCAGCGACCACGTCTGCCCCTCATCGACGCTGCTCCAGATGCCGTCCGGCGTCGTCGCCAGCAACTTCGGCTCCGGACCCATGCTGAAAGCGAGCCCATGGATGTCCCCGTTTAGTTCTTTGGGGCCCAGCGCCGGCAGATGCGTCCAGGTGTCGCCGCCGTCGCGGCTCCGATAGACACCGTCGATCTCGACGCCTACGAAGACGGTCTTTTCATCGCGCGGATCGAACAGGATATTCGTGACTTTCGGCGCACCGGCGAGGCATTTTTCGACGATCGGGATATTCAGTTTCTCCCAGCTCGCGCCGCTATCCTTCGATCGGTATACCGCCGGCGGCTTGGTCCCCGCCAGGATGATCTTCGGATTCTTCGGATGCCACGCAGTGGACCAGATTTGCATCCCGTCCATCGGCGATTCGATCAGCTTCCAGGTCGCACCGTTGTCCTCGCTGCGATACAGCCCCGCCTCCGATCCCGCGAGCAGATGATGTGGATTGTGCGGCGATACCGAAAGCGATCGAATCTGGACCTCGCCCGGTTCCGCATGGAACGGCAGGTCCATCTTGCTCCGCCGCCAATGGTCGCCCCCATCCGGGCTGAACCACACGCCCGCGCCAACCGTGCCTACGCAAATCGTAAAGTTCTGTGCCATCGTCCTAGCCTCGCCAATTCCTGATCTGCGTTTCTCGATTGCTCCGGTCGGGCGTCGCCCGACCGGAGCGTCGATATGTCGCGCCGATCAGGCGTTGCCCGATCGCAGTACCTGTCCCGGCAGCGTCCCGCTGACCTTGCCGTGCTCGTAAAGCACTTCGCCGTTGACCACGGTGTACTCGATGCCTTTCGCGGGCATCACGAGGCGCCGTCCGCCACCCGGCAGATCGCTGCGCATCTCGCCGCGCCGTGCCGATCCAACCGTGTTGTAGTCGAAGATCGCGATGTCCGCCGCCATCCCCGGCGACAAGCGCCCACGCCCCTTGATGCCGAAATAATCGGCCGGCTCCGACGTGATGCGCTGGATCGCGCGCTCGAGCGTCATCGCGCTGCGCTCGCGCACCCAGGTGCCGAGCAGGTAGGTCGCATAGCCTGCGTCGCAGAGCATATCGACATGCGCGCCGCCGTCGGACAGTCCGACCATCGTGCGCGGGTCGCTGATCAGTTCGGGAATGCGATCCTCATTGGCGTTGAACAACGCCATCGTGAACTGAATTTCCAGGTCGTCTTCGAGCGCGAGGTCGAGGAACGTATCGACCCCATCCTTGCCGCGTTCCTTCGCGATGTCGGCCACCGTGCGTCCCTCCAGCGGCTTCATCGACTGGTTGAAGACTTCCTTGACTTCCAGCCGCTCCCACTTGCCGCTGAAGATGTCGGGCTTCTTGAGCGCTTCCCGAAATGCGTTGCGGAAACTGGTGTCGCGATAAATCTTCGCCTGCACTTCCTTGGGCTGATTGAAGACCGGGTTCCAGCTCGCGAGGTTCGCGAAGATGAACGGGTTGCGCAACTCAATCTGGATGATCAACGGCCGGCACGTCACCTGCGGCACGCCGCCGCGGCGAATCAGCGATGCGGCCTGGCGCAACGTGTCCTGACACGCCTCGGGCAGGTCGTCACGGTTGAGCAGCGCCAGCCACGTCACCGGCCGCCCGCTCTCGGTCAACAGCAGGTCGAGGAACTGGTACTCCTCTTCGCTCATGATCGAGACCGACTTGGTCAACGCCACTTCCATCGCACCGCGGCCCAACTCGCGCAACGCATTGGCATACGCGCGATACTCGTCGAGGCTCGCATTGCGGCACGCCAGCGGCCGTCCCTTGTAGCCGATGTGCTGTGGCGCGGTAGTGGTTGTAAAGCCGAACGCGCCGGCGCCGACCGCTTCCTTGATCAGTGCCTTGATCTTTGCGGTTTCTTCCTTGGTTGCCGCGCGCTCCATCGATTCCTCGCCCAGCACGTAGTGGCGAAAGGGCGTCAGCGGCGCCAGGAAGCCGAGGTTGATCCCGCTGCCGCGCTTGGCGGCCGCATCCATGTATTCCGGGAAGGTTTCCCATTCCCACTTGATTCCCTTGCTCAAAACGTCGAACGGAATCGCCTCGACATTCACCAGATCCCACGCCGCAATCTCGCGTACCTCGGGCTTGCATGGCGCGATTCCGACGCCGCAGTTACCCATCATTACGGTGGTGACGCCGTGCCATGACGACGAAGTGATGTACGGGTCCCAACAGATTTGCGCATCGTAATGCGTGTGCGGATCGACGAAGCCGGGCGACACGATCAGATCCGAGGCGTCGATGGTCTTCCTGGCGCCTTCGGTGATCTTGCCGATCTCAGCGATTTGTCCATTGGCGATGCCAACGTCGGCGCGCCGCGCGGCCGACCCGGTACCGTCCACTACCATTCCATTTTTGATTAACAGGTCGTAGGACATCGAGTTTCTCTCCTCGCGGGCGGTGCGGCCGCTATCGGCCGATTTAAAGTTGCACATCGAGCGCCGGCGTGGCCCGCCCGAATTTCGCTGCGGACGGCCGCTGCAGGTAGCGGATCGCGCCCATTCGATTCCGCCCCGCCGTAACCCGGCCTCCGACGCAAGCACAAGTTGTCGCTTCTGCGTCCGAAGCTAATGGACTTCAACGGCAATCGTCAAGGATAATCGCGCCCCGTCAGCCGACCCCGCTGTTAATAACATCGCCGGTTAAACTAGAATCGAAACACCATGTGCGGCCGTTTCACACTGACCGAGCGCAACGGGAAACTGGTCGAAGCGCGCCTCGGACTCCCCGACGGCGCCATCGCCAGCGCGATTGGCGACTACGTTCCCCGCTACAACATCGCGCCGACGCAGCCCTTCTTCGTCGTCATCACGCGCTTCGAGAATCGCGCCCTAATCCCCGCGCGATGGGGGTTGGTGCCGTATTGGTCGAAAGATTCCAGCCGCGCCGGCCAGGCAATCAACGCCAAGTCCGAAACCGTCGAGTCCACGCCGACCTTCCGCGAGGCCTTCCGCAAGCGCCGCTGCGTCGTCCCCGCCGATGGCTTCTACGAATGGACCGGCGGCCGCTCCGCGCGCCAGCCAATGTGGATTCGCCGCCGCGACCGCCAGTTGCTGCTCTTCGCCGGCCTCTATGAAGAATGGAAACCGGCCAACGCCGCTGCGGAGACCACCTTCACGATTTTGACCTGCGCCGCCAACTCGGCGATGGCCGCGGTCCACAACCGCATGCCGGTGATTCTCTCCGATCGCGACGCCGACGACTGGATGAATCCCCGCGAGGCCGATCCATTGTCGCTCAAGCGGATGCTCATTCCCGCCGCCGAAGATGTGCTCGAGATGCGCCCGGTGTCACCGCTCGTAAACGACGTCCGCAACGAGGGCGCCGAACTGCTCGCCGAGCCCCTCCAGCGCTCGCTCTTTTAAACGTATCGCTGACAGGGTTTTGTCGAAGGAGCACGGAGATGTTGAGAGTACTGGCGTTTCTCACGATGAGAGAAGGTATCGAGAAAGAAGCTTTTATCGACTACTACGAAAACCACCACGTGCCGCTAATCTGCTCCCTGGCACCTGCGCCCATCGTTTATAAAAGGCGTTACCTGGTGCGCGGCGACGCCATCAATCACGAAGATGCCTCGATCGATTTTGACGTTGTTACCGAACTGGGATTTCCCGATCGAGCTGCCTACCGGGCGTGGTCGGCGCAACTCTCCAAACCGGGCTCCGGCGATCTGATCGTCGCTGACGAGCAGAAGTTTCTCGATCGATCGCGAACCCGCGCCTATGTCGTCGAGGAGTTCGTCACATCGGAATAATTCGTACCGACGCTCGGTAGCGCTTGGCGGCAGCGACCTTAGCGGGCGCTCAGGTCGTGCGATTCTTCGATTGAGCTCAAATGCGGCGGAGCGCATTCGCTGACGAATTGACTCGGCGGCACCAGTCCGATCGGCCGGATTGCCAGCACCCGGTGTTCAGCGCATAGGTCAGGCGTTCTTTCTCGCGGGACGCCGTCAGCCCCACGATTCCCCCGCCTGCGGCCCACCCGAGCATTGCGCGCGCCAAACCCAATGGGAAGTCTGAAACCTCGTCGAGGTTTCAGAAAGAAATCAAAGTTCTGCGTTCCTCAACCTTACCTACTTCTTCTCACTATGGCTGGCCTGCGGCGAGGCGCCTTTACTCCATTCCATCGGCTCTTCGCGCAAATCCAGATGCACTCTCTTCCAGCGCAGTTGAATCGCGTCGGGCTTGCCCTCGACGATAATCTCGAAGTTGCCCTGATCCAGCTCCGCGATCGGACGCGTCAGCAACCGCAGGAAGGCCTCCGCGGTTTCGTGAGTCTCTAGCATCCGCGATTGCCAACGCCCGAACACCGCGGGATTCTCGGCGTACTCGTCGGTCATTCCGGTGCGGATGAATGGCGGTAGGATATTCATCGCACTGACGAACTTCGCATTGCGCCCGAGATTGATCGCCAGAACCTTCGGCAATTGCAGCACTGCCCAATTGCTGATCGCATAGCCGGGCACAGTCGCGCCCGGATCGATCGCCATCCGCGACGACACGTAAATCAGTTGCAGCGGTTCCTCATGATAAACCGCCTCGCCCGCCCACAGATGCGTCATCGCGAGAAAGCCGTCGATCTTGGTGTTGAGCACGATTCGCGACTGTTCCAGGCTGTCGATAAAGTGCTGGCGTACGCGCGCCCGGCGCACCGCCGGCTGTTCGTCGGGAATCGTTTTGAGCGCCCGCCCGAAAGGATAGCCATTCTCGGTCAGCCCCGAATTGCAAATCAGAAGATTTGGCGGTGAGCCGCCCATCTGCTCGACGACGTAACTCCGCATCGCCCACAGATCGCCGAGGTTCGTCACGTCGGCATGTACCGGGAACGCATCGACGCCCTCCTTGCGCAACTCGGCGACCAGGTCGAACGCATCGACGTAGCTGCTGTGGAAATGGACCCCCACCTTGGCCGCGCCGTTGAGTCCTGCCGCCAGCGCGAACGCTTGACCGAGGCCGCGGTCCTTGCCCGCGCCGGTAATCAATACCCGCTTGCCGGCCACGCCCGTGCGCAATTCCGGTCCGAAGCGAAAACTCTCGGAGTGGACTGTAAATGCCATGAGGGTGCCCTCCCCATTTGCGATGGACCCTAGCACTACCTCGCCCTGGACGAAAACCACGAGCCGCACGCGCGGCCCGGCCACCTCCATTGCGGTGGGGATTCGATCGACTCCTGTGCTATAAGCCGGTCATTCGAGACGCGCGTAACCCTCGCGGGTTTACTTCCGGCGCGCGCGTGGATTTTCGTTGCGCGAGTTTTCCGGAGTCTCGATTCACTTTGCAAATCGCTTCAAGGAGTTCTTCATGCCCGCAAATCTGACTATCAATGGTGAGTGCGACCCGCGCTTCAACCGCGTCCGTGACGCCTTCATCCAGAACTTCGACCAGCGCGATGAAGTCGGGGCCGCGGCCGCGATCGTCGTCGATGGCAAATGCGTCGTGGATCTCTGGGCCGGTCACGCCGATCAGGCGAAGTCCAAGCCGTGGAATCGCGACACCATCGTCAACGTCTGGTCCACTACCAAGGGACTCTGCGCGATGTGCGCCCATCGCCTCGCTGACCAGGGCAAGCTCGACCTCGACGCGCCCGTCGCGAAGTACTGGCCGGAATTCGCGGCGAGCGGCAAAGGCTCGATCCCCGTCACCGCGCTCCTCAATCACAAGGCCGGCCTCGCTGCCATCCGATCGCCCCTCAAGCACGACGATCTCTTCAGCTGGGAGAAGGTGACGACCGAACTCGCCCGCCAGGAACCATGGTGGATGCCCGGCACCCGCCACGGCTATCACGCGATTACCTTCGGCTGGCTGGTCGGCGAAGTGGTGCGCCGCGTCAGCGGCAAGAGCCTCGGCACCTACTTCCGCGACGAGATCGCCAAGCCGCTCGGCGCCGATGCGCATATCGGAATCGGCCCCGAATTCGACGCACGCGTCGCCCAGATCATCTATGCTCCTCCGGTCAAGCCCGGTGAGAAGAACATCTTCGCCGACATGATGAAGGATCCTACCTCCGTCAGCGCGATGGCGATTGCGAACCCGCCGACCATGTTCGCGCAGGAGACCACTAACTCGCGCGCATGGCGCGGCGCCGAAATCCCCGGCGCCAACGGCCATGCCAACGCTCGCGCTCTCGCACGCATCTATGGCGCGCTCGCGCGCGGCGGCGAAGTCGATGGCGTCAAGCTCTTCGGCCCCAAGGAGATCGAACGCTGCTACACCGAGCAGTCCAAAGGACAGGACGCGGTGCTCCCCCTCACGACCCGCTTCGGCCTCGGCTTCATGCTTTCGCAGCCGGGCGCGATGCTCGGACCTAACGCGCACAGCTTCGGCCATCCGGGAGCCGGCGGCTCGCTCGGTTTCGCGGATCCCGACGCTAAGGTCGGCTTCGGCTATGTGATGAATCAGATGGGCAACGAACCGCTGATGGACGCCCGTCCCGCCGCGTTGATCGAAGCGGTTTACGCGTCCCTCTGAGTCGCGCCGCGAGGTGTATCGCGCCAGCCGGTTGTGTTCGATTCGCCGGGTCGGTCCGATCGAATAATCTGAAGCTCAAAAAGAAAGAGGCGGAGCCTTGTGAGCTCCGCCTCTACTATTCCCCGGCCGTG
>CAWICC010000007.1:0-190757 GCA_963834535.1 uncultured delta proteobacterium | reverse complement strand
AGCTTCTTGCCCTGCAGCCACTTGCTCATGACATATTGGCCGTGATCGTCGAAGGGCGTGTGGCAGTCGCCGCATTGTCCAATGGCCTTCACCAGGTATTCACCGCGCGCGATCTGGGCCTTGCTGTTGCCGCCCGAAGCCGCCATCCCACTACTGACGATTGTCAACAAGCACCCACGGCCAGCGCCGCGGTCGCCATCATCTTTGTCATTCGCGCTCTCTCTTCAACGTCGATTCCCTCTTCTCCATTGCGTTCTGGTGGCATGACAGGCATGTGCTTCGGCGCGATAGCGTTCGAACCTATGATTGCTGACCACAGCGATTGGAATACGAAGGAGAAGTGGAGCGTACTCCTCACCGGATGAACTCAGCGAAGTCAATGGTTCGGCAGAGCAACCACCGCGCCATGAGAGCATGATAGCAAAGCGTAGGGTTGTTCAAGGCCTGCAGCATTTATCCCAACGAATGTTGCTGCGTAGACGATGGGGGTCGAGATAGGATGTCATAACTTTAAACAAGCCTATGAAAAACTCTCGCGAGTCCGATTGCACATTTTCTTCGTCTGCGGGTTGCGCTGGTGCTGGCCGTCACGGTTGCGTTGTCCGCCGGTGCGGTCTCGGCGCAGAATTCGGCGGCTGACAATGTCGCTCCCTTCATCAGCGTGCCCGGCCCGGTCGTTGCTTTCAATCACGTGCGCGTGATTGACGGCACGGGCGCTCCGGCGAAAGAAGATCAGACGATCGTGATCGCCGACGGCAAGATTCAGGCGGTTGGCCCGGCCGGCTTGGTCACGATCCCGGCCAACGCTCAGCAACGCATCAACCGGACGCCATTGCGCTGGTCGGTGACGACGCCGAATACTCCGATCTTTGACGATCATGGCGTCTGCTCTACGGCAGTTTTCTGGTGCATTACCTGCTGGCGCTGTGGGCGCTGTGGGAGCGGCGCACCTTGCGCCTCAATGCCGGCGAACTGGCCCAGCTCGCGCTCGGTTTCGCGGTACCGATACTGCTTGCCCATCACGTCGCCGCCACCCGGATCTCCGACGATTACTTCGGCACCTACGACCTCTATTACACCTTTTTCCTGTGGGTCTATTTCGTTCACGCGCCAGCCCGCGGGGTGCTGCAGCTGGTGACCCTGGTGGTGGCCTGGACCCACGCGATGTTCGGCCTGCATTATTGGCTCCAGGTCAGGCCGTGGTATGCCCGGCTGCGGCCCGCGGCGCTGGTCGTTGCGGTATTGATCCCGGTGCTGTCGCTGCTCGGCGCGATCGAGGCCGGGCGCCAGGTCGCCGCCCTCGCCGCCGATCCCGCCTGGACCGGGGCGGCCTTTGCCCATATGCGGCTGCCCTCGCCCTCGGCCGGGCGCGCAGCTCGACCGGATCGGCGCGGATCTCGGCTGGTTTTTTGCCGGCATGGTCGGCGCGGTATTGCTGGCGCGGCTGGTGCGCCGGCTGTGGCAGCGCCGGCACGGGCTGGTGCGGATCGGCTATCCCGACGGCCGTTTCATCAATGTCATCCCCGGCACCAGCGTGCTCGAGGCGAGCCGGCTCGCCGGCATCCCGCACGCCCATGTCTGCGGCGGGCGCGGCCGCTGCTCGACCTGCCGGGTGCGGGTGCGCGCCGATCTCGGCAGCCTCGATCCCCCCGGCGAGACCGAGCGGCGGGTGCTGGCCCGCATCGGCGCCACCGCCAATGTGCGCCTGGCCTGCCAGTTGCGGCCGAAGGGCGCGGTCGAGGTGACGCCGCTGCTGCCGCCTTTCGCCTATGCCATGGACGGACGCCGCCGGGTCGATATCGCCCAGGGCAGCGAGCGCGAGATCGCCATCCTGTTCGCCGACATCCGCGGCTTCACCGCCTTGTCCGAGGGTCGGCTCCCCTACGATGTGGTGTTCATCCTCAACCGCTATTTCGCCGCCGTCGGGCGCGCGGTCGAGAGCGCCGGCGGGCGGGTCGACAAATTTCTCGGCGACGGGGTGATGGCCTTGTTCGGCATCGACAGCGGGGCGCAGGCCGGCTGCCGCGAGGCGCTGCTCGCCGCCCGGCTGATGTCCGAGCGCATGGGCGAACTCAACGCTTCGCTGCACGGCGAGATCGAGCGCCCATTGCGCATCGGCATCGGCATCCATAGCGGGCCGATCATCATCGGCGAGATGGGCTATGGCGGGGCGACCGCGATTACCGCGATCGGCGACGCGGTCAATACCGCGAGCCGGCTCGAAGAGCTGACCAAGGAATATGGCGTCGAGCTGGTGGTTTCCGAGAACGTGGTGCGCCACGCCGGGATGGATCTCTCCGACTTTCCGCGCCAGGAGGTCGAGATCCGCGGCAAGCGCGAGATGCTGGCGGTCAGAACCCTGGCCAGCGCCGCCGAGTTGCCGGCGTCGGCCATTGCGCCGGCTCCCCGCACCATTAGCGCCACCGCTTGATCCGACCGAGGATTTGCCGCGCTTTTCTCAGCACGGTACAGACTTGCGCGTCGAATGCCGCGCATCATCTGGAATAGGGCCGACAACCCAACGCGATACGTCAGCACAAGCTCGGCACCCGACGATCGGAGCTGCGACAGGCGCTGCACGGGATCAAACGGCGCACCAATCTCGGCCCGCGCGACCGTATAATCATCTACGAAGACGGGACCGTGAGGGACGAACATGGCGAAGAGCTCGGGAACGTCTACGACGCAATTGATTCGTGCCGCACGGTTGCTACTTTCGCGACGTTTCGCCTGTCGGGAGACCGGTTGGATCCGGACGCGGTCTCCGACACGCTCGATGCGCGACGCCTACGTTCGCTTACCGAAAGGGCGCGCGCTACTTTGCCGGTCCTCGGAGCGGATATCTGTCGGGACGAACCGGGGTTTGGTATCTGAGCACTAAGGGCCTCATATCCGGGTTCGACCGGTTCGAACATCTTGTTACCAAGTCCGATCATCGTTGGGCGCAGCGAACACCAGGCGAGCTCGCGGCATTGCAGCGGCTGATCGATCGTGTCGGGGTCGCAGGCGGATGCGAATTCTTTTGGCATGGAACAGCAGCGCAGGCAGCAGTTTGCCCACCGTCCCCTCGAGCCTCGCGCGCGTCTTCGAGACCCTACCGGCGCCACTGCTCTGCGAGTTCGACACGGACTGACATGCTGCGGCCGACTGCCGGAGCAGCCAAGTTGCTCGCCGGGGCGCCAACTCTCAGCCCGGCGGCGGCAGCAGCCGGTCGATTTCTGTGGTGATCCGCGGATCGGCGGGCGCCACCTGGGCGGGCCACGCGCCGGCGAGTTCGCCATCGGGCGCGATCAGGTATTTGTGGAAATTCCAGCTTGGGGTTCCGGCCTCGCCTAAGGTGTCGGCAATCCAGCGATAGAACGGATGCGCCTGCCCGCCGGAGACCGGGCATTTCTGCGCCAGCGGAAAGTCGATCGCGTAACGGGTCTCGCAGAAGGTCTTGATCTCGGCCGCCGAGCCGGATTCCTGCTGGCCGAAATCGTTGGACGGTACCCCGAGCACGATCAGGCCGCGGTCGCGGTAGCGCTGCCACAGCGATTCCAGGCCGGCGTATTGCGAGGTATATCCGCGATACGAGGCGGTGTTGACGACCAGCACCGGCCGGCCTCGCCAGGCGTCGAGCGGCAGCTTTTCGCCGTCGATCGAAACAAACGTGAACCGGTGAGCGTTTTCGAGGGTGGGATCGGAACCTCCGTGCAGCATGGATCGGGCGTGGATCGCGCGCTTGCCGCGAGCATAGCGCGACTCTGCGTCCGGAAAAAGCCGCCGCATTTCGCATTGCGTCCCCTCGCTCGTTCCCCGGGGAGACTGGTCCTGGTTGCCGCCCTCGATAGCTCGACGCTGCTGTTCCGCTGTTCCTTCTGAAGGGAATCGTGGTCGGCGTGGTGATCGCCGTGCCGGTCGGCCCGGTCGGCATTCTGTGCCTGCGCCGGACAATCTTCGAGGGCAGGCTGGCCGGATTGACATCGGGGTCGGCGCGGCCACCGCCGACGCGCTGTTCGGCGTCATCGCCGCCTTCGGTCTCACCTTTGTCTCCGACTGGCTCCTCGGCTGGGAAGGCTGGCTGCGCGCCGCCGGCGGCGTTTATCTGCTCTATTCCGGCGGCGCGGCCCTGCTGTCCGAGCCGCAGGACAAGATCGCCGAGCAATCCGACCCCGACACCCTGTTCCGCGACTTTGCTTCGGCCTTTGCCCTGACCATCACCAATCCGGTGACGATCCTGGTCTTCCTCGCCATCTTCGCCGCGCTCGGCCTCGGCGGCGGCGCCCAGGCGACCCTGATGCGCGCGGCCTTCCTGGTGCTCGGCGTGTGGGCCGGGTCGTTCCTGTGGTGGCTGGCGCTCGCGCTGGGCATAGGATTGTTTCGCCGGGCGATCGAGCCGCGTCATCTGGCCTGGATCAGCCGCGCCTCCGGCATCATCCTGTTCGCCACCGGTGCAGCGCTGATCGCCACGGTCGTGCTAGAGCATCTGGGCTGACCGTAGCTGACCGTAACGCAAGGTGGTTTCGTGGTCTATCTGCCCCCTGCTTTCACCGAGGCGCGCCCCGAGGTGCTGATCGCGCATCTCGAGCCGGCATGATTTCGCGCTGCTCGTCAGCAGCGGCCCGGCCGGGCTGGTGGCGAGCCACATCCCGTTCCTGGTCGAGCGCGACGGCGACGCGCTGCACCTGCTCGGCCACCTCGCCCGCCCGAACCCGCAGGTCGCCGAACTCGGCCGGGCCGGGGGCGGCGAGGTGCTGACCATCTTCAGCGGCCCGCACGCCTATATCTCGCCCGGCTGGTATGCGAATGGTCCGGCGGTCCCGACCTGGAATTACGCCGACGTCCATGCCTATGGAACTCTGCGCCTGATCGATGACAAGGAATGGTTGCGGATGGTGCTGCGCCGGCTGTCGGACCGGCACGAGGCTCGCAGCGCCGAACCGTGGCGGATGGAGGATTTGCCCGAGGCCTATATGACGGGGATGATCCGGGGGATCATCGGGCTCGACATCGCGGTTAGCCGGCTCGAAGGCAAATTCAAGCTGAGCCAGAACCGGCCGGCGGCCGACCGCCCGGGCATCCTCGCCGCGCTCGAGGCGCGGGGCGACGATGATGCCGTCGCTGTCGCCCGGCTGATGCGGGAGCGCGCCCCCGGCGCCGGCTGAGATGGCAGGCGGGGTCACGCCCGCTGGCTTGACGCTGGCTTGGCCGGCCGGCGCAAAAATGGTCACAACCTTGTTCGAGCGGTCGCCGCCAAGGCTGACACAATTTCAAACCTTGTTAGCGGGCATCACCCTCTGCTGTCCGATCGAGCAAAATGAGCTGCATCCGCCGGGGCCTGCTACCGCCTCCGATCCGCGTGGCCGGGCCTGACCGGCGGGCCCTCGGCCCGCGCCCTTGCTCCGCGGTCGCCAGCACCTGTTGCGACCGCTTCTGCGATCCGGGCGGGCGCTCGGTTTTCTGCTGGTTTGCCTCATCGTCTCTACGCTGACGACGGTCGCGCTGTCCGCGGCCGCGCTGGCGGCGGCGCCGCAGCCGGCGCCTGCTGCGGCGGCAAAGCCGGGAACCCCGCCGGCGCCGGTTTCGGTCGACGAATTGCAGCGCCTGGTCGACACCTTGCAGGACAATGCGGCGCGAGCGAATCTCGTCCAGGAATTGCGGGCGCTGATCGCCGTCCAGCGCAACATCCCGGCCCGCAAGGCCCGCCGGGATCGCCTTGCTCGGGCAGTTGTCGCAACAGATCGACGCGTTCACCGGCGAGATCCTGGCCGGGGCGGCGATCATCGTCGACGCGCCGCGCCTGGTCGGCTGGGCGCGTGAGCAGATCTCCGACGCCGCGGCGCGGCAGCGCTGGGTCGAGGCCGCCTATGCCTTTGTTCTCGTCTTCGGCCTTGCCGGCGCGGCCGAGTGGGCGCTGCGCTGGATGCTGGCCCGGGCGCGGCCAAAATTCCCGGTGCGCCGGCGGGACACGCACGCGGTGCGCGGCTTGTTCGCCCTGTTGGGGCTGGTGCTTCGACCTGGCGCCGATCCTGGTCTTCGCGGCGATCGCCTACAGCGCGGTGTCGATGGCGCTCGACCCCCTGACCGCGACCCGCATCACCCTGTCGGTGCTGGTCGATGCGACGGTCGAGGCCCGCCTGATCCTGTGCCTGACCCGCGCCATCCTGCTGCCCGCCGATGACGGCGCCCTGTTCGTGCCGATCGACGCCGAGACCCGCAACTACCTCTATATCTGGGTCAAGCGCTTCACCTTCTGGGGCATCTACGGTTACGCCGTGCCGCGTGGACCTGCTGTTCGTCGGTAGCGTCCGCCGTGAAGCCCTGGATCCTATCTGCGATATCGGCCGGCGGCGGAGCCAGTTTCAGATCGATCACGGCAACCTGATCGACGACCTCCTCCTCGAGCAACGCCCGCACGATCCCCAGGCCCAGACCGCGTGCGCCTCCGGTGACGATTGCGTATTTCATGGAGTCTCCTTCTTGAGTTCGGGTAACAGAGCCGGATCGGCCGGCGGTACTATTGGTGCAGCCGCCGGCGCGGGCGCGACGGCAACTGCCGCCGTCGGATGGTCGCCGACGTAGATCCGCTGATAGACCCGCAGCAGCGCCGCAAAGATCGCGATTACCGCGGGACCGGCGAAGATTCCAATCGGGCCGTACGCCTCCAGTCCTCCCGCAAGGCCGAAGAACAGAGCAAGCGTGGGCAATCCGGTGCCGTGGCGCATCGCCAGAGGCTTGATAAAGTTGTCGATAACCGCCAGCGCAATCAGCGACCAGATCGCGAGGCCAATCGCAGCTGTCCAACTCGCGCCATACCCGAGATAGATCATGACCGGCACCCACACCAGCGTGGTGCCGCCGAACGGCAACAGTCCCGCGGCCGCTGTCAGCAGGGCGAGAAAGGCCCAGTAGGGAACGCCACAGACCAGGTAGCCGAAACCAATCGTGACACCGTCGAGTACCGCCGTGAGCATCAACCCCCGCATCACCGACGAGAGCGTTGCCCCAAGGGTGTCGAAGATGGCCGCCTTGTCCTCTTCGTGCAGGGGCGTCAGTCCGCGCACGCCCTCCAAATACGACTCGCCATCGCGCAGCAGGTAAAAGAAGGTCAGCAAAGCGATGCCGAAATGCAGCACAAAGCTCGCCAGATTGCTCGCCGCTGAGCCGCCGTGCGCCAGCAGATAGTCGCTGGTGACTTTTGCCGATTGCAGGCCCACGCTCTTGATTTCGTCCTGCAGCCGGATTCCGCGCCGCGCAAGCACATGGTTCAAATGCTCGCCGACGGTGGTTTCACGGAGCCACACTCCAAGGCGGTCGAGGCTGCTGGTGGTCGAGAGGCCGGAGATCGTTCCGTAGAGATTTTGTGCTTCGTTGACCAGACGCGCCGAAAGCCAAACTGCCGGCAGCACCACCCCGAGTGCGACGATGACCGTGATCAGGAGTGCAGAAGTCGTTCGGCTGCGAATGCGATGGTCAAGGCGGATCAGTGCCGGATGGGCCAGGAAGGCGAGCAGGATCGCCCACGCGATCGGCATCAGGAATGGTTCGAAGACCTGGTAAAGCTCCCAGGTGATAAGCGCAAGGAAGCCGAAAAAAAAGACCTGTACGATGCGCTCCTGATTCATATCACCCGCCGTCGTGCGCAGCTTAGCAGAAGCGTCGGCGATGGTCGCGTTCATCGTAGTTTGATCCAGCCGCGTGATGCGGCCGAGAACGGCAGGCGCCGCGACCCGAAGGAGCGGCATTCGATCGGCGAGAATTGCTATCTATAGAAGGTCCGCCAGGCGTAGATTGTGCGGGCGGGTCACTTAAAAAATGGCGGTTGCTGAGGACCATGGTGAAGGCTGAATCAACGGCAAATGCGGCTCGCGACCGCATCCGCGCCGAAATCGACAAGCTGTACCGCGAAGGCGTCGTTTATGGCGAAGACGGCTTCAGCAAGAGCCTCTACCCCACCAGCGTCACGCCCGGGCGCGGGCAGTTTCTGGGCGATCTGGTCCGCCGGTTGAAGCCGGCTTCGACTCTCGAAATCGGCATGGGGTGGGGACTCTCGACCCTGCATATTCTGGAGGCGATGGTCGAGAACGGCGGCGTGCATCAGCCGCACATCATCATGGATCCGTTTCAACAGAAGACTTTTCACAATGGCGCGCTGCGGGTCCTGCGCGAGGCCGGAGCCGACCAGTTCATCGAATTTCATCCAGAACCCTCGGAGATTTTCCTGCCCAAGCTGGTCGAGCAGGGCCGCCAGTTCGACTTCGCCTTTGTCGATGGCGACCATCGCTTCGACGGTGCGTTTGTCGATCTGGTCTTCGTCAACAAACTGCTCAAACCGGGCGGCGTGATGGCCGTGGACGACACCGAATTGCTCGACGCCGTCCATCTGGCCTGCCGCTTCGCCGAAACCAATTGGGGCTATACCGAGTTCGGCGGATACAGCGACCGGCAGGATAAAGGCCACGGTCGCCACCGCTATCGCAAGTCGCGGCCGCGCGCCCAGATCAGTGCCTATCGTAAGCCGCTGGAAGAGTTGCCGCGCAATCAGATGCACTTTGCCTCTTTCGTCGATGACCACGCGCCGTATATCAGGATGAATCGGCTGGCGAGCAACAAGCTCGCACATGAAGGTTTGGTCGCCATGCGCAATGGTGACCGCGAAGGTGCGCGACGTGCGTTTCGCGAAGCGCTGCGGCGCGACCCGGCGCGCGTCAAGAATCTGTTTCGCTATATCCGGACCTATTTGCCACCGGGACTCGCACGCGCATTTACCGGCCGCAGCAAACGCGCCTGATGCATCGCGGATTTACCAGGGGACGAAAGATCCGCCGCGGCATGAATCTGCTGCCGCCTTGAGGACGTTGCCCGCCTGAACGTGGATCGGCTCGGGGAGGGATACTTCATGGAAATCAACGGCATCGCCCACGTTTACATTACGGTCAGGAATTTCGAGGAATGCACCGCCTTCTACCGGCGATTGCTGCCGTTTATCGGGCTGACGCGCATTGTCCACGACGACGCCAATACGTTTTACTGCATCGGCGGGCGCACCGGCTTCGGACTGACGCGATGCGCCGAGAAACATCGCGAAGCCGTATTCGCGCAGGATCGCCCGGGTCTGCATCACGTATGCTTTCGGGCGCGCTCGCGAGAAGACGTTCGATGCGGTGCACGCCCTGGTGCAGGAACTGGGGGCGAACGTCGTACGTGCGCCGGAAACCGGCAAGTGGGCGCCCGGCTACTATTCGATTCTGTTCGAGGATCCCGACGGCATCCGCCTGGAGGTTAACTACATCCCGGGCAAAGGCCTGCTTGCCAATGACGCGGCAAAGGGCTAGCGAGGCGTCTGTCCTCGGTTGCCGAGGACGCTGATTTTGTTTAACCTTGCAGGTTCCAAACGATGCGTGGGCGAATCAGTTACGGTTCCGATTAGGCAATTTGCGCAAATTACACAGACAGGCACGTAGCTCAGCGGGAGAGCACTTCCCTGACACGGAAGGGGTCGGCGGTTCAATCCCGCCCGTGCCTACCAGTCCCTTACCGCCCGCCGATGCGCTATAATGCTGACTCGCGCCGCCCGGCGCGCTGAATCAAATTGAGAACCTATCGGTATCGGCCATTGCCGCCTTCCAAGACAGTCTCCCGCATATTTGACCTCATCTGCGAACTCGATCAGTCGCGTCGCCTCACTCGATGAGTTCCGAAATCACCGTTACCGTGAGCGGCAGTTCACGACTCGTTCCCACCGGCATCCGTGTGCGCGAGGCTCTAGATGGCGCCGCTGGCCGCGACGTTATCGCGGCGCGCGTCAACGGCAAGCTCTACGACCTGAATCGCACCCTGGCCGAAGACGCCACCGTCGAGCCGGTGCTTGCCGACAGCGCGGAGGGCGTCGATATCATTCGCCATTCCACCGCCCATTTGATGGCGCAGGCGGTGCAAGCCCTGTTTCCCGGCACCCAGGTGACGATCGGTCCGACGATCGAGGACGGTTTCTTTTACGACTTCGCTCCGCCGCATCCATTTACCGTCGAAGATCTGCCGAAGATCGAGCAAAAGATGCGCGAGCTTGCGAAGGCCGATCTTAAGGTCGAACGCATCGAGGTTCCCCGCGCCGAGGCAATCGAAACCTTCGAGCGCATGGGCGAGCATTACAAGGTCGAAATCCTGCGCGACGTCAAGGATCCTGTATCGATTTACAAGCAGGGCGACTGGATGGATCTCTGCCGCGGACCGCACGTGCCGTCCACGCGCTATATACGGGCGTTCAAGCTGACCGGAGTGGCCGGCGCATACTGGCGTGGCGACGAACGCAACGCGATGCTCTCGCGCATCTACGGCACGGCCTTCGCCAATAAGGAAGCGCTCGAAGAGCACTTGAAGATGCTCGAACTTGCGCGCACGCGTGACCATCGCAAACTCGGACGCGAGATGGGGCTGTTCCTGTTCGATCCGATTGCGCCGGGGCAGCCATTCTATTTGCCCAAGGGGCTGATCATCTTCAATCAACTGGTCGATTACATGCGGCGGCTCTATCGCCGCTACGGCTTCGACGAGGTGATTACGCCGCAAATTTACAAGAATGAGCTGTGGCATACGTCGGGGCATTGGGACAATTTCCGCGAGAATATGTTTCTCTCGCCAGACCCCGAAGCCGACGATTCACGCGTCGATCGTCAGGCCGATGGCTGGCGTCAGGGCTACGGCGTCAAGCCGATGAACTGCCCGGGGCACACCTTCGTTTATCGCTCCGAGAAGCGATCGTATCGCGACCTGCCGCTGCGTTTCGCCGAGTTCTCGCGGCTCCATCGCGCAGAGCGGTCGGGCGTCCTGCACGGACTGACCCGCGCGCGGGTGATGTCGCAGGACGACGCGCACATCTTCTGCACCGAAGCGCAAATCGAGGACGAGGTCGCGATCAATCTCACGATGGTGCGCGAGGTTTATGCGACGCTCGGCTTCGATCGCGTCGATTTCAAGCTCGCGACCATGCCCGAACAGCACATGGGCACCGCAGATCAATGGCGTATGACCGAGGAAATGCTCGCCAGCGCCATGCGCCGCAACGATATCGCGTTCGAGGTCAATCCCGGCGAGGGAGCGTTCTACGGTCCCAAAATAGAGATTTACGTGCCCGATGCGCTCAAGCGCAAATGGCAATTGGCGACGATTCAACTCGATTACAACATGCCCGAGCGCTTCGACTTGACGTACACGACCAACACCAGCAGCGAAGCGCGTCCGGTCATGATCCATCGCGCGATCCTCGGATCGCTTGAGCGCTTTATCGGCGTCCTGATTGAGCACACGGGCGGTATCCTGCCGTTTTGGCTCGCGCCCGAGCAGGCGCGGGTGCTGTCGCTCAGCGAAAAGGTCGAGGATTACGCGGGCGAAGTCGCCACGATGCTTAAAGCTGCGGGTTTTCGCGCGGCGGCTGACATCCGCAACGAAAAACTCGGCTTCAAGGTCCGCGAAGCCGAACTCGCGAAAGTTCCTTATATGGTCGTCGTCGGCGAGCGTGAAGCCGCCGCCCGTCAGGTCTCGTTGCGGCTGTTGCGCGGTTCCAAGAGCCAAACTCTCGAACTCGCCGGTCTGATCGAGATGATCGAGGCGGAACCTGTCCCGGCGTAGTCGATTTGACTTTTTTAAGGTGCGTTTTCGTTGTAGGTTAGTAGCTTCTCCGCCGGCAGTAGTCCTGCCGGCTTGATGTGCGCGTTTTTCGCGCCCTTTTTTATCTCGGCCGCAAAGCCGAGGGAGGTGGAATATCCGTAGAGATTTTCGTACCCCGCCGTCGAGGGAGCCGGCTGTTCGCGTCAACAACCTGATCCGCGCCCAGGAAGTCCGCGTGATTGATGCCGACGGCAGCCAGGTCGGCGTTCTCCCCATCCGCGATGCGATCCGCGTAGCAGAGAGTCGTGGTCTGGACTTGGTGGAAGTTGCCCCGACCGCAAATCCGCCGGTGTGTCGCATCACCGATTACGACAAGTACCGGTATGCGCAGAAGAAGAAAACGCACGACTCCAAACGCAGCGCCACCGCCAGCGCCGTCAAGGAAGTCAAGATGGGCGCGCTGACCGGCAAGCACGACGTCGAGTTCAAAGTTGCCCACATCAGACGCTTTGTAACTGAAGGTCAGCGTGTTAAGCTCTCGATTTCGTTTCGCGGCCGCCAGATAACCCATCCCGAGCTGGGGCGGGCTCTGCTGGACGGAATTGTCGAGCAGGTTAGAGATATCGCGCAGCCGGACGGGCAAACCCGCATGGAAGGGCGCAATATGTCGGTGCTGCTGACCCCGCGCTGACGGACCGGGACTTTCGGGCGTGGGCGCGAACGATGCGCGTTATAAATTTGAGAAAGATGCAGTAGGGATATGCCGAAGATTAAGACCTCGCGCAGCGCCGCCAAGCGCTTTACGTTCAGCAAGACCGGTAAGGTCAAGCACAAGCGCACCAACCTGCGCCATCTGCTCACCAGCAAGGGGCGCGGCCGCAAGCGTGGATTACGCCGCCCGGGCGTGCTGAACAAGACCGACAGCGCGACGATCCACCGGATGATTCCGTACAAGTAGAGCGCTGGCCGCATGCGCTGAACTCATTAAGGGCGCCTTGCGATGGACGCGATTCAATCCAGGCTGCCCGATTTAATAAAGGCCCGATCTATTAAGGCCCGATCTGATTAAGGAAGGACTCCCCGATGCCACGCGCCAAAGGCGGGTTTAAAACCCGCCGCCGTCATAAACGGCAACTCAAGCTCGCCTCCGGTTTCGTTGGCGGCCGTAAGCTTTACCGGCAGGCCCGCAATACGCTCGAAAAGGGGCTGACTTACGCCTATCGCGATCGCAAGCAGAAAAAGCGCACCTTTCGCGCGCTCTGGATCACGCGCATCAACGCGCTCGTCCGTGAGCACGATATGAACTACAGCAGCTTTATCGCGGGGCTGAAAAAGGCCGGGATCGATCTCGATCGCAAGCAGTTGGCCGCGTTGGCCATCGAACGCGAGCAGCTCTTTGGGGAACTGGTGAGCGCGGCCAAGAGCGCTCTAGCCGCTGCCGCCTGAGCTTCGACTTGCAGGCCGCTGCGTGCGGCCGACGGCCTCGGGACCATGTGGAATTCCACATGGTCCTTTGTTTGACGGGACATCATTCTGGGGAAATGGCGCGGGAATTCCGATGAGAGAACAACTCGAGGAGATCCGCTCGCGCGCGCTTGCCGAACTCGGCGACGGCGCCACGGAAGCGCAGATCGAAAACGTCCGCGTTCGCGTGCTCGGCCGCACTGGCGAGCTCACCGAAATAATGCGCCGCATGCGCGAGGTGCCCAACGAAGAGCGCCCCGTGATCGGCCGTCTGATCAACGAACTCAAGGGCGAGGTCGAAGGCCGCATCGCCGCCTCAGCGAGACCCTCAAGCGCGCCGAGATGGAACGCTCGCTCGGCGAGGCCCGTCTCGACGTCACGCTGCCCGGCATGCACATTCCCCGCGGATGGCTTCATCCGGTAACGCTCAGCCGCGAACGGATGCTCGATATCTTCACCGAGATGGGCTTCGAGGTAGTCGAAACCCAGGATATCGAGGACGACTTCCACAACTTCGGCGCGCTCAATTTCCCCGCCGATCATCCCGCGCGCGAAATGCAGGATACGTTCTTCCTGCCGGCGGGATGCTCCTGCGCACGCACACCTCCAACGGCCAGATCCGCGTGATGGAACGGCGCCGCCCGCCGCTCGCGATCGTCTGTCCCGGCAATTGTTACCGTCGCGACGAGCTCAGCGTGCGCGCCTCGCCGATGTTCTCGCAAATCGAGGGCTTCATGGTCGATCGCGCCGGCCGTCATCACGATGGGTCATCTGAAAGGCGTCATCACCGAATTCCTCCGCGCGTTCTTCGGCACCGACACCGGCGTGCGCTTCCGTTCGAGTTTCTTCCCCTTCACCGAGCCCAGCGCCGAAGTCGATATCAGTTGCCTCCTCTGCCATGGCGCCGGATGCCGCGTATGCAAGCAGAGCGGATGGACGGAAATCCTGGGCTCCGGAATGATTCATCCGAACGTCCTGCGCGCGGTCGGCTACGACCCCGCTGAGTTCTCCGGCTTCGCCTTCGGCATGGGCGTCGAACGCACCTCCCTGCTCAAGCTTGGGGTTGACGACTTGCGCCTGTTCTTCGAGAACGACCTGCGCTTCCTCGGCCAGTTTCGATCCGCCAGCGAGGCCTCTTCATGAAACTCCCGCTGAGCTGGCTCAAGGAATTCGTCACGATCGACGCGAGCCTCGACGAGTTGTGCCGCCGCCTGACGATGGCTGGCCTCGAAGTCGAAAACGTCGAGCATATCGCACCCGACCTTCGACGGTGTCTTCATCGCCAAGGTGCTCCAGGTCGATCGCCACCCCAACGCCGATCGCCTGAATCTGTGCGACGTCGACGCCGGCGACGCCGGCCATTTCAAAGTGGTATGCGGCGCGCCCAATGCTCGCGCCGGGATTACCGTGGCGCTGCGCGAAAGTCGGCGCACGGCTGGCGGCGGCGCGCATGGCCAGGGCACCGGCAAGCTCGAAGACGCGGTGCCGCTGCAGGCCGCAGTGATTCGCGGCGTGCCCTCCGAAGGCATGCTCTGTTCGGAACTCGAACTCGGCCTCTCGACCGACCATCAGGGAATTCTCGAACTGCCGTCCAATGCCCCTGCCGGTCAAGATCTCGGCTCCTATCTGCAGATGGCCGATACCGTGCTCGATATCGCGATCACCCCGAATCGCGGCGACTGCCTCTCGATCCTCGGCCTTGCCCGCGAAATCGCCGCGCTGTTCGGTGTCCGCTTGCAGCGGCCGCGATTGCGTGCGATCAAGGCGCCTGCCGCGAAGGGCGGTGTCGGCGATGTACTTACGGTAGATATTAGTGCCCCAGAATTATGTCCGCGCTATGCGCTGCTGCCGATGGCGCAAGTCGCCCTCGGCCCGTCGCCGATTCTGATCCGCCGGCGCCTCGAACTTTGCGGGATGCGTTCGCTCAATAACGTTGTGGACGTAACTAACTACGTGATGCTCGAACTCGGGCAGCCGCTGCATGCCTTCGACCTCGATCGTATCGCCGGCGGCAAAATCGTCGTGCGCCGCGCCGGTGCCGATCGCGAGTTCGAAACCCTCGACAACGTCAAGCGCGCGCTCGATCCGGCCGACCTCATCATTGCCGACGGCGAAAAGCCCCTCGCCCTGGCCGGAGTAATGGGCGGACTGAACTCCGAAGTCGGTGAATCCACCACCCGCATCGCCCTGGAGAGCGCTTACTTCGAGCCGATGACCATCGCGCGCACCGCACGGCGTCTCGGCTTGCGCAGCGAAGCCAGCTATCGCTTCGAACGCGGGATCGATCGCAGCGCTCAGGTCGCGGCGCTAACGCGGGCAGCAGAACTGATTCGCACTTATGCCGGTGGCCGCGAGAGCGGACCGCTTATCGATGTCGAGGCGCGGCCCGCGCCCTACCGCGAAATCGATCTCGACCTGCGCGCGATGACTTCGATCCTCGGGGTCGAAGTCCCGGTCGCCGAAGTACGTCGCCGTCTCAAGGCGATCGGCGCCGTGGTGAGGCCGAGCGGCCGCAATCGCTTCCAGGTGATTCCGCCCCCGTTTCGGCCCGATCTCAACGAAACGGCCGACCTCGCCGAAGAAGTGGCGCGTCTCGCGGGCCTCGCCGAAATCCCGGCGACCGTGCCCGATCGCACCGCCGTCGCCAATCCCCCCAATCGCGCGCGCGCGCTCGTCCGCCGCACTCGTGATGTGATGATCGGTTGTGGCCTCGTCGAGGCCAAGACCATCGGCTTCGTCGCGCCTGCAGACAATGAACGATTCCCCGGACTCAACGCGTACGAGCCCGTACGCGTCGCCAATCCGCTTTCCGCCGAACTTTCCGAAATGCGCCGCAGCCTGCTGCCGGGATTAGTCGCCGCACTGCGCTTCAATCTGAATCGCGAGGCCACCGCGTTTCACGCTTTCGAGTTCGGCAAGGTCTTCGGCGTCCATGACGAGATACCCCGCGAGGCCGAAAGGATCGCGGCCGTCAGTTATGGCGACTATGCGATGGGCGCTATCGGGCGCCCCGCAATGAAGGCGGATTTTTGGACTATTAAAGGCGTGGTCGAAGCCTATTTTCGCGCTTTGGGACTTCCAGCAAAAATCGAATTCGAGCCCGCCGGCCCGACCGCTCCGTATCTGCATCCGGGACGATCCGCGATCGCCAGGCTCGAGGGAACGCTGGTCGCCGTCCTCGGCGAGTTGCATCCCGCCGAAGCACTACGGCTAGGATTAAATGACCCGTGCGCACTTTTTGAACTTGACTCGCAGCATCTGCTCGCTTATGACACTTTAGCACGCCATGCGATCACGGCACCGCCTAGGTTTCCCGCCATCAGGCGCGATCTGGCGTTGGTGCTCGAGCGTGATTTTCCAGCCGATAGGGTTCGCAGAGCAGTCGCCGATATCCGGGCCCCGCTTCTGGAAAGCGTTGAGTTATTCGACGTCTATGAGGGTAGTCCTATTGCACCAGGGAAAAAAAGCGTCGCTTTGACGTGCCGCTACCGCGGGAAAGATCGCACGCTAACGGACGAGGAGGTCAATCGCGCTCACGCCGCATTGATTGAACAGGCAAAAGCTCTCCTGGGGGCTGAGCTGAGGCAATAAGTCGGCGCGCGGGATTAACCGGTCGGGGAGAACGGTACGCCGCAGGGCATGACCAAAGCCGATCTCGTGGATATCATCTACGAGCGGATAGGCTACTCCAAAAAAGAAGCCGGGGATGCGGTCGAGGCAATTTTTGCTATAATCAAGGATAGCCTGCGCCGGGGTGAGAAAGTAAAGATTTCGGGTTTCGGGACCTTCGCTGTGAATCATAAGCGCGCCCGCCGAGGTCGAAACCCTCAGACCGGTGTCTCGATCACGATCGACTCGCGCAGCGTCCTGTCCTTCAAGCCGAGTCAGGTCCTGAAAGAGCGGGTGACCAACGGTGAGAAATCATCCGGATGACCCGAACGCCACCGAGCACTAAGCCTAAGCTGCAAAAGGCGCATCCCGCGGGCAAGCCGCCCACGGCCAACGGCGTCGATCGCCAAATCAAGATCGGAGAGGCCGCCCGCATCATCGGCGTTGAAGCCTATGTGCTGCGCTTCTGGGAAACTCAATTTCCTTTTCTGCGTCCGCGACACTCCCGCTCCAAGCATCGATACTACGACGAGCGCAGCCTCGATTCCCTCCGCCTCATCCGCCGCTTATTGCATAGCGAGGGCTATACCATCGCCGGCGCCAAGAAGCATATTCGCGAGATCGGGCTCGACAGCTTGCGCGGCGACGGTGAAGGCAGCACCTCGAAGATCTCGCCACCTGCGGCGCTCCCGGCTCATTCTCGCGAAGAGCCGCACATGACGCCTTCCGCGTCGTCACATGGCAGTGAGCTCTCACCTTCCACGCAACACCAACTCGCCGTTATTCGCGACGAACTGAAATCGCTGCACAAGCTTCTCGAACGCTGAGCGCGCCGCGGGCCTGCGTCTGAATTTGAATGCCGTCGTTGGCTTGCGGGCGTCCTTGGCCGCAAGCCCAGGGGTCTTGATCCTATCTCGACCTACTGATTCGCCGCGTGCACCTCGGCGCCCGGCGCAGCCGCTCGCCTATACACCGTCCGCCGCCGGATGCACCACGCCTGCGCCCGCTCGGCTGCCGCCAGGTCTGGTCCGGCGATCAATCCAAGCGACTCGCCCAGCGAAGCCAGGTACAGCCGCGTCCGTTCCATCGTCGCCGATGCCGCCGACGATTTCACTCGGATAATCGCTACCATCCCGTCGTCCTCGTGTTCCGCGATGTGGCAATGGTAAATGAAGTCGCCGATATCGGGACCGCAAAAATCCATCCGCACCGTCACCGACGGAAACGGATGCGCCGGGTTGCCGTCCCAATACGGTAGCTGGATCGTATCGAGCACTTGCCCGTCGATGCTCGGGTCGGGTTGGCTGCCGTTCACTTCGAAATTGTCCTGCGATTCGACTAAGAAATGTAGCTGATGGATGTGGAACTCGTGGTTCTCCAGCGTCTGATTCTGGATCGTCCAGTCCTCGACCGATCCCTGCGTCGTCACGATCGCCGGCGGCAGGTTGGGGTTGAACAGCGTCGGCGTCGCCCCAGCGACCGTGATAAAGAACTGCGATAAGGGATTATTCTCCGAAAAGTACAGCGTTCGCGAAGTCTCCGGCGTCGCGCTCGCCAGCCCCTCAAAGCGCTCCTGCCACCGCGAACCGACTGTCGCCGGCACCTTGCTCGACTGCATAACCGACGCCGCGGGCGGGGGAGGGGTCGTCTGGATCGTTGCCAGCGTCCGCGGCGGATCGTTGTCGCCGTCAGGTCCGGTGTTAATCCCCAATGTCACCAGGGTCGCGCTCGTCACCGAGTCCGAAGGCGCGTTCACGATAAACTCCGCGCGGCCTGCCGTCGGAATCAGGATGTCGGTGGCGTTGATTATTTGCCCCTGCCCCGTCCCATCCTGGGAGCCCGTCGGAACACCATCGAGCGCAACTATCTGAAGGTTCTGCGGCACCCCGTCGAAGACCACCTGCAAATCGAGAATACTGTCGGCTGACGAATTCGAAACCCGCCATAGCTGCTGATCGCCCGTCTGCATCCGGATTATCGCCGGAATCTCCTCCGGATATGCGATCGGGATGTTGTTAACCGTCAGGTCCCACGACGGCACGTCTCCGCCGGGTTCCGGATTACCAGCCACGTTCTGGTCGCGGATGACCATGATCTGTTGCGTCAGGCCCGCTACCGCTGGCTGAAAATTCTCGATCCCTCCGACTACGATCGCGCCCGATCCGCCGCCCTGCAACGCCGACTCGACCAGCATATGCGCGTGCGGATGATACCAGTAAAGACCCGGCGGTTCGTCCGCCGGAAAGTGCACGTCATACCTGAACGCCTGCCCCGAATTGATGAGCGTCTTTATCACCTCGTCCGAATGGCACCTCGGGATCGTGTTCGTTCCGTGGAAATGCATATTCAACGACGATCCGGTCAAATTGGTAGCTCCGCAGTTATACGGGTCGATCTTCAGGACCACGGGCGTCGCGGGTGTATTATTCGTCACATAAATCACCAGATGGTCGCCCGGATTGACGTGCAGAGTCGGATTCTCCAGCCCGCTCGGCGTCATAAAGCAGAACAGATTCCGCCCGTCCGCGTCGATGATGGTCTGGTAGGACAAATAGACCGTCAGATTCCCGTGCTTACTGAAGAGATCGGGCGGATTCTGCACCACGCTGCCCGCCGCTTCGCGCGGGCATGGATTTGCGACCGGCGCAATCGGCCGCGGTGAAGTGATGGTCGGGGTCGACGAACTGCCGTTGCAGCCGGCTATTAATTGGGCCGCGAAGCAAATCACGATTGTCAGAAAGAGCGATGAATGGATTGCTGATGGTCTTCTCATAAGGGGGTCGGTTCAGGCTGAGCGGTGTAGAATTGAGAATGATTCTCAATATCTTATGGCTGAAGCCTTGTCAACCAACACCCCTCAATATTTCTTAGAGATGCTTGGTGCACTTAACGCTATTGGAACTTCCCTTTAAGCCCCTCAGAATAGCTCCGCAGCACCGACTCCGTCTCCTCATCGGCCGGGTAGAAGACCTCAACATGGAGTTCTTGCAGCGTCACGTCGTGCGGTGTCGCCACCGTCGTCACGGTGCTGAACATCCGCGCGATCTTGCCGTCCAGCTTCAGTTCCATCGGCAG
The DNA here is from genome assembly GCA_963834535.1 of uncultured delta proteobacterium. Taxonomy (GTDB): domain Bacteria; phylum Desulfobacterota; class Binatia; order Binatales; family Binataceae; genus JADMIL01. Next base: position 171,020 of record CAWICC010000007.1, on the reverse strand, counting down.
GATCAGTTCGTGCGGAGCTTCGAGGTCGGGTTCGCGCCAACGCGCCGGAACGTCCGGGTAACTGAGGATTTCGGCGATTAGCTCCTTCAGCGTCTCGTCGCGCGCCCACGCCAGCCGCCGATAGGCCTCGTTCAACAGCGCCTTTGCGATCGCCTCCCAGTTCACGATGATTCTGCGCATCCCTTCCGGATGAAACAGCAGCCGCATCACGTTCAGCCGCGGCGCAGTGGAAATTTTCAGCGGTGACAGCCCCGGATGCTCCTTGCCCATGGCTAGCGCGACGAACTGAATGAAGGCCGCATTGGCCATCACCACGTTCCAATGACGATCGTGGGCGAGCGCGCTGCGCGGTTCGTTCGACTTCAGGATCACCTCGACTGCCGTGCGGACCTGGGTCATGCGCGGGTCGTCCAGGCTGGTCTCCCCATAAATCGGGGCATAGCCCGCCGCGAGCAGCAGCAAATTCCGCTCGCGCAAGGGCACGTCGAGCACGCTCGAGAGCGTCATCAGCATCTCCCGGCTCGGCTCGGCCCGGCCCGTTTCAAGGAAGCTGATATGGCGTGCGGACACCTCTGCGTCCAACGCCAAATCGAGTTGGCTCAGGTGTCGCGCATCCCGCCATCGGCGCAGCAAGGGCCCGACGCCGCTCGGCTCCACTGCCGTTCCATTGCGATGAGTGTCCATGTCCAAAACCCTAGCAGCGGGTAGTCGCCCGCGTCGATTACCTCCGAGGTAATCGACGCGGATCGCCCTTCTGCCTCCCGCGATTAGTTAGACGGGTGATGCCGATCCCTGCACTCAATGGGCAATGACGACCCGCCTATGCGCCCTTGACGTAGCCCATCGCTTCGACGATCAGGCCGTCGCGCACGCGCATCAGGTTAACGCCGCGAACCGAATTGGCTGCGCCCTCGCCCCACCAGAACCGCCATCTGATTATCGCGCGGTCGCCCGCCACGGCCACGTCCTCCAGGTCGAAATGCGTTCCCGGTGTGGTCGCGATTTCCGTCCAGGCCGCGACACATGCCTCGCGTCCAACCTGGCGTGCACCATCTGGAGCCGGCGTCGTGTTTTCGATCACGCAATCCGGCGCGACCAACTCCGGCAACGCCGACGGATCATGACGCTGGAACACGTTGTTGAAGCGCCGCATCACGTCCGCGGTTTCAACACTCCTGCGCACCTCGCGAACTCGCGCGCTCCCGCCTTCCAGTCGGCTGATGTCAAGGATTTGCTCGGAATGGTTTGTGTCCATCGGATCGCTCCATGCATGTTTAGGGGAGCGCCATCCCACTTGTGCGGATGGCGCTCCGTAAGCGTAGTGATGCTCCGACCGTCCGCGAATGCCTTACTCGGTCGGCAGCGGAGAAAAATGGGCGCTCACGATCTTCCAGTCGCCGGCGCGCTTGACGTAAACCCATGTCGTGCGGCCGCATTGCACCTTCGGCAGGCCGCCGCCCTTCGGAAAAGTCGCCAGCCGGTCATAACCGTTGACGACTGCGCTCGTATCGGTAATCGCCCGACACGACGACTGATGAAAAGCAAAGGTCGTGGACTCCGCACCCGCAACCATGCTCTGCAGGTATTCGAGAAACGGAGCCTTGCCTTCGAACAGGTACGCGACCTGGTCGAAGACCTCGACGTCGTCCGCAAGGACATTCACGAAGGGCGTGAAATCTCCCTTGGCGGCTGCGGCAAGCACCTGATCGTTGATTCGTTGGACTTCATCTGTAGCCGACATCTGAACTCTCCTTTTGACCGAGTCTCTTATCGCGGCATGGTTTCGATATTTGCCGCGGCCGTTCTCGCGTCACGAGGCGAATCTCGCCGATCGCCGCCCGCTCGACAATTACTTCACAGGTAAAGGAAAGATTCGCGATCGATCGCCGGCGGCATCATTCGCCGCTCGGCTGTCGCACCCCCGCCGAATTTGAACGATGTAACTTAGCTGTTAGCAGCTTAATCCGGGCGTCCACCAAGTCGCAGCAACTTCATCGCAACCTGCCTGGGTCTGATGAAACCTCTGGTACTTATAGTAATGAATTACAACTAGATGTATCTGAACGATATCGGAAGCCGCCCTCAGCCGAGATGCGCACTGCGATCAACATCGCAGGCGCTCGCGACACATAGAGCAGGCGCCTCCAGAACCGCATAAATTAAGTGCGCCGGACATCGCACGATGCATGTTGGAACATGCCGCAGCCTCACGAACCGATTCTGATCCGGCCGGTTCGCGCAGCGCGTGGCCTGGAACTCGCGCTCGAATGATCCACAGGCGTCGTGATCCGTGAACTCCAGGATCGCGTCCGCGCGTTCATCGGCTTTCACGAAAGCGAGCTTTTCGGTCAGTCGTGGATCGACAAACGCGGGCGTGCCGATCGCGGGCGGAGGGCACGGCGGTTTCGCGCCGATACCGCGTTGCAAGTGCTCGAAGGCTGCTTTGAGGCGGACCGGCCCCTGCCGTGTGCGCAGAGATTGGCCGCGTGCAATGGGGCCGCAGGACGCGCGCAGTGCACGGGAAATCTCGCCGGCGGACGCCCGCGGAAAGGCTTGGCGCAACAACGCTGCCATGCCGGCGACGATCGCCGACGACACCGAGGTACCGCCGCGCATCCCGAAGCCGCCGCCCGGAAGCGTCGATACGATATCGACGCCCGGCGCGACGAGGTCGGGCTTTTCGCAGGCTTTCGACGCCGCGTTGTTCGAGCTCCCGGAAAATTTCGCGACACGGCCGCAACGATCCGCCGCGCCGACCGACAGCACCTCCGGATAAATGCCCGGCGCGCAGGCGGCGCCCGCGCCGCGATTGCCAATCGGCGCGACCACCAGGATGTCGCGGTTGGTCAGCGCCCGCACCAGCGTTCGCAACACCGGCGATGCCCCCGGCAAACCAATGCAGAGGTTTACAACGGACACTCCGCATTCCGCGAGCCAGTCCAGCCCCAATAATATTCGCGCCAGTACGTAACCGTCCTCGATCACCGCGCCCGAAACCAATCGGGCCTCAGGCGCGATGCCGGCGAATCCCTCTCCGGAGCGACCGCCCACCATCAGGCCGGCGACATGCGTTCCATGCCATCCCGAGTCAATCGGATCGCAATCCCGGAACGAGAAGCCGCCAGCTTCGAAATATCGGAACCGTTCGATCCGTCCGTGCAATGCAGGATGGGCGCCGTCCACCCCCGTATCGAGGCACCCAATCCGTACGCCGGCGCCGCGATGTCCAATTCGGTGAATCTCGGCGACGTTGGCCTCATAAGAGTCCATTGAAATTGACTCGCACGATGGTGGCGATGCCTTCGGACAAGTGTCCGATGCCATCCACCGCCGCCATCACCGCTACCGAGATGCCTTCGGTGGCGTCGGTGAGTAACTGGGTGGCGCCGATCTGCCCGATTCCAGGAAACGCGTCCATCAGGTTAGCGAATGTCTTCAGCGGGATGCCTTGCCTTCCCTGTAACCATGACCATTTGTAGTAATTGGTCATGCTCTCGACCCAGATGGCCTTGTCTTGAGCCGTCATCTGCGCCACGCATTTGCCGGGATTGGTATTGGGCTTGCTCTCGAATTTATCGATCGCATGCTGTTGCAGGGCCATCGCCTGGTCGTTCGCATTCGTGAAATCCGGTGTGTCGATGTAGGAAAGCGCGTCACTTTTCCTTCGATCGTGGTAATCGAGCGTGCTCATCAGACCAAGCAGTACGCAGCCCTGCACGCCATTGAGCCACAGATAGATCTCTCCCGCGATTTTGACCGTCTTTGGCTTGGCCTTGTTATCCTTCATCACCGGGATGCCGCACACAAAAAGCAGGTCGGTAATCCAACCCGCCAGTCCGTACCACCAGATGACGTTGGCCCAGTAGTTCGGCGCCCCAAAAACATCGAATTGGTCGGCTGGGTCTGGCACCTCACTCCGGTTCGGACCCGGCACCTGCGGCATACCGGTGAACATCGCGATGAAGCCGACGGTAAGATTTATTACGTCGCCTGCGATTTCGAGCGGGCTGACCTCCTCTTCTTCGGTTTCTTTAGGCGGGGAAACCCAGATGTAGTCGTCGTCGTTGTCGGTATCCGGATTGAGCATGCGGACTTTCATTGGAACGCCCGCGGTCTTGGCCGCCTGCGCGGACTTTATCGCTTGCGCGGCCTTCTTCACATCGACGGCTGTCGCGACGATGCCCAAGACGATCTGACAGGACGCATATAGCAGTCCAAAGGCCCGCACTTCTCCGTCAAGGATGTCGAGGCCATAGGCGTCCACCCCGTCAGGATGAAGGTTGGCGCCCGCTGCGATCGCGACCTGGTCGAACGGTCTCTTCCCGTCCATCGCTTTGCTGATGATGGTGATTGGCGTCGCTACGATAAGCGCCGAAATACTCGCGAGCGTCATTTTCCGGCCGTCGGTCAGTCCCTCATAAAACGCCGACAAAAACGGAATATTCAGTTCTGTGTTCATCACCGATTTCAGTTGCAAGATGAGCGCCGTAACCATGTCTAGGAGCACATCCAGAACGCTGCTGATAATCTCCAGTCCGAGTTGACCAACCGCGCGCGCGAGTTCCAGCAGCGCCCCGATAATATGTTGCGGCGCGCAATTCGTGTCCGTGAAAACGCGCAGGATATTCTCAAATGCGTCGCCGAACGCCGCCTTGATCTTGTCGCCGTCACGTCCAATTTTCTCCTCGATGATCGCGGCGAAAGCGTTCGGCGGCCCGGCCTGCGGCGGTCCCGCCATAGCCATCGCCGGCGTGTTCGCTCCGGTCGCGTAATGAAACCATTTTCCCAGCAGCCATTCGCCCATTTCGATCGCATTTGAAAGGAACGACGGCGGCCGCGGTTGGGCGGTGACTTTCGAGACCCCAAAGGCTGCGAGCGCATTGTCGATCTCGCGGTTGAGCGACGTTGCGAGGTCCGCAAAAAATTTGTCGGATTGCTTCTTAAGCGCTTGCGGCAGGGCTGCGAACTCGTCCAATTTCTTGTTCAGCAGGTCGAGAATAACGTCGTGCGTGTGGACGACGTCTCCCCAACCCACCTTGTCCAGCAGCCACCCGATGGCTTTGCCGAGAAGGATGCCGGCCTTATCCAACAGCGCCCCGAGCGCTTCGCCGATGAAGCCCGTATGATCGATGATGAACTGCACGGTGTCCCCGACCACCGATCCGCCCAGTTCCAGCGTCACGGCGAGTAGTTGTCCGCTTCCGCTCAGCAGGTCGCCGGCCGTCCCCGTCAAGCCTTTGAAGAGATCCTTCCCGATATTTTCGCCGCCTTGGACCAGGGTTCCTGCCGCGCCATGAAAATCGCCGTGGATCAGGTCCTCGCCCAGTTGGTCCACGGTGCTAACCACGTCGGTCCCCGTATTTTTTACGACCTCGACCACGTCCTGAGTGGTTTTTTCGAAGGTGTGAACAACGATCTGCTTGGCATTCTCGAAAGCGTCCTTGATGTCGTCGAGGAGGCCCTGCGCGACATTGCCGTCGATGCGCCTGGCGTGTTGCGTTCGCTGGATCACCTCGGCCTTGCTGAGCGGCTGATAGGTCAGGCCGCCCGAGGAAAAATCCATCAGGAAGTGAGGATCTTCCATGTTGACCGGCAGCAGTCCGCGATCGTGATTCAAGCCGTGGGAGCTGTCGTTATACGAATACTGCACGGTAGCGGTGAGGTTTTTGACCACCTTCTGCAGCGCGGCCGTTTGCGCCTGGTCGAAGCCGGGGCTGATGCCAAGTTGCTGTCGCGAGTCCCACATCGCGCCGTCTTTCAGATTGCTCAGCTTCTTGTGAACTTCGATATCCGCCGTAAAAATGTGACTCTCGCCCGGCTTCATCAGATTGGTGCGCAGGAATAACACCGGACAGGACAGCTTTTCCGCCGGCATCGTGATCGACAGCTTCGACAGCGCGGAGGGTCTCACGCGCACCGATCGCACCTTATCCATCGTGTATGTAATATCGTCTATTTGTAGTGTCACTTCCTCGGACGCCCAGAACGTCCGCATGACTCACCGGCGCCGGCAGCGACACCGAGCATCGATAGACCTGTGTCAGCTTCGGCGCACCGCCGTTCGATCCGATCTCGTAGTCTTCGGTGAGCGCCGATCGGCTGTGGATCTTGAAGGGGCTGCGCCACACTTCGTCGCCGTGGGATGCGCTCGCGACGCCATAAAGCTTCGTCGGCGCCGCATTGCCGCTGGCATAAAGGACTTCCTTGCGGGAAAGGTCAATCACCAGGTTCACGTCGCGCGAAGCGTCGTGCAGATGAATGGCCTCGTCGGTACGGCTCGTCTCATCGAAAATGAAGTAGTCGTCTTCGTTTTTCAGGCTTTCCTCGATCCAACTGGTCCAGCCGTTCTGGCGCAGTACGCCGACCACCGATCCGCCATTACTGTAAGTGACATAGTTCGTCATCCATCCGTTCAGCGCCGACGAAGTGTCGAGAATTTCATACAGCGGGACCGGCTGCGCGCCGCTCGCGCGAACCATGACCTTGTTGGTGAAGAGATCGAGCTGGATCCAGGTGTCGCGGCTCGCGTCCAGCATATAGACCGACCATTGATCGCGCGCGACTTCCTGGAAACGAAATGCATCCCGGCGGTTCGGACCAATGTCTTCCGACCAGGTGTCTTCGCTCGTCTGACGGAAATGTCCGATGACATTTCCCGACGCATCGCCGTACTCCACCAGGTTAACGGTCTTGCCGTCGTCCAGGCCGAGCTTGGGCAGCATATCGACGGAATCGATCGCATAAAGCTTGAAGCGCGCTTGCGTCGCGTCGCTATAGAAAATCGCCTTGGTGAACAGATCGAGCTGAATCTTGACGTTTCGGGAGGCGTCGAACAGGTAAACCGACCATTCGTCGCGGCCCGTTTCATGGTATTGAAATCGGCTCCTGCCAAGCACGGAGTGATCCTCGACCCAGGTCTGGACGCCTGACTGACGAAACGAACCGGTGATTCTCGCGCTGTCCTTAAACGTCACCGTGTTGACCAGCCAGCCGTTCACCAGGGTGGACGCGGCGGTGATCTTGTACAAATCGGTCAACGGATCTTTGCCCGACGCGTAGCTCGCGACCTCACGATACAGGTCCAGTTGCATGCGCACATTTCTGGTCTGGTCGAGCAGATAGACCGACCAGTCGTCGCGCGATGTTTCGCTGAAATTGAAGGCCGTGACGCCATCCGTCCGGTCTTCCGTCCAACCCGTGGCGCTTACCTGCTTGTAGATGCTCTGGACGGGGCCCGAACCCGTGCCAACTTCGACCCGATTAACCAGCCAGCCGGTGGCCTTCGACGACGCGTCGATGATGTCGTATTGCTCGCGCCGCGCCGTGGCGGGGTCGCTGTACCACACAGTCTTCTGAAACAGATCCAAGTTGTAGGCTGACTTTTCGGACATTATCGAACAGGTAAACCGACCACGCATCACGACCTGTTTCGGTCAGCTCGAAGAGGTCGCGTCCCCCTTCGTCGTGATCTTCTTTCCAAACGTGCAAGCCGGCCTGGCGAAAGACGCCGAACCGTTTTTTGTTGCCGAGATAGCTGAAATCAACGCGGTTAACGTTGCCGCCGGTCGTCTTGTCCGCCATCTTACCCCCCCTTTACCGATCTATTTGAGAACGCCTTGAATTCAGTCGAACTAGGCTAAGAGTCGCATTCCGACACCTCACCGGTTTGGCTAGTGACAAATGCTTTTGGCTCGGCTTCGATGCACCCCGACAGTGGAAGGCGTGCCATAGCTTATTTGACGCGTGGCTATTAAATACGAACAGAGATTGGCATGCCAACTCTGGTCATCGTCCGGGCAGATCCCCGCCATCCATATCCGGCCTACCAAAGCGAACAATCTCGCGCGCGCGTGAGTCACTCCGAAAGGTCTGCGCAGCCTTGCTCAAGGCCCTCTCGCGGGGACACTTCACCAATCTGCTCACAATGGCGAATTTTGAAACTGATGAGCGATCTTGGCGCGCTCGCGGCTGCACGCCCGGCGTGCGGCTCGCCGGGAACCAGACCGCCGCTCCGGCCTGCTTCCGTTCCCGCCGACGCCGCCGCGCGCGGTTCGCTTCGGCGCGCCTACTGCTCGTGCGCGATCGACGCCCCGTTCGCCGATGATACCGCGATTTTCCCGTTGGCCAGGTCCATCACGGTCAGCCCGCCCAGTAGTTCGTGCTCGGCTGCCGACACGCTCTCTATAATCGCCGCGATGCGCTGATCGCCGCTCGGATTGGCGGTCGTACCCTCCAGGCATCCGAGCACTTCGGCCAGTGGGATTTTGCTCGAGTCGCGCGCCAGGAAAAGTTCGTGGCCGCGATCGAAGAACGATGTCGAATCCGCCGATTCAATCACGACGCCGCCGTGCTTCAGACGTTCCACGATCGGACGCATCGCGGTCTCGGACACGCCCAGTTCCGCGGCGATCAGATGAATCGTGCAAGGCTTGGCGCCCACCCGCATCAGCATGCGCTCGGCCGCGCGAAATACGATCAGCAGGGCGGCGATGCGGACGAAGCCCGGCGTGCGATGGTCGATGTCGAAGGTCGGCTCGATACCCTGGAGCACCGCCGTCAATTCGGCTCCGAAGAGCACGATGATCCACGCGGTGTAAATCCACGTCAGCAGAATCGGCACCGCGGCCAGGCCCCCGTAAATCGCATGGTAGCGGACTGCGCCGATCTGGAAATGAACGTATCCCCATTGGCCAATCTGCAGCAGAATCGACGCCACCAGGCCGCCGATTGCCGCCGGGCCGAGTCGCACCCTGATATTGGGGAAGAAGACGTATAGAAACGAGAAGCTGGTCCAGATCATGAGGGTGGACACGGCCCATCCAACGTCGGGCACGCTCGTCGGCAACAGACTCATCAGATGCGATCGCAGCGGCACCGCCGCGACCATCAGCAACGGCATCGTGAACACGACGCTCAGGTAATCTGAAAACTTCCGCAGCCACGTCCGTCCCCGCGAAACATTGAAGATCGAGTTGAACGCCTGCTCGACCGTGCTCAGGGTCAGGATGACCGTCACCAGCAGGATCGCCCCGCCCACTTCGCCCAGCGACTTCGCACTGGTGTTGTTGACGTAGCCCATGAGCGTGTCGGTGATTTCGGGCGAATTTACGGCGAGGTAGCGCTCGATCAGCGGGCGGATGCGATCACTGCCGCCGAGCGTCGCCAAGGCCGAGAACGCCAGCGCCAGTATCGGCACCAGCGACAGACTGGAGGTGTAGGTCAGCGCCGACGCCCACAGCAAATCGTTGTTGCGGCTGGCCCCGAGAAGCGCCAGTCGAATCGTTCGAAACGGACCGATATTCGCCAAACCCGAAAGTCGTTCGACTTCGGCTTGCGCGTTTACCAGGTGCAGGCTGGAAACGAAGCGTTCGCGAATCTGCGCAGTGCGCATCTGGTACCCTCGGCGGACGCTCAAATCTTGTCCGTTAAGAGCAGCCGGTCAAGCAGGGCAGGGGCGCCATCCGGCGATCGTGGAAAGTGCTTCCTCAGCGGTTGATGGGATGCGCCATGCGCGCGTGAGCATTTCCGATCGCGAAACGCTCTCCGGGGCGGCTTCCGTCCTCCCGCGAAGCCCTCTTTGCCGCGGCTCCTGCGGTCGTAAATGGGTAGTGCCGGCGCACGATTGCTCGCGCGATCTCGCCGATCGTCGATCGCCCACTTCGCCACACCAGGCTTGCCGGACACCACCCAATTTTCGTTCCCGCAGCTAACCTGCGCGCGAGGAAATCGCCGGCACCGTCGAAGCGCGAACCCAAGCCCGACGCGACGCCGCCCACCGCTATCAGACTCGATTTGCATACGACCAGGTTACGCGGATTGATTCGCGCAACGCCGCCGCGCTCTGCGATCCCCGATCCCAGGGCAGCGCGTGCGCGGGCGGCAAATCCCCGCTGCTCCTGCGACGCGTACGTGGGGCCGCAACAACCCGCAAGACCGCCCTCCCTGATCGTATGTACCGCAAGGGTGAGCCAGTCCGGATCCATCACGCAATCCGCCCGCGTAAAGGCGATCAGTTCGCCGCGCGCCACCCGCATCGCAGCGATACCGGGATCGCTGGGTCCCGATCGGGGCCGTCGTATCAGCCGCACACTCCCGCGCGCCGCCGCGGCGATTTCGACGCTGCGATCGCGCGACCCCTCATCGATCACGATTACTTCGTAGTTGGGATATTGCAGGCGTTTGATCGATTCGAGACATAACGCGAGATTCCGCTCGTCGTCGCGCGCGGTCACTACCACTGAGATCAGTGGAGTTGCCGCCGGTGTCGGCACCGCCGTTGCGCCGAGATGCACGAACGGCAGGAGTTCCCCGGCGCTCAGCATCCTCACGTTATGCCATCCGCGCGACGCCGCAGGCCGCGTCGCCGCCGCCACCACGCCAGCCGCGCCGCTCCCGAAGGCGCAAGCCACCGCTTCCACCTCTCCAGGGAACCCCTCGCCGAACTCCATCACCAACGGCCGCGCACCGGCGCGGTCGTGCAGCGCGCGAATCGCCGTACCCACCGCGGCCTGATCCAGCCTGGTCATAATGCGGTACGCGAAGTCTTCCCCGCCCCGCGAAATCTCTTGCGCGTCGCCGTCTCGCTTCAACCCCACCAGCAGATGCTCATTACTCGCTCGAATCGCTCGCACGATCGCATCGAGCGCCTTGCGCACCGCACCGCGACTTTTGAAATTCCCGCCGCCCCCGACTCGGCAATCGATCACAATTCCGATCAGCGCCGGAAAGCCGCGCAGCAAATTCATCGCCTGTGCCACGCGCTCGCGCGTCGCCCGCGCCTTTTTAGGCGCTGCCAGCTCATCCGCCTCGATCGCAATTTCGACCATCGCGCGAAGACCCGCCTGCTCCGCGATGCCCAGCACCATCTCGGCCTGTGCCGCACTCAGAATCAGCGTGTTGACGTGCGCCGCCGATAGCTCATCGAATCGCCTGCGCAGCGCGATCTTTTCGTTGAAATCGATCGCTTCGCCTACGTCCGGCAATCTCATCGCTTTCAACGGGAATTTTTCAGCGCCACACCAGAGAAATTTGCCATGAACGGTGATGGGCTTCAGCGATGGGCTTGGCGAGTTCACGAAACGATCTATCAGCCAGTCTCGTGCCATCTCAAAACCCCAGTCTTTTCAATATCTTACGGGCTTGTCATTAGCCTCTTGCCGACCAATTGGGTTGCCTTCCACAACTATATGCGTCCGCCTCAGCGCCTTGTCGTCCGCCATTCAACCCGATCGGCCTTTGCAAAATGCGAAGAAAAAGTTCGTCCGCGTTTGGCTAGACGGTGCTTATATTATAAGTGGATCGAACTGGAGAGTGGTCCATAGTCTAATGCTTATTCGTCTTTTGAAAGGTTCCGAAAGGCGTGAAGTAACGCCCGAATCATTCTGCTCGTTAAGTCGTGCGGCCAAGGCTCGGAAGCACCGCTGCGTCTCCCAACCGCGGCAGGCTACCGACCCCCCGATCCTGCCGATGCCCGGTGAGATCGAAGCCGTGCGCAGCATGCTCGCCGAGATCGAAAAGATGCTGGCCGGCTTGTTCGGCTCCGCCTACGATCGCGGTCCGGTTGCGATCGCGGCGCGCGTCAAGGCGGCCGAATTGGTCGAGGCGCACTTCGACGATGTCGTCGAAACCTGGGCCCATGCGATCGAGCAGAGTTTCGAAGAATCGAAAAAGCTCGACCGTCCCGGCATGGCTAATTCGCTCGTGCGCTTCCTCGCCCATCTGCGCGACCCCGACGATCTCCAAACCTTCGTTTATCTCCGCCGACATTGCCAGGAGGGGATGCTCGCGCGTGCCAAGCCTTCGCAGTTCAACATTTTCCATATCGCGCTGAAGCAGGTGATTCTTAACCTCGTGCGCGCCAAACTCCGTGGCCGCCACATGGAAATCGTGCGCGACGTCGTCGTCGCCGCCATCGACGAACGCCGCCTGATGGTAGCCCAATTCTACATCGAGTCACGCGAAGTCGCCTTGCGCGCCTCCGAGGAGAAGTACCGCAACTCCATCGATCACGCCCCCGATCCGATGTACGAGATCGATCCGCTCACTCTCGAGGTCTTGAGCGTCAACTCGGCCGCCCTCGACCTTCATCACCGGCTCCCATACGAACGCGACCTCCCGCTGATCGGCATGCGCCTGCCCGACCTCGTTCCCCCCGATCTGCAGCCGTTGGTGTACCAGCACATCGAGACGGTGCGGAAAACCGGCTCCGGCCAGGCCCTCGACCTCGAGCTTCGCGGCCACTACTTCGATATCCATTCGGCCCTCATTACTGCCGGTAAACGCCAATTCCTGCAGATGATCCTGCATGACGTCAGCCAGCGCCACGAGATGCTCGACTCGCTCCTCAAGGCCGAACGGCTGGTCGCCGCCGGCACTTTCGCCAGCGGCGTCGCCCACGAGGTCAATAACCCCCTCGCTTCGATCTCCTCGCTGGTCCAATCGCTGGTGCCCGACGAGACCGACGTCGAGCGCCGCCAGACGCTCCACACGATTCTCTCGCAGATCACTCGCATCTCGCGCACGCTCAAAGACCTCCTCAACTTCGCGCGCCCGGCCCCCGGCGAGCACAAGCCCATAAATCTCAACGAGACCATCACCGAAACGCTCCGCCTCGTCGCCTACAACAAGCGCTTCGCACACATCCGCATCGAACCGGTTCTGGCCGCCGATCTGGTGCCCATCTTCGCCGACGGCAACGGCATCCAGCAGGTCCTGCTCAATCTCGTCTTCAACGCCGCCGATGCCATCCAGTCCGACGGCGGCGTGATTCGCGTCACCACCGAATACCAGCGCACTCCCCAGGGCGACGGCATGGGGCGCGTGCGCACGCGCATCACCGACAACGGCGTCGGTATCCCGCCGGCTAATCTCGAGCGCGTCTTCGAGCCCTTCTTTACGACCAAGCCCGCCGGCGCCGGCGCCGGCCTCGGCCTCTCCCTATGCCAGCGCATCATTCTTAACAATCACGGCACCATCGGCGTCGAGAGTGCGGTCGGCAAAGGCACCACCGTTACCATTTGCCTGCCCGCTCACCTCGACGCCGCTCAACCCGCGACCGCTGCGAGCCTGCAATGAATACCCAAGATCAAGCCGTCGAGCAGGTCTGGACCCAGGCGCAAAGCGGTCCCTTCCGCGTCCTCGTCGTCGAGGACGAGGAGCTGATGCGCGCGATTATCGCCCAGCTCCTTCGCCGCGAGGGTTACGAGATCTTCGAGGCCAACGCCGCCGCCCCCGCCCTCCAGATCTTCGAGCGTGAAAAAATCGACCTCGCCGTCCTCGACCTCAATCTCAGCGGCGGCGGCAGCGGCCTCGATTTGCTCGGCAAGATGCACGAGCTCGACCCCGAGGTGATGGGCGTGATCGTCACCGCCTACGCCAGCATCGAGTCCGCCGTCGAGGCCCTGCGCCAGGGCGCCTACGACTACATCACCAAGCCCTTCGCCAATGATCATCTGAAGGCGGTCGTCCGCAAGGCCCTCGAATACAAGGCCGCCTTCCGCGAAAATCGCTTCCTGCGCCGCGAGTTGCGCGAGAAGTACCGCTTCGAGAGCATCATCGGCAATTGCGACGCCATCGACCAGGTCTTCCGCGTCATGGAGAAAGTCGCGCGCACCGATTCCAGCGTCCTTATCACCGGCGAATCCGGCACCGGCAAGGAACTCGTTGCCCGCGCCATTCATTTCAGCTCGGAGCGCGCCAATAAGCGCTTTCTACCCATCAATTGCGGCGCGCTGCCCGAAAATCTCCTCGAAAGCGAGCTCTTCGGCTACAAGCGCGGGGCCTTTACCGGCGCTTCCCAAGACAAGGTCGGCCTCCTCAAGGCCGCCGACAAGGGCACCATCTTCTTCGACGAAATCGGCGATATGCCGCCCGCTCTCCAAGTCAAACTGCTGCGCGCCCTCCAGGAACGCGAATGTTACCCGCTCGGCTCCAACGAACCCGTCTCTTTCGACGTCCGCGTGCTCTGCGCCACCAATAAGGATCTCGAGCGCGAGGCGCACGACGGCCGCTTCCGCGAGGAACTCCTCTACCGCATCAACGTCATCACCATAAAGCTTCCGCCGCTGCGCGAGCGCAAGGACGACATCGCTCTGCTCGCCAATCATTTCCTGCGCAAATACGAAAAGCCCCTCAACCGATCCGCTATGCGCTTTTCCAAGGGCGCGATGCGCGTGCTGATCGGCTACGGCTGGCCCGGTAACGTCCGCGAACTCGAAAACGCCGTCGAGCGCGCCGCCATCCTCGCCGAGACCGACGTCATCCATGCCCACGACCTGCCTGAAAAACTCCACAGCACCAGCATCCCTATCGCCGCCGCCGAGGCCACCGGGATGACGCTCGAGGAACTCGAACGCGAACACATGCGCCGCGTCCTTAACGAAGTCAGCGGCGACAAGGTCAAGGCCGCGCAGGTCCTCGGCATCCACCTCTCCACCCTCTACCGCAAGGTCCAGCGTTACCGCCTCGAAAATGAAGGCACCGGCCAGCCCCCGCCGTCCAAACCAGTCCTCCAACACGCCTGATCGCGGCACTCGCCCCTTCTATCGCGGAGACCCGTGCGCAACGGTCGATGACCTGATTTTTCTCATTCTGCGCGCAGCGAGGAATCCCGATAAAATCCCGAGTTTCAAAGCCCCAAGATTCTTCGCTCCGTTCAAAATGACGACCGGTAGTCGCTGGGTAACGTGCAGCGCGCCTGTCCCAGGAAAGAATGGCTGCAAACTCGACGAGCGTGGCAGCGGGAGAAATTGCACCCTGGAGAATCAGCCGGAATTCAAAATAAAGACCGCAATCGCTCCGGCTCGGGCAATAAAGCGGCCTCGCCCAACGCCCCCCGGCAGGCGTAGCATTCACCGCAGCCTCCTAGTAGAGTTATTTCATTGGACCGACCCGTCTGGCGCGTCCGGAGACTACTTATGGACCTTTTTGCACCCTCACATTTGCTGATTTTGCTGGTGATCATCCTGATCATTTTCGGCCCGAGCAAACTCGGTGATGTCGGCGGCGCGCTGGGTCGCGCCATTCGCGATTTCAAGGGCGCGATGAACGAGCCCGATAGTCCCAAAACCGTCGCCAAGTCGGCCGATACCATCACCACCGAACCCAAGACCGACAAGCCCGCCTAGCCGCCCACGCAGTTCATCCGGAACCTCGGCTCGCCGGATCGCTCAATCGGCCTGTATCGAATAGCTGCCTCTGCCGCCTTCAACCCGCGGTGGTAGAGGTTGTCAAGGAACTTGGAACCAATTTTTGCTCTGAAACCTTATCAAGGTTTCAGACTTCCCTTCTGTAAGATGCCCGCTTCGCCCTGTGAAAACCTCACCGGCGGCTAATGCTGCGAGCTTCTCTCGCCGCGTAAACCATGCTCCCGCGACCGCTTGAGGTCTCGTCGAGATCCCTCGAAAGACCCGGCACCCTTGACTGATCACTGTGGGAAGCGTGAAACCTTTCAAAGGTTTCACAACTCTTCCCCTCCTCCGAGGTGCGGGCGCGTGCGCATGATTCGCTTCTTCCTATGGACTGCCGTCGGTGCCATCGGCGCTTACGGCCTCGGACTGATCGCATTCGCGCGCGGTGAGCAGCGGCCGAGCGTCCTCTGGTTCATCGTCGCCGCGCTCTGCATCTATGCCATCGGCTATCGCTTCTACTCCAGATTCATCGCCGAACGGGTGCTCGAACTCGACGACGCCCAACCGACGCCCGCGATGCGCCTGGCCAACGGTCGCGACTACGTCCCCACTCCCCGATGGATCACCTTCGGCCATCACTTCGCCGCCATCGCCGGACCCGGACCCCTGGTCGGACCCGTGCTCGCCGCGCAATTCGGCTACCTGCCTTCAACGCTCTGGATCGTGATCGGCGCGGTGCTCGGCGGCTGCGTCCAGGATTTCGTCATCCTCGGCTACTCGCTCAAGCGCGACGGGCGATCGCTGGGCCGCATGGCGCGCGAGGAAATCGGCCGGGTCGGCGGCGCCACCGCCCTGGTCGGCGTCCTCCTCATCATGGTCATCCTGATCGCGGTGCTCGGACTGGTCGTCGTCAACGCGATGAAGCACAGCGTGTGGGGCACTGCGACCGTCGCCGCGACTGTGCCGATCGCGATGTTCATCGGCCTCTATATGACCTGGCTGCGGCCCGGCCGCGTGGTCGAGGCCTCGGTGATTGGCGTCGCCCTCATCCTGGCGGCGGTAGTGGGCGGCCGCTACGTTACCGATCTTGGCTGCGCCCGCCTCTTCGATCTCGACGCGCCGCAACTCGCGGTCTGGATTATCGGCTACGGCTTTCTCGCTTCGGTGCTGCCCATCTGGCTCCTGCTGGCGCCGCGCGATTACCTGTCCGCCTTCATCAAGATCGGCACCATCGTCGCCCTCGCCGCGGGCATCGTCGCGCTTCATCCCGTCGCCCTGATGCCGCCGCTGACCCGTTTCACCGACGGCTCCGGCCCGGTCTTCGGCGGCAAGGTCTTTCCCTTCGCCTTCATCACCATAGCCTGCGGCGCAATTTCCGGATTTCATGCGCTGATCGCTTCGGGCACGACTCCGAAAATGCTCGAACGGATGCGCGACGCCCGCATGGTCGGTTACGGCTGCATGCTGATGGAATCCTTCGTCGCGGTGATGGCGATGATCGCAGCGATCATGCTCAAGCCGGGCGTGTACTTCGCGATCAACGCACCCGCCGGCGTCGTCGGCACCGGCGCCGCCGCCTGCGCGAAGATCACGGCGTGGGGCTTTCCAGTGACGCCTGTGGAAATGCAGCAGATCGCTTCAGCCGTCGGCGAAACGTCGCTCTTCGCCCGCACCGGCGGCGCCCCCTCTCTCGCCGTCGGGATGGCGCATATCTTCGCTCACTCGCTCGGCGGCACCGAGGTCATGGCACTCTGGTACCACTTCGCGATCATGTTCGAGGCCCTCTTCATCCTGAGCACGCTCGACGCCGGCACTCGCGTGGCCCGCTTCATGCTCCAGGATTTGCTCGGCCACCTGTGGACTCCGCTCGGCAACTCGAGTTCATACCCGAACATTCTGGCGACTTCGTTGCTCGTGGTTGCGGCCTGGGGCTACTTTCTCTATTTCGGCACAATCGATCCGCTGGGTGGCATCAATTCCCTGTGGCCGCTCTTCGGCATCGCGAACCAGATGCTCGCGACGATCGCGTTGTGCGTTGCCACCAGCGCGATGATTCGATCGGGCAAGGCGCGCTATGCCTTCGTCACGCTCCTCCCGCTCGTCTGGCTGACAGCGGTAACGATGACGGCGGGGATAGAGAAGATCTTCAGCGCCGCGGCCAACGTCGGCTTCCTCGCTCACGCGGCCATCCTGCAGACGGAACTGGCCGCCCCCGCCATCACCGCCGCGCGCGCGGCCGAACTTGCCCGCCTCATCTGGAATGATCGAATCGACGCCATCATGACCGCAATTTTTGTGGCGGCGGTGGTGATTATCCTCGGCGACTCGCTGCGCGCGTGGACTCGGCTGTTCATCTCCGGCGGCACCGTCCGCAGCGATCGCGAGGAGGCCGCCGCATGAACATTAGCGGTTCACTTTACGCCCGCTGCCGCCCAACCCCGCCATGAGTAACACCCACCACACCACGATGGCAGCGGTATTTCCGCGCAGCACGACCCGCGTCGTCCTCGCATTATCCGCTTGCTGGATCGTCCGCGCCGCCTACGCCAGCGCGCGCCGGATCGCCTCGGGCACGCTTCGGCGCACCAGAACTGTCATCAAAGAAGCGGGCGCCGAACTCACACGAATGAATCGCACTGGCCTTGGCGCCGAGGATCTCGCGGGCCAATCTCATCGTGAACGCGCGCGCGCCGTCGCCGCGGCGCTGGCGCATCGCCACGACGGTCGTGGCCGCTGCTGCTGAAAATGCTCCATTCGCAGCAGCAGCCCTGGCGATATTGTTGCGCACCTATTCAGATGATTGGAACGGCCGATGCATTTCGCATGCTGACAACCACCATGCCATTGAGTAGCCACTCGGATAATTACGCCCGCATTGGACTCATTGTGTCACCCGCTGTGTCGGAATTAGCTATTGAACTGAGTAATGAGACAGGCACTTGATATGTCGAAGCAACTGTCAGTTCGGGTGGTCTTTCCCGAGTGCATGGCAGGGCCGCCAAGTTGCCGTCCAGCAAGGAGAATCAGCCATGATCCAGCATTTCATTTGAGCTAGTAATTTTTCCCTTCTGACTAGGTGCTTTTCCCTACCCAACTAGGTATTAATCCGATGTTGCCGCTTACCCCCGTTGAGTAGCCTCCGAATGCCTACTTCGTGAACTGTTTGCCTACGGTCGGCGTGACAGGAATCGCGATGATGGCTACGGGAGGCATCGTGGGAGACAATCATTCACCAATCGATGAACACGCTTCGCCGGTACGGCTCACGGCCCCCTCTGAGCCGATCGCGCAACCGAGCGCGAATTCGTGGCGTCAAGGACTGCGGCTCGAAGCGGTGGCCAATCTCGCGCACGAGCTCCGCACGCCCGTGCAAGTTTTGCTGGGCTATGTCGATATCCTGCGTGACGATTACGGCGACCAGTTTTCCACCGAACCGCGCGCTCTGCTCGATCGAATGAACGCTAATGCTCATGACCTCGCCCAAACCATTGACAACCTGATGCATTTCGTATTGAGCGAGGTCAAAGCCGAGGTGATGACCGATGAGGACGTCACGCCCGGAAGCCTGATCGCTGAAATTACGCCAGTGCTGGAGGCGGCCAACCAGAATAAGAATCTCAAGCTCGAATTCGATTTCGCGAATGCACCAGTGTTGTTTTGCGTCCCTCGGCGTCCGCTCAAATCGATCCTGCTGAATCTCGCAGTCAACGCGATCAAGTTCACCGATTCCGGCTCCGTCACGGTTGCTCTTCGCCCCGTGAACAGCGATGCCGTGGGCAACGCAATCGAACTTGAAGTCAGCGATACTGGACCGGGTTTGAGTACGGCTACCTTCGATCAAGCGGTTGAGCCTTTTGCGCAGTTGTCGAACAGCAGCGCGCGGCGCTTCCGGGGCTTGGGCCTCGGACTCGCCGTCGTTCAACGCAGCGTGGAGGCTCTGGGAGGTAAGCTTGAATTGCGCCCGGTTGCTGGAGGCGGTTCAAATTTTCTGGTGACCGTTCCAGTGCGTACCCACGAGACTCTCGCACCCGCCATTCGCGCCGCGATGAATCGTCGCAAACGATCGATGATTCCTCCCTCTGCGCCTGCGGTTGGCCGCAAACCCACAACCCTGAGATAGCGCGGTATTGCAAAGGCAAATCAACGTCTGGCAGGCGGAGCCGGTCAGGTCCTCAGCGAACCGGACGCGGGAGGATCTCGGCCCCACTTAGCGATAGTGACGCATCAGGCCAACGACGACACCGCGGATGCGGAGATTTCCTTCATTGACGTAAATTGGATCCATGGTCGGATTCGCGGGCTGCAAGCGCACGCGGCCATCGTTTTCGCGATAGTATTTTTTGACCGTCGCCTCGCCGTCGATCAAGGCGACTACGGTTTCACCCTGATTCGCCTCGTCGCGGCTCTCGACGATAATGTAGTCGCCGTCGCGAATGCCCTCATCGACCATCGATTGACCTTTGACGCGCAGGCAGAACGTGCTGTCACGCCGCACGAATTCTTCAGGCACCGTAATCGTGTCCTGTCCCTCGATCGCTTCAATCGGCAATCCGGCCGCGACCTGACCGAGCAGCGAAATTTCATGGGCTCCCTTGCCGCCGGCCTTCCCGGCGATCTCAAGTGCGCGGCTATGATTATGCGTGCGGTGGATATAGCCCTTGCTCTCGAGATTCTTCATATGCTTGTGCACGGTGGCGAGCGACGACAGCCCAAAGTATTCTCCTACTTCAGCGAGAGTGGGCGCGTACCCGTGCTCATCGATAAAATGCTCAAGGAAGTCAACCAATTGCTTTTGTCGCTTGGTCAGAGTGGCCATTTGCTTGATCCTCCGCGCACGCCAAGTTCGAATATGGCGAAAATTTGGCGAAGATGCAAGTTGCTTTTGGACGGCGCTGGCAGCGGCAAATTCTCGAACCGAGCGGTAGAGTGGGTGCAGGAGCGAATCCTTTCGCTGCGAAGCGTCGAGCGAGCGGCAGTGAAATCGCGCCGTAAACCAGCCTAAGGAAACTGATGGCGAAAATTCGCATTATCTTCGAAAACGGCGACCCTGAGCAGACCATCGAATTCGATCCGCGCAAGGCTCCCTTTCAGCACGATGGACTGCCCGGATCGATTCTTGGACATTCTCCTGGGACATCAACTCCATCTGGAGCATGCGTGCGGCGGAAACTGCGCCTGTACGACCTGTCACGTGATCGTCAAACAAGGCTTCGAGAAACTCGCTGAAGCGTCGGAACAGGAGGAGGATCTGCTCGATCGCGCCCCGGGACTCACCCCCACGTCACGCCTTGGATGTCAGGCGGTGATCCGGGACCCCGATGCGGAGATCGTTGTCGTGGTGCCGCGCTTTACGATCAATCAGATCAGCGAGAGTCACGGTGGATGAAGCGAGCGACGCGCTGGAAACGGGCGCGAGTTGCGCGACGCGCTTGGCGCGAAGAGGCGCAATGAACGCGATCGCCGCGAGGGTCGCACGATGATCGAACCGGCATCGCCGGGTCCGCCGGCAGGAAGCGCACGGCAGCGGCCCTTGCTGCGCGCGCGGGTTGACCGGATTTTCGATCATGCGCGCGACACCAGATCGGTTTTCCTGCGGATGACCGAAGGCTCCATGCCGCAATTCCAGCCCGGCATGTTTATCTCGATTGCGATACGGCTGGCGACCGAGACGCGCATTCGTCCATACACTATCGCATCGAGTCCGGAAGACGGTGAGCCATTCGAAATCTGTTTTAATCGTGTACCCAGCGGGCCGGGCGCGGCGTGGCTGTTCGATCGCGCAATCGGCGACGAGGTAAATTTCACCGGTCCATTTGGCGCATTCACGCTCGATCGCGCGCCGGCCGCCGAAGTCATTTTCATAGCGGAGAGCACTGCGATCGCGCCGATTCGGCCAATGATCCGCCGGGCGATAGCGACCTCATCGGGCTACCCAATCACGTTGCTATACGCGAGCGACCGCCGGGAACATCTGCTGTATTCGACGGAATTCGAACATTACGCCGCGACCCGCACGGAATTTCGCTACGAACCATTTGTTCTGGGAGCGGATGATGCAGCGGCGTTCTATGGGCGGCTGATTGAAGAGGTTGGGCGCCGCTGGGTCAGCGCCGATGCGGACCGCAGTCGTCACTTTTACCTCTGTGGCGTTGGCAAGGGCATTATCGCGCTTCGCGACCTCTTGCGTGGGGCCGGCTACGAACGCCGCGCGGTGCGCATCGAGCAATGGTGAGTGGCGTAGGAAGCATCGACGGCGGTATTCGAGACCAAGGCTCGCAACCGGATCTGAAGGAAAGACCCTCAGACAAGTCTGGTTAGAATCGAAACCGTTTCGCGAACGGAAGCAACGCGCACACTGCGGCGGATCGCGCGTTCGCGTTCAAGCCGGCGCAGCGCGCGCTCGATCAGGTTTGGCTCGATGCCGAGGACCCGCGCAATCGCCCGATCATTGCCATAGGCCGCAATTTCGAAGTAGCGCCGCACGATTTGGTACGCCGCTTCGGCGGAACTCAACGCGCGCGCGGCGCGCAGCGCTTCGCCCCAACGGTCCTCGACCGTGCCCCAGACGTAAGTGAAAGGGTCGTAGCGCTCCTCGATTTTGAGCGCGAGGAATTTTTCCTGCAGCTCCTTCATCGCCCGATCGAATTCCGCGCGCTTGTTCGGTTGCGCATAGCCGCTTGAGAGTTTGAGCGCCTTGGTTTCGGCGGCGCCGCGCCGCGTCAACGCGTCCATCACGAGCTTCGCGCAATGGCTCAGGGCGCCGCGCTCGTAAAGTTTTCGGTAACCGCCGGGCGTTATCCGCAAACGCAAAAATGCGGGCAGATACTCCAGTGCGATGAAGCTCGGGCGCCCGGCAATCACCTTGCCGTAGTAAACCGCTTTGCGTGCTGGCAGGGCGTCCTTCAGATTCCACGTCATCATAATCGCGCGGTCGTGCTGAATGTGTTCGGGGAGCTTCGGTTCGCGCCGCCCCTCAATCGCCTCGCGCAAACACGGCACTCCGAGTCCGGCCGTGAATGCCGCGCAGAAGCCGGTTTCATTTATAAAGGCGAGAGCGCTCTGTTCGCCGGTGACGCGCCGCGATGGTATCCGCCGAAACGTATGATCTCTATGGGCCTCAACCATTTCGGCGATCGCCGCGGTGGAATTATCCGCAGCGGCGCGAGCGGAAGTCGAAGGCCTCAAGTCGCTTTCCTGGCCGCGGCCGCTTGCCGAACGCATTCGCGAAACAGCGCCGCGTAGTTCATCTTCACCCCGAGCCCCTTCATGATGCCGTCGAGCCCGATCAACGATCTAATCAGGAAGATGCTGTGGCGCGGCGACTTGTAGAGCTTGTGCTCGTACGCGATTTCACCGACCGTCGCCGCCTTGCCGATGGCGTCGAATTCGTCCGGATGGTAAGGGCGGTCGGTGATCACCGGTTCGAACAGCAGATAAATGATTTTCACCATCGGCGCGGGCTCCTGCGTCCGATCGAGATAGCCCAGTTTGACCAGCGCCGAGGCCATCGAGTGATCATCGCCGGCTATGATCGCCTGGGCGAGCTGCAGACTCGCCTTGCGCACCGGCTCCGAAAAATGCCGCACCGATCCGAAGTCCAGGATGCCGAGTTTCGGATGATAGCTGACCAGGTAATTGCCCGGTTGCGGATCGGTGTGAAGCACGCCGAACTCGAGAATCTGCCGCCACAGCATGCAGTAATATTTGCGCGCGACCCACGCTCGGAGCTTCGGGTCGGTCTCGGTTCCGAAGACGTCGGCGAGGCGATAGCCGTCCACATACGTCATCGTGAGGACGCGCCGCGTGCTCAATTCCTTAACCACTCGCGGCAGCACGATGTCGTCGTCGCTGGCGAGCAGGCGATTGAACTCCCCGATATTGCGCGCCTCGGTCACATAGTCGATCTCCTCGCGCAATCGCTCGGCCAGTTCGGTGAAAATCGTCTTGGTGTCGATTTTCTGTCGCATGATGTCGCCGGCGATAGCCTGCAACGTGCGCAACAGCAGCTTGAGATTGCCCAGGTCCTGCTCGACCGTATTGTCAACACCCGGATACTGAATCTTGACCGCTACTTCTTGACCGTTCTTGAGCCGCGCGCGATGAACCTGGCCGAGTGAAGCGGCGGCGAAGGCCTCGTGCTCGAAGCTGGCGAAGAGCTGTTCTGGCGATTTCGAAAATTCGCGCCGAATTTGCTTCGCGATCAGCGCATAGTCCATCGGCGGCACGCTCGATTGCGTCGCCTTGAGAATGTCGAGCGCCTCGCCGGGCAGCAAATCCGCTCGCGTTGACAGCATTTGGATGAGCTTCATGAAGGCGCCACGCAATTGCTTGGACCCTTCGACGATGCGCCGCGCGTTCTTGAGATGGGTATCGAGTAGTTCCTGGTCGTAGCGGCCGGTGCTGAGGAACGGACGCCGTAGCGAGGTCCATAAATAGCTCGACCCGACCTGCGACGCGAGTCCGCCGATCTTCATCGCGCGGCGTGCGCGGCCACTGGTGAGGTCCTTGCGCTCGGCCATCAGTCGCGTCCGCGCTTGATCCCCACCCGGTTGATCATGGTGGCGGCAAACGCCGCGCCGAAGCCGTTGTCAATGTTCACCACCGTTACTCCACTCGCGCAACTGTTGAGCATTCCCAGCAGCGCCGCGATCCCGCCAAAGGACGCGCCGTAGCCGACGCTCGTCGGCACCGCAATCACCGGCTTGTCCACCAATCCCGCAACCACTGAAGGCAGCGCGCCTTCCATCCCCGCGACGACGATCAAAACGCTCGCCCGCTGGATCAAATCGGCGTTTGCAGTCAGCCGATGCAGTCCCGCGACGCCGACATCGTAGAGGCGTTCGACCGGGTTGCCGAAAAGCTCGGCGCACCAGGCCGCTTCCTCCGCCACCGGAATGTCTGAAGTTCCCGCGCTCAACACCATTACCGTACCATGGCAGCGAATCGCGCGGTGCTCTTGAACGATCGCACCAATCTGCGCATCGGCCCGATAATCGAGCGCCCGAAGTTTCCGCTTGATCAGGCGCGCCTTGTCCGGCGCCAGCCGCGTAATCACCACATTGACGCCTGCCGCGCTCATCCGTTTGGCGATTGCCGCGATCTGATCCGCGCTCTTGCCCTCGCCAAACACTACTTCGGGCAGGCCGCGGCGCAGGCTGCGGTGATGGTCGAGACGGGCGAAGCCCAGATCCTCAAACGGCAGATGCTTGAGACGCGCGAGAGCACCCTCCGAACTGAGCCCGCCGCCCGCTACTAGATCGAGAATTTCGCGGATTTTCGTTTCAGTCATCGCCGGCGTGTATCGCTCGTCGGTAGTGGATGCTCGAGGGTGATCACTACTTCCCGCACTGCGCGAGCGTCACTGCGCGTCACTCTGATAGTCAGGTCGCCCGACTTGAGCTGTTCGCCGGGCTTCGGGATATGACCCAGCGATTCGACCACGAGGCCGCCGATGGTAGCATATTCGGCAGCTTCGGGGAGCCTCAGCCCGAAGCGTTCGTTGAGTTCGGCCACCGACGCCTGCGCCGAGACCGACAGCGTTTGCGGCCCGATGATACGCGCGTGCTCTTCGAGCACGTCGTGCTCATCCTCTATATCGCCCACCACTTCTTCGAGGAGGTCCTCCATCGAAATGATGCCCGAGGCGCCGCCGTATTCGTCAACCACCACCGCGAGCGTCTCGCGCGTGCGCTGCAAGGCGACCAGGATTTCGTCGAGCGGCGTCGCCTCGGAGAAATAGCTCACAGAACGCATCACCTCGGCCACGGCCCGGCTCAGGTCCGGCGCTTCCAGGAGATCGAACGCGTGGACCACGCCGACGATATTGAAGATGCGTTGATGGAATACCGGGATCCGCGTGAAGCCCTCGCGCCGCACCAGTTCGATCACACCGGCCAGTGTAGTCTCTTCGGGCACGGCTTCCACCCGCACCAGCGGCACCATCGCCTTGCGCGCCTCCGCATGGGTGAAGCGGAAGATACGGCTGATCATCTGCTGTTCGCCAGGCAAAATCGCGTCGGCGCTTGGTTCGGATGCCGGTGCCGCTTCGTCGGGATGCCGCCGTACCAGCATGGCGAGGTCCTCGCGGCTCAGAAACACGCTCTCTTCCTCCGGCGACACGCCCACGATTCCGCGCAGCCAGCGGCTTAACGCAGTTTCCGCAGCAAGCAGCGGACTCAGGACCGTCGCCAGCAGGTTCAGCGGGCGCGCGGCGAAGCGCGCGACGGTCAATGGCGCTCTGATTGCGAGCATTTTCGGCAGCGATTCGCCGAGCACCAGCGTGATCGGCGCCAGGATGAAGGGCGCCCAAAAGACACTGCGCGGATTCAGGTCGTGCAAAAAACTGGTGATCGCGGCCGCCGCGATCACGGTTGCGAGGTTGTTGCCCGTCAACATCAAGGCGACCACGCGATCGCGACGCTCGAGCAAGCGGCTCAAGGCGCGTGATTCCTTGATGCCGCTCTCATGTTCGGCGCGCACCTTGAACTCGTCGGCGGCGACCAGCGCGATCTCGCTGGCGGCAAAGAACGCCTGGCAGATCACACAAGCGGCGATCGCCGCCACCAGGGCAGCTAGTTCCATCGCTTCAGCCTTACGACTTCGACCGTCGCGCCGCGCACGCGCTCGACCGTCGCTTCGAAATCACCGAGCCGAAACTTCTCACCGGGACGCGGCACTCGTCCGAGCCGGCGCAAAACTACGCTGCTCAACGTATGCGGCCCGTTCACGCCGAGCGATTGGCCATCACTAAGCGATTCGCTTAGCCGATCGATTCCGATCGCGCCCGAGACCAGCCATTCGCCGTCCTCGACCGGCGTAATCTCGGGGCCTTCATAATCGAATTCGTCGCGAATCTCGCCGAACAGTTCTTCCAGCAGATTTTCCAGCGTAATCAGCCCCAACACCCTCCCGTATTCATTCACCACCAGGGCGAGTTGAAACCGCCCGCGCCGCATTTCGTCAAATAATTCCGCCAATGGCTTGCCCGGAGGCACGTAATAGGCTGCGCGAATAAGCCGTTCCAGCCGCGGCGGAGCTGGTTCCAGCCGCCGCGTCACCAGGTCCTTAACGTGCAGAATACCGACGATGTTGTCCGCACTGTCCCGATATATCGGAATGCGCGAGAAATGGCCGGCGACGACCTCTGGAACTATTCGATCAGGTGGCGTCGCTATATCGAGGGCGTAGATTTTTTCCCGCGGGGTCATTACCTCGGACACGCGGCGGATGCCGAAGTCGAAGACCTTGTGGATCAGCTCGCGCTCTTGCGGCTCTACCTGGCCTTGAAATTCGCTCACGCGCAGCAGCGCCTTGAACTCCGCTTCGGAAACCGGTTCCGGCCGCGGCGGAGGCGTGGCTGGGGCGACCCATTTCGCAATCGGATGGACCACGGCGGCGAGTACCGCCAGCGGACGCGCCGTCACTTCAGCGACGAAGCCGGGAAAGCCCAGCGCGAAGGTCTTGGGCGTGATGTCGCAA
Source organism: uncultured delta proteobacterium (assembly GCA_963834535.1). Lineage (GTDB taxonomy): Bacteria > Desulfobacterota > Binatia > Binatales > Binataceae > JADMIL01. The sequence goes on along the minus strand of CAWICC010000007.1, from coordinate 144,414 downwards.
AAGATCAGAACCGTAACCAGCATTATCGGCACCGAGAGATAGGTTCCCAGTCTGTTGCCGAATAAGAAAATCAGGAAGGTGGTCGCGAAGCATTCGGCAAAAACGTTGGAAGCCTCGTTCACCCCGATGATCATCATCAGCGATTCGAGCGGCCGTGCCATCAGGCGGTCGAGTGCGTGCTGCACCGAGGCACTGAGATTATTCCGCGTGTGTTCCAGCCGCACGAGCGCGAACAGCGCGGTCTCGGACGCTGCCAGGAGCGCGCTCATCAGCAACAAAGTGCCAACCATGATCGGAAGGAGAATCATCGTGTGTCAGGGAACCTTAGTTGATCCCATCCGGCGACCTGCGGCAGCTTGATTTTGGATCGGCCGTCCTCGCGCATCAGAGTCACACGATCTCCGCGGACGATTTGGCCGATCCGCTTGACCGGTGTGCCGAGACGCCGGGTCAATGCCGCTTCGGAGGAGCCAGCGCGCAGGCAAAACAGCAGTTCATAGTCCTCACCGCCGGTCAGCGCGAATTCAAGATTATCGCCCGCGACCGCGCGATAGGCCGTCGAAAGCGGGATCGCACCGGCTTCAATTTCGGCGCCGGCACCGCTGCGCTTCAGCACGTGGCCAAGATCCTGGAGAAGTCCATCACTGATATCGATAGCGGCCGGCGCCGGATTAATTCGCGTCAGCCGCTGTCCCACGCTGAGCCGTGCGATCGGTTGCAAAAATCGATCGATTAGAAACTTTCGCGATAATCCCCGCGCGCTCAGTTTACCCGCCAGAATGCGCCACCCGATCGCCGCATCACCCAGCGTGCCGGTGACGAAAATATCATCTCCCGGTCGCGCCGCATCGCGCCCTAGCACCGATCTACGAGCGTCGCCAATGACCGCAATTGTGATCGAAAGCGCAGCCGCGCTGGTGACGTTGCCGCCGACGATATCGACACCGGCGGCGGTCGCTGCGTGGACCAGTCCTGCATAGAGGCGATCGAAGAAGCGCGCTCTCAGTCCCGGGCGAATCGCCAGGTTGATCACGCACGCGGCCGGCACTCCCCCCATCGCCGCTATATCGCTCAAATTCACCGTGAGCGCACGCGCGCCGAGAATTTCGGGGGTACTCCATTCGAGCTTGAAATGCACGTCTTCGACCATTGAATCGATTGTCACCAACTGCCGAGCGCGCGAGGGCGCAAGGATCGCGCAATCGTCGCCCGGACCGAGTATCGTCCGGCGGCTTCGACGCAGCTTGGCCGTCAGGCGAGCGATAAGCTCGAATTCTCCGGGGGCTTTGCTCACGATGCCCACCGATCGAGATCGAACGGAGTGGCTGATTGGCGAATGGTCAGGGCCGGCTTGCCGGGTGGCTGTCAAGATAACATCGGGAAAGGTTCACGTCCGACAGGCTAAACTATCCTAATATCGCGAGCAAGGATTCGTCGCTGTAGACGTTCGCCGACGCGCTCATAAATATGGTGCCACAATCACCTAATGCGCACCCGCTGGCGCCTTGCCGCGCGTTCTCGGCAGCAGGAAACAAAGCAGGATCCCAAGGATCATCAGGTATCCGAGCATCCGATAGATGCTGTTGAGCGAGACCATCATCGCCTGCGTCTGCACGGAGCTATAAATCATCGCAAACCCGCGATTCTGCCCATTAACCATCGAGCTCAAGTAGTTGAAGTGAGACATTTCCCCCGGCATGCGCGCCGGTGCGTTGCTCAATCGCCACGCATCGAATACCGACAGATGCTGCACCATGTAGCTCTGCTGAACCTGTTCACGCCGCACCAGCATCGTCGTGAGTACCGAGGTTCCGATCGAGCCGCCGATATTGCGCGACATCGAAAACAGACTGGCCCCGTAACCCATCTGTTCACGCGGGATCGAACTCAGCGCCGCGGCAGAGAGATTCGGGAAGATCAGCCCCATGCCTACGCCCTGGACGATCGTCGGCGCCATGAAGTTCCATTCCGACATGTTGAGGTCGAGGCTGCCCAACTGCCAACTCGCGATACCAATCAGAACGAAACCCAGCGCCACCAGCGGACGTGTGTCGAAGCCGCGCTTAGCGATACCGCCAAGAAAGAACATCGCCGCCATCAGCCCGATTCCACGCGGCGCCATAGCCATGCCGGCGCGCGCTGCGGTATAGCCCAGCAAATCCTGCAAAAACGCGGGATTCAGAATCTGCATCCCGTACGCCGTGAACGTCATCAGGATGAGCAACAGCGTTGGCACCGAAAAGTTGCGGTTCTTGAGTATCCGAACCTGGACGATCGGTTCGGGCGTGCGCCACTCGTGCCAGATCAGAAGGATGAAGGCGCTACCCGCGATGATGGAGAAATACCACACCCATGCGCTCGCGAACCAATCTGCCCGATCGCCGCGGTCCATCACGATTTCGCCCAGGCCTAGCGCCAACACCAGGCACACGATCCCCAGCCAATCGGCGCTGCCCTGTCCCTTCAATTTTTTCAGATACGGCGGATCGTGCACGAACGTCGAGACCATGAAGGCGGCCGCGATTCCGATCGGCACGTTGATGTAGAAATTCCAGCGCCAATTCCAGTTGTCCGTGATATAGCCGCCCACCGTCGGCCCCATGATCGGTGCGACCATCAGACCGATGCCCCACACCGCCATCGCGAGCGTCTGCTCGTTCGGCGGAAAGGTCTCCATCAGGATTGCCTGCGAAAGCGGTTGCAGCGCCGCCCCCGCAATACCTTGCAGGAACCGGAATGCGACCATCTGGTTCAGCGATTGTGCCGCCCCGCACATCGCCGATGAAATAATGAAGGTCGCGATCGAAAACAGGAAGTAGCTCTTGCGCCCGAATTGCCCCGAAATCCATCCGGTCGTCGGGATCATTATTCCCGCCGCCACCAGGTAGGTCGTTACTACCCAAGTGACTTCGTCGATGGTCGCCGAGAAACTGCCTTGCATGTGAGGCAGTGCGACGTTCACGATTGAGCTATCCAGGACTTCAAGAATTGTGCAGAGAATTACCGAAGCCGCAATAATCCATTTGCGCGCCGTCTCCGCGGCATGATGTTGCGCTTGCTCAGAAGCCGCTACCGCGGCCGCTGCTGGTGCACCGCCCTCCATAGTTTGCCTACGAGCACCCCCCGTGGCGCAAACGCCCCCCGGTAGGGCCTCCCTCGTACCCTCCGCTATCGATCTCTCGTTCGAACACTAACGAACGATTTGCCTGGCCGGGAACTCGCGCGATAATCGCGCCGTCGCGATCTTCGCCCTTATGACCTCGGCCGGCGATTCTCCGTCAATGGTTGCGTGCGAAGGGTAACACGCCAACGTCGCTGGTCAAAATCGACCGGCTAACCCCTGGTAGCCCTTTATCCCAGATCCGCCGTCTCAATGTCTTCCGCTGATCCTTGCGTCGCTGACACATTGCCGGCGCTCCCAGCTTTGAGCGTTTTGAAATTCGCTAGCTCCGTATTGGTAGCTCGCGAGTAATGTGAGCATGAATACAATTCCTGCCCATCCGAGCGTGACGAGCTGTCGCTGCTCCATCCTCGCGATCGTGCGAAGCGTGTTCATCGCCGTTTGACCACGCGATCATCATGCCAGCCGTGAACCTCCCAAACGCTCGATTAATTCTTCATCTATGCCCGGGCTGACGATCTGATGGCGCCGATTGTCCACAATCGGGCCCCCTTTTCCTTCGACCGCAACCTGTCACGGCACTGCGTGCAATCGCCGCGGATTCCCCACCATGATCGAATCGACATCCTCGACCGACGCTCCCAGCGACTTCAGCCACGGGATGATGTTGTCGTGGACGTGCGAATAGCCCCAGCCGCCGAATTCCTTGTAGCAGGTCTTCATCGCCACCTCGGCCGATAGCAGCACCCGATCGGCATAGCCCGCATTAAGCAGTTCTACTATGCAGTGCACCTCTTCCTTATCGGTCGAGTAGCCGAGGCCGGGCGCCGCCGGATTGCCAAACAACTCCTCGTGCCCAAGCTGATCGAACGATACGAAACCGACGCCGCGCTTCAGGATTCGCTTCGACACCTCCGGATTCGGGTACAGCCCGAGATGCGACATGTAGCACTTGCCGAGGTCCGCTCCTTCCTTCTCCAGCACGTCCATGTAGGTGTCCCAATGGTCGCCCGGGAAATTCGGATGCACCGTCAACGATATGCCGGTCGCCTTTTGCGCCCGCGCCGCCGCCCGCAGGACCTTCTCCTCGCCCGGCTGGAAGGGCTCGCGGGTCCGCCCGCTCAACGCGATCTCTCCGATGTTTCCGGCCTTCACGCCGGTCTTCCCAATCCCTACGGTGATCTCCTTGACCATAATCTCCGCCAATTCCTCGATACTCTTCTTCGCGATCTCCGGCGGATGCGACGCCTGCACGTACCATCCCGTTGACGCCACGATATTAATGCCCGTCGCCCGCGAAATTCGTCGCAGCGCAGTCACGTCGCGCCCGATCCCCGGCAGGTCGCAGTTGATCACCGTGCGCCCACCCGCGACGCGATAATTCGTCGCCTCGCGAATCGCCAGATCCAGGTCGTCCTGCACCAGGTTGTCCCGCACCCGCATCGCGTTGCGGCGCACCTCTCCGAGATTTCGCATCGTGATACGGTTCTCGCTCAGGCCGCGCTGCGGCCCCGACTCCGGCGGCATATGCCAGCACAGCAGATCGATCGTCAGATGGACGTGCGACATGGTGTCGCCGATTTCACTCGCGTCGATCGGTCCCAGCACCGTATTCAGCATTGCCATCGTCTCTCTCCTTGAATCCAGGCTCGGTCCGCCATCCATGTTGCGCCCAGCGCCGATTATCTCACTTCTCTACCACTTCATCGGCGCGCCGCAACCGTTGCTGCTTGTCCCAGTTCCCTCTAATGTCCCACGAAGGCCGGCGTGCGAACTTTGACCGCGCGCACGGGCGCTACGAGGTACTCGCATGCCCACCTTCGACGTTAAGGACCAGGCCGCCATCGCCGGCGTCGGCAACTCTGCTTACGGCCGGCGTCTGATGCGCAGCCCGATCGATCTCGCCGCCGACGCCATCGCCAACGCCCTCGACGACGCCGGTCTGGCGCGCGGCGATCTCGACGGTCTGGCGGTGAGCTTCGGATCGCCCATCGGCGCCGATGGCGACAGCCTCGCGCCGATGCTCGGCTTGAACCTGAGCGCCTTCACCCAGACCTGGGCGCATGGCCGTTTTACCGCGAGTTGCATCCAATGGGCCGCGTTGGTCGTGAGCGCCGGCATGGCCAACGCAGTCGCCTGCCTCGCGTCGGTTAGCTTCTCCGGTATCAAGCGGCCGAAAATGGGCGGCTCCGGCGATCGCGAAGGCGCGCGGGAGGGTGGCGGCGCACACGGGCAGGATCCCGTTTACGGCATGACCTCACCCGGCGCCGGGGCGGCTCTCGTCGCGCGCCATTACTTCGATCGCTATGGCGCCAATAGCCGCCAACTGGCCTCGATTCCGATCGCCTTCCGCAAGCACGCCGCCCTCAATCCAAACGCGATTATGCGGGAGCCGATCACCGCCGACGACCATCAGGCCTCGCGCTTCGTCTGCCAACCGCTACACCTCCTGGATTACTGCCTCATCAACGACGGCGCCGCCTGCGTGATTGTGACCACCGCCGATCGCGCCCGCGACCTGCGCAAGCCGCCGGTCTATATCTCCGGGATGCAACCGCTGCCCGCCGGCCGCGAGGAATTCATCTGGGCTTACCCCGGATTTGGCGTCGCCCAGCAATCGACCTTCGATTACGACGCCGGCCTCCAACCGGTGTACAAAATGGCTGATGTTACGCCGCCCGATATCGACGCGCTCTTCAGTTACGACGCCTTCTCGATCCTCCCATGGATTGCGCTCGAGCGCTTCGGCTTCTGCAAACCCGGCGAGGCAGCCGCCTTCACCCAGGACGGCCGCATCGAACTGGGCGGCGCATTGCCGATGAACACCAACGGCGGCCTGCTTTCCGAGGCCCATATCATGGCCTGGAATCATCAGGTCGAGATCGTGCGGCAGTTGCGCGGCGAATGTGGTCCGCGCCAGATCAAGGACGCGGCAATCATCCAGTGGGCGAACGCCTATGGCGACTCGCTCATATACCGCCGCTGATCTCGCGCTGAGGTATTCGACGCTCGAGCGCGCGCCGCTGAATTAAGAAGGTAACCCCGATGACCGAATCGAATTACACCAAACCGCTGCCCGCAATCTCGTCGCTTAGCCAGCCGTATTGGGATGGACTCCGCCGCTGCGAGCTCAACCTCCAGCGTTGCGACGGCTGTGCCACCGTATGGTATCCGCCGGCGCCCTTGTGCCCTCGATGCTGGTCGCGCAAATTCACCTGGACGAAGCTCAGCGGCCGCGGCCGCGTCAATTCGTGGGTCGTATTCCATCAGGCCTATTTTCGCGGCTTCGAAAGTGAGCTTCCTTACAATGTCGCCGAAGTCGAACTCGACGAGGGACCGCGCTTGCTGACCAATCTCGTCGGCATCGCCAACGCGGACATTCGCGCCGGCCTGCCGGTCGAAATCGTCTTCGAACGCGCCACGGACGAAATCACACTGGCGAAATTCCGTCCCCGCCCGCGCTGACTTTGCCGCGCGCCGCAACGGTTGGACAAGTTCGCGCGCTTTTTGTAGTTTGGGTAAACTAACGAACGTCCATTATTTGCTTAATTCGACGCCGTCATCAGTTCGCGGCGATCACCGGAGGTGCGATTGATGTCTGGAAAGCCGCGCATGCTTGAAGGCTACCGCGTGTTGGATTTCACGCAGTTCGTCGCAGGTCCCACCTGCACCCGACTGTTCGCCGAGATGGGCGCCGAAGTGATCAAGGTCGAACTCGCTCCCGACGGCGACCGCGTCCGCGCCGGCGGCCTCAAACCGCTCAAACCGGAGTTCAAGGACTCCACCCAGAGCTCCTACTACCAGCAGCACAATCACAGCAAGCTCAGCCTCGCGATTGATCTCAAGCAGCCCGGCGCGCGCGAACTCGTCATGTCGATGCTCCCCAAGATCGACGTCGTGGTGGAGAATTTCGCGCCCGGCGTCATCAAGCGCTTGGGCTTTTCCTACGAGGACGTCAAGAAGGTCAACCCGAAGATCATCATGTGCTCGATCTCGATGGCTGGGCAGACCGGGCCGCTCTCGGACAAGGCCGGCTATGACTACATCGGCCAGGCCTATGCCGGCATCACCGACGGTATCGGCGAACCCGATCGCGCGGCGTCCGTCACCACGATGGCCATTGGCGACGTCTCCACCGGAGTCGCCGCCGCGATGGCCATCGGCTTCGCGCTCATCCATCGCGAGCGCACCGGCGAAGGACAGTACCTCGACGCCTCGCTGCTCGATACGTATTTCCACATGCACGAAGCCAACGTGCCGATGGTCGCGTTGCGCGGCGAAAAGTATAAGCCCACCCGCAACGGCTCCCAGCATCCCGGCGGCGGCCCCACCGGCATCTTCCACTACCGCGGCGATCAATACGTCTACCTCTGCGTGCCTACGCCCCATCAATGGGTTCAACTATGCCGCGCGATGGGCATGCCGGAACTCGCTACCGACCCTCGTTTCAAGAACGCTCGCGGACGCCGCGACAATATGTTGGAGTTGCAGAAGATCATCGAAGACTGGCTTGCCTCCAAGCCGACGCGCGATGACGCCATCGCCGCCCTCGACAAGGAACGCGTCCCCTGCGCTCCCGTCCTGACGGTCAACGAAGCCGTCAATCATCCCCATCTCAACGAGCGTAAGACCGTCCGCTGGGTCGAGGATGCACAGCTCGGCAAAGTCGCAATTCCGGCGGTGCCGGTGAAGTTCTCGGCCTGGCCCGACCGCACCGAATTGCGATCGGCCCGCCTTGGCGAGGATAACGAACGCATCCTGCACGATTTGACCAACCTGAGCGACGAGCAGATCAGAAAGCTCTATACCGACGGCGTCCTGGTGCGCGACAAGACGCTCCCGCCAAGCAAGTCGTAAATAGATCAGGCTACTGAGTCAGAAGGGCGGTGCGGGTTATCCCGCGCCGCCCTTCCGTGTGACAAAGAGCCCGATTCAGGAAACCGGAACCTTACGGACGCTTAAGACTTCCCATTTGTGAAGACGCCGGCTTCGGCCAATAATATTTTTGCGCCCACAACACTGACGGATAGTTGGCACCTATCCCATCAATGGGAATAGTGAAATGTACCGCTTCCTCCGGCAAAGGGCGAGATCAGGCTTATTCGACTTCAAGACCCTTCGTGCTGAAGGATCGCTTCTTGATCAGAGCGCGCCGCTCACCCTCGAATACCGTCTCGTTGCGCTGATTGATTCCCCAATGCCGGAAATGAACCAGCCCAACTTCGCTGATGCCCACGGCAAACGGCCGCGCCGTCGTCCTTCGCCACCACTTCGGTAAACGCATAGAGCGTATCCCCGTGGATCACCGAGACGCGAAATCGCACCTTATCGAGTCCGACCTCTTCGATCGCCTGTTCGCCCGTATCCTGCATTGCGAGCCCGATCACCAGCGATGCCGTCACCCCGCCGAATACGATCCGATGTTTCTGCGCGGCAACCTTCTCCGCCAGATCCTCGTTGAAATGCAGTTGCGCGGTATTCAACACGAGATTCGTCAGTAATACGTTCTCGAGCGCTTCCATGGTCTTGCCGCGCGCATGCTCATACACGTCGCCGACCATGAAGTCCTCGTAGTAGTTGTCCTGCCCGGTCAGGGCGGCCGCGTCGATACTCATTCGGATGCTCCTCCCAGCAGACGGTCCGAAATGATGCGTAACTGGATCTGCGACGTTCCCTCGAAGATTTTTGTCAGCCGCGCGTCGCGCCAGTACCGCTCGATCGGGAAGTCCTTGGTGTACCCGTAACCGCCATGAATCTGCAGCGCCTCGCTGGTGACCCGCTCCGCCATCTCAGAGGCGAACTACTTCGCCATCGACGCTTCCTTGTCGCAGCGCCGCTTGCTGTCAACTTCGGTCGCGACGAAATACATCAATTGCCGCGCTGCCTCGATATTCGCCGCCATGTCCGCCAGCTTGAAACGAATCGCCTGGAACTCCGAGATAGGTTGTTCTGAACTGCACCCGCCGATGCGAATAGATAATCGAGTCCTCCAGCGCTCCGCGCGCCAGACCAATCGCGCGCGCCGCCGTATGCACCCGCGCGATTTCCAGAAACGCCATCATCGTGTAGAAACCGCGTCCCTCTTTGCCCGATTACCGTCGAGGCCGGGATATGGAAATCGTCGAAATGCAAGCTCCCATGTCTTCCAGCCGAAATAGCCAATCTTGCGAATCGGCGAACCGGTCACGCCCTCGGGAAACTTGCCGCGCTCCTTCTCGATCATGAATTGCGTAATGCCGACGTGGCGCTCGTTTCCCTCCGGCGGGACGTGCGCGCGAACAGATGAATAAAGTCGGCGCCATCGGCAAAGGTGCACCAGGTCTTGGTTCCGTTGATGACGAACTGATCGCCTTCCCGCATCGCCCTGCAGGAGACGTTGGCGAGGTCGGATCCCGCGTCGGGCTCCGACAGCGAAAATGCTCCAAGAAACTCGCCGCGCGCCATCGGCGGATAATACTTGCGCCGCTGTTCTTCGCTGGTCATCGCCATAGATGCCGTTGCCGCGCGCGATAATACTGCGCGACGCTCATCCACGCACGCGCCAGTTCTTCTGCTACCAGCGCGTATTCGAACGAGCCGAGGCCGAGTCCGCCGTACTCCTCGGGAATCATGATCCCGAAGTAGCCCAGCTCGCCCATCTTGTTACGTAATTCCATCGGGATCTCGCCCTCGACCGGATCAAGCTTGTTTGCGACCGGCAACACTTCGTTCATCGCGAAGTCACGCGCGGTCTGCTGGATCATCTTGCGTTCTTCCGTCATGTAACTCATTTGGCGGTGCCCCGTTTCGGAATCAGATTAGATCGGCGGAAATCGACCACCAGGGCCTGGTCGCCGTCGGCCAAATAGCCCTCGGTATGCCACGTCACGATCCCGCTCTCCGGACGGCTCTGCGACTCGCGCTTATCCACGCACCGTGCTGCGCGCGACCAGCGTGGCGCCAGGATATATGCGCCGATGAAAGGTCAGGTTGTCGACCCCAAGAAAGAATCCGCCCGCTTCGCTCAGATCCTCGACCGACAGGCCGAATACGGTCAGGAATACCAGCATCGGATTGATGACGATCTTCGCATGACCATGGGCGCGCGCATATGGCGCGTTGAAATAGAGCGGGTTGTAGCTCAGCGTCAGGGTCGAGAAGAGCGTATTGTCGCCCTCGTTCAGCGTGCGTCCCCAATGATGCTCGAAGACCCGCCCCAGTTGGAAATCCTCGAACAGATTTCCTTTCGGCAGCTTTCTGGCCTTCGCGCGCCAGTCGTCACTCATTTGCGATACTCCATGTTCTTTACGGTGCGGTCCGAGCGTTTCGCCGGGCTTCCTGCGGACGCGCTCCTGGCAGATCCGCTCGATATCCGGCGGAATTAGCGCCCACCCAAACCTTACGATCGTCCGTGCGTGATAATCTTTAATCTGCCATCCGGAAGCCTTTCACTGCAAACTACGGGCTTAGCCACCGATGCGCCAGATGCCCATCGATCTGGTTGGTGGAAGTCGTCGACGATGGTAAAATTGTGCGAAGTCAGTTCATCGTGAGGATACCGATGCGTGTTTCCTTCGGCTCGACAATTCTTCCAGTTGCGGCCTTTGCGATCGTGATGATGCTGGGCGCGGCCGTGCCCGCTAATTCACTCGACATTTCGAAGATGCTTGGCAATCCGCAACAGGACCAATCGGACAACACCTTCAAGCTGATTCACGTCAACGATCTCGCCGCCGAGATCGCCAATCCCAAGAGCGACGTAAAAATCTACGACGCCAATCTCCCAGACACGCGGGCCGAGTACGGCGTCATCCCGGGGGCTCATCTGCTTCCATCGGCGGCTGGCTATAGTGTCGCGAAAGTGCTGCCCGCCGATAAGAACGTTCCCCTGGTGTTTTATTGCGCCAACGCGCAGTGCATGGCTTCTCATGAGGCGGCCCGCCGGGCGATAGGCGCCGGCTATACCGACGTTAGCGTGATGGGCGACGGCATCATGGGCTGGAAAAAAGCCGGCCAACCGACGGCTTCAGTAACCCATCCAAACGATTCCCATTCCTGATTTCTACGCGCGTGCGTGAGTTCAATGGGGGCAATAAGTTGAGAGGCCTATCGGCCACGCGCTCGATTACCCTCATACGAATTCTGTCACTAGCGTCCGGCGCTCGCCAATTACCGTGGCATATATTTGCACGGTGACGCCGATCTCAACCTCATCTCCCTCCTCTCCCAATCAGACCGTCGTCCGCGAACTCACGCTGCGCGCCTTCATCCTCGGCGGATTCCTGGCAATAATTCTCGGCGCTGCCAATGCGTATCTCGGCCTTTATGCTGGGATGACAGTCTCGGCGAGCATTCCGGCGGCCGTTATCTCGATGGCAGTGCTGCGCCTGCTGGGGAAATCTACGATTCTGGAGAACAACGTCGTCCAGACCATCGCCTCGGCGGGCGAGGCGGTGGCTGCCGGAGCAATCTTCACCTTTCCCGCGCTAGTCATTCTCGGTCGGACCGGACCACTGCCGTATTGGGACGTCACGATGCTCTGCCTGGCCGGCGGCACGATGGGCAGTTTGTTGGTGGTCTTTCTGCGCCGCGCCTACATCGTTGATGAGCGGCTGCCTTATCCCGAAGGGATCGCTTGCGCGGAGGTTTTGCGCAGTGGTGCGAGCGGGTCGGCCAGCGCCTTTCCGCTGGCGTTGGGCGGAATAATCTCATCGGCGCTAAAGGCGGCGCAAGACATTCTCGGCTTGGTCCCAGGGACGTTTGCCGGCGCTCGATGGGTTGGACGATCGGCGGTTGCTGGATCCGTTAATCTCTCCGCCGCTCTTATCGGCGTCGGTTATATCATCGGTCTGGACATCGCCAGCCTGGTTTTCATCGGCGGTGCATTCGGATGGCTGGTTGCCGTTCCGGTCGTGAGCGCAGCACATCCCGAGCTTCGCGCGTTGGCCGCCGTCGATGCAGCGCATCAAGTGTGGAGCACGCAAACGCGCTATCTCGGCGTCGGCGCGATGTTGGTTGGCGGCGCCGTGACGCTGTGGCGCCTGCGCGGTCCGATCGGTCGTGGATTGGCCGAGAGCGCGCGCATGCTTGGCGACCGCGGCAAGGCCGCCAGCACGCGCCGCGAGGATCGCGACATCTCCGCCGCTGCCGTAATTGGTGCGGTCGCACTGTCGGTCCCGGCCATTTTCTTGATTTGCTACCATCTGAGCCGCAACTTGTGGCTGAGTGCGGCCCTCGCCATTGCGTTGGTCGCCATCGGTTTCTTCGCCACCGCCATCGCCGGCTATCTCACCGGTATCGTCGGCGCATCGAATAACCCAGTCTCCGGGGTCACGATTATCGTGTTGCTCGCGATCGCCCTGATCCTCGAGGCGCTTGGTGTGCCGGTCGCCGTGGGGCCGCGACTTGCGATCATGGCGGGTGCGGTGGTTTGCACCGCCGCCGCGATGGCAGGCGATTCGCTCCATGATCTTGCGACCGGCTATTACGTCGGCGCGACCCCGAGATCGCTTGAAATCGCGGTGTTGTTCGGCGCGGTGCTGTCGTCATTCGTGATGGCACCGGTGCTCAATTTATTGATTCGCGCGTATGGTATCGCAGGCACGCCATCGGCGCACGCGCAGGCGCTCGCCGCGCCGCAAGCCTTTCTCATGGCGAAGGTCGCGCAGGGAGTTTTCCGTGGCGGATTGCCGATTGGGACGATTGCGATCGGAGCGCTCCTCGCATCGACATTGGCTGTGCTCGATACGTTCCTGGAACGCCGCAAGGCACGCTGGCGTACTCCTGTGATGCCGGTCGCGATTGGCCTGTACCTGCCGTTCGGGCTCAGCTCTGCAATCCTTATAGGCGCGCTTTTACGCAGCCTGACCGGCCGGAGTCGCGCAGATTCCCACAGCGGTTCTGGAGTGCTGTTCGCGGCCGGACTGGTTGCGGGCGAAGCCTTGACGGGCGTCGCCGGTGGTGCGCTCGTAACCTTCAACGTCAGGTTGCCGCTTTTCTGAAGGACACCGAAGCCCGATCCATTCTCGGCGAAGATGAGCGCCCAGCGGCGTCGTCCGGAGCTTGCTGGATCCGCCACCGGCAGCGCTCGTGGAGGACTTCGTGACTTCGGTCAAGGTGCGCCTCTGAGATCTTCCTTCTTTCCTTGGCAGGATGTCGCCCGAGTTGCCGCACCCCCTTCGCTATTCAGTGACTATACTGCGCGGCGCCGCGACGGGGGCCGGCGCGTCCACGCGATACGTAGCTAGCGCGACGCGGACACGTTCGGCTTCGGCTTCGAGTTCCGGCAGAATCGAAGTCGCTGCCACGATTGAACCATTGCCGGTGCTCGACTCGAGGCGGGAGCAGATTTCGCGCATCCCGGCTGCGCCGAGTTCACCGCTGGCGCCTTTGAGCGCGTGGGCAGCTTGGGACACCCGGAGAGCATCCATGGTTTTTACGCCCGCTCTGATTTGGTTCAAGCGGACGAGCAGATCTTCCTCGAAGATGCCAATCAATTCGGTGACAAAATCGGCTTCGCCCGGTTTTTGATATTCGCGCAACTCCGCGATAACGGCTTCATTGACGACGGGCTCGGCCGTGGATCGCTCAGCCCTGGCCGATCCGTTCGCAGTGGCGGCGCTCTCGGGCGCCTTAGGCGGCATGGCTGCGGCGTCGGACGAGTGGCCTGCGATCACCCACTTGTCAATTATTTCGCAGAGGTCTTCGGGCATCACCGGTTTGGAAAGATAATCGTCCATCCCAGCGCGTACGCAGATTTCGCGATCGCCGGCGAGCGCGCGCGCGGTGAGTCCGATAATCGGCGTATGGTGCGACGCGCCTTCGCGGCGGCGAATTTCGCGCGAGGCGGTGTAGCCATCGACCTCGGGCATCTGGCAGTCCATCAGGATCAGATCGTAATGCGAGTGAGCCAGTATTTCGAGGGCGCTGCGGCCGTTATCGACGGCATCGGCCTGGTAGCCGATTCGTTCGATCATGCGCATCGCGACCTGCTGATTTATGAGGTTATCCTCGACCAGCAGAATCCGGGTACGGCAACGAATCTCCGCGGCGGCTCGACTTTTGATCGAGCGTCGCGGACGATGGGCCAATAGCGCAAGTTGAAGCGTAGGGGTCGCCATCAAAGCGGCGAGGGCGTTGCACATACGGGACTGTCGCAGCGGACGGGCGAGCAGTGCGTCGACGCCCGCGGCTTGTGCCTGTTGCAGTGAGGGGCGGTCATCGAGCGCGTAGAGGCCGAGCACACGGATGTTTGCCAGTCGCGGGTTATCTTTGATCGTGCGGGCCAGCGCGAGGCCGCCGGACTCCGGCAACCGGAGGTCGATAATTGCGATTTCGAAAGGATCGCCGCCCGCCATCGCATCGTTGAGAGCGGCTAGCGCTTGCGCGGAACTAACCACCTCGGAGGCGCGCATTTTCCACGCCGCCAGATGCTCACCGATCATTCGCGCGCTGTTCGGGCTGCTCTCGGCAACCAGAACCCGGACGCGCTCGAAATGGAGATGGTCAATCCCGGCGCCATCCGCAGCGGGTTGACGGCGGAAGGAAGCCGTGAACCAAAAGGTCGAACCACCCCCAGGCGCGCTCTCCACGCCGATACTGCCACCCATCAATTCGACCAGTTGAGAGGAGATGGCAAGGCCGAGGCCAGTGCCGCCGAAGCGGCGCGTAATCGAGGTCTCGGCCTGCATAAATGCGTTAAAGATAATGCGTTGCCCGTCGAGTGGAATTCCGATTCCGGTATCGCGAATCTGAAACCGAAGTACGCTTTCATTTTCACTTTCGCTCACGCAGCCAACATGAATCGTGACGGTCCCCTGGGCGGTGAATTTGATCGCATTGCCGATCAGATTGGTAAGTATCTGGCGTAAGCGTCCGGCGTCGCCGCGAAACCGGCGCGCGACGTCGCCGTCTATCATGTATTCCAGGGCAACACCCTTGGCGTGTGCCGCCTCGTCGAACATCACGACGACGCCTTCGACAGCTAGGCCGAGGTCGAAATCGGCTTCCTCGAGTTTCGTTTTGCCGGCCGAGATCTTCGAGAAATCCAGTATATCGTTGACGATTCTCAGTAGAGATTCGCCACTCGCGCGCGCCACTTCGACCATTTCGCGTTGGTCGGCGCTGAGTTCAGTATCGACCAGCAGCCCCATCATTCCGATGACGCCGTTGAGCGGCGTGCGGATCTCGTGGCTCATGTTGGCGAGGAATTCCGCACGCAAGCGGGCGGATTCAATAGCCGAATCGCGCGCCACCACGAGTTCGTCGCGCACGCGCTTTCGATCGATAGCGTAGATGATGGCGCGAATCAGGATTTCGGTCTTGAAGGTACCTTTGACCAGGTAATCTTCCGCGCCATTTTTGATCGCCTCAGCAACGGTTTTCGAGTCGTCCAAACCCGTCAACGCGACGATCGGAACCTGTGGGGCCTGCCGATGCAAGTGCGCGATAGTCTCGCCGCCGGTTGAATCGGGCAACGAAAGATCGAGCAGCACGAGGTCGAAGCTGCCTGCACGCAAAAGTTCGAGCCCGCGTTCAAGGCGATCGCTGCTTTCGATCTCGAAAGAGACTCCGTGGCCTTCCGCCAGCCGTTCACGGACCAGACGCACGTCAACCGGATTATCCTCGATCAGTAGGAGTCTGATCGGCTTGAGGTCATTTTCAGCTTGCATCGGCGTTAAGCGTCGTTGGGTAAGCGCATCCAAGACGGAGCAAAGGCCGTGCCGCTATCGGACGGGGGTTCCCGCGGAAGCTATATCCTTCAGGAGGCAGCATCCATCAACGATTTCGCTGTTGAACCAAGAGGACAGAGTCCGAAATCCCGAGGTGGCGCAGAACTGTCAAACCACACGCGATGCCAACAAACCGTCGCCGACGGGACGTGGCGGCAAAAAATTGGCGCGCTAGAACGGGGAAGACGGACCCTAGGCCGAATCCTGAGGGCTCCGACTCTGGTAACGATCGAGCCGATTGTAGAGCGTTTTCAGGCTGATGCCGAGGATCTCGGCGGCGCGCGACTTGTTCCCGCCCGAGAACTCGATGGTGCGTGTGATAAGTTCACGCTCAACGTCATCCAGCGAGGTGCCGAGCTTGATTTCGAAGGCGGTGCTGCCGCCGCCGCCGCGTGTTAGTTCCGCGGGCAGATCGGAAACTCCGATCAACGGGCCGCGCGTGACGATCATCGCGCGCTCGATCACGTTGCGCACTTGTCGGACATTCCCCGGCCAGCCGAACGCTTTCATGACTTCGAGCGCTTCGGCTTCGATGCCGTTGACGATCTTGCCGCCGGGAGCCTCTATCTCGCGCATGAAATGTTCAACCAGGGCAGGAATGTCCTCGACGTGATCGCTCAGCGGCGGCAATTCGATAGTGAAGACGTTGAGCCGATAGTAGAGGTCCTCGCGAAACCGGCCGTCGCGCATTGCGGTTTCCAGATTCCGGTTGGTGGCCGCCAGTACCCGAACGTTAACCGAGATTTCCGTGGCACCGCCCAGACGGCGCAACTTGCCCTCCTCGAGCACGCGCAACAGCTTGGCTTGCAGTTCCGCCTTCATCTCGCCGATTTCATCAAGGAGAAGCGTGCCTCCGGTGGCCAATTCGAAACATCCCTCGCGCTTGCGGTCGGCCCCGGTAAAGGCCCCGCGCTCATGACCGAAGAGTTCGCTCTCCATCAGGGATTCAGGCAGCGCCGCGCAGTTGATCGCGACGTAAGGACCCGCATTGCGCAGAGAGAGTTCGTGAATCGTGCGCGCCACCAGCTCCTTCCCGGTGCCGCTATCGCCGAGGATCACGACCGACGCCGAGCTCGGCGCCACCTGTTCGATTTGCGTCATCACGCGGCGCATTTGTGGCGATTGGCCCACCACGCGCCCGAGTTCGCCCGCCCGCAGGAGGCGCCGGCGCAGACGCTGATTTTCCTCGGTGACCGTCAGATGGCTGCTGAGGTTATTCAACAGCACTCGAAGATGAGGCGGATCGACCGGCTTGCGCAGGTAATCGTACGCCCCGAGTTTAATCGCCTGAACCGCATCGGCGAAGTCACCCTCGCCCGAGATCATGATGGTGGGAAGCTGGCAGCCGCGCTCTTTGAGCTCGCTGAGGATCTCCAATCCGCTCATCTCCGGGAGCCGCAGGTCGAGCAGGAGTATGTGCGGATCGAAACTCCCGACCAGTTCCAGCGCGCGTTTGCCGTCCTCGGCGATACACACCTGGAATCCCCAGGAGGCAATCAACTCGCTCCATGCCTGACCGGTGGCGACATCGTCTTCGGCCACGAGAATTCGCTTTTCGGATGGCATCGTTGGGCCCTCTCCGTCGGATGCACAACGGTACCATCGCGTGTGGCGGGCAGTAAACGCGCAATTCGTCTGCCGCCGCTACGCCGATCGATCGCGCGCTGGTATTTGCCATAGCCGATTGCAGCGATCTCCGCCGATGGGAGCTGCCGCCGGCGATTATCATTTCAGGTTCGGTTCTAGAAACCGTGTAAAAAATACCCCGATCGAGTCGCGAAAAACTGTTCGCCAAAGTCGAAAAATCACCGAATCAGGGCGGTTGCAGTCCATTCCAAGGATGGCATCACACTTGCGCATCGATCCGCATCATCTTGCTGGTGCTATGCGCGCTACATGCGATCGCGCCAGCCTTGGCAATGGAGGACGAAAATGAAAGTTGATGCTCTTCAATCGAATCTTCATAATCGCGCGGACGCCCGCGGGCGTTGCGAGCGCTGGGTCAGCTTCGGCCTCCTCGCAATGATCGCAACCGTTGCGCTATTGCTGGCGAACCTGACCGGAATCGCGCGCGCCTCCACCACCGGCGACGACCCCATGGCCCTCGTCAAAAGCACGGTCAGCCAGGTTCTTGAGGCGCTGCAGGACAAGCAGATGCCGCAGCAGGAGCGCGCCCGTAAAGTGATCGAGATCGTGAACGCTCGACTCGATTTCTCGGAGATGGCGCGGTCGTCCTTGGGCTACAACTGGAAGAAATTGACGCCCGATCAGCAGCAGCAGTTCGTGCCGCTCTTCACTGCGTTCATGGAAGATGCCTACATCAGCAAGATCGACGATTACTCAGGCCAGAAGGTTCAATACGTCGGCCAGACTCCGGTCGGCAACGGCGACGCCGAAGTGAAGACCATGGTGATGCCGAGCGACGCCAGCCAGCAGCCGATTCGAATCAATTACCTGCTCAAGCACAGCGGGGGCGATTGGAAGGTTTATGACGTTACCGTGGACGACATCAGCATCACGGCCAACTATCGCAATCAGTTCGACCACGTCATCAACGAGAAGGGCTTCGACGCCCTGATGAGTGCGATGCGCGATAAGCAGCAGGAACTCCGTCAATCCATCGGCGCCTGATCGGTTTGAACAACGTTCGCGACCTTGCGGGTTACCGGAAAGCAATACGCGATCTGCCGGCGGAGGCCGCCTTGCGCCGCCGCCGACTTATTGCAATCCCGCCGCCCGTTTGTGCCAACAATCCTCGGATCGGCGCGTTGGTCATCGCGCAAGCGGTTGTCGTCGCGATTTCGGCGCCAGAAAATCGCCCGGATCTTCAATGAACGCGTCACGCAATTCGACGTGTGAGCTCATGAAATCGCGCAGTTCTGGATGCTTCGACAGGTAACCGTCATTTTGGACGAGTTTGGGATTGTGGCTTAAGTCGCTGACTATTTCAGGATGCGCTACCGCGAACCCGTCGAAAGCCTGGTAGTCGGCCAGTGGCAAGTCTCCGGTCGCTGCGTCCGCCGCAGTAGTCGCGGGCGGCGACGAGTTCTGCGCCAATGCCGGCGTCGTCATGCTCATCGCTGCGATCACAATCGCCGCTCCCCAAAGGCCGACCTTCAACGTCATCCTTCTGCTCCTTATGCTTTGACGATCGGCTCGCCCTGGTCTGAATCTAGCGGTCGTCCGCACAAACCATCACCCCGTTAAAGATGCCGATCAACCGTTGCAGCGATCTTCTCCGCGCGGCCATTGCTTCAATAGTCATCCGTTATTGTTTGGTGAGCCCGTGTGGTTGTGGTACAGCCCGTGCGGAGACCATGCGCCAGCCGGGTGGCATTTCCGGAGCGGCGTCGAAATCACTTCCGTTTGGGGGCTCAAATGCAGCCGCGGGGCTTATGCTACTGGCTGAATTACGTTCTGGCGATACCGCCCTTGCTGATAATGCTGGCCATCGCCGCTTGTTCGCATTCACAACCGCCGGCGGCACCGACACAGTTTCTATTCGTCACCCTGCCCGAGAAACGGAGCGTCGCGGTATTCGATGCAGCCGCTTCAGGCGATGCGAAACCGCTCTTGACGATTCAGGAATCGGCACCCGATACGCCCGTCGATACGGGTGTCAGCGCACGCGGCGAGATCTTCGTCGGAAATAGCAATGGCACGGTCAACGTGTATGCGGGGGCCCATCGCAACTACCTGCGCGTGCGTTCTCTCGCCGGATCGAACACGAAGATGGTCCATCCGTCGTCGATGGCGGTTGATCAGAACGGGGCCATTTATATCGCCGACCTGGGGGCCCGCTCGGGACAGGAAAAGTTGATCTTCCTGGCTCCGGCGCAAACCGGAAACGTCGTACCGGACAGAATCGTCAGCGGACCACATACCGGGCTGACTTCGCCCACCGGCATCGCGATCGACGCCTCCGAGGAGGTTTTTGTCGCCGACCATGACAGTGGCAAAATTTTAATCTTTGCCGCCGACGCTAACGGGGACGCGCCACCAGTAGCTACCCTCGAGGGATTAAGGGGACCGCGGCGCGTCTTCGTCGATCAAGACCTCAACGTGCTGGTGAGTTGTGACGCAGACAGTAGCATCGCCGTATTTGCTCTGAATGGACCGCGCATGTGGACTCGCTCCGCAACTATCACGAGCGCTGCGATGCACGATCCGATCGGAGTTACCGCGGACCAA
The DNA here is from genome assembly GCA_963834535.1 of uncultured delta proteobacterium. Lineage (GTDB taxonomy): Bacteria > Desulfobacterota > Binatia > Binatales > Binataceae > JADMIL01. Next base: position 124,392 of record CAWICC010000007.1, on the reverse strand, counting down.
TCCGGCGTTATAGCGGCAGCGGTCAAGGGGACGGTCCTGTTCTTCGCGGCTCAGGCCAATGGCCCCTCGACGCCGTTACTGGAGCTGCAAGGTCCGGAACCTATGAACCCGACCGGACTCCTCATCCACAATTGACCGGGCAGCATCAGGGCGCGAATCCAACGACGCGGGGCCGCGGCGGATTATGCCACGCTGCCCCGCGTCGTCGCGAAGGAAGAAAATCAGGTCGATCGTGCGCTCAGGCCAGTGATCGCAGCTTCTTGAACGCTTCGCGTTCGAAGCATTTCTGCAGCCAGGTATTGAGTGCGGGCGTCGCGGAATGATCAAATTTCACATAGGTCCCGAACATCAGGACCGCCGCAACATTCAGATCGGCGATGGTGAAATGGCTGCCCAGCAAGTACTCATGACTCTTGAGCGCCGCTTCCAGCACACCTAGCGGGCCTTTCAAAGTATTGATCGCGTCGGTCGCTTTTTTCTCGTCGCGCTGATCGGCGGGCAAAAAGAGCTTGTGCATCAGCAGCGTCAGCAGATGCGACTCCAACTCTGTGATCGCCCAGAAGCTCCACTGGTAGCAACGTCCATGATCCTCGACCGAAGCGGGCCAAATTGAATTTTTGCCGTATTTCTCCGCGAGGAAGAGGTTTATCGCCATTGATTCATAAAGGATGACCCCATTGTCCTCGAGTACCGGTATGTGACCATTGGGGTTGAGTTTAATATTCTCTGAACTTTTCGCCTTCGGCACTTCTGTCGCAACATGCTCGAACTTGACGCCAAGTTCTTCGAGCGCCCACAAGCTACGCGCCGATCGAGATTTCGAGGTTCCGTATAACTTCACCATTGCTGCTGCCTCCACATGCGTTGCTGAATATCCCACCTTAATAGCGCGGCCAGTGCATGCCTTACAAACGCGAGGACGCCGATCGACGAGCCGATGCGGCTGCCAAAAATGAAAAGCGGCGACCGAAAATTCGATCGCCGCCACGAATCACAGTTCTTTTACGAGTCGATTCGATTCCTACCGGTGCTTCATCGCACTTTCAAGATCATCCTCGGGGGCCAAGTTGAGTCACCGTGCACTCCAAGCTGCGCAAACACGGCCGGGCACCAACGTTCGCGTCAGGACTCCCTCTCCGTCACGTACCGATGCTCCGGCCAAGCCTAATATCGTCCCTCACGTTAACACGGAGTGCCAGACGCTTCTCCCTCAACGGATCAGCGCAACCGATCCCTCGATTACCGCCGGGACCGATCAGGAGCCGAATAACTTGAGGCCCTTCATCGCGGGATTTCCGTCGGTCTTGCTCCCGCCCTTTCTGGTCAATTCATTAACCTTCCCGTAATCGATTACCTTGGGCTCGCGGTAAGGTTTCTTATTGATTTCCTTAGGATTCGTCATGACACTCTCCCCTAGTGTGAAATCCGATTTTAATCGGTTTGCACGCTTCCAAACTTCTGCGCTGGTCCTCTTTCCCTTCGCGCGCCGCCGCCAATCTACTACGTTCTGCCGATTCTATCCAGCATATCAATTGCGTAGGCCCAGAGTACATCAAAGTGCTAGCGTCAACTGATCAAGAGTAAATTAAGCTAGTCTCTCTGCCAGAACATACAACGTTCGGTTTCACGATTCAATCGCGCGGCTTAACCGAAACGTAAGGGTTACCGCGTTCGTAAAAGCGCCATGGAAGAGCCGCCCACTCGCCCGCATAGGAGACGTTGATGCGCGCTGAACGCCCAAGTTGCAAGCGCTTTCTATCTCCATCCTCCAGAAACAGCTCGTCCGCACACAGGTCGCGAGCATAGTCCGCCCCCGTGATCGCCAGGGCTTCGGTTAGCTTTCCCGGGCCATTGGTCAACTCGCGCGAGAGCGCTGGCTTTCGCCTGCGGACCGCCATCAGATCAATGCCGCGCACCGGTTCAAGCGCGCGAATCAGGACCGCATGAGGGTGTCCTTCGTTAGCGACGACCAGATTCATGGCCCAACAAATTCCGTATAGTCGATAGACGTAGGCGTGGCCCGGCGGACCAAACATTGCCTTGGTGCGCTCGGTGAGCCCGCGCGAGCTGTGCGCCGCGAGGTCGCGCGGACCGCGATAGGCTTCGGTCTCGACGATCCGTCCGGCCGCTTCGCCTTCGGGGGTTCGATGAACCAGCAGCTTGCCGATACAATTGCGGGCGACGACCAGTACTGGGCGCGTATAAAAGTCACGAGAGAGTTTTCGGCCTTCTTCCATGGCTAATATGAGTGGTGCTTTCGTTCGTTTGCGCGGCGCATTGAGTCAGAGTGATGGGCAAGCTGCAAGCGCTGCCAATGAGTCGTCAGTAAAGCAAGAGAGGTAGAACTTGGATCCAAAGGGCAAAGTGGCGCTAATCACCGGCGGAGCGCGGATTGGCCAGGCAGTCGCCCAGGCGCTGGCGGCACGCGGATGCGCCTTGGCCTTGACTTACCGCGGCTCGCGCACCGCGGCTGAAGAGTCCGCTGCGCAGGCACAGCAGGCGGGCGTTTCCGCGATCGTGGTTCGGGCCGACGCCACCGATGAAGCGCAAATCCGCGCGGCAATCCAAACGACGGTGCAGACGCTCGGCCGTTTGGACATTCTGGTCAACATGGCGTCCACCTACATCCGGACGCTCACCCCCTCGGCCGACGACTGGACCGCGGCGATGGACGCTAACGCCCGCAGTGCTTTTCTGTATTCGACGCACGCAGCGCCGATCATGAAGGCCGGCGGTGGCGGCCGCATCATCAACATGAGCGACTGGCTCGTGATCAGCGGGCGCCCACGCTACAAGGGCTATACTCCATATTTCGCGGCCAAGGCGGCGGTCGCCGCGCTGACGGAGAGTATGGCGCTCGACTTCGCCCCGGATATCCTGGTCAACGCGATCGCGCCGGGCCCCATTCTCGCACCGCCGGACTTGACCTCTGAAGAGCTCGCCGAAGTGATGGACGCGACCCCATTAGCCCGCTGGGGTGGGGCGGAGGAGATCGCGAAAGCCGCGCTCTTTCTTATCGAAACGGATTTCGTCACCGGAGAATCAATTCGAGTGGATGGCGGTCGCCATCTCGCGTGATCATCGATAGAGTGCGCCGGACCTTTCTGAATCGCCGCGGGGTGCGCGCCGATGATCCGCGGTGTGAAGCGGTCACGTGGCGCCGATCACATGAAATTGAACAGGCGCAAGCGCGCGGTAACCACGTCGCCGACAGCCGCGAACGCGGGTGTCAGAATCTTGTAGGGGGTCACTTCCTCGCCTTTCTTGAGCGCGGCTTCGATTCCCCGGCGCCACGCCAGACGCAATTCCGTGTTGACATGCACGATCGTAATCCCGGATTTGATCGCCTGCTGAAAGTCGCCGTCATTGGTGCCCGAGCCGCCATGCAGGGTCATGAAGATACCTGTAGCCTGCGATAAGTCCGCGATGCGTTTGAGATCGAGGCGCTTCTCCGTTTCCCCGCGCACCATCGATTGCAACAGGCCGTGCATGTTGCCGACCGCCGGCGCCAGCACGTCTATGCGGGTCTCGTTCACGAACTGTTGCGCTTCCTCCGGAGTCGTCAGGGCGCTGATATTATCAGGCGCCTTCTCCATGACCTCCGACGATGCTCCGATATAACCGATTTCGCCTTCGACGACGATCGCAGGATTAATCGATTTAAGGATCTCGACCGCATTTCGAGTCTGCTTGATGTTCTCTTCGAACGGCAGCGAGGACCCGTCGAAAATGATTTCGTCGAAGCCGGCCTTCGCCGCTTCCTCCGCCTTAGCCAGCGTATGAGTGTGGTCGGCATTGAGGAAAATCGGCAGACCAAATTCCTCGCGGACGCATTTAACCAGCGCCGCCGCCTGCCGCACGCCGACGAAGGCCCGCTCGCCCTCGGAAACTCCGACCATCACAGGCAGGTTCAGCGCGCGAGCCGACGCGACGATCGCATTGAAGGCGACCAAATCGGAAAAATTGAAGTGACCCACGGCGACGTGCCGGCGGCGCGCTTCCTCGAGAACTTCGATCAGCGTTTTCATGCCGCCAATCTTAGCTGGAGCGCAAAAGTGTGACTAATCGGCGCTCTCAAGTGCTAAGATCCGGCTGTGGACGGTCTCACCGATAACCAAACTGTCGCGCTTACGATTTTTCTCACGATCACCGCGGTTGGCGTGTTGACCTTGATCGCCGTGTACCTGATGGTCGGAATGGCATGGCAGGATTACGATACGAGTTCCGATTCCGCCAAGGCTCGACTGGCGGCGTTGCGGCCAAGCGCGGGGGTGCTTTTTTATCGGGCCATCGCGCGAAAGTGTCCGAATTGCGGGCGCGGCAAAGTCCTGAAATCGTATTTCCACATGAATTCGCAGTGTTCTTCGTGCGGATCGGTGTTCTGGAAAAACGAGGGCGAATGGACCGGGCCGATGCTGATTGATTTCATTTTCGCGCTGGCGGCTTCGCTCTACACCTGGGCCGCATTGGTCTATTTCGATTGTTCGTTGACGTCTCAGCTCGCCGTCACCGGCACCATCGCGGCGTTGGGCGGCATCCTCGTGATGCCGTGGTCGCGCAGCCTTTGGACCATGTTCCTATTCGTCACCGGCGAGATGGGCGCTGCGACGATCAAACCCGACTAGCGCGACGATTCCTCATATCGCACAGAGGATGCCTTCCGTCCTCACCAGCCCCTGGCGGGGCGCCGGCCAGGGCGCACATGATCTCCGGCCCCGGCGTTTACCAGGTGTCGATGCACGAGCGTTTCTTGCCCGCACGCGGCGGTGGCGCTGGCGATGAATCGAGCGCGGCCATGATCCATCGGCGCGTTTCCATTGGATCGATTACATCGTCGATTTCAAATGCCGATGCGATGTTGACCGCCTTGCCATGCTCGTACATGCGCGCGACCATCTCATCGAAATAGGCCTTGCGCTTTTGAGGATCCTCGATCGCCGCAATATCATTGCGATAGCCGAGTTTGACCGCGCCTTCCAGCCCCATGCCACCGAATTCTCCCGTTGGCCAGGCGACCGTAAACAGAGGCGTCTTGAAGCTGCCGCCCGCCATCGCCTGCGCGCCGAGGCCGTAGCCCTTGCGCAGCACGATTGTGAAGCACGGCACCGTGATGCTCGCACCGGTCACGAACATCCGGGCGGCATGGCGCACGAGCGCGGTCTTTTCGACCTCGGGACCAACCATGATTCCAGGCGTATCGCAAAGGAACAGGATCGGAATGTCGAAGGCGTCGCACAACTGCATGAAGCGCGCCGCCTTGTCGGCTCCATCGCTGTCGATCGCGCCTGCCAGATGGACCGGATTGTTCGCGACGACGCCGACTGGACGGCCCTCGATGCGGATGAACGCGGTCACCATGCCAAGGCCGAAATGCCGCCGAAGTTCGAGCACCGAATCGCGATCGGCCAAGGTTTCGATCACGGCGCGAACATCGTAAATCCGTAGCCGGTTCTCAGGGATAATGGCGCGCAGATGGCGCTGGTCGGCGCATTCCCAATCGCTCACGGCGCCCTGGAAGTACGAAATATATTGCTTGGCGACGCGTACCGCTTCGGCCTCATCGGCGACCGGTACATCGACTACGCCGTTAGGCACCTGTACATCCATGGGGCCGACCTCCTCCGGGCGAAAGATGCCGAGGCCGCCGCCTTCGATCATCGCGGGGCCGCCCATTCCGATGTTCGATCCTTTGGTCGCAATGACGACGTCGCAGCATCCGAGCAAAGCCGCGTTGCCGGCGAAACACCGGCCCGAAGTAATGCCGACCAATGGCACCAGTCCACTCAGGCGTCCGAACAGGTTGAAGGCGGGACAATCGAGACCGGTCGGACTGACGCCATCGGTATCACCGGGACGTCCGCCGCCGCCCTCGGCAAACAGGATCAACGGTAGGCGTTGGTGGGCGGCAAGCTCGAACATCCGATCCTTCTTGCGATGGTTTTGCGTGCCCTGGGTGCCGGCGAGCACGGTGTAGTCGTAGGACATCGCGATACATTGCGCCTTCGCGCCGGTGAAGCGATCGCCGTTGACGCGGCCGATACCTGCTACCATCCCATCGGCCGGCGTGCGCTTGATCAGTTCTTCGACCGATCGGCGGCGACGCTGCGCCGCGATCATCAGCGGAGCGTATTCGACGAACGTGCCGGGGTCGCACAGGTCCTCGATATTTTCGCGCGCAGTGCGCTGACCCGTCTTGCGCCGGCGGGCAACCGCGTCGGGCCGTGCGGCGTCAAGACCAATGGCATGGCGCTCACGGACCTCGGCGAGGTCGGCGCGGATGCGATCGAGATCGATTGCCTCGGCGGCGACGGTTTCGTCGGACTGGACCGCCGCTTCCTCGATAAAAGCCAGTGCTGCGCCCTCGAAGACCGCGTCGCCCTTGGCAACCGCGATCTGCCGCACGGTCCCGCTGCTGGCGGCCTTGATCACGTGCTCCATCTTCATCGCTTCCATGACGAAGAGTTGGCCCCCGCGATGAACCGGATCGCCTTCACGCACTTCGATTGAAACGATCGTCCCCTGCATCGGTGCAGTGATTGCGACGGTGCCTGCCGGACCATCGATCGCGAAGGCGGATGGCCCCGCTGGAACGGGCGCGCTCGAGATCGTTGGCGCAGCTCCAGCGCCCTTGCCGTGATGGAGCACCGCGAGAGGATCGCTCGTGTCTATTTTGGCACCCGCGGTCGCCCCTTTCGGTCCTGCCGTTGCGCCCGCGCTTGTACCCGCGGCGCTCGCGCCGCCATTGAGCGCGCCTGGCGCAAGCTCGAAGAATAGCCGCCGATGGTCGGAATTTGCCCCTCTGACGAGTTCGTCAATGTGGTCGTCGATAAAGCGCGTATAGAGTTGATTCGCCGCGAACGCCGGATGCTGGAGCAGGCTTTGCAGAAATCCGATGTTCGTCGAAACGCCTTCGACCCGGAATTCGCACAGACCGCGGTATGCTTTGGCGACTGCGTCCGCGAATTCATTTGTCGGCGAATACGCGATTAGTTTCGCCAGCAAAGAATCGAAGCGCGGATTCGTCGTGTAGCCCGCATAGCCGAATGTATCGGTACGGAGACCAGGGCCCGAAGGCATTTCGAAGGCAGTGAGGGTTCCGCCCGAGGGCTTGGCGACACCATCCGCACCCATCGATTCCATGTTGATGCGCACCTGGATCGCGAAACCGCGCGGGCGCGGGACGTCGTCCTGCAACAAGCCGAGTTCCGCCAGCGAATAGCCGGCCGCCAGCTTTAGCTGCAGCTTGACCAGATCGACGCCGGTGACTTCTTCGGTGACGGTATGTTCAACCTGCAGCCGCGGGTTGGCCTCGATAAAGGCGAACGGCGACTCATGCTTTTCATCGCCGGCATCGACCAGAAATTCGAAGGTGCCAAGATTGTCGTATTGCACCTCCTGCGCGAGGCGCACTGCCGCGGCCGTCAGGCGTTCGCGCAGCGCTGGCGCCAAGCCGGGACTCGGCGCTACCTCAATCAGTTTCTGATGACGCCGCTGGATGGAGCATTCGCGCTCCCCCAAGTGGGTCACGCCGCCGGCCGTGTCGCCGATTATCTGCACTTCGATATGGCGCGCGCGCGGAATTAGCTGCTCAACGTAAACGTCCCCATTCCCAAAGGCGCTCTGGGCTTCGGAAGCACAGCGGGTGAACGCGCCTGCAACTTCGTCGAGTTGCGTCACCGCGCGAATCCCACGCCCGCCACCGCCGGCTACCGCCTTGATCATCATGGCGCCACCCGGTCCCAACGCGGCTAAGAAATCTCTGGCTTCATCGAGATGGGTCGGCCCCGAAGTTCCCGGAAGTACCGGCACGCCGGCGCGTTCGGCCAGTAATCGCGCCTGCACCTTGTCGCCGAACAGCTTCAGTATTTCCGGCCGCGGACCGACGAATCTGATCCCTTTTTCGGCGCATCGATGAGCGAACTTTGCGTTCTCGCTGAGAAAGCCATAACCCGGATGAATCGCGTCGCAACCCGCCGCTTGCGCAATCGCGATGATTTGGTCGAGATCGAGATAGGCGGCGGCTCCTGTGCCGCGCAGCGGACGCGCTTCGTCGGCTTTACGCGTATGGAGCGACGCCGCATCGTCCTCGGAAAAGACGGCGACCGTGCGGATTCCGAACTCGGCCGCGGCGCGCATTATCCGAATTGCGATTTCACCGCGGTTGGCGATCATCAAATTCTTCGGCATCATGAGGACAGATTATGCTCCAGTTGGATAGTTCATTATGTGCAAATCACCGAATCTTTTGCCCGATTCGATCTCCAAAGCAAGCTGGGCCCAGACCGTCGCGACCTGACTCCAGGCTGCCGCCAACGCTACACCAAATATAACGATTCGGTTATGGGTGGCGCGGTTACAACATCGGCCACCTCCGGCCGATCCATCGCCGCTCAATTTACGGTAATGTCCTCGTCTTGATGAAACTCATGAAGCCGACGGCTCTCACCTCGCCCCTGGAACGATTTGCTATTCCGCAACCGACGCCGTTGCAGGCGCCGCACCTGGTCGCGGCAATTTTTTTGCTTTCCATTACCCTCATCGCCGGGCGTCCGCCGCTAGCGACCGCTCAGGAAAGCATCCCGCCAACGCCCAGCGTCCTCGGAACGCTCGCGCCGCAGGGCCAGCCGGAACTCCAGGCGCTGGTGTATCGAGGTAGCCTCGCTGATTTGCGCTGGCCGAATTTTTCCGATTATCACGGACAGGCGGCGATTTTTTACGGGTCCTCCGGCTACGTTCTGGCCTGGACCGCCTCCGGCCGCCCCACGCCGCAGGCGCTTGCGATGATCGAAATTCTTAAGAATGCCAACCTGAAGGGCCTTAACCCCGAGGACTACGACGCTTCCCGCTGGGACGCGCGAGTCGCCAAACTTGCGCCGGCGACGACGAATCCCTCGGCGACCGATTTGGTTCATTTCGACCTTGCGTTGACCGTCTGCGCGATGCGCTACCTGTCGGACCTGAGCATCGGGCGCGTTAATCCCAACCATGTGAAATTCGGGCTCGAACTCGGGGGTAAGAAGTATGACCTGGCCGATTTCCTGCGCGGCCAGATTCTTCCAGCGAGCGATCTCGGCACAGTTGTCGCGCAAGTGGAACCGCATTACGCGGGCTATCAACGCGCGGAGGTCGTGCTTGCAGCGTACGAGAAACTTGCGGCTCAGGGCGACGGCCCACTTCTGCCCCAGGTCCAGAAGGGCATTCGTCCCGGAGGCGATTATCCTGGAATGTCGCAACTGGTGGCGCGCCTCCGCCTGCTCGGAGACCTCCCCGCGACGATTGCCGTACCCGCCGATCAGACCGCCTACAGCGGCGACGTGGTGTCTGCCGTGAAGCATTTCCAGAGGCGCCACGGCCTCGATACAGACGGTGTGCTCGGCAAGGGCACTGTCGCCGCCCTCAACACGCCGTTGAATCTTCGCGTGGAAGAACTACAATTTGCGCTCGAGCGTTATCGCTGGATTCCTCCCGCCTTCTCGCGACCGCCCATCGTCGTCAATTTGCCTCAGTTCATCTTACGCACGATGCGCCGTTCGGGTGCCCCGTTTCTGACTATGCCGGTAGTTGTCGGAAAAGCTTATCGCAAACAGACGCCGGTATTTACCGGTAACATGCAGTACGTAATCTTCCGGCCCTACTGGAACGTGCCGCCGTCAATCCAGCAGGCGGAACTCGTGCCCAAGCTGCGCGCCGATCGCGGTTATCTCGCGAGCCACGGCTTTGAAGTCGTCGATGGCGATGAGGTTGTGAGTGATGGTGCGGTGTCTGACGAGGTCTTCGACGAGCTCCGTGAGGGCCGTCTGAGTATTCGGCAGAAGCCCGGCCCAAAGAACTCGCTGGGACTGGTGAAATTCATTTTTCCCAACTCCTATAACGTTTATCTGCATAGCACGCCGGCGCCGGAATTGTTCGCGCGCGCCCGCCGCGATTTCAGTCATGGATGTATCCGCGTGGAAAATCCGCTCGCGCTCGCGACTTGGGTGCTCCGCGATGATCCGGACTGGAACGAGGAAAAAATTGCGGCGGCGATGAACGGCGATCAAACTATCCAGGTGAATCTCGCCAAGCCGATCCCGGTTCTCATTATCTATACCACCGCGGTGGTCGAGCCGGACGGTGAAGTGAGATTCTTCGACGATATCTACCACTACGATACAGAGTTGCGAAAGCAACTCGCAGGCGGCTACCCGTATACGCAATCCGCGGCGGGCCCGATCAATAGTAACACGACCGAAAATCCCTACTGAGTAGCGGAGCCTAATAGCCACTCAGACCTTAACGCTCACCTGGAAATCAGCCGGCAGTCGCGAGCGATCAACGTCGCCAATGGCTTTCACAGAACTCCCAGGAGGATTACATGGATCCGCTGGAAAAATTGAATCAAACGACCTTGCCGTTCGCGCGGCTCCTCGACATTCGCTTCGTCAGCGCGGCGACCGATCGCGTCGTTGCCGAGATGTTCGTGCGTGACGACCTTTGCACCATCCCGGCGGTCCTGCACGGCGGCGCGATGATGGCCTTTGCCGATACTCTCGGCGCGTGCGCAACCGTGCTCAATCTGCGCGAGGGTGCAGGCACTACGACGATCGAATCGAAGACCAATCTCCTCGCCCCGGCGCCGGTTGGCACCACCGTGACCGGCGAGTGTCTGCCGCTGCATCGTGGCAAGCGCACGATGGTCTGGCAGACGCGCATCTCCTCCAGTGAGGGGCGTCTGATTGGAATCGTCACGCAGACCCAGATGGTGCTTTAGCGCGAGCGCTAAATAAGGGCGGCCGGCGCGTTATCCCAAACGCCCGACACCTCCCCTTAAGGTTTTACGTAGAGAAAAATCCCCTCGTAGATGAGCGCCGGTTTGTCCTGTCCGACCACATTCACCGTGGTTTCCTGCGTCACTTGTGTTCCCTGCGGCCGTTCCTCAACGGCGACCAGGCGCGCCCGCGCATGAACCTTGGCGCCGGCTGGCACTGGCGAGATAAAGCGCAGTTTGTTCGCACCGTAGTTGACGACATTCCGATAGCCCACTACCTTGTATCCCGAATCGATTTCGAGCCCTGGGATCAGGCTGAGTGTCAGAAACCCATGCGCCACCGGGCCCTTGAACGGACTCTCCCGCTTGGATCGCTCGATATCGATATGAATCCACTGATGGTCGCCAGTGACATCGGCAAATTGGTTGATCTTCTCCTGCGTTACTTCGACTTCCTGGCTCCAGCCGCTGTACTCCGAACTGATCTTCGATCGCAGTTTCTCGATGTCGTCAAACTTGATGCTTTCCATTTTGCCCTCCGGGTGAATTCAATCAGCGCCATTCCTTTGAAGCTGGGGCTTATTGTCCTCAACGGCGGCCTCGAAAACCAGTGGAAGGGGTCGTATCCACTCCTCGCAATGCGTACGAAGTTGTGCGGGCCGATTGGGGAACACGCCGGAAGGAAGTTAGCGGCAGCCGTCGGAACAAAGCTATTCTCGCATCGTACGGCGCTGCCGCTCGCCGGCCGAAAACTTGTCTAGTAGTTGCTGGTCTTAGTACTCGACGAATGCTCGCTGCTGGAATCGCCATTGGGCGAACTGGCGTTCGAAGTCGATGACGACGAATCGCGTTCAGTGGTGCTGGTGGCCGGCGCCATCGGAGCTACGACGACTGGCGCCGGCGCCACCACCACCGGGGCCGCATATACCACCGCGGGCGCCGGCGCCGTCGCGCTGGTAGTGGTCGTGCTCGAGTTCGTGGTGTCGGTGGAATCGGCCAATACGATTGGTACGCTGCCGAACAATGCCGCGATACTGAAAGCCAAAGTTGCAGTCTTCAATGAGTGCTTCACAATGTGTCTCCGTTAGTTCTCCGAGTTCCACAGTAAGGACGCGGCCGGCTTCGCGGCAAGGACATCGGTTTCGCCGACTGCCGTTTGAGTGCCCCAGAGAACTAAGCGGATGTTTGGAGCGGCCTCTTCGATTTGAGCAGTCCGTTCGCAACTATCCACGTGCGGTGATGAGGAGATAGGGGGAAGGCTCGAGGTCGAGGGTCTCGCCAGCGGCCCACGCGCGTGGGGGCCCCGGTTCGTCGCGTGCGATCCGCGGCCGGTCATCCGCAAAAGGCCGATAAAGGTTCGAGAAACGATGTCACTTATTGCCCGAGAGCCCAGGCCTTGATCAGATGATGAGCAATCGCGATCGGCGGCGGCACTCGCACGCCGTCCACAGGCTTCCCTGCGATCAATTCACGCGCCACGCTGCGTTCGATCCAGCGGACTTCGGCAATCTCAATGTCGTCCGCTTTCGCGTCGCGACTCGCGGCCTGGGCGAAACATCCAATCATCAGCGACGACGGAAATGGCCATGGCTGCGTCGCATAGTAGGTGACCTCAGCAACTCTTACTGAAGCTTCCTCCATCAGTTCGCGCCGCACCGCTTCCTCGATCGTCTCGCCCGGTTCGACGAATCCCGCCAAGGCCGAGAACATTCCGCGCGGAAACTGCTTTCCGCGGCCTACCAGGCACGACTCTCCATGGGTCGCGAGCATGATCACGACCGGATCGACGCGCGGAAAATGCTCCGCCTTGCATTGGCCGCACAGCCGCCGATATCCCGCGTCCGTCATCTTGGTCGGTGCGCCGCAACGCGGACAGAAGCCGTGCCTCTGATGCCAATCGATCATGGCCTTCGCCTGCGCGATGATCGCGGCATCCTCGATCGAAACCATTTGCGCCGCCGTCCGTGCGTCACGGAAATAGCCACGTCCGGCCAGCGCTCCGGCATTTGCCGGGTCACTCGATGCGGATAGGTCCAGCGCAAAGACCGCCCTATCGCCATCGATGCCAAGGAAGATGCACGTCGCGTCCGCATCTGCAATCGAATCCAGCACACCAGGGGGCAGGAGGCCAAGCTCGATCGTCGCGCCCGACTCCTTCGGCTCAAGCAGGAACGGTTCAAGACGGTACAGCGGGAGTATGAGTGAAGAGGGGTCGCGGCGCTTGGACTCGATCCAGGCAGCATCGGTGCGCTTTTCGCTCAGCCGGTTAAGCGGACTACCTGCAAACGGAATCATTCAATCACTCCGGGAAAGGGCTTAATGAACGCGAAGCGCGCTTTTCGTCTCCGCTCAAACTAGCGCTAATTCTCGCCTGATTGCACGCGCGACCGCTTCGATCTCCAACCATGCTGGTTAAATTCGGGTTTGTAAGTCTTCGCGAACTTTCCTGTGACTGGAAGGTCCAGGATCGCCATAGTTTTCCATGCTGCGCCGACGGAAGGGCTGCGGTGCGGACGATGGCGATTGGTTTACCAGCACTTGACGCGCGAACCGATCGGGGTTTCGGCGGCGCAGATCTAACGCGACCCACCGGGCGAATCGGCCCGCCGCCCGATCCATCGGGTGGCAACCTCCGACCCAAGAATGTATTTGTAACTTGACGCGGGAACGGCAGTGGGCCGAAGCGGAACACGCTCGATTTGCCGGCCTCATTGGCGAAAAGTTCCATGATTTCCCTCGCGTCTGCCACGCGCGGGAATTGCAACAAGGACGAAGGAAAAAACATGGCTGGAACATTGCAGGGAAAAGTCATACTCGTGACCGGCGGCGGTTCAGGCATCGGACGGGCGACCTCGCTCTTGATCGCCGGCCAGGGTGCGAAGGTCATGATCGCCGACTATGTGCCCGAAGGCGCGGAGAAAACCGTTGCGATGATCAAGGAAGCGGGTGGCACTGCCAGTTGTGTCGCCGCAGATGTCTCGGTCGCCGCACAGGTCGAGATGATGGTCAACAAGACGGTCGAGACTTACGGACGGATAGATGGAGCCTTCAATAACGCCGGCATCGAGGGGCGCATGGGAACCGACACCGCTACCGCTTCCGAGGAGAACTTCGACCGTACGATAGCAATCAACCTCAAGGGCGTCTGGCTCTGCATGAAATACGAGATTCCGCAGATGCTGAAGCAGGGCGGAGGCGCCATCGTCAACACCGCGTCGATCGCCGGTCTGGTTGGTTTCGAAGGGAACTCGGCTTACAACGCTTCCAAACATGGAGTGATCGGACTGACCAAGACCGCTGCGCTCGAATACGCGCAGAAAAATATTCGCGTCAATTGCGTCTGCCCCGGTGTCATCCAGACGCCGATGGTCGCTCGTATCATGGATAGCGGTCAGATGGACGAGAGAGATTTGATGATGGGCGAGCCCATCGGCCGTCTCGGCCAGCCTGCCGAGATCGGCGAGGGAGTTCTCTGGCTGCTGTCCGAGGCTTCGTCATTCGTTACCGGACATTCGATGGTAATCGATGGCGGATGGGTTGCCAGATAGCCCGAACCATTGATTCCCGCCACGCCGAAGCGGGAGTCCAACGCTCCAGGCGCACTGATCCGCGCGCATTCTGGATGCCAATTCCGGCAGGGTCGCGATGCGGATGGTTACGGCGGATCGGAGCAACGATCCGTGGTTTTCGCGCTCCCGTCCGGGTTGGACCGCCAGCGGCAGGGCCGATGTGACGCTAGCGCGCGGAAATCGCGGTCACATCGGAAGGCGAACACAGAGCGGACGACTCAGGAAACGACCTTGTCCTGAGTCTTAGTCTCGAAATCGGCGCGATCATGGCGCTCGTGCAGCTGGCTCGATGGATTGCCGTAGGTACGGTTGACCATGCTTCCGCGCTTTACTGCTGGCCGCTCCAGGAGGGCGTCAGCCCAGCGATGGACGTTCTTGTAATCCGGTGCGCTAAGGAACTCGCCGGCGCCATATAGCCAACCTTTCGCCAGCCAGCCATACCACGGGAAGATGGCGACGTCCGCAATTGTGAAGCTGCTGCCCGCGATGTACTCGCTTTCGGCCAGGCGATGATCGAGCACGTCGAGCTGGCGCTTTACCTCCATGGTAAACCGATCGATGGCGTATTCGATTTTCTCCGGAGCATAGGCATAGAAGTGGCCAAACCCGCCGCCGAGATACGGCGCGCTTCCCATCTGCCAGAATAGCCAGGACAGGCATTCGGCTCGCGCCGCGGCTTCGGTGGGCAGGAACTCTCGGAACTTCTCGGCGAGATACAGCAGGATCGCGCCGGACTCAAACACCCTGATCGGCGTGGGGCCACTGCGATCTTCGAGGGCTGGGATTTTGGAATTCGGATTCGCCGCGACGAAGCCGCTGCCGAACTGATCGCCTTCTCCGATTTTGATCAGCCAGGCGTCGTACTCCGCACCGCTATGGCCGAGAGCCAGGAGCTCCTCCAGCATGATCGTCACTTTCACCCCATTCGGCGTGCCGAGTGAGTAGAGCTGCAGGGGATGGCGCCCGACCGGCAATTCCTTTTCGTGTGTTGGCCCTGCGACCGGACGGTTGATGTTTGCGAACCGGCCCCCGCTCGCCTTGTTCCAGGTCCACACCTTCGGGGGAACGTACTCAGATGAACTAGCCATTTTGTATTACCCGCGTTTCGTCAAAGTATAAACAATCAAGATGTGCGATCAATCTCGCGTACGATCCTCAAGCATAGCACCCGCTGCTCGATCGCAGCGTCGGCAAACCTGTCTGATGAACGGCGTCGCGGGAACTCGCCTCGCGCGCCTTATCTCGCCGGCGACAGCAGCAGCATGCCGATTTTCGCCCCTGACCACCTATCGCTGATTTCATTTGAACCGCAAAGAGCCCCGCGGTCGAGGGCGCTAGCCGAGGAGTCCTTCCACATCCGGGCCAACACATCGGCCATCGTCAACGGCATCGCTTCCCGACTCATTCCTCAGGGCCTGGGTCCGTGTAGTATGGGTCGTTCGACGGCGCCTCTTCAATCTTTTGGTTTGGGTTGGATTCTGCCTCCGAATTTTTTAGTTCGGGACCATGCTCGCGTTTATGATGTTTTCGCTTGAGTTGTTTGTTGGGTGCTGGTGAGGCGCCATTTCCGCAACTCGAATCTCCGCTCGGACAGGGGAAGGCGCCCAGGGCTTGTCGAGCGGTGGTGCTCGCACTCTGTGCACGCGCAACCCCCGCCAGCAGGGATATCGAAAGTAGAATCGCTAACGGCCGCCGCGGTGACATGAGCACCTCCCTGGCGAGTTCGAACTCGAATAATCGCAATCTGCCCTGGGTAAGCATAGCGTCGCGCGGCAAGGCGTGAAAGCCGATTCATCCAAAACAAGCTCGTCGATTGGCATAGGCCGGGCGAAGCCCGCCGCGTTAGCTCGTCTCCGAATTCGAGATGCAAAGGAGGGATGTCGATTTGCGGCATCCCTCCTTGCCCTCAAGTAGCGTTTATTCGCCCGCCGGTCGAAACCCGCGCAACAGGTTCAGTCCCGGCGGCAGCGCGTCGGGCTCGATCCCGCCGATTCCGGAGCTGGGCGCCTGTGTGGCGCCAAACTCGAATGCACCCATATCGCACTTCGGGCCGGCCGGCCGAAGCCGCGCTGATCGGTTTTTACTCTAGCGAGCTTTGTTTTCCGTTTTCCGCGGCGCCGGGAAGAGCATCCGTGCGATGTTCGAGAGCACCGTGTCGTTAGTGATCCCCATGACTACTCCGGCCCGGGCGTCGCGGAAATAGCGATCAAAGGGCAGGCGGCGCGCGTAGGCGGTGCCACCGCCCATTCCCATGATCTCGGC
This sequence comes from uncultured delta proteobacterium, assembly GCA_963834535.1. Lineage (GTDB taxonomy): Bacteria > Desulfobacterota > Binatia > Binatales > Binataceae > JADMIL01. The sequence goes on along the minus strand of CAWICC010000007.1, from coordinate 107,814 downwards.
AGTTACGTGAACGGCCATTTCAGAACAGGCCACCTTGGCCTGGGAACAAGCCAGAACGCTGGTCGGCTGCTCCCGATCGAAAGTCGAGGCCGCGGAATACAGCAACGCCCGCGACCGCTCGATCGCGACGCTGAGCTCCGCCATGCGGTGCCGGATGACCGGATTGTCGATCCGAGGCTTGCTCTCGTCGTCGCCGTATTCGAGAAACTGCTTGGCTTCCTCGAACGCCCCGGCCGCGACGCCCAGGTAAACTGCCGCATACGTGCTGGTGACCACCGGGAGAAACCTCCGCCCCTGGTCCTTCATCACGGTGTGTTCCTCGCCAATGCGATTCGCCTTCGGGACGACCCCATTGAAGATCACCGGGCAACTGTTGTTCCCTCGCATTCCAAGGCCGTTCCAGGGCTCGTCGATCTTCCAGTCGATCTGGTCCCGCTCGACGATCAGAAGGCTGACCTTGTCGGGGGTGGCATCCTTACCGATCCTGCACAGGAAGAGGTGATGCGTGGCGATACCCGCCGAGGTTACATAGCTCTTGCGAATGTTCTCGACGCGGTAGCCGTCGCCGCTCGGAATCACCGAAGACATGGCGTTATTCTGAGCGAACGCGCCGCCGCGGCCGGCCGCCTCGGAGCCTGCCACCGTATAGAGTGCGGCGCCCGATACGATCGGCCGCACCAGGCGGTCCATCTGATCCGGGGTGCCGATGCGAGCAACGAGTTCGGAAGCCTCAAGGTGCATCTTGTAACATAGCGAGGTGGACGCGCACCGCTTTGCCAGCGCCTCCGTGACGAGAACCGTCGTCAAGAGGCTCTGTTCCAGTCCTCCGTGATCGCGGGAAACGCGGAGCCCCCAAAATCCCTCCTTCTTGAGCGCTTCCAAACCCTCCGAAGGGAAGGTCGCCGTCCGATCGGTCTCGACCGCACGCGGGGCGAGTTCACGTTGCGCTATGTCGGCCGCGCGCGCAGCCCACTCTTGTTGTTCGCTCGTTAGAGGAAAAAAGCCGTCCGCCATGTGTACCTCCTCGTGTTGCCGTCAGCTCGTTGTCGTTCTCGGACCAATTGGTCAGGACGATGCCTGAGCCATAAGTTGGCGGGAGTAGTCCATGAGCAGCTTGATATCGTAAGGGTGCTCCTCCAGGGTGAACGGGTCCCAGGTGCTGCGGCCCGAGAAATTCAGCAGATCGCCACCGTAAACATGGATTGCGCATGACGGGCGGTCGAGCGGGTTCGCGATCGCATGAATCGCCTCCACGCCGAGGACGACAACATCGCCGGCCTTGAGATCTTTTCCTCCCGCCTTCTCCAGACCCTTCTCGCCGCGCCGGTAAAAGGTATTGTCCTCCTGCCCATCGTAAGTGCCGATCACTGCCCACATGTTGTGATTATGCGGCGGCGTTTTGAACTTGGGCGGCGTTGCTGCTTTGAGCACCGTAAGTGTCGGCGAACGAAAACAGATCAGATCGGCGAGGCCTGCCTTCGAGAGATCACGGCCGGCGAATTCGGCGTCGAGGGCGGCTTTGACGCCGGCCGGATCGCGCAGCGCCTCCTCGATCATTTCCTTGACCGCCGAAGCCGGTTTGCCCTTGCAGTTCTCGATGAATTGTTTGAGGTCGAACATCCTGTTTCTCCTCTGCGTGATGCATGGATCACTTCCCCAGCGACTGGATAACCGGTTGTATAGTTGCGACGCTTTGGATGTCAAGGCAATTGACCGTGAAGCGGCAAGCGCCAGTCGCCGCACTGGGATCGCGAAATCCAGGATCTTAAGAAGAGGTTGTAGTCTCGGCCGCAGATTCGCGGCAGTACGGCATCTGCGCGAGACGGGGGGCAAATTCCGGCCCTCAAATTACGCGGCTTCGGCAAGGCCGACCGACGAGGCTGGTATCTATGGAAAGGATTTTCAGCTCGAGACTTATCGTTGCCCTCTTGCTTATGAGATTATTTGGGGCCGCCTAATCCGATTCGCTTTTCGCGCTTGGGTCGGTAGGCGGCCTGACCTCGTCAGGGCCGTTTATCAAAGACTTCCTTCGCGACATTGGCCGCGGTCACTGCAGTTGGCCAACCCGAGTAGAAAGCTAGATGGGTGATGAGCTCGCCCAACTCGACTTTGGTCACGCCGTTTGCGAGCGCGCGGTCCAGATGAGCCCTAAGCTGATCGGGCCGCTGCAACGCTACCAGCGCAGCGCAGGTGATGAGGCTGCGGTCGCGCTTGGATAGTTCCGGACGCTCCCAAACGTCACCGAAAACCACTTTTTCAGTAAGATCGACCAGCTTTGGCACGACCCCGCGAATTCGCTCCAGGGGCGACGATGGTGAAGATTCTGCCATGTGATTTCCTCCATTTGATTGCTGTTCAGGATACGCCGGCACATGCCCAGGTGTTCTATCCGCAAAGCGTCGCCGGATCCGCTTGCGCGCGGGCATACGACGCTCGTTGCCACCAGGGCCAAGACGACGCCGATTGGAGTCAACTTCTACCGCCGACTGAAAGTGACAGCAAGGCTGGACCGCATTCCTATCGTGCAGCATTGCGCCCAGCCAGGCGATCTCGATCTGGACGTGCCCTATCTTTTGGTTTGGATCTGTCTTTGGACGGTCATCGCCGTTTATATCCCCTCAGAATCGTGCGATAACCTTCGCGACATCAGTTTAGTAGCGCGGTGGGAGACCCAACCATGAACTTTGTCGACCAATTGGACCCCGAGCTCAGAGTCGCGGTGGAGAAGTTGCCGACCGACCGCCCGTTGGATCTCAGTCAGATTCCGGTAGCCAGGGCCAAGATGAAAAAAATGGTGACCGCGATGCTCGCGGGCTTGCCCGCAGTCGAGGGCGTAACCAGCCATGATCAATTTGCCCCCGGCTCTCAGGACGACGCTGCGGTGCGGGTGCGCGTCTATCGGCCAAACGACCAGCCGGACAAGCTTCCCGCTCTGTATTGGATTCATGGCGGCGGATACGTGATGGGAGACATCGATCAAGATGACCGGCTGATGCAGCAATTGGTCAAAAGAATCGGCTGCGTCGCGGTATCGGTCGATTATCGATTGGCGCCGGAACATCCGTTTCCCACACCGGTCGAGGATTGTTATGCCGGGTTGAAGTGGCTGTTTCGCCATGCCGGTGATCTCGGCGTCGATCCGACCCGTATCGCCATTGGCGGCGCCAGCGGAGGGGGCGGCCTGGCCGCGGGGTTGGCGCTGATGACCCGCGATCGCGGCGAAATGAAGATTGCTTTCCAGCTCCTCATCTACCCGATGATCGACGATCGCAACGTTACCGCCGCCAGTTATGCGATTACCGATCCGCGCATGTGGAATCGCGAGAGCAACCGCTTGGGCTGGAAGGCTTATCTCGGCCGCGACGGCGGTGGCGCGGATGTATCGCCCTATGCGGCGGCGGCGCGGGCTACCGATTTGTCAAATCTGCCGCCGGCCTACATTCCAGTTGGTGCACTCGATCTTTTCGTGGACGAGAATATCGAGTACGCACAGCGTCTGATCCAGGCCGGCGTACCTACCGAGCTGCACGTTTATCCGGGTGCCTTTCATGGGTTCGATCTCTTTGCCCCGTCGGCGATGGTGTCGAAGCAGTTCAAGGCCGACCGGGATAACGCGCTCAAGCGCGCACTTCACGATGCCGCGAGATGAGCGCCGCCTTCTGCCCGCCCAGGCCGCGGCTGGCGGCAATCTCGCAGGGGCCAGCGACTCGCCAGGGATGCTCATGTGGCCGGGCCGCAATGAAAGGAAATAACGCTGCGCAAAAGAAGGCTCCCGGTCTTGACGGACAAAACTATACGAGCTACGTGTTCGAGTACAAAATACTGAGTGATATTGAGCTTTTTCGGAATTTTTCGTAGAGCCGGAGCTAGCTGAGCGAAACACCTCGCTGAGAGGCTGTCGCCAGAAAGGCTCAATTTCTCGCTAGAAAAACCGTTCCCACCGACGAGGAACCCAAAGAGGAACTCGAATGACCGAGGCAATCCGTATCGATCCAGAGACCGGCCTGAAAGTCTTCAACACCCGAGCGGCGAAGGCGTCCGAAAAGATTGTCGGCAAGGGCTATTCCGTCCTCACCGATCAGAAGATGAAAGAACTGCCGGAACTGCCGCCCGGCGCGACTTTCAATGCGGAAGAGCAGGCCAAGTATCTCGCCTTCAAGGAAGCACGCCGCGGCGCCGCCGACTACATGGCGATGGAGGGCGATTTCAAGAAATATCTGGACGACGTCTATTCGGAGCCGCCGATTCCGCGTGAGGCGCTCACCGACGAGTGTGAGATCCTGGTGGTGGGCGCCGGCTTCGGCGGATTGTTGCTGTGGCACAGGCTGAAAGAAGCGGGCTTCACCGACGTGCGCTTTTGCGAGAAGGGCGGCGACGTTGGCGGTACCTGGTACTGGAACCGCTATCCCGGCATCGCCTGCGACGTCGAATCCTACAGCTACCTGCCGTTGCTCGAAGAGATGGGTTACGTCCCGTCGATGAAGTTCGCTTCGGGCTTCGAGATCCTCGAATACTGCCAGAGCATGGCCCAGAAGTTCGGGTTCTACGACCACTGCCTCTTCCACACGACCGTCAACGCGACGACCTGGGACGAGGGTTCGGGGCGCTGGACCGTCGAGACGGATCGCGGCGACAAGATGCGGGCGCGCTTCGTGATCCTGGCCAACGGCATCCTCACGACACCGAAGCTGGCGCGCATCGCCGGCATGGAGAAGTTTCAGGGCGAGTCCTTCCACACTTCCCGCTGGAACTACAATATCGACCTGCGCGGCAAGCGGGTCGGCATCATCGGCACCGGCGCTACGGCCGTACAGGCGGTGCCGGAACTCGCCAAGATCGTCGGGCAACTCTACGTCTTCCAACGCACGCCGTCATCGATCGACGTGCGCGACCAGCGCGCGACGACCGACGAGGAGCGGGCGACCTGGGCTAACGAGTCAGGATGGGCGCGGGCGAGGCGCGCGCGCTTCGCGAGGATCTCGGCCGGCCGCACCGCCATCCAGGCCAACGACGACTACCTTGCCGGCAAGATTCCGGACACCAGGAAGCCGCGGCAATACGACCGTACGCTGACTCCGGCGGAGCTGATCCAGAAGCAGCTCGATGCCAACTTCCGCATCATGGAGCAGATTCGGGCGCGGGTGGACGCGATCGTCAAGGACCCTAAGACGGCGGCTGCGCTAAAGCCCTACTACCCGTATGGCTGCAAGCGGCCGACCTTCCACGACGAATACCTGCCGGCGTTCAATCTGCCGCACGTCCATCTCGTGGACACCGCGCCGCGCGGCGTGAGCGAGATCAATGAGCGTGGAGTTGTTCACGAGGGGGTCGAATATCCGCTCGACGTCCTGATCTACGCGACCGGGTTCCAGTGGATGGGCACCTCGACCTTCAATATGGTCACCGGTCGCGGCGGCCGTACCCTGAAGGAGAAATGGGAGACCGAAGGGACCAAGACCTTCCTCGGCCTGCATAGCAACGGCTTCCCCAACCTGTTTATCGTCACCGGTCCGCAAGGCGGCGGCGGCAGCTTCAACTTCACCGACGCGATCGACGCGCACAGTGACTACGTCGTGTGGATGCTGAAGACCATGCAGGAACGCGGCGCACGTATCGTGGATGTCCGCAAGGAGATGGAAGATGCGTACGCGGAGCACTGCCGCGAAGTGGACGTTGAGACCGCACCGTTGCGCGATTGCATCTCCTACTATAACGGCGAGGGCAACGCGGCCCCGGGTAGCCTCGCGTATTACGGCGGCGGCAAGTGGCACAAGCACCGCATCCCGGCGCAGTCCACGCTGGAGCCTTATTTGTTCGAAGCCGGAGACCCCACTCTTTCGGCGGCGGCCAAATGAGAACACATATACGGCTGGCGTGCGCGTACGCCGGCTCCTTCCCACAGCGGGTGCAAGTACGAACCCGGAAGGCGTCGCGGGCTTGCCGTGAGCACGGTTCGGACGCCCGACCGCCTGCGTAACGTCGAACGCGGGTGCTGCCCCGCGTCAGAGAACCCGGACCTCGCATCACAGGCGGCGATGGTAAGTACCACCTCGATGCCTGTACGGTACCAGTCGGCAGCGGGCGGTTTTGAAATCCTCAAAACCGCCCGCTGCCGCTCGTCGGAAACCCTTCAAGGAGAGGATTCAAGATGAAGGTAGAAATCGATCTCGAAGTCTGCGTTGGACACGGCAAGTGTTATCTGGCGGCACCGGAGGTATTCGAGCCTGGCGATGATCTCGGACGAGCGAAAATTCTTCGAGAGGTCAGCGCCTCCGAACCCGATCTTTTGCGGCGGACCAAAAACGCTGTGGACGGATGTCCTGAAGGAGCGCTCAGGTTTGTCAAGGAAGACTAGGCGCTGAGATCGCCCCGGCAGAACAGTGGGCAAGACCGCGCACGACCTGGGAGCGATTCCCAGGCCGCGCCATCGCTTGCGTAACTTTCGTCACCAGGGTCCGGAGAAAACCATGAGTGAAACTATCACTGCGACAGATAATTCGAATCGACCAAGCCTCTATACCCGCTTCGATCACATCAATCCGCCGATCGGCAAAGACGGCACGCCGAACGAGTTTTACGAAGCGATCCGCGACGAGGTCATACAGGCTAATCGGCCAATCGGCTGGAGTGAGATGCACGGGGGATTCTGGATGGCAGCCGGTTATCCAGAGGTGATGGAGGTGATGCACAACACCGATGCTTTTTCGAATGATGCAGTGACATTTCCGCGGTACGGAACTACCGAGCGGCTGATGCTGGCGGGCCAGGATGATCCGGAGCATAAACGTGCGCGCCTGCTGGTCAATGAACCCTTCTCCCCGGGAAGGGTGATGGATTTTACGCAAATGTTGCGCGAGAACGTCAATGCGTTGATCGATGGCTTTATCGAAAGCGGCAGCGCGGACGTGGCGAAAATAATCGGCGATCCAATTCCGGCAATCCTGACCGCTATCGTGTTGGGGCTCCCCGCCGAACATGGCCCCCGGTTCTTCAAGTGGACGTGGGCCATGTCGCATGAATATTTCACCGATCCCGCGAGCGCCGCGCCGAAGATCAAGGAAATGTACGATTACTTCGAAGACGTGATCGAGGAACGCCGCCGCAATCCGGGTAGCGACGTGCTGTCGCGCGTAGTACAGGCGAAAATTGATGGTGACCATCTCAACCACGAGGAGCTGATCGGATTTTGCACCGTGCTTCTATTGGGTGGAATCGATAATACGAGCAAGCTCATTTCGACTTCCTTGTGGCGGCTGGCGTGGGATATCGAGCTGCGGCACCGGCTGACGCGGGATCGGAAAATCATACCGACGGCAATAGATGAGTTCCTGCGCTATTACTCGCCAGCCTCCGTCGGCCGCCTGGTAAAGCAGGATGTTACCCTGTCCGGCGTCCCGATGAAGGCCGGCCAATACCTTATGCTGATGGCGCCGATCGCGAATCGCGACCCACGCATCTTTCCATATCCCGACACTTTCATCGCTGATCGCAGTCCCAATAAGCATCTCGGCTTGGGTGCCGCGGTGCATCGTTGTCTGGGAGCGCACGTCTTGCGCGTGGAATCCAAAATCGTGCTCGAAGAATTTCTCACGCGGATTCCCGAATTCGAGTTGGATCGAACGCGACAACCGAGGTGGACGTTGGGTCAGCTGGGAGGGATGGGGAGTGTGCCGATCGTGTTCGAACCGGGCGAGCGGCGCAGCGCTCAGGCTCCCAACGCCGGCGTTCGAACGTGGTTGGAGCATGCCATGTCGTAAGCGCGCGATAACCGAAATTCCGCACTTCGCATACAAGAGGGGTCAGCAAACGAGACGGAAGCGGCCAGGCAAAGCGACTCGCAGGCAGAGGAATCCTGCGAAAGCGATGACCTCCCTGATGATGGTGGGACGGCGCGGCGCGTCATAAGCGTTTTCGCTCGCTCGCGGTCTGCTCGAGGCGACGGAGATAATTCCTCACGGGCCCTCGACAGCTAGCGATCGATGGGGCGGTCAACGAATCGATCAGCATCGGAGCCCCGTTCAACGAGGCTCCGATGCCGGGTTTCTGGTCCTGTGCTTCCGCGTATCCGAAGACCTTCGATCCGCCTTCTCCGCGCAACCTACCCGCACTCGCACTTCATCGAATTAGAAGAGCGGCAGGGGCGGCGCGGTGGTCGCCTCCACGTGGCCATGTCCCGCAGCATTTGCGTACTCCTCGAAGGCGTATGCCATCTTAACGAGTTCGCCGTCCTCCCAGGCGCGTCCCAGCAACTGGATATTGATCGGCTGTCCATCGTTGTTGTAGCCCACCGGGAATATGATCGTAGGAATGCCATTTGCCGCCGATGGCGTATCCATGCGGCCAAAGCTCGCGAGGCCACCGCCGCTGTCGTTGAGGCTGATATCACTCAAGAGACCGGGATAGACGACGGCGTCAACCCCGAGTCCGTCTGCTCCCGCCGTATCCATCCACGTTTTCGCGGTTGCCTGCCGTCCTCTCAGATAGTCCCGCCAGGCTTGCACCTGTGCGTCCGTCAACGGCGCCGATGGAGTAGCCGAGCAAGTGCTTGCGGCGGCCCGGACGTACGCGACCTTCTTCTGAGAACAATTCACATCGACCGGCGTATGGATTGAGAAGCCCTCGGTAACCAACTCGGGATGACTATCTATGTACATCCACCATCCCTCGGAAACCCGGTCGGTAGTCGGCGATGGCGGAGCAGGCGGTGTGTCGGTACCGCCGACCGTTACGCCCATCGGGACGATCGTCGCACCAGCGTCCACGAAATATTGGAGCGCCGCCTTTTCGGCGTCAGTAGTATTGGTCGTTCCGAATGGATCTACCCAGGCTGACGCGATAAAGCCGATGCGCTTGCCCTTGAGCCCGTTCGGGTCCAGTTCGGTACGCCAGTCCGCGGGCGTCTGCCGGCCCGGTGCCGAGGTCTCTGGATCCGCAGGATCGGTCGCGACGACGACATTGAGAATGTCGGCCAGGTCCGGAACCGATCGCGCCATCGCACCGCCAAAGTCTGTGAGGTAGGTCAGCGGCATAATGCCGGTGCCGCTTTCGAGGCCGTTCGTGCCGCGCAGTGAAATGAGGCTAGCGGCGCTCGAGGGACCGTAGAGCGAGTCACCCGTCTGCGATCCCATCGCTCCAGCAGCTAAGTTCGCCGCCAGCGCAACCGCCGGGCCGCCGCTCGACGCGATCGATGACTTCGACAGATTGAACGCGTTCCACACCTGTCCCCACGCATCGTTCGAGTAGTTGCCGCTGGTGGCGTATTCCTCCAGAGCGCCTTTGCCGATGATCACGGCGCCCGCCTGCCGGAGCCGAGCGATTTGGAACGCGTCGTGTGCCGGGCGAAATCCCGCGAACGTCATGCTGCCGTTGGTGGTCGCCATGTCGAACGTGTCGTACAGATTTTTGACTATGATGGGAATGCCCAGCAGCGGCCCTGACGCGCCCCTTCTCCGTGCGAAGTCAGCCGCTTGAGCCTGTTGCAGCGCGTTGGTGGCGACGATTTCATAGGAGTGGAAGCCAAATTGTCCCTTGTCGTAAGCCGCTATCCGGTCGAGATACGCTTGCGTGATCTCGGCCGAGGTCGTCACGCCTGACTCCATGTCGGCACGCAATTGAGCGATCGTCTTTCCGACCACGTCGTATCTCACGCGCGTCGTCGGCGGCTTCACGACCGGTACCGGCGGCTGGATAACCCGCAGCGCCTTTAGGTTTCGTATCGTCGGTGCGCACGCGGCGTAGTTAAAGCCATTAGCTGTGAGCGCAGCGACATCGAAGTTGTCAATCGAACAAATCTCACCCACCGTCAGATCACCGATCTCGGGCGCGGCGGCAAGCTCGGATGCGGTGGCTTCCACCGCTGCGCGCACACTGGCGGAACGTCCCAGAGGTAACCCGGGATCCCAGGACGATGAAGTGCAGCAGCGACCGCGTGACGCCCGGCTTCAGAGTTATCGTGTTCACGTAGGCCTGGAAGTTCCCCTCGTGGCCCGTGTACGAGAGCGGATTGTTAAAGGTGTTGACCAGCCAATTGCCCGCAAAGGTCATCGCCCCGCTGAAAGAACTGGTCGGGGTGCTCGGCGTTCCTATTACCGTAACTTGAGGTCCTCCCACCAGACTCGAACTCGTGGCCGGCGTGGCCACGTCCACCCACGCATCGGCCGCGGTGACCGTCGCGTCGCCGCTCGACGTATTAACTATCGAGCTGAACCTGCTGCCCGAAGCGCCCATGCCCGACTGTCCACCGAAGGCGACTTCGATCGTCAGCGGCTTAAGCGTTGTATTAGTGAAGCTGTCGAGCCAGCGGCCCCAGTTGGCGCCATTATTGATATAGACGGAGCGGGAGATCTTGATGCCGCCGAGGTTGATCGACTGGGTTGATGTGAAGCGGCTGACGCCATCGAACTTCAAGCCGAAGCCGCGCATCAGCTCGCCATTATAGCGCAACACGATGAAACCAGGCTGGGGGATGCCGAACTTGGAAAAGCCCTGCTGAGGCGGTGTCGGTACGAGGACCTTGATTCCTCCGAAGCCGTTAATCGATGTGCTGTAGGTTGCCGATTGACCCGGTCCTATCTGCGTCGCACGGATGCTCCCGGTGTCCACGTCCGGCAGTGCGGCGTCCTGAATACCCCACCAGGTACCATTGGCGTCGGCGACGTAGTTGAATGCACGAGCCGGCCGGGCGATTATCAGCCCAAAAATCGAGATTGCAATTAGAAGATAGTAAGTGGTAGCGAGCGCCTTTGGAACAGGACCTGATCTGACCATGATCTCCCCTTGAAATGTTAGAGCGTAACTTAAAGCTCCACGATCCCGTTGTCGCCATCCGGGGATGCATTACCCAAAGCGGCTCCAAGGTCGCCGGCATTGCCCCAAGCAAATCAGGCGCCAATTCCTTGCCAGCTTATTGAAGGCTCTAAATCTATGGCCCTTGTGCAAATCTCGCCATTTTTAACTTAGTGTGATCGCTCTCAATGCTTCAAATTTAGGCATTCTCTGACTGCATACTGTGCAATGGACTAATTTTCCTCTCACACTGCGCAATCAAACGCATTGCATCCTTGCAAGGATGCACTGGTCTGACCTAGTCAATTATATAGGTCCACCCGGCGATGTTGCGGAGTCGAAGGTCCCGCAAAAGTTATCGACGTCAAAGTAAGAGGGATGGCCGTTATATTGGTCTCAGGCAAACTCTCGCTCAGGATTTTTGCGATGGTTGTTATCAAGCACACTACTGATTTCGTCGTGGCCGCCCTCAACTATGCCGACCATAGTAAGGGTTCCCATCCAGTCCCGATTCATGACGGGCGCGCGATTTTGACCAAGCTGTCACTCGATCGGCAAGGCTTCGAATTACGCCACCATCAAACTGCCGTGACGAATTTCTACGATGAGGCCGAGGTCCGTGCGGTCTATTATCCCGAGGTCGAGCGTCTCCTCGAAACTGCCACTGGCGCAACGGCGGCGGTAGCCTTCGAACACGACGTACGCCGCGCCACGCCTCGAGCATTCGGTGACGTACGCGAACCAGTGCGCGTAGTTCACGACGACTACACCGAAAAATCGTCTCCGGAGCGCGTTCGATTATATCTCCCTCAGGAGGCGAACACCCGCCTGCGACATCGCTACGCTGTCATTAACGTCTGGCGGCCTATCAAAGGCCCGGTTCTGGATACTCCACTCGCAGTGTGCGACGCGCAAAGCCTTGAACCAAATGACCTCGTCCCAACTGAGTCCGGTGTCAAACACGAGATCTATCTGTTCAATTTCAACTCGCATCACCGCTGGTTCTACTTTCCCGCGATGCGCACCGACGAAGCCTTGCTGCTTAAGTGCTTTGATTCGATGACAGACGGCCGCGCCCGCTTCACTGCCCATACGGCGTTCGACGATCCAACTACTCCGCCCGACGCCCCCGCGCGCGAGAGTATCGAAGTCCGCGCGTTGGTGTTCTTCTCGGGTTAGTCACGTCAGCCCGCATCTGCCTGGTCGCCGACATCGCTCGCTTATCGCGATACGGTCCTCACCGCGAGCAAACAAGGTCCGGCTTGCAGTGATCACTGCCGTCGCATACTTGCTTAAGGGTTCGCTGCAGCCTCAAGAATCTTCAAACTGCGCGATCGTAAGATGGAGCAGAGATGAATTATAGTCCTCCGATCTCGGCCCGGCAAAAGCATCGAGTGGGTGCTTGGTGCGGCATGTTTATGTTCCTTTTTTTCGGATTGCCGGCACGTTCGGCTCGCGCCCAGAATCTATACATTTACCCGGCCAAGGGCCAAAGCCAGTCCCAGCAAAATAAAGATCAATATGAATGTCATCTCTGGGCAGTCCAAAATACCGGTTACGATCCGAGTAAGCCGCAGACCGGGGCCGTGCCGCCCGCGAGCACTCAGCCATCCTCCCAGCCACATATCTTAAAAGGCGCAGGCCGCGGTGCCGCTCTTGGTGCGGTTGGCGGAGCGATAACAGGTAACGCCGGTCAGGGCGCCGCCGCCGGTGCTGCGATGGGCGGACTCGCGGGTGGATTCAAGCGTCGCGACGAACGTCACCAGCAGTCGCAACAACAGCAGGCCAGTGCGCAGCAGGCTCAGCAGAATCAGATGAATGTCTATAATCGAGCGATGGCCGCATGCCTCGAAGGCCGCGGCTATACCGTCAAATAGTCCCGGCATCCCTGGTGCCTGCAAAATTTGGACATGGACGATAACAATCGCTCAAATAGTTCCTGGCTGATTGTGATCGTTCTGAGATCAGGCTGATCAGATCCCTCGCGACAAACACTGCGACGGGAGACCACTACGAAGCGAGCGGATATTAGGCGCGTCCACCGACGAGGGGAACCTTCGAATGGTCCATCTTCGGGGGAACTCACTTATGTCCTCGGCAGATATTTGAAGGCCGCGGTGATTCGAACATCCAGACCGTCAATGACCTTGCTACTAAGTCAACCTTCTGGACAGATCCAAGCTTTGGCAGCTCGCAGCAGGGCAGCCTGACGAGCGCTGCTGCTGTTACGACGCTGAACACCGCTGCCAAGGAAGTCAGGCGGTTCACTCTCAGGCAAATCGTGCTGCAGGAGCTCGCTAAGAACAACCTCGATGTAATCATCGCGCCAACTACTACCATTCCCCCCTGGGTGCTGACTGGCGTGACAGAACCTACCGGCCACGGACGCCCGAACAACGGATACTCGACTTTGGGCGCTAACGGCATACCGGAACTGACCGAGCCGGCCGGCTTCACCACCACCTCGTATGACCGCACACGCGCAGCTCCTACTGTGCCCGTAAAGGTTTCGGCAACGCTCCCGTTCGGAATCTTGCTGCAGGGTGCGCCACTCAGTGAGCCGCGGCTGCTGCAAGTGGCAGCATTCGAAGCGGATACCAGGGCCCGCGTACTACCGGCCTTGTTTCCACCGCTTCCCGGAGAACCATAGAAACAAGCAGTGCCGGCCGCTCATCTCCGGCCGGCGCTGCAACCCCGTTATGCCGCCGAGTCCGCTTCAAGCGCGATCGCAACCACGTTGGTTGACGTGATTACGATCTTCTCTCCCACCTTGATATATTTGAGGTTCGCTGAATTGGCTACGCTTACAGTCTCGAGACTCCCGTCCGGACCCGCTACCTCGATCGTCTTCTTGTCCTTGTTGATCGCATTGATCGTGACAACGATCTGTATCCGCGTACCCGCTGCCGCTCCGGGAGTCTGTCCGGGCAGCGCGCCGATAATACCTTCGGCCACGGACACCGCAGGTAGCGACTCGTCCTTCCTCAGCTTTCTTACCGTCACGATCTCGTAGAACTTGGCGACGAAAGGCGCGCCCGCCTTGGCTGACGCCAGGTTGTACGGGTTGTACACGTGGATCGTGACTTGTTTGCCGTCAGGACCTTCGAGCGTGACCAGTTGTTTCGCCCGATTTACTGAAACGACCTTACCGTGAATAGTCATTACAGTCTCGGAGCCGATACCTACAAGGTGTTCCTGACCGGGTGCCGGCGCGGGGCTCGTACTGGACGTGGGCGTTGAGGTGTTCGCGCCGGAAGCGGCTGCCGGCGCCGCGCTTGATGGCGTTGCGGAAGGCGCCGCAACCAAGGTCCCACCGCTGCTCTGAGACGCGCTGGCAGGTCCGGTATTCGTGCTTGAGCATGCCGAGATCAGACCCATCAGGATCAGACCCGCTACTAAAATCGGCGCCCCCGTTACCGAGCGCCGCGAGGATTTCAGCCTAGCTGCAATGGTCATCGGTACGTCCTTTCTATAAGGCCTCAATCCTGCACTGTCACGGCTGAGCGCTGTCGTGTACCGACCAGCCATTGGCGATTAGCCGCTGCCGCGCAAGCGGCGTCATTTTGGCCGGGATCCAGAGCACGCGGTTCTGAATTGCCATCAAGCCCGGATCCGTCGCAAAGCCCGCTATACGCGGAGTCCACGACAGGTAATCCACCGGTGCAGGCACAATTGCGTTGCCGTTCTGATCATGCGCCAGTAGCAACCCGTTCATCCGGATACGGGTGATCGGACTGTTCTGCTGACCCCATTGGGAAAGCATTTGTAGTGATGTCACGATAAAGCGCGCCTGGTATTCCGTCATCACCGCGCTCAGTGCGATCGCGGTCGAGCGGCGGCCCGGAATATTTCCAAGCGTTTCAAGCGTGTGCACCGCCGTCACCTGGAGGCTCAATGGAATTGCATTATTGTGCGTAAAAGCCGCGATCTCTTCCGGTGATAGTCCGAGTTTCTTGAGCTGCTTTTCCACCAGGATGATCAGATCGCCCTTCGGCGTCTGATAAATCAGATCGTCGGTAACCTCGACGCCCGAGATTAGCATCGAACCGGGCACCGCAACGCTTACCGCAGCGTTGACCATAACCCGGGCGGAGAACATTACCCACGCCATGTGATTCAGCTTTGCCGTTAGAATCGGATCGGAACTATACGGATCGACGTGCAGCTTATGCGCCAGGTCGCGCCGTACTTGCTCATAGCCCAGAGCCGTGGCTGTAATGCTGGCTGTTTCGCCCGCGGTTTGTTCCGCGCGCGCGCCGCCGCTCTCGGAAGAGTTGGTCGCTGTCGCATATACCGTCTTGGCGCCGAGATCGACTCGACCAAAGAATTCGCTGACCCCGCTGGGCAATCCGGTCACTGTATCCATCGGATGGGCCACCATCTGCGCCGCAGCCTCAACTGGACGCGCGGCGCTGGTGGCGACCTCCTTGGCAAACGCGCCAGTCTGACTCATGTTATCCAGTTGCGCGATCGCCGGTATCTCGGAGAGCCTTATCTTCAGCATGTCGAGGCTCTCAATCTGGTAGGTGCCCGCTTCGTTATGAAAGACCGATGGATCGGCGACGATCGTGTATTGACCCATCGCCCCATTGGTCGGCACCTGAGTTTCAACGTAGAATCCCGGCCCTGACAGCGCGCTCGCCGGCAGCAGGTCCGTCGCGCTGATTACGGGCGGCGGTTCAAACTCGCCGGTCGTCTGGTCTCCGGAGGGCGGCTGAACTGCCTGCATTTGGAAGTTCGGGGTGCCGGAACCTGCCGCCGGCGGCGGCGCCTGACTCACGCTGCCAACGGGCTGAGGATTAGGCGTCACCGGCGGACTGCTCTGCGCGCATCCGGCCAGCAATGCCGCCAGCGCCAGTGCAGACAGCATTGTGGATGCCGGATTTCTGCTTCCATCTCGTGTTCTCATTCGCGAAGGGTCCTTTTGGTTGTGCGCACAGGATGGGTCATCTTACATGACGCACGAAAAATTGCACCTATCCCCTACTACGAGTCAATCTATCGAACTCAACCGCAAGTTGGCACAACGGACACCTGGAGCGCAGGAGAGGAAAGTCAAGGGTGAAATGTTTCATCGCAAACGAAAGGCGAAATAATTTCGCGCGCGCCATTCTTTGCCGAGGGTGAAATATTACACGCTTGCGCGCGGCGCCGCCGAACCGGCCGCGATGTGATTTATTCCAACCAGAGGGACTCTGGGACCAGAAGCCGATTGCCGCGCATAGAGGGACTGCCTCGCCCATGTCGGAAATGATTTATAATCGGCGCGGGCGCGGCACCGGCGCGATAAGGGCCGAATGATAATGGGAGCGGAATGACAGGGGAATGATCGGCGCGATAAAGGCCGAACGATGGAAGAGTGATATGAGTGTAGGGAATGACAGGCGCGGTAGGTGGGCCGAATGAAAAAGAGAGCGATATCAAGCAAGGGAATGACAGGGGCGACAAGTAGGGCAGGAAAGATAAATGCGGCAGGAAAAGCGAGTGCGGCCATAAAGGCAGAGGCGATGCGCGCGCACGGAAGAGTAGCGGCGGCAGGAAGGGGAAGTGAGGCGGGAAAGGCGAGCGCGCTGGAAAGGGCAGGTGCGGCGGCAGAAAGGGGAAACGAGCTAGGAAAAGCGAGTGCGGCCGGAAGAATAGGGGCGATGCGTTTGGGCGGGAGCGTACGTTACGCGATTGGACTGATGTTTGCCGTCACCCTGGCGGCCTGCGCGGGCGCGTCGATCGCCCCGCAGACCAACAGCGCTCCGGTCAGCCTTAACCGGCCTGCCACGATCTACGTTTACGACTTTGCCGTCAGAGCTTCGGACGTGACCTTGAATCAAGGGATCTTCCAGAAGACTTACCGGAATCTGACCGACGAGAATCAAGAGCAGACCCAGCTCCAAACGGCGCAGGAGACGGCGTCGCTGCTCTCGGCGGCCATAGTGCAGGAGCTAGAAAGCCTGGGCTTTACCGCGACCGTGATCCCCCGCGGGATGCGGGTGACGGGCGACAACGTGCTGCTGGTCGATGGCCAGTTCGTGGAAATCAACGAGGGGAATCGGCTGCGGCGCATGGTGATCGGTCTCGGGGTCGGATCTTCGACCCTGGATACCGACGTCCAGGTCTATCAGATGGCTGGCGGCGCCACTCAGCAAGTGATGAATTTCACCACGCACGCCGATAGCGGCAAGATGCCGGGAGCGGCGCTGACGGCGCCGGCGGGCGCGGCGGCGGGCGGCGCAATAGCTGCGGCGTCGCTCGGCGCTAACCTCGCGGCGGGTGCAGGCAAAGCCTATACCTCGGGGATGGGGTACCTGGCGAAGAAGACCGCTGACCAGTCAGTCGCGTATATGTCACAGTACTTCGCGGCCCATTACTGGATTCCGCAAAACATGGTCAAGAGCGCCAACGTCACCGCAAACGGCGATTAACTGGATAAGCGGCTGAGACAGGCAGGAGCGGAGGGAAGAGTTGTGAAACCTTTGCGCGCGCTAGTGGAGCGCAGCGAGACGAGCAAAGGAGTCTGCGACGTGCGCATGAATGAGACTCTGAGAGTCCGCGGCGTGCGGAGAGGAGGGAAGAGTTGTGAGACCTTTGCGCGCGCTAGTGGAGCGCAGCGAGACGAGCAAAGGAGTCTGCGACGTGCGCATGAATGAGACTCTGAGAGTCCGCGGCGTTCGGAGCGGAGGGAAGAGAAGAGTTGTGAAACCTTTGAAAGGTTTCACGCTTCCCACAGTGATAAAGCGCAGGGTCTTTCGGGCTTCGTCGATGAGACCATCGGCGGCTCATTAAGCATGGTTTACGCGGCGGAGAGGACGGCGCGAGGCATTACAATGTCGGAGCCGAGGGCGAGGTGAGCTGAACCACACCAGCGGAGCCGAGGGCGGAACACGGTGCGCACAGATAAGAGATTGAGCAAGGCAGGAGCGGAGGGAAGAGTTGTGAAACCTTTGCGCGCGCTAGTGGAGCGCAGCGAAACGAGCAAAGGAGTCCGCGACGTGCGCATGAATGAGACTCTTGAGAGTCTGCGGCGTGCGCATGAATGAGAAGATAGTTCTAGCGACGCCGTCTACCACGAGACGAACAAGACCCATGCAGATTCCGAGGAAGATGACACGCGGGTCGTCGTCTCGCAACATGTCTACCACGAAACGAACAAGACCATGCAGATTGCGAGGGAGGTCGGTCTCGCCAGGTAAGATCAAAGGTTGCGCAATGTTTGGGCCCGCGCGGTAAGAATTATTATCTCGCGTGAGGAGGCGCCGATGAGCCGCGGCTGCGGCTAAGGGATCGATCGCAGCGGTTCACTCTACCTGAGACCATCCGCGAGCGCGCCGAGCGCCTGGAAGACGTCGTCTATGGAAATAACCCCTATGGTGTTCATATCACCGGCAAAGAGTAACGCATGAACGACAAGCCCGGCACCATTGTCGGAAACCAGAACCGACCCCGAATCCCCTTTTACCGGAGAGGGTCCCTCCGCGAGCGTCATTTCGAAGAAGTTAACAAAGAGAATTTCATGTCCTTCGACATCTACCAGCCGTGGTGTCATGACCCGATGAGGATAAGTAAAGGTGCTACGGCTACCGTTTCGGCGCAGATAAAACAGCGCTTGAGTAGAACCTTCCGCGAGTGAACCATATTCCACTACCCTCGAGGGATGCCCGTCAATGGCGAACGGTTCCACTTGCACACTCGGAACGATGACGGCCGCATCTACGGTGTGCACTTGTCCGGATCCGGACGAAAGATGAGTTGCCCAATTCGTATTACCGATAACCGGGCCGCCAAGAATGCTCACGGGCTGCCCCTGAGCGGATTGGTCAACTCCGGGGCTGACGTGCGCGTTTGTCAGAATGAAACTCTGCCCATTCGAGCCGTTGAAGACGAGCCCGACGGAGCCGAGGGTGGCCGCAGTTATGGAGTCACCACCGCGGATGGCGAGCGCGTCAAGTTTTCGCGGCTTGATCTCGACATCGGTCGGGATGAAGAAGTTTGCTGGAGTTCCGTCGGATTTGATGGCCCGTAATCGTGTGGGAACGGCTGCGCGAAAGCCCCGTTCCATTTTTTGGGATACGCAGACACGAATTGCGAGCCGCCGCTGCCCGGTGCCGGATCGGATTTTCTCACCGATCGCCAAGTAGAGGACATTTGGGTGTGCGAGCAGCCGTCGCTCATGCTGCCGGAGAGTCCGCACCACATCGCTTAGCGTATAACGCTCCTTGCCGGGCATGGGCGTTCACGGAAACTTAACCGGAGGATTGGGACCCCCACCCGGTTTGGGGGTGGGAGCAGGTGTTACAACCGGCTGCGACGGACAGGGTTTTCCCTGCTGAATCTGGGTCATGTCTTTGAAGCTTCCATCGGCGTTAAAATTGAGACGCCAGACACCTTCCATCCCTGGAATAGTACCGGGTACCTGTGCTCCCAAAGCGGCAAGGTCCTTGGCGCTACCGAGAGCCTTCTCGCCCCATGATTGCAACATGGACAAGAGTCCGGAGTCATCCAAGTTGGCCGACGCTTCGGTCAGGAGCCCCTCGGTGAGTTTCAGGTCTGTATTATTCTTGGCCATCCCTGCCTTGAATGTAAGAGCGTAGCCTCTGCTGAAGTCCGGCACCGCTACCAACTGAGCATTTTCACAAGTAACCACCAGTAAGGGCAGGGGATCGTAAAATCGAACTCCTTCAGTTTTGGTATCGTCGTAAGTTACCCGTTTTGCGGTGGTCTCGGCACACGAGCCAAGCATCAAAGCAACGAGCAAGAGTCCAATCGGTCGGTGCATGCGAAAATTCCCCTATACCGTTTTAATCGTCCGTTCCCCTAAGTGGCCGGCCTAGTTCGACTGCGACTTAGCCGGTTTTGGAATAGGTATGCGAGCGGACAAGATGACGCTGTGATTATAGGCGGGATTGCTGGTTACAGCGACCTGGTAGCCGACGCCGAGGATCAGTGTCAGTGGGGAAAAGAGGGGAATTTTCGAGAGGATGACGCCGGGAGTGAGGAAGACCTGGGTCTGTCCTTCGCGCTTGCCGTTAGGCCACCAGGTATAGTTCACTTCGAATTCGGGCCAGATGATCAAGCTCGTGAGAGGGACGGGTTTTTCGTACTGGAAGACGGTATTCCAGGCGAGCGGCATACCGAGGCGCTGGAGGCCGCCGTCGGGGAGCGAGATGCCGACGTTGGCCTGAATATCGAAGTTGCCGCGTCCGGCGCCGGCCAAGTCATTGAATCCTTTCCCGGCGGCGATCATCGGGGTGAAGACGGCGTGGCCCATGCTATTGCCGGCGGTGCCGGTAGGCGCGCTGAAATTGATCAAGGCGGTGACGATGTAATTACCGGCGTTGATGGGGCCACAGAAGAGGCGGCGTTTGAGCCAGAAGGTTTCGTCGGACCAGCCGTCGGTAGCGGGATGCGGATTGGATTTCGTCGGGTGCTGGATGGCGCCGTTGTGGGCGATCCAGGCGGGCATGCCGAGGACGACTTCGGTATTGGGCAGCAGCGGCAATTCGAGCACGTTCAAGCCGTCGCCGAAGCCGCCCGGACTGGTGCCGCCGACGCCCTTACCGCCGCCGAAGTTATCGGTGGCGACACCCCTGGGGTTGGCCTGCCAGATCTGGTCATAGCGGAGTTGCGGGCGCAAGGTAGGGGTGGCAGTGGTAGTAGCCAAAGGTGCAATCCAGTCGGGTTGAAGAGCCTCATCGCGGACCCAGCCCTCGCTAACGTAATCCACGATCGAGGCACCGAAGGAATTGTCGGCTGACGAGAGCTTAGGCGCCGGCAGTTTCCCACAATCGGATTGCGCGAGCCATTGAGGCATCCAGGAGGGAAACTGTTGCGCGAGAGCGGGTTGGGAACAGAACGGCGCGCCGGTGAGGGCGGCGAGAAAGAGGATGCATTGTAGCAGCCTTAGTGGTTTCATGCGGGTGACGGTTTGAATGCGGGCTGAGAGTGGCATCAAGAGCAAGGAGTTTGCAAGGTGAGGAGAGCAAGCGAGATCAGTAGCGGAGCGCAGCGAAACGAGCAAAGGAGTCTGCGACGTGCGCATGAATGAGACTCTGAGAGTCCGCGGCGTACGGCGAGAAAAGAATGCGGGATGCGCGCATGAAATCGCGGAATCCGCGAAGCGCGGCGTATCCAGAGCGGGCGTTAGCGGATGGGCTCGCGTCTGAAGCTGATGCGGGGAGCGTATGGAATCGGCGCGAGGAGGGGGCTATATCGGGAGTGGAAGAATCGGGTATCGCGGCAGAATTGGATTGAGAGCGCGAACGGTGTGATGGCGGGCGAAAGGCGATCGTCGCGAGGGCGGGAGCGAAGAATCGAAGTGGGGAGCGTCGGCATGGCGGCAGGATGGACCGGCGGGCGGCTGCGAAATGGGGGCGGCCGGATAAGCTTGCGCGGCGGGCTGTTACAACTCAGCCGGAGCGCGGCCATCGCAGTTCTGCTGGCGGGGCCGGCATGGGCGGAAGACTGGGGGATGGGGGCGGCGAATCGGCAAGTCGCTCGGGGGGCGGTGTTAAGTCCGGTCTCGACGCCGGCGAGTGCGATCGCGACGCTGGCATGGTTTACGCTGGCGATCACGGGAGCGATCTTCCTGATCGTGGGCGGGCTGCTGGCTTACAGCGTGGTGCGATTTCGTGCGCGGCCCGGCGATGAGCCGCGGGAGCCGGCGCAATTATACGGAAGCAATCCGATCGAATTCGCCTGGACGGCGACACCGTTATTGATCGTCTTCGTGCTGGTGCTGACGACGGTGCGAACGATTTACGATGTGCAGGGGGCGGCGGAACCGGCGGGTGCGATTCACGTGCGCGTAATCGGGCATCAGTGGTGGTGGGAGCTGCAGTATCCGGAGCTGGGTTTTGTGACGGCGAACGAACTGCATGTGCCGCTGAGCGATGCGGCGCATCCGACGCCGACGTGGATCGAACTGGAGTCGGCGGACGTTGCGCATAGCTTCTGGGTGCCGCGGCTGGCGGGCAAGACCGATCTGATACCGGGGAAGATCAATACGATGTGGATCGATCCGCATCAGGTGGGAACTTACCTGGGGCAATGCGCGGAATTCTGCGGGACCGAGCACGCGCTGATGTTGATTCGGGTGGTGGTAGAGCCGCGGCCGGAATTCGACCGGTGGGCGGCGGCGCAGCGCATGCCGGTGGCGTCGGGGGCGGCGGCGGGGCAGGGGCGTGAGGTGTTCGAGAGGAACGCGTGCGCGAGTTGTCATGCGGTGCGGGGAAGCTCGGGGCGCGGGACGTACGGGCCGGACCTGACGCATCTGATGGGACGGGCGACGCTGGGATCGGGGGTGGCGACGAACACGCCGGAGCATCTGCGAGTGTGGGTGCAGGATCCGGGGCGGATGAAACCTGGGGCATTGATGCCGGCGATGAACCTATCGGAGAAGGAGTTGGACGACCTGGTGACGTGGATGATCACGCTCAAATAGGAGAGCTATGGCCGGCAGCATAGACGATCGCCTGGTGTTGGGCGCGGGCGACTCTGAGACCGCCGCGGGAGTAGCTATTCCGTTCGCGGGCCGGGTGCATGAGTGGGTAGTCACCGTCGATCATAAGAAGCTCGGGCTGATGTATATCGGCGGAGGGCTGGTGTTTTTCCTGGTGGCGGGGCTACAGGCGGCGACGATACGTTTGCAACTGGCGGTGCCGGACGCGGGTATCGTATCGCCGCAGGTATTCAACCGGCTATTGACATTGCATGGCACGGCGATGGTGTTCCTGGTGGGAATGCCAATACTCACTGGGTTTTTCAATTACCTAATGCCGTTGATGATAGGGGCGCGCGATCTGGCATTTCCGCGGCTCAATGCGTTTGGCTTCTGGCTATGGTTCTTCGGCGCGTTGTTACTATATTTCAGTTACATCGGCGGGGGCGGAATGGAGGGCGCGGGGAGTGCGCCTGCGGTGGGCTGGTTCGCGTATGCGCCGCTGACGGAGACGCCGTTTTCGCGGGGGCATTCGACTGACTATTGGATATTGAGCATCCTGCTGGCGAGCGTTGGTTCGACGGCGACGGCGATCAATCTGATTGCAACCGCATTCGCGATGCGGTGTCCGGGGATGACGTTGAACAAGATGCCGGTGCTGGTGTGGCTGGCGGTGGTTGACGCGGGGCTGATGCTGGTGGCGCTACCGCCATTGTCGGCGGCGCAGATCATGTTGTTGCTGGATCGGTACATGGGCGCGCATTTTTTCGACACGCAAGCGGGCGGGTCGGCGCTGTTGTGGCAGCATTTCTTCTGGATCTTCGGGCATCCGGAGGTTTACGTACTGGTGATTCCGGCGTTCGCGTTCGCCTCGGAAATAATCCCGGTATTCTCGCGCAAAGTGATTTTCGGTTACGAGGTAATGGTGGCGGCGTCGTGCGCGATCGGGTTTATCAGCCTGGGCGTGTGGGCGCATCACATGTTCAGTGTGGGCTTGACGCCGGCGGGCAACGCATTTTTCGTGACGTCGACGATGCTGGTAGGGATTCCGACGGGGATCAAGATTTTCAACTGGCTGGGGACCATGTGGGGCGGCCGCATCCGGCTGCGGGTGCCGATGCTGTTTGCGATCGCATTCCTATTCCAGTTTCTGATCGCCGGCCTGACTGGGATCATCCTGGCAGTGGCACCGTTCGACTGGCAGCTCACCGATACCTATTTCGTCGTCGCGCACTTCCACTACATATTAGTGGGCGCGATCCTCTTCATGATCTTCGCCGCGATTTACTATTGGTTTCCCAAGGCGACCGGACGGATGCTGGATGAACGCCTGGGCCAGTGGCATTTCTGGCTATTTTTGGTCGGGTTTCATCTGACCTTCGATACGCTTCATTTTGCGGGCCTGGCCGGAATGCCGCGACGGATTTATACCTATCAGCCGGGCCGCGGTTTCGAACTGCCTAATCTAATCGCTTCGATTGGGGTGATTTTTCAGGCGCTGGGGATGGTGGTCTTCGTTTACAACATCATCAAGTCGCTGACTGCGGGCAAAGCGGCGGGCAAGGATCCGTGGGATGCGTGGACGCTGGAATGGACAACAGACGTCGCCGCCGCCGGAATATAATTTCGCCGAGGTGCCGACGGTGCATAGCCGGCGGCCGCTGTGGGACGTGAAACATCCAGAAGACCCGGACTGGAAGTATGAGTAGCGCCGACCCGTTAGCGATTAGCCGAATCACGCACGCGGGAGCACCGCCGGCGATAGCGGATCCATGGGTGCTGCCGTCGCGGGGGCGGGCGGGGATGATCGCATTGATCGCGACGGAGACGGCGTTTTTCACGATTTTCGTGACGGCCTACGTGTTTTATATCGGCAAGAGCCTGACGCCGCCGTATCCGCGCGACGTCCTATCGTATCCGTTGTTCAACACGGTCTGCCTGCTGTCGTCGAGCGTGACGATCGCGCTGGCTGCGAGAGCGCTGCGCGGCGGAGCGCTGCGCCGCTTTGCGATTCTATGGTTCGTGACGCTGGCGCTGGGAGTGGAGTTCCTGATTGGAACGGGGCTGGAGTGGCATCGGCTGATATATCGAGTTGGACTGACTATAAGAACGAATCTGTTCGGGACGACTTACTATTCGCTGGTAGGCCTGCATGCGGTGCATGTGACTATCGGATCGCTTGCGATTGCGCTGGTGATGACGCTGACGCTGATGGGCGCAGTAGGGGAGGAGCATGCGGAACGGATCGAGCTGTTATCGTGGTACTGGCATTTCGTGGATGCGGTCTGGATCGTGGTTTTCCTGACCGTGTACGTGATCGGCGCGAGGTAGGGCGGTGGCGGCGGGAAGAATGGACTCGGGCGGTCCGCCGCGGCGCATCGAAGCTCCCGCATCGACAGGGATGCCGATGCTGGCGGCGGCGGGAATCACGCTCGCGTTTGCGGGAGTGGTGACGAGCTTGGTAGTGACGGCGATCGGGGTGGCGCTGGCGATAACGGGCTTCGTGGGCTGGTTTCGCGAGGTTCTGCCGCGCGAACATAGGGAGGCGATCACGGTCGCGGAGGCTGCCGAAGAGGCGGCCGAAGAGGCTGCCGAAGAGGCTGCCGAAGAGGCTGCGCCAGTGCGGATACCGGTGGCACATCTGCGGGTCGGGGAGGAGGATCATCGGGCGCGGCTGCCGCTGGAAATCTACCCATATTCGGCAGGAATCAAGGGGGGCATCGCGGGCGGGTTTGTGATGGCGGCGCTGGCGGCG
This sequence comes from uncultured delta proteobacterium, assembly GCA_963834535.1. GTDB lineage: Bacteria > Desulfobacterota > Binatia > Binatales > Binataceae > JADMIL01. The sequence continues at coordinate 82,846 of CAWICC010000007.1, read as the reverse complement.
GCGCATGGCGCAGTGCTGCATGGCAGCCCGTGGTACACGATCAACCTGCTGGCAGCCGCGGCAATGCCGAGCCTGGCGAGTGCGAGTGCGGCGACGCTGGCGAGCTTCAATCTGCAAGCGTTCATGGTGGCGCTGGTGGTGCATGCGTTCGTTTCGCTACTGGTGGGAATGCTCTACGGAGTCTTGTTGCCGATGCTGCCGAGCTATCCGATTTTGCTCGCGGGCGTCGTTGCGCCGCTGCTATGGACGGGGTTGCTCTGGTCGACGCTGAACGTAATCGATCCGCTGCTGGACGCGCGCCTGGACTGGGGGTGGTTCGTGGCGTGTCAGATAGCGTTCGGCGTCACCGCGGGAATCGTAGTTGGAAGATCGGAAAAGATTCGCACGCTGCAACATCTGTCGTTCGCAATCCGCAGCGGGGTCGAGGCGCCGCGCGATCCTGAGGGGCAGGAGTGAGATCGCTGCGGTTGGCGGGAGGGGTCGCTGCCGCATTGGCCGTGGTGATGATCCAGGCGTGTGAGCGGATGCCGGGACGGCCCAGCGCGGCCGCCCGTCCGGTGAATCCGGCAGAGGTCAGCGATTTCGCGACGCTGTACGGTGAGAACTGCGCCGGCTGTCATGGGGCGAACGGGAGTTTTGGCGGCGCACTGCCGCTAAGCAATCCGACTTACCTGGCAATCGTTGACGATGCGGCAGTGCGCGATGCGATCGCGAACGGGGTCAAGGGCACAGCGATGCCGGCCTTCGCGATCGGCCGCGGCGGGATGCTGACGGACGCGCAGATCGCGAGCATCGTGAGCGGCATCCGAGCGCATTGGGGCGGCGTGCCGGCGGAAACCAATGGAGCGCCGGCGTACGCGTCAGCGGATGGGGGCGGGGGCGATTCGACTGAAGGCGCGAAAGTGTTTGGCGATTATTGCGCGAGGTGCCATGGCGCCGACGGGAACGGAGGGACGGCGGGAGCGATTGCAGATCCGTCATTTCTTGCGTTGTACAGCGATCGAGCGCTGCGGACATTGATCATCGCAGGGCGTCCGGACCTAGGTCATCCGGGATGGCGGGACTATGCCGGAAAGACGCCGCTGGATTCGGCGCAGGTAAGCGCGCTGGTGGCGTGGCTCGCGGGGCGGCGCGGGCCGTGAAGCACAGGGTCAGCGGGAAAGGAAGTCCATGAGCGAAAGCCCTGAAAGCGGCAATCGGGATGAGTCGCAAACGGCGACATCCAGCCGGCGCAGTTTTCTAATACGCGCGGGTCTATTGATCAACGCGATCGCGGTGGCGGCCTTAGCGCTACCGATTGCGGGATACTTGCTCGCACCACTTAGACGCGTGGTCCATCTCAAATGGATTTCGCTGGGACCGGTTGAGGGCTTTCCCGAGAAGCAGACGCGACTGGCGGTGTACCAGAATCCGTTTCGCACGCCGTGGGACGGGGCGACCGCGGAAATTCCGTGCTGGGTGCGGCGACTCGAGGGCGATAGGTTCCAGGTATTCGCGATCAATTGTTCTCATCTAGGTTGTCCGGTGCGCTGGTTTCCGTCGGCAGAACTGTTCATGTGCCCGTGCCACGGGGGAACTTTCCATGCCGACGGGGAGCGCGCTTCGGGTCCGCCGCCGCGCGGCCTCTACCAATATCCAGTTAAAGTTGAGAAGGGCGAACTATGGGTCAAAGCGGGCGAGATGCCGGTGATGAATCAGCCAAAGGCTTGAGCGGGCGGCGAAGGTGTCAGTGGCAAAATTGAGCGCATGGCCGCGGGCGATCGCCGACTGGATACGGCTGCGTCTAAGCCCGCCGGGAGCGCTGCAGAATAGCGAATTCCGCGTACCCCCGAGCGCGATAAGCTGGAGCTATGTCTTTGGCAGTGCGATCTCGGTCGTACTGATCCTGGAGTTAGTGACGGGGCTATGCCTGGCACTGGTATATCAGCCGTCGGCGGATAGCGCCTGGCAGAGCCTGCTATATCTGAACTACCAGCAGCCACTCGGATGGTACTTGCGGGCGCTGCATTGGTGGGGATCGAACTTCCTTGTAGGACTGATGATTCTCCACCTGGTACAGGTCTTTGTACTAGGCGCGTACAAGTATCCGCGTGAACTGACCTGGATCGGCGGCGTGCTGTTGTTGTTGCTCACGTTAGCGATGGCGCTGACGGGGGAGGTGTTACGCTTCGATCAGGAGTCTTACTGGGACCTGGCGATCGGATTTGCGTTAGCCGGGCGAACGCCGTTGATAGGTGCGCGCCTGGTGCATTTTCTGATGGGAGGACCGATCATCGCGGGAGCCACACTCGAGCGCATGTACACGATGCATGTGCTGTTACTGCCGGCGGCGATCCTGGGGCTGACGGGACTGCATCTGCTGCTGGTTTATCGGTTGGGGATCAGCGAATGGCCGATGCCGGGGCGGCTGGTAAACCGGGACACCTATCTTGCCAGCTATCGCGCGCGGCTGGAGCGGGAGGGCGAGCCGCTAGTTCCAAACGGGTTGCGCAAGGATCTGATCTTTGCGGGACTTATAATTCTTGGATTGATCGCGACGGCGGCGATCATGGGGCCGAAAGGTCCAAACGGGGCACCGAATCCTTCGATAATCCAGACGCGTCCACATCCGGATTTTTTCTTCCTGTGGATGGAAGCGCTAATGGGCCTGCTGCCAGCGTGGCTGGATACGCCATTTGCGCTTATAGTTCTGCCGATTCTGCTGCTAGGCCTGTTAGGACTACCCTTGATCTCATCGACGGGGGAGCGGCATATTCTGCGGCGCCCGCTGTCAATGATAATCGCGGTGACGGTGCTTAGTGGACTGGTAACTACGACGTGGCTAGGTACTTACGATCCATGGTCGCCGGAGATGGACGCATGGAGCGCCACGGCTATTCCGATCGCTTATCTCAAAGGACGAACGCCGCTGGAAATTCAAGGTGCGATCCTGATCCAGGCGAAGCAATGCCGCAACTGTCATTCGCTGGATGGAGCGGGTGGAATGCGGGGGCCGGCGCTGGACACAACCGCAACGCGCCTGACGCGCAACGAATTGATCCGGCAGATTCTGCAAGGGGGCGGCAACATGCCGGGCTATGGCAAGGCGCTGAAGCCCGCGGAGGTCGATGCGCTAGTCGCATTTCTGACGACCATGCATCCGGCGAACGAGCCACCGGCGCGGAGTTCGGCGCGGCCGGCGAATGCGGGCGGCGGTTGAGGGCGGGCGGATGCGATCGACGATCGAGGCAGCGCTAGCAGCGTGGCAGGTGCCATGGTGGACGTGCGGGTTACTCATCGCGACGACGGCGCTATACGTGCGGGGCTTTGCGCGGGTGCATCGGCAGATGCCGGCGCGTTTCACGCGAAGGCGGCTAGGTTGCTATCTCTCGGGGATGGCGGCGCTTGCGATCGCGCTGGTTTCGCCGATAGAAGCACTGGACGATAAGCTACTTACCACGCACATGGTGCAGCACCTTGTGATGCTTTTGATCGCGCCGCCGCTGCTGTTGCTGGGCGCGCCGCAGATTCCGCTGGTGCGCGCGATTCCGGCTTCGATCGCCAAGCGCACTATAGGTGTGATTGCCAAATCGCGCACGTGCAAAGATTGTATCGCAATACTGACTCATCCGATGGCCGCATTCCTTTTGTTCTCGATTGCGATGCTGGGTTGGCATCTCCCGGGTCCTTTCCAGATGGCGTTACGATCGAGCGGCTGGCATGCGGTAGAACATGGGTGCTTCATAGTTGGAGGAACGCTTTTCTGGTACCCGATCGTCAGGCCATGGCCTATGACAGAGCGGTGGTCAAGGTGGGCATTGGTACCTTATCTATTGATCGCCGACGCGGAGAATTCGGTGTTGGCGGCTTTCATGGTTTTTTCGGGGCGGGTCTTATATCCGTACTATGAGAGGAGTCCATGCATAGGCGGGATGGCGGCGATCACCGACCAGATCGTCGCTGGGGCCATAATGTGGGTGCCCGGATCGATCCTGTTTCTGGTACCAGCGATAGTTACAGTGAAGCGGGCACTCGAACCTAAGACACTAGCGCGGCCGCAAGAATCATATGAGCTAGCGGCAGTAGCAATGGTGGATTAGCGCACGTATCGCGGATGAGTTTTGTCGAGGTCGGTCCAAATCATCAGTCCGAGATCGACTACATAAAGAGCGATAACCACATTGCCCAGTTCGGTTGCGAGATCGCTCGCCGGCATGAGTTGCACGACTCCCCAGAGGAGAAACGCCACGCCCAACATCAAACGTTTAAATAGCTCCAAGGGCCGTGGCCGTAGTATCGCCTGCAACACTATGTAGGACGATCCAGCAAGGAGAAGGGGAAGCGCAGAGAGCGGAAGGTCCCTGATGAAGGCCCAGACGCGGACGGCGGCCTTGCCGATATGTGCTTGCAGTGGAGTCAACAGCGGTGTGGCGCCGACGCATAAGAGGGCAAAGCTGCTTAGAAGGGCGAGGATTGCGAAGGATCGCGTGAGCCATATCAGTAGTTCCCGGGCGGCCGACCTCTCGCCGGGCCTTTTCATGGCGCTTGGGCGGAAGTCGTAAGACTCAAATTGTGAGTCGGTTTCGCCGACAGGGATCAGGGCCTCGTCATCGCGGGCAGAGTGGCCGCGTTCGGTTTCGATTTGGGAAGGGTAAGTCGATTTAGACATCATCGTCACTTGGCGGATGCAGATTCCATACAGGTACAGCTTGTCAGACGCAGCCAGGCGTGAAAATGGCCCAGCGATCAAAAAGCGACGGTCGCTCAACATAAAGCAGATTGCATTATGCAATAATTCGAAGAAGTAGCGCGGGCGGGAAATGCGCGAGAGCCTTATCGTGTGGACGGAATTCGGCCATTACACTAACATCGAGCGACTATGGCTACTCAATCCAAGAAGACGTGCTTCGTGATTGGTCCGATGGGTAAAGGACTGCTTGAACGGCTCATGTGGCTGGCGAAGGAGGTCGTGCAACCGATATTAGGGGAGGATTACACGGTATTCACGCCGAATGTGGATGAAGTTGGGAACATCATGAACCACGTTATCCGATCGTGCGACCGGGCTGATCTAGTGGTGGCGGACACCACGGGTAATGGTCCGAACGTGCTATACGAGATGGCCATCCTGGACGCGATGGGCCGGGCGTGCATCCCGGTCAAGTTCAAGATCGACGAGAAGGTGGATGCGATGCCGTTCGATCGGGAGGCGTACCGGTATTTTGTGATCGAGCAAGACAAGTCGAGAGCGCAGGCGACGCTGAAAGCGGTGATTGAAGGGGTGCAGCGGCAGCGCGAGGCGGGCGAACTCTTCAGCAACCCGATCACGGATTACTTTGGCGATCCATTAAACTCGCTCGCGTCGGCACGCGGCCTAGCTCGCGGTTACTTTCGGAACTTTGTGACACCTTGCCTGAAAGGTAAGGTAGTTGCGGGCCCCGATTCCGCGTTGGGGAAGGCCGGCCTAAGGGTTCAGACGCTGCTGCCGAACCGTTTGAGTCAGGCAACTCGCGGAGCGGTCGAGAAAGTATTCAAACAGGGCAGGATCCAGGCTGTCGTGGTGGAGGCGGCAGGGCGACAGATTACTACTTATATATGGTCAGATCACCGAGGCCCTGATGGCGATCCAATCATCGTTGATATACCTACAGCGATGGCAGCATTGTTCGACAACGTCTATGCCCGGCTAGGGCGTGGCAGCAAGAATGATCCGAACTCAGCGGACTTTCGATTATTGGAAGACGATGAGATCAGTCAATTTGTCCGCTACCTGGAAGCCTTCTTCAACAAGGGCGCGAGCGAGGACGACACCAACCTGATTCGTGACAACTACGAGATGATTAACGTAGCAGCTTCCTTCGAGCCGCATCTGCTCGGCTAGACCGAAGAGCTTCGAGAATACCCTGGCAGGTCGCCTTTGCATGGACGGGCGGAGTGATGGACAGAGTGCGAATTGGAATGCCGCATATCTGGCGCAGCGAGTAAGCCGTTCTGGCAGGGCTCAGAAGATGCGGCGGGGAGCCGGGATTCTCATCGCGATCCTGGGGTGCATGTTGAGTTGCGCCGGCGGGGCATACGCGTGGGGGAACGCCGGGCATCAGATCGTCGCATACATAGCTGCGGACGGCTTGAATCCGGATGCGCGGCGATCGGTAGCAAAGCTGCTTGATACGCCGGATGAGAAGGGGGCGGTAGCGCGGGCGATGGCGGCGGTATCGATCTTGCCGGACACGGAGTTCCGCGATCGCGACCCATCTACCATGTCGTGGCACTTCATCAATTTGTGCCTGCAGGATGATCGCAAGGAGATGGCGGTGCGTTGTGACGGGAATTGCGTCGTCGCAAAAATCAATGAGTACGCGGATCGCCTTCGCACGGGAAAGTATGACAGGTGGGGCGGGGCGGGTGATCTCGCTTTCCTGATTCACTTAGTCGGGGACATCAATCAGCCGCTGCATGCGGCAACCAATGCGGATCAAGGCGGTAACTGCGTAATGATCAGGCCGGCGACGGAGATTAAGAATTTGCACATACTTTGGGACGTCGAAATGGTGGATCGGCTGGAGAACACGATCGATTCGGGGAATGCGGAAAAGACCGCGCATCAAGTCGAGGCCATCTATGGAAGGAACAGGCGGCGGATGGTTTGGAATTCGAACTCAGCGGCCGACCTGGCGTGGGATTCGAAGCAACTAGCGCGAACGCAAATTTATGACGCGCTGAAGATTCCGATAGAGCCGTGCGAACCAAAGATCCGGTCATGCGCGAATGCGCCGAAGGAGACGGTCGATATCAATCAGTCGTACATCGATCGTGCGAGCCAAGTGGCGGGAAAGCAGCTAGCGAAGGCGGGATTTGCGTTGGCGGACTTGTTGAATGAGATCTGGAAGTGAGAATGCGGAGAGTTACTTGAGCTTGTCGGGCGGGCCAATTGCGACATCCTGGGCCTGCTTCTGCAGGCGATTGAAGACTGTATCGAATCCAACGCCGGCGGAAATTGCGACCAGAACAGCGGATGCGAATTGAATTTTGTCGTTGGCCAGGACGGTAGTCACTTTCGGCGCGAGGGGACCCGGCGCACCCACCCATTGCGGGATTAAATAGGCGAGGCCGACGACGAACCCGGCGACACTGCCGAGTAAGAGGGAAGTACGCGGATCGTTTTCCGCGGGTCCCCAGAGCACCACGCGGACCAAGGCGCCGGTGGCGCCGGCAGCGATGAGACCGGCAAACATAATGAGTGGATAGGCGGGAGGGAAAGGCGTGTAAACCATCCCGAAGAACAGGGCAGCCAGAAGAGCTAGGAAGGCGCCGGCGGCGTGAGCCGTTTGCCGCCGTTGGGCAGTAATTGCAGTGAAGGCTCGTTGGTGACGGCTGCTTTCCGCGCGTTTCGCGGCAATTGCAGCACACTGGGCCTTAAGTCGGGCGACTAAATCCGCGGGCGGATGAGTTTCCCAGGAGAAGCTATTATGGTCGGGGGAGGCCTGGGCGAGCTGGTTCCAAATCTTAGTGGCGGCGCCGCCGAATCCGTCAACCGCCAATATCGGCAGTCGCCGAGCGACGGCGATCTCGCCAGCGATGAGAGTCGAAGTAGCGCCACCAAGGAGGAGTACGGCGTCAACACCTTCTTCCGCTGCCAGGGATTGGTAGAACGGCGCCTCCCAGTCCTCGCCGGGGAAGAGGCGATGCTCGAAAAGTTCGGGGCGGGAGGTTTCTTCGTTGAACCTGATCTGGCCGCGCTGGGACTCGGCATAACGGACGCGGATAGCACCGGCACCGGCGGGAAGCGCGGTCAGATAGCCTGAGACGACATGGGGTTCGAGAGATTGGTCATTAGAGAAGTACACGACGAGGCCAAAGCCGGCCTTCGCGAGTTCCGCCCCGACGGCCTTCGCCGCAGCCTTGGCGGCCGCGGCTTTGGGCGCATCGAGTTGCCACAGGCCGCCGATGACCGCGACAAACGGAACGTTTGAATTCTGCACCAGGTTCTCCAAAGAACGGCCGCGAATATCCGTAACGTGACTCAGTGAGCCAGGCGCGGCGCTATGACCGATCACTTTGTTGGTAACCGCTGTGGACGGTTACTAGCATACCGGGCACCTTGGTGGCGAGGGCACCGGCTAGCGGCCGAAAGGTCGTGCGCAATACCCGTCACATTCAGATTTAGTGATCGTGCGGTGCCATACAAACGAGGACACACAGACTATGCGGAACGCCTTAGTACGACCAAGGAACGCGGCCCGATCAAAATGTTCCCAGCAGCGAGCAAATTATCGGTATCAGCATCGGTCCGCATAACCGCGTCTGTGGAGAACTCGCGATGCCATTGTTTCCCCCATTTTGCGGCCGGCAGGGTAAAGGTGACTGCTTCCCAGTGGGCATTGAAAATTAGAAAAAAGGAGTCGTCAACGATGCGGCGGCCGAACTGATCAGGGGTCGGAATAACCTCACCATTCAGGAAGACAGCGAGCGATTTGGCAAAGCCGTTGCCCCAGTCCTCATCCGACATCAACTGCGCATCGGGACGGAACCAAGCGATGTCATCGAGTTCGGAACCGCGGATCGAGCGACCCTGGTACCACTTACGCCGTCGAAAGACAGGATGGGCTTTGCGGAATTCGATTATCTTCCGGGTGAATTCGAGCAGTGCCTTGTCGCAGTGTTGCCAATCCAGCCAAGAGATTTCGTTATCCTGAGAGTAGGCGTTATTGTTGCCACTTTGCGAATGGCCAAGATCGTCACCAGCCAAGAGCATCGGGACGCCCAGCGACAGGAAAAGAGTCGCAAGAAAGTTACGCCTCAAGCGCGATCGCAGCGCAACCACGCCTTCGTCATCGGTGACGCCCTCTTTGCCGCAGTTCCAGGAGCGATTGTTGGATTCGCCGTCGCGGTTGTCCTCACCATTGGCCTCGTTGTGACGGTCGTTGTAGCTGACCAGGTCAGTGAGGGTAAAGCCATCATGAGCCGTTACAAAATTGATGCTGGCGTAGGGGCGGCGGCCGTTACCCTCGAAAAGGTCTGAGCTGCCAGTGAGACGGGAAGCGAGTTCGCCGATGGATTGATCAGAGCCGCGCCAATAGTCCCGCACGCAATCGCGGTATTTACCATTCCATTCAGACCACAAAAGGGGGAAGTTTCCGACTTGATAACCGCCGGGTCCGAGATCCCAAGGTTCAGCGATCAGCTTGATTTGCGAAAGGACTGGATCCTGATGAATGATATCGAAGAAGGCGGACAAGCGATCGACTTCGTAAAGCTCGCGGGCGAGGGCCGCGGCCAGATCGAAGCGAAATCCATCAACATGCATTTCGAGCACCCAGTAGCGGAGGCTATCCATTATCAATTGCAAGGTGCGAGGATGACGCATGCTGAGGGTGTTGCCGCAGCCGGTATAGTCCACGTAGTAGCGCGGCTGTTCGTCGTTCAAGCGATAGTAGGCACCATTGTCGACGCCTCTGAAGCAAATCGTAGGTCCGAAGTGATTGCCCTCAGCGGTATGGTTGTAAACGACGTCAAGGATTACTTCGATGCCGGCGGCGTGGAGAGTACGCACCATATTCTTGAATTCGGCGACCTGGTCGCCGGGCGCGGTGCCAAACGAAAAGCGGTTGTCAGGGGCGAAGAACCCAATGGAGTTATATCCCCAATAGTTAGTCAGGCCGCGCTCAACCAAGTGGCGTTCGGATACGGCCTGATGAATCGGCATCAATTCGACCGCAGTGATACCCAAGGCGGTGAGATGGTCGATGGATGCTGGATGGGCAAGTCCGGCGTAAGTGCCGCGGAGTTGAGGAGGGATATCAGGGTGGAGCTTAGTATAGCCCCTTACATTTAGTTCGTAGATGATGGTTTCGTGCCACGGCGTTCGCAACTGAGTGTCGTTGCGCCAATCGAAATAGGGATCAATCACGACGCTTTTGGGGACAAAGGGCGAACTGTCGCGATAATCGCGGGATAAATCTTCCCTGGGATCGCCGATCACATATCCGAAGAGGGCATCGTCCCATACAAGGGTGCCATCGATCGCCTTTGCATAAGGGTCGATTAAGAGCTTCGCAGGGCTGAAGCGAAAGCCATGAGCGGGATCGTATGGACCGTGGACGCGGTATCCGTAGCGCATCCCAGCCTTCAGGCCGGGAATGTAGATGTGCCAGACGCCATCAGTTTTTTCCGTGACGGGTATACGGGTGGTTTCGCGATGGTTACCGATTTCTTCGAACAGGCATAACTCGACACCTTCGGCATTCTCGCTAAAGAGAGCGAAATTGACACCTGCGCCGTCCCAGTTAGCACCTTGTGGATAGGGGTTACCGGGCATCAACTCCTGGGTAATCATCGATAGTTACCTCTCCCGCCCGGCGAGTCAGGGCAGTCGGGAAGCTTGACAGGCGATAGGTGTGTAACGTGAAACATTTGCACGAGAAAGCGCCGAAGGGGTTGCGGCTAGCGGTTACCCGCCAGGTCGTCACCTTTAATGGGCGGCAGGCCCACCTGAGCGCGCACGTTTCAGGAGCAGGAAGCCGGGAGCGAAAAGGGCCGCCGTCAACGCGAGCATTCGATAGATATCATTGTAGGCCAGGAGAGAGGCTTGGCGTTGTACCACTTGATAAACCATCGCCAGACCTTGAGCCTGTTGCGCCAGCAGGCCGTTCATCAGATGAAGGTGGGGGGCGCCCGGCATAAGAGGTCCGGCCTGATCGGTGTGCCATGCGTCGAAGGCGGTGAAGTGTTGAGTAAGGTAGGCCTGGTGAGTTTGTTCCTGGCTATTCAACATATTGGTGACCAGCGAGATGCCGATAGCGGAGCCAGTATTGCGCATCATGTTATAGAGGCTCGCCGCGTAACCCATCCGCTCCTTCGAGACGCAGGCGAGAGTGGCCGCGGACATGGCGGGGAAGATTAAGCCAGAGCCGAGGCCCGACAGAATCATCGCAAAGCGCACGTAGGTAATTCCGACGTTGAGCGTCCAATGGCTCATAGACCAGAGTGCGCAAGCCATCAGGACGAAGCCAAGTCCGACGAACCAGCGCGTATCGTAGGCGCGGCGGGAGATCTGGCCGATGAAGAACATTCCGGCGAGCGTGCCGAAGCCTCGGGGCAAGACGGCGATGCCGGACTTCCACGGCGAATAGCCGAGCAACTCCTGAAAGAAGAGGGGGTTGAGCAGATTCATGCCGAAAACCACCAGCATCATGATCAAGATAAGCGTGACCGATACATCGAAGAGCGGAATCGCCATGATTCGTAAGTCGAGGATCGGCTCGGCGAAATGGAGTTCGCGATAAACCAAAAGGATGAGGGCAATCACGGCGACGGCGGTAAAGGCACCGACCCAGGCGGAATTGAACCAATCTGCACGCTGCCCGCGATCGAGCACAATCTGGAGGAGGCCGAGGCCGAGCGCGAGGTAGATGATCCCCATGTAATCGATCTTGCGCGCGCGCGCCTGCGACTTCCTGATGTGATCGGGATCATGGACGAAGATCGTGACCATGATCGCGGCGAAAATGCCGATCGGCAAATTGATGTAGAAGTTCCAGCGCCAGTTCCAGTTGTAGGTGATCCATCCACCTAGCGTGGGTCCCAGCATGGGAGAAGTAAGGAGTCCCATGCCCCAAACGGACATAGCCAGGCCTTGTTCTTCGGGCGGGAAGGTCTCCATCATGATCGCCTGAGAAGAAGGGATCATGGCAGCTCCGGCACCGCCCTGGATCACGCGGAAGATGACCATCTGGGTGAGCGACGCGGCTGCGCCGCAGAGTCCCGACGCGATGACGAAAGTGACGACCGACCAGAGGAAATAGCGCTTACGCCCGAAGCGGGCGGAAATCCATCCAGTGAGCGGAATCATGATCCCGTTGGCTACGATGTAGCTGGTGAGGATCCAGGTAATTTCGTCGCGGCTGGCCGAGAAGCTGCCTTGCATGTGGGGGAGCGAGACGTTGACGATCGAGGTATCTAGAACTTCGAGGGTGGCCCCGAGCATTACGGCGATCGCGACGAGCCACTTATGCGGTGCGCGGCGTTCGGTGAGAGCCGGCGGGCTTGGATTCCCGCCGGCCTTCTCAAGCGATGGGGCTGGTGCGGCACTCATCCGGGCAATTCACCTACTGTCAATCGCCGACTTTGGTCAGGCATAGCGGGGTAAGAGCTTTTTGCCGAACAGTTCAATCTGGCGCTTGACTTCGTCTTTGGGGAGGAAGCCCTGATCGCCTTGCCACACGAACCACTCCGGATTGGCTTTCTCGACCAGTTCGTCGAGTCCGCGTTTAACATCGTCCACCGACCCTATGTAGGCGAATTTCACTCGCTGGATGCGTTCCGCGGTAACCTCGGAAGCGGGCAGCGGGATCTTGCCAGTCGGATATTTTGCCTCGTCCGCCGGCTCGCGCCAAGCCTCGGTGAAGCCGAAGTGGTGGAAGAGCTCTTTGAAGCCGAGCACGCACATACCGTTTTGGGCCAACTTGCGCCCTTGCTCGACGTTGTCGGCAAGGTAGATGCCGCGCAGAACTCCAATATTTTGACCTAGCTTCAACTGACGTCCGGCCTTGTGAGCCTCCTCTACATAGGCCTCTCCGAGCTTACGCACAACATCTGGCGACGGCAGTATGATGGTCGGGCGGATACCTTCGCGGGCGCACCAGCGGACGGTCTCTTCGCTGAGCGAGAAGGCCTGAAACAAAGGTGGATGAGGGCGCTGATAGGGCTTCGGTATGACGTTGATCATCTGGATGCGGCCCTGATCGTCAACTTCACCCGGGAAACCATACTCGCGCGTCCACTCATGCGCCGGCCAGGGCGTGCCTTCCTGCGGATGCGGATATTCATAGTACTTGCCTTTGAAGCGGAAGGGCTCGTCACCCCATGCGAGCTTGAGAAATTGATAGACCTCCTCGAAGACCTCGCGGTTGATGCGATCGGCCTCGCTCTTATCGCTCAAGGTGGCGCCGACGTGGACTTTCTGAGCCATTTGGTTCAGCCAGCGGGCCTGGTAGCCGCGCGCGAAGCCGACGATGGTACGCCCCTTGGTCAATTGATCGAGCCACGCGATTTCGAGCGCGAGGCGGAGCGGATTCCAACCAGGCAGCACGTAACCTATCGGGCCGGCCTTGATGCGCTTGGTGTTATAGAGGATGTGTTGGGTGAGCAGAGGGAGGCTGCCCATCTCGATGCCCTCGCTATGCAGGTGATGCTCCGGATAGGACACCGCCTCGAAGCCGACGTCTTCGGCCAGTTGGGTTATTTCCACGACGTTGTCGATCATCTGCTGCCAACGCTCGGGCTGCAAGGCGATCGGGCGCAGGCGCTTTCGTTCTTCCAAAGTTGCGGGGAGCGTGGGGAGGAAAAAGTACATGAATTTCATCGGGCGTCTCCTTTTGAGTCCGATTTTTTTACAAGATATTCGATTTCGGCGTTCGCGCGCAGTGCTTCGGCCCGCCATCGACGCGAACGTTTTCTGGTTCGCCGTTTGCGCGGCGGTCAGACTGAATGAGCCGGACACGACCGCGCGCCTGAGAACTCTGAAACGCACCGGTGAGATAACGGAAGTAAGTGATGGCGTGATCAACCACCTCAAGTGGCACGTCTTCGATTAATTCGGCCAGCACCATTCCGGCCCTGGCCGCGGCCGTATCGAGGAAGGCCTTGCCCTTAGTGGTGAGCGCGACCAGCTTCTCGCGTCCGGATCGCGGGTCTTCGGTTATTTCGATGAGCTCGAAGGGCGGACGCATCAGGAGGCGGAGCGACTTGGAGAGGGCGGCGCTGGTGACTTCGAACCAGCGCCGGACGTTGGACTCAATGTCCTTGCGGCGCATGCGCAAGCCATCGTCGCCTTGCGATCGGATCAGCCACAAAATAGCCGCCTGCTGGCGCGACAGCACATCGGCGCGTACGACATCCTCGAGGGCAGTCCCGATCTCATAGTGGACCGAGTAGAAGAACTCCATCAATTCAGTCGCCGCGGATTTGCGGTAGGAGCCGGGGCCGGCGTTTTTTTTCTTATTGAGATTTGGTGGCGGCATAGGAACGGCCTTCGCAAAAGGTAACCTAGGTAAATTATTATTCGAGGTCAAGAGTCCGGCCAGTGGGGAAATGACCTCTCCGAAGACTTCGACAATTGGGCCCAAGGCCTCTATAACAACGGTGTGCAAGGTCAGAGTGTGATCGACGCCGACTCCGTAAGGAAGCGGAGCCAGATCGAGAATGTTTGCACCCGGGGCGACTAAATTGAGCACTGAATCGAGGGGTACAAAAAAATGGCGCACAGTGAAGAAAACATCCACAAGCTGAAATATCCCGGTGCGGTTGACGCCGATGGGCATATTCTGGAATCGGCCAAGTGCTGGGAAGAGTACTGCGAGGCCAAGTACCGGGCTAAGGCCATACGGTTGAAGGAAGACGATCAGGGCCTGGAGTACCTCGAGGTAAACGGGGTGCCGTCGCGGGTGAATCGCGGGGGTAATTTCGGCACCGTAGCGCAGATGGGCCAGGTGACGCGCAACTCCGGCAATTTCAATCCGCGGATCAAGTACGGCGACAAGGTGCCATTGGGGGCCTGCGACGCGAAGGACCGATTGACGCGTCTGGACAAAGAGGGACTGGACGCGGCGATCATCTACCCGAGCCTGGACCTGACCTGGGAAACCGACACCGAAGACGCCGAATATTCGCAGGCGATGTGCCGGGCATACAACCGCTGGGTGAGCGACTGGGCCGCGGACAGCGGGGGGCGCCTGATTCCGGTGGCGCATTTGTCGCTGAGCGATCCCGGGGCGGCCGCGGTCGAACTCGAACGTGCGGTGAAGGCGGGCCACAAGGGTGGATGGGTGGTGCAGTTCACGACCACGCGCAAGCCGCACGGGCACACCGATCACGACGTCCTCTTCGCCAAGGCGCAGGAGCTCGACGTGCCGCTCGGCGTCCACGTTTCGCTGGAGCCGCAATGGTGCTGGCCGGGCCGCTACGACAAGGAGTACGTGCGCAAGCAGCCCTGGTTCCTCAATGTAACGGCCTCCGACGCGATTCGGCATGCGCTCGCGAGTTTCATGGCGTACGGCACGTTCGACAAGTTCCCCAAGCTCAAGATCGTGGTTTTGGAAGTGGGTGCGGGGTGGGTGCAGTACTGGCTTGATCGGATGGATGCGGTTTACGACAGCATCATGGGGCGCGGAGTGCCGCTCAAGGAAAAGCCCAGCTTTTACTTCAGGCGCAACGTCTGGGTGTCGGCCGATCCCGATGAGAAATCGCTGCCCGCAATGGTTGATCTATGCGGGAGCGATCGGTTTTTCTGGGCGACCGATTTTCCGCATCCCGACCACACCGGAAACTATATTGAGGAGCTGGAAGAGTTCGGCAACAAGATGAGCGACCCGGCGCGCCGGCGCAACGTGCTCGGTGACAACGTGCGGCGGGTCTACAATCTTTCGATCTGAATCTCCGGGAGTAGCTGACGACACCAGACGATGAAATCCAACGTCGGATGAAGTTCGCGCCGCTCATGCTGGCTACCATCGCCGGGAGGCTCGCGGAGCGGCGTGAGCTGTCGCCGCCAGGCCGCCCGTGATCCCGGCGTGGGACGCGATTAGAGCGGAACGGGAGACGGCAGTACAGCGGGCGGCGCCCGCCGCATCGTCACGACGCGGCGGGTTCGCCCTCGAGTTCGGAAACATCGATCTCTTCTTCATCTTCGGTTTCATGCGCGGGTTCATGCGCGGTGATGCCGGAGAGACTGGCGCAGGCGAAGAGAATCGCAGCGACGGCGAGATAGGCGGCGGCGACACCGGGAGTCTGGTTAATGCCGATCGCCTGTCCGTGCATGAAGCCGAAGAAGGTGAGAATTGATCCGGCGACGGAAAACGCGCCGGCCTTTTTGAAATCGCGATCGATGATGAAGGTGGCGATTGCGCCGAGGATCAGACCGGCCAAGATTGATCCGCCGCCCATTATGCCGAGGCCGTGATACATGACTCCGGTTTGCGCCATCTTGTCGATCAGGTCGGGAGTAACGTTCACGTTGGCGGCGCCGAGAGCATTATCGATCTGGAGCTTACACCAGGCGGCCAGGTGCGGCGTGAGCGCGAGGATGATTGCGGGCGCATGGCGGCGCGGAGTTTCCTGGAACGCCTGCGAGCCGATCAGCATGCCGATGTAGAGCAGGATGGGCGAGATAGCCACTACGGGAATGGCCGCCATCATCAGAGAGATAACTCCAAACCAAGCCATCAGGAGCACCATGATCCCGGTAGCAGCCGAGTACCCGATACGCCCGCCCATGGCCTTCCAACCGGGATGTCCGATGTACACCGCATTGATGTAAGGATTTCCCATCAGACAGCCGATCAAGCTGACGATGCCGTCTGCAGTGAGCACTCGCGTCGTCGGATAGTTGTCGCCCGCGACCGAGGCGCTGACGACGTTATCCATTGCTTCAACCAGGTCATAGATTCCAAAGGGTATGGCGGTGACGAGAATCACACTGAGATAGCGGAAGCCGTGGAAGACATGGGCGACGGCCGGGATTGGAATCGCGAAGGCGTGGTTGGCAAAGGAGTCGTGCAAGGTGACGAGGCTCATACCACCGAGGTTGAGTCCGAAAAGGTTGGAACTCCAGGCGATGACGGTGCCGACGGCTATCGCGACCAATCCGGCTGGTATGCCGCCGTAACCGACGCCGCCGAACCAACTCGCGAGGATGACGGCGAAGCAGGTTATCCCGATGAACGGGGTCATGAACATGTCGATGGCAGGCCGCATCGAGATGAATGCAATCGAGACCCCGGCGAGGGTTCCGAGCAAGGCTGCGCGCGGGGTGATTCGGCGAATGACAGGGGCGATGAAGCCGCCGATCATCAGGACGAAGCTCTGGATGAAAACCCAGGTCAGCCCGGCCTCCCAGCCCTGAATCGGGTCGCCGGTTTTAAGCTTAATCGGCAGCATGATCACGAAAGTGACAATGAACATGTGAGGGACGCTGATACCCGAAGGCAGGGCGCAGACGTTGTCACGACCGGTTTTCTTTGCCAACTGATAGGCGAGCCAGGCGTAGTAGAGAGTGCTGAGGCACATCATCAAGCCGGTGGCGGGCAGAATCCGCTTGAAGACGAGATCGTCGGGCATTTTGAGGACGAAACGAAGGAGGCCGCTCAAGGTCAGCAGGTTGACGAGGATATTGGTCCCGAATCCAAAGAAGGCGTTCCAGTCGCCGGGTGTCCAGATGGCGGGTTTCTTTGCTTCCATGACGAGATCTTCCGGCCTCCCTGCGCCAGATGGCGAAGTGCGTTGCGGGTGACTATCGCAATGCGGCAATTATCTTCGAGGAGTCAGAAACCCAGCCGAAGATTCCACCTTGCGCCTTGATCATTTTTAGTCCGACATCTTGAAACTCAGGGAAATACGAGCCGACGCAATCCTCGGGGACGAGGCAGTCGTAGCCCCGGTCATTGGCTTCGCGAACCGTGGTATGGACGCAGACCTCAGTAGTCACTCCGGTGATCACCAAGTGTTTAATTCCGCGGTTGCGCAGGATCGCGTGGAGGTCCGTAGCGTGGAAGGCGCCCTTGCCGGGCTTATCGACCACCGGTTCGGCGGGGAGCGGATAAAGCTCGGGAATGATGTCGTGACCGGCTTCGCCCCTGATCAAGATGCGACCCATCGGGCCGGGATCGCCGATGCTGGTGGGGCTGCGGCCGCGAATCTTTTTGGCGGGCGGGAGGTCGGTGAGATCGGGACGATGGCCCTCGCGCGTGTGGACCACCTGCAGACCGGCCATACGCCACGCCGCGAGGAGCTTTTGATTGGGCTCGATGGTACGACGAAGCTGCGAGACATCGTTGCCAAGCATTTCCCCAAAGCCTCCAGGCTCGAGAAAATCGCGTTGCATATCGATAATTATCAGCGCGGTTTCCGCGGGTACGAAATCGAACGGGTAAGGCTCCGCCGCGACACTCCGGGACTGCTTTATGTCCATTCCCGATCGCTCCCTAATACTTTCGTCTAGTTGCCGGCGCCGATGCCGGCGAATGAATGTGGCAGCCGGCAGACTGGCGACTGCAAATGGTCGAAGCAACCACTATGCCATCAGGAGATTGCCTCGGCGGGCGATCCTTTGCGTTTGATCGCGCACGGATACGAAATTTGACACTTGGCGACTCGATCGCGGCAGCCGCGAACGGAACATGGCAGGCACTAACGAAAGGAACTTGAAATCGAAGGCAGGCGGTGGATGAAACCGCGCTGAATGCTTGCACGAAATGCAACTGCTCAGCGTCGGGGCAGAGGACATCGGGATAAAATCGCCGATGGGTTAAGCGCCGACAACGCGCGAACTACCAGGCATGAGAGAAATGCGAGCGCAGGGAGGGAATGACCGCCGCTCGAGTTCCGTGTTGGAAATGTTTTGAGCGGACACGGAGCCGCGATGACAAGTGAACACAAAAGCTAGTGGGTATATGTAAACGCTACTTAAAGAGTTAGTCCATAAAGCGGAGCAAGGCAGTGGGCAGCGCCGGAGCGGGCTACAAGAATTCATCAAAATTTCCGCCGATTGCAACTTTGCGATCAGGAAATTGCAAAGCTCGAAGTATCGGGCTCAGCGAAAAAGATGAATGGCATTTCGATTGCTATAAGGAGATGCAGGGTTCGAAGGGATGCGGAGCATTCGGACGCCGATCGTTGCGCAGATCGGACAGGCGAATGCTCGAGGGAGGCAACCCGCTATGGCCTCCGATCGTGCGTTGCGGAAATACGGGGGGATGAGTTCAGCCGTCGCGGTTCGAGGTGATCGCGGGCGCGTCGCCGAATTCAAAGGGAAAGCGGCGGCCAAGCCAGCAGCAGCGAAGTCGTTAGTGACAAATCGATAGTGATCCGAGCGCAATGAGTGAAGCGCCAATACTGTGTTTCTCGCGATTCCGGATCGATCCGTCGAATCAGGAGTTATGGCGGGACTCCGAGAAGCTGGAAATCCGTCGTAAGACGTTTGAGGTTCTGGTGTACCTGGCGCGCAACCCGCATCGGCTGGTTTCACGCCACGAACTGCTGAACAATATCTGGCCGGACGTCGAGGGCGTCGGGGATGGGCTATTACGGGCGTACATCTGGGAATTGCGCAACCTTCTGGGCGATGATGCGAAGTCGCCACGATACCTTGAAACGGTAAACCGGCGGGGTTACCGATTTTTGTGCGGCGTTAGCTCGGTATTGTCGGCACCCGAGCATTTTGCAGATCGGGATGAATTGCGGCCGGCCGACGGCTCCGTCCCGTCCCATGGAGCAAGCATCATTTCTCCCGGCGACCATGGCGAAGCGAGGGCGGCGGCAAGTGGCGACGACAGGTGGCCAATCCATCCGGTCAAATCCGCGGCACCGCCGATCAGCGTCGGCATCCTCCATTCGCTTACCGGAACGATGGCCTATAGCGAGGGTCCAGTTGTGGATGCGACGTTGCTGGCGATTGACGAGATCAACCGCCGCGGCGGCTTGCTGGGCCGGAGGGTGGAGGCGTCGGTCGCAGATGGCCGATCGGACGCGGTGGAGTTTGCGCATCAAGCTGAATCACTGATTTGCGAGAAGGGCGTTCGGGTTCTGTTTGGATGCTGGATGTCAGCGCATCGCAAGGCCGTACTGCCGGTGGTGGAAAAGCACGACAACCTGCTCATCTATCCGGTTCAGTATGAGGGCCTGGAGAGCTCTCCGAATATATTCTATCTGGGCGCGGCACCTAACCAGCAGATCATTCCGGCGATTCGGTGGGCTTTTGGCTTTCTAAATTGCCGGCGTCTCTTCCTGGTTGGATCCGACTATATCTTTCCGCGTGTCGCACACGAGATAGTCCGCGATCAGGTCAAGCAGAGCGGTAGCGAAATCGTCGGCGAATGCCTTATTCCTCCCGGAAGCGTGGATGTCACGCAGGTGATTTCCGATATCATGAGGATTCAACCGGACTTGATTATCAATACCATCAACGGCGACAGCAACATCTGTTTTTTCCGTTCCTTGCGCACCGCAGGCATCACACCCAGCCGCATCCCGACGCTCTCCTTCAGCATTGGTGAAAACGAATTGCGCAACCTGGATATACCGGGAAACTACGCCGCGTGGAACTATTTCCAAAGCATCGATCGGCCCGAGAACCGCATTTTCGTGAATTCATTTCGATCGCACTATGGGCCGCAACGAGTCACCTCAGATCCGATGGAGGCGGCATATGTGGGTGTTAAGCTCTGGGCTCAAGCAGTCACAGTAGCGGGGACATCCGAGACGCTGCAACTTCGGGATGCCCTTCGCCATCAGAGTCTGAACGCACCTGAAGGCCCGATGCGTATCGATGCGGACAGCCAGCACACCTGGAAGACGATTCGAATCGGGCAAGTGAGCGACGACGGTCAATTCAAAGTGACTTATAGTTCAGAGAACCCCATCCGTCCGGAGCCATATCCAGATACTCGTTCCATATCCGAGTGGAAATCTTTTCTGAGCGCCGTCGCTTAGCCAATTCACATCTGCTTCGCGTTCGCGCCTTCGTGCCATCTGTTTGCGTTGAAGGCCCTCATATCGACTGCCCTCATCAGACCGCTTCGATTGATCCCCTTTGCACTCAATACTCCCAGCAACGAACAATCCGAGTTCATGCTCGCCCGGCTCAGCGACCTGGACAGTGTCTTCTCCGAAGGTGATTCGTTGAAGGCTTTCCAGATACGGCGTCGCGCATTTTTCGAAACGTCAAATCTACGGTTTATTTCGCGTTGAGTCCGTCAGGCAAACGACAAAACCATCTGTTAAACAAACGGCTCAATAAGTTAACGTTCCGTTTGCCGCTAAAATCCTACTGCGAGCGAGTTATGCAGGTGCTCACCTCTTAGGCAGCTCCGTAAATGGCAGCACTTCAGGCGGGATCCCACTTAGCGCATGCTACCTAAGTCCTCTTATGCGCACTGGCGCTGGACCAATCATCAGGGCAAAGCCCCTCGTCAGTCAGCATGTTGAGTGAGAACAGTTGAGGGTCTTCCGCATACCTGGAGATCACTGACACGCCTCATCCGCTACGGCATTACAGATCGAACTGAGCCGCTTTTCCTTTCGACCATGATCGGGAGTCGAAGCCCGAATCCACCTGTTTGTCGCGCTTATCACATTATCTCAGGCCCATCGGTGAGTGCGGCGAAGTTATGAAGGCATAGAGCTTGCTCCGGCACACCGCCGATGGTTGTCCACTTGAACTGAGCGGTTAAACGTTCGAGCGCATACAACATTGACGTTTTGCAGGAGGAGTCGTGAAGCAGCGATTGAAGGCAAGAGCCGCCTGTTTAACAGGTATGGCGGTGATGGTCTGGTTTGTTGCCATCTGCGCGGGTGCGGGAGCGAACGCAGATACCTATAACGGCACCAATCCGCCAACTAAGTCCGATGCTAACGGCGAACTGGCGCAGGCTTCGACCGGCGATCCCAGCATAGAAGAGCTGCGAGAAGAGATTCGCGCCGAGCACGCCAGAACTGTCCTGCTGGAGCAGCGACTCGACCAACTACAACAGAATCAGGCCGAGGAGACGCAAAAGGAGGACAGCCTCCAAAGCGTTATGACTAACCTGCGAATAGGTCGCGGCAACGAAACCACCCCGAACGGCACGTCGCAGGCCGATGTTTACGATCGAGGCTTCTTCCTGCGCAGCAAGAACGGAAAGTTCTCCCTGAATATCAACGGCCTGATGCAGATACGCTATAGCTTGTTCAAGCCGAACTCGATTGGGCGGTACGGAATGAACAACAATACCCAGAGTGACTTTCAGGTGTACCTTGGGCGTCTCGCGTTTTCTGGGAACGTGTTCGACCCGAGTTTGAAGTATTTTATGCAGATCCAGGGTTTCACCACCGGCAATTCCAACAACATGACATTGCTGGATTGGTTTGGCTCCAAGACCTTCAGCAAGTATCTCACGTTGCAGGCGGGCCGGTCGTGGACAGCTTACACGTGGGAGTTTTACGCGAATCCCGCCTGGTTGACATTTCCAGACCTGTCAACCGCTGAGTATGCGTTCGTCTTGCCGCGAGCTACCGGGCTTGCGGCCTATGGGCAGGCCGGCAAACTTTCGTACGAGGCTGAATTTACCAACGGAGTTCCGGCATTGGACGCAGGGGGAAACGAGAATTTCGGTTCTAACATGGCCTATATCGGACACCTTCAGTACGATATTCTAGCGCCCGCATTTTTCGGATATTCCGAAACCCATCCGGAAGACAGTTATGCCGCGAAGCCGGGTCTCTCCGTCTGGGGTTCTGGAATGTACAATCCCGTCAATAGCGCATCCACCTTCGAAAACGAATTACCTGGCGATACGACATACGGCGCGAATGGATCAGTGGGCTTTCGGCTGGGATATCTGACATTACAAGGCACCGGTTACTATCGTCACACCGACCCGGGCACCACTGCGCGTTCGCTTGGCACCAACAAGAATTACGATTCATGGGGTTATGCCGAACAAGCGGGATATTATTTGGTGCCGGGCCAGTGGGAGATCGCTCAGCGGATATCGGGGGTGTCGTGGGGCGCTCCGGAAATTCCAAAGGCCGCGCCGGGCAGCCAAGAGACCTATTGGTTCTCGGGTCCCGATCTATTTTCGTACAATAAAATCACCGAATTTTCAGGCGGGCTCAACTACTACTACTTCAACCATAACGCCAAAATTCAACTGGAGTATTCGTATCTGGCCGGCAGCGACTTCCACGACAAGGGCTTCGGTGCAAACCGGCTCTGGGTCCAGTCGCAGTTACAATTCTAACTGAGGCCATCGTCAGTCAAGCTAACCACAGCGGAGGTCCGGGTAGTGCCAGATCTCAGTTTAATCGGAGGAGCAAATGAGTGCGGAGAGAGGAATGATAGCCGGGCGCGGGCGTAGAGTAAGGTGGATTGTTTCGAATCTTTTAATCTTATGCTGGTTGGCCGGGCTCACGAGTGCATTGCCGGCACTTGCGCAGGACACAGTCAAAGTAGGGGTGTTACATTCGCTGACCGGCACGATGGCTATCAGCGAGGTCACGGTTAAGAACGCAACCATGCTTGCGATTGACGAGATCAACGCGGCGGGAGGGGTAAACGGCAAGCAGATAGAGCCGGTGACGGAAGATGGGGCCTCGGAGCCGGGTACATTTGCGCAGAAGGCACAGAAACTTATCCAAGAAGATAAAGTAGTGACGGTCTTCGGTGGCTGGACCTCTGCCAGCCGCAAGGCGATGCTGCCTGTATTCGAACGCTTCCATTCGCTGCTATGGTATCCGGTTCAATTCGAAGGGAACGAATGTTCCGCCGACATCATGTATTCGGGCGCCCAACCGAACCAGCAGATTTTGCCGGCGCTCGTCTGGGCCTTCGCGAAGGGCTACAAGAAGATTTTTCTTCTGGGTTCCGACTATGTGTTTCCACGGACCGCGAATCTAATCCTGAAGAAGCACATTATTCATGGAGGTGGAGTCGTCGCGGGTGAGGAATATGTGCCGCTTGGAGGGACGGACTTCAGCGCAATCGTTAACAAGATTCAGGTGGCTCAGCCCCAGGTAATTTTTAATACTCTCAATGGCGACAGCAATGTGTCTTTCTTCAAGCAGATGGTGGCGGCAGGTTTGCCGCCGTCTAAACTGCCCGTAATGTCCTTCAGTATCGCCGAACCTGAAGCCAAAGCCATGGGTCCGTCGCTGGTTCAGGGCAGCTACGCAGCATGGAACTACTTTCAGACTCTGGACGATCCAGCGAGTAAGAAATTTGTTGCTGCCTACCAGGCCAAGTTCGGCGCGGATACCGTGGTGGACGATCCAATGGCGCACGGCTATCTGGACGTTTATGAATGGGCGGCTGCGGCGACCGCGGCCAAGAGCTTTGATCCGGATAAGGTTCGCAAGGCGGCGGTTAAGCTGGACTGGCGAGACATAGTAATGGGCAAGACCAAGTTTGTCGCCAATCAGAGCCTCGCCCAGACTGCGTATGTGGGCGAACTCAACGCAAACGGTCAGTTCGACATCCTATGGGACTCGAAGAAACCGATCTATCCGGAGCCGTACGATGCACTGGCGTTTCCGGGGAAGAAGTGCGCGATTAAGTAAGGCTCCGAAATAGACTATGGAAGTACGCGCTATTGCGGAGGTTCGCCTCCGGGAGGCGGATCGCGGATGAGCGAGTACGGTCTTGTTGCCGGCCAGCTTTTTAACGGGATCAGTGTAGCGTCTATTCTATTGCTGGCGGCTCTTGGTCTTGCCCTGAGCTTTGGCCTGATGCGCGTCATCAACATGGCTCACGGTGAGATATTGATGATGGGAGGATATCTGACCTATGCGACACTACAGGTGTTGCCACATGGCGTGGGCTATCCGATTGGAATGCTGGTAGCCTTTGTCGGCACAGCGCTATTTGGTGGCTTACTCGAGTTGACATTGATCCGGCGGCTTTATGGGCGTCCTCTCGATACGCTGCTCGCGACCTGGGGCGTGAGCCTGATTATGCAGCAAGCGGCGCGCAGTATCTTCGGTCCGATTGGCGACGAGGTAACTGCTCCGTCGTGGCTGGCGGGTTCGTTTACGGTGGCTGGCGGAATTTTCCAGGGCTTCGGCCTGCCACTGGTGCGGCTTTTCATCATCGCGCTCTCGGTCTCGGTGCTGGCGCTGATTACGATTCTGATCGCACGCACGCGAGTCGGGCTCCTGGTTCAGGCGGTTCATCAAGATCGGGACATGGCGGAAGCTCTCGGAATCAACACACGCACGGTTGACCTGGCCGTCTTCGCGATCGGGAGCGGAGTCGCTGGATTGGCGGGATCGGCACTCGCGCTAATAGCACCGGTGACGCCAACCGTCGGTCAGAGCTACATTGTTTACGCGTTCCTGGTCGTCATCCTGGGTGGACTTGGGAGCGTTCGCGGAACCAGCATCGCGGCCGTCATAGTGGGTTTGTTTTCCGCAGGAGCTCAAGTCTTTACCAGTGTCAGCACTTCCGATGTGCTATTGCTGGTCTTTGTGATCGCGTTCATCCAGTTTCGACCACGCGGAATCGTCTCGGTCAGTTCGCGCGCGCTGGAGGAGGCTTGAGGTGCGGCGCGGCCATGTCCTGTTGTACGCCTTCGCTCTGCTGATACTGATTCTGGCACCCCTTTACATTGGTCCGTATAACCTAGCTCTGCTGGGCCGGTTTCTCGCCATGGGAATACTGGCATTGGGGATTGCGCTGGTGTGGGGCAACGCGGGAATTCTACCGCTCGGTCAAGGCCTGTTCTTTGGGCTTGGCGGGTATGCGGTAGCGATGCATCTGAAGCTGGCTTCGCTCGGGCCCGGCGAAATACCTGACTTCATGCAATGGAACGGTCTCGATTCGCTGCCGTGGCTGTGGCTGCCGTTCCAGAGCGGATTCTTTGCGGTGGCCGCGGCACTGATTGTGCCTACTGCGATTGCGGGTGCACTCGCATGGCTGGTATTTCACCGGCGCGTCGGTGGCGTGTACTTTGCGATTATCACCCAGGCGCTGGCACTCGCCGCCACCACTTTCATCATTAGCCAGCAGCCATATACAGGCGGTTTCAACGGACTGACGGATTTCGGTACGGCGTTCGGTTTCTCGCTGTCCGATCAAAGTACGCAAGTGGATTTGTACTGGCTCACCGTCGCGATCCTGGCGATTGCGCTGTTCGGGGCCCAGTGGCTGCTGGACGCGCAGTTTGGCAAGCTGCTTCGGGCAATTCGCGATGGCGAGAATCGCGTGCGCTTCCTCGGCTATAATCCGGCGCCTTACAAAGTAGCGGCCTTTGCGATAGGTGGGTTGCTCGCGGGGATTGGCGGCGCGCTCTATACGCTCAATATCGGCGTTATCTCACCTGCGATGATTGGTGTGGTGCCATCGATCGAAATGGTTATCTGGGTGGCGATCGGTGGCCGGGACAGCCTAATTGGTGCGATACTGGGAACCTTGCTGGTTAATTTCGCTAAAGACAAAGTGAGTAGCTGGTTTCCTGAAATCTGGTTGTACATGATGGGGGCGCTTTTTGTGCTGGCTGTCACGGCAATGCCTGAGGGTCTTGGCGGCCTACTGGCCTACTTTGCTCGTAAACCTTATGGTGAGGCCCGCAAGACCATTGTGATGCCCCAGGTGATGGTGGTCGATGACGAACCGGAAGAAGAACCGGGCAGCTAGACGAGGGTTGAAAGAATAAGGTGAACACTGCGCTGCTTGAAGTCGAGAATGTGACGGTATCTTTCGATGGCTTCAAGGCTCTCGACAATGTCAGCCTGTCGGTAATGCCGACGACTGTGCAAATCGTCATTGGACCTAATGGCGCGGGTAAATCCACTTTGATGGATACAATAATCGGGCGTGTCCGTCCGGCTTCGGGACGCATCATGTTCAAAGGCGCGGACATAACGAAGCTGCCTGAGTACGAGGTGGTTCGGCGAGGTATTTGCCGTAAATTCCAGACACCTGGAATACTTTCGACGCTTACCACTGAAGAGAATCTAATAGTCGCTGCGAAGCGAAACCGCGGTTGGCTGAGCACGCTCCGGCGATCGATCAGTGGGCCCGAACAATCGCGAGTCAATGAAATCCTTTCAATCATCGGACTGCGAGAGAAGCGTATGATGCTAGCGGGCCATCTCGCGCACGGTGCCAAGCAGTGGCTGGAGATAGGGATGGTTGTCGCTTCGGATGGCGACTTGTTATTGCTTGACGAACCGGCCGCTGGAATGACTCATCAGGAGCGGGCCAAGACTGCCGAACTCATCAGGAGCCTGGCCACACGACATGCATTTATCGTGATCGATCATGATATGGACTTCGTCGAGCAGCTTGCGGCGCCAGTGAGTGTTCTGCATATGGGCCGCATGCTCAAGCAGGGCAGCATCGATGAAGTGCGCAACGATCCGCAGGTCAAGTCGGTATACCTTGGCCGCGCTGAGGAGTCCGAGATTGCTCATACTTGAAGACGTCGGCGCCACCTATGGGATCAGTCCCGGTACTCACCGGCATTCGGATCGAGATCGGAGTCAGGGGAGGCGGTAACTCTGCTGGGACGCAACGGAGTCGGAAAGACCACGCTGCTGCGCACGATTGCGGGACTGCATTCGGTCTCCACGGGCAACATAATTTTCGAGGGGGAGCAGGTTACCGCAATGCCCGCGCATGCTCGCGCGCGGCGGGGCATTGCCCTGGTCCCCCAGGGCCGGGGGATTTTCCCTCATCTGACGGTCGATCAGAATCTGGTGCTGGGATTGTCTTCGCTCGCGGGCCGCAAGCCGGAACCTAAAAACGAAATCCCATCCTACATTTATGATATGTTCCCGGTTCTTGCGCGATTGCGGGCGCGGAAGGGCGGCGTCTTGAGTGGCGGAGAGCAACAGCAACTGGCAATCGGACGGGCGCTGGTTTCCGCGCCGCGGCTGCTGCTGCTGGATGAGCCGACGGAGGGCATTCAGCCGTCGATCGTGCAGGAGATCGGCAACGCGCTTAATCGCATCCGCAAGGAGCTCAAAATAGCGATTCTGCTGGTCGAACAATACTTGCGTTTCGCGTGGTCGATCGCCGATCGTTACTACGTGATGCAGCGCGGGCGCGTGGTAGCCTCCGGCGGCACTCGGGATCGAATCGCCGGAGGTGATCGCGCATCTGCTCAGCGTCTGATTTTCATGACAACTGCCGATGCGACTAACGCCGAGAGAAATCGACAAACTGCTAATTTTTACGGCCGCGGAAGTGGCGCGCCGGCGGCGGGCGCGCGGACTCAAGCTCAACTACCCCGAAGCGATTGCATTGATCACGGCCGAAATACTCGAGGGCATCCGCGACGGACGATCGGTCTCCGAGCTGATGGAATTCGGCATGACCATCCTGACTCGCAACGACGTGATGGATGGCATCGCGGAGATGATCGACGAGGTCCAGGTGGAAGGGACTTTCCCCGATGGTTCAAAGCTGGTTACCGTGCACCATCCGATTCGCTAGTTGGCCGAAATTGCGGCATCGAGGTAATGCAGACAGATGATACCCGGTGAATACATGCTGTCTGAAGGCGATATCATCGCCAATGCCGGTCGTGAGAACGTCAACTCTTAGTGTATTAATACCGGCGATCGGCCCATTCAGGTCGGATCTCATTTTCATTTCTTCGAGGTCAACAAGGCGCTCAGCTTCGATCGCGCCATGGCCTTTGGAATGCGACTCAATATTCCTTCTGGGACCGCCATTCGATTCGAACCCGGGGACGATAAGACTGTGACCCTGGTGCGCCTGGGTGGGCGCGCCGTGGTGCATGGGCTCAACGGCCTTACGGACGGTGCCACGACGGACGAAAACCGATCTGACGCCATGGCTCGTGCGACCGAACGTGGATTCACCGGAGATGAAATTGTGACTCTGCGAATTCCTCGCCACCAGTATGCCGAACTTTATGGTCCGACTGCCGGCGATCGTATCCGCCTAGCCGACACGGAGCTCCTGATCGAAGTCGAGCGCGACTTGACAGTGGCCGGTGACGAGGCCAAGTTCGGCGGCGGCAAAGCGCTGCGCGACGGCATGGGCCAATCGGCCACCGCAACCTCGGCTGAAGGCGCGCTCGATCTGGTTATCACTAACGCGGTGATTCTCGACCATTGGGGAATCGTGAAGGCGGACATCGGGGTGACGAGCCGGACGAATCGTCGCGATCGGCAAGGCTGGTAACCCTGACATCATGGACGGCGTAACTCCCGGTATGGTGGTGGGCGCGAGCACTGAAGCCATTGCCGCCGAGGGATGTATCGTGACCGCGGCTGCAATCGACGCCCACGTTCATTTCATCTGCCCGCAACTGGTGTGGGAAGCCCTTTCGGCCGGAGTGACGACCTTGATTGGGGGCGGTACCGGTCCTGCCACGGGCACCAATGCTACAACCTGTACCCCCGGGCCGTGGAATATAAGTCGAATGCTCCAGGCGGCCGAGGGCTTGCCTGTGAATCTGGGGTTCCTGGGCAAGGGAAATTCCTCAGCAGCGGCGCCTCTGCGCGAACAGATCGAGGCTGGCGCGATCGGACTAAAACTTCACGAAGATTGGGGTACTACACCCGTCGCCATTGATTGCGCGCTCTCGGTAGCCGAGGAATATGACGTTCAAGTTGCTATTCACACCGACACCCTGAACGAAGCCGGCTTCATTCAGGATTCAATCGATGCGTTCAAGGGCCGCACCATACATACCTATCACACCGAAGGCGCAGGAGGCGGTCACGCCCCGGACATAATCAAGGTGTGCGGCGAAGCCAATTGCCTGCCGTCCTCGACCAATCCAACGATGCCCTTTACAGTCAACACACTCGACGAGCATCTGGATATGCTGATGGTGTGTCATCATCTCGATCCAAATATCCCCGAAGACGTGGCCTTTGCCGAATCGCGAATTCGCGCCGAAACAATCGCTGCCGAGGATGTGCTGCATGACCTGGGCGCCATCAGCATGATGTCGTCGGATTCGCAGGCGATGGGCCGGATTGGTGAGGTCGTAATTCGCACCTGGCAGACCGCGGACAAAATGAAACGCCAACGCGGCGCTCTGCCGGGTGAACGGCGGAAATTCCGACAATCTGCGAGCGCGCCGCTACGTCGCAAAATACACCATCAACCCTGCCATCTCGCATGGAATCGCGCATGAAGTCGGCTCGGTCGAAGCGGGCCGCCTCGCGGATTTGGTGATCTGGCGTCCGGCGCTCTTTGGCGTGAAGCCGGAACTGGTCATAAAGGGCGGGATGATCGCATGGGCCGCGATGGGCGATCCGAATGCATCGATCCCTACCCCTGAACCGGTGATCTACCGGCCTATGTTCGGGGCATTAGGTCGCGCCATTGGCGAGACTTCTCTGACCTTTCTGTCCAAGGCGGCGCACGATAGCGGAGTCCACGAGCACCTCGGTTTGTCGCGCAAGGCAGTCGCAGTCTCTCGATGCCGAGGGCTCTCGAAGAGCGACATGAGAAACAACACTTACCTGCCCAAAATGCACGTCGATCCGGATACCTACGAGGTTCGCGCGGATGGCGAACTGATCACTTGCGAACCAGCGAAAGAACTGGCGTTGACTCAGCGCTATTTCCTCTTTTGAAAATGTTATTGATTGAGCATATTCCAGCCGGTGTCACTGATGAACTGCTTGTGGGCAAGCAGCGCGATACGATTGTGATGACATCGGAAGAGCGCCGGTGGGGGCGCAAGCGCGTCAGCACCGCGGCCGGCCGCGAAATCGCACTTGCACTGCCGACCGGCACAGTTATCACTCCGGGAGCGATCATAGCGGTC
Source organism: uncultured delta proteobacterium (assembly GCA_963834535.1). Taxonomy (GTDB): domain Bacteria; phylum Desulfobacterota; class Binatia; order Binatales; family Binataceae; genus JADMIL01. The sequence goes on along the minus strand of CAWICC010000007.1, from coordinate 52,583 downwards.
GAGCCGACCTGGTACCTTCAGGTCGAAGCTGCGGCTGAATCGGTGCTCGCGGTGCGGCCGCATGATCGCGACGCTGCCGTGCGCCTCGCCTTTGAGATCGGCAATCATCATTTTCCGCTCGCGCTCGACCAGGACGATCTGCTGGTTCCCGATGACACCGCGATGGAACACTTACTCGATCGGCTGGGTGAACCGTGGGAGCGTCGATGCGTCGTGTTTAATCCGATTGCCAAGGTGCATCGCCATGGATCCTGAATCCTTACTCGCCTTGCTGCAGTTCTCCGATGGGCTCTTTCCGGCTGGCGCATACGCCCATTCGTTTGGCCTCGAGACTTACGTGCAGGGCGGCTCCGTGAGGAATGCGGCACAAGCCGAAAGCGTTATTCGCGCCCAGCTACAGGGTGCCGCCGCCCGGAGCGACGCGGTCGCCGTTGTAGTTGCTTCACGCGCCGCTCAGGCAAACGACCTGGCGGGATTGCTCGAACTGGATTCGATCCTTGAGGCGATGAAACCGGCAGCCGAACTGCGCGAAGCCAGTCGGCAACTTGGTCGCCAGACCTTACGCATCGCTCGCGTACTCCTAGACGCGCCTCTAATAGGCGAGTTCGCGCGCGTCACTGCCACTAACAGTACCCCCTGCCATCACGCCGTTGTGTTTGGGATTGTGGCCGGTCTGCACGGATGGTCCGCGATCGACGCCACCATTGCATATCTATACTCATCTTCAGCCGCTATGGTTGGGTCGGCGCTCCGGTTGGTGCCCCTCGGCCAGAGCCAAGGTCAGATCATCATCCGAAAATTGGCACCTATGATCGTATCGCTCGCCGATGAGGCGGTCGCACTTGGCATTGCCGAAATGTCGAGCTTCGCTCCCGCGCTCGAGATCGCGGCGATGCGCCACGCGCGACTGGAGGCGCGGCTATTTCGCTCATGATTCCAAAGCCTTTGAAAATTGGAGTCGGCGGCCCCGTCGGTTCAGGCAAAACCGCACTGGTGGAGTGGCTATGCCGCAAGTTGCATGGTCCGTTCCAACTCGCCGTTATAACCAATGACATATACACGCGCGAGGATGCCGAGTTTCTAACGCGTCGCGGGGTGCTCGCAGCCGATCGGATCGTGGGCGTCGAGACCGGCGGATGTCCGCATACCGCAATTCGCGAGGATGCGTCCGTCAACCTCGAAGCGGTGAGCCAGCTCACGGCACGTTTCACGGATCTCGACATACTCATAATCGAGAGCGGCGGCGATAACCTTGCGGCTACTTTCAGTCCAGAACTAGTCGATGCGACGATATACGTTATCGATGTAGCCGAAGGCGATAAGATACCGCGCAAAGGAGGGCCCGGAATCATGCGATCGGGGCTCCTGGTGATTAACAAGATCGACCTGGCTCCGTACGTGGGCGCGGATCTCGCCGTGATGGATCGCGATGCGCGCCGGGCGCGTGGGGAGCATCCGTTTGTTTTCACCAACCTCAGAGAAGGGCGTGGAATCGAGACCGTCGTCGAGTGGATTCGCCGGGAATTGCTCTTCGCGGCTTGAGCGCGTCGGACGGGACGGGTTTCTCCACCTTGCTTTCAAGCGCGAGGGCGGGCGCACGGTTCTTACGCGTCGCCGCTTTACTCATCCACTCCAGGCGCTCGAAGCTGTCAGAACCGCCGATGGGACGCTCTGTCTGATGATGCTGAATCCGAGCGGCGGACTCGTTGGCGGCGATCGATTGCGCACCCGCGTCGAGATCGGTTCGGACGCGGCCGTGGTATTGACTACCGCCTCGGCGACTAAGGCTTATCGTACTATCGGCGACAGTGCAGCCCATCAAACAATTGTAAGCCTGTGCGACGGAGCGGTTCTCGAATACCTGCCCGATCATCTCATTCCCCATCCCGGCGCCGCGGTGCGTCAGTCGCTACTGATCGAAATGGCTTCCGGCAGCCGCGCAATTGTCTACGATGCGATCGCCGCGGGCCGGATCGGGCGCGCTGAACGATGGGCCTTCCGCGAGCTGGATTCGGAAATAGTCATCAAGCGTGCCGGCCGTCCGGTTTATATAAGTCGCTCTCGAATAATTCCCCGAGCGCAGCCGCTAAGCCAACCAGGGTGGATGGAAGAGTTCAACTACCTGGCGTCGGTTGTGGTCGTCGCCGATGCGAGTCCCGTTTGGGCATCGGCGCTCGATGAAATCGATGCGATGTTACAGGGGTTTCATCAAATCAACTACGGCGTCAGCGAAATTGCGGCGGGCGGATGGGTAGTTCGTCTGATGACGCGCACAGCCACCGATCTGATTGCTGCGAAGCAAAATATCTGGGCCATAGCGCGCAGGAAGGTACTCGGATTGGAAGCATTCGATTTGCGCAAATGACCAGTTCCTTGGAGAGCAGTCGATTAGTCACTGCGAAAGCCAATTACGCAGATGCTTAGCGAACAGGCAATTAGCGCCCGCGCTTTCATCAATCCTCCATCCGAAATCCCAGCAAATCCACCTGGTGAAAAAAGGTACGGAGGTTGCACGGCCTAAGCACTGTCTGGCCGTCAGGAACATGAAAGCATTCAAGGTCGAAGCTACCCCCTATCAGTGGCCATTTGATGGTGAGGTCAAACCAGCAAATGTCGCGCTCGTAATAATCGACATGCAGGTCGATTTCTGCGGCGAGGGCGGCTATGTGGACGCGATGGGCTACGATATCAGTCTTACTCGCGCAACCATTGAGCCGATTCGGCGGCTGATGGCTGTGGTGCGCGGAGTACCGGGCATGATGGTAATCCATACGCGCGAAGGTCACCGTCCGGAACTGGTTGATCTGCCAGCCAACAAGCTTTGGCGTAGCAAGCGTGTATGCGCGGGAATTGGCGAGGAGGGTCCACGGGGCAAAATCCTCGTCCGCGGCGAACCCGGTTGGGAGATAATCCCCGAACTGGCTCCGGCGAAGGGTGAAATAATAATCGACAAGCCAGGAAAGGGAGCCTTTTACGCCACCGACCTCGAGCACATTTTGCGCACGCGCGGTGTGACGCATCTCATGTTAAGCGGCATTACCACGGATGTCTGCGTTCACACCACGATGCGCGAGGCCAACGACCGCGGCTTCGAATGTCTCCTCCTCACCGACTGTACCGCGGCGACCGACAGGAATAACCACAACGCCGCAATCGCGATGGTAGGGATGCAGGGCGGCGTGTTTGGAGCTACCGCCCCAAGTATTAGCGTAATCCGTGCGCTCGAGCCGCTGATGCCTGCCGTCGAATGAATTATCTGTCGTTCGCCGCACTGCTAGGCGCACGGAAGAAACCGTTGGCGAAAGTTTCGAAGATCGGATCCGACTAGGGCTGCCCGCGAATTGCCTGCTTCTGCTCTGCCTGCAATCATCTCGACAACCACATGAATGATCTCAGCCTAGATCTGCGCCGGCTGCGCGCCGCCTACCGAGCCGGCACCGTCAGACCGTCCGCAATCGTCAAGGAAGTACTTCGTCGTATCGACGCTGCCGGCGAAGACGCCGTCTGGATCTCGCGGCGATCGCCCGAGGCGATCATCGCCGACGGCGATTCACTTGATCGGAGCCAATCCGAAATCCAATCGCTGCCGCTCTATGGCCTTCCGTTTGCCGTCAAGGACAGCATCGACGTGAAGGGCATGCCGACTACTCTGGCGTGCCCTGCGTACGCTTACGAACCGGTGGAATCCGCCCCGGTTATCGAGAAACTGCTGGCCGCCGGCGCGATCCTGATTGGAAAGACCAATCTGGATCAGTTCGCCACCGGGCTTACGGGAACGCGATCGCCCTATGGCATCCCGCGAAATCCGTTCGATCCTGCGATGGTGCCAGGCGGTTCAAGCTCCGGTTCGGCCGTCGCTGTCGCCAGCGGGCTGGTCAGCTTTGCGATCGGTACGGATACGGCTGGTTCCGGCCGAGTCCCGGCGGCATTGAATAATCTGGTCGGGTTGAAGCCAACGCTCGGTCTTATCAGCAATCGCGGTCTGGTGCCCGCCTGCCGCGCGATCGACTGCATTACCGTGCTCGCCTTAACTGTATCCGATGCCCTCGACGTTCTCCGTGCAGCCCAAGGCTTCGACGACACCTATCCTTATTCGCGCGCGGCGCCGTCCGGTTTCGAATTGAGCTTAGCTAAAGTTCCGAGCGTCTTCCGGTTTGGCATACCTCGCTCCGACATGCGTGAGTTCTTCGGTGACGGGGAAGCGGAGGCGCTGTTTGATCGTGCTATCGAAAACATGATCGCACTCGGCGGAACGCCGGTCGAAATTGACTTCGCGCCGTGGATCGAAGTTGCCGGTCTGCTATACGGGCCGTGGGTTGCAGAGCGTGCCGCGGAATTCGATGATTTCCTGGTCGCGCATGCCGACGAAATCCACCCGGTGGTTCGCGAAATTCTGGAACAGGGACGCCGCTTCAGCGCGATCGATGTATTCCACGCGCAGCACCGGCGGCAACAACTGGCTCACTCAATCGGCCTTAACTGGCGCACTATCGAATTTATGCTGGTGCCGACCACGGGCACTTCCTATCGCATCGACCAGGTACTTGCCGATCCAATCCGGCTTAATACCAACCTCGGCTACTACACAAATTTCACGAATTTATTGGACCTCGCGGCTGTCGCAGTGCCCAGTTCCTTTACCGCGAACGGCTTGCCGGTCGGCGTTACCTTCATCGGTCCAGCGTGGCGCGATGCACAACTGGCGACCTTCGCCTCGGCGTTTCATCGCCGGGCCGATCTTCCGCTTGGTGCGACCGGGATTCGTCTGCCAGACGTCTGAGACGCTAAAGGCGATCAAGCACACCTGGCGCACCGGTCCGTTGGATGATCGCGTCGGTAAATCGATTAGACAAACTGACCGCGGCAGACCGCGATGACGAGTGGCGGCCGTGCGCCAGATTCTGGTTCCGGCGCACAGCCGCAGCGAGCCACTCTACTGAGAGATTTTCTCGCCGATAGTCGCGGATTCACGGCTCAGCGGGCGCAGCGGACCCGAGCCGAAGACGATCCCCTCGTAGCCGTTTTGAGCTATTTCATTGATCCTGCTGACGTATTTCGGAGAGCCGCCGTTGTACACGAAGTACCGCGTCTTGCCATGCTCGTGGCCGGGCACGTTCGAGTTGTACCCGGTAAACCAGGACTTGGCCTTCCGCATCAGCATGGTCGAGTACATCTTCTTCACGTGCGCGGTCCAGCGCTCTTCAGCCTCGAGGGTCGGTTCGGCGCGAGTGTAGCCGTGCGCCCACATATACTCGAGCAACTTCGTGCACCAGCCGACGCCGGTCTCGATGCCGCGTGGATAATTGGTGGACGCAGAGCCACTCTGCGGCCCAGCCGGCATCAAAAGATTCGGGAACCCATGAATGAGAACTCCGAGGAACGTTGACGGACCGTCGTTCCACTTCTCGCGCAGCTTTGCACCACCGACGCCTTGAATGTCGATGTGGTCGAAAGCGCCGGTTATCGCGTCGAAGCCGGTAGCATAAACGATGATGTCGAAGTCGTAGTCTCGCTCGGTAGTGCGCAGGCCGGTTTCGGTTACTTCGACGATCGGCGTCTCGCTGATATCCACCAGGTGGACGTTGTCGCGGTTATAGGCTTCGTAATAATGCGTCTCCATCGGGACCCGCTGCACGCCGAAGCCGTGATCGCGGGGGATCAGCTTCTCCGCGACGGCTGGATCCTTCACGCGCCGGCGAATCCGGTTGGCCATATACTCGGAAAATTCGGCGTTAACTTTCTCGTCCGTGAAGATCTCGCGGAAGTTGCGCAGCCAGATCGCGAAGCCCGGGGTGTCATAGAGGCGATCCCACAATGCCACCCGCTCCTCCGGAGAGACCTCGTAAAAACCCCTCCGGTCGGGTTCGTGCTCGAAGCCGCCCGGCGTGCGCGCGCAGGTCGCGAAGATCTCGTCGTAGCGCGCCCGGATGTCGGCCATCTCCGCGTCGGAGATGGGCCCGTTGTGCAGCGGAGATGCCCAGTTGGGCCGGCGCTGAAATACGGTCAGGTCGCCTACTTTGTCTGCAATCTCCGCGATAACCTGAATGCCGGTGGCGCCGGTGCCAATGACGGCGACCTTCTTGCCGGCCAACTCAACCGGTTCGTGCGGCCAGTTGAAGGTGTGGAATGAGCGGCCCTTGAAGGTGTCCATGCCCTTGAGCCGAGGCAGAGTGGGAATTGAAAGAAGGCCGACTGTCATGATGACGAACCGGCTGGTCAGCTCACGCCCGTCATTGATCTTCAGCCGCCACAGGTCGTTTGCCTCGTCGAAGTGCGCCGCCTCGACCTTGCAGTTGAACTGCATGTACTTGCGCAAATCGAACTTGTCCGCCACGAAGTTCAGGTAGCGCAAGTTTTCAGGCTGACCCGAGAACCGTTCCTTCCAGTGCCATTCATTCAGCAATTCCTTGGAAAACGAGAAGGCGTAAGTATAGCTCTCCGAGTCGAACCGCGCTCCTGGATAACGGTTCGAGTACCAGGTTCCGCCCAAGCCCCCGGCGGCGTCGAGCACTGTGGCATCCACACCGAGATCCGCCAGCAGTTTAATCTGACAGATTCCGCCCACTCCGGCGCCGATAACAATGACCTCGTAATGCGTCTTGTTCTTGTCGATCATGTTTGCTCCAGTTCCTGTTTATTTGCCGAGGGTTTGGCCCAAGGTGTCGGTCAGCGCGATTCATAATAACCACAGCGGCGTGACGAAGACGCCACCCGAGCGCCAATAGTTAATAGTCTATGATCGCAACCTCGCCGGCACTCGAATCGGATACGGATTTTGAAAGATCATAACATAGTCCCCGGTCCGATATCGATCGCTGTTATCTGGGCCGGCCAGCAGGCTTTGATTGTGCGGCATCAGGCGAAATGTTGCAACGTTGAACACCTGGCCGACGACGTTCCGAGGGCGTCGGCGCAGAGCTCCACTCGTGTTGGGGATCGCCCATCCCGCCCTTGTCCACCAGGAGATCCCGGAATCGGTGAAGCAGCACGCCAGTCTGGGTAAGCTCAATCCCGTGCGGTCGCCTCCAGATATTCCGGCAGCTTCATTAGCTGTTAGTTCGATCGGGACGTTCGAAGGAGGGCCCCGAGAATCCATTGCCGAATTTGATCCGCGTATTGCCGGTGTTCATACCGCCATCGACAACCATCGCGGTGCCGGTAATCCACTCGGCGTCGTCGCTGGCGAGGAACAGCGCCATCGCCGCGATATCCTCGGGTCGTCCCGCGCGAGGGATCGGCTGCGACTTTGCCATACCGCTGCGAGCAGCATCCTCGCCGCCCCGCATCCCCCGGTAAACCAGCGCCGTAACGATACCGCCCGGGCAAATGCAGTTTACGCGGATTCGATCGCGGCCAAGCTCGATAGCGGCACTCTCGGTTACGCTTACGACCGCGGCCTTAGCGGCACTATAGGCGTGCAATCCAGCGACTCCGCGGAGTCCCGCAACCGATGAAGTCGATATAATCGACCCGCCGCCCGCCTTGCGCATCGGCTCAATTGAGTACTTGATGCCAAGGAAGACGGCCCGCGTCAGGATCACGAAACTCTTATCCCAATCCGGCGCGGTGATCTCTTCGAGACGGCCGGTCGCCCCACCGATGCCGGCGTTATTGTAAGTGATGTCGAGACGGCCGTACTCGCTTACGGCACGATTAATCATTGCCTTGATGGCAGCATCGCTGGCCACATCAGTATGCTGAAATACCGCGCGGCCGCCCCCCGCGGCGATCTCGGCGACCGTGGCCTCGCCCGCCTGCGAATTCAAATCTGCGATAACTACCGCGGCGCCTTCCTGCGCGAAGCGCAACGCCGTCGCACGCCCCATCCCGCTAGCGGCTCCGGTGATTACTGCTACCTTTCCATCGAGCTTGCCCATGATTCTTCTCCTGCGCCAAGTTAATGGCGAAATCTATTCGACTTGCTCAACAATTGACAACCTGAGGGAAAAAACCGGAATACTCACACGCCGATGTTCCGAGGACTGGCCTATTCGGTTGACGCCGCGTACTAGCCACAAATCAGCGATCGCAACTGAGCACGATCGCTGCGCAACATCAACTTGCTCGATGCCGCTTCTTGTAAAACGGTCGACATCGGGTAGAACCATGTCGTTGGGATCGATCCAGGAGGAACCATCATGCAGCGCGCACTTGTGAATGGAGTCGAGGTTGCATTTGAACTGCGCGGCGCGGGGGATCCCGTTGTCATGATCCACGGCGCCCAGGGCGATCAGACCATGTTCAATGACATTGCCGCACTGTTCACACGCGACTTTCGCGTGTTGACCTTTGACCAGCGCGGCTCCGGGCTTAGCGGGAAGCCGGACATGGATTACAGCATCGCGATGCTCGCGGACGACACCGCGGCGCTCATGGACCATGTGGGATTTTCGCAAGCCCACATTATCGGTGTCTCGATGGGCGGGATGATTGCGCAGGAATTTGCCCTGCGCCATCCGCGCAAGGTCCGTTCGCTGATACTAGGTTGCACCACCCCGGGCGGACCCAAGGCGCACCGCATTGGAGGCGACGCCTTTACTGCGGCCTACTCGGCCAAGCCCATGTCAGCGGAAGAACGTGGTCGCGCGTTGGCCGCGGCCGCCTTCACCAAAGGATACATCGATCGACATCCGGAACTCGTTCCCGCCATGATCGAGGCGCGCCGCCAGCGGCCCATCGATCCGGTCGCTCTCGATCACCGGCTCAAAGCGGCCTTGTCGCACGACACCTACGATCGTCTCGCGGAAATCAACTGCCCGACGCTGGTGATTACGGGGCGTGACGATGCGCTCATCGCATGGGAAAATTCCCAGATTCTCGCCGAGCGGATTCCGGGCGCGCAACTCGAAATACTCGAGCTTGCCGGGCATTGCTTCTGGCTCGAACAGCCTCAACAATCAAGTGACGCACTTGTGAAGTTTATCCGAGCCCACTCAGCAGTAGGCAATTAGTGACTACTCCAGCTACTGACAACTCCCACAAGAAAAAATTGAGTTCGCCGTGAGCTAAAGACTGAGTAATGAAATGACAGCGAATCCCTCGGAGGTCTTGATTTGAGTAGCGCACCCGAAAATGACAGGCGCGAGTTTTCCACCTTGTATGCCGAAGTCGGCGGCAGCATCGGCCGCCTCGTCCTGAATCGTCCCGCCTGCCTGAACGCCATCAATGACGCGATGATGGCTGATCTGACCGAAGCGGTCCGTTGGCTCGACAGCCATCGCGAACTGCGTGTGGTCATCTTCAAAGGCGCTGGTCGCGCTTTTTGCGCCGGCGCGGATCTCAACAGCTTGCCCTTCGCCGAAGGGCGTCCCGAAACCGGCAAGAGTTGGCTCTATCGCCGGGAGGTAGGGCAGACCGGCACCCGCCTATGCGACGCGATCGAACAGATGCGCGCCGTGACCATTGCTCAGGTTCACGGCTGTGCGGTCGGCGGCGGTGTACTGCTGATGACCGCTTGTGATTTGCGCATCGTTGCCGAAGGAACCGTAATGTTCATCCCGGAAATCGACCTCGGTTCGCCCTTCTCCTGGGGCGCGGTGCCGCGCATGGTTCGCGAAATTGGTCCCGCAATCACCAAGGAACTCGTGATCACCTGCCGTCGCTTCACTCCCGCAGAGGCCCTCGGCTGGCGTTGGATAAACCGCGTGACTGCGATCGCCGGAATCGAAGATGAAGTGGACCAGCTTGCGCGTGAGATCGCGCTCAAGCCTTCTGTGCCGGTGGTCATTACCAAGGATCATGTTAATGCCGTCGCTCGAGTTATGGGTGCCGGCATCACCTCATATTCGGACGGCGATCTGGCTTTGGCAGTCAACGTCGAAAAGGAATCACTGGAAGCTGCGCGCAACTACGCACAGTCCAAGGTAGGGAAACCCGATCATCGATAAGGCCGCACGAGCCCTGGCCGCCAGGGCTCATCAGCCATCTTTGCCGGCTTCGGGGTCACGGGGAAGGCAGAAGGGAGTGACTATGAATTACGAAGCAATCCTTTATGAGAAGCGCGATGCTGTCGCCAAGGTCATCCTTAACCGGCCGCGTTACAAAAATGCGCAATCTCGTCTGATGATCGAGGAGATGGATCAGGCCTTCGCCGCGGCCAACGCCGATGACGACGTCCGCGTGATCGTGCTTAGTGCGGCGGGCGATACCTTCTCGTCGGGACACGATATCGGCACCCCTGAGGAAAGAGAGGACATGCGAAGGCGTCCATTTCCCAAGGGGGTGCGAGGCGAGTACGCGCTCTCGCGCCACCTTTTTCTTGACGCAACTCTGCGCTGGCGCGATCTCGACAAACCGACCATCGCCCAGGTCCAGGGGATGTGCATCTTCGGCGGCTGGATGTTCGCCGCCGCGATGGATTTCATCGTCGCCTCAGACGACGCCAAGTTCCTGCCGGCACTAATGCAGTATTTCTCGATTCCCTGGGATATTCCTCTGCGGAAGGCTAAGGAAGCGATGTTTCGGAGCCGCTTCATCGGTGCCGAAGAAGCGTGCCGCCTCGGCTTCGTGAATCACGTGGTGCCACGCGAACGTCTGGAGGAGGAAACGATGGCGATTGCGAAAGAAATCGCCGAAAATGATCCATTCGCTCTTAGGATGCTGAAGTGGGCCGCGAACTCCGCACAGGATGCGATGGGCTTCACCAACTCTATTCGCAATGCTCATTCACACTATATGGTCCACGGTCTGGATACCTACACCAAGGATAAACTTGACGGCAAAGGTTTTCCCAAGGTGATGCCTGGTGTCGCACGAGCCATGAAATCCAGCGAGAAATAGCTACTTCCTCTCCCCTGCGTATCCAGCCGCTGGGCGCTCAACTGGTGCCGCTCACTTAAGTGGTAAAGATATCGAGTGGTAGGACTGCGCTGACGACGAAGTTGGGCACATCGACTACTTCGCTCAGCCGCAGGTCCACCGCGACGCTGCAGATCGCATAGGCCTGTGCGCGGCTGAATCCGCGATGCTGCAAATACTCGACCATCGCAATCAGTGCGTTGCGCGCGGCCAATGTGGCGTCTTCGGATTCCTGAACGTCTTCGCCACGCATCGAGAGACCGGTGGTCGCATAGTAGCGGCGCAAGGTTCGCGATCCTTCGACGCCTGCGAATTGCGCTCCCCGAATATTGCGTTTGCGCGCCGCTCCTTTGTCGAGCTTGAAGCGCAGACGGAAGGTCGCGGCCATCTCGATCGCGCTGCCGCAGACTTCGCCGTCTCCCTGGGCGAAATGAGCATCACCAATCGAAAGGAGCGCCCCTTCGGTCCACACGGGCAGATAGACGGTCGTCCCTTTTACCAGTTGCTTGACGTCGAGGTTACCGCCGTTCTCTCGCGGCGGAATCGTCCGCAGTCCGCGCGACGCGATCGGTTCATGCGCCGGTATGCTGGATTTCGGTTCGGGTGGCATGACCATACCGCCCCGATCGAGCGCCGCCTGTTCGCGCGCAATGATCCGATCGATCTGATCGAGGGCGGGCGCGACCCCAATCACGCCTGGAAATGAGGCTTCCTGGATGCGAACGCCGGGCAGGTCGGCCGACTCTGCGTATTTCCCGTTCATCCGCCAGCGGACCAGATGCGGCTCGGGGAACAGATCGCGCAGGAACCCAAACCCCGGCAATTGCGCCGTCCAACCGGAATCGCCGGGAATGATATCCAGCAACTCGACCTCGAGCAGGTCGCCCGCTTCGGCCCCATTGATCCATATTGGCCCGGTCAGTGGATGGGCCGCGTTCAAATCCCAACCGGATGCGTCGGCAACCGAGTGGCCGGATCGGATTTGGCCATCGAGGGCGTCGAGTGTATCGAGCAGAACCTCGTCGCCGACATCCACTCGCAGCGCTGGCGGGATCGCCGGATGCCATCGATTGTGAGCCTTGCCCGATTGCGTCGCCAGCCGTTGAGTCCGGTCCAATCGAAGCTCATGAACCTTGTTGCTCATAACCCCTCCTGCGATCCTGCGTGGCCTGGCCAGAACTTAGCGCCGCTGCTGGCGCACTGCAAAGTGTCGCTGCCGCTTGCCCGGATCGTCCGCATTGGACTAAACCTTGACAGTCAAATCCGATTGCATCGAGGATTCTGGAGGAGAGAATTATGGCCCCTGGACTATACGACATTCCGGTGAAGCGCATCGATGGCAGCCCGGCTTCGCTTGCCGACCACAAGGGCTCGGTGATGCTGGTGGTGAACGTCGCCTCAGCCTGTGGATTGACGCCGCAGTACGCAGGCCTTGAGGAAATCTATGAAGCGTACCGCGACCGCGGTCTGGTGGTACTGGGCTTTCCGGCTAACGAATTCGCCAAGCAGGAGCCCGGATCCAACGCCGAAATCAAGGAGTTCTGCGAGACCAAATTCGGCGTCAAGTTCCCGATGTACGAGAAGATCGTGGTAAAGGGCGAGGGTCAGCATCCGCTCTACCGACAATTGGTTTCGGCAATTCCGACCGCCAGGCAGAACCCCGAAGGTACCCTGCGCAAGACGCTGGAAAAGCACGGACTCGCCCCCACCAACGAGACCGACGTCATGTGGAATTTTGAAAAATTCCTGGTCAATCGCCGTGGCGAGGTGGTGGGAAGGTTTGCCCCCGATATTACTCCGAAGGACCCGGTGCTCACCGGCGCGATTGAGGCAGAACTCGCAAAACCTGCCTAGCTCGCAATAGCGCGGGTCGAAGCGGCGAACTCGTCAGGCGGTTACCCGGCGGCGCGATCGTTGCCGTTCGCCGATATCGCAACGTTGTTCGCCGCTTCGCATTTTCTTCGCACTCCTCGATAAAAATCCACTTTCCGGCGCACGCCGGGCGCACAGCCATCGTGCTTCGCGGCGCGTCATTATTCGAGATCGGTTTATTGCGTTGTTTGACACTAGCGGGGTGGTGTCGGATAACCATGCTTGGGGACAGGCATGGGGACGGCACTATGGCAGTGCTTCCTCATGGGGGTATCGACCTGCGGCGATCTTCATCAGGCGATCGCGCTTTCCCACTGAGCCGCTTGCCCGCCTTTCGAAATGCACACTCACAAAATCTAGTCAGATCGAGGTGGCTGAAAAATGCGTAACTCAATTGAAGCGCACAATCGGGTGAAGGACTTCGATTGGGAGCCGTCCTACGTATCCAAGCCCAACTGGTATCCGACCAAATACAAGATTCCGGCAAAGACCAAGGATCCTTTCCGTCACCTCGTGCGCGAATACCTCTCGATGGAAGAGGAAAAGGATAACCGTCAGTACGGATCACTTGAGGATGCACTGGCACGCAGTGGCAGTACGGCCAGGGCTGAGCCTCGTTGGATGGAGATCATGAAGGCGGTATTGCCGATTATCAATTTCGGCGAATACGCCGCGATGAAGAGCACTGGCCAACTGATCGAGACAATCGAGAACGCCGAACTTCGCCAGGGCTATCTGGCGCAGATGCTCGATGAAGTTCGCCACACTCATCAGGAAGCCTACCTCACTCGCTACTTCGCGAAACACGCCGCCGATCCCGAGGGCTTTGCACAAGGATTCAAGCTGCGAGGTACTAATCTCTTTAATCGCGCCGGCAGGGCCGCCTTTGAAACGTTTTTCGTCGGCGATCCAATCGAAGGTGCGCTCAACCTCCAGGTCGTAGCCGAGACCGCCTACACCAATCCAATCTTTGTCGCTTTGACCGAACTATCCGCCGCCAATGGCGACCAGGCTACACCGTCGGTATTTCTGAGTATTCAGTCCGACGAATCACGGCACATGGCTAATGGCTATTCGACCTTGGCTGCCGTGGTCTCAAATCCCGACAACCTGCCGGCGCTGCAAATTGATTTCGACCGCGCCTTCTGGCGCCAGCATGCCTTCATCGATCCCTTCGTGGGCGCCGTATGGGATTATTTCCAAACCAATCGCACGTCGAGCTACATCGAAAAATGGCGTGAATGGATCGACGGCGATTGGATTGGCTCCTACATCGAACGCCTTGCGCCCTTCGGCCTGAAGGTGCCGCGCGATTACGCCGTCGCGAGCGAACGGGTCCCATGGCTCGGCCACACGGCCGCGATGGTCGCGTTTGGCGCGTGGCCGCTCAATTTCTGGCGCTTCGATCCGCCTAACCCCAGAGACATGGAGTGGTTCGAGCGGAAATATCCCGGCTGGTACGGCTTCTATGGGCAGTTCTGGGACGAATACCGGCGGCGCTGCGATCCGCGTAATGGTGAATTATCGCTAGCCCTGTTCCCCAGCCTGCCGCCGCTCTGTCGCGTGTGTCAGATGCCATGCATATTCCCCCGCCCCGACATCTCCACCTGCCGCATCAAGGATTACGCTGGCAAGCGCCATGCGTTTTGCACTTCTGCATGTGAATTGATCTTCGATCAGGAGCCGCACCGCTATCTCGGATATTCGACTTTCTATGAACTATTCGATGGCTACGACCTGGCCGACTACATAATCGAAAATGAACTATTGCGCGCCGACGGGAAAACTCTGATCGCGCAACCCTGGCTCGATATGGATCACATGTGGACCATTGATGATATCAAGTCGATGCGCTACGAAATTCGTAATCCACTGAGGAATGACTAATGAGTACCGTCGCGCAGACTCCTCGCGATTTTACCTACATCAAGCCCCGCAAGCGCCGGCTTTCCGAATACGAGGCGGTCAGTTGCTATACGCAGCCGGACCCCAACGTATTCGATCGCCAGGGTTGGTATCTCCTTACTCACGAAGGCCGCGCCGCATGGCGTAGCGAATCGACGCGGCTGCAACACCCGCATTGGTTCGATTTCCGTGATCCGTCCGGGCTGTGGCAGCGCACCTATGTCAAATTGCAGGCCGAGCAGGAACGTTCGATCGAACGGACCGTCGAGGATGCGGCCATCGCTGGTGTCTTTCGTGAATTCGATCCCGTATGGCTCAACCAGCTCCTTGGCATCCATTATCGCGCCTGGTCCTTCTTCGAGTACGGGCTCTTTCGCGCATTTTCGCGCGCGCAGCGTGAAGCCCTGGCCGACACTCTCGGCAATGCGTTGTGCTTCGAGGCCGTCGATCGCATCAGGCACGCGCAATCAACCGTGCTGTATCTGATGGAACTCGAAGCCAGCATCGAAGGCTTCAAGGACAACTCCGGCAAACAACATTGGCTGAACGACCCCGCTTATCAGCCCCTTCGAGAACTGGTTGAGTCTCTGATGGCCACCGAAGACTGGGCCGAGTTGGCGTTCGCCGTAAATCTGATTATCGATCCGATCACTACTGAATTAGGCGTCAGCCGCATGCTTCGCCATCATGCTCCCCAACATGGAGATCCGATCACTCCGGCGATTATCTTGACCACCGAGCGCGACCGGCGGCGAAATCGGGCGTGGACCGAAGAGCTGGTTCGAATGACTACCGCCGTCGCCATACCAGCGGCCACCCACAATCGCGATGTGCTTCAAAGCTGGTGCGATAAATGGACGCCGAAAGCGATTGCCGCGGCGAAAGGATTTGCCCCCGCCTTCGATCGTCTCGTTCCCCGTGCCGTTTCGTTCGATGAGGATCTGGCAATCGCCTGCGCCGGGCAGGAAAATATACTCACCTCGCTGGGCCTGAATGATAGGAGCCGCGGATGAGCCTGACCGAAGCTCAAAAAATAAGGGCGCGCTCCGTCCTCGTCGTACTCATGAAAGGTGATGAAGCCGACGCAACGATCAGTGCGATTCGCGTCGATCGCCCGGACGCTACCATCGTCGATCATGGCACCTTCTGGCAAATCGGTGCGCAGGAAGAACTGGTCATTGATTTGAAGCGGGTTGGCGAAGAACTCGGACGTGACATCGATCTCGGCCAATGGCTCACGATAATGACGACCTATGTTGGCCGCGTCTCGGTCGAAGAAGGAGTGTTCCGCATCACCTCTCAGATGCTCGAACTTGATCCGTCCACCGCCTAGCAAAGACGCGTGACCGATCCCACCTTCAAAGCCAGGCTTGAGCCAAGTGGCCGGGAATTTACCCTTCACCCCGGCGAGTCAGTACTCAATTGCGCTCTGCGCGAGCGGATTCTTCTGCAGTACGGATGCCGCAACGGACGCTGCTCGAGTTGCAAGTACCTACTGCTCGACGGCGACGTCGATTTCGGCAAGGTATCACCTTATAGCTTGTCGGAAGCCGAAAAGGAGGATGGATGGGCGCTCCTGTGCCAGGCGCGTGCGCTGAGCGACCTCTTGATTCGCGATCTGGACGTATCCGATCGCGATGACGCTCCGATTATAACGCCCAAGGAAATAAGTGCCGAAATCTCGGCGCTCGATCAGTTAAGTACCTCTCTATGGAGCCTCCGGCTTGTGCTCGCGAGACCCTTTACATTTTATCCCGGACAATTCGTCGAGGTGGCAGTGCCGGATCGATCGGCGAGTTGGCGCTGCTATTCAATAGCCAGCTCACCGGTAGAGCCGGATCGCATCGACTTGGTCGTCAAGCGGATCGAAGGTGGAGCCTTTTCGGGCGGAATCGAACGCTTCGCGAGCGGCTTGAAACTCGCCGTGCGCGGACCCTACGGCATGAGCTATCTCCGCCAGAGCCAACGCCCTGTTCTACTGGTTGCGACCGGTTCCGGGATCGCGCCGATGCTTTCGATACTCCACACCGCTGCAGGCCTGAAGGATTCTCGGAACTTTCAGTTTTACTACGGCGCGCGCAGTCAAAGTGATCTGGTCTTTCGCAAGGAACTCCAGCGTCTCGAAAAGCAACTGCCTCACTTCTCGTTCAAACCATCGCTGTCGGCACCGGCCTCCGCCGACCATTGGCTCGGTCTCGTCGGCCGGGTTACGCAGGTCTTGCAGAGAGAGATTGCCGATGCGAGCCCGTGCGACGCATATATCTGTGGGCGACCTGAAATGTGCGAGTCGGTTGCTACCTTGCTGCTGGCCAAGGGAATCCCGGAGAACCGAATCTTTCGCGACGACTTTTACCCGGCCGCCTGAAATTCAAGCGGTCGTGCATTACTAGGCCCCGGCGATTCCCGGCCGTAAGGCCGGCTTGCGCCAGATGCGTTGCCGAAGGTTCTCTCCCCACAGCCTGACCCGCTCCATGTATAGGTAAATCACCGGCGTGGTAAAGAGCGTAAGCATCTGGCTTACTATCAGTCCGCCGACTATCGCGATACCCAATGGACGCCGCAGCTCCGAACCGGTGCCGGTTCCAATAGCCAGTGGCAGTGCACCCAGCAACGCCGCCATCGTCGTCATCATGATCGGACGGAATCGCAGCAGACATGCTTCCTCGATGGCTTCCAGAGCCGACTTGCCGTGCTTCCGCTCGGCCTCCAGCGCGAAGTCGATCATCATGATCGCGTTCTTCTTTACGATACCGATCAGCAGGATGATTCCGATGAGCGCAATCACCGTCAAATCGATTTGGCAGATCATCAGGGCCAGCAGTGCTCCTACACCCGCCGATGGCAACGTCGATAGGATCGTGATCGGATGCACGTAGCTCTCATACAAGATCCCCAGCACGATATAGACGGCGCATAAAGCAGTGATGACCAGCATCGGCTCATTGGACAGTGAGTCCTGAAAGGCCTGCGCCGTGCCTGCGAAGCTGCCGTGAATGCTGCTCGGCAGCCCCATGCTCCGCTGTACGTCATCGATTGCCGCGACCGCTTCGCCCAGCGACACACCAGGCGCCAGGTTGAACGCAATAGTCACTGCGGGGAACTGCCCCTGATGGTTTACTGACAGTGCGGTCGTGCTCGGCTCGTAATGAGTGAACGCACTTAGTTTCACTTCGCTGTTGTTGGTCGATCGCGCGTCCAGTTCCGCCAGCGACGCCGGATTTTGCCAGTACTCCGGCGCCGCCTCCATCACCACGTGATACTGATTCAAGGGCGTGTACATAGTCGATACCTGGCGCTGGCCGAAAGCATCGTACAAGGTATCGTCGATCACCTGTTGCGTCAGCCCCAGGCGCGATGCGGTATCGCGGTCCACCACCAGGGACTCTTGCAGGCCGCTGTTCTGCTGGTCGCTGTTGACATCGGTCAATATCCGCATGCTGCGCATTTTCTTCAGCAGGAGCGGCGCCCATTTGTTCAGTTCCCCCAGGTCGGAGCCTTGCAGCGTATATTGGTAGAGCGCGTTGCTCGAGCGGCCTCCGATCCTCAAATCCTGCACCGACTGAAGGTACAGCGTCGCCCCCTCGATATGAGAGGTCTGCTTGCGCAGCCGCGCGATCACCTGGTCAGCGCTGAGCTTGCGCGACCCCAGCGGCTTGAGCGCGATAAACATCCGCGCCGTATTGGTGCTGCCGGCACTGCCGCTGCCTCCCGCAAATCCGATCACGTGCTCCACCGACGGGTCGGCCTTAATCGTATTGACGAAGACCGTAAGCCGATCGCGCATCGCCTGAAATGAAGTATCCTGGTCGGCCAGGATCGCGCCCATCAGACGGCCTGTGTCCTGCTGTGGGAAGAAGCCCTTGGGAATGACCAGGAACAGGTACACGCTAAGTCCTAGCGTGATCAGCGCGATGGTCAGCGTAAAGCGCGCATGCACCAATACCCACTTCAGGCCGGCTGAATAGCCAGTCAGAGCGCGGTCGAATACTCTCTGGCTCCCCCGGTAAAATCTTCCGCGCCGCTCCTCGGACTCGGGCTTCAATAGCTTGGCGCACATCATCGGCGTAGTCGTCAGCGATATGATCATTGAGACCGCGACCGCGGTCGATAAAGTGACCGCGAATTCCCGGAACAGACGGCCTACGATCCCGCCCATCAGCAATATCGGAATGAACACTGCCACCAGCGATACGCTGATCGAAACCACCGTGAATCCGATCTCGCGCGCACCAACCACCGCCGCCTCGAATGGATCCATGCCCTGCTCGCGGTAGCGCGAGATGTTCTCGATCACCACGATCGCATCGTCAACTACGAAGCCGGTCGAGATCGTGAGCGCCATCAGTGACAGGTTGTCGACGCTGTACCCGCACAGGTACATGACGCCGAAGGTTCCGACCAGAGATATCGGCACGACGATTCCGGGGATCACCGTAGCTCGCCAATTCCGCAGGAAAACAAAGACCACCAGGATCACTAATACGAACCGAGATGAGCAGGGTCAGCTCGACATCGTGAACCGATGCCCGAATCGTCGTCGTCCGATCCAGCACCACCGACATGTCAATCGCAGGCGAGATCGACGCCTGCAACTGCGGCATCGCCGCGGTCACCCGGTCCACCGTATCGATGATGTTGGCGCCGGGAGCGCGGAAGATGATGATCATGACCGACGGCGTGCCATCGACCATGCCCGCGTTGCGGACGTTCTCAACCGAATCTATTACGTTAGCGACATCTGACAGTCGCACCGCCGCGCCATTGTTGTAACCGACGATCAACGGACGATACTGGTCCGCACTTGAGCAGTTGGTCCGTGGTACCGATCGTCCATGAGTGAGTCTGGTCGTTAACCTCACCTTTTGGAATGTTGGCGTTCGCATTGCTTAGTGTGTTGCGAACTTGTTCAAGGCCGATTCCATAGTTGTTGAGCTGAGGGATATTCAGCTCCACCCGGACTCCGGGCAGCGCACTGCCTCCCACCGATACTTGGCCGACGCCCTGAATCTGCGACAGCTTCTGCGCCAGGATCGAATCGGCCGCATCATAAATTAAACCGCGGCGCAGGGTCTTGGAGGTCAGCGCAAGAATCAGAATCGGCGCATCGGCCGGATTCACCTTTTTATAGGTCGGGTTGCTCGGCAGATTCTGCCGGCAGGTTGCTCCGCGCCGCATTGATGGCGGCCTGCACGTCGCGCGCCGCCGCGTCGATATTTCGATCCAGGTCGAACTGCAGGACGATGCTGGTTGCTCCGAGCGAGCTACTCGAGGTCAACTCCGTCAGCCCCGCAATGTGCCCGAATTGGCGTTCCAGCGGCGTCGCCACCGACGATGCCATGGTTTCGGGACTCGCTCCCGGCAGTGCTCCGCTGACCTGGATCGTCGGGAAATCCACCTCCGGCAATGGCGCCACTGGCAGCAGCCGGAACGCCGCCGCTCCCGCAAGCGCTATCGCGATCGTCAACAGCGTCGTTGCGACCGGCCGGCGTATGAAGATCTCGGAAAAGCTCATGCGGATCGCGCGACTGCCGGCTTCACATAGGTCGCTTCTTCAGGCGTTTTTGCGATGCGCCCTGCAAGGCGCTCAAATGCGAGAAAGATTACCGGCGTCGTGTACAGTGTCAGCAGTTGGCTCAGCAGTAACCCGCCGACCATCGCGATTCCCAGCGGACGCCGCAACTCCGATCCGGTGCCAGTTCCCAGTGCCAGCGGCAATCCGGCCAGCAGCGCCGCCATCGTCGTCATCATGATCGGACGAAATCGCAGCAGGCATGCTTGGTAGATCGCTTCCTCAGCGGCCTTGCCTTCGTTGCGCTGCGCGTCGAGCGCGAAGTCAACAATCATGATGCCGTTCTTCTTGACGATGCCGATCAACAGGATGATGCCGATGAGCGCGATCACGTTGAGATCGTTGCCCGTCAGCAGCAACGCGAGTAGCGCTCCCACTCCCGCCGACGGCAGCGTCGAAAGAATCGTGATCGGGTGGATGTAACTCTCGTACAGGACGCCCAGCACGATGTACACCGTGATGAGCGCCGCCAGGATCAAAATCGGCTCGTTGCTCAACGAGGCTTCGAAAGGCCTGCGCGGTGCCCTGAAATGCCGTCGCGACACTGTTCGGCAGGCCAATTTCCGCCTTCGCCGCTCCGATCGCCGTGACCGCGTCGCCCAGCGAATAGCCGGGCGCGACGTTGAACGAAATCGTCACCGCAGGAAACTGTCCCTGATGGCTCACGACCAACGGTACCTGCTGCCGCGCGAACTGTACGAACGTGCTCAGCGGTATCGAGCTACCAGTTGGTCGATGTGAGGTAGATGTCCTTGAGCGCCTGCGGGTTGCGCTGAAACTCCGGATCTACTTCCAGCACCACGTGATACTGGTTCAACTGCGTGAACATCGTCGACACCTGCCGCTGTCCGAACGCATCGTAGAGTGTGTCGTCGATCATCTCCGGCGTGATCCCAAGCCGCGAAGCCGTTGCGCGATCGATTACCAGTTCCACCTGCGAGCCATCGTTCTGCTGATCCGTCGCAACGTCGCGAAGCTGCGGCAACGTGGTCAGCTTCGCCAGCAGCTTTGCCGTCCAGCTATTCAACTCGCTCGACACTGGGATCTTCCAGACTGTACTGATACTGCGTCCGGCTCACTCGATCTTCCACCGTCAGATCCTGCACCGGCTGCATGAACAGCGTGATGTCCTGGACCTTCGCCAATTCCGGCTGTAGGCGATCGATCACTTCGGTAATACCGACCTTGCGCTCCGCCAGCGGTTTCAGGTTGATCAAAAAGCGCCCGCTGTTGATGGTCGTGTTCGTCCCGTCGATTCCGATAAACGACGACAGGCTCTCGACCGCCGGGTCTTGCAGAATTACTCGCGCCAACGCCTGCTGGCCGCTGCGCCATCGCCGGAAACGATACCGTCGCCGGCGCTTCCGATACGCCCTGGATCACGCCGGTATCCTGAATCGGAAAGAACCCCTTCGGCGCTATCACGTACAGCACGACCGTCAGGACCAGCGTTCCCACTGCGACCATCAGCGTCGCGTCCTGATGCCTCAACACCCATTGCAGCGTCTGCCCGTAGTACTCGATCGGTGGCGTCGAACATGCGCCCCGTACTCCGATAGAACCCGCCTTGTTCGCGACTTCCGGCGTATGCTTCAGTAGCTTGGCGCACATCATCGGCGTCAGCGTCAGCGATACCACCGCCGAGACCAGGATCGTCACCGCCAGCGTGATCGCGAATTCCCGGAACAGGCGCCCCACGATGTCGCCCATGAACAGCAGCGGAATCAGCACCGCGATCAGTGAAACCGTCAACGACAGAATCGTGAAGCCGATCTGCTCGGCGCCCTTCAAGGCGGCCTCCAGCGGCCCCTCGCCTTCTTCGATATAGCGCGTGATGTTCTCGATCATCACGATCGCGTCGTCGACCACGAATCCGGTCGAAATCGTCAACGCCATCAGGGTCAGGTTGTTCAGGCTGTAGCCGAGCAGGTACATCACGCCGAACGTGCCGACCAGCGATAGCGGCACCGCTACGCTCGGAATGATCGTCGCCGACAGATTGCGCAGGAACAGAAAGATGACCATCACCACCAGCGCTATCGTCAGCAGCAGCTCGAACTCCACGTCCGCCACCGACGCCCTGAATCGTGGTGGTGCGATCGGTCAGGACCGCCACCTTCACCGAGGCCGGCAGCGCCGACTGCAGTCGCGGCAGCAGTGCTCTTCACCTGATCCACGACCGTGATGATATTGGCGCCGGGCTGCCGCTGGACGTTGACGATTACCGCCGGCACCGTGTTCATCCACGCCGCCTCCTTGACGTTCTCCGCATCGTCGATCACATTCGCGACGTCGCTCAGCCGTACCGGCGCCCCGTTGCGATACGCGACGATCAGCGGCTGTATACGCCGCGCTCGAGAGCAACTGGTCGTTCGCGCCGATCGTGTACGCCTGGTCCGCCGCCGTCGAAGTTTCCCTTGGCCTCGTCAACGTTCGCCGCCGCGATCGCACTGCGAATGTTCTCCAGCGTCAGTCCATAAGATGCGAGCGTGGTCGGATTCGCCTGCACCCGCACCGCCGGCTTCTGCCCGCCGCTGATACTCACCAGGCCAACTCCCGATACCTGCGAGATCTTCTGTGCCAGCCGCGTGTCCGCCAAATCCTCCACCTGCGTCAGCGGCAGCGCGTCCGACGTCAACGCCAGCGTCAGGATCGGCGCGTCGGCCGGATTGGTCTTGCTGTAGATCGGCGGGTTCGGCAGATCCGTCGGCAGATAGGTTGACGCCGCATTGATCGCCGCCTGCACCTCCTGCTCGGCCACGTCGATATTGAGGTTCAGGATGAACTGCAGCGTGATTACCGAACTGCCAAACGAGCTGTTCGACGTCATCTGGTTGAGCCCGGGCACCTCGCCGAATTGCCGCTCCAACGGCGACGTCACCGACGACGCCATCACGTCCGGACTCGCCCCCGGATAGAACGTCAGCACCTGGATCGTCGGGTAATCCACTTCCGGCAGCGCCGACACCGGCAGCTGCCGGTACGCGACCACGCCCGCCAGCATGATCGCCGCCATCATCAGTGAAGTCGCCACCGGCCGCAGAATGAACGGTCGCGACAGGCTCACTGGCCGCTCCTCTGCACCGGTACCGTGGCTTTCGCGGAGGTCGATGCCGGCGCCGCGGCCTGTACCGCCACCTTGACCCCCGCGCGCAGGTTGTCCAGTCCGTCCGTCACCACCTGCTCGCCCGCCGTCACTCCGGAATTTAGCGCGATCACCTCCCCCTGCGTCGCCGCGATTGTCACCGCGCGCAACTCCACCGTGTCGTCCGCCTTGACCACATACACATAAGTGCTCGTCGGATTTCTCTGCACTGCCGCCGCTGGCACCAGCAGCGCGTCGCGCAGCGTATCCACCAGCACCCTCACGTTCACGAACTGGTTCGGAAATAACGCATAGTCGGTGTTCGGAAATACCGCCTTCAGCTTGATCGTCCCGGTCGTCTGGTCGATCTGGCTATCGAACGTCTCCAGCGTCCCGCTCGCCAGTTGCGTCTTGAGGTCCCGATCCAGTGCGTCCACCCGCAGCTTCTCTCCGGCGCGCATATCCTTGACGATCTGCGGCAGGCTGTCCTCCGGGATGCTGAAGTCCACCGCGATCGGCTGCAACTGCGTGATCACCGCCAACCCCGTCGTATCCGCCGCGTGCACGATATTGCCGATATCCACCAGGCGCAGCCCGATGCGCCCCGTCATCGGCGCCGTGATCCGCGTATAGATCATGTTCACCTTGGCCGCCGCGATATTCGCCTTGTCGCTCTCGACCGTGCCCACCGACTGACCGACCACGGCCTTCTGATTGTCGTAGTCCTGCGCCGCGATTACCTGGTCTGCCAGCAGGGTCTTGTCCCGCGCTAAGGTGATCTGAGCGTTGAGCAGCGTCGCCTCATCCTTCGCCAACGTCCCCGCCGCCTGGTCCAGCGCCGCCTGGTATGGCCGCGGGTCGATCTCCACCAGCAGGTCGCCCGCATGGACCGTCTGCCCTTCCTTGAAAGCGATCTTCACGATCTGCCCGTCCACCCGGGTCTTCACTGTCACCGTGTTGAACGCCGTGACGCTGCCAATTGCCACCAGGTAACGATTGAGATCGCCCTGCCTCACGGCCGTCGCCGAGACCGGCACCGCGGAATGATGGGCGGCAGCCGCCGCCTGCGCAGACTTACGCGCCTCGAGGTATCGACCTAGAATAAAATATCCGGCCACGATGAGCATCGAAACGATCGAAATCCAGATCCATCGCTGCGACCGTGTTTGCTGTCGGGGCAGGTAAAGATCCTTCGCCCCTCCCCCTGCCGGAGCATTTGCATCCATCATTTCCTTCGCTTCTACCACCGCATGGAGCCGCACCACGCATTTTCATGTGTGCCCTCCGTGACAAATTTATACTCTTACACGACGCACAGGCATCAGTATCGTTTCGCTGATGCACAGCAAAAATCGATCCGCATTCAACATTCCGAATACGAACTCACGGTCCCTCGCCGAACCGCTGATTTGAAAACGGGGAATAACGTCGCTTGCTTGTGGTTCCGATGCGATTTCGATGGTTCGCAGCGCTAGATCAATTGCTGCCACGGTTGCACCAGGCAGCCGCGATTTGCGCCTATCTCACTCGGCTCCCGCAATCGGCCGAGCTTCGAGCTTCCTGAAAACCTGCCGCTCCCTCGTTCCTCAACCCCACTCCCGGCAGGCCTATGCGCGCGGCATCGCTCTCACCGGTAACTGCGTCAGCCCCAGCAGCCGGTTATTATTCGTCCACGCCAGCGGACCAGCCACTTCGAAACGCTCGAAGCGCGCGATTAGCTCCTCGAAGATCACCTTGATCTCGAGCCGCGCCAGGTTCGCCCCAAGGCAGAAATGCGTCCCGAGCCCGAACCCCACGTGATAGTTCGGATCGCGCCCGACGTCGAAGCGAAACGGATTTTCAAACGCGTCCGCGTCGCGATTTGCCGACATCTCCCACACCGTTACCTTCTGTCCCTGCGCGATCCGGCGTCCGCGCAATTCGGTCTCGCGCGTCGCGGTGCGCCGCTTATACACCGACGGCGAGGTCCATCTGACTATCTCCTCCGTCGCCGTCTTCATCAGACCCGGATCTTTGCGCAGCCGCTCCAGCTCTTCGGGATTCTCGATCAGCGCCAGCAGCCCGCCTGCGATCGATCCGCGAGTAGTCTCCGCGCCCGCCGGAAACAGCAGGTTGAAGAACCCGCGCAGCTCGCGGTTGTCGAGCTGCGGCGATCCATCATCCAACTGCGCGTGAACGATCACCGACAGTATGTCGTCGGCTGGATTCGCGCGCTTTTCCGCTACCACTTTGTCCGCGTATGCGCTCAGCCGTTTCAGATATTCCGGCGACATCACCGTGCCGTCGCCGGCGCCAACCGCAAGGTCAACGATCTCAATCAACTCCGTGCGATCTTCCTGCGGTACGCCGAGTACGCTGCAGATCATCTGCACCGGCAGTTCGCGCGCTACCACCGGTGTGAAGTTGAAGACCTCGCCCACCGGAACGTTATCCAGGATCCGTCGCGCGCGCGTCCGCAACTCCTCCTCCAGGCGCCCGATCATCCGCGGCGTGAAGCCCTTGTTGACCAGCGCCCGCAGCCGGCGATGTTTCGGGTCATCGGTCTGGTTCAACTGGTAGCCCATGCCCTTGCCGTCAAAGATCTGCGTCCCGCCCAGTTCCGACGAGTAGGTTTCCGCGTCCTTGAATACCGTCACCACGTCGTCATAGCGGCTGACCACCCAGAACCCCACGCCATTGGGCGTATCCGCGGTTGGCTCATGCCACCACACCGGCTCTTCCCGGCGCAGCCAGGTGAAAAATTCATGCGGAAACCCCTGCGCAAATGATCGGCTACTCGAGAGATCGACCAATTCCATAACAACTTCCCTTCAATTCTCGCCCGTTCACTAAAGCGACACGCCTGTCGTCTCGCTCTCCTGCAACCACGCGCCAAACCGGCCTACCCTTTAGGCAGCCCGAGTACGCGCTCACCTAGAATGTTGCGCTGAATCTCATTTGCTCCCGAATAGATCATCGGACCGCGCGCCTCCAACATCCGCCGCGTCCACAGCCCTTGATCCGCCGCAAACTGATCGCCCCGCTCGAGTTGCCCGAACGGCCCCAGCAGCTCCAGCGCGAAGCTCGCAATCCGCAGTCCCAACTCACTCGCGCTCAGCTTGATCGCCGAACCTTCCGGCCCCGGCGGCAGTCCCTTCAATTGCCGCGTGAGCTGCCTGAACCCAGTGTATCTGATCGCCGCGGCATCCGCCGCGAACCGGCCGATCTTCTGACGCACCTGGGTGTCGTCGGCCAGCCGCCGGCCGCCACGCGTCAGGCGCATCGCCAGTCGCGCCAGCTCGCGCACCCGGTTCGTCATGATGCGCTCCTGACCGCTCGATCGCTCGAACGCCAGCGTCGTCAGTGCGACCTGCCATCCCTGGTTTCGCTCACCCACGAGATTCTCCACCGGTATCCGCACGTCGTCGAGAAAGACCTGGTTGAAATGCCGCGCGCCGGTCATCTGTATCAACGGCGTGATCGTGATGCCCGGCGTCTTCATATCCACCAGCAGATAACTAATCCCTTTATGTTTTGGCGCCTCGGTATCGCTGCGCACCAGGATGAACATCCAATGCGCGTGATGGGCTAGCGAGGTCCATATCTTCGACCCGTTAACGATAAAGTAGCCGTCCTTCTCGATCGCCCGGGTTTGCAGCGATGCCAGATCGCTGCCGGCGTTGGGCTCGGAATATCCCTGGCACCAGAGCTCCTCGCCCGACAACACCGCCCGCAGATGGCGCCGCTTCTGCGCCGCACTGCCCCAATGAATCAGCGTCGGTCCTAGCAGCCAGATACCCGGCCCGGTGAAAGGCACTCCGGTGCCCGCCCGTTCCAGTTCCTGATCGCAGATGGTTTCCTGCAGAAACGTTCCGCCCCGGCCGCCGTATTCCTGGGGCCACGTGATCCCCAGCCAGCCGCCCTCGTACAACTTTCGATGCCACCGCAGCGTCGCGTCCCAGTCACTCTCTTCCTCATCGGCCAATGGACCCAGGGCTGGCACCGCGAACTGGCGATTCTGCTCCAGCCAGCGAATGAACTCGCCGCGAAACACCTCATCTTCAGCGCTGTAATTGAAATCCATGATAGTCGCTAATCCATAGCATTGTGCCGGCTCTTCGCTCCATCCGAAATCAAGCATCAGTGGTGGCTCAGTTTAAATCTAAACTCACTCACCACCCAAGGACCTCCGCAACGCGCATTCATCGCGGCTCTGCTCCAATCGGAAAGACTGACGCCGTCCCTTTCGGCGCGGCGAAATGGGTCGCTATCCACGCCTCCCGCGGCGAGACCAAGTCAACCGTGCAGCATTTCCCCACAAACGGACGGCGAAAATGTTTCACGTGAAACATTTTCGCCGTCCGTTCGTTTTCCGGTCTAAGATCTATCAGTCGCCATCTCTATGCGCGCCTAAGCGCAAGCGCATTTTCTGGGCCGTCAGGCCTGGGGTCATTGACGACACGGTCATTGATGCATATACAAGTATCATGACTGACGATATCAGGAATATCGAACGGCATTGTGTCGGGTTTCGCGTCCGCATGATGAACCGGATGGTCACCGCTATTTATGAAGACGCCCTCTCCAGCGCCCGATTGAAGCCGACTCAATTCACGATGCTGGTGGCGGTCGCAGTCCGTGAGGGAAGCCGCCCTGCGGACCTGGCGAAATCCCTGGCGATGGATGAATCCACGCTGAGCCGCAACGTCGAGCGAATGTGTTCCAGGGGCTGGCTCCGGTTAGTGCCGGATCAGGATCGCCGCAGCCATCAGATAGCTATCACTGACAGCGGCCGAGCTTTGATCCGCAAGAGCTACCCGGCCTGGCTGAAAGCCCAGGAAGAAGTGACCCGGCGGCTCGGGGCCGATGGGGTCGCGGCTTTGAGGTCTGTGCTGCGCAAGCTGCGCGCCTGATTTTTTTGGCAAGATTATTGTATATGCAAGTATATCAGGTGACGCATGGACATAACCATTGATAATGACCAGGGAAATCTACTCGCAAATGGCCAAAGCATTGGCGATTTGCGAGGGAGCGTCCCACTAAACGAAACCGGCACTCATCTGCTGGACTCGAACGGCCTGCGACCACCTGCAGAATTCCCGCCGCGCCTCGACGCCCTGCGCCAGGATGCACTCGATAATCGGCCGCGCGTCGGCAGGGCCGGCGAGATTGACGCCTCCGATGCCAATTCCGGCAATGGCAGCCGTTTCGGTCGAAACCGTAAACGGCTGTTGCTGGCGGCGGTGCTGGTGCTCGCAATTGGCGCGCTCTCGCCTTTCGCATGGAACTATCTGCAATCGTATCAGTCCACCGATGACGCGCAGATCGACGGTCACATAGATCCGCTAAGTTCGCGGATTGACGGCACCGTGACCGCAGTCCACGTGGAAGATGACGACCGCGTGCGCAAGGGCGACCTGCTGGTAGAGATCGACCCGCGCGATTTTGAACGTCGCGGCCGAGCAGGCGAAGGCTCGTTTGGAACTGGCGCTCGCGCAGGTCGCTTCGGCGAAGCAGGATTACGCGGCGGCACTGGCGAACGTTCGCGAGGCGGAAGCAGACAACTACAGATCTCAGCGCGACGCGGACCGGTACGCAATTCTGCTGCACCAGCAGGTAGTGGCGCAGGAGCAGTACGATCAGTACACGGCGGCGGCGCGCGTCGATTCCGCAAAAGTCGACTCCGCGCGGGAGGCCGCCGGCTCAATGCTGAAGGCGATCGCGGCCCGTCAAGCCGACGCGGATGCGGCGAAGGCCGCGCTCGACCAGGCCATGCTGAACCTCAGCTATACGAAGATCTACGCCCCTGCGAACGGCATCATCGGCAAACGCTCGGTCGAACTGGGCTCTCGCATCCAGCCCGGACAGACGCTGATGTACGTAACCGAAACCGATGATATCTGGGTAACGGCGGACTTCAAGGAAACTCAACTGGAGCGCATGCGTCGCGGACAGCGAGTGACTATTCGAGTTGATACCTTCGGCAAGGACTATCACGGTTACGTCGAGAATCTGCCCGGGGCGAGCGGCGATCGTTTCAGCCTACTGCCGCCTGAAAATGCGACCGGCAATTACGTCAAAGTAGTACAGCGGCTGCCGGTCAGAATCCTGTTCACGCCAGGCCAGGATCCCAATCATCTGTTGCATCCCGGAATGTCGGTCGAGCCCAAGGTCTGGCTTCGATGAGCGCGGCTCCCCGCATAGTCAGTCAGTCACCCGCGGCGCCCCCGCAGATCAATCCATGGGCAATCGCGCTCACGGTGACGATGGCGACCTTCATGGAGTTGCTCGACACTAGTATCTCGAACGTTTCCCTCCCGCATATCGCCGGCGGCCTCGGTACTAGCTACGACGAAAGCACCTGGGTGCTCACTAGCTACCTGGTCGCCAACGCGGTGATCCTGCCGATGAGCGCATGGCTCAGCCGGGTCTTCGGACGCAAGCGCTACTATATGATGTGCGTGACGCTCTTCACTGCGAGCTCTTTTCTTT
This sequence comes from uncultured delta proteobacterium, assembly GCA_963834535.1. Lineage (GTDB taxonomy): Bacteria > Desulfobacterota > Binatia > Binatales > Binataceae > JADMIL01. Next base: position 22,884 of record CAWICC010000007.1, on the reverse strand, counting down.
GTGGCATCGCCCCGAGCCTCGGCATGCTGGTGTTCTTTCGTGTCATCCAAGGAATCGGCGGCGGTGGCCTCGCGCCGGTTGAACAATCGATCCTGGTGGACACGTTTCCTCCGGCCAGGCTGGGTGCGGCATTTGCCCTTTATAGTATGGCAATAGTCACAGCGCCCGCCATCGGTCCTCCGCTGGGCGGGTGGATAACCGACAGCTTCTCGTGGCGCTGGGTATTCTTCATCAATGTGCCAATCGGCCTGCTGTCCTTGATATTGTCGAACCGCCTGGTACACGATCCGCCGGAATTCACCGAAGAGCGCAAGCTCGCGCGCACCGGCGGCAAACTCCGGATTGACTATCTGGGCATTACTCTGATCGCGATTGGCTTCGCCTGTCTCGAAGTGGTCCTGGATCGCGGCGAGCGTGACGACTGGTTGGAGAGCCCTTTCATAGTAGGCTTCCTGGTGGTTGCTATCGCGGCAATAGCTATTGCGATTTGGTGGGAGTGGCGGCACGACGATCCCGTGGTCGAATTGACCTTGCTGCGGGAGCGCAACTTCGCCATCGCCAATGTGTACTATTTCCTGTTCGCATTCGGCCTCTTCGGCAGCACCGTGATGATCCCCGAGATGCTGCAGACGTTGTTCGGATACAGCGCCACCGACGCTGGACTGGTGCTCGGTCCCGGTGCCGCGGTGATTACTCTGCTGGCGCCCGTCGTGGTGCGGATCGTCCCGCGGATTGGCGTGAAGCGAATGCTCGGGGCGAGCTTTACGATCGCCGCGCTGTCGTTCTTTTACTATGCCGGCCTCAACACCGATACTGACTATTCTCACTTCGCTTTCGCCCGCGCGTTTCAAGGCTTCGGCTATGCGTTTATGTTCGTTCCTGTCAGTCAGCTCGCATACTCATATCTGCCGAAAAACAAGAACAACAAGGGATCGAGTCTCACTAACCTATGCCGCAACTGGGGCGGAAGTTTCGGTATTGCATTCGTAACTACAATGCTCGCGCGGCGGACGCAGTATCATCAGAGCGTCCTCGTTGCCAGTGTCACTTCCGGCGACGGCAGCGTGCGCCAGTTTGTGAATTCGTCGAGCCATTTTCTGGTGACGCGCGGTTCGAGCGGGCCTGATTCAATCCATCAGGCCTACGGACTGATCGATCGCCTGATGACGCAGCAGGCGACGATGCTGGCGTTCATGGATTGCTTCCGCCTGCTGGGTCTCATCGTGCTGCTGGGCCTGCCGCTGGCGTTTTTTATCCGCCACTTCGAAATAGGCAAAGCGGGTAGTGGCGCGCACTGAATTTCCGGGAGATGGGAGATCGATGTCAGAGTCAGTGAAAGGAGTAGTCGAGCCAGTGAATACAGTCGCCAACAATCATCCTATGACTATCGAAATGACTATTGAAAAGTTTCCGGCGCCAATCGGCGCATTGCTCGGATTGCGCATTACGGCAATGGAAGCCGGCCGCGCCACGATTGAATTTGACGCGACCGATCGGTTTGCGAATCCGATGGGCACGCTTCACGGCGGCATACTTTGCGACCTCGCCGATGCGGCGATGGGCGCCGCCTATCGTGGCACGCTCGATGACGGTGAGAGTTTCACCACGCTCGAATTGAAGATCAATTTTTTACGGCCGGTATGGAAAGCCACGCTGCGCGCCGACGCCAAAATAGTCAATGCCGGCAAGACCGTCGGCCTCATCGAGTGCGACATTACCGACGAGCAGGGCCGCCTTGTAGCCCGCGCATCGAGCACCTGTCTAAGACTCCGCGGACCGGCGGCCGCCGGGCGCTGAAAGGAGCCGCATTTGGGAATGTTGCGCAATCCTTGAAAATCGGTAGGGTGCTTGAGGGCGCTGGCGCAGGGACGCTCCATGCGGAGAGGTGGCCGAGTGGCTGAAGGCACCGGTCTCGAAAACCGGCAGGGATAAAACCCTCGGGGGTTCAAATCCCCCCCTCTCCGCCATCGATCAGCGCGCGCCGCTAATCCTCGAGCGCCTTGGTAATGCCGTAGGCGTCCATCTGCGACTGAAACTTCGCCACCTCATGCGCCAGTATCAGCAGGTCGTACTTGTTGCCCGCGCGGTCCTTGACGTGTTCCCGCAGCAACGCCTCGGGCCGGAATCCCATGCCTTGAAAGACCGCGATCGCGCCTTTCTGATCGACCGTCATCTGAGCGATTATTTTTTCGATGCCTAAGCCCAGGGCAATTGCGAACGCTTCCTGCGTCAGCACGCGACCCAATCCTTTGCCGCGCATCGCCGCCGCGACCAGGATCCGCAATTCGGCGACGTGCGGCGACCATGACAGCTCGCCACGATCGACTGTCGCGTAACCCTGTACCGCGCCGTCGCGCTCGGCGAGAACGCTGGTGATGCGGCCGCGTTCGATGCCGTTGAGCCATAGATCAATTGCTTCCGGTTGCGTAATGTCGCGGCGCAGAAACAGGATGTCGTGCGCGGGCAGCGCGCGGGCAAAGGCCAATGCAACGTCGCGATCCGCGGGCGTCATGTAGCGCAGAGTGACGGCGCCGCCCTCGAGGCGCGCCTCGCGCGGGTACGTGCGGGTTTCCGTTTTCATGTGGATCGCTCCGAGAGCCAGCCGTCCAGCTCGGGCCACAGACGCCGGCTCGCGTTGGGTCCTGCCACCATACTGACGTGACCGCCTTTTAGTACTATGTCGCGCTTGTCGCTGCTGCCAACCAGGTTGATCAAGTCTTTGGCCGATTCGTAAGGAACTATGTGGTCGTGCTCGGCCATCACACTCATAAATGGTACCCGGATATTACTAATATCGACGCGGCGCCCGCCGAGTTCGAATAGGTTTTTGTATAGTTTGTTATCCCACATCAGATCTTTGGTGGTTTGCCGAAAGCATTCCCCGGGAAATGGGATTTGGTCGTTCGCCCAACGGTCGAACATTCGATAGGACTTGACGAAGTCGTCGTTCCACAGGTTGTCCCACAGGCGGATTTGCTGCGCGATGCGCGCGACCGGCCGCAGCATGTCGAACGACGCCAACATCAACTCCGGCGGTACGTTGCCAAGGGCATCGACGATCCGATCGACATCGAAATAGCGCTTGTCGGTCCATTGGCGCGTCAATCCCATTCCTTCGAAGTTGACCGGCGTCGTCAGGCACACGAGGTTCTTCAGCGGCAGATCCGGATACAGCGCCGAGTACATAATCGCGAGCATCCCGCCCATGCAATAGCCAATCATCGATATGTCCGGCTCGCCGCTGTCGGCGGCAATCCTGGATATGCAGTCGGGCATGAAGTCGAGTATGTAATCCTCCAGGCGCAGCCGGCGATCCTCGGGCCGCGGAACGCCCCAGTCGATTAGGTACACGTCATAACCCTGCTTCAGCAGGAACTCGATAAAGCTCTGGCCCGGAGTCAGGTCCAGAATGTAGTACTTACTCACCAGCGACATCACCAGCAGCACCGGCACCCGATAGACTTCCTGCGCGAGCGGGCGATAGTGATAGAGCTGAAGGGTACCCTTTTTGTAGATAGTGTCTTTCGGCGTCAGACCCACATTAGGGTCGCCGGAAAACAGGTAATCGAGGCCCTTGATGTTGCGCTGAATGGTGCGCTCGACTTCGGCGCGAACGCGCGCCGCTATCGACGTATCGATCGCTTCCGGTGCCGCGCTCATTATTCGCCTCCTTTGGCGGCTTTCTTCGCCGCCGAAGGTTTCTTCGTGCGCGGCGGCCGCGGCGCCGCTGCGGCTGCATTACCCGACACACCTCCGCCGGCAAGGCGGGCGAGGATTTCCTCGATCGCGGCGAGGCGCGATTCGATCGTCGATAGGCGCGCGCCAACCTCGATCAGATCGCTGCGCGTCGGCAGGCTGAGCGCGGCAAAATAGCGCTCCAGCGCCTCGCCGGTGTTCTTCTGCATCGAGACGAAAACCTTCGTCAATCCGCCCAGCACGCGCGTATAGCCCTCGGTGCCCATGACATCGTTCAACAACTTGTTGACCTGGGTCTCGGATTGCGAAACCCATTCGCGCCATGAGGCAAAAGCTTCGCCCGAAGAATTCTTCTGATCGGCCATTGCCCGGTCCCTCCCGGCTGTGGACAGGCCACACAACTGGCTGGCCATCGCGTCAAAGGTGCGATTCCGCCGGTCACGATACACCCAACCGCAGGGAGGGCGTCAACGGTCGCGCGAACCGCATGCGGAACTCTCGCCCGCGGTTGGTTCTCCCGCCCGTCCTCGCGGGAGCCTGCTTTCGCGACCAGCGCTCCCGCCCGACAGCTAGGCTCACGGCCAGAATACGAACTCGCATTTGAGGCCGTCCGGGTCCATGAAATACACCGCGAAGTATCCGGGAAAGTAGGGATACTCGGCGGGGGCGTCCAAAATCTGCGCGCCCATCTCTTTGAGCAGATCGTGCATCCTTTCGACGTCGGCGCGATCGGCGGCGTTGAAGGCCACATGATTGAGCCCCGGCGCGTTTCGATTGTGCTTGTGCGCCGCCGACTCGGGTTTCGCGGGCCGCAACGTGATCGCACCGCTCGGGCTCGCCCACGCGTGGAGCCGGGTCTTCATCGACTGCTGAGTCGATTCCGCGACTTCCACCCGCGCATAGCCCATGAAGCCGAGCACGCGATCGTAGAATTCAGTCGAGCGTGCCAGATCACTGGCCGTGAGCGCCAAATGACTAATGCCGCCGCGCGTCATCATTTCACCTCGAACGCAATCTGCTATTGGCGATATCGGATATTGACGGCCAAGTGAGTATTCGATCCACCGCCTGGCGATAGTCAGTCACGCGAGCTTTGCGCCGGGCTCCACCCATTCGCGCGCAACCTGCTCCAGGGCATCGGGGATCTTCGCGTCATCGCCGGGCAGCCGGACAAAGGGCACGAACTCGCTTACGCCAAGTTCGTGATACGCGCGCAAGTCGTCGAGCGTTACCTGATTCGCATACGGAGAGATGATTATCTCGATGTCCTTGGGTGAGCGCCCATACTCGGCGAGCAGCGAATGGAGTTTGGCAATCTTGACGGCCGCCTGATCCGGAGTCAGATTCACGCCAAACCATCCGTTGCCGAGCCGTGCTACGCGCCGCAGAGCCGGAAGGCTCTCACCGCCGAAGATCACTGGAACGTTGCCGCCCTGTGCAGGCTTCGGAAAGCTTCTCACCTGGTCGAAGTTGACAAATTCTCCGTGGTAACTCGAGTTCGCGTCCGTCCACAATTTGCGCATTGCTTCGATATATTCGCAGGTGCGCTGGCCGCGGCGCTCGAACGGAATACCCAGTGCCGCGAACTCCTCGGCCGCCCAGCCGATTCCAACGCCCAGGGCGAGACGGCCGCCGGACAGGTAATCGAGGCTCGCGATAACCTTGGCCAAAACGAGCGGATTATGCTCCGGCACCAGGCAGATTCCGGTCGCGAGCCGCAGGCGCCTGGTATGCGCGGCTGCGTAGGTCAGGCCGATAAACGGATCGAGCAGGCTGATAGTGCTGCCGGCCAGGAAACGCCCATCGTCGGTATATGGATATTTCGACGCCGGATTGTCGAAGAGCACCACGTGCTCGGGAGCCCAGAGGGTCGCGATGTTCAGCCGCTCCGCGTGCTCCGCTACCATGCGGATCGTTCCCGGACGCGCCGCCTTCCCAATTCCAATCGCGGTAATTCCAATTTTCATCGTGAGTCACCAATCCGTTAGACGCAATCAATCCGGCGAATCCGGCTGTCGTGCGGCAAACTACAACTACCTATATGAGTAGCTATTCAGGGGCCGCCGGCATTCTCAAAATGTGGGCAGATGTTGTATATCCTTGTACTTGTAATATCCGGGGCCGACGCCGTACTCCATGATGCCGTAACCAACCTCGCCAGCGCAGTGCCATTCGATCAGATGGTCACTGAGAGTACTGGCTTCGCGCAGTACTGCGGGGTCACTCAAGTCCCACACGTCATGCTCGGCGTAATACTCACCGCGATTGTCGCCATGATACCAGCCGCGGTACCCGCCATAGCCGCCACCCTTCAGGTGCCATCGCGGCGCATGCGTGACGAAGGAGACATGGCGCCGTTCGCCATTCTTGAAAGTCAGATCGATATCGCCGCCCGTGAGGGTCTGTATCGGTCCCGAAGCGTCCCAGCGAAAGTCCTGTTCGGCTTTTTCCAGTAGCCAGCCGGGATCTGATGCCTGGCCGAACGGCCGAGTGAGTTCCCCGCTGAAGTAGCTATATTTGCCGGCGTCCCGTTCGACGAAGCGCCAATGCAGAGTGAAGTCGCGGAATTGAGCCACCGACCAGCTAAACAGAAATGGCGCGAAGGTGGTGCGTTTGGAGTCCGAGATGTCGGTGCGCAGGGGGCGCCGTGTGCCCCACGAGCGATCGCGATGCGTCCACCAGTCGTCTTCGCGCAGGGTCACGCGCTTGCCCGGAATAGTCAGTGCGCCACTGGCGCGGCCGGCCTGATCGAAGCGCGAAATATCCTGCACGACGCGGCCGTTGCTCTTGCGAAAATCGTGTTCCTCCTCATGCGGATTCATCCGCGCGCTCCACACGATGTCGAAGCTGATGCCTGAAGGATTTTCGGCCAGCAGCATGCGAAAGCTCTTGAGGCCCTCGATCGGCTCAATCGAAAGCGGACCGATTTTGACCTCGTAAGGTTTTGGATGAAGAGTGCGCGTGGCGCGAAAGTTAAACTGTTTGCCTTTATACCAAACGGTGGCGAAGCCGTCCTGCACATTCTTGTTGGGGTACTGGCCGACGCCGCAACCGATGATCATGTCTTTGTCGGTAACATTATAGAGACTGAGATAAATGCGCTCGGTCCATTCCGGATTATCGGTCTGGACCTGATCTAACGTGGTCGGGAGCTGATGGCACATTAGTTCGTCCCATGGAGTAAGCATTAGTCAATCTCCTTGCGGTGCACACGCGAAGCGGGTGCGAGCAGTATGAAGGCGAATACCACGACGCTCTTGCTGGTGCGGCGTTCAGTGGTAGCAAGTCGAATAGGCAGGTTCCAACGAACTTGAGATACGCAGTTCATGGACGATGCATAAAGCGATGGTCCATACGCGCGACCAGGTCGCCATTTTGATTCTTCAAGGTGGAACCGATGACCATGAAAACCATCGCGCCGGAACGGCCGGTCTTCTCGTAAACTTCGACGATGCGCGAGGCCATGGTGATTCGATCGCCGGCGCGAATCGGCATGATGAAATCCATTTCCATGCCCGCGGCGAGGCGCCGCGAGCTGTTCGGAAGCTTCTCAAAGGTGAGTTCCGCGAGGCGGAAAATCCCTGCGAAGGCCGGCGGTGCAACCATGCGGTCTGGCGCGCCGCTGGCGGCGACCGGCGGCGCGCCATCGCCGATCGCAAAGCAGAAGTTCGCGATCATCTCGGCCGTAACTTCCACCGGGGCCGCCGCCTCGAACTCACGGCCAATCAAGGATTGATCGAAATCGATCATGCCTGGTACCGCGGCGCGCCGGATGCGAGCCGTTCTGGTTGATGCGAGCGGATCCGCGATCCGAGCGGCGCGCATGCGACCGCGCGGCGCATTCTGTTGTGGACATGCATGCCTTGGCTAACTAGCGCGGATACCCGGCGATGACAATCCTGACGGCTCTTGCGGGACACGGCAGGCGCCGAGCAATCGGCGGCCGACGCGGTGCGGCCATCAGCCACTCCAGGCCGCGCAGAAGTCGTGGCTGCGGCGGGGAGCACAGGCGAGGGCGGCAACCGTGTCGCACTGCGCCAAGGCCGGTTCGTTGAGGGGGCTTATGAGTCGCGGTCAGGTGAAAAATGGCGAAGGGAGACGGAAGGGAGCGACCAGGGCCATGTCGATCGCTAATTTCAGGAAAAACAGTGATGTCATGATGAGCTATGCTCGCCCTTAAGGCGTAAAAACGAAGGTGAGGCGAAAATGTTTCACGTGAAACATTTTCGCCGTCCATTTGTGGGGAAATTCTGCAGCGTTGACACGGGGTGCCTAGGGAGGACCTGCGTTCACGGGCGTGAGCGGATCGTGACTGGGCGGCGGAGTGGGTCGAAATCGATATTGCCGACCCCGCGCAACGCATCCATGTTCTCATCTCATAGGGGCGTCTCATAATAGATTCGATGGATAGTCCGGCGGCATCATCTTGCGGCCCGCGCCAGGCGGGAGCATCGACTGCTTGCGGCCCGCGCCAGGCGGGAGCATTGACTGCTTGCGGCCCGCGCCAGGCGGGAGCATCGACCGCTTGCGGCCCGCGCCAGGCGGGAGCATTGACTGCACGGGACCGGACACTTAGTCGAGGGACTTGCGGAAGCGGATGAAGGCGATGCTGAATGGGACGACGGCAAGGACGGACATCGCTTCCAGTTGTGGCCACAGGATCTCCCATCCATTGCCCTTGAGAAAGAGGTCCCTGATAACCACGAGGTAATAGCGCATCGGATCGAGCAGGGTGAGCCATTGCATAAAGATGGGCATGCCCGAGATTGGGAAGCTGAAGCCTGAAAGAACAAACGCGGGCATCACGAAGAAGAAAGTGCCGACCATCGCCTGCTGCTGAGTTTTGGAACCGAAGGAGATCAGCAGGGTGATTCCGAGAATTGAAAGAATGAAGATGGCTGAGCCGACCGCGAGCAGAAGGTAGCTGCCCCTGAAGGGCACCTGGAACCATAGCCGTCCGATCACCATCGTGATGGCACCTTGAGTCAGGCCGACGATAAAAGCCGGAATGGTCTTACCGGCGATTAACTCGGAGCGCGAGATCGGGCTCACCATGATTTGCTCGAGGGTGCCGACCTCGCGTTCGCGCACGATGCCGAAGGCAGCGAGGGTGACGATCGAGGTAAGGAGTAAGCCGGCGATGGTTCCAGGAACGAAGAACCAGCGGCTGTCGAGGTTGGGATTGTACCAGGGGCGTCCGGCGAAGCCGATAACGGGCAGCTTGGAGACCAACAACGGATTAACCTGTTCGAGGCGATCCTTGGTGTAGTCAGCGGCATAGTCGTTTGAGATCTGGTTGATATAGCTCAAGGCGACGAGCGCCGTATTAGAGTCGGTGCCGTCGAGGATGACCTGGAGCTGGGCGACGGCGCCTTTTCTGAGCGCCTCAGAGAAGCCGGGCAAGATTTGCAGACCGACGGTGACCGCACCGCGGTCGATAAGAGCGGCGATCTGATGGCGGTTATGGATTTCATCAACGATCTCGAAATGTTTGCTGGAGACGAAGCGCGCGACCAGGTCGCGGCTCTCATAGGAGCGGTCGAGATCGAGCATCGCGACTTTTATGTGATGGAGTTCGAAGGTGGCGGCATAGCCGTAGATCAACACTTGAAGAATAGGTGGAACGATGATCGCGAAGCGGGCACTGCGATCACGAAAGATCTGGATGAACTCCTTTTTGATCAATTGCCATAATCGATTGAACACGGGGGTTAATCCAGAACCTTGTTGAAGGAGCGCAAGGCGAGAAAGCAAACGATGCTGGCGAAGACTGCGAGCGAGAGCAATTCCGGAGACATGGCAGCGAGACTGCTGCCTTTCAGGAAGATACCTTTGAGCAGCGCCACGTAGTAGCGAGCGGGAGTCATGTAGCTGAGGATTTGAATCAGGACCGGAGTCTGCTCCAGGGGAAAGGCAAAGCCGGAAAGGAGAAAGGCGGGCAAGAACGTTAGAAGCATCGCGAACTGGCTGGCGGCGAGCTGCGACTTGGTGGTGGCGGAGATCCAGAAGCCGATAAAGAGGACGACGGAGAGGAAGAGGGCCGAGGCGAGGGACATCATCAGGATGGTGCCGCGAAAGGGCACGTCGAACCAGTAAATTGCTACGAGGGCGCAGATCGCGGTATCGATTCCGCCAATCACGAAATAGGGGATGAGCTTGCCGACGGTCACCTCGAGGGCGGTGACGGGAGTGGAGATCAATTGCTCCATGGTGCCGCGTTCCCATTCGCGCGCGATGGTAAGGGCGGTGAGAAAAGTGCCGACCACGGCCATCACGATCACGATGACGCCAGGAACGATGAAATTGGAGCTGGCCATGTCCTCGTTGAACCAGGTACGGCTTTCGACGGAGAGGGCGGAGGGCGTCGCAGGTACTCCGTTGCGCTGCAGGAAATCGATCTGGACGGCGGAGGAATAGCCGTCAACGACGGCTTCGCTGTAGCCGAAGATCAAGCGCGCGGCGTTGTCGTCGGTGGCGTCAACCAAGCCTTGCACCCAGACGGTGCCGCCCGCTTGTATCTGCTCGGAGAAATTCTCCGGAATGACGAGGCCGAGGCGGCATTGCTCACTGTCGATGGCATGGACCAATGAGTCGTAGTTGGGGGCGGCGTACCTGATGTCGAAGTAGCGGCTGGATTGAAACCGCTTGAGCAGGTCCTCGCTCTGCTGGCTGCTATCGCGATCGAAGACGCAGGTGGGAACGTTGCGCTGGTCGAGATTGATGCCGTAGCCGAGGAGCACGAGGAGGAGTATCGGCATGACCAGGACGATCGCGAGGCTGCGCGAATCGCGGAGTATCTGCACGACTTCCTTGCGCACGATTGCGCGGACGCGGTTGAGGTTCATGAGGGGCAGAGGCCGGTTTCCAGGTGCCGGGTGGTAAGAGCCACGAAGGCATCTTCGAGGCTCGGAGTAATAGGAACTATGCGGCGGATGGTGATGCCGCCGGCTTCAAGGGTGGCGCGGACCAGCGGCGCCGCCAGGTCGAATCTGTCGACTACCAGGTGGAGCGAATTTCCAAAGACCGCGGCGTCGCGCACGAGGGCGTGCTGGCGGGCGAGTTCGAAGGCGCGCGAGAGGGGTTCGGCTTCGAGGAGCATGATCTCGCCATGGACGGAATCGAGCTTCAACTCGGTGGGAGTTCCGAGGGCAATCAAGCGGCCATGATGAATCAAACCGAGGCGGTTACAGTACTCGGCTTCATCCATGTAGTGAGTGGTGACGAAGACCGTGACGCCGTCGCCGCTAAGCTCCTGAATCAATTCCCAGAAGCGCTCGCGCGAGACGGGATCGACACCGGAGGTGGGCTCGTCGAGGAACAGGATGGGCGGCCGATGGAGCACGGCACAGCCGAGGGCGAGGCGCTGCTTCCAACCGCCGGAAAGGGTGGCGGTCATGCTGTGCTGGCGACCGCGCAGGCCAGCCATCTCCAGGGCCCAATCGATCCGTGCAGGCAGGTGGCGAGAGGGGACTTTGTACAAGCCGCCAAAGAAGTACAAATTTTCGATCACCGTAAGGTCGTTATAGAGCGAGAATTTTTGCGACATGTAGCCGATGTTCTGGCGAATCCTTTCGGCGGATCGGGACACGTCAAGGCCGGCTACTTCGGCGCGTCCGCTGGTCGGTTTCAAGAGGCCGCAGAGGATGCGGATGGTGGTGGATTTGCCGGAGCCGTTAGGACCGAGAAAGCCGAAAATTTCGCCGCCGCGGGTCTCGAGGCTGATCTGATCAACGGCGGTGAAGGCGCCGAAGCGCTTGACCAGATCGATCAATAGCACTGAGGGTTGCACGAGCTATTGCACCTGCCGCTTAATCGCGTTTACGAAGACATCCTGGACGGTCGGGGCGATTTCCTCCAACTTCGAGTAGTGAGCGCCGTCGGCGTCGAGGCGCGCGCGAATTTCAGGAATGCGGAGCGCGGCGTCGTCAACGAAAAGATGGAGGGCATCGCCGGCGAGAACAACGTCACGAATCCCCGCCAGGGAGCGCAGGCGATCGCGCAACTGCCTGCCATTGGAAGAGATGACGGAGACGATGGCGCCCGGCATGCGCTCTTTCAGCCGGCGCGGCTCATCGCAGAAGAGGAGCGATCCGTTGTGGATCAAGGCGAGGCGATGGCAGCGCTCGGCTTCGTCGAGATAGGCGGTAGAATTGAGGATGGTGACTCCGCGCCAGAGCAGGCCGTAGAGGATGCCCCAGAACTCGCGGCGCGAGACCGGGTCAACGCCATTGGTGGGCTCGTCGAGAAGCATCACCTGGGGAGTGTGAATAAGGGCGCAGATCAAGCCGAGCTTCTGCTTCATGCCGCCGGAGAGGTTGGCGGTGAGGCGTGCGCGAAAAGGGGTCATGCCGCACGCGTCGAGCAGGAAGGTCGATTGATCGGCATAGTCGCGGCGGTTGACGCCATACATGTCGGCGTAGAAGCGGATGTTTTCCTCGCAGGTCAAATCTTCATAGAGACCGAAGCGCTGGGGCATGTAACTGATGCGGCTTTTGACACCGTCGGGATCGGCGATAACGTTGCATCCGGCCACGGTAATCTCGCCTTTGTCGGGCGGGAGGATGCCGGCGAGCATACGCAAAATGGTGGTTTTCCCGGCACCATCGGGGCCGACGAGGCTGAAGATCTCACCGGGACGGACGGCGAAGGTGAGGTCGCGAACGGCGTCAACCGCACCGAAGCTACGACTGAGGCCGCGCACTTCAATTGCGCTGGAACTGGACTCCATTGCTCGAAACCTCGCCCTCGGTTTTGCGCAGATCGATGGTGGCATCGGCGGGCATCCCGGGCTTGAGTTCGCGATTGGGATTATCGAGGTCAATCTTGACTCGATAGACGAGAGTCACGCGTTCTTTGTGGGTCTCAACGCTCTTGGGAGTAAACTCCGCGCTGTCCGAAATGAAGGAGATTCGACCGTGATATTTTTTGTCGGGATAAGTATCGATGGTGACGTCCACGGGCTGTCCCCAGCGAATTTTCCCGAGATCGGTTTCGCTGACGTAGGCGCGGAGCCAAACGTGATCAAGGTCGCCGAGAGTAACGACCGGGGTACCGGGCTGCATCAACTCGCCGAGTTCGCTCTGGCGAACGAGTATGACGCCGGAGAACGGGGCTTTGAGGACGGTGTATTCAAGATCGAGTTTGGCCAGATCGAGAGTGGCCTGCGCGTGTGCGATATTGGCCTGAGCGGTTGCGATATTACTGCTGGCAACTTGAGCCAAGGCTTGATCGCGGCCTAGTTGCGCGGCCGACAGCTTCGCCGCCGTCTCGGCTTGCTCCCTGGATTCGGCGGAGGCCGCCGCCGACTTCCACAAAGATTCGATACGTTGAAGGTCGGCGTTTTTCTGGGCAAGGTCGGCCTGATCATAGGAAACGGTGCGCTGGGCGGCATCGAGATTTGCGTTGGCGGCAGAGAGTTGCGCCTGCTCGGTTTGCAGCGCCGCCTCGCTGACGGCGACGTTGCCGCGATAATTCGAATCATCGAGCTTCGCTATGACTGCGCCCTTTTCAATCGACTGCCCTTCATCGAAAGGCAGATCGACGATTCGCGACTCGACATTCTTGAAGCTCAGGAGACTCTGGTGGGCTTCGATATTGCCCGAGAGCACCAATTGATCGTCGGAGCTTTCATGGGCGTTGGTGCTGTAGAGCAGGAAGGCCGCGGCGCCGCAGACCAGGATCACGGACAGGAAGAGCAGCCGCCGTTTCATCGGGATTTTGCCGCCTGGTCGCGGCTGCGCACGAGCGCGCGGCTGATGAAGGCCGCGGTTGGCATGAGCAATCGTGCGAGGACCGTCGGACAAGGTCGGGAGCGCTCGATGATGGGCATTGGTGGATTGGTCATTCGATTGAACCGCGAAAATCCGAGCGCGCTTTTGTGGTCGAAATGCAAACCAAGGTTAGCAATGCGCCACAGGTCGAAGAAACCCTTGCGACAATTTTGATTCCGGAAGAAACATCAGCGATGAGCGAATAGCTCATTCTGATTTGATCCGGGAGCGGCGAAGCTGGCCAATATGATCATCCTCACGCGAGAGTGGTTGTAGGTAAAAAAGGGAGCAGGCGTCTGCGGCGATTGAGACCAAGCTGCCGGGCAATAATCCGATCGACCAGCCGAGGAGGTAACAGGCGCGGCAATATCCAGTTTCGCAGCGGGTGGACGACCGCGGCATAACGCGTGCGCGGATGCATGGTGGTCAGCGCGGCAAGAACCACGCGAGCGATATAATCGGGCGGCAATCCGTTGCGGCCACGGGCAACCATCTGCTCCTTGAATCGCCGCATCGGTTCGACGTAAAGCGCGTTCGCACTGTCAATATCGAGTTCATCGGCCTTGTCCCAGATCGGAGTGGCAACTCCGCCGGGACCAACGGTGATGACGTTGATGCCGTAGGGAATGAGCTCGCGTCTCAAGCTCTCGGAGAGGCCCTCGAGGGCGTGTTTGGAAGCGACATAGGGGCCGAGAAAAGGCAGTCCAATGCGGCCGCCGAGCGAAGTTATATTAACGATGCGACCGGCCGCGCCGTTCTGTGCCGGGTCAATACCGAGCAGTGGGGCGAATGCCTTGATCACGTTCAACTGGCCAAACAGGTTAACTTCGAACTGGCGGCGGAAATCGTCGAGCGATATTTCCAACAACGGGCCGGCGACAGCTACGCCGGCATTGTTTACGAGGCCGAACAAGGTCGATCCATCGAGGGCGGATCGAACGGCGCGGGCAGCTTCGCCAACCGCCAGGTGGTCAGTCAGGTCGAAGACGAGCGGCGAAAAAAGATCGCCGAATTGATCACGCAGCCGATCGCCGTCGGTCATTTTTCGAACGCTGCCAAAGACGCGGAAACCTTCGCCGGTCAGTATCTTGACGAGACCGAATCCAATGCCGGAAGAGACGCCGGTGACGACTACGCTGCGCACGGTTACTCCAGCACGACCATATAGTCTGCGCCATTAACCTTGGATTGCCGATCGGCGACGAGCTGCAGGCGCATTATAGATGGCCGTTTAAATGTAGTTACCACGAAAGCTCACGAAAGAGGTTCATATCATTTGATAGAGCGGACTAGGTGCCCGCTGGTTAACATCTAAGCTGACCACTGGTTTGAGCGGCTAAGTGGTGTGCAGCCTCGCGTCATAAAACGATCCCTCATACAGAAATTTCAATGAGTCAGGTTAGCTAAGATGCGCGAGCAAGTCACTACCAAATGAATTATTCAGAGCTTAACAGAACTTCTCTAGAGTCAGTTGACTCATCTACGATCGGTTGATACCAATCTTTAACATTCAGGATCAACTGAAGGTTATCAGGACATATACGTACGCCCCTTGGCTAAACAAAAGGACCCGAATTTATGGCCGACCATGGGGATTGCATCATCGAAAGTCTGGGGGTTTACCTGCCAGATACGTCGGTATCAACGAGCGACTTTTTACGATCCTGCAGCACAACGATTCGTCGCGGTTTGGAATTAGCCACCGGGATAAAATCACGTCGCGTAGCTGGAAGCGACCACTACTCAATCGATCTGGCGCGACAGGCAATTGTCCGGTGCATCGCGAATTCGCGCTACCGTGAATCCGACATCGAATTATTAATTCTTTGTTCCATCTGCCGCTATGACGGACCGGGGCAGCAATTTTCGTACGAGCCCAATACGTCATTTCAGCTTGCGCGAGACCTAAATCTGGTTAACGCGCAGACATTGGATGCCTCCAATGCGTGCGCCGGGATGTTCACTGGAATTGCCATTGCGCGCGCATTCATCGCGAACGGAACGGTGCGCAACGCATTGGTAGCGAGCGGCGAAAATATCGCACACATAGCTCAAACCGCACAAAAAGAGATCAGGGGACTAAGTGACCCGCGACTTGCAGGTCTCACGCTGGGAGATGCGGGTGCAGCCATCATTCTGGAGAAGTCAGGTTCGGCAGAGGTCGGGTTCCACGACCTAGAACTCTATACGCTGAGCGAGCACAGCAAACTCTGCATAGCCAGTCCAACGTTGGAGAAACACGGCGGAATCATAATGTTTACCGAGGCGGTAAACATGGCGAAGGTGGCGGTCAACCGAGGAATCATGCTCACGGCCGAGGTTATGGATCGCCATGCGTGGTCGTTCGACAATGTCGATCACTGGATAGTTCATCAAACCTCCCGCCGCGCGATCAAAAGTGTCAGGCGGGAAACCGAGACGACCTTTCGAACCAACGTACCGGCGACGTGTAATCTGGTGGATAATTTGAGCGAGCGCGGGAACACGGCCTCGACCTCGCATTTTGTCGCATTGGCGGATGAAATTGCGGCCGGGCGAATCGCAAACGGCGATAGGATCCTTTTCGGCGTAGCCGCGTCGGGCCTGACGCTAGGAACTGCGCTCTACACAATGGACGATTTGCCAGAACGAATGAACGACAGCCGCGATCGCAAAGCACCTGCGATGAACGGCAGGAATGGTGATGCTGCGGGACATCGCGCCAATGGCGATGCCACGGTGCGAGTCGAAAGTGTAGGCCTGCCCGGCCATTGGCCGACGAATAGCCAAAACGATATCGAATTGGCGAAGGAGGCCATGGAAAATTGCCTGGCGACGTCCGTTTACGATAAGACCGAGATCGATCTGGTCATCTACTGCGGAGTATATCGCAGCGGCTTTGTGTTTGAGCCGGCTATAGCGTCGTTGCTGGCAGGCGAGCTTGGTATCGGAACTGAATCATGTCGGAAGGAGGGGTGCGGCGCGAAGTCTTTTGCCTTTGATGTTTTCAACGGAGCCGCCGGATTTCTCTGGTCATGCAACATTGCCGCGCAGCTTATAGCGCAAGGCCTCTACAAGACTGCGATGATCGTGGCATCCGAATTCCCGGACAGCTATGAACCTCAGTCTAGGAGCCGCCGGGGGATTGCCAAGACCGCGAGTGCAACGATCCTCGATCGCACGGAGAGCGACGGTCCCGGATTTCGCAACTTCATGTTTCATAATTTTTATGAATATCACGACGCATTTTCCGCCCGCCTATGGGTGCAGCCGGGCAAGTCCGAAGTAAGATTTATGTCGAGCGGCAATCTCGAAGACACATATGTGGAATGTATCCGCCGCTCGCTTTGCTTATTTCAAACGCAAAGCGGAATGGATGTGGCGGAAGCGAACTATATCTTAGGTCCCCAAATGGGCTCGGCCTTTGCGCGCGCTATGAGCGAGGTAACTGGATTGCCTGCCAGCCGGATTGTCGATGTAGCTAAAGAGTCGGGCGATCTGTTCACGTCATCATTCGCATATTCGATGCATCATTTAAGGCAATCTGGACTCGTTAAACCGGGCGACAATGGCATCGTGATAGCAGCTGGCCCGGGCGTTCAGATGGGTTGCGCAAGTTATCGGTTCTGACCCCGACTTGGATAGCCTGCCATAGAAAGGTCCTCAGAAGAATCGATCCGGTCAGGCATGAGGGTCAGTGGTCGGGTCAAAACACCTGGCTGTCAGAGGCCCGCGGTAGAGCCTTATTGTGACCGATTTGACGTTAAGTCCAGTCCTGGGTTAGCCGACCAGGGCGTCGTTGGAATGGTCAAACCGAATACCGAAAGCCGATCTATCCTCGTATCCCGAATTGTCGATCAACCAGAGGATGCCGTCGTTACCGCCGTTCGCGGTGACAAGTAATCGGCCCTCTATAGGTCTCTTTTATGTACTGCTGTCGATCGGGTATCTGCGAGATAAACTCGTTTCCATTTGGTGAAAGTTATTTGCTTCTCGTAAGCTTCGGCAATCCGGGGACCGGCATCGCTTCTGAGAGAGCCTGCGCTGGAAGCAGTGATCCATTGAGATAGCGACCGATAAAGGCGACAGCATTACCGATGCCGTCCTCAGCCTGGATTCTCTGCGCGAGACGGCTAGCGTGGTCACGAATCTGAGCATCGCCAACCGCGGCGCTGATAGCAGATGCCAGAGCATCGACGGTAAGTCTCGACCGCGGCACCCACGTGGGCGAAACTCCGAGCCGACGGAGAGTTCTTGCCCAAAAGAACTGATCGGCGAAGAATGGCACCGCTACGGATGGAACCCCGGCGTTGAGCGCTGCAGCCGTTACCCCGGCACCCCCATGGTGCACCACCGCCGCGGTCCGAGGAAATAGCCATCCATGATCGACGGCTTCCGTAATAAATATCGAGTCGGAACTGGTTTCCGTTTTGAGACCGCTCCATCCGCTAAGGATAATTCCGCGGCATCCGGCGCGTTTCAAAGCCTCGGTTACCGTACCGACGGTTCGCCCGGGATCGCTATCGACCATACTGCCAAAACCAATACATACGGGCGGCGGCCCTCCTTCTATGAATTGCTCTAACGGCCGTGGGGGCCTCCACTCAGAAATGCTTGGCGGAAACCAATAACCCGTCACATGGGTCCAGGCTTTCCATCGCTGAGGCGGGGGTATCACCGAGGGACTATAGCAATAGAGCATAGGTCCCTCTTGCTTACGAATGCTTCTGAACGGCTCGACGGAACTGGACGAAGGCAGGCCGAATAGGTCGCGACGCATACGATTGACGAGACTGCGCATCATTACCGAACAAGAAAGATGATAGATGCGGTGAGATAGCCAATTAGTCGCGCTATTGCCGAAATTCCAGGGCACGAAGGCATTGGCTATCGTATGCGTGGGAGTGACTGGCATCGGATAGGCAGGGATGTGCTTGGCACCGATGCTCTCAGCAACGTGAGGAGCGACCAGACTCGCTAAGTTTGAAGAAATGATCAGGTCGGCGCCGGCTGACTCGCGCAATGCATGAGCGGCGTAGCGGGGTAGATTGCGCTGCATTATATTCAGCGTTGAGACAACGAGTTTCAGCGGATTCGAACTGCTCGCGAGCCAATCCTGACCAGTGCTACTGGAAAGCACCGCTTGAGGGTCTTCGTCAATGCCGCGGAAGTTGGCAATGCGATTGCCGGCTATTTTTTGGAATTTTTTTGCACTGACGAAAGTGACTTGATAACCGGCCGACTCCAACCCGATCGCAAGCGCGAGATATGGAACCACGTCGCCGAGAGAGCCGAAGGCCAGCAAGGTGATCTTTTGTGAGGCCATAAGATGCTTTATTTCTCGAGACACGCGCGAGTCAAGCAGGCGCCTGCCAAGAATGATTTGAAGTGAGTATTTCTTGAATACTTACTTCCGCGTTCAAACCCTCGTCGTCCACGCAATGATAGAGTAGCATATACTATTATCGGCGTTCTAAGCGGAGGGGTGAAATCCAAAGCATAATCGATTAGTCAGTCCGCGCCATGGCTTACGGCTAGCGTCGGAAGGCCAACCTCGAAACCGATCCGCCGCATGGTCGAAACGGCTCGACGATTGACAAGAGACAGGTGGACGAGTCCGTATGGCTATTCCGCTAATTACGGCAACTAGAGATCGAGTAAGCTGCGTCACCACGCGCACGTACGGGTCAGCGAACGTCAGCACTTACGAATCACTCGTGATCATGGTTACAACGTATTGGCCTAACCCGTCGCTCGGCCGCGGTCAAGAATCGATTCGCCGGCCACGTCGATGCTGATGAACTGATGGAATTCGGTCAAGGCGGCGACAATGACTCGATCGGCGGACCCGCGAGTAATCATGGGGACAAGCCAGGCAAGGTTGCCCATTTTGAAAAGTGGCGAGGTTGCTCCCGAAGCAAATACCGCATAAATACTTGATTTCATTGCGCGGAGAGGTGGCCGAGTGGTCGAAGGCACCAGATTGCTAATCTGGCGTACTGGGTAACCGGTACCGAGGGTTCGAATCCCTCCCTCTCCGCCAGTTCAGTACCGAACTGCGAACGCCGGGCGTAGCCGTTTTCCCGCCTGCGGCGGCGACCAAAGTCCCGAGCAGATTGCTCTTCGATCCCATGATCCGAACCTCGGTATCCGCGACCTCAACGCGCTGTGCCAGCGCCCGTAAATGGTCGCGGCGGTAGCCGCCCCCTTCGATCCGCATCCGCTCACGGGCCGTCCTGGCGAACCTGGCAAGCATCGCAGCGGTGATCGTCTGCCCGGAGCCTTGAAGCGTGGCCTGGGCGCGTTCGGCATCGACCTGGGCCTGATCCCGGGTCGCCTTGAGGCTGGCGATACGCTCCCGCAGGTCTGGGTCGTCCAGATCGGCTACGCCGCTCTCGATGGCATCGTATAGCCGCTTGAGCCGCGCGTCGGCCTCGGTGGCCCGCTTGTTGAGTTCGCCGATATGATGGCGGCGGCGCTCAGAGCGTTCCTGGCGGCGGTCCAGGACAGCGGCCAGAACCTCTTCCAGCCGCTCTGGGACGAGCAGACGCTCTTCGAGATGGTGTGCAACAAGGTCGTCCAGCTTCGCCATCGGGAATCGAACGGCCCTTGCAGCCCGTCTCGCCCTGCCGGGCCTTGGTCGAGCAGGTGTAGTACCGGTAGCGGCTGCCCTTCCCGGTCCTCAGCGTCATCGCGCCGCCGCAGGCGGCGCAAAAGCAGATGCCGGTAAGGAGGGTCGGGCCACTGGTGACACGCGCCGGAGTAATGCTGGGATGGCGAGATTTCAGGTGAGCCTGAACGGCGTCGAAGGTTTCCTGGTCGATGATCGGCGGAACGGCGACCGAGATCACTTCGCTCACCGGCTTGAGTTCCTTGGTCTTGGTTCGCTTGTTGAACTCATGGCGGCCGATGTAGGTGGGGCGCGTCAGGATGCGATGCACTTGCCCCACGCCCCAGCGCCCGCCGTCGCGGGTGAAAATGCGACGGCTATTGAGATAGCTGACCACCTTTTTGACGCCCAAGGGTCCGCAAATGCCGTCTCCGTGAAGGAACAGGCGATAGATCAGCCGCACCGTGTCGGCATGCAGCGGATCGACCTCCAGTTTCTTCTTGGTTTTTGAGCCGCGCTGCTCTGCGGCGACCACGCGATAGCCGATGGGCGGCAAGGAGCCATTCCAGAAGCCCTGTCGGGCATTTTCTTTCAAGGACCGCAGCACATGCTTGGCGATCTCCTTGGACTGGTATTCGTCAAACAGCGCCATAATCTGGCGCATCATGACGTGCATGGGATCGTCGCCCATTTCCTGCGTGATCGAGACGAGTTTGACGCCGTTCTTGGCGAGCTTCCGGATATAGAACTCCATCTCGAAATGATCGCGGAAGAAGCGGGAAAAGGAATGGACCACGATCACGTCGAATGGCGCGGGCTTACCTGTCCCGGCCTCGATCATCTTCTGGAATTCAGGACGCCGGTCGTTGGTGGCCGAGGCCCCCGGCTCCACATAGGTCTCGACCAGTTCGTACCCGCGCTGACGGCAATACGCCTCGCCCTGCTTGCGCTGATCGGGAATCGAAACGTCATGCTCGGCCTGCCGCGCCGTCGAGACGCGCAGATAGAGCGCAGCGCGCACTATGATGTTGGAATTGGGAGCGTTCATGGCGATAACCTCATCACCCGTGATCGAAAGCCTGGCATGAAACAGCGACGGTTGCCGATTCAAATCGGGATGATTCTAGCATAGGCCTGGCGCTTCGCCAGGCGTTGGTATTAGTGCGCTCCCGGCCCGAACAGTTCATCAAACAGATCACCAAACCATGCCTCGAACATGTCCACTTCCCGCGCGGTGACAGGGACGCGTTCAGGCCAATCATCGGTAACGGTCCAAGTCGAAAGATCATGCTTGGTAGGCCGTCCGATCCGCTTGCGGGACATGTGCAAATAGTCGTGCAGGTCTATCGGCTCTTGCGGACAGAATTTGGTCGAGGAACGGCGCATGTATACAGCATCACGCCCTGCGCGATTTTGGCGAATAGCCGATACTGCTCCGGAACCCGAACCGGAAAATTCTTGAGCTTGCCCGGCTCCGCCGGGCTATTGCCGCTTAGCGGCATCCTTGCCCCTGGCCGGACCAGCGGCAGCCAGTCAAGGCCGCAAGCCGCGAAGCGGTGGCGCGACAGCGCCAGCCTTGACGGGATGGAGCTGGTCTGGCGCGATTAAGGTTCCCGTGAGCGGCCTTGGTTCATGGAAAGATCGAAGCGCAAAAGATCACACCCTATGCACCTGCGGTGCTGTCAGCCGGATCGTCCGATACGCATATCCTGCGGATGCAAAGTTGGGATTCAGAACGGCGAGGCGATTTCAAGGGTGCTGTCAGATTGCGGCGCGCATTTTGAATCGCGATTGCCTGAAGACGTTGCGCGGAAAATCGCTGACATCACCCGCAAGCGGGACGGCGACCGGATTCGACGCCAGCAAAGCCAAAGTGGCAAATCCAAGGGTGCCGTCGCCGTTTGCCTTGATTTCAAAGGATAATTTGGCTGAATGGCTGGCAGCATCTTCCCGAAAAATCGTGAATTTCCGAGTTTCTTTCAACCACATACACCGAACCGACGGCGGTTCTTTTATCTAGCTATGGTGGTTGGGCGCCCATCCGCCATCCAGGCGCCGCGATTTCTCCAGCGTCCCATTCGCATCTGGCGCTGTGGATGGCGGCGCAGCAAAGCTCACCAAGAGCGGAGCGCGCCGCCCAACCACTCCGCTGCTGAAAAACATGCAGACGCCATGCGTTTCGGCTGCGGAGAATGTGCCGCCGAGGCGTATATCAAATCACACGGCCCGTCCTGGCGGAACGACAAGCACGGCGACCAGTGGCGCAACACCTCACCGCCTATGTGTACCCGGTATCCCGCCAGCGTCCGCTCGCACACTCCACCGTAGCCGCTTGAGTTAGTTTCGGCGGCATAAGCACTATTTACTGGGGATTAGTCGCGCTACGTGATCGGCAATAACACTTACCGAAGCAGACCCGGCGCGCCAGCGATTTCGAAATATGGGGGCAACGCCATGGGGCGGTTAATGGCTAATAATGTCAAGATCGGATCTAACCGAAGCGCAACAGCCAAGACTGTGCTTACCCGCCTCATTAGGGAAAGCAAGCATATCGACATTGCGGTCGCTTGGGCTGGCGAGAACGACATTGTTGGCAGCACACTCGCCAAGTCTGCCCGGAAATTACGGCACGTCACCATCGGAACCCACATGTACCAGACGGCTCCCAGCGTCCTGCGACGGTTCATAGATCAGCGGGCGGTACACCATATGCCGCCCGACGGACGCCTTTTCCATCCCAAGGTATATATGTTCGACCTTGGAGACAGCGTGGCGGCCGTCATCGGAAGTCACAATCTCACGTCCGGGGCGTTCGACGGCAATATGAAA
>CAWICC010000006.1:0-552216 GCA_963834535.1 uncultured delta proteobacterium | reverse complement strand
TCTTTTACCTGTTAGCCTCTGGTTGAGTTACGTATTGCTACGCGATCGAATCTGGACCAGGTGGCGCAGATGATGGAGTACGAGGCGCTCGATGAAATTCCGGTGGTCGAACACGCGCATGGCGGGCGTTTCCTCGGATTAGTATCGCGGCGCAATGTCTCGCAAGCGTTCAATCGTGTAACCGTATCGCTTTCGGCGCAGGAGACCGGGGATCGTGGAATCTTCTGGGCGACGGGCTATCGTGTTTCGCGCCTGCAGGTTCCGGCCGGAGCCATGGGCAAGACCTTACGGCAACTCGACCCGCGCGCGCGGTATTCAGTGAGCGTACTTCGCGATCAGGATGGCGGCGATGCGGATACGGGATTCGCGCCGCTGGGGCCGGATCGGGCGCTGAAGCCCGGCGACCTGATTGTTGCGGCGGGGCGACCGGCCGACCTGCGGCGCTTCATCCGCGATCTCGAGGGCTGATGCAGTCGGCGCGTGACGGACTAGACCGCGAGAGACCGGCGGCGAGTTAGGTTCGCATCATGATGTCGTCGTGGAAGCGCGCCAGTTCGTCTTCGCTGAATGCCCGTAACGGCATCCCGACCAGTGCGCGATCGACGCCCATCTCGCCGAGGCGCTTAAGTCTTCGAGCGTTAGCGGCTGCCCGGTTCGGAGGCTCAACGTGATTTCGACCGGCTGGTGCGGTTCGCGCCCGCTCCAGTCGCGCAGACGGCCGATCAACGTCCGCGTTTCATCTAGCTCTTCGCGATCCCATACCATCCATCGCCATAGCGCACCGTCCGCTTGAGTGCGAGCTCGCTGGTGCCGCCGACGATGATTGGCGGATGCGGTTTCTGGATCGGCTTTGGATAGAAGCGCACCCCTTCGACCGCGATCGTTTTACCGCGATAGCTGGCTCGTCACTGGTCCACAGTTCCTTCATCAGTTCCAGGTACTCGCGGGTGCGCAACGCGCGATCGCCGAACGGCGCGCCAACCGTCGCGAACTCCTCTGCCCACCAGCCGACACCCACCCCGAAGATCACGCGGCCGCGGCTGAGGCACGTCGAGGGAAGCGACCGCCTTGGCGGTCGTTATCGCGTTGCGCAGGGGCACGACGAAGATTCCAGTCGCCAGCCGGATCCTGCTCGTGAGGGCCGCCGCGTAAGTCAAGGCGAGCATCGGTCGTGAAAGGGTACGTCGGCGGGCGCGGGAAAACGGCCGTCGGGCGAGTAGGGGTATTTCGAAGCGGAAGTGACGGGCAGGATGAGGTGCTCGCCGATCCAGGCCGATTCGTAGCCGAGGTCCTCTGCGGCGCGAACTGCGTCGCGATTCGTTCAGGCTTTACGCTCGTGATGAAGGTGCCGAATTTCATCTTCATTCCCCCCAAGCGAGAATCAGTATTGTTGTTAACCGAGATCGCGCGGGAAATGAAACGGACGAGCGCGGCCCGCCCGCAGTTCGGCACAGAGCTCCTCGACCGTAGCGACTTCGTGCTCGAGTTCGGTAGCGCAGGTCAGAAACCAATTGGCGGTCGAAAAGTGTGCATCACTGCCCGCGAGCGGGGTCAAGCCGAGCTTCTCCGCCATCGCCTGTGCCTCGGCGTTCTGGTCGTCGGAGTTCTGTCCGTTGATCACCTCGATCGCGCTTAATGCGGGGCCGACTTTTGCGAGCAGATCGTCGAGCCG
Source organism: uncultured delta proteobacterium (assembly GCA_963834535.1). Lineage (GTDB taxonomy): Bacteria > Desulfobacterota > Binatia > Binatales > Binataceae > JADMIL01. The sequence continues at coordinate 550,544 of CAWICC010000006.1, read as the reverse complement.
TGCGCCATAACCCGATTCGCGAAAAGGATGCGCCGGGATGGCGATCCCGCCTTCACTGTGGACCACTTCCATCAGATGTTCCGCGCGTAACATTCTTGATTCGAGATCGAAGCGCCGCAGGAGTTCTCGCGTGACCCCGAAGATTAGCAGATGTCCCAGGTTGGTGTCGGCTTCGACGCCCTTGAAAATACGCACGCCGTGGCGCTCTGCGAGTTCCGCGTAGCGGCGATCGAGTTCGGCGCCGGCGGGGAATAGCCGATGCTCGGTAAAGCAAATTGCGCCTAGCCGTGTGGGCTTCCTGGCGATCGCTTCGAGATATTGTTCCGGCTCGACCTTGGCGTCGGACGACAATTTCGTATGAACGTGTAAATCGACCAACATATCGCACAAGTCTCACACGCGGCGGCGGTCTTTGAAAAGCCCTTTTGGGAGCTATGGCCCGGCGTCGATATCGTGCACGCGCAGATTGTCCTGCATAGACGCGATACCCGCGGTCCGGAACACGATCGTCTGTACGGCGACCCGGTCGAACTCGCTCGGCACCGTTCCCCAGAGCTCCAGTATGTCGCCGTTCATACGAAACTGAACGTTCTCGTAACCGGCGTCGTCGAGCGCCTGCCGCAGCGCCGACAGGCGGGCATCGCGGAGATTTCCATCCGGGGAAAAATCGTTGGGGGGTGCAATCGATCCGGTGTCGTCAGGCGGCGATGCCGGCACTGCAGTATTGATGATGATCATCTTGATGATGAACGAGAGTGCGAAGATCGCCGCGATGATGATCAACGGATGGCGGAAGCGGCTGCGCCTTCGACCGCTCCCAGCTTGCGGCCGAGTGCGATCGCGATGACTGTGATGCGTCGACTTCCGCTGTTGGCCGTGAGTGAGAATCCTGGTCTTCGCATCGGCGCTCGAGCCCATCTCGAATGAGGGGATCGTCTCGCGCAGATCCGCCGCGCAGTATGAGCAAAAGCGCGAATCGGCCGGAATCATCCGCGCGCAACTGGGACATCTGATTTCAGTCGGTACGCTCAGGACGGTCGGAGCGTAGGCGGCCGGCGGAATAGCCGCCGCGGGAATTGGCGACTGCGCCGGACCCGACGAACCGTGAGAGGCGGATGAGCCGGCGGGCGTGGAACGCGCCGCAGGGCTGGCGGCATTCGGCGCCGGTCGAATGTCATCCTCCGCTGCGCCGCTCGGGATGCCGAGAGGAAGCGGAAGCTGTGGCCGCGCAGCGGATCGATTGCCGCTCGCGGCTGCCGGCTTCGAGGATTCGCCGGTCTGGATCTCAATCAGCCGGCGCTTAAATTCGGTCGCGTCGCGCATCCGGTTGACGACGTCGTAGGCCAGCGCCTGATCGACCACGGCGGCCAGCGCGGGATTCAGGTCGGGACACAATTTGCGCAACGGCGGGAAACTGAAGGGCGGCTCGGTCGCCGGATCGCGTCCCGACAAGCGCCTGATGCATCGTGGCGCCCAGCGCGTAGAGGTCCGACCGGGTCTCGACCCGACCGCGATATTGCTCCGGTGGCGCATAGCCCTGCGTACCGATCATCGTGGCGTTGCTCAGCGGCGCGAAATGGCGCGCGATGCCGAAATCGATCAGCTTGGCCTGCCGCTCGCCGGTGATCATCACGTTCGACGGTTTCAAGTCGCGATAGATTACCGGCGGATCGAGCTCATGCAGATATTCCAGAGTCGTCGAGCACCTGCACCGCGATCATCGATTATTTGCGCGGCTTCCAGCTTGCCGCCATGCGTACGCAACTCATCTTCCAGCGTGACGCCATCGATATACTCCATCACCAGGTAGTGACGGTTCGCTTCGCTGAAGCGGTCGAAGATGCGCGGGATATGTTCGTTATTGAGTTGCGCGAGCATGTCGGCCTCACGCTGGAATGCCGCCACCGCCTGCTGCTGCATGTCGGGGCTGGTGATGCTATCGACCATCTCGGCCAGCGCGCATCGGCGCGCCGGCGAGCCGCAAGTCCTCGGCCAGATAGACCAGCTTCATGCCGCCGCCGCCGAGCGATCGGACGACCCGGTACCGGCCGCCGACGATGGTGTTGGGCGCGATCATCTCGGCGCGGCTAAACCTCTCAGGAGCGCGGGCGCGACGTCATCGAAAGCCCGCGAGGGCCAGCGCCACGTCCCGCGCGGCTCAGCGCCTCTTCTCTGATAGCCCCGGACAGCGCCGCATTGAAGGCGCAGATTACGTGGATGATCCAGCCGAGGGGGAGCACGGTTGCGTACATGTAAATCACGAACATAAACCAGAGCAGCCCGCGCCCCGGCTGTTTCTTATAGAGGTGGCCGAGGCCGGGAACGACACTTAAAACGAAAGCGACCGCGGGTCTCCACGTAATTTCGCGAGTAAGCCAGAAAGTTCCGGCCAGCGCCGCCCCGCATTCCTTGCAGAAACTCGCGTCCGCCACGGTCACCGGCTGACCGCATTGCGAGCAATAACGCGGTCTCTCGATAGCGGAATCAGCCATGGAACGTGAACACCGCGTCACCGATTCTGACCGCGGCGCCGTTGCCGAGCGGGGCGTCGGTGATGCGCTCGCCGCCGATGAAGGTTCCGTTCTGACTGCCGAGATCGCGCAATCGATAGCCGCCGTTACTGGCTTCGATGGTCGCGTGATGACGGGAGACGGAGGCGTCAGCTACAACGATATCGTTATCGAGCGCACGTCCGATGCGCGTCGGCACGCCTGGCCGCACTACGAATCTATCACCGTTGATCCCCGCCAGATAAACGCCGCCGCCGGTTAGGGTCGCTGCCGTCGAGGGCGGGGACGATCCAGCGCCGGTGCCTGAGACGATCGCTGGTGCGGAGGCGGGGTGAAGCGCATTCGGCCTTCCGGTCGCCGTCGCAGACGTGCCCATTCGCGAATGGAAGCTCATTTCGTAGTTGCTGATACGGATGCGGTCGCCGTCGTGCAAGGGGACCGTTTCGATTCGATTGCCGTTGACGAAGGTGCCTTCCTGAATCGCGAGGTTACGAATCGAATAATTGGCGCCCTGCCGTGAAATCACCGCGTGACGCGGCTGAACGCCAGCGTCACCGAACAGCCCGATCGGATTCTCTTCCGCGCGCCCGATCGTCGCGGTCGCGCCTTCGATACGATACTGCCGGCCACGCAAACGTCCTGCTTCGACCGCGAGCCATGCCGCCTTCGTGAGTTCCTGCACCAGACCGATAAAGAGGCCGATCGAAAGGCCGATCGCGCTAAGCGTTACGAAGCGCGAAAGCAATCCGGACTGGCTGAGTATGCCGATCAAATCGAACAACAGCCCGCCGACAAAGCCGCCAACCCATCCGCCCACCGCTCCCTTGAGCACGTTGGGCAAGGACAGGGTAGAAAGCCCGACGCCGACGCCCAGCATCGTTCCCATCAAAGTCCATCCGACGGTACGGGCGGCAACGAGGTAGAAACCAGATCCGGGCTGCCCCGCGTTCCAACCGCCGGCCTGAAGAATGACGTTGAAGACGATGTTCGAATAGTAGTTTGCCGGGATCGAAAGAATGAAGCAGAGGATAAAGGCGCGCAGAAATCGGCGTTTCGCCTGCGCACTGACGTCAAGCGAGACAAAGGGGAAGGCGGGCCTTTGTGCGATTGGAAGGGTATTACCTTCAACGGCGAGAATCATTCCACCGATCACACCGGCCATTAGCGCCATCGCGACGAATTCGACGATTTGTTGGCTGGCGGAGGTCGGCTGCGTCAGAGAATGGCCGTGGTTGGCGATTTCGACTGGCAGCCATCCGATCGCGCCGCCGACGAGGCCGGCCAGCGCCTTGAAGGTCAGCTCGCGCCGATCAATTGTGCCGCTCATTCGGGAATTTCCTTCGAACATGCTCCGTCGGTACCGATCAATAATCGCAGCCCAACGTAAAATATAATAGCCCGCGGCGCGCTCGGGCAAAACGCATATCGATAAAGGGGGCCTTAGGAGATGACCAAATGCGACCTATCGCAGGATGGCTCCGGCACGTATTGCGCCCTACGAGGCCGGCTTCAAACCGGAATCCAGATTCCATAGAGCGACAACGAAGTTCTTGTAGCGGGATCTGAAAATCAGCGACCCGCCCTTATGAAAATGCGTCAAGACTTGCTGATCATAATCCTCTTTATCGGGGTCGAAATAGAGGAACCACAAGCGTCCTTGAGTTTTGGGCAGAGGGACGATCCTCTCGATTTCGCCTGGGGTGTAAGCAGCTTTGCGTGAACTCACGAAATTGAGCTGATCGACGTGCAGGATCTCACGATAGTAAATTATGCAAGGCATCGCGGCCCCGTCCGCATAGATTCGATCGCCCGGACGCCATTGCTTCGCAATCGCAGCTACGGCGCCCCTGGGATCATCAAAGCCGTTGCCATAAACGACGATGTTCTTGAAGACGCTCAGACCCGCGTATATAAAGGCGAGCGCAACGATCGAAGCCGCGAGGTTTCGCAATACGCGGCTGCGCTCCCGCACGAAAAGACCGACCTCTCGCGCAGTCATGATCAGGGTTAGCGGGGCTGTGAAGAAGATCAACCTGGGCAGCCACGGGTACTTTTGGGCAATGGCGGCGAACAAGCAGAGGCCTATAGGTGCGGCAAGGAGCAAGCCGACTTGGTCTCGGCCCCGCAGTGTGAGCGCTAGCGCAAAGAGAAAAGCGCCGCCGGCCAGAGGGGCCAACCGAACTGAAGTGCCGATTAGCCCGAGGTTCGTAACAGCCGCGATCGTCCAGGGCAGGATTCGTGTCCATTCATGAACGGGAAACATAAAGGCGGAATCGAGATGCGCGAGACTGCTGTTGAGCATTCCAGAGCGCATCGAGAACCAGTAGGCGCATACCGCGCAGATAGACCAGGCGAAAAGCACCGCGAGGACGCGATACGGCATCGCGGATTCGCGGTTGACTAGCACCCTCCAGGCGATGACGGCGCCCATCCCGCCCAATAGAAAAAAAGCTGGAAAAGAGAACCATAGCGCAACCGCTCCGGCGAGAGCGGCCACCAGCGACTCGCTCGGTTTCTCGCAGTCCCGCAGCAGCGGCAAGCAAGCGGAAACGAGAACAATCGTCACCATGACGTCGAGCGAGTATGGTTTGACCTGGATGCACGATTCGATGAGAGGTTGGGAGAAAACAAAGAATCCAAGGGCGGCGATTGCCTCAAACGTCGGCAACACGGTTGTCGCCAGTAGCGCCATCAACACCACGGACACGCAGCCGAAAAAAAAGGGCAGTAGACGAAGAGCCTGTTCACCAGGGCCGAGCAGTCGCACCATCGCATGCTCTATCCACAGGAATCCGAGCGGCGCGGCCTGGTCGAAATCAAGTGTGCGCATAAGCCCGAGAGTGCTGCGCGTCATCAGATTGAGTGCGAGGCAGATGTCATCGTGATTGAGTGAATAGTGCGCGCAAAATTCCCAAGTTCTGAGTGCAATACCGAACGCCACCAGAATTATCGCCGCCCCCGCAGGGGGTGAATAACGGCCCGCGAAGAAGCGAAGCGATTTTGCCGGGCTGCGAGTGACAATCACTGAATCGGAAACCTTCGAACCGGCATCAATCTTTTCGCCCAGGATTTTATCAGATTGCCGGCGGATATCAGGCTGCGACTTTGGCGATAAATGTCTCGGCTTGCGCGGCGAATTCGCGCTCGCTCGGATAGCGACCGAGGTCATAGATGAAATAGGTTGCGCCGGCGTCCTTCTCAATCGCGACGCGATCCTTCGCCGCTCCAAGGTCGTCGAGTCGCAGGCCACGCCTGACGACGATTTCCACGGGGTCGCGGCCGCGCGCCTTCAGCTTTTCATTGAGCGTGATGACTGCGGGTTTGAGCTTCTCCGCGGGCAGCATCGGGTGCCATCCGTCGCCGAATTCGAGCACGCGAGCCAGCGCCGGATCGCCGTTACCGCCAATCCAGATCGGCGGGCATTTAGGACGCGGTTCAAAGACGAACGGCGAAAAGCTCACCAGGTCCCCGCGATACGCTTCCGCCTGCGTGCTGAATAGATGCCGCAGCACCCGCAAGGTCTCGTTACTGATTTGTCCACGCTGGTGCTTGTCCACGCCCAACGCTTCGAACTCGGGCTTCATCCAACCCACGCCGACGCCGAGGATCATTCGCTCGCCCGACAATTCCTGGATCGTCGCGACCTGCTTCGCTGTCAGCACTGCCGGTCGATAGGGTAGCACCAGTACGGATACGCCCAGGCGGATGCGATCGGTGGCGCCCGCCAGAAACGCGAGCGTCGCGAGCACGTCGAGATAGCGGCCGCCCGAACCTTCGGTGTCGTCGGGCGGAATACAGAGATGGTCGGAGACGAACAAAGCGTCAAAACCAAGTTGCTCAGCGACGCGAGCACACGCGCGCATCGTTTCGCGTGTGGATTGCGGTCCCATGTTGCGAATCGCGATTGCATACTTCATCCGATTACTCCTGCGGCAGGCTTCGCCGTTTTGAGCGAAAAGCGGTAGGCGATTGGCGCGTCGATCCTCGCTAGGTTAGACCATATCTTGAGGATACGTGAGATCAATGGGCCGACCGTCCGCAAAAGACCGCAAGCCATACAACACCGACGCGATCGTTGACGTCGCGGTGCAGGTGTTTTTGCGTCGCGGCTACGACGGTGCGTCGCTCGACCAGGTAGCGGCGGCCGCCGGCATCACCAAGGCGAGTATCTACTATCATACCGACGGCAAAGAGGCCCTGCTCGCGCGCGGCGCGGGTCGCGCGCTCGAGGCGTTGTTCGCGGTGCTCGAGGAGCCCGCCGCGAAGGAAGGCCGGGAGATTGATTGCCTCAAGTATGTCGTGCGGCGGACCATTGAAATCACCGTGAAGCGCCTGCCTGAGGTCGCGCTGTTGCTGCGGGTCCGCGGCAATACGGAGACCGAACGCTGGATTCTCGAGCAGCGGCGCCGCTTCGATCGGCTCGTCGCGAAAATGGTCAGCGACGCGCAGTCAAAAGGTGAGCTTCGCAGCGATATCGAAGCGGGACTGATCACGCGCCTGCTCTTCGGGATGCTCAATTCGATAACCGAATGGTACCGGCCGGACGGTGAGTTGAGCGTTGACGACGTCGTTGCGGCAGCCACGCGAATCGCGTTCGCGGGTCTCGAATAGGATGGTGTTGAGCGCGACATTGAGACTCATCCTTGACATTTGGCGGCGAAGATTCTATAAACCAACCAAATGGTTGATTTAGGCGTAGCGATAGATTCCGGAGGTCAAAAATGGCTGCATCCCCAGAAAAACTGCAGGGCATCGAGACGAACGGCAAGTTCCCCTCGATCGAGGAGTTGAAGCGCGGGCTCTCGATTCCCGACACAGGTTTTATCGACGCGCCGGCGATTCCACAGCCGAACATTTTCCCGCTGGGATGGAAATTCGAGACGCCAAAGCTTGCCGAGATTTACGAACGCGCGAAGGTCGAGGGCTTTAACCCATCCTCAATTCCATGGAGCACGCTCGACGTTTCGGCTTTCACCGCCGACGAGCGCATCGCGATGATGTACTGGTGGGCGTTGCTCTCAAATTTCGACGCGTCGGGACCGGCGGTTTTTGCGCGCGCGATGATTCATGCATTCGAGACGCATGAAGAGGACCCGGTTCGCAAGTGTTTTTTCTCGATCACTCGCGACGAGACCAATCATGAGGAATGCTGCCAGCGCGCGATTCAGATGCTGGTACCGAACGGGCCACAGGGCTTTACGCCTACGACTGATCTCGAACGCGCCGCGCTCAACAACATCGATTGGCTTTACCATAACGGCGGCCGCTACTGGTCCGGCTTCAACGGCGCGGTGACGAAATATCCGCTCGCGGTGTTGTTCACGTCCTTCATGATGGGGGAGGTGGCGTCGTCAACGCTGTTCCACGGCATGGCGCGTGCGACCCGCCATCCGGTGTTTGAACAGGTCTTCCGCAGCATCGGGCGGGACGAGTCGCGACATCTGCAGATCTGCATCACGCTGCTTGAAAAGGAATGGCCGGGACTCAACGACGAGTACCGCGCGTTCGTGACCAAGCAGTTGCGCGCCGGCTTCGTGTTCCTCTCGATGGTGTTGTGGGAACCGCCTATGCTGTTCTGGAAGCTGCCAGATTACTTCCTCACCAACCATCGCGTACTGCTCGATATAGCGCGGCGCGCTGGCCTGGGTATTCTCACCGTTGATGAGCAGGCTGATAACTGGCGCGTGGCGATCGCGAAGGTGCGCAAGCTACTTGAGCGCTGGCACATCGAATTCCCGGCGATCCCGGAACTCGACATCGAGGGCGTTGACGTCGGCGAGATTACAGACGCCGACATCATTCCGGTATTCTAGGCGGCCGGTATCGCGACCGGCCCTGCGCAAGGCCTAAAGGGAGGCATCAAGGCACCATGAGCGTTGATCTTGCGATCGAAAATGGCGTCGCGGAAATCGTCCTCAACCGGCCCGCGAAAATGAACGCGTTCGATGATCCGATGGTTGCCGAGATGAACGCGCGCCTGGTTAAGGCCGCAACCGCTGGCGTGCGCGCGTTGCTCATCCGAGGCGAGGGCCCGGGGTTCTCCGCAGGCCGCGATCTCGCAGGCGCCCAGCCCGGGAAAGAAGACGCCGAGGCCATTCTCAAGACGGTTTTCAATCCGGTAATCCAGACGATCGCAGATTTTCCGGCACCGACTTTCGCCGCGGTGCACGGCCCCTGCCTCGGCGTCGGGCTCGGTATCGCGCTCGCCTGCGATGTGGTTTATGTCGCCGAGGACGCCAAGATAGGATCGCCGTTTGCGCGAATCGGAGCGGTGCTCGACTCCGGCAGCCACCTCTTCATTGTCGAACGCCTCGGCAGCCATCTCGCGCTCGAATTGATTTATACGACCCGCTTCCTGAGTGGCACGGAAGCCGCCCAACTCGGCCTGGTCAACAGGGCTCTTCCGCTCAAGTCATTGGTTGCCGAGGTTCGCAAGATGGCCGATCAGGCAGCGCAGGGACCAACCGCCGCGTTGATGGAGTCAAAGCGTCTGATACGCCGTATTCGAGATGAGAAACTGGGCCTGCCCGAGGTACTCGCTGCTGAGGCCAAAGCGCAGGGCGCGGCAGGACGCACGTCTGACTATCGCGAAGGCATCACGGCGTTCCAGGAAAAGCGCACACCCAAATTCACTGGCAGATAATGATGCGCTAGGACCTTACCGAGCGGCCGGCGAGACGCCGCGCGGCGGCGCCGAGCGTGCCTGCGCGATGCCACCGGCTGTACTCCTCGAGCGTCAGACCCCGCGCCGCCTCCAGCGCCACTGATAGCGCAGCCACGACGAAGACTTGCCCAAGCACGCTGATCCGCGGCGCGAGCCCGAGCACGCCGCCTTCGTTTTCGACCGGCGCATGCAGCACGAGGTCGGCCAGACGGCCGAGTTCCGAAAGTTCGTTGCCGGTCACCGCTATAATCTGCGCGCCATGCTCCTTGATCGCGACCGCGGCGGCGCAAAGCTCGTCGGTATTGCCGCTGTTCGAAATCGCGATCACCACGTCCCGAGGATCGATCTGGCCGAGGCTGCCGTGCAGAGTTTCGGTCGCGTGCAGGAAAGTCGCCATTGTGCCAACCGAGCAGAAGACGCTCGCGGCGTACCGCGCAACATGCTCAGGCTTACCGACTCCGGTCACATGGACGCGGCCGCCGCGCGTTTCGGCCATCCGAATCAACGCGACCGCGCGCGAGATTGCGCCGAGGTCGATCGCACTGCGCAACGCAACCAGCTCCGCCAATGCCGTGTCGAAGAATCGCTCGACCTCGGCTACCGGATCAAGCGCGCTGGAGTCGTCAGCCGTCGTAAGTCGCGGCGCTGTCGCGCACGACGGCAGCGTGTCGCCGTAATGTTTCAGAATTTCGTCACGCAGATCGAGCCGATCCGGAAATGCCCCGAGCCGGGTGATGCAGACCGCACCGGCCGCATTGCCGAGTCGTCCGATCTCTTCCCACGAAAGTCCCCAGCGCAGACCGGCCAGCAGAGCTCCCATGAAAGCGTCGCCAGCTCCTGTCGCATCAACCTGCCGGACGCGAAACCCGGGGACACGTAACGCGGCATCGTGCGCCGAAATCGCACATCCGCGTTCGCCGTCGGTGATAATCACCGCGCGGCTGCCGTATCGGTCACGAATCGTTTCCGCCATCTTGAGCGGGTCGCGAGCGCCGCCTGAAAGTTCACGCGCTACAGACTTTGCCGGCTTCAGCACGGTCGCGAGCTTTAGTGCGCGCTCCAGTTCTGCCCGTGTGCCGAGCGCCGGGCAGGCATCGGACGGCGGTACATCGACGTCAAGCACTGTCGGTATCGAATGAGCCCGCGCAAAAAGCAGCAACGCGATAACGGTGGCGAGTGGAAGCTGCGAGATTTCGGTCGAGACCAGATGAGCGTTGTTGACGAACGCTCCATGGCGGCGGCGAATCTCTGCAGGCTTCAGCTCAGCCGTTGCCCCGCGCACCATGTAGATCGCCCGATTGCCTTCAGCATCGACGAATATCGTGGCAAACGAACTGGCGCTGCCGTCCAGCGTCAGATGATGCCGGATACCCATCGCATTCATGCCGCCACGCAGAATTTCGCCGTAGCGGTCATCGCCCATCTTGCCGAAGATGCCGACGTCGAGTCCCAACACCCGCGCCCATCCGAGGTGATTCAGAACGACGCCGCCAACCGCCGGTGGTTCCGGGCCGGTGCCGTTGCGTCCGGAGTCGAGGAGAATCTTTTCGTCGGCACTGATGATTCGCGGGGTGCGATAGAACTGGTCCACCACCATGCTGCCGCAGCCGACGGCGTCGAGTTTGGTCTCGGACATCCGCCGCTCTCAGGCTTCTTGAAGTTTTCTCACGGAGACCAGCCGTCGCCTCATCCAATGGCTCTGCCATTCCGGCTCCAGGGTCACACAAGCGCGGCGCCTGACTTCGTTAAATCGGCGGAGAAACTCGCGCCGCTGGTCTGCATCAAGCGCTGGAGTGCCGGCCGCCACCACGTCGCTGGAGATTACCCCGAGATGACAGAGCGCCGCCTTGAGGCACGCGATAGTGGGCCGATACATTCGGTTGCCGCGCACAAACACGCTAGCCTCGCGGAACTCATCCATCGCGATGCGGTAGCGATCGATCATCGCACTTTCACCGGAGCGACAAACCTGCCACGCCCGTTGCCACTCGCGCGGCATTACGTTGGCCGCGCCAGCGACGACGCCGTGAGGCAGGGCATTCCTGGTCAAGAATTGATTCCACGCGTGGCGCAGTCGCCGCACGATTCCCTCCGACGGCATGAACAGGTCGAAAATCAGATAAGCATTACCCGGATATATTGCGAACTCACCGGTACGTTTGAAGTGCGCCGCTGCGCGCGTGTAATTACCCAGTACCGCTTTACCTGCAGTGACCTTGACGCCACTCACGTAATTGAGACGACTCATTTCCTTAACGTCGCTGGTATGCAGATGGGGCGGTTTGCCGGCGGCTGCGATATCCTCGTTGTCATAAAGAAAAATCGGCAAGCGCTTGCGCAGACGCTCGAATACATCACCAATCTCGCGCGTGACGAACTCTACCGGATTGTCGACATCGGCGATTGATAACGGCGCGATCACTGCGGCATCGGCCTCAATTTCGACAGCATGCTCTAGGTTTTCGATGGTTTCCGCGCGCGTATTTCCAGTGATTCCCACCCAGCCTTCGACGCGATTACCACTGCGCGCGGACCTCCTGCATTCGTCCACCGCGATGCGTGCGACCAGTTGCCGGTGCGTGTTATCCATTCGATTCCATTCGCCGGTAGTACCAGCGGCGAAGATAATGTCGGCACCCGCACCCTCCTGGATCGCGTAGCGCACCAATGCCCGCTGATCGTCCTCAAGTATATTGCCGGCCCGATCGAGTACCGTGACGATCGGAACCGAAAGTCCCGCGCACGGATGGTATCGCGGAATCCGGCGTCCTCGGCGCTTGGCGGCGGCCGCGATCGAAAACAGATTTCGCGATGTTACGGTTTTTTCCATCTTTTCCTTCGTCGCTCGATCGCGCTTACATAAGCGCCAGCCCCACGTGTGTCACGTAGCGATAGTTTCCGACCACATCGTAGCTGTAGTTTCTGATAACACCCTCGAACCGCATGCGATACATGCCATCGCCAGCGAGCGCCCCTTTGGGTGGATTCGCCGCCCACAAACCGCGCTTGCATGCCTCGATCAGTATTCGGTCAACCGGACCAAAGCCGGAGTGTTGCTCGACTGCGAGGTCGGTCAGCCTGCCTGCGGGCGTCATCGTAGCTGTCAGAATCAACGGTTTGATCTCTTCCGGCAGCTTATGTTGTTCGAGTTTCTTCACCTCCAGTTCCTGGGCCGCGACCAAGGTTTGATTGAGCATCGCCTCACTGAACTCTGGAAACGCCCGCGCCTTGGCGTTGAGGAGAGTTCTATCGCCGGCTGCGAGCGCGGTGCCACCGTTGGCGACGCTTTGATTCTTCGAAAAATACAGACGCTCAAGATTCTGATCGACAGAACTCTGCGCGTCGTTAGTGCTTGTTGCACCGTCATGCAATGCCGCCGCACCTGCTATTAAACTCTGCTCGTTAACCGGCGAAGCCCCCGGTGGCGCCGGTAATTGCGACAGGCTCGTAATTGTCTGAGGCTCGCTACTGCCCATGGTTGCTGCTGTCCCATGAATATCCAGGGCCGCCTGCGCATTCTGAGTCGTCTTCGTTCCACAGCCGGCCATCGTCACGATCAGGGCGACTCCGATCGCGGCTGTCATCGCCGTTGCAATTCCTCCAAGCATCATTACCGACAGAATTCATTGCCCGGGATGCCTTTGCTGAGCCCGGTTCCTGAAGCGCCGCATTGTATTCCGTAACGAGGCATTAATACAAATTTCTGCACGCTTCCGCCAAATTAGGACTCGGATTTGCCACAATTGGCCCGACGATGCCGCGTGCAAACTACATCGCCCATGCTTATATTCGCACTGAACCCACGGCACGCACGATGGACGCTGGCCTGGGGGCTTTGAGCGCCTGCGCCGGGCGATCCGAAGCTGTCGAGATAAGAGTTTCAGGCATGCCCAGGGCCGCTGGTGAATTGTACAGATGATTGGGCGATGATATTCTTCAAAACGGAGTGCCTAACAGCCGAGAGATTCAGATGAAAGCTGGAATTCATCCAAAGTATCGCCGTAGCGTAGTGACTTGCGCCTGCGGAAATGTTTTCGAAACACGTTCAACGATGCCGGATATCCGGGTCGAAGTCTGCGCGAAATGCCATCCGTTCTATACCGGAACGCAGCGTCTCGTCGATACCGCTGGCCGGGTTGAGCGCTTCAATCGCAAATACGGCGTGAAGCCGCCGGCGACCCCGACACCGTGATCGCATCGCTGTGCGTCAGGCATGGTGCGGCGCCGGCGCAAGCCGAGCGCCGTTTCTTTTCGCTGCAGACCCGCCGTTCCAACTGACCGTCGATGCTCGAGAAGCTCAAGGGAATCGAGGACCGCTTCGCCGATCTTGAACGGCGCATCAGCGATCCGGCTGTAATCGCCAATAATCGCGAGTATGCCGTGCTTGCGCGCGAGCGTTCGCAGCTTGGCGAAGTCGTCGGTGCGATCCGCGAATATCGCAAAATTATCGACGAGATCGCCGATCATCGCGCGGTGCTGGAGGGCGACGATGCGGAGTTACGCGAGCTTGCCAAGGCCGAATTACCCGCGATGCAGAAGCAACAGACTGCAATGGAGGAGCACCTCCGTCTGCTGCTAGCGCCACGCGATCCCAACGACGATAAGAATGTCGTCCTCGAAATTCGCGCCGGTACTGGCGGGGACGAAGCTGCGCTTTTCGCCAACGAGCTTTTTCGCATGTACACGCGCTATACCGAGCGCCACAACTGGAAGATCGAGCCGCTCAGCGTCAGCGCGTCCGGTCTCGGCGGCATCAAAGAGGTCATCGCGCTCATAACGGGGCGGGGCGCTTACAGCCGCCTCAAGTTCGAGGGCGGCGTTCATCGCGTTCAGCGCGTCCCGGCGACCGAGGGCTCTGGCCGTATCCATACCTCTGCGGTCACCGTGGCCGTAATGCCTGAGGCGGACGACGTCGAAGTCAATATCAACGAGACGAAAGACCTGCGCATCGACGTGATGCGAGCATCGGGCCCGGGCGGTCAGAGCGTCAACACTACCGACTCGGCAGTACGTATTACTCACATACCGACGGGGATGGTGATCATCTGCCGTGACGAGAAATCTCAGCACAAGAACAAGGCTCGCGCATTGAAGATCCTGCGCGCGCGCCTGCTGGAACAGGCGCACGCCGAGCAGGACGCCAAAACCGCGGAGACCCGCCGCTCGATGGTCGGTACGGGCGATCGATCCGAGCGCATTCGTACCTATAACTTTCCTCAATCTCGTGTGACTGATCACCGCGTAAATCTCACCCTTCATCAGCTCGATCTTGTCCTTGACGGGGCGATCGATCCGCTCATCGACGCGCTCAATACCAAGGAACAAGCGGCAGCTTTGGGCGTCGATTTGAGCAAGAATCCAAAGGGCGATCACGATGAGTGAAGCGTTAGTGCCGAGCTTGGCAGAATGACTAGCGCCGCGCATCGCAGCGCCGTTGAACTTGAACTGTTACTTCAAAATGCGATCGCGCGACTGTCCGCCGCCGGCGTCGAGAGCGCGCGTCTCGATGCGGAATTGCTGCTCGCACACGCCGCCGGAGTGACGCGCGAAACTCTTCTTGCTAAATCCGTCGCCTACGGTGATGCACTATCTCAACGCTACGCGACTCTGATCAACTTACGATTGTCGCGCAAACCGCTGGCCTACATTCTCGGCCACCGCGAATTCTACTCTCTTGAATTTCAAGTATCCCCCGAAGTGTTGATACCGCGTCCGGAAAGCGAGACCGTCGTCGCCGCCTCGCTCGAAGCACTATCGATGCGGTTTGCCAGAACAGTTTTAGACCTCGGTACCGGTTCGGGCGCAATCGGCCTGGCGATTGCCGCGAATTCGCCGCACGTCCGTGTTATGGCCACCGACATCTCGGCACCGTCCCTCGAAGTCGCGAAGTCCAACGCATCGCTGCTCGGCGTAGCGGCGCGAGTCGATTTCCGATTGGCCGATTGTTTCAGCGTTCTCGATGGTGGCGGTCCCCTGGGTCGTTATGATCAGATCGTCGCCAACCCGCCTTACATCCGCGATGGTGAGATCAATTCGCTGGCGCCAGAAGTCCGTGATTTCGAGCCGCGGTTGGCGCTTGCCGGCGGCTCCGACGGTCTCAATTTCTATCGCCGCATCGCCGCCGAGGCGGAGCTTCATCTGCTACCCGGCGGCTCCGTGATCGTCGAAGTGGGGCAGGGACAGGCCGCGGACGCCGCTACAATTTTCCGTTCCCGCGCCTTCAACGATATCGCAATCGTCAACGACCTCGCCGGCATTCAACGCGTCGTCGTTGCGCGTAATCTCTGAATTGATTTGATCTAAGGCCGGAAATCAGCGCACGATCAGGCGGTCCGGCGTCCGAAGATCGCGTGGTAAAGCACGAGTACGATAATCGCACCGATTACCGCCACGAAGATGCTATAAATATTAAATCCGGTAACTCCATTTGCGCCCAACGCAGTGAAAATCCATCCGCCCACGATCGCGCCGAGTATTCCCAGGATCACGTCGCGCAAAAATCCCTCGCCGCTCCGATTGACAATTTTGCTGCCGATGAAGCCAGCAATCAATCCGACTATGATCCATGAGATAATTCCCATCGTGTTCTCCTCAGGTTCTCCTCGGTACTCGAATCGAGTCTAGTTCCTTTCCGCTTACGAATGCGACCTCAAAGCGCTCAACCCGAATCTCCGTCGATCAATCGTACGATCATGTCTGCATCCTCGCGTGCCTTCGCCGGTGCGCTTTGTCACAATGCGATTCCAGTTTGCTGTTCCTAACCGGCGAACTGATGTTTTCAAGATGGATAGAATGATCATTCGCGGCGGAGTGCCGCTGCGCGGCAATGTCGCATTGAGCGGCAGCAAAAATGCCGCGTTGCCAATCATGATGGCGTCGGTTCTCACGGACGAGCCGCTCATCATCCGCAACGTCCCCCGGTTGCGCGACGTGCGCACCGCGATCGATTTGCTAGGTGGCCTGGGCGTTGCCGCGCGCTGGATAGGCGACCACGAAATCGAACTGGACGCGGGCGCCCTCAACTCGCACGAAGCTCCTTACGAACTGGTAAAGACGATGCGCGCTTCGTTCGTCGCTCTGGGGCCGCTGCTCGCGCGATGCGGCCGCGCCCGCGTTTCCACCCCGGGCGGATGTGCGATTGGCGCGCGTCCCGTCAATCTCCATATCGGGGGCCTCCGCGCTCTCGGCGCGCGCATCCAGTTGCGCAACGGTTACGTCGAGGCGCACGCCGCGTCACTGACCGGCGCGCGCATCTGGCTCGACAACCCGAGCGTCGGCGCAACGGAGAACATCATGATGGCGGCGGTCCGAGCGCGCGGGCGAACCGTGATCGAGAACGCGGCGCGCGAGCCCGAAGTGCAGGACCTGGCACGCCTGCTCCGGACGATGGGCGCACTGATCGAAGGCGCTGGCACTCATGTGATTGAAATCGAGGGCGTTGAACGCCTTCACGGGGCCGACCACACCGTCATCCCTGATCGAATCGAAGCGGGCTCGCTGATGATTGCGGCGGTTATCACCGGTGGCGATCTCACAATCAACGGCGCCGCTGCCGATCAGCTCGAGGCAGTCGTCGCGAAACTGATCGAGGCCGGCGCCGACGTGACGGCCTCTAACGGCGATTTGCGTGTCTCGCGCGGTAATCCGCTCCGGCCCGTCGAATTGCGCACGCTGCCATATCCAGGCTTTCCAACCGACCTTCAGGCCCAGATGATGGCGATGCTGACGCAGGCGTCCGGCACCTCCGTCATCTCCGAGACTATTTTCGAAAATCGCTTCATGCATGCGCAGGAGCTGTTGCGGATGGGCGCCGATATCGTCATGAAAGGACCAACTGCGATTGTGCGCGGCCCAACACATCTGAGCGGAGCGCCGGTGATGGCGACGGATCTGCGCGCCTCGATGAGCCTCATCCTGGCAGGTCTCGCGGCCGACAACACCACTGAGGTCAGCCGCGTTTATCATCTCGATCGCGGCTACGAAGCCCTCGATGCGAAACTCCGGGCGGTCGGCGCGCGCATCGAACGCGCTCCCGAATAATCTCTGTATAATCTGAGGTTTCTGGTCAGTTTGGCGCTTGTGACGCCCTGTTTCTATTTGACGGCGCCGCCTGCCCGACGTCGGCGGCCGCTCGCCAGGTAAACTGCAGCACGAGCCTCGAGGAGTGGATCTTCCGACGGCTCGATACCGTCAACTCGCGGAATCGGATCGAAGATAATCTGGCGTTGCTCGTCATCGCTGTTCGGATGCACAGTGCTGATCGCGAGCGTGCCGAACTCGATCTGTGGGCGATCCTCCGGCCAATGGATCGTGGCGTCATCCACGATGTCGCCGGGCGCAGCAAGTTGCACCATAAGGTGAAGTTTCACGACGCCCTTCGCCAGCCGTTCCTTGATTTCATCGAATAGGAAATTTGCCGATTTTGCCGCAGCACCCCCCGCATCGAGGTATTCGCCGTCGCCATCGGGACGAATTCTGTAGCGGCCGAACTGGACAGCTCCGCTCGGGCTGACGAACTTATAAGCGTTAACCGAGAAGAACGATTCCTTGGCGAAACTGGTCGGAAACGGCTTCGGCGCCATCACGAACGCCAGTGCCGAGGGATGCGAGCCCAGGAACACTTCGACCGGCGTCGGCTTGGGCGCATCGGGACCGCTTGCGCCGGCGGCCTTTAGGAACTCCACGAATTCTTCAGGGGTCCGCACAGGGAATGCGTCCACCGAATGTCCGATGATATCGGTGTGCACGTGCTGGCCGAGATGAAACCGGACCGCGAATCCACGCGGACTCGCATTCGGATCGTTATCTGGCACCGTCGGCACGCCTGCAAAATCCGAGAAACGGACCGTTACCGGCGTCGATTGCTGATGGAGATGCGGCGCGCGAGTCAATGCGCTCCCGCCTGCCGAAGGCGTGAACACTCCGGACAGCAGGATGCCTTTCGCGTGAGCCGGCCGGTAGCCCGAATGCACGCCTCCGTTCACCGGCTCGAAGGCCTGGATTATGTCTTTGATGAGCGGGGCCGATTGTTCGTATTTTGGAGGGGTCATAGATAATTGATTGCCTTTGAATAGTTGTAAGGGTTCCACTCTAAAAGGCCCCTCGCCGCGAGACAACTTCACCAATCGTCGCGAGTAACCACCGATCCGCGCAGCCAATCTTGCGATTATGATAGCCTCTTGACGCGATGACTCTCCGCATACTTATTTCTTCTTCCAACGAACTGGGCGGTTTCCTCGACGCGCTCGCTCGCCGACGCGGTGACACCGGTGGTTCCGTCGATCGCGATGTCGTCACCATCATAGATGCCGTTCGGCGTCGCGGCGATCGGGCGTTGGTCGAGTTCACGCGCAAGTTCGATGGGGTCAGAATCTCGCCCGCTAACCTGCGGGTTTCCGCGGTAGAACTTGCCTCGGCGTACGACGCGATGCAGCATATGGATCGGCGCGCGCTGGAACTCGCCAAACGGCGCATCACGGAATTCCATCGTCACACGCTGGAAAAATCCTTCAGCTATCGTGATCGTTACGGAATGCGCCTGGGTCAGACGGTGCGACCACTCGATCGCGTCGGTATCTACGTCCCGGGTGGAATGGGCGCGTATCCGTCTTCCGTCCTCATGAACGCGATTCCTGCGCGCGTCGCGGGTGTGCGCGAGATCGTGATGGTCTCGCCATCGTCGAAAGATGGCGATCGTCCAGCCGTTCTCGCCGCGGCCGCGATCGCAGGCGTTGACGAGGTTTATCGAATCGGCGGCGCGCAAGCGGTCGCGGCGCTAGCCTACGGCACTGCGACCATCCGACCGGTGGACAAGATCGTCGGTCCCGGCAACGCCTGGGTGCAGGCCGCCAAGAGGATGGTCTATGGCGTCACCGATATCGACAAGATGGCGGGGCCGAGCGAAGTGCTGGTCGTCGCCGACGATCACGCAAATCCTGCTTGGATCGCCGCCGATCTAATCGCGCAGGCCGAACACGGTTCCGGTGATGAGTCGGCTGTCCTGGTCACCCCTTCGCGTCAACTCGCGCAAGCGGTTGCGGCCGCGATTGATCGAGCGCTTGTCGATTTACCCCGAGCCGGCGCAGTTGCGAAGGTTCTCGCGAAACGCGGCGCCGCCATTGTGGTGAAAGATCTCGGCGAGGCTTTCGATCTCGCGAATCGCATTGCCCCCGAGCACCTCGAACTCGACATCGTCAATGCCGCGAGCTGGCTCAAGCTGGTGAAATCGGCGGGCGCGGTCTTCGTTGGCCCGATGAGTCCGGCGCCACTTGGCGACTACCTCGCGGGTCCCAATCATGTCCTGCCTACCGGCGGATCGGCCCGCTTCGCCTCGCCCTTGGGTGCCTACGACTTTCTCAAGCGAACCAGTATAATCGAGGCATCGGCGGATGCGCTCAAGGCGCTTGGGCCCGAGGTCGCACGACTCGCCCGGATGGAGGGGTTTGAAGGCCATGCGCGTGCGATGGAAGCGCGAATGACTGCGGCGTCGATGGGCCCGCACGCCATCAAACTGGAAACAGCCGGCAAGAAGAACCGGATTACGATGAAAACGCCAGTGGTATTGCCGAAGTTGGCGAATAGGACCGCGAAGCGAAAGATATAACCTGATGGAACCGAGAAACAAATCACGCGCCGTCACGGTCGGATCCGATAACTCGGGGGATAACCACGCTGCGGCTCTCGATCGTGAAATATCATCGCCTGCGCGCAGTGCTGACATCCAACGCAAGACGCGCGAGACTTCCGTAGCCGTTGCGCTCAGGCTCGACGGTTCCGGCCGCGGTGAAATCAACACAGGCGTGCCATTCCTCGATCACATGCTCGATAGCTTCGCGCGGCACGGCTTTTTCGATCTGCGAGTCACCGCCACCGGCGATCTGCATATCGACGACCATCATACAGTTGAGGACGTCGGCATCGTACTCGGCCGGGCCTTTCGCCAGGCGCTCGGCGATCGCTCCGGTATCCGCCGCTTCGGCAACGCTACGATTCCTCTCGACGAGGCGCTATGCACTGCCGTCGTCGATATCAGCGGGCGCGCCTACCTGGCTTACAACATCGAGATTCGGGAGGAGCGGGTCGGCAATTTTCAGACAATCCTCGTGCACGATTTCATGAAGGCGCTCGCTGACGAGACCGGCATGAATTTGCACCTCAATCTTCACGCCGGCCGCAATCCTCATCACATTGTCGAGGCCACCTTCAAGGCGCTCGCGCGTGCGATGGATGCGGCGACGGCGGTCGAACCGCGCCTGAGCGGAGTGCTCTCGACCAAGGGCACACTCTCGTGAGTGCGCCCCCGGCTGTCAAGTTCGAGCATTTCACCGTTATACCCTCGATCGATCTCAAGGACGGGGAAGTCGTGCGCCTGGTGCGTGGCGATATGAACCGTGCGACGGTGTACGGCAACGATCCGGCCGCTGCCGCACGCATATTCGCTGACGCAGGGGCCGAATTCATTCATATTGTTGACCTCGACGGTGCCATTGCGGGTGAGCCGCGCAATCTCGCTTCGGTGCGCGCGATTCGCGATGTCCTCGCATCTCCCACGCGCGATCCAGCGCGGCGCTGCCGCCTCAACGTCAGTGGCGGCCTGCGCACGCTCGATTCCATCGGCGCTGTCATCGACGCCGGTGCCGATGTCGTCTCGATCGGTTCCGCCGCGTTTCTTAATCCGGCGCTCATCGCCGATGCCTGTGCGAAATATCCCGGCCACATTTTCGGCTCGCTCGACGTGCGAGATGGCAAGCTCGCCATCAAGGGGTGGGTCGAGACTAGCGCGCTCACGGTTGCCGACGCCGCCGTCCGCTTCCGCGAAGCCGGCGTCGCCGCCGTGATCGTTACCGACATCTCCCGAGATGGCACCGAATCCGGCGCCAACGTCGCCATCTTCGCGGAGGCAGCACGAGTCGCGCGCGTCCCCGTCATCGCTTCGGGCGGCGTCGCCTCGCTAGAAGACCTCGGCCGGCTCGGAAGTCTCTTTCACAAAGGAATCGTTGGCGCGATCACCGGCCGGGCGCTGTACGAGGGTCGCTTTTCCTTGTCTCAGGCTATATCCGCCGTTTTACCCGCCTCAAATGTATGAGCCGCCAGGTTCGACAGGGAAGTCAGAGCAAATTTAGCCGTTCGATTGATCGCCTCAATTAATTCAGAACGTCAATACTTCATTGGCCACAAAGCAACTCGCGCAGGGCCTTATCGATGAATTCATTGTCCGCAGGATTCACTCCCAGACCGGCTGCGTGTCCCCAAATGGAAGGAATCGTCCGCATTTCCGCATTCGGCATCTGCCGAACTTCAAGTTCGTTGTCGCGAACGCGAAAGTAAAGATCGGTTTCGCCGGGCATGACAATCGACCGCGCCTTGATCGCACTAAGGGCCGCACCGAAATCGCCGCTAAAGACTGGGTTGGCGCTTATATCAGCGTGCTGCCATGTCCACAGCATTGCTAACAGGTCATTCGCATCCCTCCGCCGGAAGCGGCCTTCCAGGAAGCGTGCGACGTCCTCCGTCGAGGCCAAGCGCAATTTCCGGTATTCCTGTTCGCGAAAGAAGTCTTGGGAAAAGGCCCACCCGCAGTAAACGCGGCTGAATGCGCGCAGACCTTTGACAGGCGGAGCGTCGTACCAGCCGTCGGCAAAGGCGGCGTCGGCCGTCAGCGCCGCCGCCACTCCTTCGAGGAACAGACGATTATGCGGAGAGGTGCGTGCTGACCCGCAGAACGGTGCGATAGCCTGCACCATGTCAGGGTATAGCGCACCCCATTGAAAGGCCTGTTGCGCCCCCATCGAAAACCCAACCACGAGCTTGATTCGCTCAATTCCGAGGTGGGCTGTGAGGAGCCGATGCTGGCAGGTGACGTTGTCGTAAAGCGTCACGTTGGGAAAGCCCGCACGGTCCAGCGGGGGCGCGGAATTGCTTGGCGACGAGGACAGGCCGTTGCCAAACATATTGGGCACAACGATGAAATAATGGTTGGGGTCCAGGGCACGTCCGGCACCGATAAATGCTTCGTTTTCAGTGTGCTGACCGCCGTAATAGGTCGGCATCACGACGACGTTGTCACCCGCCGCGGAGACCTTACCATGGGTCTTGTAGGCGATCTTCGCCTCGCGCAGTGTGACGCTGGACTGTAGTACTACATCGCCTAGTTCAAATACTTCATAATCCCGCATGGACAGTATCCCAATTCACTATCGGCCCACGTTCGGTCTGTACCCTCAGATCATTTTCCAGTCGGCAGATCGTTCGAAAGCCTCGGCGGCACGATAGATGGTCGGCTCGTCAAAGTGCCGACCGACCAGCATCAGCCCCACCGGGAGACCATCGATCATGCCGCAGGGAATCGACATCGCCGGATGATGGGTAAGGTCGAATGGCGCGGTGTTGGTAATCATTTCCAGCGCCCGCGTTACTTGTTCCTCTCTGCTGGCACCGGGTTTGGGGATCGGCGTCGCTTTCATCGGAGTCGTCGGCATCAACAACAAATCGTACCTGGCCAGGATCTCATCGTAGGCAGCGCGGAGCCGCCGCACGATATTGATCGACTTGCCATAGTAGCGAGAACCATAATTCGCGCGCACGTAGGTGCCGAGCATCAGGAACATTTTGGTCGTTTCGGACAACTCGTTGGCGCGCTGACGCCATCCGCGATGAAAGTCCATCAAGGAGATCGAATAGAGGTCGTCGCGACTAACGCCATAGCCGTCGCCGTACATCATTGTTTGAGTAAGACCCTCGATGCCGATCGGAGTCCAGACCGCGGCACCTTCTAAATGCATCGGAATGGAGACTTCCTCGACGCACGCTCCAAGTGACGCGAGGCGATCAGCGCCGGTGCGTACTTTCTCGTCGACGGCGCGCTCGGAGTTATGATGGCCGAAGCCTTCCTTGACGATCGCTATCTTGAGGTCTTTAACACCGCTCCCCAACGCCGAGGAGTAGGCATGCACCTTCGGCGCCTTGATCCTGGGATCGTAACCGTCGTCGCCCGCGATAACCTCCAACAGTAAGGCGTTGTCCGCGACGCTATTCGTCATGGGTCCGGTGTGATCAACGAAGATCTCGATCGGCATGATCCCGGTATAGGGAACCAGTCCCCAGGTGGGCTTCATGCCGTAAATGCCACAGAAAGACGCCGGCATTCGAATTGAACCGCCCTGGTCGCCACCTATCGCCATATCCACTTCGCCGGCCGCTACCAACGCGGCACTGCCAGAGGACGAGCCGCCCGCCGAGTAGCCTTTCCTATGGGGATTGTGCACTGCGCCGGTGGCATTGGTATGACTGCCGCCGGAAAGGCAAAAGCTCTCACAATGAGCCTTGCCGACGATTTCGCCGCCCTCATCCAGGATGCGCG
This sequence comes from uncultured delta proteobacterium, assembly GCA_963834535.1. Classification (GTDB taxonomy): domain Bacteria; phylum Desulfobacterota; class Binatia; order Binatales; family Binataceae; genus JADMIL01. Next base: position 527,011 of record CAWICC010000006.1, on the reverse strand, counting down.
TGACGATAGTAGCGTCAAAGTCCGGTATGTAACCTTCAAGTGTCGCTGCACCGTTCATCATAGGGACGCCCGCCAGCATGACGTTATCCTTGAGGACGATCGTCTTGCCCTTGAGCTTGCCTTCACGAGCTCCCATAACTGACGATTTGTAGTACCAGGCGTTGAGTTTGTTCTCCGAGGGGCCTGGGCGGTAGCCCGGTGTGCGCGGGTATTTGACGCGCGGCACTTCGTCGGGCATTGCGGCGACCGCATTGTAAGACTCAATGTAAGGTGTAAGCAGTGCGCGAAACGAGTCGAGGCCGGCATCGTCCAGCGACAATCCGCATTGTTGCGCGACCGTGCGTAGTTGATCTCGGGTTGGCATCTGAACAGACATGCGGCTTCCTCCTTTCGCGTCAGGCGCGCACTGGCACTGGGTCGTGGTCGTTATCTCAGTGCCTCAGTCATTGATTGGTCTATCTCGCCGTCCGGTGCCGTCCGATGATTTGCGCGCTGAGGGCTCGATAGGTGGTCGTTTGCGGCGCGTAGTACGTAGCTTCACCGCGGGATTCGCGCAATGCCGCGGCGGGCGTCCAGCAAAAACGTCCAGAATATTGTCCACCGCTAACTCAGCCATCCGGTGACGTGTCGCATGACTTGCGCTTCCGATATGCGGCGTGATCACCACGTTCGCGAGCTTTAACAACGGGTCGCTTACATTGATTGGTTCGGTTTCGGTAACATCGAGACCCGCCCCACCCAAATGACCGGAGCGCAGGGCCTCGGTGAGTGCGGCTTGGTCGACTACCTGGCCGCGCGCGGTATTGACGAGGATCGCTCCCCGCTTCATCGCACCTAGTTCGCGAGTGCCAATCAAGCCTCGGGTCTGGGGCGTAAGCGGCACGTTTATCGAGATGAAATCGGCGGTGGCTAGTAACTCATGAAGGCCGACGCATTCCGCATCGGAGGCAGCGATCGCATTGCCGCCACCTTCCAGCTTGCGCGCGACGGCGGGCGATTTTGATTTGGCAGGCGCGGTTGACTTCGCGGCAGAAGGCGCGCCGGAACGAGCCGGACTCTTGGTCGCATAAATGACCCGCATGCCGAAGCCGGCCGCGCGCCGGGCGACTGCCTGACCTATCGCACCCCACCCAATGACGCCGAGCGTGGCGCCCCGAACGTCGCGCCCGAGCATCAAGCGCGGCGTCCACATGCGCCAGCGTCCCGCCCGCACGAAGCGATCGCCTTCGGCGACGCGGCGCGCCGCCGCGAGCAATAGCGCGAACGCCAGGTCGGCGGTGGTTTCGGAGAGCACTCCTGGCGTGTGACCGACGGCGATGCCGGCCTTGGTGGCGGCATCAAGGTCTATATTATCCACGCCAACGGCGAGATTGCTGATAGCGATAAGACGAGAAGCCTTGGCAATAGTCCGAGCGTCGAGGCGGTCGCTGACCATGCTTAGTACAGCGTCGCAATCGCGGATGTGCAGGGCTAGCTCATCGCGCGGCGGAGGTGCATCGTCGTCCCACAGATCAACGCGGGCGTGTTGGGCGAGGCGTCGCAGCGCGATGTCGGCAATTGGCCGCGTGACAAACACGCGGTGATGGATGGTTTTCGGTCCAGGCATCTGAAGTTACGTTTCAAATAGCTGACTCCTTTGCTATACGCCACAGACGTGGAGCAACAAACTGTCGAACAGGTCATCGCGGGAGTGGTCGCGGCCGGGCGCACTGCACTGTCGGAAATAGAATCGAAGCGGATTCTCGCCGCAGCCGGCATCACGACCGCAATTCCGGAATTTGCCGTGAGCGCCGACGCCGCTGCCAAGGCCGCTGCAGACATTGGTTTTCCGGTTGTGCTGAAAGTGCTCTCGCCGGAAGTCAGCCACAAAAGCGAGGTCGGCGGAGTCGCACTTGACCTGCACAGCGAAAGCGATGTGCGGGATGCCTTCGATCGCATCCGCCGCGACTTGGCGGAGCGGATGCCCAATGCGCACTTTGCGGGTGTAGCAGTCGAACCGCAGGCTCTTCGTGGAGTCGAATTGATCGCCGGGGTTTCGCGCGACGAACGGTTCGGCCCCTTGATAGTTGTCGGCCTCGGCGGGATTTTCGTTGAGGTGCTGCACGACACGGCGATGAGACTCGCACCAATCGATCGCGACGAAGCTCGATCAATGATGGCGGAATTACGCGCCGCTCCGTTGCTGCATGGTGCGCGCGGAACGCCGGTATCCGATATTGACGCGATCGCCGATCTCCTGGTCCGGTTATCGGAACTGGCGGTCAGCCGCGACGAAATAATGGAGATCGACTTGAATCCGATCGTCGCATACGAGCAGGGAATAGCCGTGCTCGACGCGCGCATCTTGCTAGCTCCGGGTGGCTCGACAAAGGCGGCCCCCGCGACGTCAGATTCCGCTTTACATCAGCGGCGCATGGAGAATCTCAAGCACTCCTTCGAAGCGAAGGCGGTGGCGGTAATCGGTGACAAGCGTGCCGGCGGCTACCTATGGCTGCGCGCGATGAAGCGCTTCACCGGCAAGCTTTACTCGATTCAGATTGACCCCAACGAAATTCCTGGCATCGAGGAGATGGGCATCACGAATCTGAAGTCGCTGGCGGAGGTGCCGGAACGGATAGATTACTCGGTGAGCGCGGTGCCGCGGCAAGTCGCTCCGCGCATTTTGCAGGACTGCATCAATCACCAGGTTCGCGGAATCGGATTTTTCACTTCGGGATTTTCGGAGACGGCCGAAGAAATCGGCATCAAGCTCGAGGGCGAACTGAAGGCACTGGCGGCGGCGTCGGACATCGCGCTGGTTGGACCCAACTGCATGGGCCTCTACAACCCGTCCATTGGCCTGAGTAATTTTCCCGATCTCAATGTCGGCGTCGCTGGCGACGTGTGTTTCATCTCGCAGAGCGGTACGCACTCGATCAACTTCTGTTCGCAGGCGCCCGGACGGGGAATTCGCATTAACAAGGCGGCGTCCATCGGCAACGTGCTCATGATCGAGGCGGCGGACTACATCGACCTTATGTCGGCGGATCCCGCAACCCGCGTGCTCGGCATGTACGTCGAGGGTGTGCGCGACGGACGGAGGTTTTTCGACACTCTCAAGCGTGCTGCCACGGCCAATCCGGTGGTGGTGTGGAAGGGAGGGATGACTGACGCAGGTGCGCGCGCGACGTTTTCGCATACAGGATCGATGGCGACGCCGGCAGCAGTGTGGTCTGCGATGGTGCGCCAGAGTGGAGCGGTGAGCGTCGCCGGGCTGGACGCCATGTTGGACGCAGTGGAGATGCTCGCGCGCGGCCGGCCGGTCAGCGGGCGGGGCATGGGGCTGGTCGCGATGACCGGCGGACAATCGGTCGTGATTACAGACACGTTCGCTAGTGCGGGGCTCGAGATTCCTTCGCTCTCACCGGAGTCGTACGAAGAACTCAAGAGCTTCTTCAATATCATCGGCGGCAGTTTTCGAAATCCTCTCGACGCGGGCGGCACGATCGGCGGTGGCGTACATACTCGCAATCTCGAGCGCATTTTGCAGATTCTCGATCGCGACGCCGCCATCGATGCGATTGTCCTTGAGGTCGGTACCGGGCTAAGAGCGCAGCGTTGGGCGGCGCATGAGGACGAGCTTACCGGACTGCTCGACAAGCTTGCGGAATTCAGCCGTGCTTCGAGCAAGCCGTTCGCGCTGATTTTGCACCCGGCGCATGTTGAAGCGGTCGTCGCGCGGGCGAAACAACTTGCGCGCGAACGCGGGCTCGTGGTCTTCGACAGCTTCGAGCGATCAGCAGCGGCGATTCGCGTCGCCCACGACTATTGGAGCAGACGGGCGGCGCGCGCGAGCCAGGCGGACGTTACGCGATCGCATTAGCTGCGCGGTGTGCCAGGTCATCGCGGCGGAACCATTACCGTGAGCATCGAGCGGGAAGCGTTGCCATCTACGAGCGCGAGCGCGCGCCCATCGGGCGCCCAGCTCATCGAGAGCGGGCCGCGTGCGGCACCCGCGGCGAGCACGAACGCGCTGCGGGCCGGATATGAGTAATCTATAAGTTCGCGGAAGGGGCCGTTGGGCAGCAGTACCAATGCGTCGATTGCGGCGCTGTCGGAGGCGGTGCTGAACGCCATTGTGCTTTGCGTAAACATCGCCGGCAGCGTCCGGAAGCCCAGGGAATTGATCGTGATCTGCGCGGTTTGAGGATCGACTAGCGCGATCTCCGCTTTGGCCGGCGCAGCAGGGTCCTCCATGACGCGCTTCCACGTCAGCCCGGCGTTGCCCATCGCTATGATGGTACCATCGCTCGCATAGGCGGCCGCGGTGGACGAAACGGCTACCAGCGTGCTGCGCGCAGTCGCGAGATTGTAGCGAAACGTTCCGGCGGTGCCGCCGTCACCCCGCGCGGCGAACAAAATCGCGGATGAGTCGCGCGCCCATCCGAGAACCTTGATGGGCGCTTCGAAGCCGATCTTCGCGCACGTCTGGTTTTCCAAATCGACGATAGCGGGCGGCGCTGTCTTTGGATCACCTTCGCTGACGGCGTAGCGGCCGCTCGGACTGAAACTGAGACGCGCCAGCGGGCACGGAATTTGGTCCAGATGAGTAATCGAGCCAAGACCGGTGATCCCAATCACATAGAGACTGCTCTGGGAGCTGATCGTATCTGTATTGCTTGAAACCTGGGCAGGCGCGGTGGCCTCGTGCAGAACGATTCCAAGCGTGTTCCGATCAAGCCATCTCATACCGGGAACTTCATAATCGCCGTCAAACGTCGCGACGGAGTGACCTGCCCCCCCGCTGATAGAATCGATCAGCATCAGATTGAGACGCTTATTGGCAGGCTCGGTCACCGCGGTGGCCAGTTCCATTCCGTCGGGGCTCGCGGCGACGTCCAGAATCTTCCCTGTAGGTGCGCCAGGGCCGAAATCGCTCGCGATAATGGTCAGTTTGGTGAACCTTTGCCCCCCAAGTCCGAGGACGACGGTCTTGCCTTCAAGGGAGCCCGCGACCGCGATGCCCAAATCTTCAGCCAGCCACATCGGCGGCACGCCAGGATCTGGAATGAAGCCGCGTGGCAATGTGGTCGAGCCGATTACGTCGATGCCATTGGTGATGTCGAGGGTTGCGGTGGCGCCGAGATGAATGGGACGCGGTGGCGGTGGGGGCGGCGCGGATTTCGAAAAGGAACATCCGATGAGGAGCAAAAGCGGAAGTCCTGTCAGGAAGGTCGGGTTGCGCATTGGAAATCGCCAGTGCGGGCCAAGTTAGATAGTATGCGGAATAATGAATGCGCTGAAGCTTGGAAAAATCAATTTAACGCGAGTGAGCCGCGAAGCGCGAGTCGCTGTCGGCGTGACGCTGCTGGTGATTATCGGCGTAGTGCTTATTGCGTGCGGTCTGCACGTGGTGGGGAGCTTGGTAATTGCGATCGCGGTTGCACTGGTGGCCGCATTCTATTTCTTGATCGCGCGCCCCGCTCGAATTCCGCATGGTGCCATTCTGGCCTTTCGGGTCGGCGATGGCATGCGCGAGGACGCACCGCGATCGCCGCTTGAGCAATTGCGCGGCCGCGGCCAGCTCACGCTTTCGCAAGTGCGGCGAGCGCTCGAAGCTGCGGCAATCGATCCAAAGCTGGCCGCAATTGTCGTGGAAATTTCGGCGCCCTCGATCGGTCTTGCGACCGCGCAGGAGCTCCACGATCTGCTGCGCGCAGTGGTCGTTGCCAAGAAACGCGTCGTCGCAGTGCTGGCGGGCGATAACGCCACCGTGCGCGACTATCTGGTCGCCTGTGGCGCGGGCGAAGTCGTGATCAATCCGGATACCGCGATGATAATGCTGGGCGCGGCGGTGGGCGGACTGTTCCTGCACAACGCGCTGGGCAAACTTGGCGTCGAAGCGCAGACACTGCAATGGAAAGAATATAAAGGCATGGGCGAGATGTTCAATCGCGAGGCGATGTCGCCCGAAGTGCGCGCTAGCCTCGATGCGATCGTCGGCGATTGGAAAGCGATACTCGCCGAAAAGGTCGCGGCCGCCCGCAAGATAGATTTGGCAAGCGCCAATGCATTACTCGCGCAAGGTTTCATCAGTGCGCGCACGGCGCGAGAAAGTGGCTTGGCCGATCGTACGGGATACGCCGAAGACATTCATACGGAGATCGATCCGGAGAACAACGACGATCGTACAGTCGGAGTCCTTCGTTACTTAAGGCACGTTGCCTATGGTCGCCGCCCAGAGCGGCGAGCGCGCATCGCTCTTGTACACGGCCTCGGGCCGGTGGTCAGCGGCGAGCCTCCGATGGCGGGCGAATTTATCAGCGGTGAGCGCACCGCGAGTGAAATCCTTCGCGCGGCGAGAGATGAGGACGTCCGTGCGATCGTTTTTCGGGTGAACTCGCCTGGTGGTTCAGCAGTCGGATCGGATCTGGTGTGGCGCGCCGTGCGCGAGGCACAGAAGCGGGGCAAACCGGTGGTTGTTTCGATGGGCGACGTCGCTGGCTCGGGCGGCTACTACATTGCGGCGGGCGCTGATGCGATCGTGGCTGAGCCTTCGACAATTACCGGTTCGATCGGCGTCGTATATACGAAATTCAGCCTGCGCGATCTGCTGGATCGTCTCGGCATCGGAATCGACGCAGTGAAGACCGATGCGGTCGGCGACGCACTTTCGATGGCGCGTCCGCTTAGTGGTGCCGAACTGGCACAACTGAATTCAGTGGTCGGTGAGCTCTATGGCAACTTCACCGCAAAGGTCGCCGAAGGGCGCAAGTTCGATGCAGCGCACGCGGAAGAAGTTGCGCGTGGACGCGTTTGGAGCGGCTTGGCGGCGAAGGCCTGCGGGTTGATCGATGAGTTGGGAGGACTCGCACGCGCCATCGAAATTGCCAGAGAAAAGGCTGGGTTGAAGGCGGATGAAGCCCACGAGCTGGTGCCTTATCCTGCGCCCTCGCTAATCTCGGCATTGAATCTGTCGCTGGCGCGATCGGAGCTATCCTTGATGTATTCGTTCGGCGCCGACTTGACTGGAATGCCAGAACGATGGCTCCCCGCGGTCGCGCGTTTAATGACCCGCGGCGGCCTGATGCTGCTTAGTCCGATTTCGCGCTAGGGTTCTAGCGCTCCAGCTCTTCCCGAATTGAGTACATCTTCTGGCGCGCTTCTGAAATATAAGCGTCGAGATTGTGCCGATGATTGGCGAAAATGCCCGTTTCTGATCCATCGAGCACGATTAACGGCTTCATCGCCGCGGCTTTCTGCAATGGCACCAGCGTCTCATCCATCAATTGCTCAATCACCGGCTTGATCGATTGCGCCTGATGATACTCGCGCTTAACTGCCAGCAGCATGTAATACATCACGTGGGCATAGCCCTGCGCGTGATAAAAATAATTGTCGTCCTGCCATGCATGAACCGGCGTGCCGTCGGGATTGGTCTTGGTGTAGAGCATCGCGTGTGCGTCGCCCAGCAAATCGCCCCAAGCCTCGAATAGCGTGACCAATTCAACGTTGCGCTGATTGAGTTCGCGGGAGCTCTGCGGATTCGCATGCAGGCCCGCTACGTACATCCGCAGATGTTTTACGCCGTCGTCGTATTTGCTTTCCGCCGAGGGCAGAATCCAGCGCTCAGCGTCATTGCGAAAATCGGTATCGGCGATTACCAGATTGGGATCGTACTCGTTCGATGAAATCTTGGTGAGATCGTCCTTGAATACACGCGAGGTTTCGCGCACCGCCATGATGATTCCGATCTGTCGCCACGAGTTGTTGTCTGCCATCAGAGCCGGTCCCCATACGAACAGATCGTTGGGCCGCCACCCGAAGCCGGAATGCAATTCGTGGTCGATGATCTCAGCCATTGTCGTCGCATAGACCTCGCCAGGTATGAATGGCTTATCGTGTGGGAACTCGCGATCCATGTCGAACGGGAACTGGTCGTGGTAGCTCTGTCCGAGATGAAGGGCGAGAATGATCGCGACCCAAAACGCCAACGCGGTACCGGCCAGGATTCCGATTCTCTTCAGGGACATAGTTCAATTGTGCCCTGCGCGGGCTTGACGGGCAAAGCGCGAGAGATCACAGATTGCCGATCAGCCGTTGAATCAAGCTCCCGCGCGCAACGGCGGCAGGCGCGACGACCGGAACATCCTGCTGTGGCTTGCCATCCACGATGATCTCTCCGCTGCCAGCCCGCTGTCCAGCCATGACCGGCGCTTCGATCGCCGCTGGCAGCTGGTAGTTAATTGAGAAGGAGCTCTTGGGGGCGTCGCGCTTAAGGAACACGGCCGCATCCGCGCCCCAAACTGGATTGATCGAGCTGAGCGCCCCGCCTTTCACATTGACGGTCTGGCCGATGGGCGTTCCTTTCTTGGCAACCTGGCGCATTTCGTAGTTCAGAAACCCCTGCGACATCAGGGTTGCGGCCGCGCCGAAATTCTCTTCTTTGCGCGGCGAGCCCAGGACGACGGCGATCAGGCGCATTTCATCGCGCCGGGCCGTCGCCACGACATTGAAGCCGGCTTGATCGTAAAAGCCGGTCTTAAGCCCGTCACAGCCGGGATAGGTGCGCACCAGATGGTTCGTATTGCGCAGTTCGAAGGTGCCATTGCGAAAGCCGGTTGTGTCGATCGCCGACCAGCGCACTATCTCTGGGTAGGTTACCAGTTGGCGCGCAATCACGGCGAGGTCGTACGCGCTGGAAACGTCGGCTTCTTGACCCGGTGCGGGCGGGAGTCCATGGACGGAGTAGTAATGCGTATTCTTCAGTCCTAACGCGGCCGCCTCCTGATTCATCATTTGCACGCAGGCCTCCGCCGACCCGGCGATATACTCAGCCACAGCATACGTGGCGTCGTTGGCCGAATGGACCACTATCGCCTCCATCATCTCCTCGAGCGTGAAGGTCTCCCCTTCTTTGAGGTAAACCTGCGACCCGCCCATTCGTGTGGCGGTAGCCGAGGTTGTTACTTTGTCGTCAAGGTGGAGGCTGCCGTCGGCGACCTTCTTCGCGACGATAAGCATGACCATCATTTTCGCCAGCGATGCCGTTGGCCACGGACGGTTCATGTCGTGGTCGAAGATCACGGTGCCGGTCGCAGATTCCATAGCGCAAGCGGTCGCATAAGGCTCAATCGGTGCATTGGATTGGTGGTCGTCGCGCGAGCCGGCTGCGCTTTTCTTGCGCGCCGACCCATGGACCCGCGCCGCCGCCTCGCCTGTTAGTACCGGGGATAATATGGCGCTCGCAGCTAAGGCGATCCCGGCACGCAGCAGCACACGCCGGCTGACTACCCGATCTGGATTCATTGCACCCCTCCACTTCATTCCCACCCCCGCGATGGCGAACACCTGGGCTCCTGTGTACCGTCCGGAAACCGCCTCGATCCTTGCTTGGCAACAACCAGGAAGCCCCTAACTGACGCCGATGTTTGACTGAAGAGGCGGTTGGGAAGCGGTCTCCCTGATCCCTGACGCGGCGTCAGTGAATCGTATAGCTGAGTTGCACGGGAGCGCCGTTGCGAAGCACATTGAGCGTGATGCTTGATCTGGACTGCAGAGTCGAAAGCATCTGCATGGCGCGGGCCGGGTCAGATACCTGTTGACCGGAAACTGCGGTAAGAATGTCGCCGTCCTGCAGGCCCAGCTGTTCGAAGACCGATCCCGGCTGAATCTCGCTCAGAATGAAGCCTTGCGAGGTGCCATTTTGCAAGTCCGGCACTGCGCGAATCTGGCTGAAGAGCTGCGACATGTTTTGCATGTTGCTGTCCACCGCGGAACGATCAATAGCGTACTTATTGGGAGCTAGTTTGTGGACGCCGCCGGCTTTCGCATCGGGGCTGCCGGGGCGGGACATCGGATTGTGAATAAAGGGCGTCCATAAATGGCGTCTGCGAAATCTGCGCGGCGCTGCCTCGGTGTCGCTCTCGTCATCGTCGCCGGTCGCGGGCTCACCCAAACTATCCCTGGGTATCTCCACGGCTACGCGATGCCCGTTGTGTTCAACGACCGCTTTATTCCTGCCCACCTGGACCAGCTTTCCGACGTTGGGAATGGTGTCGCCCGTCCGATAGACCTGCTGATTGCCGGAGTCATCCTCAAAGATTGCGAAGGCCCGATTGCCGGTCAGGTGAGACGTCCCGAGCAGGGTAATTTTTAGGTCCTCGTTGGTTTCAACCGGAGCGGTCTCGATCGGAGCAGGTGCGAGGTTGAAGACATCGCGTTGGACAATCGCATTGTAAACAATGCGCGGCCGCGTTCCGTTGAACGCATCGCCCGCGCGCGCTCGGGCTGTTTCGGGCTCTGTCTGAATCACATCGGAGGAATAATGCAATTTGATCATTGCACTGACGGATCGGGCCAAAAAATACGGAATTACCAGTACCGCCAGCAGAACGTTAAGGACGAGAGGATAGCGCTCGGTGAGATTGAACGTCATTCAAAACAGAGCCTCGGCCTCGTATGAAGTGCCTTCGACCAGCCGCCGAACCTCATAATTCCAGCGCCCCTTCCATAGGTCAATCGAGAGGCTCGCCGGCGAATGACCGCTCCGAACCAGATCGGTCAGCCGTAATAAATAGATGCTCTCATCCTCGCCGCGCTCATTCAATGCGTGTTGCCGGCCGAGCCCGTTGGACCCAATATTCAACAACTCAAGCGCCAGTTCCTTGAAGCCGAGACGCCCGACACGTGCTTCCAGTCCGGCCTTGGTTGCTGTCGCGGTCAATTCGAGGCGCTCGGCGTAACTCCAGCGCTTGACCAGGTCCCACGCCGCATCGAGGCAGTCGTTGTCGTAGAGAATTCCTTTGAGCAGCGCCGGCAAAGCCAGCATCAGCGCAGGTGGTTGACTGTCGGCGGTGCGCACCTCGACGTACTTCTTGAGGCGAACCTCAGTGAAAATCGTCGTCAGGTGATTCGACCAGTCCTCGATCGAAGCACGATGACCATTCCAGCCACGCTCCATGTACTGACGGAACGTGATACCTGGCGCAACGGTCAGGTCAATATAGCGATGGTCGCGAATCAGAAAATACATCGGCACGTCGAGCGCGTACTCGGCATAATCCTCGAAACCGGCGTCGTTGCGAAATATGAAGGCTGGCACGCCGCACCGATCGGGATCGGTGTCCTGCCAGATGCGCCCGCGAAAGCTGTGGAATCCGTTAAGAGATCCATCCGAGATCGCAGAGTTCGCGAAGACCGCGTACAGCAACGGGACAATTCCCATGCTGACGCGCAACTTGCGGATGGCGTCGGCTTCGTCGCTGAAATCGAGATTCGCTTGGACTCCGGCGGTCTGTTTCATCATGCGCTGACCGAGCCGCCCTTTGCGCGCCATATACGGGTACATGATGTGGTAGCGGGCCTTCGGGAGCAGTTCGATTTCTTCGATGCGGCTTACGGGCTGAATTCCGAGTCCGAGAACCGCGGCGCCAATCTGATGGCAGATTTCCATCAACTGTTCGATATGCTGGCTAAATTCTCGCTGAGCGCAATGAACGTTGTCGCATTGTTCGCCAGATAGTTCGATCTGCCCGCCGGGTTCGATCGTGATGGGGGCGCGCTCACCCTTGAGCGCCACCATCCGCCCATCTTCGTCGTCGGCCTCATACCCGAACCGATCGATAAGGCGGCGCATGATTTCTTCGACGCCGGCCGGCCCCGAGAAGGGCAGGGCGCTGCCGTCGCGCGCCGAGACCACGACTTTCTCGTACTCGGTTCCGATTCGCCATTCCTCGCGCGGCTTCGCACCGCTTGCGAAATAACGAATCAGATCCTCTTTTTTCTCAAGCGGCTCACTCATTGGTCTCACGCCCGGATTGCATTGGAATTGGAAGGTCCGGTTGCATCAAAGGACCACCTTGATCGCGAGCTAATCATGGCTTTGCCATGTCGAATAGGCAAGCTACCCGCCAAGACAATCTTGTGCGCAGTTCAGAGGCTCCCTTTGGAAAACGACTCGGACTCTTCTTGAGGCGAGCGATGAAAATTGTTCGATTCGGTTCACCACTTGCAGATGCGCGCGCTCCGCCTTGGACTCCACCGGTGTTAGGGTTGGCACAGAGGTGACGCACTTGGCTCAATGCGTACTTGCTATCGACCAGGGAACCACCGGAACAACCGTCATGGTGCTCGATGCGGACGGACGAATCCGTGGACGCGCCTATGGCTTGGTTCGTCAATACTATCCGAGGCCCGGATGGGTCGAGCACGACGCGGACCAGATCTATCAGTCGGTAGTGAAGCTCGGTCGCGAGGCAATCGCAAAGGCGCGACTGCGCACCGGCGAGATCGCCGCCATTGGTATCACCAATCAGCGCGAGACTTTCGTCGTGTGGGAACGCAAGAGCGGACGGCCGGTGCATCGCGCGATCGTGTGGCAATGCCGCCGCAGCGCGGACATCTGCGCTCGGCTCCACGACCGCGAAGGCGAAGTTACCGAGCGCACAGGACTGCTCGTGGATCCCTATTTCTCCGGCACCAAGCTCAAATGGCTGCTCGACCAGCAACCATCGCTGCGCCGCCGCGCCCGGCGGGGCGAGCTCTGCTTCGGCACCATCGACACCTGGCTGATGTTCAAGCTCTCTCGCAGCGCCAGCTTCGTTACCGACTTTACCAACGCCTCGCGCACACTGATGTTCAACCTGGATCACCTCGAATGGGACCTTGAAATGATCGAGCTGCTAGGCGTTCCGCGAGAGATGTTAGCCACTCCGGTGCCATCGCGCGGGCCGTTGGCGGAAGCGGCCGCTGGAATCTTCGATAGCCGAGCGATACCGATCGCGGCGAGTATCGGCGACCAGCAGGCGGCATTGTTCGGACATGGCGCCGTTGCCGCGGGAGATGCGAAGGTAACCTACGGCACCGGGGCATTCCTCCTCATGAACACGGGCAAGGAGCGCCCGCGTTCGCGCAATCGCCTGCTGAGTACGGTCGCCCTTGGATCCACCGGAGAACCTGCGTATGCGCTCGAAGGGTCGGTCTTTATCGCCGGTGCCGCGGTACAATGGTTACGCGACGAGCTCAAGCTGGTGCGAAAATCCTCGGATACCTGCGAAGTTGCCGCCCGCAGCTCTGATCGGACCGCGCCGTACTTTGTTCCCGCGTTCGTCGGTCTCGGTGCTCCTTATTGGAATAGCGCAGCCCGTGGCGCGATTTTCGGTCTCACGCGCGGCACCACCAGCGCCGATTTGGTTCGGGCCACGCTCGACAGTATCGCCTATCAGGTCAACGATGTTTTGATCGCGATGGAGAGGGACAGCCGCAATCGAATCCGCGAGTTACGCGTCGATGGGGGCGCCGCGGCGAACGATTATTTGATGCAGTTCCAAGCCGATTTGTGCGGGCGTCCGGTACGGCGACCCGCCATGGGAGAGACGACCGTTCTCGGTGCGGCGATTCTTGCGGGCCTCACGGTGAGCATGTGGCGTTCCGCGAGGGAACTCGATTCGCTGCGCAAGCTCGATCGCACGTTTCGGCCACGGATGCGGACTGCCGAGCGCGAGCTACTGCTCGCCGGTTGGCGCGAGGCGGTTTCGCGTACTCTCAGTGAACCGAAAAGTGTGAGCTGACGCCGCGAACGGGCCCGCGGTTAATGGCGTCCGGCAGGCTTTATTGAGGTAATGCAGAGTCCCTTTGAGGTCCAGCCCACATCGAAGCCAATACTGTCGCCCTCGCGCAGAAATTCGATACCTGGGGCGCGACCACCGATCGGCGCGCCCACCACCGACACGAACGGAAACTGGAACGGAATCTCGCGGCCGCTGTGCGAGCGCACGATTCCGCGCGCTCGAGCGCGGTCAAGAATCACGATCAACCCGGGGTAGAAGTTCCCCGGAAAGCGCTCGCTATCGTATTCGTCGCTCATCGTTGAAGTTCCAATCCGCGCGACTCGCACACGACCGCTGCCACACGCGATGGCGTGACTCGGTTCATACCTCTTCAGCCAGCAGAGCGTCGAGTTCGCCCTTCATTTCGAGCGCGCGCAGCTCATCATATCCGCCGACAATCCTATCGTTGATGAAGATTTCCGGTACAGTCCGCCGGCCGCCGGCCATTTCGACCATCTTCTGGCGCATTTGATCGTCATTCGTAACATCGATTTCTTCAAAAGCGACCCCTTTGTTCTTCAGCAACGCCTTGGCGCGGGTGCAGAACGGGCAATAAGTTGTCGTATAAACCTGTACTTTAGCCATGCTTTTCTTCCGTCAATGTTATCTTCCAGTCTGGACGAGCCTGCCGCAAGTCCCCCACGGTAGGGGTAATCGGAGGGGCTGCTGGATAGACATTTAGGGGCAAAGAGCGTACGCGATGAGAGGCGCTGAAAAGATCAACCTCGGGGGGATTTGCATGAGAAAATATCTGGCCGAATTCATCGGAACTTTCGTGTTGGTATTTGGCGGCTGCGGCGCCGCGATCTTCGCGGGCGAGAAAATTGGTTTCGCTGGCGTCGCACTCGCCTTCGGGCTCACACTGCTGACGATGGCGTATGCGATTGGGCCGATTTCAGGCTGTCATATCAACCCCGCGGTGACTTTTGGTCTGTTATTAAGCAAGCGAATTGGCGGCAAGGACGCCGGCGCTTATATGATCGCGCAGGTGCTGGGCGCAATTGCCGCCTCTGCCGTTTTGTTGATCATAGCCAAGGGCATCGCCGGTGGTTATGACCCCGCGACTGCCGGATTAGCCGCCGATGGCTATGGCGATCATTCGCCGATGAAATACAGCATGAGCTCGGGCTTCATTGTCGAGGTTGTGCTGACGGCGTTTCTGGTCTTCACGGTGCTCGGTTCGACCGATGCAAAGTCGCCTGTCGGATTCGCTGGAATTCCCATCGGGCTAGTTCTTACGCTCGACCATCTGGTCGGCATTCCGGTTACCAACATGTCGGTGAATCCAGCCCGCAGTATCGGGCCTGCGCTCTTCGTGGGCGGATGGGCGATCGCCCAGTTGTGGTTGTTCATCCTCGCGCCGCTGATTGGCGCGGCCATCGCTTCGGTGCTTTATGGGGTGATCTATTCCTCCGAACCCACTTGAATCGCGATACTCGCTGATTCGCCACAGCAAAGCGCGCAGGACGAGTCAGCGAGTGTCGGCATAATGGCGTTTCAGCCACGTGGGTGAGACGCCCGCGAGGAAGAGCGATTTTATAATCCACATTCGCAGGATCGTGCGAACAACGCCGTCGCGTTGCCATCGTCGCGCGGAGGTGACCACGCGCGATCGCAGACAGGCGAAGCTTCCCAATCGCCGCATTCGGCGCACGAGATCGACGTCCTCGCACAGGTCGATTTCCGCATAGCCGCCGAGGCGGTCGAAAATTTCGCGGCGAACGAAAATCGCCTGATCGCCAGTCGCCGATCGCAGGATCCGCGAACGCATGCTGATCATCGTCGCGACCATTACCAGCGCCAGGCTGCAGTCGTCGAAGGCGAGGTCGAAGCGCCCTCCTGCGACTCGTGCGTCGGACAGCGCCAAGCTGATGTCATGAGCAAACGTCGGCGGCACCATCGTATCGGCGTGAACGAAGACGATCGCATCGCCTGATGCGGCCGCCGCTCCAGCGTTCATTTGGGGGGCGCGCCCGCGCGGTCCTTTGATCAGCCTGTCGCATCGGGATCGCGCAATTTCGACGCTGAGATCGAGGCTGCCACCGTCAACGACAATCACTTCTATGGCGAACTGCGCCGCGCTGGCGCCGCCACGAATCGCGTCCAGCGTGTCCGCGATCGCGGCTTCCTCATTGAGCACCGGTACGATTACGGAGAGCTTCAAAATCAGGACAAGCGACAGTTGGCGCGGTTTCTCATGTGGCCGGCGGGAACTCGTCGAGGATGATGTGGACCTTGCGGCCGCGCAGCTCGAGCCGGCCCTCCTGGTAAAGCCGGATCGCCAACGGATAGATTCGATGCTCTTCCAGGTGAATGCGCGCCGACAGCGAAGCTTCGTCGTCGTCCTGATACACCGGCACAATCGCCTGCGCGATCACCGGACCGTCGTCGATCCCTTCGGTCACAAAAAACACCGTGCATCCGGTGAATCGTACGCCATAATTGAGCGCTTGCCTTTGTGCATCGACGCCTGGAAATGAAGGGCACAACGCCGGGTGAATATTCATGATACGGTTGCGGAACGCCGACAGCATCACGGGCGACAGCAATCGCATGAAGCCGGCGCAAGCTACGAGTTCCACCTCGTGATGCTGCAGCGTGGCTGCCAGCGCAGCGTCGAATTCCTCGCGCCGCGGAAAGCGGCGATGTTCGATGACTAGCGTCGGGATACCGTGATGGCGGGCGCGTTCGAGACCTCGAGCGGTCGCAATGTTCGAGATAACCACGCGAATATCGGCCTTAAGTTCGCCGCGGCCGACCGCGTCGATAATCGCCTGAAGGTTGGTACCCTCGCCCGAAATGAGCACGCCGAGGTTAACCAGCGGGCGCACCGACGACGAAACGAGAGTTGATTTGGCGGTCATTTCTAATTGATGGTCACGCGATTGTTACGCCGCGCGTGCCGCGAATTATTTCGCCGATAATGAAGGCTCGCTGTTTGAGCAATCGCAGACGCTGCACGATCGCGTCAGCCTGATCGGGCGCGGCAATCATCACCATGCCAAGTCCGTTATTGAAGGTACGATCCATCTCGGCTTGATCGATTCTGCCGAGTCGCGCGATGAGCTTGAAGATTGGCGGGACCGTCCATGAACCGCGCCGGATTTTCGCGTGGAGGTTCCTGGGCATCACCCGCGGAAGATTTTCGATTACGCCGCCGCCGGTGATATGCGCCAGACCTTTGATGGTGAAGCGATCGAAGAGTTCCAGCGCCGTCTTCACATAAATGCGCGTGGGTCGAAGCAGTTCGTCGCCAAGTGCGCGGCCGAGCTCCGGTACTCGGGCATTCAGCTTCAGCTTCGCTCGCTCGATCAGAACCTTGCGGACTAACGAGAAGCCGTTCGAGTGGAGGCCCGTTGAGGCCATCCCAATCACCGCGTCGCCGACGCGCATTTTTGCCGGATTCGGAATTTGCGATCGCTCGGCGAGTCCGACGGCGAAACCCGCAAGATCGTATTCGCCGGGTTTGTAGAGGCCGGGCATCTGTGCCGTCTCACCACCTACCAGCGCCATTCCAGCCTGCGAGCATCCCTTGGCGACCCCTTTCACAATCGCGAGTGCGAGGCCCTCGTCGAGTTTGCCGCAACCGATGTAATCGAGGAAAAAGATCGGACGCGCGTTGTGGCACACGATGTCGTTCACGCACATGGCGACGCAGTCGATACCGATGGTCTCGTGACGGCCCATTGCGAACGCGATCTTCAACTTGGTGCCGACTCCGTCGGTGCCGGCGACCAGCACCGGCGTGCGCATTTTGGCAGCGCCATTGAGCCCGATGACCGCGCCGAAGCCGCCAATGCCTTCCAGCACGTGCGCGCCTTTGGTCGGAATCGCGATGCGCCCAAAGAGAGGAATGAGCCGCTCTTTGAGATCGATATCCACGCCGGCGGATTTATAGGTGAGTCGGGTCGCCATGGTAATCAGGATTCGCGTCGTGCGAGCGCCGTCGCGCGCCATGCGCGCTTGCCGGTTGGATACACCACCAGACCCTCGCGATAGTGGATCAGCGCCATATCTGAAAGCAGATCGCGCAGTTCGTAATGATTGAGCGTGAAGCGGGTGTTGCGGAGGTGGCCATGGCCAGCTTCGTCCGCTTCGTCGATCAGGTAAGTGTCGAACAGAAGAGTCCCACCCGGGCGCAGCGCGGTTTTGAGCAGCGGTATGAGTGCGCGGTCGAGGTAACTCACGTTGACTATTGAATCGAACGAATGAAAACGAAAGGGGAAGGTTTCTTCGAGATCGACTGTCACGGGAGATATCGGTAGATTTCGGCGCCGAGCGGCGTCGGCAAGTGTGCGCATTCCAGGCCGGGAGAAATCGGCTGCGATAACGCGGAGGCCGACGCCGGCGAGCGCGATCGAATTGCGCCCGGTGCCAGCCGCTATATCGAGCGCGACCCCTCGCGGCAATAATGGCAATAGCTCTACCACCGACGGCTCTGGCTCGCCGGCGATCGAGCCGCGATGACGCTCTTCCCATTTAGCGCGCCGGTCTAAATTCATACGGCTCGCGCCAGCGTCAGGACATCGACGCGACGCGCGCCCGCCGCGATCAAAGTGCGGGCGCATTCGTCAGCCGTTGCCCCGGTTGTCATTACATCGTCGATCAGCAGAATGCGCCTGCTGGCGACGCGTCGCGGACGCCGCACTGCAAACGCCCGTTTGAGATTCTTAACCCGATCGACCCGATTTTGCCGGGTCTGTGGCGCCGTCGGCCGAACCCGGACGAGGGTGCTCAAGTCGAGCGGACATCGGATTTGGCGTGCGACCGCTACCGCGAGCATTGCGGCCTGGTTGAAACCGCGCCAACGTAAGCGCCCGCGATGCAGCGGCACAGGGATAATCACGTCGTAATCAACGTGCCCGAGCGGCAATTCATCGCCAAGGCATTCGGCTAACGCGCACGCCAGAGATTGGTCGAGACCGTACTTGTGCCGGCGAATGATCGAGGGAACTACGTTGCGGTCGTCATCCGCGCCGCCATGACCGTAACGGATGACCGCTCGTGCGCGCGTGAAATGAGGTGGCGAACTGACGCAATTCACACACCATTGAGCCTCGATCGCTGCTTCAGCATCGGGATGTCTGGCGCCCAGGGGAATGCCACAAATTTCGCACAAAGGCTTGGGCATCCAATCAATCTGTGCATGACATTGCGTGCATAGCCGCCGGATGGCACCGGATCCAAGTCGGGCGTCGCAGGCCGCGCAGCGCGGCGGATAAATGAAATTCAACAGGTAATACAACATCGAACGTTCGCTATAGACTAATAGAGATGAAGCGTTGCGGCGCCAAACTCAAGTGGCAGCGAGGCCTTTGGCCGCGCGTGAAGCAACATGATCAATTTATCACGTTCTATGGTATAGAGGCGGAATGGACGCACCACTCAAGGGTATACGGGTCATCGATTGGACGATATGGCAACAAGGCCCGGTGGCGACCACGATGCTGGCCGACATGGGCGCCGAGGTCATCAAGATCGAGGAGCGCGACAAGGGCGATCCGGGACGCTCGATCTTTGCCATCGGAGGCTCCGCCGCGACGGCGAAGAGCGGGCACAATTTTTACTTCGAGGCGAACAATCGACACAAACAGAGCTTGACGCTCAACCTCAGCAAACCGGAAGCGCGCGAAATCGTCTATCGCCTGGCGGCCAAGAGCGACGTCTTCGTGCAGAACTTTCGCAAGGGCGTCGCCGATCGCCTCGGCCTCGGCTATAAGGAGCTGTTCGCGCGCAATCCGAAGCTGGTCTATGCGAGCTCGTCGGGCTACGGGCCGAACGGCCCTGACAGCGGCGAACCGTCATTCGACTACCTCGCGCAATCACGTTCGGGAATCATGAATATTGCGAGCGTTGCCACGGAGGATCCAATCTATCTCAACGGCGGGCTGGCCGATCAGATGGGCGCGATCATGCTCGCTTATGGCGTGATGACGGCGCTGGTGGCGCGCGAGCGTTACGGCATCGGACAGGAGGTGAACGCCTCTCATCTCGGATCTATGATCGCGCTGCAAGGCCTTAACGTCTCGAGCAAGACCATCCTCGGGCATGAGTTCCCGCGCTCTACCCGCGACGACGCATACAATCCGCTGTGGAACCATTACAAATGCGCTGACGGCAAATGGCTGAGCCTCGGAATGCTCCAGACCGATCGCTACTGGAAGGATTTCTGTAATGCGCTCGGAGTCCCTGAACTTATCGACGACCCGCGCTTCAACGGTATCAAGGTTCGCGGCAAGAACCATCGCGAGCTGGTGGCGATTCTGGACCGGGTTTTCAATGGCAAGCCGCGCGACGAATGGATGAGCATCCTCAAGCGCGGCGGCGATTTCATTTACACCCGGGTTAATACGATCGCCGATTTGCCCGACGACGAACAGGTTCTCGCAAACGATTACATCGTGGATTACGACCATCCGGAGATGGGCAAAACCAAGCTGGTCGGTGTTCCGGTTATATTGAGCAAAACGCCCGGCAATGCGCGCGGGCGGGCGCCCGAACTCGGCGAAAACACTGAAATCATCCTGACTGAACTGCTTGGGTACAGTTGGGACGAGGTCGGGGCGCTGAAAGAAAACGAGGTGATTTGACTCGGACCAGCCGATCCAAAAGATTCGGGACTGAACGTCGGGTAAATTTCGGCAGCTAAGCCGAGGAGACGATGCCTATGCCACTCACTGGGACGAGCGAGGATCGGGAACAGATTCGCGAATTATACGCGCGCTATGCTTTCACAATCGATCACGGCCCGTATGAGGATTGGGTTCAATGCTTCACCGAGGACGGCGTCTTCGACAGTCCGCGGATGGGCCGCCATGAGGGTCACGACGCGCTGCGCAAGTTCACCGCAATGTACAAGAACTCGGCTGGCGATGCGCAGGTTCGTCACATGTTATGCAATGTGACGTTTCGTATTGAAGGCGATCGCGCGATCGGCGGATGCTATCTCACCTATTATCATTGCAAGGGTGGCAAAGCGACGCTCGAAGCTCTCGGCCGCTATCAGGATGAGCTGCGAAAAGTCAACGGCGAGTGGCTCTACCAGTATCGCCGGGTATATATCGACGGGCATTGCTGAGCATCGGGGTCGCGTGCGCAATCAGGGCGCGGTGAAGGCTACGCTAGCGCTCCTTGATTGATAGTGATCGGAACCGTGCCAGAGAATCCTCAAGATCCCGGGCGAGCGGAGCGATGACCCTGACGCGCCCGCCGGCGGGCGATTCAAACTCCAGTTCCGCCAGATGAAGCCAGAAGCGGCCCGCAGGAAGTTCGTCGAACGGCGGACCTCCGTAGAGGGCATCGCCGGCAATTGGGTGGCCGACACTCGCGAGGTGGACTCGAATCTGATGACGACTGCCAGTGCGGGGCGTCACCTGGATAAGCGTAAATCCCTTTTCGTATGACATCACCTCGACGCGCGTATGCGCAGCGCGTGGCGTCGATCGATAACGCTGGTTCGCCGACGCGAGCGACGTGCCCGCGGGATCGCCACTCGAATCGATAACGACCATCTTGCGCGGATTCTTCAGATGATGTGCGATCGGCGTCACGATCTCGACAGCATGGTCGAGGCGCCCACGAATCAAAGCCTGATAGCGGCGCGTCACGCGGGCCGCCCGCAACGCTTCGCGCATCGTGACGAAGGATTCTCGATCGCGCGCGACCATCAGAGCCCCGGAGGTTCCATTGTCGAGTCGATGGATGAGGCCGCCCTCGAGCGGCTTATCGCCAGCCTGGCCGGTCTCCGGATAGGACGCGACGAGGGCATTCATCACGGTGTCACGCTCTTCGGAGCGCAGTGGATGGCACGGCGTTAGTGGCGGCTTGTTGGCGACGATCACGGATGCATCTTCAAATAAGACGGCAATTTCGAGATCGCCACTCGGCACAATGATAGCGGGGAGCGAAGACGCCACCACCTCGATATTGTCGCCGGGGGAGACCGGTCCGCCCTTGCGATAACGCCGTCCGTTGACCCGGACGCGTCCGCTGGAAATCAACTCGGCGGCCGCGCGTCGCGACGCGGCCCATCCCAGGCGCACCAGGTAACGATCTAATCGCTCGCCGTCAGTTGTCGGAAAGTCCGTAGCGCACCCACCCCTGAATCTGGCGCAGGAAGCCGGCGAACGGATCTTCGTTGGGTGCCGGCGCAAAATAACATTTACGCATGAAATCGAGGGCGCCCGAATAGTTCTCGAAGCCCTTGCTCAAATCCTCGAACATCAAAAATCCGGGGTTGTAGAGCGAGACATCTAGCTCCGAGACCGCGCGATAGGAACGCGCGCCTTCCTCCAGATAGTAGTTGAGATAACCACCGCGTTCGACGAAGCGGCGAAACAGGCCCGACATGAACAACGTGTAATCGCCGACGTACTTGCGTAACTCGCGCTCGCCGTTGACGCGCGTGGTCTCGTCGGGGCCGAGTTGTGCGAGCATCATTTCGACGACGCTGGTCAGCTTGCGCCCGTCTGCACCGCGAATCGCAAGCCACCGGCTCGAATGGCTGAATTCGGCCAGAACCGAGGCAATGTAGTCAGCGGTTTGTTGGTCGCCGACGCCGAGCTGATCGAAGCTCTTGCGCACGACACTGAGGAAGAAGCCCTTGAGTTTTTCTGCCGAAGATTCTGATGAGCGCATGGCGAGGATAGAAACCTCCTCTTCGGTGCCGCCGCAGGCAGCGCCCTGATGTGGCCAGAACTCTAGCGAGTCGCGCAACGTCGCGCCATCGCAGATCCGCAATTGCGATCAAAATTTATTGGCCTGCGCAACCGTCTTGCGAATTCGATCACGTGCAGTTGGCACAAGCGGCGAACGACTGCCAATGACATGCGTCATCGCGAGCATCGATCAAGGCTCGGCGGCGCTTCGCAACGCCGTCTTGATCGCGCGCGGAGTTGCCGCGACCGGCAACCCGAACAGCCGCCGGAGTTCGATGCCGGTCAGCGACTTGTCGCTCGCGGCGATAGTCAACGGATCTCCCGCAGCCACCAGCCGTCCGCCCTCGTCGCCGCCACCCGGGCCGAGATCTATCACGTAATCGGCGTGTGCGATGAACTCGAGATTATGTTCGATCACGACCAGCGTATTACCCTCCGCCACCAGGCGGGCCATCACTCGCAGGAGCCGCTTGATGTCCGACGATGCGAGCCCGGTGGTGGGCTCGTCGAGCAGAAACATACGCGGTAGCGGCTTGCCGCTTTCGGCCGTGCGCGGCGGTTCGAGGTCGGCCAACAGGAAGCGCGCAAGTTTGAGTCGCTGGGCTTCCCCTCCGGAGAGCGTCGAAGTTGTCTGCCCCAATTGCAGATAGCCGAGACCGACCGCGGCCAGCGGTTCCAAGCGCTTCGCAATCGAGGGATAGGTGCCGCGGTCGAAAAATTCGCGGGCTTCATCGACGGTCAGATCGAGCACCTCGTTAACGTTCTTACCCTTATGGCGAATGCCGAGGATATGGCTCTGAAAGCGACGCCCATCGCATGCTTCGCACTTGACTTCGAGGTCGGCCATGAAGTGCATCTCGATGGTCACGGAGCCGGTACCGTGACAGCGGTCGCAGCGGCCGCCTTCAACATTGAAGGAAAAGTCGCGGGTTTTAACACCGAGGCGGCGGGCCTCCGCATTGGCAGCGAAGAGTTTGCGGATATCGTCGTAGATCTTGAGGTAGGTCGCCGGATTCGACCTGAGCGATCGCGTCGGCATTTCCTGCCCCATGTGGACCATTTCGCCGATCAATTCCAGGCCCTCGATCCGCTCGCAGGCGCCGACTTCGCTGACCGCTTCACCGATGCGCCGCAGGTAGTTGTTGTAGAGAACGGTCTCGACCAGGGTCGATTTGCCCGAGCCCGAAACGCCCGTGAAACAGACCATGCGTCCGAGGGGAATCGCGACGCTTAGATTGCGCAGATTGTTTTCCGTTGCGCCGGTAATCCGCACCGCCGGATCGCGCTTGGTGAAGCGCCGCTGATGCGCCAGCGCGCGCATCAGCAGTACTCGGCCCGGAGTCTCGCCGTTGCCATTGGGACCGCCATTGACCGGCTCGCCTGCGCGGATCAATTCGCCGCCCTGACGGCCGCCGCCGGGACCTAACTCGACGACGTAGTCCGCACCGGCGATCATAATCGGATCATGTTCGACAACGACTACCGTATTGCCGAGGTCGCGAAGATGCCGCAGGACGCCAAGCAGCCTGCGTGAATCGCCCGCATGAAGACCGACGGTCGGTTCATCCAGTGCGTAGAGTGTGCCCGAGAGCAGGCTCCCCAGCGCGCTGGCCAGGTGAATCCGCTGGGCCTCGCCGCCGGAGAGCGTGCGGCCCTGCCGTTCGAGCGTCAGGTAGCCAAGGCCGACCTCGTTCAGGTAGCCGACGCGATTGCCGAGTTCGCGCAGTAGCACGCCCGCGCGCGCGGCAATCTCCGAGTGCCGGCGGAGGTGCTCGATCCACGCGGGCAGATCACGCACCGACAGTTGCATCACTTGGGCGAACGAGTGGCCGTTGACCAGGACGTTGAGCGCCTCCGCCTTGAGCTTGGAGCCGTGACATGCAGGGCAGGGGATGAAGCGGCGATACTTGGCGAGCAGGATGCGGACGTGAGTTTTATAGCGCTTGCGTTCGAGCCAGCGGAAAAACCCGCGGACGCCAGGCCAGCGTTCGTCCCACTTCTGGCCCTCGACGCGCGGCTCGCCGTCGAGCAGCCAAGCGCGCTCGTCGTCGTTCATCTCGCGAAAGGAAACGACTGTGCGCAAGTGTGCGCGCCGTGCGCACTTGAGCATCCATTGCTGCATTTCGCGATAGGCCGGGGTGCGCCACGGCGCGACCAGGCCCTGCCGCAATGAGAGGTTGGGGTTGGGGATAACTTTTTCGAGATCCAGTTCGACGGTCCGGCCAAAGCCTTCGCATTCGGGACACGCGCCGATCGGACTATTGGCGGAAAATAACGCCGGCGTTGGCTCCGGATATGCCGTGGCACAGCGCGAACAATTGAAGCGGCGATCGAAATTGAGCGTTGCGATGGTTCGCGCGGCGCCATTCTCGGGCGCCAGCATCAGCACCCGGGCGCGTCCGCCGCCTAAATAGAATGCCTTGTCGATGGCCTCGCGAACGCGCTCGTCCGAGCCGCTCTGCGTCACCGCCACCCGATCGATCACGACCATCAGCGAAGCGGCGGGCGGTGCGTGCGCAGCCACTCCGTTGCTCGCAGAGCGATCGGCGAAATCAACCGTCTCGACAATTTCGTCGCTGTCGTAGAGCCGATGGTAGCCGTTCTCCATCAGGAAAGCCGTCGCATCTTTGAGCGAGCGCGATCCGGTATCGAACGGCGCGAGGAATATGTAGCGGCCCGGGGTTGCGAGAACTGCGGCGGCCACACCTTCGACCGTGTCGCGCGTGACTTCCAGGTTGCAGCGCGGACACATCGTACGTCCGCTCGAGGCAAACAACAGCCGGAGGTAATCGTTAATCTCGGTGACCGTGCCGACCGTCGATCGCGCGTTTTTGATAGTATTCTTTTGGCGCAGCGCGAGTGCCGGAGGGATCTCGGTAATCGAATCGACGTCCGGCCGCTCCATTCTTTCCAGAAACAACCGCGCGTAGGTGGACAGGCTCTGCACGTAGCGGCGCTGCCCCTCGGCGTAGATCGTGTCGAACACCAGGCTCGACTTACCCGAGCCCGAAACCCCCGTGACGATCGTCAAGCGGCCGTGCGGCAGGTCAAGCGAAAGATTGCCGAGGTTGTGAGTACGCGCCCCGCGGATACTGATTGAGCGCTCCAATCGATCCCTCGAGGTCTAGCGTGGGTCCGTCAGCGGCCGCGCCTTGACCTTGCGCTCTCCGGGATACTCGTCGGCAACCTGGCCATAGAGTGCGCGCAGCTTGAGATCGAACTGCGCTTGGAGGCGGCTGGTTGCGGCCAATCGTTCCGCTTCGGGAAGGTTTTCGATTTTGCGCAGATCGTCCTCAAGCACGCACATCAGGCGGTTGCGCTGAACCAAATATTGATAGCCGTTCATAGACACGTCCAAAGGCTAAATTCCAAAGAAGGAAAGTATAGTTTATCCTGACGATGCAGGCCACCGCCTATGCCGTCTTCAAATGCGATCACAGCGAGCGCCCCTGCGGGGCAGGCCACAGTTACAGCGTTCGAGGTCCCGGGACTTATCCACGGCTTTTGCGATCGTACCGGAGGCGTCAGCGCGGGTGCCTTCGCGACCTTTAATCTGGCCGGATGGATTGGCGATGATCCGATCGCAGTCGCGGAGAACTGGCGGCGTTGGAACCTACGCTATCCAGATCTGCCGGTCGTGCGCCTGAGCCAGGTGCATGGCAACGCGGTACATCGTGTCGATCACTCGGATATCGGTCGCGCAGACGCTGCTTCTGCGAAGACCCCTCCCGCCAGCGCTGGCGGGCGCCGCGAAGGCGATGGGATGGTCACAGCGGCGGCCGGAATTGTGCTTGGTATCTTCACCGCAGACTGTGTGCCGATCCTGATGGTCGATGCGGATCGGCATATCGCGGCGGCACTCCATGCGGGATGGCGCGGGACGCTAGCGGGAATTGCGGGGGAGGGCGTTCGCGCGATGGCGGCGCTGGGTGCACGGCCGCCATCGATTCGGGCAGCGCTAGGACCTTCGATTGGTCTCTGCTGTTTCGAAGTCGATGCCGCCCTCGCCGATGACTTCGCGCGCCTTATCCCCGGGGCGAGCGCTCACGCCCGTGCCGGACGCCCGGGCAAAGCGTACCTCGACCTGCGTGCGATCATCCGCGACCAGCTCGAATCCGAGGGGGTCCAAACGGGGTCGATCGTCAACGCGGGTCCGTGCAGCCGATGTGCGAACGATCGCTACTTTTCACGGCGCGGCGCCACCGCCGGCGGACTGCACCAGACCAGCGGCCTCCAGATGAGCTTCATCGGCTTCGCGGAGTAGGGCTGTCATTGTATGAAATCGGCTTGCGATCCGATTCCTCGAAACGGAGAATCTTATGTCAAGGATGGTCGCGAATAGTCAGTTTAGCCGTGAACCAGCTAAAGCAGTTTGCGAGGTGCTGTCGGTCGGCAAGATCGTTAAAGTCAGTTTAAAGCGTTGAGAATTCCACTCATGGCAGCATCCCGAAAAAGGAAGATTCCCGTTAAATCGGAGGCCGGCGAGCTCATCAAAAAGCTGCGCAAACCGCTGGCGCCCCCGACCCGAGTCGTCCCTGATGAAAACAAATACAGCCGCTCGCGCCAGCGCGCGATGAGACGCAAAGACATGGAAGAACTAAAGTAGTAGATTAAATGTATAACTTGAGAAACCCCCAAAGCGAAGACCGTATTGGCTGAGCCCTAAAGTAAAAGTAGATGATTAGCTTCGACTTGACCGAAGAGCAGCGCATGATTCGCGATACCGTGGTCGCATTTGCCAAGGACGAGATCCGGCCGGCTGCGCGGGCCGCAGACGAGACCGGGACAATACCGCCTCCATTGATCGAGCAGGCGTGGGAATTGGGCCTCGTGCGCGGGGCGATTCCCGAACAATTTGGCGGCTACGGCGATACTCGCTCGGCCGTGACAGGCGCGATCGTCGCAGAGGAATTGGCGTTCGGCGATTTGTCCATTGCAATCCACGCGCTGGCGCCGCGTCTGGTGGCCTTCCCGGTAATTGACTTCGGCACGGACGAGCAACGCACGCGCATCTTGCAGGATTTCGCCAGTGATTCGTTTGTCCCGGGCAGTGCGGCGCTGGTTGAGCCGCGTTTCGATTTTGATGCCTCTGACCTCCTTACGACTGCGACCCCAGACGGTGCCGGATTTATCCTGGCTGGCACGAAGTGCTACGTACCGTTGGCTGCTGACAGCTCCACGATCCTGGTTTTCGCAACGGCTAATCGCGCGACTGAATTCGCTGGAGTGCAAGGATTTTTGCTGCCACGCGGTACGCCTGGACTGATGATCGGGGAGCGCGAACAGAACATGGGCCTCAAAGGTCTTGCTACGTATGAGATGAAGCTGGAGAACTGCCGCCTCGGTGATGAATCACGTTTAGGCGGAGCGCAAGGAATCGATTTCGCGCGGATGGTGAGTCAGGGCCGCGTCGCGACGGCCGCGATGGCGGTAGGGGTCGCTCGCGCTGCCTATGAATACGCGAAAGACTATGCCAAGGAGCGCAGAGCGTTCGGCGTACCGATCGCGACCAAGCAGGCGATCGCCTTCATGCTTGCAGAGATGGCGATCGAAATAGATGCTACACGGCTGTTGGTATGGGAGGCGGCGGCATGCCTCGATCGGGGGGACGACGCGCTTAAGCAGAGTTCGCAGGCACGCAACTATGCCGCGCAGTCAGCCTTGATGGTCACCGACAATGCGGTGCAGATTCTTGGCGGCCATGGTTATATCCGCGAGCATCCGGTCGAGTTGTTTTTGCGCAACGCGCGTAGTTTTGCCGTGATAGAAGGAATTGCCACGGTTTAAGCTGGGCACGAAACCGGCGCAATTTTGGAGACTTATCGATGATCGACTTCGAATTTGAAGCGCCAGTGAAGGCGCAACTGAAGATGTATCACGCGGTCGCCGAAGGCATGATGCGGCCGATCTCGCGCGAATACGACGAACGCGAACATGAAAAGCCGTGGCAATTCTTCGAGGCGATGTGGTCGGCCGCGCAGAATCTGGGCCCGGGCGCCGCGCCCGAGAAATCCTCTGCCGCCGAGAAAGGCGAGGGAGGTACCGCCAAATTCCGCAATCTCTACACCTGCCTAAGCACCGAGGAACTCTGTTGGGGCGACGCGGGCCTGTTCCTGTCGATTCCGAATCCTGGCCTTGGAGGCGCCGCGGTGGCTGCCGCCGGTACCCCCGAACAGAAGGAGCGTTTTCTTAAGCGCTTTCGTGAAGGCAAGCCAAAATGGGGTGCTATGGCGATCACGGAGCCCGGCTGCGGCTCAGATTCGGCTGCTATTACCACGACGGCCATTCGCGATGGCGATGACTACGTCATTAACGGCACCAAGATCTTCTGCACTGCAGGACAGATGTCGGTCGAGCAGTCCGAAGGCTTCGTAGTCGTTTGGGCAACCCTGGATCGCAGTGCCGGCCGCGCGGGAATCAAGCCGTTCGTGGTCGAGCATCATACGCCCGGGATGACGGTGACGCGGGTCGAGAACAAGCTCGGTATCCGCGCCTCCGATACCGCAATGATCGTCTTCGACAACTGCCGGGTACCCGCGAGCCATTTGCTGGGCAGCGCCGAGGTGAAGCCGACCGGGGGGTTCAAGGATGTGATGGCGACCTTCGACGCTACGCGGCCGATCGTCGCCGCGATGGCGATTGGCGTGGGACGCGCGGCCCTCGATTACGTGCGCGATTTTCTCAAGGATCAGAAGGTGCCGATTCGGTACGGTATCTCACCGCGCCGTCTCACCACTATCGAGCGCGACTTCATGGAGATGGAAGTCCAACTCAAGGCGGCGAGGCTATTGACCTGGCGCGCCGCGTGGATGCTCGACATGGGCATGCGCAACAGCCTGGAAGCCTCGATGGCGAAGGCCAAGGCGGGTAGGGCCGTGACTTTAATCACACAAAAGGCAGTAGAGTTGCTGGGCCCGCTCGGCTATTCGCGCAAGGTGCTGGTGGAGAAGTGGATGCGCGACGCCAAGATTAACGACATCTTTGAAGGCACTCAGCAAATTAACTTGATGATTATCGCGCGCCGCATCCTCGACTACAGTAGCAAGGAACTGAACTGAGAACCCGCGGGCTGGAGTCGCCTTCAGAGCAGATAAGGTAAGCGGGCGTCCGAGTCGTCTGGCGCCGCTCACCTTCGCGGTCAAAACCTGCTTTGCTAAGAGTCCTTATTCAATCGACCAGAGCTATCGGTACCTCTAGTAAAACCACTTATTCTTATCCCAGGAGAAGATTTCCAGCGTGTGCGTTTGATGGATGACTTTGGGAGGCGCATGTCGCGCGTCTTCTGAAGTCTTTCCCTCCAGATCGTAGGTCATCTCCATGTAAGAGAGTTTGCCGATCGGCACGCCTTCCACCGATTCCTTCGTCTCACATGAATCGACCTCCCCGTAGCCGGTGTAGGTCGTACTCTGGATGCCATCGTGCGTCGTCCACACCAGGTGATCGAGGCTATTAGTCTCACGATCGCGCAACATCCGTTCCCATTCATGACAAAAGCCGGGAAATTTCGCGGCGGCCTCGTTGTAACGAACTTCTTCCTGGGGCGAATGGAAGATGAACTTCTTCATTTCCGCTTTGACGACAGCGTTAGCCCCGATCGGAATCGTCGTGGCGCCGGGGTTTGCCGCCGCCGGAGGAATAGCCGGAACCGTCAGCGCGAGGCGCGGGGGAACTACATTAGGATAGGCCTCAGGAGATGATCCTGGCATCACCGCAGTTTGCGCGAGTGCGCCACTCGCCATGGCTTCGGGAGCCGTTGCGTTCGCTTCCATTGTAGGGGCCGCGGTGGCTGAAACCGTTGCGGCGTCGGACGCTGGGGGATCCGAATGTCCGAAGGGCAGTTGGGAGCAGCCCTGTATGCAGCATAGAAGGAAGGACGCGCTGAGCGCTGTGATGATGCCTAACCGTCCATCAAGAATCTTGATCCGCAACATAGGCATTCCGTCCGCTTAGATGCCGCTTGGTGGTTAAGGCCGCAGCCCCGTGAGGGACTGCGGCCGTGGTTGCTAAGGCACGCGGAAGGCAGCGCCGTCGTCTGACGCCGCTGCCCCCGCAGTGGTTGTTATTGGTCGGCCGGTACCAACTCGACCCGCCGGTTTTCGGCCCGGCCCTCGGCGGTCTTGTTGGTCGCCACGAAGTTGGTCTTGCCGAAGCCCTGCGGTATCAGCTGGCTCGCCGGAATACCCTTGTCCTCCAGGTATGCCGCGACCGATTCTGCCCGCCGCTGCGACAGCTTCAGGTTGTACGGCGCCGACCCAATCGCATCGCAATAGCCGTTGACGTACACCTTCACGTTCGGATTCGCCTTCAACGTATCGGCCGCTTCATCCAACACCGGCTTGTCCACGTTGCGGATGTAGTACTTGTCGAAGTTGAAATGCACTCCGCGCAACACGATCTTCTCCGGCGGCGGAGGAGGTGGCGGCGGCGGAGGCGGTGGGGGCGGCGGCGGCGGTGCCGGCGGTGCCGGTGGCGGCGGCGCCAACAGATATCCAATGATGCCGCCAATCAGCGCTCCGCCCACGACTCCCGCGGGAATCGCCGGCCAATTGTCGCTGTTGTCGGCCGCAAATACACCCGCGCCGATGCCGCCGCCGATTGCGGCGCCCGTCGCAGCTCCGACCAGCGTGTACTCCCGCTGCTCGTCCGTGAACCCGCAGGCCGATACCATCCCCAGGATGGCTACCCACATCAGGTAAGTTCCGAATTTTCTTCGCACCTTCAACCTTCCTTCCTTATTCGCCACTACCCGCACTCCCGTAGTGGGCCGCGTAAATCCAAAAAGGCAAGAGTCGAAATTAGAACCAAACTGAGATCTTGGCAGAAAGATATCGAAACCCCCGATTTTGCATCAGGTTTCATTACCCCAATATTCCCGGGTAGAGAAGAACAACGTCCATGAGCACCACCCCACCTCAACCGTTGGTCAATATACTGATTGTTTTGGGCGCGTTGCAACATCCGCGAGCGGCTTGAACTCACAGGATGCCATCGCTCGGAACCTCATCGAAATCAGCGAAAAGAGATTATATTTGTTGAACTTTTGCCAATTGCCGGAATTTCCCTATTTCCGATACAGTGAGAGAACGAGGTTTTACCGCGCGGTTCGCCTGGTGTTGCGCCGATGCGGGTAAGCGGCCAGGGTCCGGCTTTCGCTGAGCCGTGTTCGGAACCGGCGCGTAGGCTGCTAGAATAAACCTCCACTATGCTTTCACTGGCGCGCGGCAAAGAGGGTAAGTTCAAGCTCGTTTCGAGCTACAAACCTGAAGGCGATCAGCCCGCTGCGATCGAGGCGATCGCGCGCAATCTCACCGAGGGTCTGCCTAACCAGGTGCTGCTCGGTGTTACGGGCTCCGGCAAGACCTTCACCATGGCCAACGTCATAGCGCAGCTCAATCGTCCCGCGCTCGTGATTGCACCGAACAAGACGCTTGCGGCGCAACTCTACAACGAATTCAAGAGTCTTTTTCCGGACAACGCAGTCCGCTACTTCGTCTCGTACTACGACTATTACCAGCCCGAGGCTTACGTCCCGTCCACCGATACGTTTATCGAGAAGGACGCCAGCATCAACGACGAAATCGACAAGCTGCGACATTCCGCGACGAAGGCTCTGCTTGAGCGCAATGACGTGCTGATTGTCGCCTCGGTTTCGTGCATTTACGGGCTTGGGGAGCCGGAAGTTTACTTCGAACAAGTCGTCTTTTTGGAAGAGCAGCAACATATCGATCGCGACCGGGTGCTGCGCAAACTGGTGGACATCCAGTACCAGCGCAACGACTACGATTTCCATCGCGGGACGTTTCGTGTGCGTGGCGATACCGTCGAGATATTTCCGGCCTACGAGGAAAATCGGGCGGTGCGTATCGAATTCTTCGGCGACGAGGTCGAAGCGCTCTACGAGATCGATCCGCTGCGCGGCAAGATCATTCGTAAGCTGCAGAGCGTCGCGATCTACCCGGCTTCGCATTACGTGACAACTTCGGATCGGCTGGAGACGGCGGTCACGAACATTCGCGATGAGCTCAAGGAGCGGCTCGAGTACTTTCGCCGGGAGAATCGCTTGCTGGAGGCGCAACGCTTGGAGCAGCGGACCCTCTACGACCTTGAATTACTGGCGGAGATGGGTTTCTGCCCGGGAATTGAAAACTACTCGCGGCATCTCACGGGTCGCGCTCCAGGTCAGGCGCCACCGACGCTGCTTGAGTACTTCGCGAAGGATTACATCTGTTTTGTGGACGAGAGCCATGTGACCATTCCGCAACTCGGCGGGATGTATCGCGGCGACCGATCGCGCAAGGAGACCCTGGTCGATTTTGGTTTTCGCCTGCCCTCGGCGCTCGACAATCGTCCGCTGAATTTTGAGGAGTGGGAGGGACTCGTAAATCAACTGGTTTACGTTTCGGCGACGCCGGGCGATTACGAATTGCGCAAATCCGGCGGGCTGGTGGTTGAACAATTGATTCGCCCGACTGGCCTGATCGATCCGCAAATCGAAGTGCGCAAGGCGGGCACTCAGGTCGATGATCTGCTCGACCAGATTCGGTTGCGCATCGCCGTTAACGAACGCATCCTGGTGACCTGTCTGACCAAGAAAATGGCCGAGGACCTGACCGATTACTATCACGATCTCGGCGTCCGTGTGCGTTACCTCCATTCGGATATCGAGACTATCGAGCGCGTGGAGATAATTCGCAGCCTGCGCAAAGGCGACTTTGATGTACTGGTTGGCATCAACCTGCTGCGCGAAGGACTCGACCTCCCCGAGGTCTCGCTGGTGGCGATTCTGGATGCCGACAAAGAGGGCTTTCTGCGATCCGCGCGATCGTTGATCCAGACCATCGGACGGGCTGCGCGAAATCTGAACGGCAAGGTGATCATGTACGCTGATACCGTAACGCCGTCGATGCGATCTGCGATGGATGAGACCGATCGCCGCCGCGCCAAGCAGGTCACTTACAACGAGGAGCACGGCATCACGCCGGCCACGATCATCAAGGCCATCGACGCATCGCTGGTCGAGATGTATTCGCCGGAGTGGGCCGTGGTCCCAGAGATCGACGAACCGAAAAAATCCGAAAAAGAGGAACTTATACCGGCGCATGAACTGCCCGACCGCATCAGCGCACTGCGGCGTGAGATGATGGAGGCGGCGGAAAAGCTCGATTACGAACGTGCCGCTTCGCTGCGCGATCAGATCAAGCGGCTCGAACGTCACATGTTCGGGATGGACTCCGCCAGACCCGCGCCGCCCATCAGTCCGCCCGGCACGGCGCATCGCAATGTTACCGACGAAGTGCACGGTCGGCTGGACCGGCGGAGAAACCGGAGCGCCGGCGATCAGGTGGAACAGTTGCCCGCTCGTGGACGACGCTCAACCGCGTCCGCGGGTGCGGCGGCACCAAAGCCAGGCGCGCGGCAAGGCCGTCAGGGCAAGCTGAAACTCGTCCCCGACGATGGAAAATAATCCGAAATTGAGCGCCGACTGTGGATACAGGCGTGGCTCCGACGGGCAGCGAATGCCGTGGTTAATTGACTGCATCCAGCGGCGTCGGTAATCTCAAAGCACCTTTAAATCGCTCCTGCGAGGGCGACAAGGTCAAAAATGAACCATTTTAGAGTCCGGACCGGCTATATGTGTGCGCCGGCTTTTTTTTGCGCGAAATCCAGCACCAGTCCTTCCAGCCGAAGGCGCGCGGCGGAGGGGCGATGACGCCAATGTCAACGCCTGCGCTGGACGCCGACGCGATCGCGCGCTGTGTGAAGCGCATGGCGCGGGAAATCGTTGAGCATCGCGACGCGGAATCCGGTTCGCTGGTACTTGTTGGGATCGTTCGCAGAGGTGCGAGTCTAGCTGCACGCCTGGCTGCCGAACTTGGTGGAGCGATTTCGTCTTCGACGCCGGTGGGCACTCTCGATATATCGTCTTACCGTGATGACGGGCGCGGTGAGCCCGGTGACCCCCGGCTGCTTGGTCGCGACATTCCGTTTCCGATCGACGGCACTCACGTCATCCTGGTGGACGATGTGCTTTATACCGGCCGCACCGTGCGCGCAGCGTTGACGGCGCTTGCGGACCTTGGACGTCCCGAATCGATTCAGCTCGCAGTGCTGGTCGATCGGGGACAGCGCGAACTGCCGATCCGCGCGGACTACGTCGGCAGGAACATCGCGGCGCCAGCCGACCAGCGGGTGTATGTGCGCCTGAGCGAAATCGACGGCGTTGACGCCGTCGTGATCGGCGGCGGGAAGCCGTAACCAATGGCACGCCTCGTGAAATACGACATCGTGTCGATCGAGGATCTTGAGATCGACGAGATCGAGCGAATCTTCAAGATCGCCGATTCGTTCCTGGACGGGATAGCGAATGGCACGCCTTGCACGACTGCTGCGGGGTTAATTATGGCGACGCTCTTCTATGAACCGTCGACGCGCACCCGCCTGAGCTTCGAATCCGCCATGCATCGCCTCGGTGGCGCGGTGATCAGTTCCGCCGACATGCACGCGAGTTCCGCGTCAAAGGGGGAGAGCCTCGCAGACACTGTGCGGGTCGTTTCTGCCTATGCGGACCTCATCGTCGTCCGTCATCCATTCGACGGCGCCGCCCGTGTGGCGGCGGAGTATGCGACCGTTCCGATCATCAACGCGGGTGATGGCAGCCGCGAACATCCGACGCAAACGCTATGCGATCTCTATATTCTGCGACGAAAGAAGGGCCGTCTGAAGGGGCTGACCGTCGCGCTTTGCGGCGATCTGAAATTCGGGCGCACGGTGCATTCGCTGATTTATGCGCTCGCACGTTTCGGCGCCAATATTGTCGCCGTGCCTTACGGCGGGATGGACGTGCCGGAATATGTTCTGGAACGTGTCGCAGCCGAGCGCAATTATAGCTTTTCAACGATTTCAATCGATGAACTCAAATCCCAACAGGGGGGTCTCGATGCGCTCTATCTGACGCCTAATGCGCCTCATCAGATGGCGCTGTTTACCGGCGAAATGCCGCTCGAGGCGGTTCCAAGCGTCCGGCCACCGGCGGCGCTCGACGCCTTTTACGTCACGCGCCTGCAGCGCGAGCGGCTGGCCGAAAAGGATCGCATGGAGACCGGTTATGCTCATTTCGACGCGCGCGCACTGAAAAGCAGTCGCGCGCACAATGCGGTCGTGATGCATCCGCTGCCGCGCACCGACGAACTCGCCTACGAACTCGATTCCGATCCGCGCGCGGTTTACTTTGAGCAGGCGGCCGCGGGAGTTCCCGTACGGATGGCTCTGATCGCGTGGCTACTCGAACGCGCTCATGGCGGAGTGGTGCGGCCGGTGGCGACGGAACCCTCGATACAATTCAAGGGCGCACCCACGCCAAGGTGCATGAATCCGAGCTGCATCACGCGCAACGAAGGGGTCTATCTGCACCCTCGCTTCCGACTCGCGCATGCCGTCGATAGGTCATTGCTCGTGTTGCGATGCGAGTACTGCGAACGCGACCTGCGCGTCGAGTTCGTCGGCCATGCAAGTTCTCATCGCTACTACCGTTTTGACGAAAATTTGCGCGGCTATGTCCGTCAATGGATCGAAGAAGGGTCGCTTGCGATCTTCGAAACCATGAAGCAGGCGGAGGAAAGCGGCTATGAGCCGTATCGGCGCGGACCGCAGCGCGAGATCATGAATGCGGTGGAGATTACGGCGGCGTGCGCCGCAATCGCCGCGCAGATTGTAGCGGACGCGACCGACCCTGCAATGCTCGCCTTTGTCGGCGTGATTTCTCGCGGCGCGATGCTCGCGATGCGATTGCGCAACTTGATCGAAGCGCAAACCGGAGTGCGCGCTCCCTGTGCAGCGCTCGACGTGTATGCAGGCGGTGCCGCGATTGAGGCGATCGATGGCCCCGACTTCGACGTTGATGGCCGTACCATCGTGCTGGTCGACGATGTGATAAATTCCGGCTGGACGGTGCAGCGTGCGATGACGACATTGTGGCAGCGCGGCCGTCCAGCGGCGGTAAAGCTCGCGGTGCTTATAGATCGTGGCCATCGGGCGCTCCCGATTCGACCGAATTACGTCGGCAAAAGCATTCCGACCGCGCGCGCCGACCGGGTGCAGGTGCGCCTGGGTCCGATATCGCAGGAACCTGACGCGCGCAAATCGGCAGACCGCGTAGTGGTCTATTCGATGGTCGAATCAATCGACGGTGAGGGGCGCCCAGGGTGAGGCCCCTCATCCTGGTGGGCGGGCGCGTAATCGATCCGATGGCCGGAATCGATGACAACTACGATGTCCTCGTCATCGATGGCGAAATCGACTCGCTCGAGCCAACTGGCATTCTCGACGCGCCCGCCGACGCCCAAGTCCTCGATTGCGCCGGCCTCTGGGTGGTGCCAGGCCTAATCGACGTTCACGTACATTTGCGCGACCCGGGATTTCCGCAGAAGGAAACCATCGCGACCGGATTGCGTGCCGCGGCGGCCGGAGGATTCACAACCGTCGCCGCGATGGCGAATACGTCGCCGGTCGACGACACTCCAGATATCGCAACGTACATGCTGGCGCGTGCGCGCGAGGTTCATGCGGCGCGCTTGATGCCGGTTTCCGCCGTGACGAGAGGCCTCGCCGGCCGCGATCTGGTGGATTTCGCCGCAATGGCGGAAGCCGGGGCTCGGCTCTATTCCGACGATGGTATTCCGATCGA
Organism: uncultured delta proteobacterium; assembly: GCA_963834535.1. Taxonomy (GTDB): domain Bacteria; phylum Desulfobacterota; class Binatia; order Binatales; family Binataceae; genus JADMIL01. The sequence continues at coordinate 490,082 of CAWICC010000006.1, read as the reverse complement.
TGACGAAGCAGTTCTCCTGGGCGCCTTCCGCGCCGCAGCGCAAATTGGTTTGGCGATTTCGCTTCACGAGGAAGATCGCACGCTCACGGGGCATGGCGCGTGCCACGCGGGCGAAGTTTCCAAACGACTCGGCGTTGCAGGCATCCCGATAGCAGCCGAAGCGCGCCGCATCCGTCGGGATCTCGCGATTGCGGTCGGCGCGGGCGCGCCGGTTCACGTCGCCCATATTTCGACTGCGGAAGGCCTCGGCCTGGTGCGAGCGGCGCGCCAGCGAGGCGCCAATGTCACCTGCGAGGCAACGCCACATCATTTCACACTCGATGACGGCGCGTTCGCGCTCAGCGGTCCCCATGCGAAGATGGCGCCGCCGCTGCGGTCACGTGCGGATCTCGATGCAATTCAAGCGGCGCTGGCGGACGGCACAATCGATATGATCGCGAGCGACCATGCGCCGCACGATCCCGAGTCCAAGCACCTTGATCGGCTCGCGCGGCGGTTTCCGGGTGATCGCGACGCTTCGCGTTTGTCTGCCGACGACGCCGCGACGCTCGCATCGGCTGCCAACGGTATTGTCGGGCTGGAGACGTCTCTCGGCCTGGCGCTTGAGCTGGTGAATCGAAAAGTGTTCGACGTTTCGCGGATGGTCGAGCTGATGTCAACTAACCCGGCCCGGTTGCTTCGTCTCGATGCGCAAGGCACCCTTGCGCCGGGTGCGTGCGGCGACATCACGGTAATCGATCCAAATATAGAGTGGACGGTTGATCCGGCGAAATTCATCTCTATGAGCCGCAACACGCCGTTCACCGGCAGGTCACTGAAGGGCAGGGCTAAATACACTATCGTATCGGGAGAAGTTGTTTACTCGGCGCCGGGGCGAAACTCGGCGTGATTTCGACCGCGGACTGAAATGAAGATGCAGGCATCATCGAAGGAAGCGATACTGGCGCTGGCCGACGGCCGAATATTCCGTGGCCGGGCCTTTGGAGCAATCGGCGAAACCGTCGGCGAGGTCGTGTTCAACACCGCGATGACTGGATACCAGGAAGTGCTGACGGACCCGTCGTACAAGGGTCAAATCGTCTGCATGACTTATCCTGAAATCGGCAATGTCGGTGTCAATCGCGACGACGAGGAGTCGGCGCGCATTTACGTCGAGGGCTTTATCGTTCGGGAATACGTGTCGCGGCCATCGAACTGGCGGTCCGAAATGACGCTCGGCGATTATTTGGAACGTGCGGGCGTCGTTGGTATCGAGGGCATCGATACGCGCGCACTGGTGCGTCACATCCGCACGGCGGGCGCACAGGAAGCGGTGATTTCGAGCGTCAACTTCAACGCTACTGAACTGATTGCGAAGGCCAAGGCATCGCCGGGCTTGATCGGTCGCGACCTGGTCAAAGAGGTAACCAGCGCCGCTGCGTACGACTGGGAAGTGGCCGAATGGGATCTTGAGCACGGTTATAGCCATCCCTCGAGCGACCAATTGCGCGACGCGCCACTGATTGTCGCCATCGACTATGGCGTCAAGCGCAACATCCTGCGCCGCCTGGTCGCGAGCGGATTTCGTGTGAAGGTGATGCCGGCATTCGCGACCGCGGATCAGGTACTCGCACTCAATCCCGATGGAATATTTCTCTCCAACGGTCCCGCCGATCCTGCCGGAGTGCCCTATGCCAGCGAAACTGTCCGTGGCTTACTCGGCAAAAAACCTATCTTCGGGATTTGTCTCGGCCATCAGATTCTGGGCCTCGCACTGGGCGGACGGACCTACAAACTAGGCTTTGGCCATCACGGGGCGAATCACCCCGTGATGGATTTGCGAACACGGCGGGTGGAGATCACCTCGCAAAATCATGGCTTCGCGGTGGATGCGGAATCGCTCGCCGGCAAAGCCGACCTTTCGCACCTGAATCTCAATGACAAGACCGTCGAAGGCTTGCACGGTATCGGAGTGCCGTTCTTTTCCGTGCAATATCATCCGGAGGCCTCGCCCGGACCGCACGACTCGAATTACCTCTTCGATCGCTTTTATCGTCTGGTGCAAGAGTTCCCGCGACACGGCAATGAAGCATTGGAGCGCATTCTCGCGAAAGAAGTCGAGGGTGACAGCCGCGCATGAATCGGATGCGATCAAAATCAATTTGAGCCGAACGCTGAAGTAACCAACGTGCCGCTACGCAAAGATCTCAAATCAATACTGCTGATTGGCTCGGGTCCGATCGTCATCGGGCAGGCCTGCGAATTCGATTATTCCGGAACCCAGGCGCTGAAAGCCCTGCGTGAGGAAGGGCTGCGGTTGATTCTGGTCAATTCGAATCCAGCGACGATCATGACCGATCCGGAGTTGGCTGACCGCACCTATATCGAGCCGATGACGGCGGCGACGATCGCGAAGATTATCGAAAGCGAGCGGCCCGATGCGTTATTGCCCACGGTCGGCGGTCAGACGGCGCTCAATCTGGCGATCGAATTGGCCGAAACCGGCGTGCTCGAAAAATTCGGCGTCGAACTCATTGGTGCGAACCTTGAAGCAATCAAGAAGGCCGAGGATCGCGACCTTTTCAAGCGTGCAATGATTAAAATCGGGCTCCAGGTGCCCGACTCGGACGTGGCCCATTCGCTGGAAGAGGCCGATCGAATCAGGGAACGTATCGGGCTCCCGATTATCATCCGGCCGTCGCGCACGATGGGCGGTACTGGCGGATCAATCGCGCGCGAACTCGACGAATTTCGCGCGAAAGTGCGATGGGGCCTCGAGATGTCGCCGAATCACGAGGTGCTGATCGAGCAATCAGTCGAGGGTTGGAAGGAATTCGAACTCGAAGTGATGCGCGACACGGCCGACAACGTTGTGATCATTTGTTCGATCGAGAATCTCGATCCGATGGGAGTGCATACTGGCGATTCCATTACGGTCGCACCGGCGCAGACGCTGACCGACAAGGAATATCAGATCATGCGCGACGCCGCGTTGCGTATCATTCGTGAAATCGGAGTCGATACTGGCGGCTCGAACATCCAGTTCGCGATCGATCCCGCCAGCGGCCGCATGGTTATCATCGAGATGAATCCACGCGTGTCGCGTAGTTCGGCGCTGGCCTCGAAGGCGACCGGCTTTCCGATTGCGAAGATCGCGGCGCGGCTTGCCGTGGGCTATCGGCTCGATGAAATCCCGAATGACATCACCAGGATGACGCCCGCCTGCTTCGAGCCTACCATCGATTACGTCGTCACCAAGATCCCCCGCTTTACCTTCGAGAAGTTTCGCGGGGCCGTAGACGAGTTGGGCCCGCAGATGAAGTCGGTCGGTGAGGTGATGGCGATCGGCCGAACTTTTAAGGAATCGTTGCAGAAGGCGCTGCGATCGCTCGAACTCGGTTCCTACGGACTCGAAAGCCGCGTGCTTGGCCTCACTCGCGAGCAGGTCTTCGCAACACTGAGAGCGCGCTTGACCGTGCCCAACAGCCATCGGCTTCATTACCTGGCGGACGCGCTGCGCCTGGGCGTCTCGCCGGCCGAAGTCCATCGGCTAACCAGAATTGATCCGTGGTTTATCGGCGCGATCGCTGAAATTGTTGCAACAGAATCGATGATCGCCGAGATGCCGCTTGAGCCGGATTCATTGCGCGAATATAAGGCGATGGGGTTTTCCGATCGGCGTATCGCGGAAATTCGCGGCACCTCCGAAAACGAAATCGCCGACCGCCGCCGCGACTTCGGCGTCACCCCGGTGTACAAAGCGGTTGATACCTGCGGCGCCGAGTTCCAGGCGTTCACGCCTTACCTCTATTCGACTTACGAGGGCGAGGACGAAGCGACGCCCGACCAGCGGCGCAAGATCATTATCCTCGGGGGCGGTCCGAATCGGATCGGGCAAGGTATTGAGTTTGACTATTGCTGCGTTCACGCCAGCCTCGCGCTCAAGGAGGACGGCTTCGAGACCATCATGGTCAACTGCAACCCCGAAACCGTTTCGACCGATTACGACATTTCCGACCGCCTCTATTTTGAACCGCTCACCTTCGAGGATGTGATCGCGATCGTTCAGCGCGAAAAACCCGACGGCGTGATCGTTCAGTTCGGCGGCCAAACACCCCTCAAGCTCGCGGTAGCACTCGCTCGCGCGGGCGTCCCGATCCTGGGAACACCCCCGGACGCGATCGATCGTGCCGAGGATCGCGAACGCTTCAACGAGTTGGTCAAGAAGCTCGGCCTGCGTCAGCCTCGCGGAATTCTCGCGCGCAACGCTGCAGAAGCGATAGCTGGCGCAGCGGAAATCGGCTATCCCGTGTTGATTCGCCCCTCCTACGTGCTCGGGGGCCGTGCGATGGAAATCATCGCGGACGAGACCGGCCTGAAGCGCTATCTCGAACAAGCGCTGAACGCCTCCGAGGAACGGCCACTGCTGGTCGATCGGTACCTCGATGGTGCAATTGAAGTCGATGTCGATGCAATTTCCGATGGCGACCACGTGGTTATTGGCGGCGTCATGGAACATATCGAATACGCCGGGATCCATTCCGGTGACAGCGCCTGCGTGTTGCCGCCGCGCACGCTGAGCGCGGGCATCCAGCGCCAGTTGATGGATCAGGCGCAGATGCTTGCGCGCGAACTCGGTGTGATTGGACTGATTAACATCCAGTTCGCCATTTATGAGAACGAGATCTATATCCTCGAAGTTAATCCGCGCGCTTCGCGCACGATTCCCTTCGTCAGTAAGGCGATTGGCGTGCCGCTGGCCAAGCTCGCTGCGCGAGTGATGGCTGGCGGAAAACTCTCGGATCTGGGCTTCACGACGCAGCGCGTTCCCCAGCATGTCGCCGTCAAGGAGTCGGTTTTCCCGTTTGTCCGCTTCCCCGGCGTGGATACGATTCTCGGACCGGAGATGAAATCCACCGGCGAAGTGATGGGGATCGATGTCACCTTTGCGGCGGCCTTCGCGAAGGCTGAGTTGGCGGCCTCGACCGATCTCCCGGCCAGCGGGCTGGTCTTCCTGAGCGTCCGCGACGCCGATAAGAACTCGCTCGAAGCGATCGCCCGGGGACTGGTAACGATGGGCTTCGGCCTAATCGCGACGGGCGGTACCGCGCGGTATATCAATCGCCTCGGCATAGAATGCGCGACTGTCAACAAGGTGGCCCAGGGAAGCCCCCACGTGGTCGATCTGATGCGCGAGGGCATGGTGGCGATGGTTATCAATACGCCCGACCAGGAAGGCACCAGCGACTCCTTTTCGATTCGCCGGACGGCGCTCGAACTACGATTGCCGGTTTTCACAACGATGGCGGGGGCTGGCGCTGCGGTCGAAGCGATCGCGTCGCTCAGGGCTGCGCCCCTCGGGATACGCGCGCTCCAGGACTATCACTCGAGTTAAGCTTCCCGATATTGCCACCGTGGCAACTTTGAGACATTCCCGACCACCCGCAAACGCTCAGAGTTCGAACGTCGGGCACTGAGCGCTCTCGAGATCAACCTCCGCCGGCGACCACGGTGCAGAACAGCATCGCACGCGTGCGTGGTATCGGCCCTAAAAGAGCCGTCGCTCTGGCTCTACACAACATCGAGACCCTCGATGACGCACTCCTTCATCTGCCGTATCGCTACATCGACATGCGCGCGCGGCATAACATCGCGAATTTACGGCCGGGTATGGATGCGGTGATTGAGGGACGCCTGGAAGGGCTTTCCGTGCGCCCTCGGAGATATGGCAATTTCCGCAGCGCCAGTTCCGCGAAATTGGTCGATTCAACCAATCGCCGCATCAGGATTGTATGGTTCAACCTGCCTTCCTACGCGCAATTTCCGGTCGGCGAGCCAGTTCTGCTTTATGGGAAAGTGACTGCAGGGTCCGCTGGAGGAATCGAAATCGTACACCCCGAAGTTCATCGGCTGGCGAACGGCGAATTGCCGCCGATTCGTCCGGTGTACAGTCTGCCAAAGGAAGTTCCGCAGCGCCTGTTTGCCGCCGTAGTGAGCGATGCGCTAGCGAAATTGGACAGCGATAGGCTCGATGTGAAACTTGAGGCCATGCCGGCGGAGGTCGGTCGCGAAAGCGGCTCTCTGCCGGTCGCCAAGGCCCTCGCGTACCTTCATCGCCCGCCACCGGATGCCAGCGTTGAACTGTTGGAAGAAGCGGCCACTCCCGCACATCAGGCGTTGGCGCTCGACGAAATGTTCGCCTTTCAAATCGCGCTCTGCCGCGACCGGGCACGTACCAGGCGGCGCACCGGTGCCTCGCTGACATCGCCGTCGCCGCTGACCGAGGCCTTCATGGCATCGCTGCCGTTTGCACCGACCAGTGCTCAGCGTCGCGCGATCGGCGAGATCTCGAGCGACCTCGCAGGGCCCATGCAAATGAATCGACTTCTGATCGGCGACGTCGGCAGCGGCAAGACACTCGTCGCTTTCTGGGCCGCGCTGCGAGCGGCCGAGTGCGGTTACCAGACTGCGATAATGGCGCCGACCGAACTGCTCGCCGAGCAGCATCACCGTAGCTTTCAGCACTTGTGCGGTCGTCTCGGCGTCATGAGCACAATTTTAACCGGCAAAATTACTGGTAACCAACGCGCTCGGAATCTACGGGCCATCGAGCGCGGTGATTTCAAAGTCGTGTTCGGCACTCAGGCGTTGATTCAGGAAGGCGTGCGGACGGGCAACCTGGGCCTCGCCGTGATCGATGAACAGCATCGCTTCGGCGTTTTCGATCGAGCCCGTCTCGTCGCCCTGGGATCGCAAGCCAACGTGATGCTGATGACGGCGACGCCGATTCCGCGCAGTCTGGCGCAGACCCTCTTTCGTAACCTCGATGTGTCCGCGCTCGATGAGATGCCGCCGGGGCGGACGCCGATCGCAACTGCAATTTTCCCTGAATCCGCTATGAGCCAGGTAGACGCGGCGGTGCGTGCGGAAATTGCGAAGGGCAACCGCGCCTACTACGTCCTGCCTTTGATTGATGGCGAAGACGAGGACGAGCGCGCATCGGTGGTTGCGATGGCCAAACGGCTTACCGAAACGCTCAACGGTTGCCGCATCGGCATATTGCACGGGCGGATGCGCCCAGTGGAAAAGGAGCGCGCGATGTGTGATTTCCGCGACGGCGCGATCGACGTGCTGGTTTCCACGACCGTGGTCGAAGTCGGTATCGACGTTCCGGAGGCAACCGTGATGGTGATCGTTGCTGCGGAACGCTACGGGCTGGCGCAGTTGCATCAGTTGCGCGGACGCGTCGGTCGAGGCGCGGCGCCTTCGCAATGTTGCCTGATCGTCTCCAATGGCGCCGGGGTCATTGCGCGTGACCGCTTGGGGGTGCTGGTCCGTACCGCAAATGGAGCGGACGTGGCACACGAAGATTTGCGTTTGCGTGGGCCCGGCGACCTCTTCGGTGCGCGGCAGACTGGCGCACTTCCGCTAAGATTCGCGCACTTTATCCGCGATTGGCAAATCATCGAAACCGCCGCTGAGTTGGCCGAGAGTTGGCTCGATCGGGATCCAAAACTGGACAGTGCGGCTGCGGCCGGTCTGCGTGCGGTACTCGCGCGGATGGTGGATTCCGGTTTCAGTCTCGGCGATATAGGCTGATCGCGTGTGCGGGCGGCCCCGCGTGGCCTGCAGAACCTATGCTGCGCAGCGGTACAGAGCGATTGAAGAGGAAAATGGGAGCGAAGTCGAACGGTTCGAGGCCGAAGGGTAACGTCACGGTACGGCGCGAGGTGTCGGCCGGCGGGCTCATCTGGCGGCGGCGCGGCGGCAAGATTGAAGTTGTACTTGTGCGGCCCGCGGGCAAGCAAACCTGGGTGATGCCCAAAGGTCATCTCGAACCCGGAGAAGGTATAATCGAAGCGGCCGTACGCGAGGCTACCGAAGAGAGTGGACTCCAAGTGGTCGCGGGCGATCCGCTCGGCGACGTCTCGTACGTTTACTCGTGGCGCACGGGCTCTTCCACTTCGTCGGTCAGGATCTTCAAGCGCGTCCACTTCTACCTCATGAAATGTGTCGGCGGCGATCCGGCCGCGCACGACGGAGAAATCGACGAGGTCGCGTGGCTCGGAATCGACGCGGCGATTGATCGCGCCAGCCACAAGAGCGAGCGCGACCTCATAGTGAAAGCCCGCGACATCCTGGCGCCTTAATGCTTGTATCCTCGATTCGCTAGGCGGCGTAACTCTCATCCGCTGGAAAATCAGTTCGCTTGCGCGACTGACGGCGTCGCGCAGCACGGCTTGATTGAAGCCGGTACTTGAATCCTTGCGGCTTGCGCGCGCGCCGGTAGAACCGGCGTGATTACACTCCCGCTCCAGATTGCGAGAGCGAGACGATCAAATTGGCGAGCGCCGTCGCCGATCGCCACAAATACGTTCGACCCCTTGACCTGCAAACGATGCGTCATGTCTGGCGGCGAAATCTTGTCGAGAATCGAGCCGTAGATTGCGCCGAAGCTCGCGGCCGTATCGCTGTTGCGAAAGGCGATGATCCACAAGACGGTAAGCGAATGATTCTTTTGCAGCACGATCATACGATCGCCGGTCCAGCGCTCGGCCACTGCGGCTTCCGGCACGTCCATGCCCAGATTGCGTTGGATGATCAGCCTGAGCAGCATCGCACCGTAGGTATCATCATCCGCCTTGCTCCAGTCCCTAAGCACGTCCTGATAACCGTTGAGATTGATATCGACGAGTTGCGCGCGGCGCTCGAAATACAGGTCGGGCTGTAGTATCTGGAGCGTTGCACGCGGCGGGTCAGCGTAAATTGCATTGACCGCCGACCAGCCCCCGCGCCGATAAGCCTCGGCCACAAAGCGCACGCCGTCGGCATACTGGAAAATCATGGGCGCACTGAGGCCCATAGGTACGTCGGCCGATTGAGCCGCAAAGGCCTTCGGCAGGTCGTCCATACGATCGACGATCGAGTCAATCGAAGCATTATCCAGATTGCCCAGGATATATCCGTAGCCCGCCAGGGTAGCGTCGCCCTCGGCGACGGCCTTGAGCGCGAGGTCGCGGTCGTCGTTGTCCTTGACCCGATCGATCATTTGTTCGATGTGGAAATGCTGATCCTGCAACGCGTGCGTGAGCTCGTGCGCGAGCAGCATCTCGCCCACCAGATCACGATGAGTGATCAGGCCGGCGGCGCTGCTCCACAGGCTGACATTCACTGCACCCTCGACCAGCACCATCTCCTTCTCATGTGGATCGTAAAAGCCCGCAATCTGGCTGCGGAGCAACTTCAGCGTCTCGCTCTTGAGATCCATTCCGACCGGGTAAACGCCGGTCATGGCACCAGTCAGGCCGCCGATGCGGATTTCGTCTTCGGTATGATCGCGGGTAATTTCCTTGCGCATCATTTCCAGCGCCTGGTCCCGCGTCTTGAGCACCAGCGGGACCGGCGCGGTGAAATTCAGCTCGCGAAAACGCTGGATGCCTGCCTCGACTTCCTGCGCCTTGGTCTGGTTGACCTCGCCGTTGTGAACCAGCGTGTAGGCGCATCCGCAGAGCGCGAGCATCAGCATCGCGGTCGCAAGAGTTGTCGCGGCGCCCCGAATTGATGCTCGTTTCAAGCTTTTCCTGCGGATCATATCGACCCGATTCTACCGGTATTGCGCACGCGGGGCATCGCAGTTGCGCATCTAACAACGAGGCGATCGAAGCGGAGATCGCGCGCTTTACTCGGTGATGATCACCGCAGTATAGCCAGCACTCGCAACCCGCTGAGCGCGGTTTTCGGCGGCGTCGCGGTTCATGAAGGCGCCCATCCGCACGCGATAGTACAGGGTCGAGCCAGCCGCTGCCGTCTCGACGTGGACGTCGGGATAGGACGCCGCGAGGCGCTCCTGCATCCGGCGCGCATTGTCGGAGTCCGCGAAGGATCCGACTTGCACAAAGTAGCGCTCGCCAATTGCGGGACCACCGGCAGGAGTTTCCAGCACATCCATGCGCACGCGAGCGGTGCCCGGACCGATAACCCCGAGGAGTCGCGCAGCCCTGTGCGAGAGGTCGATCTGCCGGCCCTTCACGTAGGGACCATGGTCGTTGACGGTGACTTCGACCGACCGGTTGTTCGCGAGATTGGTAACGAGCAGATGAGTCCCGAGTGGAAACAGGATGGAGGCTGCCGTGAGGTCTTCCTGATCGTAAACCGCACCGCTGGAGGTGCGATGGCCGTGAAAGCCCGGCCCGTACCATGAAGCGACGCCCTCGACCGAGGTGACCTGAGGCGGTGCCGCAGGCGACCCCGGTGATGGCGTAAGCGGCGGCGGCGTTCGCGTCGCGCATCCGGCGAGGAACGCGCAGAACACCAACGCCATCAAGGCCGCAATCCCATGGCGTCTCACGACGGCAACAGTTGCGTTCGAGTTGCGCCATGCGCTTGCGATGTTTGCGGTCGCCAAGCAGCCGGCACGCGTGACGGAGATCGCGAACGTCAGGCGCGATGCGCGATCCGGTGCGCACGCGCGAGCGGCAAACCTCGCGCGTGATGAGCGCGATGCGCGATCCGCTGCCAACGCGGCCGCGGATATGGGAAAGCGGATCCGCCCGTCCTCCACCAGCAACCCTCCGCGCGAGGATTATACGGCGCGGAGCGCGCCGGATGAAGCGGCTATCAACAGGTCGAAGGCGGCGCTCAAGGGGTCTGTGAATACAGCATGGCGGAAACGGTTCGAGCGGCACGTCAAGGCGTGATAGGTTCACGCTGGAAGCCGATTTGCCCAGATGCTGCGCACCAGACAGGACCTCGAAGAGATCGAAGCGCGCACGCTTGCGCCGTATGCGATGCTGGCGCGCGACACGCGCGGGCGGCGCGTCGAGGAGCCGCCGCATCCGATGCGGACGGCGTTTCAGCGCGATCGCGATCGGATCATCCATTCGGCGGCCTTCCGCCGGCTGGAGTACAAGACGCAGGTCTTCATCAATCACGAAGGCGACTACTACCGCACGCGCCTGACGCACACGATCGAGGCCGCACAAGTGACGCGCACGGTGGCGGCGGCATTGGGGCTGAATCGCGATCTGGCCGAGGCCGTGGCGCTGGCGCACGACCTCGGCCATACGCCGTTTGGCCATGCGGGCGAGCGCGTTCTGAACGACCTGATGGCGCCGCACGGCGGCTTCGATCATAACGCGCAGAGCTTGCGCACGATCGACTGGATCGAGGTGCGCTATCCGAATTTCCGCGGACTCAACCTCAGCTTCGAGGTGCGCGAGGGCATCATCAAGCATTCGCATTTCAAGGAGCGGGCGGCGGCGTGGGAATTCGATGCGGAGCAGTACCCATGCCTCGAAGCGCAGATCGTCGATCTGGCGGACGAGATCGCGTACCTGGCGCACGACGTTGACGACGGGCTCAAAGCGCAGATGCTGACGGTGGCGGAACTGAACGGGTCGCGGCTGTATCGCGAGGCGGCGGCGGTCGCGCGCGAGACTACTCCGGCGGGCGACGATCGCCTGATGCGCTACCAGACCGTGATCCGGATGATCGACGTGATGGTGACCGACCTGGTCGCCAACGTCGATCGCGAAATCGAGCGCGCGGGCATCGGGAGCGTCGAGGCGGTGCGGCGGGCGGGTAGGGCGGTGGCGTCGTTCAGTGCCGAAGCGGCGGCGCAGGTCAACGAGCTGAAGCAGATCATGCGTGATCGCCTGTATCGCCATTACCGGGTCAGCCGGATGACGGAGAAGGCGGCGCGCGTGCTCGCGCGCCTGTTCGAGACCTACATGGCGGAGCCGCGCCAGATTCCGGCGCACGTGCTGGCCCGCGTGAACGACGACGGGGAAGCGCTGGCGCGGGTGGTGGCGGACTATATCGCGGGGATGACGGACCGGTTCGCGCTCGACGAATATCGCAAGCTGTTCGACCCGGACGAGCGCGTGTGAGCTAGCCGGAGGGCGTCGGAGAATAGGTTTGTTTGGTAAATCGGTTAGCGAATCTTGCAGGCGGATCGGAATCGGGCGAAACTTAAAGTAATTGTTTAGATTTAATACGCAGGTTGGGGCAATCATCTGATGCGGTTGGCGGGCGCAGAGCGCTTGCCTAATGAAAGGTGGCCGTAAGAGAGGATCGCCGCGCAGAGCGAGATCCAGTAGGAAGGGGAGAGGGCCGTGAGCGGTTCCGTGGCCGTCTCTACCCATGGTAGGAGAAGATGAAGTGGAAGTTCACGGCCGTGTTTTCCCGGCGGGCGGAACTGCCTTGAACTTTCAGGGTCATCGCCTATTAGCACAGGCTGAGCGGCTGTCGGTTATGCGTATAAGTGATTGAGGGAAGCGCACGCGAGGCGAATACTCTCGAAGTTGAGGCGTGAATAATGGTTCAGGTCGGGAGTGGCGATGCGGATTCAAGTTGAAGTGTGAGTTACGGTTGAAGTTGAAAGCGGGAATGCGGATACGAGCCGAAGTGTGAGTTGGGATCGGTGCTGAAGCGCGAGTAAGGCTTGAAGTTGAGGCGGAGACGGGAGGCGGAGTGAAACAGATTCGTCAGCGCAGGCGCATCACGATCATGCGCGACGACCATCTCGGCGACCTGCTGGGTGCGATCTTCCTGGACGTGTCGGCCCAGAATGAAGACGCGATCATGGGGCGGCTGGCGGAGTACCTGGGCAAGCGGGTGCGGATCGTGAAGGCGGAAATCAGCCACGATCGGGCGGAAGTTGAAGTTGAGGTTAAGGTCTGGGAAGAGGAGGGCGATCGGCTGGCGGCGACGGCGACCGACCTGAAGAACAAGGGCGCGCGGCGCAATGCGCAGTCGTTGTATCGGGAGGCGCTGGAGCTCGATCCGTTGAACGTGGCGGCGGCGGTGGGCCTCGGAACGCTGCTGGCGGAAATGGAGAAGTATAACGAGGCGCTGGCGATTTTGAAGCTGGGATGCGAGGCGGGACCGGCGAGCGCGGCGACGCTGCTGGCGCTGGGGCGGGTGTGTATCAAGACGGATCGGACGGCGAGTGCGATTACGTACCTGGAGCGCGCGTTTGCGATCGAGCCGTCGAACTTCGAGGTGCGGCGTGCGCTGACGGAACTGGGGCGCAAGCCGAAGCCGGCGCCGCGGGCGCCGCGGCCGGACTTGTCGAAGCCGTCGGGGGCTGGTGAGAAGCCGGCGAAGAAGCAGCAGTAGGGGCGAGGGTACCCCAAGTCGTAGTTTTCCGGTTCAGTGAAATGGGCGCGAAGAAAGGCGATATCGTCAGGGTCAAGGTCGCGCCGGACGAGCGCTTGCCGACGAAGCCGGTTTAAGCTCCAAACGCCCGCGCGTTTCGGCTTCGAAATCAGTCAGAAACGAAAGTGTTGTTACGCATAGCAGACTAGCTGAACGCGGCTCGCGATCACGCCTGATGTGCCCGCCTATTTCGACGCGTGCTGCTCCTGCAGCTGCGAGTCCACCACGAAATCGAAAATCTTGCTGCTCGGCAATCCGATTACCGGGATCCCATTGACCAGGAACGTCGGCGTCGAGTTGATATTGATCGCCTGGCCGTCCTTCAAGTCCTCCTGCACCCGATCCTCCGCGGTCTTGCCCAGGATGCACGCGTTCATGCTCTTCGCGTCGAGTCCCAGCGAACTCGTATAGCTGTCGATATGCGTCCGCAGGTTCTGCGGGTTGATCTCGGTCTGGTCGCGATAGAGGTCCCGCGCAAAGTCCCAGAACTTCGCCGGGTTTTGCTCGCGCGCGCATTCCGCCGCCACCGCCCCCTGTTCGGCCCACGCATGCATCGTCAGCGGGAAGTTCTTCCACACCAGCCGCACACGCCCCTTGTACGTGGTGTTCACCACCGTTTCGATCTCGTCGAACGCATGCGCACAGTACGGGCACTCGAAGTCGCCGAACTCGATTATCGTGATCGGCGCAGTGTCGGGTCCGAGCGTCGCGCGGTCATCCAGATGCAATTGTTTCAGGTCGGCGCGATCCCACGGATTCGCCGTGTCAACCACCGCGTAATGTTGTGCGATCAACAGCTTCTTGCCGCCGGCGTCGCTGAACACCTCAACTTCGACCTTCTGCCCCGGGTTCTCCGGATTCACCAGCGTCACCGTGCGATACGACATGCCCGGAAACGGACCGGGGGAGGGCGGTCCCAACTGCATATTCTTGATATCGGGGACCAGCAGCCGCTTCTGCAGGGCGGCCTTCAGGGCAGCATCGGCGGCCGAGTCGGCAGCCGCCGCCGGAACCGCCATCGAGAGCGCGACGACCGTCGCAACAGCGCTCGCGAGCGCACGGATAGATAGACGCTGGTTTTTCAGGTGCATATCGACTGACCATGATAGAGATGCGCTGTCATCAGCGCCAGCACACCCGCGCGATCTGAGCCTTCCCCGATGCGCCATGCGACTGATACGCCTGCCGATTTTCCCGACACTCCCTTTTTCCGACACCCCCTTTCGATCCTTACCTGGCGCTCCTTCCCTGACGGCCCGTCATCCAGATTTCGATCCGACAACTTCGTATAAGATATATTATGTCAACTACGAAGGGGATTATGTTTAACTTGACACTCACCCAAATTTCATCCAAAATCCGGCGTGACAGGCCGGACGTTCTATTTCTTTTTTTCGTGGCGTTGGTTGTTTTCTTCTGGCCCGATAATAGCTTTGCCTACTCCCATGTGAACGAGAAGAAAGGCGCTATATGTCCAGAAGAAATCGCTGAGATACACGACCTCTCCACCTACATCTCCGTAGGAGATTTGGCCATACGCCACCAGAATTTTTTGTTCATTGATGATGTCCCGTTGTTCTTCATAAGCGAGGACGTCTCCCAGCAAGAAAGCCCCGAAGGGGCTATAGGCCGAAACCGATTCGTTTTTCTTCAAAACTGGGCAAGGTATCGGCCAACGATTGCAACGGCTGAAGTCTCCCTTAGGGATATCGTGGAGATGCGAAATAGCGGCCACTCGCCCTACTATTTTCTGAATTTCGGCTGGCCGCTCGCCATAATTGGCCAGATTGAAAGTTACTGGAATCGGCATGGGTTTAATCATTCGCGCCGCGCTATTTATAGCATCAGAACTTCTCTCGATTTTGAGGGTGTTGACGAGTGTCAAATCGGAAAATGCAAAGTTGTCGGCGATCAAGATCGGTCTTTGAACGTGAAGGGAGCGGTTGGCAATATTCGCTTGGCGTCGGATCTCGCTCCATTGCGCCAAGGCGAAAATAGAATAGACGATACCGACGAGCAGCAATCCTTTCTGAATTTGCAGAGGAGAAATCCAAGACTCATTCTCAGCGCGTGCTTGCTTGGCGGCAGCTTTCTCGTGATCTGTTATGGATTGAAGCGCGAGGAGTGCAGCTTTCTCCAAGTGTTGTCTATCTTGTCGGTCGGAATTGTCGGCATTTATGTTGCCAGTTGCATCATGATTTTTGGGACTTGGATTTGACTGCGGGATTCCTTGTTTTCCGTCGCTTAGGAGTAATGCCGACGCGATCAGGATCGACGTTAATAATAGCCTTGAGCGCTTCATGGAAATTCAACGGATGAAGAGAAACCGGTTTAGCTTTAGGCATAACAACTCTCGCATGGAGATTCCGATGTTTTCCGGACCAAATAAATGGTTTGTCAACTTTGCGAACGAACTTTTAGATGGAATTTTCGACAAGCCTGATAGCAGCGGCGATGCCGTCCTTGTTATCGGGATGGTCGGAAACCATGGACTTAAGCTCAATAAGGACTTCACGCTTGAAGTCCGGCGCACCTCTCGAAAGCACGGTGAACATTGCGCCAATGAGAAGCCCTTGGATGAGGACAGTCGCTTCTAGGGATTGTTTTCTTTCCGCCATGAGTTCTCCAGGAATCGAAATTGTAATTGTTCCGGCTTCCGTGCCGGTCCACCGCTGGCATCCCGCTGAGGCCGCTTCCAGCGCGGCGTCCTCAGCATCCTCGAAGGATTGCCCTGAAAATATCGGGGTTGTTTCGATTGTTGTGGCGAAACTGAAATTCGGCCAGATACATCGGCAAATACTGCTTGCTGATGTTGTGATAGGTGCCGATTACGCCACGCTTCAAGAGCGCCCAAAAGCTCTCGATGTTGTTAGTGTGAACCTCGCCGCGAACGTATTCGTTCTGACTATGGTTGACCGATTCGTGTGGGCGTCCAAGGTGGCTGTAGCCCTGATTGTCATCGGTCACAACCAACGAGACATGAGAATCGGTGACGTTGCGCACGAAGCCGCTAAGCGTGCGCGCATCGGCCGCGCCGATCATCCGGCAAACTACGTTGCCCTTGCGTTCAATCGCACCGATGACGCCGATCTTGCCATAGCCTTCGCCAGTACCACCCAAGCGCTGCTGACGGCTTTTCTTGCTGAAATGGCGATTCTTATCCTTGCCGCCGATGTAGGTTTCGTCGGCCTCGACAATGCCCATCAGCATCGGAAAATCGGGGTCTTTCATCGCCGCGCGGATGCGATGGCACATGAACCACGCCGTTCGATAATCACCGCTTTTGATCTGCCGATGAATCTGCAACGCACTGATACCTTTCTTGGACTGGCTCATCAGATAGATGACTTGGAACCACGTCCGGAGAGGGTAGTTCGTATTCTCGAAAACCGTCTTCGTGATGACGCTGAAACGGTAGCCATTGCGGCCGCCACAGCCCTTATTCTTACAAACCCAATGGAATGGTTTAGATTTGAGCAGATAGACTGTGGCGCTTTTGCAGCGTGGACATTTAACGCCATCCGGCCAGCGCATTTCTATCAAAAGCCGTTTGCAAGCGTCCTCGGTGGAGTAGTCTTTCATCAACTCCGCAAGGCTCATAGTCGGTTGAGTCGTAAGCGGCTTTCCAGATTCGACTAGCTTGTCCATGAAAAGGAATATAGCGATTTAACCGATGAGTGTCAAGCCTAACATAATCCCCACTACGAAGATGACGTGAATGTCGAAACTCATTACTCTACAGAGGCAACGGCCCGCACCGGGCACCAGCCGATCAAATGTTCGCCTTGTAAATAGATGTACTGATTCGGATTACTCGCGTAACCTTCGGAAATAGCAATCCCATTCCTAAGACTCTGAGAAGCATTGGTCGCGGAACGAGGACTGAAACGTTGGCGAGGTTTCAGACTTTCCATCGGGTAAGACGCCATCACGGCGGCTTACGCTTCTACTTAGAGGGCGCGGTTGATTCGACGGGACTTTGATCGGTCGGCGCGGCGCCCTGCCCTGCCAATAAAGCGATAACGCTGGCGCGTTCGGTGGAGAAGGGATTCTCGATAAGGAAGTTACGCCACGCGGCGATTGCACCGGCCTTGTCGCCCTGGCTGAGGAGGGTGCGGGCGACGCCGAGTTCGGCAGTGGTTTTCACGGGACCGGGAATCGCGGCGGCCTGAACGTAAGCGTCGTGGGCCTTTTTGAAATCGCCGAGGTCCTCGTAGGCGACGCCTAGCTGGACCAGCGCGAGGTTTTTGAACTGGCGATGGTCGCTGTCGGCGACGTAGGCGACGAGCGCGTCGCGGGCCTGGGCGGGCTTGTTGTCGCTCATGTAGGCGCTCGCGGTGAAGAGCGGAGCGAGGCGTGCGAGCTTGCCGGAGCGGGATTGTGCGAGCGCCGCGAAGCCATCCTCGGCGGTCTTGAAATCCTTGTGATTGAGGGCGGTAATCGCGTCGTAGAACTGATTGGCGGCGAGGCGATCCTGATGCGAGCGGTAGAAGGAGTAGCCGAAGATCAGCGCGGTCAGGGCGACGATGGCGACGGCGGCGAGGATCACCTGCAAGAGGTTGTTGGCGAGGTAATCCCCGATGCGATCGACGGTGGTGACGAACTCGTCGGGCTGCTTGAGATCCTTGACCTTAATCTTGTAGTGCGAAGTTGTTGCCATGCCGTAGTGGCCGCACGCCCTCTCCCCTGCGGCGATTACGACGTTGCCGAGAAAGAGTCGCAGCGGAGCGGGTACCTACATTTTGTATTTGAAATCTTCGGGGGACATTTTCTCGAGGATTTCGGACCATTTGTCCCGCGATACGCTGGCGAGGTTCTTGTCCGACACGTTGTCTTCGGGCGAATCGCTGGCGGCTTCGTGGAGTTCGCTGGAGACTTCGAGGACGGCCTTGGCGACATAGATGGGAGACTTGGTGCGGAGGGCGACGGAGATCGCATCGGAGGGACGCGAGTCGATATGCAGGGCGCCGCCCTCACGGGTTTTGAGCTCGATGCGCGCGAAGTAGGTATTTTCCTTGAGTTCGGTGATTTCAACGGCTTCGACAGTAGCGCCCAGCTCACCGAGGAGGTTGCGGATGAGGTCGTGAGTCATCGGTCGCTGAGGCTTTATGCCTTCGATTTCAGTCGCCATCGAAGCGGCTTCGAGGGGGCCGATCCAGATGGGCAGATTGAGCTTGTTGTCGGGATCCTTGAGCACCACGATGGGCATTTTGGTGGTGGGATCGAGGGTCAAGCCGCCGACCATCATGAGAATGAAATCTTCCTTCGGACCGGTCATATCTGGTCTCTTCGGCGCTGCCTTATCGAAGTCGGGGTGCACAAAACGCCCTCTTTGCGCACGTTTAAATATCTTGGACCAAACCGGCCTGAGGGTCAACCTGAGTGCTCGGAGCAGGCTCGCGCGAGCGCGAGTCAGCGCGGAACGAGCTGATCGATTACCCGATAGAGCTGGTTCAGATTGCGGCACTCCTCCACCAGGTCGCAGTGAATTGCGTACCGTTCCATCTCGCTGTCGCCGAATCCCCACGTGTTGCGGCTTTCCGGATTTAGCCAGATAACGCGCGCGCGCGCGCTGACGGATTTCGCGCAGGCACCAGTCATGCGGCAAATTGTAGTTGTTGCGCGCGTCACCCAGGACGATGACGGTAGTCCGCTTGTTGACGGCGCCGATGTGGTCGGTGACGAAATTGCGGAACGAGCGGCCGAAGTCCGAGTGCGCGTACACATTGATAATATCACCCTTCAGCGCTACGTCGAGAGCTTCCTTGACATCGTTGGTGCGGAAGCTCTCGGTGACCTCGCCGACGTCGGCGACGAAGACGAAGCTGCGTACGCGCGAGTATAGATCCTGGAGCGAATAGACGAACTGGAGCATGAAGCGCGAGGCGTTGCGGACGGAATCGGAGACGTCGCACATGATGAGGATCTGCGGTTTCTCGCGTTTGCGGCGTTCGAACTTGAGGTTGAAGGGAACGCCGCCGTTGGAGAGATTCGCCCTCATGGTGCGTTTGACGTCGAAGCGGCCTTTCTTCATCCGCTTGCGGCGCACGGCGATGATATTCTTGAGGCGCTGGGCGAGCCGGGTGACGGCCTCACGCATTTTCTCCAGCTCCTCGTCGCTCAGGTAGTAGAAGCTCTTATCGCCGAGCTGGTTCATCCGCTGCTCTTCGCGCGCCTTCATGTCGCGCTTTTCGCGCTCCTGGCGGACGTACTTGCGGATGATGTCCTCGAGCATCTTGAGGCGGCGATCGAGGTACTCCTCCATCTTGGCCTTCATGCCTTCGCCGAGGTCGAGCTTCTCGAGCTGTTCGCGCAGTTCCTTGATTTCCTGTTCGATCTTGTCGAAGCCGAGGGCGCGGGCGAGCGCGCGGGCGAAATAATTTTCCTCGATGGTGCGCTGGATGCCTTGCATGCGGACGGCGCGGGCGGCCTCGCGCATCATGCGTTCGAGCTGGCCGTCGTTGTTCTGGAGGAGCTGCTTGGCGAGATCGGAGAGTTCCTGCCCATGATCCTTGAGCATCTGATCCATCTGGTCGAGGAAATCCTGGAACTCCTGATCGGACATCGAGAGCGCGTCCTGCACTTCCTTGCTGGCGCCCTTGATAATCTCGCCGAGGCCGGAGAAGTAAACGTCGAAGAGTTCTTCGAAGACGGGCAGTTCACTGGCCCGCTTGATCATGGTGGCGCGCAAGGCGGCGCGGAACATTTCGCGTTCGCCGAGGCCGGTCACTTCGGTGGCGGCGACGGCATCGAGGGTCTCGGCCAGGGAGACGCGGACGCCGTTCTGCCGCAGCAGATTGGCAAATTCGACCAGCTTGTCTTCCATCGTATGAATCGCCCCGTGATGCCGCCCAACACGCGGTGCGGCTGCGGTGCAGAGTCCGTTAGCTAGTTCAGCAGGTCCTTATCGTCGGCGCCGCCGGCAGGAGCTTCGGTGCCGGTACGCCGCGTGCGGGCCTTGCGCAGATACTCCTTCAACTCTTCCTGCGCCTTGCGGATATCGCCTTCGTACTTGACGATGGTGTCGAGCGTCTCATCCACCAGCGCGTCGTCGAGACTCTGCACATTGAGCAGCGTCAGCGCCTTGACCCAGTCGAGGGTCTCGCTGATACCCGGGGTTTTCTTCAAGTCGAGCTTGCGCAGCGACTGCACTACGTTGACCACTTCCTCGGCCAGCTTCTCGGCGGCTTCAGGAACCTTGAGGCGGACAATCGCGAGTTCCTGTTCGCGATTCGGGAAGTCGATGTAGAGATGCAGACAGCGCCGCTTGAGAGCGTCGGACATTTCGCGGGCATTGTTGGAAGTAAGGATAACCAGCGGAATTTTCTTGGCCTTGAAGGTCCCGATCTCGGGCACAGTCACCTGGAAGTCGGAAAGCAATTCCAGCAGGAAGGCTTCGAACTCGGCGTCGGCCTTGTCGATTTCGTCGATCAGCAAGACCACCTGCTCTTCGGAATTAATCGCCTTCATCAAGGGGCGCGGCACGATGAAACGTTCCGAAAAGAACACCTCGTCCTCGCTCGCGATCCGATCGACGGCTTCCGCCAGCCCGTGAGTGCCGACCAGAACTTCGCTGACTTTGTCCTTGAGGATCTGGGTGTAGAGCAGTTGCTTGGCGTACTCCCATTCGTAGAGCGCCTTGCCTTCGTCGAGGCCCTCGTAGCACTGCAGACGGATCATTTGTTCGCCGAGCGAGGCGGCGAGCACCTTGGCGAGGTCGGTCTTGCCGACGCCTGCGGGTCCTTCGACGAGCACCGGCTTCTTCATCGCGGCCGCGAGATAGATCACTGTCGCGATACGGCGACTGGCAATATAATTATGTCTGCCAAAGCTCTCGACTACGTCTTCAATCGATGAAAACATTCAACCTCCTCGATCGCTGCGGCTAGCCGCGCCGTGCCGCGCAATCATAGTTCATTAGCACGACGAATGCCCAGTGCAAACCCGCATGCCCATTCAAATGTGCAACTCTTCGAGCACCGGTTGGTTACGGTCGAAACGCTCGCGCGAGAGCGCGGCGGCGTCGAACTTTGAGTAGCTTCCGTCGGCGATCAATTCGGCCAGCGCCTGCCCGGCGCCGTAGGATTGCATCACGCCGCGTCCGCTGAACGAATGCGCCTCGTAGATGCGCGGTGCGGCGCGCCCGATGATCGCACTGCGGTCGGGGCTGACCTCATAGAGCCCGGCCCATCCGCCGGCGTGGCGCATGCGCTCGCACGCGCTGATACGCGCGAACATCCGCGGCCAAATTTCATTCACGAAGAAGGATTCGCCATCGTATTCAAAATGATGGCCCGGCGGCGTATCCGGCGGTGAGTAGCCGGCCAGGATATGAACGCCCTCATTATGGAAATAGACTCCCGAAGTATCGACGATCATGCCATAGGCGGCAAAATTCGTCGCGCGATTATCGACCAGGCAGATCTGCCGGCGAATCGGTTCGCTGTAATTCCTCAAGCCGAAGATTCTCAGCGCGTTATCGGACCACGCGCCGGTAGTAATCGCGACTGCTTCGGCGCGCAGTTCGAAGAGTCGTCCGATTTGCGCCTCTCCGGGGCCATCCTCGGTCATCAGGCGCACGAGGCCTTCATCGGTGAGCGCCTCGCCCGCCTCCCAGCAGCGCAAGCGTACTGCGTCGGCTTCGACGGCGGCCGAATGAACATACATGCGATCGAGAAAGCGCGCCCCACTCTGCTGCGCGCGCGAGCGGTAATGCTGTTTCAGGAGATTTGGATTGATGAGTCCATCGTCGGGAGAGAAAGTCGCGCCGGCGATGCCTTCGAGGCGATCGATTTCCGGCACGCGCCGATTCACTTCCGCCGGTGTCAGGGCTTCGATCAGTTGACCGAGGGCGCGCTGCACTTCCAAACGATCGCAGGCCTTCGGCCAGGTCTCGGCGTCGTAGAGCCAGAGGTAGCCACTTTGGCGAAATCCGACCTCGGCGCGGATACTCTCGTAATAGCGAATGGACTCGCGGCAAAGCGTGATATTGACCGGTTGCCACCACGTCGCGCGCACACCGCCGGCATTCTTCTCACTCGAACTGAGGCGGCCGCTCAAGTCGATATCCGCAACCGCGACGTGCAATCCGCGCTGCGCCAGACCCATTGCGACCGAACTGCCGATAATGCCGCCGCCGATCAGAACCACATCATATTTATCGCCGGTGACCACGAATCAATTCTAGCAAAAGAGTTGGTGCGAACCTCTTGTGCTGACGGCCCCTGATTTGCGACGTTTGAGAGCGTCATGTGCACTCTCGCCATCTACTTCCGCGTCTTCCCGGACTATCCGGTGGTGGTCGCGGCAAATCGCGACGAATTCCTCGATCGGCCCGCGCTTGCGCCGACCACGCTCGGCGATGACCCGCGCATTATTGGCGGCAAGGATTTGCGCGCACGCGGCACCTGGCTCGGGATCAACCAACACGGGCTGATCGCGGGCCTGCTTAACCGGCGCATCGCGGAAACCGGACCCAACGACGACAAGCTGCGATCGCGCGGGCTGCTGTGCCTCGACGCGCTGCAGCATGCGAGCGCGACCGACGCGCTGCATTATGTCGAAGGCCAGCGCGGGTGCGACTACAACGGATTCAATCTTCTGATGGCGTCGCGGGACGAGGCGATTGTCGCCTACAATCGGGGCGGCGAAATTGAGATCGTTCACCTGACGCCCGGGTTTCATCTGTTAACCAATGCGGATGTTGACGATTTCGAGTGCCCGCGCATCAGCCGATCATACAGCCGTTTCGCCGAACTCGCCCGGCGCGAGGATTTCGCCGCCAACCCGGTTGGGCGGCGCGACGACCTCGCAGCGCTGC
The DNA here is from genome assembly GCA_963834535.1 of uncultured delta proteobacterium. GTDB lineage: Bacteria > Desulfobacterota > Binatia > Binatales > Binataceae > JADMIL01. The sequence continues at coordinate 467,125 of CAWICC010000006.1, read as the reverse complement.
TCGCCGACCATTCGACCCAACTCGACGCGCGCACCGGACGGCCCAATTCGCTCTGCCTGCATCTCGGTAATTACGGCACGCGCTCATCGAGCTTGATCTTCATGCGGCGGGATTCGACCAAGGTCGACCACTTTTTCGCCGCGGGGCCGCCGTGCACGACGTCCTACGAGCGCGCCCCCGTTCCGTGACACGGTAGTTCCGCCGCCGCGCTGCTTGCTAAAGAAAGCACGGGTTACAACGTACGGGGCCGATTCTATCCGTGCAGCAACTTCGGCCTTTTGGGCTTGCGCGCGTAATGGGTCGGGTCAGGGACGCGGGCTTCGAGGAATCCTTCAACGCGCTCGGCGCACTTGGTGCAGGCGCCGCAATGCATGATACCCGCGGGCCGCGCGCATGAAACGGTCAGTTCCAGCGGCATGCCGGCGCCGGTACGCACCACGTCGGCCTTCGACTTGCCCGCGAAAGGCGTGCGAATCACGAGCTTGATCCCGACGCCGAGTTCGACGGCGCGGGCAAAGGCGCGAAAGAATTCCGGCCGCGCATCGGGGAAGGGGTTGCTCTCGAGCGGCGCCATCGCGATCTCCCCAATGTGATTGCGCGCACTGAAGATCGCGGCCTTGGTGAGCAGCGTGAAGTTGCGCCCGAGAATGTAGTTCGAGGAGAGCGCCGCATTGTAGCCCGGCACGTTGCGCCCGGTCATGCTCCAATGATCGCCGGACAGATCGCGCATTGGCAAACTCAAGGCCGTTACCGGTTCGACGTTCGGGAGGTTGAGCGCGTGGACGAAACGGCGCAGCGTCGCGAGTTCGTCGCGCTCCCAGCTCAATCCCGCGCGAATATAGACCGGGAAGACATGACGGCCGGTGCGCGCGATCGCGCCGAGCATGACGGAGCTGTCGAGGCCGCCGCTGGCCAGAATCGTGATGCGATCGGCGACCGGCGTGATTCCGTATCCTTCGGGGACGTTTGCGGTTGGCTTGTTCGTGCGTTTCAAAACTTGTCCAATCAATTTCAATTGAGGAGGCGGCCGCCTTCGAGCATCAGGGTCGAGCCGGTCGCGAAATCAGTTCCTTCGCAGAGGAAGATTACCGCGCGGACGACGTCTTCGGACGTCCCGAGCCGTTGTGTCAGGGTGGTCTTGCGCAGGCGTTCAATCTCGGCCGCGTCGTAGTCGTCGGGAGGCATTACGGGGCCGAGCGCGATACAGTTGACTTGCACTTCAGGAGCCAGGGCCTTCGCCAGCGCGCGCGTCAGTCCGATCAGGCCAGCCTTCGAAATCGAATACGGAACGTAATTTTTAAAGGGGCGGATACCGGCCCAGTCGCCCAGATTGATAATCTTGCCGGCGCCATTCCGACGCATCGCCGCGCTGGCAAACTTCGACAGGAAGAACGGCGCCTTGAGGTTGATGTCCAGGTTCGTATCCCAGTCGTGCTCCGAGATCTCCTCGAATGCTTTGCGCACGAAGACGGAAGCGGAGTTCACCAGCACATCGATTTGGCCGAAAGCCGCGACCACTTCGGCGATCATGCGTTCGATCTCGTCAACGTTTTCAAGATTCGCAGCGAAACAGCGGGCGTGGCCGCCGGCGCGCTGGATCTCAGCGGCTACCGCCTCGGCTTCCGTGCCGGAGGTTCGATAATGAATCGCCAGGATCGCGCCGCGGTCGGCCAATGCAATCGCGATCGCCCGTCCAAGCCTGCGGCCGGCGCCCGTTACCAGCGCGATTTTTCCCGTCAGATCCATCGGTGGGAATGCAGACGACGCCCCTCTAGTCCGAGAGCAGCGGCTGGTGCATCACGCTTGCGCCAGATCGCGGGCGCATCTTCCGGTTGAGCGGAAGGCCGGCGAGGGGACAACGGACGCGCCCGGAGAGAAGGCGCATTTTCTATCGATGCCATGAGGCGGCCTGCGCGGTCACGTCTGGGCGTCGATGGCACGCAGCAGGGCGAGGTTGTCGGAATGGCCGGTCTTGGAGGCGGTGATGTGACCAATCAGCGGACGCCCGAGGAGATATAGATCGCCGATGAGATCGAGGACCTTGTGGCGGGCGAATTCGTCGGGAAAGCGCAGCGTCGTATTCACCACCTTCTCGTCATCGACGAGGATCAGGTTGTCGAGGCGGCCGCCGCTCGCCAAGCCCATCTGCGCCAGTTTGTGGAATTCGCGGACGAAGCCGAAGGTGCGGGCGGGCGCGACCTGATCGATGTAAGCGTCGGATGAGGTCAGCTCGAAGTGGACCTTCTGCACGCCGATCGGGGCGGGATAGTCGAGCGTGTAGTCGATGATCAGGTGGCGGGCGGGCTCGATGCGGATGAATTCCTCACCGGCGCCCACCTGGATCGTCCTGGTCACCGCGATTGGTTCGACCGAAGCCGACTGATCGCGCACCCCGGCCTCGCGCAACTGTTTGCAATACTCCAGGGCCGACCCGTCCAGGGCGGGGACTTCGTCGTCGGTCTTGACCAGCAGATTGGTGATGCCGAAGCCGTGCAGCGCGGACATCAGGTGCTCGACGGTGCGAATGGAATGGCCGTTGCCGCTGAGGGTGGTGTTGTAGCCGGTTTCGGTGACGTTTTCGAGGCGCGCCGCAATCGCCGACTGATCGGCGAGCGAGGAGAAGACGATACCGGCATTGGCGGGAGCGGGATGCAGGATCACGCCGGTTTTCAAGCCGGAATGGAGGCCCTGTCCTGCTATCACGAGGGACTCGTTGAGCGTGCGCTGACGCCGCGCAACCGCGCCGGTAGCGTTGGCGTGAGCGCGGCCCGCAGCGACGCCGTCGCCAGCCGGTTCGGGGCCGCGACTGCCGCCATTCTCGCCGGAGAGCACGCGGTCAATGGACGCGAGCAGGCCGGCGACGGAGAACGGCTTCTCGAGGAAGTCCTCGGCACCGAGGCGGGTGGCGGCCACCGCGTTCTGGATATTGGCGTGACCCGAGATCATGATGACGCGAGTTTGCGGCTGTTCAGCCTTGATGCGGCGAAGCAGCTCGATGCCGTCGAGTTCGGGCATCCAGACGTCGAGCAGAACCAGTTCGGGATGTTCGCGGGCGATGATGCCCATCACACCCGTGGCGTTACCGGTATCGAGGACGCGAAAGCCCTCATCGCTGAGAATGCCGCGCAAGGAGGACCGGATCCGCTCCTCGTCATCCACCACCAATACGGTCGCATTCACTGGCGCACCTGCCGTCAAGGGTCTTTGGTTGAGATTCTGGTACTGAATGGCCCTACATCCTGTGTTTGAGGTTGCTGTGCATGAGGTCGCGGTGTGTGAGATTCGCTGAGATGGAGAGCCGATCGGCGGAGAATCCGGAACGGCGGCGCGGCGATCTGCTGGCGGCTGCGATCCACCGCAAGGATCGGCGGCAGAAGGCTGTCGAGAGTGGCGCACAACGGGGTTTATTCAAGGAATTTCCCGGATTCGCATCGCACCGATTTCCAAGGAGCCGGTTCAAGCGGAAACCTTTGCAAATGGTTGGTCTTTTACTGGAAACTCGATGACGAATCTACTTCCCCTGGGGCGGTTGTTGTGGACCCTCACGAAGCCGTGATGGTCGGTTACGATACTCGCGACAATCGCCAGGCCAAGTCCGGTTCCGCCCGTTTTGGTTGAGTAGTAGGGCTCGAAGACGCGGGCGCGATTGCGCGGCTCGATGCCAGGTCCATTATCGCATACTTCGAGTGTGACTACACCGCTGGCGGGGTCAACCGCGGTGATGACGTCGATGCGCGGACGATCGCCATTATGGTTGACGCTGAGGGCGGCAGCGACGGCGTTGTCGAGCAGATTAACCAACGCGCGCTTGAGGGCCTCGCGATCGATGGCAACCGTGGGCATCGCCGCCGCGAGGGTCAAAGTGAAGTCGGCGCCCGGGTTGGCCTCGCGAAAGTTATTGATGGTTTCTTCGGCAAGCGCGTTCAGATCGCCCGGCAAGGGGTTGAGCTGGGGCATGCGGGCGAAGGCGGCAAACTCGTTGACGAGGCGCTTGAGATCTTCGACCTCGCCGATAATCGTATGGGTGCATTCGTCGAGGAGGTGCGCATCGCCGTCGGCGAGGGGCCTCAATTGGCGGCGCAGGCGTTCGGCCGAGAGCTGGATGGGGGTGAGCGGGTTTTTTATCTCGTGGGCGATGCGGCGGGCGACTTCGCGCCAGGCCTCCATCCGCTCGACCTTGGCGATCTGGCTGACGTCCTCGAAGAAGAGCACGGTACCGAGGTCGCCGGTTTCGTCGCCGAGGGGGCTTGCGGTCATCATGAGTTCGGCTTCGGCGCCGCCGCCGCCTTCGAGCTTGAGCGAGGAGCGCACTTCGGGCGGATGGGGGCCGGCGGAGAAGAGATCGTCGAGCGCGTGCACAAGCATCGGGGGGAGACATTCGGTGTAATGGCGCACGAGAAGGTCGCTAGCGCGGAGTCCCAGCAGGCGCTCGGCGCAGGGGTTGATGGCGGTAATGCGGCCTTCGCGATCGAGGCCGACGACGCCGGCAGAGACGTTGCGCAAGAGCGTTTCGGTATAGCGGCGGCGACGTTCGAGTTCGGCGCGCGAGGCGCGCAGATCGGCGGTCATGCGGTTGAACGATCCGACCAGATGGCCGATTTCGTCGTCGCCGACGGGCGGTATTTCGTAGGAGAGATCGCCGGTGGCGATTGCCTGGGTGCCTTCGGCCAGGAGCTTGATGGGGCCGGTGATGCCGCGCGCGAGATAGATTCCGAACCAGCTCGCCAGCAGGACCACAGCCAAGGCGATGAGGACCAGGGCGACGACGTAGCTGTGCATAATCGGCTGGTGGAGGATGCGGAGCTGGAAGTACTCTTCGAAGGTCCGTGAGATGCCGGCAGCTTTGGCGGCGAGGCTCTTGGGCAGGTAGTAGTCGATGACGATTGCGCCGATGACGGTGTCGGAGTCGGCTGACGCATAGACCGGCGCACTGCCGCGAATGACGTCGGACTTGCCGAGCCGGTCCGTGCGGGTCATCGAATGGCCCTGAAGGGTGCCGATGACGATGGGAGCGTCGGGGCCCGCGCCGATACCGGTGGGGGTGCGCGGACTGAGCACGAGCATCACGAGGCTGCGATTGGCCGAGAAGATCTCGATGGTGCCGAGGTTGTAATCCTGCTGCGCGGTCTGCATCGCCTTGCGCAGCAGCTTTCGATTGATGGGATCGAGGAGGTTGCGCTGGGTCACCTGCTCGGCGAGCACGCGGGAGAAATGAGCCGCATTGTTGGCGGAGGTGAGGTAGTAAACCTTCGCGATATCGAGCGAATCATCGAGGACGCGCTCGTATTCGGGATTGAACCAGCTATCAATATCGGCGTGGAGGAAAGCGCCGGCGACGTATAGCAGAAAGGCGCTCGGCACCAGGGCAACGGCGATGAAGCCGAAGACCAGGCGGGCCTGCAGCTTCGATCCGATGAGGCCGCGGCGGCGTTCGAAGAAGGTCTTGGCGAGGTTGCGGCCGACCAGCAACAACATCAGGCCTAGCAGCAGAAAGCTCAAATCGAAGAGTAGGATGACGACGAGATTCGAGACCAGCGAGGTGTGGGAGCTGAGCGGGGGCAGCGTGGTCTGCGCAAGGACGAAGGCGATGAGGGTCACGGCGGCGACGGCCACGGCGATAAGCTCGCGGCGGCGGCGCTTCTGCTCGGCGCCGGTGATCAGGGTTTCAGTGTCGTCGGTCATGACGGTCAGCGCCTGAGCAGGGCGAAAATGAGAGTCAGCAGCAGGCTAATCACGATCGAGGTAACGACGGGAAAGTAGAAGGTGAAGTTGCCGCGGCGGACGAGGATGTCGCCGGGGAGGCGGCCGAGGCGGCTGAGACCGGGTATCGACGGCGCAATCCAGGCGACGAAGCCGAACGCCGCGATTATAAGGCCGAATACAACGATGGTCTTTCCGAGCGCCATGATAGTCCATTCGATATTAGCGCAGGCAGGGGCGAAGTCGCGATGGCTGTAAAGAACTTGCTGGGGAACGAAGAACTTATAGCTTTTGCGGGAAACCGTCTCCCACTCATTAACAGGCTTTATAGATGCATCTGCAATCGGCAAAATAGGCTCGTCCGTCGCGAGGGCGTGCTGGCAACGGACGAGCACATATTGTTTAAGAGCTTCTGAAGGTCACGCGTGAGCGGGGGCCTTGGAGGCTTCCTGCGCCTCTTTCTTTTCCTTGATCACCTTTTCGGCGATGAGCGCCGGCACTTCGTCGTAATGATGGAAGCGGGCTTCGAACGAGCCGCGCCCCGAGGTCATCGAGCGGAGGTCGGGCGCGTATTTCAGGATTTCTGCCATCGGCACCAGCGCCTTGATGACCTGGGCGTGGCCCCTGGTCTCCATCCCGAGGACGCGTCCTCGGCGCGAATTGAGGTCGCCGATGACGTCGCCCATACAATCGTCGGGGCAACTGACGTCGAGCGCCATGACGGGCTCGAGGAGAATCGCGTGCGCTTTCTCGAGCGCGTTCTTAAAGCCCATCGAAGCGGCGATCTGAAAGGCCATGTCGGAGGAGTCAACGTCATGGTAGCTGCCGTCGTAAACCGTGACTTTGACGTCAACCATCGGATAGCCGGCGAGGAAGCCCTCCGGCAAGGTATTGCGGATGCCCTTTTCGACCGAGGGAATGAACTGGCGCGGGATGGCGCCGCCGACGATCTGATCGACGAACTCGAAACCTGCGCCGCGGGCGAGGGGCTCGATCTTGAGCCAGCAGTCGCCGTACTGGCCGCGGCCGCCGGACTGGCGCTTGTACTTGCCCTGAGATTCGGCGCGCCCCTTGATGGTTTCCATGTAGGGGACTTTGGGCGCCTGCAACTCGACTTCGACGTTGAACTTGCGCTTGAGCTTTTCGACCGTGACCTCGATATGCATCTGGCCGGTGCCGGAGAGGATGATCTCATGAGTCTGCGGGTCGCGATGGGTTTCGAGCGCGGGATCTTCCTCGACGAGGCGCTGGAGTGCGAGCGACGATTTCTCTTCGTCGGAGCGCGTCCTGGGGCGAATCGCAAACGAGATCACGGGAGCGGGTTTTTCCGGCTGCGGATAGATGATGACGGCCTTTTCGTCGGAGAGCGTGTCGCCGGTGGTGGTGTCCTTGAGTTTTGCGACGGCGATGATCTCGCCAGCGAGGGCGGTCTGCAGGGGTGATTGCTTCTTGCCCTCCAGGCGCAGCAGGTGGCCGAAATGCTCGCGGTTGCCGCGCGTGGAATTTAGCACGGTGGCGTCGGTGGTGGCGCGGCCCGACATCACGCGCATGATGGAGAGCTTGCCGGCGAAGGGATCGATGACGGTCTTGAAGACGAGCGCCGAGAACGGCGCGGCGGGGTCGTGCGGGCGCTCGACGGGAGTGCCGTTGGAGGGTCCCCGCCCCTGCATCGCGGGACGTTCGTTGGGGGCTGGCATGAGCGTGGCGATGGCGTCGAGGAGCGGAGCAATGCCGATGTTTTTGGTGCCGGAGCCGCACAGGACTGGAGTCAATTTGCAGGCGATGACGGCGTTGCGCAGGGCGGCGCGCAATTCGTCATCGGAGATTTCGCCCTGATCGAGATATTTCTCGAGAAGATCGTCGTCGGTTTCGGCGACCGCTTCGCACAACTTCATGCGCGCGTCTTCGGCGCGGGCGCGGAGGTCGCCGGAGAGTTCCTCTTCGCGGGCCTTGCCGTTGGCATCGGCGTAGGTGAGCGCTTTCATCGAGAGGAGGTCGATGACGCCGTTGAAGGCGGCCTCGTCGCCGATCGGCAGAGTGAGGAGGACGGGCTTCGCTTCGAGCGTTTTTTCGAGGTCGTCGAGGGCGGCCGCGAAGTTCATGCGCTCGCGCTCGAGGCGTGAGACAAAGGCAATCCGCGGGAGATCGAGGCGCTTGATCTCGTCGAAGATTTTTTCGGCTTCGACCTTGAGATCGCCGCCGGCGCTGGCGACGAAGACGACGCCGTCAACCGCGCGCATGGTGTTGAAGCATTCCGGGAGGAACGCGGTGTAGCCGGGGGTATTGGCGACGATCGCCTCGATTTTTTTCCAGTTGAGATGATGAAAGGAGGAGCTGATGGAGATGTGACGGGCGAGTTCCTCGGGCTCGAAGTCCATCACCGCGCTGCCGTCGTCGGGACGACCGAGAGCCTTGGTCGCGCCAGCCGTAAACAGCATCGCCTCGGCGAGCTGCGTTTTGCCGGCGCCACCTTGGCCGACGATTGCAATTGTCCTGAGCCGACCGATTTCTTCAACTGCCATAACGATTCACCTCTCCGCAACGTTTACGTAACGTAGATCGGAGCGCGCGAAACCCGCGCACAGCCGAAGCGCTATGACCTGTAACCGAACAGCGATCCGGCGCATGCGCCGCGCGTTCCTCTGTTAATCGCAGTTTTCTTAAATCATCCCGTTCGCGCCCGGGATGCCACCTCCCATGGTGCCGAGCTTCACGAGTAAGCTCCCTCGATACTGACATCGCCAGTAAGAATTCTTTCGGCGCCGGCGCCAGTATCGAGGATCAGAGCGCCGTCGCTATCGATGCCGCGGACCACGCCGGCGATACGAGCATCGCCGTCGAGGACGGTGACCCGCTTGCCGGTGAGTGCCGAGTAGCGTTCCCATGCGGGGCGCACCGCGGCGAAGCCGTCAGCCTCTACTTCCATATAGCGAGAGTCGAGGCGATTACAAAGGGTCGCGGCGAGTTCGATGCGATCGCATGGGCGGCCGGTGGCGATGCGGACGGAGGTCGCCTTATCGCGCAAGTCGGGCGGAACGTCGCTGAGGGCTAGATTGACGTTGAGGCCAATCCCGAGCAGGACGCATTTGAGAGCCTGCGCGCCATCGGTTACGGCCTCGGCGATGATGCCGCCGGCCTTGCGGCCATTGAGCCAAACGTCATTGGGCCACTTGAGGGCGACGACGCCCGGAGCGACGGTCTCGAGCGCCTCAGCGGCGGCAACGCCCGCAACGAGGCTCAGGCGAGGAACCTCCGCGAGCGGCATCGAAGGGCGCAGGACGACGGTCATGTAGAGGTTGACGCTGGCGGGCGAATGCCAAGTGCGGCCCATCCGGCCGCGTCCGGCAGTCTGGAGTTCGGCGATTACAACTGTACCCTGCGCGGCGCCCTCTTCGGCCATCTCGGTGGCGACGCGCTGGGTCGAGGCGACTTCGTGAAAATAGTGGATGCGCCAGCCGATGCGGCCGGGCGGGCCGGTTTCGATTGCGTGGTAGGGGTTCGTGGGCATGACAGGAGTGGTGATGAAACGTCAGGCGGCTTCGATGCGCATGCTCAGATCGACGGCTTTGACGGAATGAGTCAAGGCGCCGACCGAGATGAGGTCAACGCCGGTCTCGGCAATGGCGCGTACGGTATCGAGGTTAACGTTACCGGAGGCTTCAAGGATGACGCCTTCGCCGACGATTTGGCGGGCGTGGCGCAAGTCGTCGAGCGACATGTTGTCGAGCAGAATCGAAGTGGCGCCATGGGCGATCGCCTCGTGAACCTGGGCTAGCGACTCGCATTCGATTTCGACGCGGAAGGTATGCGGGGCGAGGCGGCGCGCTCGATCGAGCGCGGCGCCGATCGAGCCGGCGGCGGCGATGTGGTTGTCCTTGATGAGGACACCACTATCGAGGCCGAAACGGTGGTTGCCGCCGCCGCCGACGCGCACCGCGTACTTCTCTATGGCACGGAGACCCGGGTGGGTCTTGCGCGTATCGACGATGCGGGCGCGGGTGCCGGCGATAGCATCGGCATAGCGGCGCGCAGCGGTCGCGATGCCGGACATCAGTTGGAGGAAGTTGAGGGCGACGCGCTCGCCGGTCAGCAGACCGGCGAGGCGGCCATCAACTTCGGCGGCGACGGCGCCGCGATGAAGCAACTCGCCCTCGGGGGCGAGATGCTTCATCGCGGGGTCGCTGGCGGTCAGCGAGAACGTCTGGGCAAGGATCATCCCGCCGCAGAAGACGATGCCATCAGGCTCCTTTACGGCAATGCGCGCGCGGCCCAGCACCGTGGCCTCGACGGTGGCGGCGGTGGTGATGTCGCCCTGGCCAACGTCTTCGGCGAGGGCTCGCTTTATGAGATCGAAGAGGTCAATTTGGCGGAGAATTTCCACGTGGCTGATTCAGTTCGCTTCTTCGAGTTGGCGAAGCTGTTCGGATAGCAGATAGTTTTGCCCGCGCAGGACTTCGCGGCGTTGCTGCGCCTCGGTGACGGTTTCCGGGTCGGCCTTGCGGAGAAAGCTCTCGTCCTGCAGGCGTGCCTCGTGCTGGCGCTCGTACTTGGTGACTTCGTCGAGTTGTTTGCGCAGCTTCTTGCGCGCGACCTCGAAATCGAACCCCCCCGGGGCCTCGATACCGACATCGCCGAGCCGTTCGATATGCGCAAAGATCACGCGCTTGCCGGGAGCGACGCGCTCAAACGTCACCGCCTCTGATTTGGTCAGGACCTTAAGGTAAGACAGCCATGGTTGATACTTCTCGAAGTCGATTTCAGTCATTCGTCTCATGACGGTTTGGACACGCTGTCCGGGATTCCATCCGAGGAGCGATCGCAACGAGTTCACCGCCTGCGTCGAGGCGATGCAGTTAGCCATCGCGATCTCTTCGTCGGGTGAGAGCCACGGCATCGCCGCGGGTGTCGGAAACTTTGCGACGGCGAGATGTACGCTCAAATCCTTCGCGGGAAAATAAGGACGCAACGCCTGCCAGATTTCTTCCGAAATGAACGGCATGAAGGGATGGAGAATCCGCAGCAGCCCGTCGAAACATTGGATCAACGCATAGCGCGCGCCCGCCTGCGTCTCGCCACCGGCCTTGAGCGGATCTTTCGCGAGTTCGATGTACCAGTCACAGAACTCGTGCCACACGAATTGGTACACGATGAGTGCCGCGCGATTGAATTCGTAGGCGTCGATCGCTTTCGTGACGTCGCGAACGGCAATATCGAGGCGGCTCAGAATCCAGCGCTCGGCTAATCCGAGTTTGGCGACATCAACGGGCGGCAGCGGCTGCGGCGCGTCCTCGAGATTCATCATGACGAAGCGCGCGGCATTCCAGATTTTGTTAGCGAAGGCGCGCGACGCCGCCAGCCGATCGTCTGAGAGAATCAGATCCCTGCCCTGCACGGCGAGTTGTGCGAGTGTGAAGCGCACGGCATCGGTGCCGTACTTCTCCATGATTTCGAGCGGATCGACGACGTTGCCGCGCGACTTGGTCATCTTCTTGCCATACTGGTCGCGCACCAGCGGGGTGATATAGACCTCGCGAAACGGCACGCGATTCCTCTCGTCTGCGCGATCATCGATGCAGTAAATGCCGAGCATCATCATGCGCGCGACCCAGAAGAAGATAATGTCGAAGCCGGTCAGCAGCAGGCTGGTCGGATAATAGCGTCCGAGGTCGGGCGTCGCATCGGGCCATCCGAGAGTCGAGAACGGCCACAGGCCCGAGGAGAACCAGGTGTCGAGGACGTCTTCATCCTGGCGCAAATCGGACGAGCCGCATTTAGGACACGCGGCCGGACGTTCCTCAGCGACGATGGGGTCGGCGTGTGAGCAATGGACGCACCAGTAGGCGGGAATGCGATGGCCCCACCAGAGCTGGCGCGAGATGCACCAGTCCTGCAGATTACGCATCCATGAAAAGTAGGTGTTCTCCCAGAATTTCGGATGGAAGGTGGTAGCGCCGGTCTCGACTGCGGCAATGGCTGCGCCGGCGAGCGACTTACCGCTGGGGCCGGGTTTGTTGACGGCGACAAACCATTGATCGGAGAGCATCGGCTCGACGACGGTATCGCAGCGCGAGCAGACGCCTACCTTATGCGCATGCGGCGTGATCGTATCGAGAAGGCCTTGTGTCTCCAGATCGGCGACGATTTGCTTGCGAGCCTGCTCGCGCGTCAGGCCCTGGTATGGGCCGGCGTGGGCGTTCATGCGGCCGTGAATATCCATTACGGAGATTTGCGCGAGGTTGTGGCGGCGGCCGAGTTCGAAGTCGTTGAAGTCGTGCGCCGGCGTGATTTTAACGGCACCGGTCCCGAATTCGCGATCGACGGTGTCATCGGCGACGATCGGAATCTCGCGCCCGATCAGGGGCAGGACCATTTTTTTGCCGATCATCGATGCGTAGCGATCGTCCGCGGGATTCACGGCCACGGCGGTATCGCCGAGCATTGTCTCGGGCCGCGTCGTCGCCACCGTGATCGAGCCGGAGCCGTCCGCGAGCGGGTAGCGGATGTGCCAGAGGTGGCCGTGCGAGTCCTTATGTTCGACTTCGAGATCGGACAGCGCCGTTTCACATCGGGGGCACCAGTTGATCATCCGGCGGCCGCGATAGATGAGGCCGTCGCGATAGAGCGAGACGAAGACGCGGGTGACGGCCCGCGACAGTCCGGGGTCGAGCGTGAAGCGCTCCCGGCTCCAGTCGCAGGAGGCACCCAGCCGTCGCAACTGATGGAGAATCTTGCCGCCGTAGGTTTCCTTCCATTCCCATACGCGTTGGACGAACTTGTCGCGCCCGAAATCGTGGCGGGTCTTGCCGTCCTTGGCGATTTCGCGCTCGACGACATTCTGCGTCGCGATACCGGCGTGATCGGTGCCGGGAACCCACAAGGTGTTGAAGCCCTGCATACGGCGGGTGCGCACGATCACATCCTGCAGCGTAACGTTGAGCGCGTGGCCGAGGTGGAGTTGGCCGGTGACGTTCGGGGGCGGAATGACGATCGAAAAGGGATCGCCGTCGCGAGCTGGATCGGCCTTGAAATAACCGCGATCAATCCAGAGCTGAAACCAATGCTCCTCGGCGGATTTGGGGTCGAATGTCTTGCTCAGTTCCAAGGCAGATACGTCGTCCTTCGATTTGGCAATCGCTTAAACGGCAGCCGCTGTAAAGGAGCAGAGCTACCGTAGAAAGATCATATTGAATCGGTGAACCATAACCAACCGGGCGCGTTGGTGTTTCAGAGGCCGGGTGAAAACTGGTGCGAGAGGGGGGACTTGAACCCCCACGAAGTTTCCCTCACAAGGTCCTGAGCCTTGCGCGTCTGCCGTTCCGCCACTCTCGCGTCCGGGGATCAAAAAGATGTAACCGGCTGCGGCGAGTAATTCAAGCTGCCATCCGGGCGGGCAACGGGTTGAGCGCGGGCGAAGTTCAGCACAGAATCATTTAACCCCAGGTCCATCTCGTCAATCTTACAGGGCGGTCAGACGGCGACGTGAGCTTGCGCGGCCAAGCCAACGGCGAATCGAAGGGCCGGTGAAGGTATCGATCATTATCGCGACGCATGCGCGGCCCGACTCGCTTGCCCGATTGCTGGTGAGTCTCGCCGGCCAAATCCGTGCGGGTGACCACGAGGTATTGATAGCGGAGAACGGAACGCCCTCGCCTGCTGCGATCGATCGAAGCGCGATCAAAACCAACGCGGAGATAGTTCACCTGTACGAGGCGCGGCCGGGCAAGTGCCGGGTACAGAATCTCGCCATTGCGGCCGCGCGCGGAGAAATAATCGTATGTCTCGACGACGACCTTGTGGTGGCGGACGGATACGTCGCGGCGGTCGAGAAATTCTTCGATGAACACGACCAGTTCGCGGCGATGAAGGGGCGCATCCTGCCAGCGGAGAATCCGGTCACCAAGGTCGGCGCGATGGCGCCATATCTGGATCTGCCGATCGCCGATCACGGTGATGACGTAATTGAAGTGCGCGGCGTGCTCGGCGCGAACATGGCGTTTCGTGCTGCGGCGCTGCGGCAGGTCGGCCCGTTCGACGAGCGGCTGGGGCCGGGGGCGGCAGGCCATGAGGAGGAGACGGAGATGTCACAGCGCCTGAGGCGAGCGGGGCTGCGTATCGGTTATGCGCCGCTAGCGCTGGTGTGGCACGAGGTCGATGCGTCGCGGGCGGACCGCGAACGGTTCATCCGCATCTCGCGCGAGCGGGGTTACTGCAGGATGCTGCACGAACAGCATTCAGCATCCGAGATCTGGACGAAGGCGGTGGTCGCGGCGGTGCGACTGGCGCTTGCGGTCGCCACGGGGGCGTCGATCGAACGGCGCGCGCGGGAGGAGCGCCGGCTGGCGATCGCCCGCGGGATGCACGACGGCTTGCGAGGCTCGGTGGTCGGCGGTTGAGGAGTAGAGCATTGTGAATTTCCTTTAACCTCAGGAAGGTTTCAGACTTCCCATTGGTAAGATGGCAGGCTGCGTGCTGAAAACGTTAGCGCGAGGCTGGCCGCCGATCGGGCGGCAATCGTTAGCTCTTGCGATCTGCTGCCGCTTCGACGATCGCGAGTAACTCCCGCGCATGGCGATCCCAGGTAAATTCCTCGGCGGCCTCGCGCGCCGTATCTCTGAGTGCTGACGCGGTTGCGATCAGTGCGTTCATCCGTAACGTCAGTTCGCCGGGATTGGTCGGATCATTAACGATGAATTCGCGCATCGGGACCGGAATTACCTCGGCAACACCGGACTGGATGCTGGTGAGGACGGGAACGCCCGCGGCCATCGCTTCCATCGCGACGTTGCCAAAAGGCTCAAAGAGCGAAGGCAGTGCGAAGGCGTCGGCACCGCGCATCAGGCGATCGACATCGGTGCGACGGCCGCTGAAGCTCACACGACGATCCAGGCCGAGTCGTCGCGCGATCCGTTCATAGGATGCCGCCACCCGATCTGATCCCACGACGATCAGTTGGGCGTCGTTGCCGATCGCCGGCCACGCCTCGATCAGAAAGCGCAGGCCCTTGCGCCCGAAGCCGTTGCCGACGAACATCACGGCGGGCCGCGAATCGGACACGCCGAGATCGCGCCGAATGGCGGCGCGGGCAGCCGTATCGCGCGCGGGCGTGAAGCGATCGAGATCGACACCGTTGTAGAGCGTCACCGTTCGAGCGGGCGGGAGCACGAAGGTTTGCAGCAGATCGCGGCGCACCAGTTCGGACACGGCGATGACGCGTTGCAAGCGCGGCGACTGGAAGCCAGCGCGTTCGACGATAACCTGGATGCGATGGTACGGACTGATGCGCATCGCAATCCGCGCCGGCCCCGACTGCCATTGGCGCGCGGCGCGCATGTAGCTCGAATGGGCACCGCCGCCGGAGCGCAAAACGTCCGCGTCGGCGATGCGGGCGAAGCTGAGCACCAAATCGGCACCCGAGCGACGGGCGGCAGCACCGGCGGCGCGCGCGAACCATAGGAATCCAAGTGCGCGCCCGAGACGTGGAGCCGCGACTTGCCGCAAAGGCCATTCGCTGGTGGCAGCACGAATCTCGGCAGCGTGAATCGTGATCTGATGACCCGCCCGTGAGAGCAGCCGCGCGGTAATCGTCAGATCGCGTTCGGTGCCGCCGCCGGCGGGATCGAAGCGGCGTGTTACGAGTGCAATCCGCATCGATGGAGCCTGCTAGCCGAGCGCAATTGCCGTTGGATTAAACGAGCAAGCGATAGCTGTCCGAAGCCGCGGCTTGTGGTATTTTTGGCGACTGAGGTGGAGGAGCGGTGACGATAGAAGTTCAATGCACTAGTTGCCATACGCGCTACCGGATCGACGAGCAGGTACTGCCCGAGGGTACACCGACATTCAAGTGCTCGCGATGCGGTCATGTGTTCACGGTCGAGCCACGCGCCGGGAGTCCCGGGCGAGGAAACGGCGGAATCGCCCTGTGCCTCCACCGCCGCGGCAGCCGCGTCCGCGACGTCAGCCGCAACCGGCCGAGGGCGCGCCGACCATCGGCGAGAGATCGATTCCCGACGCGCAGTCCGGTTGGGTGGTGGATTCCGCCGCCGCGGACAGCGTCGCACCCAAAGAGGTCTCTGCCCGCTCGCAAGCGCGCGTGAATGCTCCGCCGCGGCCGGCGCCGGGCGCCTCGCCGCCGCCGTCATCGCCACCTGTGACGCCGCAATCGCGACCAGCCGCGGCTGCACCGCCATCCGAACCCCGTCCGTCCACTGACGATTTGCTCTCCAAGCCATTCCGCGAAGAGGTGCCTGAGTCCGGCGAGAATCTGAACTTTGATTTTAACGACGAGCGGCTGCAACACGAAGGGCCAACGGCAGATGAGTTCGCCGATCGTCGCAGCGCCGAATGGAAAGTCGGCGAACCCGAACCGGAAATGCCGCCGGCAGCCTCGAAACCCGCACGTTCGGCAACCGGCTTTTGCAAGCCGAAAGGCGAACGTCGACGAGCCGGACACGAAGGCGAGCCGTCTGGCGATGCGCGCGCCGAAACTTCCGGAAGCGGAGGAAGACGAGGAATTTCTCGATGAAGACGCGGCGCCGGTTTACAATCACAGCACCGCCACGCACTCGGCGCGTTTTTTCGTCGGGTTGTTCGTGCTGATAGCGCTAGGCTATGGCGCGATCACGGTGTTCGTTCGAAGTGCACCCGCGACCGCGGCGGAGATGTTGAGCCATCTGCCGCGGATCGGCAGCCGTTTCGTTTTGCCGATCGCACCGGCTCGCTTGGTCGCGATGCGCGACGTGCATGCAGATTATCTCAGCACGAAGGGTGGCCACTCGGTGCTGGTGGTCACCGGGATCGCCGAGAACGTGAGCGAAAGAGCGTTGCACGCAATTCAGATTGAGGCGAACCTGCGCGATGCTGCACAGCATCCGCTGGCCAATAGCGTGGTTTATTGCGGCAACAACCTATCGGCATCGATGGTGGCGCAGATGACGCCACACGAGCTGGAATTCTTTCAGAAGCTCGATCCGCCCAAGGCGTTCTCGCTGGAGCCGTCCGCAACGATCGCCGTTCGTTATCGTATTTGTCGATCCACCGCCGGCCGTCAGCGGCTTCGACGTTTCGGTGGCGAGTGCGAATGCCGCCACCGAAGCGCCCGCCGAGGCGAATAACGGATGATCGCGGCGCCGCCTACTCTTTTTCCCGCGCGACCAATTCGGTGTATTCGTCGTTGTCCATCAAGTCCTCAAAGTCGGCAGGATCGCTGACTTTGACCTTGATCAGCCAGCCGTCGCCGTAAGGATCCTCGTTCACTACTTCAGGGCTCTCAGGCAGATCCTCATTAACTTCGACCACGGTGCCGCTCACGGGAGCGTAAATGTCGGAAACCGCTTTGACGGATTCGACGACGCCGAAAGGATCGTCCTTACTCACCTTCTCGCCGACCGAGGGCAGTTCGATGTACACGATTTCGCCGAGCTGTTCCTGCGCATGATCAGTAATGCCGATGGTCGCAACCGATTCCTCGGTCGCCACCCATTCATGTTCCTTCGAGTATTTAAGTCCCGGCGGAGCTTCCATCATCTTCTCCCAGATATATCAACGCGCCGAACTGGCTGATGCGGCCAGGGCGGACGCGAATGATCCTTACGTTTTATCAAGCGCGGCGCGAATCCCATTGTCAAGATTCATCGACTGCGCCGCCGCGCTACTTCCGCGTTCATCTGACGTTCGCCGCCGACGATCTTTTCGCATGATAGCTTTCGGTGCCGGCGTCATGAATTAATATTCCCTATCCGCCAGTGCCGCGAGTCAACCCATGACGTGCGTTCCGATAAACATCTGTGGAGAGGTCGCGTGAGATGATCATCGGCGTTCCGACTGAGATCAAACCTGATGAACGACGAGTCGCACTGACGCCGGCGGGAGCTGCCGGATTCCATCTTCACGGGCATTCCGTAATCGTTCAACGCGGCGCGGGGCTGGGCAGCGGCTTCAGCGATCGCGACTATCGCGCGGCGGGCGCTCGCATCACCGATTCTGCCGCGAGCGTCTGGGCGCGCGCGTCGATGGTGTTGAAGGTCAAGGAGCCGCAAGCCTCTGAGTACAAGTTTCTGCGGCCGGGCCTGATCCTGTTCACCTATCTCCATCTCGCGCCCGACCGTCGGCTCGCGCGCGAACTCATCCGCCGCGGCGTCAGCGCCCTGGGCTACGAAACCGTGCAACTCGAAGACGGGAGCTTGCCGCTGCTGGCACCGATGAGCGAAGTGGCAGGACGGCTCGCGGTCCAGGCCGGAGGATGGTGCCTGCAGGCGCAAAACGGCGGGCGCGGCGTTCTACTGAGTGGAGCACCGGGAGTGCGCCCGGGAAAAGTCGCGATCGTCGGCGGCGGTATCGCAGGCTTCAACGCGTGCCGGGTGGCGGCGGGCGTGGGTGCGGAAGTCACGATCCTTGACGTTAATCCGTCGCGCCTGCGCTACCTGAACGACGTGCTTGGCGGCAGCGCGATCACGGTCATGTCGAATCGCGCAACGCTCGAAGAGGAAATTCTCCAGGCGGACCTCGTGATCGGCACCGTGCTGGTGCCGGGAGCGCGCGCACCGCGGCTGATTACGTCGCGCACGGTGGCGAAAATGAAGCCGGGAGCTGCGATAGTCGATCTCTCCATCGATCAAGGTGGAGTTTCGGAAACCTCACAGCCGACGACCCACGCGAAGCCGATCTATATACGCAGCGGCGTTGTCCATTACTGCGTCACCAACATGCCGGGTGCGGTGCCGCATACTTCGACCTATGCGTTGACCAATGCGACGCTGTCGTATGCGCTCAATATCGCCGACCACGGATTGCTCGAGGCAGGGGCGCGCGACCTCGCGCTGCGCCACGGACTCAATACCTACGATGGACACGTGGTCCATCCGGCGGTGGCAGAATCCTTGCGGATGAAGCCGAATTCGCCGTGGAGTTAGCGACTTCGAGCGCGAAGGCCGACAGCGGCGTCCGCGGGCTCGATCACTGGTGCCGGCGTGAGCGATAAAAACGGCCGGTGTCGAGCGAGTTGCTATTGGCCCTGGACGACGGGCTCGATGGTCAACTTGGAAAAGAGATTGGCGATCGCGGCGTTGACGCCTTCCTGCGCGATATCATGTGCGCGCACCCAGCGGCCCTTGTTGGCGATGAAGTTGGGCAAGTCGAAGACATTCTCGCTCAAGGCCTTTTGTTCGCGCGCATATTTTGCGGACCACACGATCTGTCCCGAATGCAAATCGACGAAGCTCAGGGTGAAGGCGACTGCGGCCGGTGTCTGGGCGGAATACTCGAAGCCGACGCGTTCGCGATATTTGTTGACCGTGCCATAAAGGACACCATCGGCGGCGACCGCTTTGCCCAACGCGAGAGCGTTGGCGTCCATATTCGCAAGCGTGGTCGGGGGCAATTGCTGCATCGCGTCGCCGACATCGTCCTGCGGCACCACCTGCCATCCGCCGACCACGGTCGCTTGCGCGTATAGCAGGGCGCTAATCGATTCCGCCGCGCCCTGAGGCAATTCCTTGTCGATCTGATCCGGGGCATCAACAACCGGCATCACCGCAATTTTGTGGATGATGACCTGCCTGATCGAACGCACTGCGTGCACATTGAGTCCGGTGTTGTCGCCGATAAACGGCATCGTGCGCACCGTGTCGTTGACTTCATCCTCGAATTTCGTGTCGATGTTCTTGTTGCATGCAACCGAGATAAACATCGTAACAGCCGCGAGCGCCAGCGTCGCGCTGCGCAACCGCCTCATAGCGCCACCTTGATCGACAGTTCGCGCAGTTGGCGCGCGTCAACTTCAGAGGGTGCCCCACTCATCGGATCGATGGCCTTCTGGGTCTTTGGAAAGGCCATCACGTCGCGCAGCGAATCGGTCCCGCACACCATCATCGCGATCCGGTCAACGCCAAAGGCGATACCGCCGTGGGGCGGCGCGCCGTAGCCGAGAGCGTCGAGGAGGAAGCCGAACTTGGCGGCCGCCTCATCGCGCGGGATTCCGAGCAGCTCAAATACCTTCAATTGCAGTTCCGCGTTATGAATACGAATCGAGCCTCCACCCATCTCCTGCCCGTTGAGTACCATGTCGTAGGCCAGCGCACGCGCCTCAAGCGGCCGCGAGTCGAGTAGCGCGAGGTCGTCCGGGTTCGGCGCGGTGAACGGATGATTTACCGAGACCAACCGCTTCTCCTCGTCGCTGTAATCGAACAACGGGAAATCGACGACCCAGAGGAACTTGAGCGCCTGCTCGTCGCGCAGACTGAACTTCGATCCGAGTTGGAGGCGAATATCGCCGAGCAGCGGGCAGACCTTGCCGCGCGAGCCGGCGACCATCATCAAGGTGTCGCCGGTCTGCAAGCCCGCCGCTTCAAGGACGCGGTGGCGCTCATCCTCGGTGATAAACTTCGCGACCGGTCCCTGCCATCCGTCGGAGTTGATCTTCACCCAGGCGAGACCCATGCCCTGGCGAGTCCTGATCGACTCGGTTAACTCGTCGAGTTCGCGGCGCGAGAGCTGGCAAGCGGCGGGCAGCGCGAGTCCATAGATCGCCTCGCCGCGCGCGATCACCTCGGCGAAGACTTTGAAGGCGGTGCCGGCGAAGGCCGCCGTGAGATTTTTCAACTCGAGATCGAAGCGCAGATCGGGCTTGTCGGTGCCGAAGCGATCCATCGCCTCGGCATAGGGCATGCGCAGAAACGGCCGATCGATCGCGACGTCAAGAGCGTACTGATAAATCGACGCCATCATCCCCTCCGCCATTGCATGAACGTCCTCGGGGCGGGGACCCGTCATCTCGATATCGATCTGGCTGAACTCAGGCTGCCGATTGGCGCGCAGATCTTCGTCGCGAAAACATCGCGCGATCTGATAGTAGCGATCGAAACCGCCGACCATCAGGATTTGCTTGAGCAACTGGGGCGACTGCGGGAGCGCGTAGAACTTGCCGGGATTCACACGGCTCGGCACCAGGTAATCGCGCGCGCCCTCGGGCGTGGCACGAAAGAGAATCGGCGTCTCGATCTCGATAAAGCCGTTAGCGTCGAGATAGCCGCGCGCGCCGCGCAGGGCCTGATGCCGCCGGCGCAGATTACGCTGCATGCCGTCGCGCCGCAGATCGAGGTAACGATACTTGAGACGCACTTCTTCGGCAGTGTTGTCGGGGCCGGTGATCGGAAACGGCGGCGCGTTGGACGGATTCAGAATCTCGGCCGCGGTGACGACAATTTCGATCGCGCCGGTGGGGAGTTCGGCGTTAATCGTGCTGTCGCTGCGGCGCACCACCCTGCCCTTTACGGCGATGTAGTATTCAGAGCGGGCGGCGGCGGCCACTTCGTGCGCGTCTGCGTCGTGGGCTGGATTGAAGACGAGTTGGACCACGCCTTCGCGGTCGCGCAAGTCGATAAAGACCAGGCTGCCATGATCGCGGCGAGTGGCGACCCAGCCCCAGAGGGCGACCTCGCGACCGGCATCGGCCGCGCGCAACATGCCGCAGTAGTCGGTGCGCTGCCAGGGCGGCAGCGGTGAGAATGAGCTATTTTTTTCCGGCATCGAGATCCAAGGTTGAAAGAATACCTGCGGGAGTCGTGAGGTGAAACAGTCAGTCGTTGGCGGGTGCGGCAATTTCGGAAGCAACCGCGTCCTTCGCGATTTCGCGTTGGGTGCTGGTCTTGAGATCGCGGACTTGCACCACACCGCGTGCCAACTCGTTCTCGCCAACGATTAGGGCATAGCGCGCGCCGACCTTATCGGCGCGCCGCAGCAGGGCTTTCAGCCCGCGCTCGGGAGAGAGCATCTCGACGCGCAGACCCTTTGTACGCAGCGTCTTGGCGAGGCCACTGGCGCTGATCAGCGGCGCGATCGCCCATCGCGATAATGGCAGCGTCAGGCGCCCCATCGAGCTTGAAGCGACTCGTTGCGAGGGCGAGCGCGATGCGCTCGACGCCGATCGCGAAGCCGGTACCGGCGACGGCGGCGCCGCCGAGCGCCTCGACCAGCCCATCGTAGCGGCCGCCGGCGACGACGGCACTCTGCGCGCCGACGGCTTTCGAAATCGCCTCGAAGGTGGTGCGGGAATAGTAGTCGAGGCCGCGCACCAGCCGCGGATTCACGACATAACGGCACGTTCGCATTGGTGAGCAGTTCCTGCACCGTCGCCGAAATGCTTGCGGCACGGCTCACACAGGTAATCGGAGCTGCGCGGCGCGGTTTGCGTGAGCTTCACGTCGTTCTTGCAGTCGAGCAGCCGCAACGGATTGCGTTCCAGCCGCTGATGGCAGTCTTCGCAAAGCTCGTCGAGATGCGCGCGGCCCCATTCGAGCAGCGCCTGGCGAAAGGCGGGCCGGCAGTTGGCCGTCGCCGAGCGAATTGATCTCGAATCTCGACTTCGAGGCCGAGGTCGCGGCGGAACTCGTCGACCATGATCATCAGTTCGGCGTCGCAGGCGGCGTCGGCGCGGCCGAAAATCTCGACGCCGAACTGATTGAACTGGCGAAAACGGCCTTTTTGCGGGCGCTCGCGCCGGAACATCGGCCCGAAGTAGTAGAAGCGCTGCTCGGGGTCGCTGCGATCGATCCCGGCTCGATATAGGCGCGCACGACGCCGGGAGTGCCCTCGGGGCGCAGCGCGAGGGTGGTCTGCGGCCTCGTCGCGATCGGTGAAGGCGTACATCTGCTTTTCGACGACGTCAGAGGTTTCGCCGCTGGAGCGCTGGTAAAGTTCGAGCCGCTCGAGCAACGGGATGCGGATCTCGTCAATCGAGTAGCGTTCGGCGACCTTGCGCGCGCATTCCTCGACGATACTGACGGCGCGCGCGTTGCGACCGATCAAGATCCTGAAATCCTCTGAGCCGTGTCAGTGCCAAGGCTGTTACCGTCAAACTTTCGCTGTATCTGCGCCTATAATTTGGCTTTGTTTTGAATCTTGCCAATTCAATCGCGGTGGGCCTTGCACGCCGACAACGCGCGTCGCGTAATCGGCCATCTTATCAGGAAATGCGGAAGCGCGTATCGCATACATAATAGAAAAGGGGCCGCCCGCGAGCGGCCCCTTTCTATTAATGGTTCGACCCGACTAATGCCACGCCCCCCTGAAGCCGGGGGCAGTCGCGGCGCCGCTGCTTACACCGTCAGCAGATGAATCGTGCAGGCCGAGCCGAGTCCGATGACATGCGCCATGCCGACCTTCGCGTTCGGCACCAGGCGCTCCTTGGCGCGGTCATCCCCAGTCAGATGCCAGACCACTTCGCAGATGTTGGCGACGCCGGTCGCGCCGAGCGGATGGCCCTTGGAGAGCAGGCCGCCGGAGACGTTGACGGGGCCTTGCCGCCGAGGCTCGGATGCATGCCGCCGCCCTCATCGATGAACTTGCCGGCTTCGCCGTCACCGCAGAGGCCGAGGTTCTCGTAATGGACCAGCTCGGCGGTCGCGAAACAGTCGTGCAATTCGGTCAGCGAGACATCCTTGGGGCCGATGCCGGCGGTCTCGTAGGCCTTCTTCGCGGCGCGACGGGTCAAGGTGCTGACGTCGGGCAGCGTCAGATCGCGATCGGTGTAGGGATCGGAGGTCAGCACCGAGGCCGCGACGCGCGGGCGCTTGCGGCCATCGGCGAACTGCTTCAGCTTGTCCTCGGAGACGAGGATGGCGGCGGCGGCGCCATCGCCGGTCGGGCAGCACATATAGAGGGTGTTGGGAAACGCCACCATGCGCGCGTTGAGCACGTCTTCGAGCGTGACTTCGTTGCGATACTGCGAGAACGGATTTTTGGTCGCATGCTGTGCGACTTCACGGAAATCTTGGCGAAATGCTCGATCTGTGGTGCCGTACTTGCGCATATGCTCGACGCCCGCCTGACCGAACACCGCCGGCATCAGGCCTGAACCGAGGCGACCCTCGGTCGCGTAGGCCGGATCGGTACCGCCGCCGCCACCGCCGAGCAGGCCCTGCTTGCCCATCTGCTCGACGCCGACCGCCATCGTGATGTCGTACATGCCCGAGGCGACGGCCATGTAGGCCTCGCGAAAGGCGGTCGAGCCGGTGGCGCATGCGTTCGAGACGTTGATGACCGGGATGCCGGTCTGGCCGATCTGCTGGAGGATGCGCTGGCCGATCATCGCGTTGGACTGGAACAGGTTGCCGCGAGGCGAACAGCTCGACGTCCTTGATGGCGACGCCCGCATCCTTGATGGCCATCAGGGCGGCATCGGCGCCGAGTTCGGGCACCGACTTGTCGGGATAGCGCCCGAACTTGATCATCCCGTGCCGAGAACATAAACGTTGCGCATTTCAAATCCTCCTCGGGGCATGGCTGAGGGCGATCGTGAAGCGGTCCGCAACGACGCCCGTGGCATTAGTTAAATTCGATAAATCAGTTTTTGCTGGGCCGATACTGGAACGCGACGACTTCATTACCCTGGCGATCTTTGGAGACCACGTTGGCGACCATTTCGACGGGCATCCCAAAAGCCATCTTGGGATTTTTCTGCAGTTCGTCGGGATCGATATCGACCAGAGTCGATTTTACGCTGACGCCCTCGGGCAAATCGACGATTGCGGTGATGTAGGGGGTTTTGATGCCGGGGAACGACTGATGGATGACCGAAAAGACCCAGACGTTGCCCTTATTGGAGAGGGGGATCTGGGTGAACTGGCCGGTCGCGCCGCACTTGGAACAGGCCATGCGTTTGAGGTCGAGGAAGACCGCCCCGCAGTTTCCACATTTGCTGCCGACGAGATGCGGACTGGGTTCGAGCTTGAGGAAGGGTAAGATGGGTCGCTTGCCCGGTTGTTCGGTGCTTTCGGTTTTCGCCTGATCGGCCATCAGAATCCTCCGGCGCAGATGGAAAACGTCGTTCGACGAGCGGCGGCTCCGTTCCGAGGCTGCCTGCCGCATCGGCCAGTTTCCCACAGCCCTTGGCAAATCGTCAACCAGTACCGGCTACAGGGGTCAGTCGCCAGCGACGAAGTCTAGACCCTGGTGGTGTTCGGCGCGGGACAAATCCGGCGGGGCGTGCGTGATCGCTTATTTCAGGGGCTGTGCGGATCGGGGGCTGGTAGTGGCAGATCAAGGGTATCGCCGCTAAAGCTTCGCACGCCGATGGCAGCGGGGCCGACGATCGCACTCACCTGCCCCACCTCGCTGGTCATGAGGACGCGGGCACCGGACTCGCGATAGCGGGCAACCACGGCGGCGGAGGGGAAATGGAAGCGGTTATGAAAGCCCAGCGAGATCACCGCGAGTTGCGGGCGCACCGCCGCGAGCAGGTCCGGACTCGATGAGGTTTTGCTGCCATGATGCGGCACCTTCAAAATCGCCGCGCGCAGGTCCGCACCGCTTGCAATCAGTTCACGCTCGCCCCTGGCCTCGATATCGCCCGTGAAGAGGATCGCCGCGCCGCGACAGGTTAATCGGAGGACCATCGACTGGTTATTCTCCTTGGTCTCGACGAGATTCGGCGGCGGCCAGAGGCATCGGACGTGTACACCGCCGATGGTGCGGGAGGGCATGACGGCGCCGCACACGGAACTGCGCGCGCCGATCGCGCTCACGGCGGCGATCAATTGGGCATAACTTTCATCGGGGCTGGCGACTCCGCTGGTCCAGAATTCGGCGGGCGAGAAATTGCGCACGAGAAAAATCAGCCCGCCGAAATGGTCGCGATCGGGATGGCTGAGGGCGACGTAATCGACGTGCATGATTTTGTTCGCCCAGAGGAATGGCGCGACGATGCGCTCGCCCGGATCGAAGGAGCCGCCGAACGAGCCGCCGCCGTCAATCAGCATCACGCGACCGCCGGGAAAGCGCACCACCGCGGCGTCGCCCTCGCCTACCGATAGAAAGGTCACGCGCAAATCGGGATAAAAGAAACGCTGCCTGGTCCACCATCCGGCGTCGACAACGAGGGCGACGGCCAAGGCGCCAGCCGCAATCGATCGGCAGCGCGCATAAGTGACCTCAGGACCGGGATGGCCACGGGCCGGCGGCGCGCCGAGGCGAGCCGTGGCGAGAGGGCGGCTGCACCAGATCGCGATGAAGCCGTAGGCGATGGCGATTTCGATGATGGTGGGCGTGAAGCATCGGGTCCAGGCCAGCGGCCAGCCCTCGAACCATCCGGCGAGCCAATTCCCGGCGCCGGCCAGATGCCCGGCCAGCAGCAGGACGGGGCGCGCCGCGACCGGAGAGATGAAGCTCAGAGCGGCGGCGGCGAGTCCGCAAATCACCGCGCCGAAGCCCATTATGGGCACGACGACGGCGTTGGCGACGAGGCCGACGAGGGAGAACTGGTTGAAGTGAAGGGCGGTCAGCGGAGCGGTTCCGATCAAGGCCCAGAACGATACGGCGACATAGCCGGCGGCCGCCTCGAGTACGACAGTGGCGCGCGTGACTTCGGCCGCGGCCCCATGCGAGCGTATCCGCGAGCGCCACCAGGCGGCGAAACGGCGCATGCCGACGAGAATCACCATCACGGAGGCGAACGAAAGCTGAAAGCCGATATCGGCGGTGGAGCCGGGCAGCGCGAAGCAGATGAGCAGCGCCGCGAGGGCGAGGCTGGCGAGCAATTCGCGCGAGCGATCGGTTAGAATCGCCACCGCGTACGCCAGCACCATAATCAGCGCACGCAGGGTCGAGACGTGACCGCCGGCGATGGCGGCATAGGCGGTACCGGCGATGGCGGCAGCGGCGGCGGCGATTTTGTTGGCATAGCCGAGGGCCATCAAGGACGGAAGAAATCCCATCGCCAGGCGCACGACGAAGAAGGCGGCGGCGGCGACGAAACCGAGATGAAGTCCCGAGATGACCAGCACGTGGGCCATGCCGGTGAGGGCGAAGCGTTGGCGGATGGCCTCGTCGATACCGCCGCGATCGCCGATTATTAACGCGCGCATTTCGGCGTTCTGCGGATAGGAGAGATTCGCATCGATGAATGCGCCGATGTGATCGCGGACTGCTTGAATGTGCTCACGCAGCGGAAAATCCCGATGACCGATGACCGAAATGGCGGGTGGCGCGCCGGCTTTTGGATCGTCGGCAAACATGGTCGCGGCGATGCCATTGCGGAGCAGCCAGGAGCGATAATCGAATTCACCTTGATCGCCGTCGTTGCGCGGAAACCGCAGGCGCGCGGTGACGCGGATTTGGTCGCCGATGGTGAAGTGCTGCGGACCGCGAATGGTCACGCGAACGACGCCGGTCGCCGGTTGTAACGGTCGCGCCGACGGTGCAGTGGCGACGGGGCCGGCCCGATCGGCCCGCACCAGGAGCCAGGTGCGGCCGTCGCCCGCGCGCTCGGGCTCGCCCACGATTGCGCCTTCGATCGTCACCTTGGAATCGTCGGCGAAGCGCGACAGGGTGGCCGAACCGCGGCCTGGCGCGAGGAGATTGTGCACCGGAATCGTCGCCGCGGCGGCGATGGCCGCAAAGGCTAACGCGAACGCCAGTTCGGGACGCGCCAGAAGATATGCCGTAGTTGCCGCAACCGCGAGGGCGATCGCGAATCC
The DNA here is from genome assembly GCA_963834535.1 of uncultured delta proteobacterium. Lineage (GTDB taxonomy): Bacteria > Desulfobacterota > Binatia > Binatales > Binataceae > JADMIL01. The sequence goes on along the minus strand of CAWICC010000006.1, from coordinate 439,958 downwards.
CAAAGGCACAAACACCCGCGCGTTGCCGAGGGCGTCGCCTGCCACCAATGCGATCGTCGCGGCATAGAGCGGCGGAAAATCGATCAGCCAGCGCGAGGCGAGAATCCGCACGGATGCCGTGTCATCGAGCGGCGGAGTATTCGTGGTCAGGCGGACAATGAATGGCGTCGCGGCGGCGATTGGCGCACCTCTCGATTGTTGCAGAACTCTACTGACGGTATATGCGAGCGGCCATGCGAGGATAGCGGTCGTGCGCGCGCGGCGAGCGCGGCGGGCGCAGCGGGCGCAGACGGCGACCTTGACTGCCGCGCATGGGAGAAAATAACCTCACGCGCGAGCCAGAGGATCGATCCATCGCTTCGTCCAGACGCATCCCCGAATTCGACGGCATCCGCGCACTTGCGGTGACGTCCGTGATGGCGTTTCACGTCTTTGGCTTCGTCCCGCGCTTCGCGTACCTGGGCGCATGGGGCTGGTTTGGCGTCGATATCTTCTTCGTGCTGAGCGGCTTCCTGATTACACGTCTATTAGTCGAGGAACTGGACGCCACCGGAACGATCGCAATCGCGCGCTTCTATAGCCGGCGCGCGTTTCGCCTCTATCCGACGTTCATCTCGGCGCTGCTGCTGACGATGGTCGGATTGGTCGCCGCAGGCCGCTACAACTATTGCTGGACCCTGCTGGCGTTTCTGCCGCTGTTCCTGACCTACACGCTCAATATCTGGATCTCGCTTTACTTCACCGAGGCGATGCATATCGCGCTTTTCCAGGCGTGGTCGCTGTGTATCGAGGAGCAGTTTTACCTGGTGTGGCCGTGGGCCCTGCGAGCACTGGGACGGCGGCGGGCGCTGGCCGCGCTTTACGTGGCGGTCGCAGTCTCAGTCGCGATTCGGGTGGCGGTGTACATGATTTATCCGCATGCGATCGCGAAGCGCTTCATCTTTTACGGCACGTTGACGCGGCTCGACGGCATCGGCATCGGCTGTGTACTGGCGCTGACGGCCGAGCGTCTCGGGGCGCATGCGCGGTGGTTTTCCGGGCGCGCACTATGGATCTACGCGATTGCCGGCACGCCGTTCATCATATGGGGCGCCGCGACTGACTGGTGGTATTACACGATCGGGTCGCCGTTGATGTCGCTGGTGGTGGGTCTGGTGATTATTGCGATCTGGCTGGGCGCACGCGGTGGGATAACGCGTTTCCTCGCGGCGCGGGCGATGGTCGAGATCGGACGCGTGTCGTACGGTATTTACCTGTTCGAATCGATCGCGATTTTTGCGGCGGGCAAGATCGTCAAGATGGAATGCGGCCAATTCCTTTGCCTGCTGAGGAATTTTGCGCTGGTCATGATCCTCAGCGTGACGATTGCCGAGGCGCACTATCGCATCGTCGAGCGGCGCTGCATGGCATTGCGGGAGCGATTGTTCGCACCGCGCACACGGCCGGCCGTCGTTCCATAGTCAAAACGATCGATCTGCGCAACGCGACGAGTCGTGAATCAGTTCTCATCGCTTACGGAATCCGAAGGAGGCTCGGCGGTGGCGGATTCATCAGGCGGCGCGGGTTCCGCGATCGGAGGCCGCGGTTTGCGCGAGAGCAATTGCAACTGGCCGTTGCCCGCGTCGAGGTATTCGGCCGCGACGCGATCCTCTTCGCGCTCGACGTTCTCCTCCTGATCGAGCAGGGCCGACATCAGGTCGAGATGCTTGCGGATCTCGGCGGCCAACTCCGTGTTGACGCCTTTGACGGCGGCGAGTTGCGGCAGCGAGGCCTCACGAATCCGCCGCAGGCTGCCGAAATGGCGCAGCAGTTCACGCCGCCGCACCGGACCGATGCCCTCGATATCGTCGAGCACCGAGCGCAGACGGGCACGGCGGCGCAGGTCGCGATTGTAGGTAATCGCGAAGCGATGGGCTTCGTCGCGGATGCGCACCAGCACGAAGAGCGCGGTGGAATTGCGCGGCAGGATGATCGGATCCTTGCGCTTGGGCAGGAACACGCGCTCTTCGGATTTGGTCACGGCGCGATCGCGAACGTCGTTGAGGACGTGCTGCTTGGCGAGCGAGACGACTTCGATCTGATCGCTCAGGTTGAATTCCCTCAGTACCTGGATGGCGACGTTGAGCTGACCCTTACCGCCGTCTATGACCCACAGGTCTGGAAATTCCTTCTCCTGCTGCGCGCGCTTGAGGCGCCGGGTGAGAACCTCGTAGAGGCTGGCGAAATCGTCCTGCCCTTCGACCGTGCGGATCCGGTAGCGGCGATAGAGCGCCTTTTGCGGCTCGCCTTCGTCGAAGGTGGCCTGTGATCCAACGACCATCGAGCCCTGCAGATTGGAGATGTCGTAGCATTCGATGCGCTTGGGGAGGTTGCGCAAGTGGAGCTTGGTGCGCAGTTCATCGAGCATTTTCTCGCGCGTGCCTTCGTTGTCGCGACGTGAGGCGAAACTCTGGCGCGCGTTCTCCATCGCCATCTCGAGCAGGCGCAGCTTGTCGCCGCGCTGTGGCACGAAGACCTCGACCTTTTTGCCGCGACGCTCGGTGAGCAGGTCCGCACGGACGTCGGCGTCTTCCAAAACCACCGGCAGGATTACTTCGTCCGGGATAAAGCGCGCGCCCGCGTAGTATTGCGTCAGCAGGTCGGCGAGCACATCTTCGTCGGCGAATTCGAGGTCGTGAAAGCTCCATCCACGCGTGCTGGTCAGCTTGCCATTGCGCACCAGCAAGACGATCGCTTCGATAAACCCACCCTCGCGATAAAGCCCGAAGACGTCCTGATCGCCGCCCCAATGATGCAGCACGGTCTGCCGCTCGACGGTCTTTTCGATGGCCCGCACGCTATCGCGCACCCGCGCCGCTTCCTCGAACTCCAATCGATCTGCGTAACCCTTCATGCGCTCGCGCAACTCACGGAGGAGTTCGAGGTTCTTGCCCTCCAGCAGCAACTCGGCGGCGCGGAGATGAGCTTCGTAGTCACCGCGATCGACTTGAAGCACGCACGGCCCGAGGCAGCGCTTGATCTGGTATTCGATGCACGGGCGCGAACGGTTGCGGAAGACGGTGTCGGAGCAGGTGCGCAGCGGGAAAACCTTGCGGATAACGTCGATGGTTTCGCGCAGACCGTCGGCCGATCCGAAGGGCCCGAAGTAGCGTCCGCCGTCCTTCACGATTCGGCGCGTGACCGTAATTCGCGGCCACGGATGATTCGTCACCTTCGCGCTGAGATAAGATTTGTCGTCCTTGAGCCGGATGTTATAGCGCGGCTTGTATTGCTTGATCAGATTGTTTTCGAGAATCAGCGCCTCTTTCTCGCTACGAGCGACGAGAGTCTCGAAATCGCGCACCTGGCGCATCAGGAAGCGCACCTGAAAACGCCCGTCGCCGCCCTCGCGAAAATACGACCGTACGCGGGGGCGCAGCGACTTGGCCTTGCCGATGTAGAGCACCTTGCCGTTGCGATCGCGCAGCAGATAGACGCCCGGCTCGGTTGGGATCGCGTCGAGCTTGCGGGTCAATTCGTCGTCGGACAGCGCGATGACGGGGACGTCATCGCCGGCCAGTTCGAGTTCCGTCACCGCATCGTCAGTTGCGTCGCCGCGCGGCGCCTCGCGATCGGCCTTGCGATACTTCCCTTCGTCCGGGTTGCCGAGATCGATCAAGCCCTTCTGACGCTGTCGCCGGAGGTCTGCAGCGGGTCGCCCACGTTTGGGCCTTGGTTCGCTGGGCGCGGGCGGATTGCCGGGATAGGACACCAGGGATTCGTAACGCGGACCGAAATCGTCGCGGCTGGCGGGCGATGACCGGGCGTTGATGCTCGCGTCGCGGATCGGAAACTGCGGCGGTTCATCGTGAGTCAGTTCGGGGTCGCGCGCAGGCGCCGCCTCCTCTGGAGTGGAAGCCGGAGCGGGCGCATCGGGCGATTCGGGCGTTGTGCAAGTCGCCGCATTGCTAACGTCCGTTACGGGCACAGCGGGAGTGGCGACATCGATAGTATGCGGGGTCTGCGGAGCGTCTGGATCGCGAGCGGCATGCGGATGCATCCCTTCGGTCGATCGGATCAACGCGGCGGCTGTCCGCCGGCTATTCGGCACCCTGCTCATGGTCCCGACATTATACACCGCAGGCCGTATTTACCTGCATTCGAGGCGTTGGCAGATCGGCCGACAATGCGCCAACATGCTGGCTCCTGCCGCGTTGGCACGCATTGCCGATGTGAGCAGCCCGCGAGAGAAACCAAGGGAGCAAGGACGACATCATGGGCAGACTCGACGGAAAAGTAGCAGTGATCACCGGAGCAGCCAGCGGCATGGGACGCGCGACGGCGGCACGTTTCGCCGGCGAGGGCGCCAGCATCGTTATCGCGGACCTCAACGCCGATGGCGGTGAATCCGCCGTGCGCGAATGCAAGGAGAACGGGGGCAACGCCGTCTTCCAGCATACCGACGTGACCTCCGAGGCTGCGATCAAGGCCGCAGTCGGTCGCGCCGTGAAGGAGTTCGGCAAGCTCGATATCATGTTCAATAACGCCGGCCTGGCGGGCGCACTTGGGAGCCTGGAGCAAACCACCGCCGAAAACTGGGATCGGACCTTTGCGATCCTGCTGCGCGCGGTTTTCCTGGGCATCAAGTATTCGATCCCCGAGATGCGCAAGGCCGGCGGCGGCTCGATTATCTCAACCGCGTCGGTCGCGGGCCTGCGCGGCGGAGCAGGCCCCCTGCCCTACAGCGTCGCGAAGGCCGGCGTCGTCCATCTCACGAAATGCGCGGCGATCGATCTCGGACGCGATCGAATCCGCGTCAACTGTATCTGCCCGGGCGGCATCAACACTCCGCTAATCCATCAGCATATACCGGGCGGCGAGCCCGTCGCGCGCCAAGTGCTCGAGACGATTCAGCCGATTCCGCGCGCCGGCACCGGCGAAGATATCGCCGGGATGGCGCTCTATCTCGCGAGCGACGATTCGGAATGGGTCACGGGCACCGCGATGGTCGTCGACGGCGGTCTGATGGCCGGTGGGAATCTCTTCGGCGGCGGCGCGTCGAGTCCGTTCGCAGTCGATGCGAAGTGGTCGGGACCGTCATTCGAGAAAGAATAGGGTTGTAGAAAAGGGTGCGAGACCTGTGGGGCGTAAATTCTCGCAGCAGACGAAAATCGCTCGGCGAGATTGCGGAAGAAGCGCCGCTAGTTCAGTTCGTGCGCCCGCTCCAGGTTCAGATGTAGGACCATGCGGCGCGCATCGGGCCGCGGCTTGAAACGATGGTCTAGCGTCAGGTAAGGGCCGCCAGCGACGGGCACCGCTTCGAGGTAGCCGCAAATGCATCGATAGACGAACACAGGTTGGTCGTCTATCTCCCGGCGATCGAAGGCGAGGAAGCGATGCCTGGGTTTGCCCAGATATTGGTGTTCAGTTTGCGCTCTCACTCTACTATCCTAGACTTGCTCTAGATGGACTACACATGTTTATAGCATCTATCGACTCTCTGCGAAAGAGATTTGACTGAATAATTAACCTAGATATGCTTTATGGGGTTATCTCGACGGGATTACATATAAGAATTGCGATTAGATGTAACTGCATGGGGCAAGGCAAGACCTTCCCGAGAGCAATGGAATTGAGGGAGCGGTTGAAAGGCGATGAAGTTCAGCGGGTAGCGCGCCGCTCCAACTTGCGAATGCGCTGGTCCTGATCCTTGGACTGCACCGTTAGACGATCGTCGAAGCGATCGAACTTGCGCGTGAGATTTGTAAGGGCTTTGTTCGTCACCTTCAATTCGGCGTCGAGCTTCTTGATTATAGTCTCGGCGGACGCGCTGATGCCGGCGCGAACCTGGGCAGAGGCGGTGGGAATCTCATGACCGATTTCGGCTCGCGCGGCAATGAGTTCCTTGCGCACGGCGTCGCCGGCGGCGGCGACTTCACGAGTCAGCTCAGCGCGCGCTTCGGCGGTGGCGCGGCCTAACTCCTCGGCCAGGAGCTGTCGTCCGCGTTCGGCCTCAGTTGCGATCTGCTTTTGGAATTCGAGGCGGGTGGTCGCCAACTGCTCGCGAAATTCGACTCGGGTTGCGCCCAGATTTTCGCCAATGCGAACCATCTCGGCACCAAGATCAGCGCGAGTAATGGCGACGCCTTCACGATTCTCTGCGATACGATCGGAAAGGAAGCGGACCTGGCGGCCGACTTCGCTAAACTGACCGACAATTTCCTCGCGCAGAGCGTCCAAACGTCCGCCGAAGCCAGTGACTGCTTCGAGCACGAGATCAAAGCGAGCGGCCAGCTGCTCCAATATCGCCCCCATTTTCGCCTCCACTTCCTTCGCCTCAGCTTCGTCGGTCACCGCGTGGCTCCCCCGTACATCGTATCGCGCACTTTATATAACGTATGGCGCTCTATGTATATCGAGTAGCGCGCTAATTGACTACCTTGCCAAAACGGTCCCATCGGATGGGCAGAAATCCAGCGCCGTCGGAGTCCCATGACCAGTAGATGAACATGGCACGGCCCTCTACCTCATCGCGATCGACCAGCCCCCAGAAGCGGCCGTCATAGCTGCGATCGCGATTGTCCCCCATCATCAGGTACTTTCCCTCAGGGACAGTGATCGGTCCGAAATAATCGCGCGGAGAATTCTCCTGTCGCTGATCTGGGGTGAGCTCGAAATGCGCGTGTGGATCGTCCGCCGGAGCATCGTTGCGCCAGAGTTTGCCGTCTTTGACTTCGATCTTATCGCCGGGAATCCCGATGACCCGCTTGATGAAATCCTTGGTCGGGTCTGGCGGGAAGACGAAAACCACAACGTCGCCGCGATGCACTGGCTCGAACTGAAACAAGTAGTGACCCCACGGGATTTTGTCTTCGAGCGGCGTCAGGCCAAAAAATGAATCGGGCAGGCGCAGACCATAAATCAGCTTGTTGACGATGATGTGATCGCCGACCAGCAGCGTCGGCTCCATCGAGCCCGAGGGAATCTTGTAAGCCTGTATGAAAAACGTGCGCAGGACGATCGCCAACAGCAGCGCGATAACGAAGGCCTCGAAGTATTCGCGCGCGGCGGATTTTTCCGCCAAGGGTTCCGCGCCCGGCCCGGTCTGCGACGGGCCTGGATTTTTACGTAAGGGTTCGGCCACGTCGCAGGCTACTCCCCTACCTTCAGCAGGGCGAGGAATGCTTCCTGCGGGATTTCGACGCGACCGACCTGTTTCATCCTTCGCTTGCCTTCCTTCTGTTTTTCGAGCAGCTTGCGCTTGCGCGTGATATCCCCGCCGTAGCATTTGGCGGTGACGTTCTTACGCAACGCCTTAACGCTCTCGCGGGCTATTATCTTGGCCCCGATTGCCGCCTGGATCGCTACCTCGAACATCTGGCGCGGGATCAACTCGCGCATCTTCTCACAGAGCGCCCGGCCGCGCTCGTACGCCTTGTCGCGGTGCACGATGACGGAAAGCGCGTCCACCGCCTCGCCGTTGATGCGGATATCCAATTTAACCAGATGCTCCGGGCGGAAGTCCAGAAACTCGTAATCGAGCGACGCGTAGCCGCGGGTCGCCGACTTCAAGCGGTCGTAGAAATCGAAGACGATCTCGGCCAGCGGCATTTCGTAATGCAGAATCGCGCGATGGTGGCCCGAATAGCGCAGGTCTCTTTGTACCCCGCGACGATCCTCGCACAGATGCATCACGGCCCCGAGGAACTCCTCGGGCACGTGAATCGAGGCGAGGATAAATGGCTCCTCGATCGCCGCAACCGTGTTCTCGTCGGGCAAATGCGCGGGATTATCGACCATCATGGTGGCTCCCGCGTTGGTCCGCACCTGGTACGCGACGGTCGGTGCGGTGACGACCAAATCGAGGCCGAATTCACGCTCGAGCCGCTCCTGCGCGATCTCCATGTGCAGGAGTCCGAGGAATCCCGCGCGAAAGCCGAAGCCGAGGGCCTGCGAAGATTCCGGCTCGACGATGATGCTCGCATCGTTCAGCCGGAGCTTGTCGATGGCGTCGCGCAGGTCGCCGTACTGATTCGCCTCGGTGGGATAAAGCCCGGCGAAGACCATCGGCTTGAGTTCCTTGAAGCCTGCCAGCGGCTCGGCCGCGGGATTTTCCGCATCGGTGACGGTGTCGCCCATGCGCATGTCGGCAACGGTCTTGATGCCGGCGACGATGAAACCAACCTCGCCGGGGCCGAGCGTATCCGACTGCTGCTCATGCGGCGTGAAGTACCCGAGGCGCATTACCTCGCCGAGCTTGTCGGTCCCCATCAGGCGGACCTTCATCCCACGCTTGAGTTCGCCGTCGAACACTCGCACCAGGCCGATGACGCCTTCGTAAACGTCGTACCAGCTATCAAAGATCAACGCCCGCGGCGGTTTGCCGTCACCCGCGGCCGGCGCCGGCACCAGTTCCACCAGCGCTTCGAGAACCTCCTCGATGCCTATGCCTTCCTTGGCACTGGTCAGGATTGCCGTACTGGCGTCGAGACCGATGACCTGTTCGATCTGTTCGCGCGTGCGCTCAACGTCCGCTCCCGGCAAATCGATCTTGTTGATGACCGGCACGATTTCGAGACCGTGATCGAGCGCCATATAGACGTTAGCCAGGGTCTGCGCTTCGACTCCCTGGCTCGCGTCAACCACCAGCAAAGCGCCTTCGCAGGCGGCCAGACTGCGGGAGACCTCGTAAGCAAAATCTACATGGCCCGGAGTATCGATCAGATTAAGGATGTAGGTGCGACCATCCTTGGCCGCGTAGTTCAGCCGCACCGATCGCGCCTTGATCGTAATGCCGCGCTCGCGTTCGAGGTCCATCGAATCCAGGAACTGCTCCTTCAACTCGCGCTTGGTGAGTGCGCCGGTGCGTTCGAGCAGGCGATCGGCGAGCGTGGACTTGCCGTGATCGATATGCGCGATAATTGAGAAGTTACGAATCAGTTCGCGTGGGGTCATTAGCTACTTTGCGAGGTAGATCGCTGGCGTCCAAAGAATCCATAGTAGCATGCGTTCAAGGCCGATGCGCGACGCGATCCTTGAAGAATTGAAAGGTTTGCCGGAGGCCTTCCTCGATTGTAACCTCGGGGCGCCAGCCGAGTTCGCGGCCAGCGCGCGATGCCGCAATCGCCGATCGGCTCTGCTCCCCCGGACGCGCCGGCGCATACACCGGCGGTTGGTCGGATCCGGCCACCGCCGCGAGCGTCTCGTAAAGGCGGTTCACACTCGTTTCGATCGCGGTGCCGATATTGATCGGACCGGTGACCGGGGCCATCACGGCGGCTACGTTGGCGCGCACAACATCTGCAACATAGACGTAGTCGCGGGTCTGTTCGCCGTCACCGAAAATCGTCACGGGCTGATGCCCGAGCAGCCGTCCGCAGAAAATCGCGACGACTCCCGCTTCGCCGTGAGGATCCTGACGCGGTCCATAGACGTTCGCGTAGCGCATCGCGGCGTAGTCGATTCCGTACTGCGCCTTATAGAAGAACAGATACGATTCGGTGGAAAATTTAGCCACGCCATAGGGGCTAACCGGCCGGCACGGATGGCTTTCGTCCGCCGGGAAAGTGTCTTGCTCGCCGTAAATCGCACCGCCTGTCGATGAGAACACGACGCGCCGCAAGCCATGCTGGCGGCCCGCCTCCATCAGGTTAAGGAACCCGACCAGATTCACCTGCGCGTCGAAGGCGGGATCGGCGACCGATTTGCGCACGTCCATCTGGGCCGCGAAATGTACCATCACCGCAGGCCGTTCGATTGCGATTATCCGCGCGACCTCGCCGGCGTCGCGAATGTCGGCCTCGTAAAAACGCGCGCCCGGGCTGACCTGATCGCGCTTGCCGGCCGACAGATTATCGATGATGGCGACTTCGTGCGCCGCCGTCGCGACCAGGGCATCCACTGTATGCGATCCGATAAAGCCTGCGCCGCCCGTGACCAGAATCCGCATCGCCAATCTCCTTCATCCGATCATCGCGAGCAGCCATCACTCACGTCGTCAAACATTAGAGCGGTCGCCGCCCAATCGAGTAGTAGCGAAAGTCGAGTGCGCGCATTAACTCCGGATCGTAGAGATTGCGCCCATCGAAGATCGTTGCCTGCTTCAACGCGGCTTTGATCCGATGAAAATTCGGATGACGGAATTCGTTCCATTCGGTCAGTATGATTAGTGCGTCTGCGCCAGCCAGGGCGTCGTAATTGGTTTCGTAGTAGCTGATGCGATCGCCAAAGATAGCGCGCGCCGATTTCAGCGCTTCAGGGTCGTGCGCCTGCACGCGCACACCGCCTGCGAGTAGTTCCTCGATCACCACCAGCGAGGGCGCTTCGCGCATGTCGTCGGTGCGCGGTTTGAAGGCCAGTCCCCATACGGCGAGCGTGCGGCCGGAGATTTCGCCGCCGAAATGTTCCCTGACGCGATCCACCAGCATGCGCTTTTGCTGACTGTTGACCGCATCCGTCGCCTTCAACAGCGTGAAGTCCAGATTGTGATCGGCCGCGCTGTGGATCAGCGCCTGCACGTCCTTCGGAAAGCAGGAACCGCCGTAGCCCACGCCGGGGAAGAGGAATTGAGTTCCGATCCGACGATCCGATCCCATCCCACGCCGTACGTCGTTAATCTCCGCGCCCACTGCTTCGCACAGATTCGCCATCTGGTTGATAAAGGAAATTCTGATCGCCAGCATCGCGTTGGAGGCGTACTTGGTCAGTTCGGCCGATCGGGGATGCATCACCAGCAACGGATTATCGGTGCGCAGAAAAGGTGCGTGCACTTCGCGCAGAATCGCCGTTGCATGATCGCTGGTGGAACCAATCACGACCCGGTCCGGACGCATGAAATCCTCAACCGCGGAACCTTCCTTGAGGAACTCCGGCACCGAACAAACGTCGATGCGATGACTGACGGCGCGCGCAATGATTTCGCGAACCTGGTCATTGGTGCCGACCGGCACGGTGCTTTTTATCGCGATAATGTGATAGCCACTCGCGGCGCGCGCGATCGCTTCCGCGGCACCAAGCACGCCACTCAAATCGGCCGCGCCGTTCGCACTCATCGGCGTGCCGACGGCAATAAAAGATACCATCGACTGACTAATCGCACCGGCCAGGTCGGTCGTAAAGCTGATGCGTTTTTCCTTCAGGTTGCGCCGCACCAACTCTTCCAGCCCGGGTTCGTAGATGGGGACCGTCCCGTCCTTCAGCCGGGCGACCCGCTCACGATCGATATCGACGCATACGACTTCGTTACCGCTCTCCGCGAAGCAAGTACCACTCACGAGGCCGACATAGCCGGTGCCGACGACTGCGATATTCATCCGTTTGTCAGAACTCCTCTTTGACTACATAGATCGGCTTGTTCTGCGATTCGTGGTAGGTGCGCGCGATCATCTCGCCGATCAAGCCCAGGCTCACGAATTGCACACCGACCACCACCAGCAGCACCGCCAACAGTAACGCCGGCCGATTGCCCAGTGGCCAGCCGAGGATCACCTTTTCAAACACGAGGATCGCGGTCCATATCGAACCTAGCGCGCCCAGCATCACGCCGATAGCGCCAAAAACCTGTATCGGCCGCGTCGAATAACCAGCCAGAAACCGCACCGTCAGCAAATCCAGTATGGTCCGAATGATGCGGCCGGGGCCGTATTTTGACGAACCCGATCGACGCGGCCTGAAGTTCACCGGAATCTCGGCTATGCGCGCTCCCTGCTCAGCCGCGATCGCCGGCACGAATCGGTGCATCTCGCCGTATAACATCAGCCGCCGCGCCAGGTCGCCGCGATAGGCTTTGAGCGTGCAGCCATAGTCGTGCAGCACCACTCCGGTCATGCGCGAGATCAGAGCGTTCGCCGCGACCGACGGCAGGCGCCGGGTCAAAGCCGCCTTCCGCCAGCGATCGGTCCGCCAGCCGCTCACCAGGTCATACCCCTCATCGAGTTTCGCCAGGAGCCGGGGAATGTCGCCGGGGTCGTTTTCGCCATCGGCATCGATCGCGATGATCACGCCACCGTGGGCGTGTTGAAGCCCGCAGGCGAGCGCTGCCGTCTGGCCTGAATTCCGCGCCAGCCGGATTACCCGCACGTGCGCATCGCGGGTCTTGATTTCGCGCAACACCCTTTCGCCGCCATCGGTGCTGCCATCGTCAACAAAAATGATTTCATACGATCGGCCAACGGCGGCCAGCACCTGCTCGAGCTCCGCGTACAGCGGCGCCAGATTATCCCGCTCATTGAAGAGCGGAATAACTATTGAGAGGTCCATTTCGAATGATGTGAATCCGTGAGCTCGATGAAGGCGCGATAGCGCCGTTCGATATCTTCCCAGGTCAACATCGCGACGCGTTCAACTGAGAATTGCTCGACCACGAACGAGCCCAACACGCACCCGTACACTACTGCCGTCCTCAATACCGCTTCGTTGACCACGCCCTTGCGCGCGATATAGCCCATGAATGCGCCGGCAAAGGTGTCGCCCGCGCCAGTCGGATCGATTACCTCTTCCAGCGGATAGGCCGGCACCGCAAACATTGCATCCTTGCTGAATTGCAGCACGCCGTATTCGCCGCGTTTAACTAATACGGCGTCGGGACCCATCTTCACGATTGCGCGCCCTGCTTTGACGAGATTGTGTTCGCCGCTCAGCATCCGCGCCTCTTCGTCGTTCAGCGTCAATATGTCGATGCGTGACAGCAGCTTTATCAGTGCGGCGCGATCGTTCTCGATCCAGTGGTTCATGGTGTCGGCGGCGACCACTTTCGGACTAGCTACCTGCGAAAGGACATGCTGCTGCAACTCAGGCGAGATATTCGCCAGGAATACATAGTCGGCGCGGCGCTGATCAGGCAGCAGGTCAGGCATGAAATCGGCGAACACGTTCAGTTCAAGGCTGATCGTATCGCGCACGTTCATGTCTTCGTGATAGCGCCCGTGCCAGCGAAAGGTCGGGCCATCGCGTGTGACCAAGCCGCGCAAATCTATTCCGCGATGATCGAAAAGATGGCGATCCTCTTCGCGAAAATCGGTGCCGACCGCCGCCACTATACTGACCGGTGCGAAGAAACGCGCCGCCAAGGCGAAATAGCTAACCGAGCCACCCAGCGCCGCCTTGACGCTGCCGTGCTGCGTTTCGACCGTGTCGTATCCGATTGTACCGACTGCAACAATGCTCATTTTTTGGCAATACTCATTTCAGACAGTGGCTAATCACGTATGGCGAAATGATTATCACTTCAGGTCTTGATATACTTTCCGATTATGGGCGCCAGCCTCGCCGAAGTTTCCGGCGGTATTGCTGCGCGGTCCGTTATAATCGCGTCTTTCAGGGAATCCCCGCAGGCACAGGTTCGCGCCCGCGCGCCGAGAGTCTCCGCCAGGGTCATGACCGCGCGCTGAGCGAACTCGACATTGAGCTTCATGACGCGGAGGATTTCGCCAATATCAACCGCCGCGACGCTCGCGTGCCAGCAATCGTAGTCCGTCACCAGCACGAGCACGCCGTAGCAAAGCTCCGCCTCGCGCGCGAGCCGCGCCTCCTGCATCGCCGTCATACTGATTACGTCTACGCCCCAGCTACGATAAAGATTCGACTCTGCGCGGGTTGAGAATTGCGGCCCTTCGATACATAAATAGGTGCCACCGTCGTGAATCTTCGCCCCCGACCTTCGGCCTGCGGCGACCAGGTCGCGGCTCAGGTCCGCGCAGACCGGATCGGCCAGCGATACGTGCCCGACGATCCCGTCGCCGAAGAAACTCGCGGGCCGCAAGTAGGTGTGGTCGATGAACTGACGGGCCACGAGCAAATCGCCGGGCTCGATCTGTTCCTTCATGCTGCCCGCGGAGCTGACCGAGACGAGTTGCTCGACCCCGAGCTTCTTCATGCCCCAGAGGTTGGCACGGTAATTCAGCTCACTTGGCAGTATGCGATGTCCGCGGCCGTGGCGTGACAGGAAGACGACTTCAACCTCTCCCAGTTTACCGCGGTAATAAACGTCCGATGGTGTTCCGAAAGGCGTCTCCAGGGCGATCTCTTCGACGCGGTCGAGACCGCTCATCTGATAGAAGCCGCTGCCGCCGATTATACCTAGAACAGTGCTCGCCATACTTTGGATTCGTCTCAGTTACCTTCTTATTTGATCGCCCTTACTTAATCGCCCGACCGCCCGGCAGGCGCGGCCAAATTCTTCTCCGCGTATAACTGGCCGCACGCAGCGGCGATATCGCGCCCGCGACTCTCGCGGATAGTAGCGGTCAAGTTACCCTTATGGAGGATCCCTTGAAAGTCCTCGACCCGCTCGCGCGAACTTGGCCTGAAGCCCGCGTTCGGAAATGGGTTGAAAAAGATCAGATTAACCTTCGCCCGCATCGGAGTTAGCATTTTCACCAACCGGCGGGCGTCGTCGTGCGAGTCATTGACCCCTTCGAGCATCACGTACTCAAACGTGATCCGCCGTCGCCGCGCGATCGGCAACGCCTGGCAGGCGTCGATCAATACGCGCAGCGGATAGCGCCGGTTGATCGGAGCGATACGGTCGCGAACCTCATCGGTGGTCGCATGGAGAGACACCGCCAGGTGCACCGGAAAATCGCTCAGCAGACGATCCATTACAGGCGCCAGCCCCACCGTCGATACCGTAATTCTTCGGGGCGAAATGCCGAGACCCCAATCCGAGGTCATCACCGTCAGTGCGCGATGGAGTCGCGGATAATTCGCCAACGGCTCGCCCATGCCCATGAAAACATAATTGGTCAGGGTCTCACCCGCATCCAGTTCGCGGCGCGCCGCCAGCACCTGGCCAAGGATTTCGCCTGCCGCGAGATTGCGATGCAGCCCCATCCGCGCTGTAGCGCAAAACCCGCAACCCATCGCGCATCCCGCCTGACTCGAAATGCAGAGTGTGGTCCGTCCTTCGGTCGGGATGATGACGCTCTCGATCTCCTGCGCATCGCCCAATTGAATCAGCAATTTCCGGGTCCCATCGCTCGAACGGGCCACGCGCGATCGCGACATTGAACCAATATTAAAGTGTTGCTTCAAATTACAGCGAAAATGAACCGGTAAGTCGTTCATCTCGTCGAAGGATTCGGCTGCGCGAGTCCAGACCCATCCCATGATCTGCCGCGCCCGAAATGTTCGTTCATGCGACTCCCGCACGAAAACTTCGAGCTCTTCCAGCGAAAGATCGCGCAGGTCGGGCTTCGCGGGTTGGAATTTAGTCGGTGACGATGGCGGGAGCTGGCTCACGCCGCCCATTGTAAACTATTCGGCGGATGATCGAAGCGTTCCCGCATTTGTAACCCGGCGAGGCCACAGGCCAGAGCCGCCGATTTACCCTAATCGTGAAGACGAAGGTCAGCGCTCTCGCTTCTACGGCAGGAGTTCGAGACCACGAAAGAAGAACGCAATTTCGTTCGCCGCCGTCTCGGGCGCGTCCGAGCCATGAGTCGCGTTCTGCTCGACGTTCTGGCCGAAGTCTTTGCGAATCGTGCCCGGCGCCGCCTTGGCGGGATCAGTCGCACCCATCAAATCACGCCAGCGCTTGATCGCGCCCTCGCCCGCCAGCACGGCGACGATGACCGGCCCCGAGGTCATGTAGTCGCACAATGATTTATAGAACGGCCGCTCCTTATGCACTGCGTAAAACAACTCGGCTTCCGCGCGGCTCAGTTGCGTCAGGCGCAGGCCTACGATGCGCAGGCCGCTCGCCTCAATTCGCTTTACGATGTCGCCGGCCATCTGGCGGGCGACCGCGTCGGGCTTGATAATTGCGAAGGTTCTTTCCATGAAAGTAATTACTTAACGTATCTCTTTACTTCAATTGAACTGAGCAGGCTCGATTCGGCGGGCTCAGGCCGCCTTGCTGTCGAGCAGATTTTTCATCGTAATGCCGAGCTCCGCCGGACTCATCGCTACCGCAATGCCCGCGGCCATCAGAGCGGCAATCTTGTCCGCGGCCGTCCCGCGTCCGCCCGATATGATCGCGCCCGCATGTCCCATCCGCCGTCCCTTCGGCGCGGTCTGTCCCGCGATGAATGCGACTACCGGCTTCTTGAAGTTCTCCTTGATGTATAGCGCGGACTCTTCCTCGGCGCTGCCACCAATCTCTCCAATCATGATGACCGCGCGGGTGCCGGGGTCTTCGTTGAACAGCTTCAGTATGTCGATATGGCCGCTGCCGACAATCGGATCGCCGCCGATACCCACGCACGAAGATTGTCCAATCCCCAATTGCGTTAGCTGATATACCGCTTCATAAGTGAGCGTACCGGATCGCGAGACCACTCCGACATCACCCGGCTTGTGGATATACCCAGGCATGATGCCGATTTTGCACTCACCGGGTGTAATCACGCCCGGACAATTGGGTCCGATAAGCCGACTCTTGGTACCGCGCATATAACGGCGCACCTTGACCATGTCGAGCACCGGCACCCCTTCGGTGATGCAGATGACGAGCTCGATGCCGGCAGCGACCGCCTCTAGAATCGCATCGGCGGCAAACGGCGGGGGCACGTAAATGACGGTCGCGTTTGCGCCGGTGTTGCGGCGCGCCTGCTCGACCGTGTCGAATATCGGAATTCCTTCAAAGTCCGTACCGCCCTTGCCCGGCACTACCCCGCCGACCATCTGGGTGCCGTAGGCCTTACACGCACGAGTGTGGATCTGCCCGGTGGCGCCGGTGATTCCCTGGGTCAGAACGCGGGTATGCTTGTTTACGAGGATGCTCATCTTACTGGTGCCCGTTGCCTAGACTGACTGGCCAATGGCCTCGACTACGCGGCGAGCCGCATCGGCCATGTCGTTCGCTGCTATCACTTTGATGCCGGAGTCCTTCAGAATCTGCTTGCCTTTCTCGACGTTGGTGCCTTCCATCCGCACCACCAGCGGGATGTTCAGCTTGACCTCGCGCGCCGCATCAACCACGCCTTGCGCCAACACGTCGCACAACATGATGCCGCCGAAGATGTTGACCAACACCGCTTTCACGCGCGCGTCCGCCAGCAGAATGCGAAATGCCGCGGCCACCTTCTGCGAATTGGCCCCGCCGCCAACGTCGAGGAAATTGGCCGGCTCCGCGCCGTAATACTTAACGATGTCCATCGTTGCCATCGCGAGTCCCGCGCCGTTGACCATGCATCCGATGTTGCCATCCAGATGCACGTAGCTCAGGTCGAACTTCGAGGCCTCGACTTCCGCCGGATCCTCTTCGTGCACGTCGCGCAACTCACGAATGTCCGGATGCCGAAAGAGGGCGTTGTCGTCGAACGACATTTTCGCGTCCAGGCAAATCACGTTGCCATCCCTGGTTACCACCAGCGGATTGATTTCAATTAGCGCCGCGTCGGTCTCCACGAACGCGCGATACAACGCCGCAATGAGCGCGCTGAACTGGCCGACTTGCTTATCACGCAAGCCCAGCGCGAACGCGATTTTGCGCGCCTGAAAACCCCCGAGCCCGATCACTGGATCGATCGGCTCGGTGAGAATGCGCTCCGGGGTCTTGGCCGCGACCTCCTCGATCTCCATGCCGCCCTCGACGCTCGCGATAATCGAGACGCCTTCCGCCTTCCGATCGACCACCATGCCGAGGTACAGCTCGCGCGCCACTTCGCTGGCTTGCTCGAGGTAAACGCGTCGCACCACGCGCCCCTCGGGTCCCGTCTGATGCGTCACCAGCGGCTTGTCGAGGATCTTTGCCGCAAACTCCCGCGCCTCGGCCGCGCTGGAAATCACCTTCACGCCGCCCGCCTTGCCGCGGCCGCCGGCGTGAATCTGCGCCTTGATCACCGCCTTGGGCTGCCCCAGCATCTCGAACGCCGTACCCGCTTCGTCCACCGTCGCCGCCGGCTGCCCCTTCGGCACCGGCACTCCGAAACGGCCGAGGACCTGCTTGGCCTGAAATTCGTGAATATTCATGCGCTACCTTTGAGCGGAATAACTTTAACCGTTACGCCTCGCGAACCTATGCCGGCCTCAGCCACCGATTACCTTGTCCATCGCGTCAACCAGTTCGCGCACGTGGGCCACAGAACTCTCGAACGCCTTTTTCTCCGCGGTCGTCAAATCGATTTCCATGATGCGCTCGACGCCGCCCCCGCCAATCACCACCGGCACGCCCGCAAACAGTCCCTTTACGCCGTACTCGCCTTCCAGATACGCCGCCGCCGGCAGCACTTCCTTGCGATCGAGAATGAAGGCCTCGACCATCCGATAGACCGCGCTCCCGGCCGCATAGTACGACGAGGTTTTCATCAAATTAACGATCTCAGCCCCGCCGTTGCGCGTTCGCACTTCGATCTCTTCGAGCCGCGCGGCTTTAATCAGCTTGTCGACCGGCTGGCCGCCGACCGTAGTGTAGCTGCGCACCGGTACCATGTCGTCCCCATGCCCGCCAAGCACCATCGCGCTGACGCTGCTCACCGAAACGTCGAGTTCGGCCGCCAGGAAAGTCCGATAGCGCGCCGAATCGAGCACGCCCGCCTGCCCTACGATGCGATTCTTCGCCAGCCCTGTGACGCGCTTGAGCTGCGTCACCATCGCGTCGAGCGGATTGGTCACGGCGATCACGAACGCCCCCGGCGCATGCTGCTTGATCGCCGCGCCAACGGTATTCATCACCCCCGCGTTGATCTTCAACAGGTCGTCGCGGCTCATCCCCGGCTTGCGTGGCGAACCCGACGTCACCACGATACAGTCCGCGCCCGCTATATCCTTGATCTCGGTGGTGCCGATTACGCTCACGTCAACGCCCAGCACCGGCGCCGACTCCAGCATATCGAGCGCCTTGCCCTGCGGCAGTCCGTCGATAATGTCGTAAAGCACGATATCGCCCAGGCTGCGCAAAAAGCACAGATGGGCGCAGGTTGCGCCGACATTGCCGGCGCCGATAAACGCTATTTTTTTTCTCGTTGCCACGGTCCTGTCCGATCGATCCGGTTAGTTTCGTTAAGCTGAAGTCCGCAGCGGTCGCCGCGGCTTCAAGCGATACTTATATCTTCGCTGTCGCAGATTGCGCAAATCTGGAGCGCTACGACCCCGCATGGCTTCGACGCTGCAACGGGAGCGCGCGCTCCGCAAAATCACTAGCGCCCACCATCCGTCACAAAACCCAGATTAACTATCAACCTCAACGACCAAAGTGAAGCCGCCAATTGATTTCGTTCGACCTTTATATCGCATATTGCACCCGTGAATATGTGCCGGAACTCGCGCTCTCGATTGCGAGATCTTACTTGCGCAATCGTTCGACGTCCCACAATCGTGCGCGAAAGGGCTTTTGTCGCCCGCCGGCATTACGTGCTAAGACGATCCGTAAATCCTCGTCCGGAGGCCCGGCCCGTGACTGCTAATCTGGAAGAACGCGTCAGCGAGCTTGAAAATTTGGTGCGCGAACTGCGCGATCGCGAAGCTATCCGCGACTTGCGCTATCGCTACCATGAATACGTCAATGAGGGGAAGTTCGCAGATATCCCTGGGCTTTTCACCACTGACGGCGAACTCGACTTCGCTCATCTGGGCAAGGCGACCGGGCACGAAGAGATCGCACGCTTCTTCGGCGCCCTCAATCGCAAACCTGCCGACGGCGAAAAAGAACGTCCGCGCATCACCTGGGTCAAGCAGTTCATCCACAACCACACCATCCAGCTGAACGGCGACCGCGGCCACGGCTTCGCCTATCTCGAAGCCAAACCGATCTACAACGGCGAAGCCTTTCTCGTTGCCGCCCGCTATGACGACGAATATGTGCGCCAGAACGGCGAATGGAAATTCAGCAGGATGAGCCTGGTGCCCTACTTTATGGTGCCATTGAAGGAAGGTTGGGCGCAGGACGATCGCCTCAAAATGCGCCCCAACTGACGACACCTACGGAGATCCGGGCTCGTCTAGCTCCTGGTCGAGGAGCAAAGAACTCAGTTCATTCGCTCAGCGCGCGAGCTCCCGCGCCTGCAAGCGTCGGCCCTGCTACAGACTCTCGCCAGTCCAGGTGCCCGCGTGCTGATAACGGGAAGTCCGAAAGCTCGGTAAGGGTTCAGAAGGTTGGTTTTTTAGTTGCCCAACAACTCCACCCCATAGCTTCTCCCGCCCGGCCGCGACTATCGACGCGCTACATATTATCGACGATCGCTTTGCCGAACTCCGAGCACTTGAGCAGCTTCGCGCCGCTCATCTGACGTTCGAAGTCGTAGGTCACGGTTTTGTTGGAGATGGCTTTTTCCATACCGCGGATAATGCCGTCGGCGACCTCCTGCCAGCCCATGTGCTCGAACATCAGCACGCCCGACAGAATCACCGAGCCTGGGTTGACTTTGTCCTGATTCGCGTACTTGGGCGCGGTACCGTGAGTCGCTTCGAAGATCGCGTGGCCGGTGATGTAGTTGATATTAGCGCCGGGCGCGATTCCGATACCGCCGACCTGCGCCGCCATCGCATCCGAGAGATAATCACCGTTGAGATTCATCGTCGCGACGACGTTGAATTCGTCGGGCCGCGTGAGAATTTGCTGCAGCGTGATATCCGCAATCGCGTCCTTGACCAGCAACTGTCCGGCCGGCGGATTACCACCGCAGTCGTCCCAACCGATCGCCTTGCCCTTATATTCGCGACGCACGAGATCATAGCCCCAGTCACGGAACGCGCCTTCGGTGAACTTCATGATGTTGCCCTTATGGACGAAGGTCACGCTCTTGCGCTTATGGGCGATCGCGTAATTGAGCGCCGCGCGTATAAGGCGCTCGGAGCCTTCGCGCGAGACCGGCTTGATTCCGATGCCGGAGGTGTTGGGGAAGCGGATACTCTTTACGCCCATCTCCTCCTGCAGGAATTTGATTATCTTTTTGGCCTCGGCCGATTCCCCCGCCCATTCGATACCGGCGTAGATGTCCTCGGTGTTTTCGCGAAAGATCACGGCGTCGAGCTTTTCCGGATGCTTTACCGGACTCGGCACGCCGGCGAAGTAGCGCACCGGACGCAGGCAGACATAGAGATCGAGCAACTGGCGCAAGGCGACGTTGAGCGACCGGATGCCACCGCCGATCGGCGTGGTTAGCGGCCCCTTGATCCCGACAAGGTATTCCTGGAATGCCTCGACCGTCTCATCGGGCAGCCACGTCTTCCATTGATTAAAGGGCTTCTCGCCCGCGAAAACTTCCATCCAGGCGATTTTGCGCTTACCGCCGTACACCTTTTCCACCGCATGGTCGAAAACGTATTGCGATGCGCGCCAAATATCGGGACCGGTGCCGTCACCTTCGATAAACGGGACTATCGGCCGATCGGGGACGTGGAGCTTGCCATCGGCCAAGCGGATTTTTTCGCCGTCGTTAGGGACCTTGATATACTTGAACGCCATCTGTTTAAGTTCCGTTTGGTGACGAGGAAATTGCGCTCCGCGTAGCACGATCCATACGCCGGGACGCCGTCAGTAGCGCCATATCATATATCAAAGCGGCTCGATTGCCAGCAGCACCCCGCCCTCGCGCGCTCTGCTCATCGGCCCTCGCGAAACTTCACAAACGATGTAGGACCGGGGTTGTTTACAGTCGTCTCCAGACGCGTTTGATTCGGAGCATCGATATGACAACTTTTCATTCGGCCTTGCGGCATCAGAATGGGCAACGAACGGGAGTTAGAGTGACTACTGTTCAGTCGGCACGCGCTGGCGGTCTCGTCAGGTACACCGCCGGTGGCGGCGGCGCCGGCCAGCTAATCGTTAATGGCGCGAGCTACGGGAGCGGCGGCGGCGGCGCGCGCATCGCCTTCGCGACCGTGGATTCGAGCTTCGGCCGCTTACTCATCGCCGCCACGCGGACTGGTGTCTGCTGGATCGGCGTCTGCGATTCCGCCACGCATCTCGAAGCTGAGCTTCGTCGCGATCTGCCCGCAGCGGTCATCGTCCGCGACGACGGCGGGCTGGCGGCACTGGCGCGACTAATCGTCGATTACATTAGTGGGCGAACTCGCGAACTGGTGATCCCGGTCGATCTTCGAGGAACGCCCTTTCAGATATCCGTGTGGCGCGAACTCTGCGCGATTCCCTGGGGCGCCACGCGCTCGTACGGCGAGATCGCGCGGCGGCTGGGACGCCCGGACGCCGCCCGCGCGGTCGGCACCGCCAACGGCTCCAACCCACTCGGGATCGTCATCCCATGCCATCGCGCTATCGGAGCCGACGGCTCCCTTACCGGCTACCGCTGGGGCCTCGAGTACAAGCGACGCCTGCTCGATCACGAATGCGCACTCGCGCAACGCTCCCTCGACCTCGGCTAATTGACCGCGGGGAATGGCCCGCATGCGCCGACCATGGCGCGTCCTGGCAGGCGCAGGTCGCTCAGGTGCCTTGAATCGGCGACGCCCAACGACTGAAGATCGTGTCGCCGATGCGCCCGAGCGCAAGCAGGTGTTGTTCGGCCTCAACCAGGATGGCGTCGCCGTCAAGACCCACTCGCTTAAGCCCCTCGCCGAATTCTGCGACGAGCGCGGTGAGAATCTCGCGCGTCATCTCGGCGTGGAACAGGAATCCATAGGCTTTGGAGCCATAGCGATAGGCTTGCAGTGGAGTTTTTTCCGACGACGCCAGCGCGACTGCGTCTCGCGGCAGGTCGAATACGTCGCTATGCCAATGAGCAGCGACGAACTCGGTTGGTAACCCGCGCAGCAGGCGGTCATCCCTGGCGCTTTCCTGCAGCCGCACGGGATACCATCCGATTTCCCGCTCCTCGCCGCGGCGGACCGGAGCGCCGAGCGCTGCCGCTAACAATTGGCTGCCGAGGCACACGCCGAGGATCGGCTTGTCGGCCTTGAGCGCACTCTCGATAAGCGCCATCTCCTCACGCAGGTATGGGTGCCTGTCGAGCTGGTAAACCGTCTGCGGCCCACCCATAACGATCAGTCCTCCGAGTCCCTTGACATCTTTAGGGATGGCTTGACCGTCAACCACGCGGACGTATTGCCACGCCAGCGCAGCACCTTCGAGTGCGTCAGCGATGGCGCCGAGATTTTCCGCCGGATGATGTTGCAGGACGAGAATCTTGGCCATCGGGTACTCCCACCAGCTAATCGAGCGCGCGCTCAAATGAATTATGAATCTGGCGCAAGCCGGGTCAAGTACGTCGAGTCTTGGAATCTCCGATTTGCCTTCATCGGCCCAAAGGCGCTATTGGAAAAGTTTGACCGTATAGACCTGAAAATCCGTAGAGAGGCGCGAGTGACCGTGGAGAAGAATGCAAAATCGCCGTTCAGTGCGATCAAAATAGTCGAATGCGGCGAGGGAATCGCGGCGGCATATGCAGCCAAGATGCTCGCCGATCTCGGCGCTGAAGTAATCAAGGTCGAGCCGCCCGGAGGCGATTTGACGCGGCGGCGCGGACCGTTTCCCAACGACCAGGCCGATCCTGAAAAGAGCGGCATCTTCATCTACCTGAATACCAACAAGCGCAGCGTCGTCGCCGACTTGACGCGACCCGAAGGCCGCGAACTGCTCGCGAAGCTGTTAGCCGACGCGGACGTGCTGATCCACAACGTACCGCCACCCGCGCGAGCCGCCCAGGGACTCGATAGTGCCGTCCTCACCGCGGCCTATCCGAAATTGATCATCACTTCGATTTCGATGTTTGGCGATACGGGCCCATACGCCAACTGGAAGGGCTACGAATTGACGGCGGTGAACGCCGGCGGATGGGCGTATCTGAGCCCGGGCGCGTCACCTTACGCCGATCAGCCGCCGCTGAAGTGCTTCGGATCACAAGGCGACTTTCAGGGGGGCGTGCACGCCGGAATGCTCACTCTCGCGGCTTACTTCAATCGCCTCAAGACCGGCAAGGGGCAGGCGATCGACGTCTCCGAACAGGAATGTATTGCGGCGATGCTCGAAATGAACCTGATGCATTGGACGTACGCGCATCGAGAGACCTCGCGGCTGGGATCGCGCCTGCTCGGACCGTGGTTCATCGCTGACTGCGCCGACGGAAAAATCTTCGCGCTCGCCGTCGAAGAGGAGCAGTGGAAGCGCCTCGTAGAATTGATGGGCAATCCGGAATGGGCGAGCGAAGATCTTTTTAAGGATCGCATCGCGCGCGGGCAGAACCAGGATGCGCTCAAAGCGCTGATGGGCGAGTGGCTAAGTCAATGGAAGGTGCAGGACCTCTATCGGGAAGCGCAAAAGCGTCGTATCCCGTTCGCACCGGTCAACACCATGCGCGACCTTTATTATAGCGAACACCTGGCGGAGCGCGACTTTTTCGTGCCGGTGGAACAGCCGGGCGTCGGCACGGTCAATCTGCCCGGAATGCCTTCGAAGTACGCCCGCACGCAGTGGTCGATACGACGACCCGCGCCGCGTCTCGGAGAACATTCCGAGCAGGTATTCTGCGGCGAATACGGAGTCGCCCGCGATCGTTTGAAGGAACTTCACGAGGCCGGAATCGCCTAGGTCCGACTTCGCGCAGGAACAAAAAAGGAAATTATCATGGCTGATCTACCGCTCGCAGGAATTCGCGTTCTCGATTTCACCTGGGCCTGGGCCGGACCGTTCTGCACGATGCAACTGGCGCATCTTGGGGCCGAAGTAATTCGCGTTGAAACGACTGCGCGGCCGGCTTGCGTCACGCGGCTCATTCCACCGTTTGCCGACGACGTCCCCGGTCCGAATCGCGCCGGCTATTTCAATCAGTACAACCAGGGCAAGAAAGCGATCACTTTAAACCTCACCAAGCCCGAAGCAATCGAGATCGCCTTGGCGCTCGCGAAACACGCCGATATCGTCACCGACAATTATGCGGCCGGCGTGATGGACAAGCTCGGCTTGGGCTACGACAAGCTGCGCTCGGTAAAGCCCGACATCATCATGATTTCGATGTCCGGCTACGGCCAGACCGGCCCCTACAAGGGCTTCGTCGGTTATGGGCCGCCAGCGTCGGCCGCTTGCGGCATGTTCTTTGGCACCGGCTACGAGGGCGGCGACCCGGGCGAGATCGGCGTCTCCTATCCCGATCCGAATGCCGGCATTTTCGGCGCCTTTGCGATCATGGCGGCGCTGACCCATCGTGCGCTCACCGGCGAGGGTCAATACATCGATCAGTCACAGCTCGAAACCGCGCTGGTGCTGATGCCGGAGGGCTTGTTGCAGTACGATCTCGCCAAGCGTGAGCCAGAACGGCATGGTAACCACGACCCCGTGATGGCACCGCATGATTGCTACAAGGCCGCCGGTGACGACGAAAAGTGGGTCTCGATCGCAGTCGGTACTGAGGCGGAATGGCGCAGCCTGTGTAACGCTATTGGCCAACCGCAACTCGCCGAAGATCCGCGTTTCAAGACCCAGGCGCTGCGCAAGCAAAACGAGACTGATCTCGATCGGATCATCACCGCGTGGACGAAGGCTCGGGACCGCTGGGAAAGTACTCGTATCCTGCAGGCGGCAGGCGTTGCAGCCTTTCCTTCGATGGGCAACAAGGACCTCGCGGAGGACCCGCATCTCGCGGAGCGAGGCTACCTTGTGCAGCTCGAACACCCGGAAGTTGGCAAGCGTATACACGCAGGCATTCCGTGGAAGATGTCGGGCACGCCAACGTCCGTGCGCAAGGCCGCTCCCGTGCGCGGCGCCGATACCGAGGAAGTGCTTAAGTCGCTGCTTGGCTTTACCCGCGATCGCATCGATCAGTTGCGCAAGACCGAGGTTCTGATCTGACGCTGCTCCGGAGGGGCGAAGACGAGTCGCCCACAGTTGCCGATGGTTGATTATGCGCACGAGGCTGCGGAGGAACGCATTTGAAATCCGTTCTGTGTGAGATGCTCGGTGTCGATTTCCCGCTGTTTGCGTTCAGTCATTGCCGCAACGTGGTGGCAGCGGTGAGCCGCGCCGGAGGGTTCGGCGTGCTCGGGGCAACGGGCTTTTCGCCAGATTCGCTCGAGCAGGAATTGAAGTGGCTCGACGACAACGTCGGCGGCAAGCCCTACGGCGTTGACGTGCTGATCCCGGAGAATATCGCGACGAAAGGGGAAAAGTCGGTCGCGAACGCATCGCTCGCGGATCGGATTCCACAGCGGCACAAAGACTTTGTCCGCGAACTTCTGATCAAATACGGCGTCGAACTTCCCCCAACGCGTGAGGTCGAGCATCATGAACGCGGCGAACAGCCCAGTCGCCTGAATCTGCAGGAAGACGCCGTCCTGGAATTGCTGAAGGTGTCGTTTCGGCATCCAATCAAGTTGATCGCCAACGCGCTCGGCGTGCCACCGCAATCGATGCTCGAGATGGGCCGTCAACACGGGGTGCCTGTCGCCGCGCTTATCGGCGCGAAAGAACATGCGATCCGTCAGGTGAAAGCCGGCGTCGATATTATCATCGCGGAGGGCTGGGAGGCCGGCGGCCATTGCAGCGAGGTCTCGACGCTCGTGCTGATTCCCGAGGTGCTGCGTGCAATCAAGGCGATTCGCGACGTGCCGGTGCTCGCAGCCGGCGGTATCGCGACCGGGCGGCAGATGGCCGCGTGCATGGCGCTGGGTGCGGCGGGGGCGTGGACCGGATCGGTTTGGCTGACGACGGCGGAGTCGGATGTTTCGGAGATCATTCGCGACAAGATGCTGGCCGCGACCTCGCGCGATACGGTCAGATCGAAATGCCGCACCGGAAAATTCTCGCGCCAGCTCAAGTCGGCCTGGACCGAGGCATGGGAAGGCCCCGATAGCCCCGGGCCGTTGCCGATGCCCTATCAGACACTACTCAGCGAACCGGCCCTGCGGCTCGCCCTCCACGCCGCCGAGAGAGGTAATAAGAAGGCCAACGAACTCGTGACCTATTGGGTCGGCCAATGCGTGGGACTGACTGACACCGTGAAATCGACGCGCACGGTGGTGACGGAGTTCATGGAGGAATTCGCTGAGGCGATTGATGAGATGCAGGCGTTGACCGAATGATCAGTCCAAGTGGTTCGAGCCTGACGACTGCCGCGTAAGGGGATATGAATGTTCCTGCGGAATGCATGGTACGTTGCTGCTGACGCGGGCGAACCGGCTGCGCCGACTCGTACCGGAATCGGTTTACGATGATGGCAGAGCCACTGCACCCGCTCGATGACCTGCGCATTCTCGACCTGACGCATTATTACAATGGGCCGTACGCCACATTCCTGCTGAGCCATCTCGGAGCCGAGGTCATCAAGGTTGAGGCTCCGGGCTTCGGTGACGGGGCGCGCGCGCTCTTCCGGCGCAAAGACAAGCCCTATGGTTCGCCCTTCGCGCTGATGAACTCGAACAAGCAATCGATCACGCTTAACCTCAAGAGCGACGAAGGCCGATCGCTTTTCAAGCGGATGGTGCGCAAGGCCGATATCGTGGTCGAAAACTACGCGGCTGGCACGATGGACTCGATGGGTCTCGGCTACGAGATTCTGCGCGCAGAGAATCCACGGCTCATCTATGCCACCAGCACGGGCTTCGGCTTGAATGGACCGTATCGCGATGTCGCAGCGTTCGATCCGATCATCCAGGCTATGGCTGGCGTGATGGCGATAACGGGCGAGTCCAACGATCCCCCGATGAAGACAGGGGCGACCGTCGCGGACATTCTCGGCGGGGTCCATCTATGCGCCGGATTGCTCGCTGCGATTCGCCAGCGCGATCGCACCGGCACGGGGTTGATGGTCGAGTTATGCCTGTTCGATTCTGTGATTCCGGCGCTCACCACCTTCGTCGGCGCGATGGATATGGGACTGACCGATCTCCGTGACGGCAATCGCGCTTCCGGCGGAGCGATCTCCCCGTACAACTCATATCCCGCGAGCGACGGCTGGGTGATGATTCTGGCGAGCGACAATGTTCGCTGGACTAAGCTGTGCGGCTTGATGGGCCAGGCGGATCTCGCCACCGACGAGCGGTTCTCCAGCACGCGCGCCCGCGCCAGGAATCGGCACGAAGTCGATCGCCTCGTCGCCGCATGGACGATCACCAGAACCCGCCACGAACTATTTGAGCTCATGGCGGCGGCCGATGTCTTCTGTGGCATGGTCCAGGACCTGCCGGAGGTGATGGCCGATCCGCATCTGTTGGAGCGAGGAATGTTGCGCAAGGTTGATCATCCTGCACTCGGCCCCATGACCATTTTTACGTCGCCCTTGCGGCTGAACAGTACACCCTCGGTGCCATATTCGATGAGCCCGGCGCTGGGTGCTGAAAACGATCGTTTCTACCGTGAGGAACTCGGTCTCAGCGACGAGGAAATTATCGGCTTGCGCGATCGCAAAGTGATCTGAGCCGGCCACTTAAGCGCAAAGAGAGAACAGGCCGCAAAATGGGATTGCCATCATCCGCGCCGACCAAATCAGCCGCCATTCGTGCACGGCTGAGCCATCCGGTAATCGATTCCGACGGCCATACGATTGAGTTTGGTCCCGCCGTTAACGACTACCTGAAGAAGATCGCCGGGCCGCAAGTGCTCTCGCGCTTCGGCAACGTGAACGACCTGGTTGCAGCAGGCGGATGGCATCGACAAAGCCGTGAGGAACGCTTCGCGCGCCGCAATATCCGTCCGCCATGGTGGGGGTTTCCCAGCAGGAACACGCTCGATCGCGCAACTACCACACTGCCCAAATTACTCTATCGGCGAATGGAACAGTTCGGCCTCGATTACACCGTCGTGTATCCGACTCTCGCGCTGTATGCGGCCCATTTAAAAGACGACGACCTGCGCCGGACTCTCAGCCGCGCCTTCAACATGTATCACGCCGATCTGTTTCGCGAGTTTTCAGATCGCATGACGCCGGTCGCCGTCATCCCGATGCATACCCCGGATGAAGCGATCGCCGAACTCGAATTCGTCGTGAAAGTGCTCGGGCTAAAAGTAGTGATGATGCCGGGCAACGTCCGCCGTCCATTGCCAATCGTGCAGGAACGCGCGCCCGAGGCCGCCCGCTTCGCGTTCTGGGTGGACAATCTCGCGGTTGACAGTCTGTATGATTACGATCCGCTGTGGGCAAAGTGCATTGAACTCGGCGTCGCCCCGACGTTTCATTCCAGTAGCATGGGCTGGGGCAGCCGCAACTCGATCAGCAGCTATGTCTATAACCACATCGGCAATTTCGCGGCGGCGGGCGAGGCGGTTTGCAAGGCACTCTTTCTCGGCGGCGTGATTCACCGCTTTCCCACGCTGCGTTGCGCTTTTCTGGAAGGCGGCGCGGGGTGGGCCTGCAATCTCTACTCCGACCTCATCGGCCATTGGAGCAAGCGCAATCGGCGTGAGGTCCAGAACTACAATCCCGCAAGCCTCGATCGCGAGCTTTTCGCTGACCTCTGCCGCCGCTACGGCACGCCGCTAATCCAGGAGCGTCTGCACAGCCTTGAAGCCGGCGAGCGCATGTCCGGACCCGACGAGGATCCCGCAATGCTCGACGAATTCGCCGCCTGCGGAATCGAGCGTCCAGAGGATGTCCGCGACATCTTTGCGCGAAATTTCTACTTCGGCTGCGAGGCGGACGATCCGATGAATTCGTGGGCGTTTAACTCGCGGGTAAATCCACTAGGCGCGCGCCTCAATGCGATCTTCAGCTCCGACATCGGCCATTGGGATGTTCCCGACATGACGGAAGTAACTGAGGAGGCCTACGAACTGGTGGAACACGGTCTGATCACGGAAGCCGACTTTCGTGACTTTGTATTTGGCAATCCGGCGCGCTTATGGACCGCGATGAACCCCGGCTTCTTCAAGGGAACAGCGGTCGAAGGCAGCGTACGGCGTCTGCTCTCGTGAAGTGCGGCGTCGCCGAAGTACGCGAGCGCTTTCAGCCGTTGGTCGTGCCGTTCTCGGCCGTGATGAGTGCGTGAATCGTCACCAGCTTGCGCACCATGTACGCCCGTTTGCCCTTCGGGGTCTGCACTTCTATATCGTCGTCGCACGCTTTGCCAATTAACGCCTTGCCCAGCGGCGACGACAGCGAAATGCGGTGCTGAGCCCCGTCCACTTCCTCGGGCACGACGATCTCGTACTCCGCCAGACCCCCATCGTCGAGGTCCTCGAGCTCAACCTTGCTGCCCAGGCCGACCGTGTCGCGCGGAATCGAATCGATATTGATCATCGCCAGTTCCGCTACTCGCGCCTCGAGGTTGTTGAGCCGCGCCCGCAGGAACTCCTGCCGCTGCTTGGCCATCGCCCATTCGGCATTCTCCGAGAGGTCGCCGTGAGCGCGCGCGCGCTCGAGCTCTTTTGGCAATTCCACGTTGAGTTCGCGCTTGAGAATTTCCATCTCTTTGCGCAACCGTTTGACGACCGGTAACTCAGCCATCGGTCTCTACACCCCGATCCAGACTCCGCAGCGCTGCGAATCCGATATACCCCATCAGTCCACCCTCGACTCGCTTGCCGCCATCAACCTAGTCCGCCACGATCGAGGTCAGACTGCGATTGACGCCGACAACGCTCTGAATTTTCTGCACAATCATCTCACCCAGCGACGAAACGTCGGGAGCCGAGATCTCGGCGATAATGTCGTGCGGCCCCGTCACCGAATGAGCCGCCGATATGCCCGGCACCTGGCGCAGCTTCGACGCGACTTCCCTGGCCTTACCCGGAGAAGTATCAATCAAAATGTACGCATGTACCGCCATCTGAGTTCCTCCCGTTTATGGCCGGGCGCACTCCGGGATGCTAGCGGCCGTGCGCCGCGGGCGGCGTCGGATTTCCTTGCGCGTCGTAGATGTAAAAGCCGCGGCCCGCTTTGCGGCCGAGATAGCCCGCATCGACATACTTCTTGAGTAGCGGGCACGGCCGATACTTATCATCGCCAAACACCCGGTGCATTACCTCCATGATCGCGAGGCAAGTATCGAGCCCGATTAGGTCAGCCAGTTCCAGCGGACCCATCGGCTGATTGGTGCCGAGCTTCATCGCGGTATCGATGTCGGTGACGCCGCCGACACCCTCGTAAAGCGTGTAGATGCCCTCGTTGATCATCGGCAGCAGGATTCGATTGACGATAAAGCCGGGAAAGTCCTCGGCGGTCATAGTGTTTTTGCCGAGCCGCTCCGCCAGCGTCCGCGTCGCCTCAAAGGTCTCCTGCGAGGTAGCGAGGCCGCGGATAATCTCCACCAGACGCATCGCCGGCACCGGATTCATGAAGTGCATGCCGATAAAGCGATCGGCGCGCGTGGTGCGAGCACCCATCCGGGTAATCGAAATCGACGAGGTGTTCGAGGCGAAAATGACGTGCTCGGGGCACACTTTGTCGAGTTTCTGGAACAGCGCAATCTTGGCGTCTTCATTCTCGACGACCGCCTCGATCACGAAATCGGTCTCCTTGAGGTCTTCGAGAATCGCGGTCGTATCGATGCGGCGCATAATATTGTCACGCTCTTCGGGCTTGAAGCGTCCGCGCTGGATCATGCGATCGAGATTGCGCGCTACGGTTTCGCGTCCGCGTGCAACGAATTCCTCCGAAATATCGTTTAGCAGAACCTTCACCCCCGCCTGCGCCGCGACCTGCGCGACGCCGGCGCCCATCTGGCCGGCCCCGATTACCCCCACTATACCGATACTCATCCGCGCCCTCCGCGTGAATCTGTTGGCGAGCCCATCGCCTTTGCACTACCGAGATGCGAGGCAGCCCTGTGGCGGCCTTGCAAAGAAGTCGGCTGGCCCTGCGCCTGAATGGGAACAAGTCGGACCAACATGTTTCCAAATGGCGACGAAGCGGGGCGTGCGCATTGCCGCCTCGCTTCATCGGTGAAGTTACACCCTGCTCAAATAAGCGGCAAGCGGGACCTTCGCCCGGAGATTCGTGCGATCACGGCACGATCGAGGAGGGAATGATTTTCGAACGTGGAGCGCCTCCAATAGATCATGATGGCCTTCTCTTAGCGATGCGGATGGGCCCGAATTTCGCCGGGTGCATCAGCCAGGAAGCGCGGTTACTTGACATTTTCGTTAAATCCGTCGTAATCTTAAATTGAGAATGATTCTCAATTCGATGCCTCGATCCAGTACATCAGCCGCGTGCAGTTAGCCACATGGAAACGACTTCAACCGTTATCCCCTATTTTCTGTATTCCAGCGGAATCCTTCTGCGCGAAGGCCTTGAAGCCTTGCTCGTGATTCTGGCACTGGTCGCGGGTACGCGTGAAGCCGGACAGGCGGCGCGAGCGCGCGACGTTTACGCGGGCGGCCTTCTCGCGATTGGGGTCAGTATCGCGCTGGCTTGGGCGGTCAATCACGTTATCGGCGACAACACCAGCGACACGCTCGAAGGGATCTTCCAACTGACCGCCGCGGCCACGCTCTTCTATGTCAGCTCATGGCTAACTGCGAAGAGCCAGGCGCAGCACTGGAACAGCTTCATCAAAGCGCAAGTGGATGCGGCAAAGCATAGCAAAGGACCCTCGATTGCGCTCGGACTCACTGCATTTCTGGCTGTTATGCGCGAGGGCGCCGAGACAATCGTGTTCTTTCAGGCACTGATTTCCGGTGCAACGGAACGCGTTGAGCGGCACGCAGTATTCGCCGGCGTGGTCGCGGGGGCGATTGCGCTGGCGGCGATCTTCTTATGCCTGAAGAATCTCGTCAGCAGGATCCCGATTGGCGCGTTTTTCTCGGCGACCTCTATTCTGCTCTACGCGCTGGCGGTGATTTTCGTCGGCCAGGGAATCGCCAGCTTTCAGGAGTCTGGCGTATTGAGCGCGACTTTTGTCAATCACCTGCCGACGCTCCCGATGTTCGGGTTCTTCCCGACGATTCAGACTATCGTCGCGCAAGCGATCCTGATTGTGCTGGCCGCCGCCGCGGTGTTCGTTCCACGAGCGCGGAAGGTAGGCCAGGCTCCCGCAGCGTCGGCGCCCCACGCATCCGCGCGAGTGCATTCCTGAGCGATCTGCGTCCGCCCCGCGTCGCTCGTGTATATAATCTAATACCGGGTCGAGCGGTTATCGCTCCCACTCCAACCGTCCTCTCCCAAGCGCCAACAGCATTGCGCGACACCTGACTCTTGCGCGAGCGCATCCGAACCGTTACTAGACGGTGGCGCTGCTGCGAGACTTGGAGCCGCGCTGGCCTCCTCCTTCAGATGGACGAAAACGCCACCGCAAGCAAAATCGAAATTGCTCCGAAAATCGGACTGATCCGTTCCATATGGGGCGTTATCGCGACGATCCTGTCGCTCATCTACACAGTCATCTTTTCCATTCCTTCGGCCATCGGATCGCTCTTCAAAAATGGTCACGCGGCGACGCCGTTTATCCGCGCCTGGAGCTGGTGCATCATTCACACCTGCGCCGTGCGGATCGAGATGGAGGGACTGGAGAATCTCCGCGGCCTCGGACAGTTCGTGATGGTTTCCAATCATCAGAGCCTGTTCGACATCCTCGCCACGATCCTGAAGATTCCGGGCGAAGTGCGCTTCGTCGCCAAGAAGGAGATTCTGAAGCTGCCGGTGCTCGGATTCATCCTGCACAAGTCGGAAAATATCGTTATCGATCGCGAGGCCGGCGGCAAAGCGATTCGGCGCGCGATCGAGGTCGTGCGCCACGGCTACTCAATCTGCGTCTTCGCCGAAGGCCATCGCTATAGCGACAATCGCGTCCATGAGTTCAGCGATGGCGCCGCATGGCTCGCAATCCTCAACAAGCTGCCATGCGTGCCAATGGCGATCAGCGGGACCTCGGCACTAATGCCGCGAGGAGCAAAATTCGTGGTGCCCGGGCGGCGTATCAGGATGAAGATAGGTGCGCCGATTTCGACGGCGGGCATGAAGAGCGGCGATCGAATCGAGCTAACGCGGCAAATCGAAGCGGAAGTCCGCGCGAGCTTCGCGACTGAAGTCTGAGGGTGGAACGCGAGTGCCTTCGCGTTGCGGTAGAGATCGTGCGATTGGTGACCAGTGGAGCCACCGCCGCCACCATCGCAAAGTTACTTCAGGACTTTGAGCCTCAGACAGTGCGCAATCCTACGAATAATTGTGTAGTCGCTTCAGGCAAGTTTGAGGCCCTAAACTGGCCGTCAGGACGCCATTTGCGAATGATCTCGTGGAATTCGACCGGTCCGCCCCCGTCGCCGCGCGCGCAGCGATCGACGTTCTTCGGGCCGCCGTCTATGAGCTTTGCAAATCCGGCGGCTAACGTTCAAGCATAAATGAGCGGTGCCGGCCATTTCCGCAGGTCGTGACTGGCGCCGGCGTCCACGCAAAAATTGTCGCAGAAAATCTTCATCGAAGGGTGCGCCAGCTTTATGAAAGCAGTTCGTGTGAATCACGCCGGCGGTAGTTTCGAAGTGATCGATGAACCCACGCACGATCCAGAGCCGCGAAGCGTCAGGATCAAAGTGCAGGCTTGTGGCGTCTGCCATAGTGACATGTTCACCAAGGAAGGGGCTTTCCCGGGAATCGTATATCCCCGATCCCCCGGACATGAGATCGCCGGCGTAATCGACGCGGTTGGCGAGGACACCGGTCCGTGGAAGGTCGGAGATCGCGTCGGAGTTGGCTGGCACGGCGGGCATTGCGGCCGCTGCGAATCATGCCGGCGCGGCGATTTTATCACCTGCGCGAAGCTGCGGATCCCCGGTATCAGTTACGACGGCGGGTATGCGGAGTTCGTGTATGCGCCGTTCGAAGCGCTCGCGCATATTCCCGACGGGCTGACTCCGGAGGAGGCCGGGCCGATCATGTGCGCCGGCGTAACAACCTTCAATCCGTTGCGGAGCAAGGCCAGACCGGGAGACCTGGTAGCGGTGCAGGGGATAGGCGGGCTGGGACATCTGGGGCTGCAATTCGCCAATAAGTTCGGCTTCGAGACGGTCGCAATTGGGCGCGGAGCGGATAAGAAGGGCCTCGCGATGAAATTGGGCGCGCATGCCTATATCGACAGCGCGGCGCAGGACGTTGCGAAGGAACTGACGAGTATGGGCGGCGCGAACGTGATCCTCGTGACCGCGCCGGACAGCAAGGCTATCGGAATCCTGGTGGACGGTCTCGCGGTGGACGGCAAGGTGATCATCGTGGGGGCGAGTACGGAGCCGTTCGGAGTTTCGTCGCTGCAATTGATCGGGGCGCGCAAATCGATAATGGGATGGCCTTCGGGCACCGCAAAAGATTCGGAAAATGCGCTCAAGTTCGCCGCGGCCAATGGCATCCGACCAATGATCGAAGTCTTTCCGCTCGATCGAGCGGCCGAGGGCTACGATCGAATGATAACCGGCAAGGTTCGTTTCCGGTCGGTGCTTAAGGCGTGACGGCGCAGCGTCGGTGTTTGCATCGACGGGTGATGCACTATTGGTCATTTCTCGCGAGCGTGGCGATAGCCGCTTTCAGCGATGAAACGATCCTCGACCGCCGCCGCCGAAACCGCCAAGTCCGACTCCGTGAAATCCACCATCCGAAATTCCGTGCGTCATCGAGCCTTCCTCGTGATGACCGTTTGCGGAAGGCTCATCGCCGTTCAATGAGATCGTTGGCTGGACGGGAACGTGGGTGTCGGCCAGTGTTGCGGCTACGGTAGCTTTGGCAGGATTCGTTACTTGATTGGCGGGCGCATGTGCCGCGACTAGCGGCCAAGGATAAACCGGCCGAAGTGGCTTCCTGCCTCCGCGAGGCCCGCAATAACCGCCGTGGCAATCGCGATCGTATGGCGGAACGTACCAGTAATAATAATAAGGTGGCAGACACCAGTAGCCGTACACAAATGGATCGTAGGCGGCGTAGATCAGCGAATCGTCCGCGTAGCCATAATTCGCGTATTCCTCGGGGCCCGGATAAGTCGTCGGTACGGTCGGGAGTGTCGTGTTAAGGCATCCCTGTGCCGCTAACACCAATGCCAGCGAGGCTATCGCACCTGTCATTCTGTTGCGCAGCGAGTATCTCATGGACCAAAAACCAAGCTGGCCCCAACGCTGAAGGTCTCTTAAATCGCAAGGACGAATGTATTATCAACGCTAGCCCTGGCCAGCGCCCATGACAACGCCATTTCTTCGCGAGCCCTGGGCCGTGGCGGGACGACTCATCTGATCCTTGCCGCAGCGCGGCAATCGCACGGCGGCTCTCTGACAGTTAATCCCGTCGGCGAGGCGGCGAAGGTTACGCGCGGCGGTCGAAGATAAAGAGCGGCACCATGTTGGCAACCTTGGCCTCGATTTCGAGCACCCGCCTGCCGCCCTCGCGCCGGATCCCCCGATGCGGGAGTCCAGCGCGCTCGAGGGCGGAGGTCACCGCATCAACGTCATCCGCTTCGAGCCATACAGCGGCGAGTCCTTCACCGTTCGCAGCGATCAGCGATGCCGCTTCCGGACCGGATCGCAGCCGAATTTCGGCATCACCGACCGTCAACATAGCGTCGCTGGAGTCAGCCTCCCGGCGAACGGCGAAGCCGAAATTGCGTTCATAGATTTCTGCGGCATCGGCCACGTCGGAGGTGGCAACGTCGAGACGGTCGAAGCGTTTGATCATAGGCGTTTTATCAGAGGGTTCCATCGTCGGCAGTTCGATAAAGAGGCCAGTTTCCTCAGGGCGGGATTCTAACTCTTCGAGGCTTCATGGTGAAGTCCGCGATGACGGACTTGCCCCCGGGTACCGTTACCTTACGGCTCATCGTGCCGAGCTTTTCCTGCCAGACTTGCAACGTATAGCTTCCCGGCGGAACGTTCGCGATCGAATAACGCCCATCGGCGCCGGTGACTGCATAATATGGATTGCCGGTTGCATACCACCAGCCTTCCATCCAGTTGTGTGCATCGCAGGTGACGTGGATCGCTTCGGGCTTTGCGATAGTTATAGAGAGCGCTTTTTTGAATCCAGGCTGCGCCATATCGACGACCGGATTGATCGTCGATTCCGTGTGGATGCTGTGCAGGATGCCGTCGGAATTGAGGACCTTAATCGTGCTGCCGGCCGGAAACGCGATCACATGCGGAGAGTATTCGCAGTCCTTCTGGTCGAAAACGACGCCATCCTTCGGCTTCATCGGCTCGCCCCTGGCGATATCAGTTATCGTCACCACCGCATTTTCGATGCCGCCGTCGCTGCCGACGATCAACGATTGATCGAAGAGCGGCTTCGCCGCGCACACGTCTTTGTCCTTGCTGACCTCGAGAGGCGCGGGCTTGGGCGGGACGCCGTCGAATTTAACGACGCCGGTGATTGCGCTCCCATCGATCACCGTAGCGGCTTCATACGGATACACAACCCCTACCCGCAGAAGCCATACGACGAGGGGAACGGCGAATGCGATCTTCCTCATCAAAGAGCCGAAGAACCGGGAACGCTCACGGCTCCTTGCGCGCCATTATGCAGTAATGAACGGAAAGCGGCGAGAAGCGGTCGTTGCGCTCGACTGTGATCGGTTGGCCGTCAAGCACGTCGACTGAGCGTAAGCGGGTGGTCCATCCTAGTTTCCTGGCGAGCGGATTAACCACCCTGCCGAAGAAATAAAGAAAAGGGTTCGGGCTCGCGAAATGGCTGATGACAACGATGCGGCCGCCGGGCTTACAGACGCGGATCATCTCCGACATCATGCGGCGCGGATCGGGCACCACCGTCATTACGTGAAAGGTCAAAACCCAGTCGAAGCTCTCGTCGGGGAACTCCAGCGCCTGCGCGTCGCCGTTGCGCAAGTCGATATGACCCCAGTTATTCTCGCGAGTCTTGGCCACCGCTTGCGCGAGCATGCTCGCCGACGGATCTATTCCCGTCAGATGAATGTACGGCGGATACGCGTCGAGCGAGATGCCGGTGCCTACTCCAACCTCAAGCGCACGCTGCCCGGGCCGAAAGCCCAGCGACTCGATCACTTGGTGCTCGTGATCGACAAAGACGCGGCCAAAGACATGGTCGTAGAGATGTGCCAGATCGGAATAGACCCGGCTTTCGTGCGGTTGGCCCATCAAATCACACCATTTCCCCGAATAAGAGTGAGCTTGGAGCCGCGCCGGGTGAGGATTGCCGCCGATCGGAAGCGCCCGCTCGCTGCGCGTCAGGCCGCCGCATTAACGCCGCGCATGTGACGCTTGAATGAAGCGATATCACGCTTGCGAAATCGCCACTGCCTGCCCTTCTTGAACGCGGGCAGAATGTTGCGACGCGCAAATTCGTTGACCGTATCGGGGCTGAGATCGAGCAGGAATGCGACCTCTCGTGAATTGAGCAGAATATCGTACTTGTCAGGCATCATTCTCGTCGGCCATCTAATCCAAGTAACAAGCTACGCTCCAAGATCGAGCAGTGCTCGGGCATCAGGTTCTGCGAGTTGGCGACGCGCATTTCTAATACGGACCTTCGAAGCAAGTCAACGTATTCTGACAAATCCAGACGATCTGCGCCATTGGATATGCGGGCTTGGGTAGCATTCCCAATAAGTCCTTCCCTGGCTCGCGACCATGGCCTATTTATACTGCTATAGACGCAGAGAATCGCCTATTTTCGCGCTTAAACGCTAATTGCATTCAATCGACGTATCGAAATCTTGTAGTCGTACCACGCGCGAGTGACGACGAAACAGGAGAACACACCGGTGAGAACGCCCACACACAGGGTGACGGCGAAGCCCTTAACGGGCCCGGTGCCGAACTGGAAGAGAATCAGGCCGGCGACAAAGGTTGATATATTCGAGTCGCGAATTGCGGACCATGCGCGTTCGTAGCCGACCCGGACCGCTTCACGCGGCGATTTGCCGGCGCGCAACTCTTCGCGCATGCGCTCGTTGACCAGCACATTGGCGTCCACGGACATGCCAAGAGTCAGGACGATACCCGCGATGCCGGGCAGGGTCAGCGTCGCTTGCAGCGCCGCCATTACGCAAACCAGCAGCAGAATGTTGAGGGTGAGACCGAAGTCAGCGAGGACGCCGGCACCGTTATAGTAGATCGCCATGAACGCCAGCACCGCTATCGCGCCGACGATGAATGACAACTCGCCCTCGTGAATCGAATCGCGCCCGAGCGATGGCCCAACTGTGCGTTCCTCAATAATCTCGACCGGCGCTGGCAACGCACCCGAACGGAGGACGATCGCGAGTTCGTGCGCATCCTCGAAGGAAAAGTTGCCGGTGATCTGCACATCACCGCCAGGGATCGGCTCCCTGATAACAGGCGCGGAATAGACCGTGCGGTCAAGGACGATCGCCAGATGGCGGCCGACGTTCTCCGCCGTAATCACTGCGAACGCGTCAGCCCCGCGGCGATCGAGCTTGACCTCGACGTAGGGACCCTCCAGACGGGTGCCGGGCCGCACGCGCGCGTCGGTCACCACGTCGCCGGTCATTAGAACATTCGATTCGACCAGGTAAGGTTGCGCCCCACCCTCCTGTGCCGGCCCCGAGAAAATTTCATCGCCGGGCGGCGGTCCGTTCTTCAAGGCGTCCGCGACGCTGTTCTTATCGTCCACGAATCTGAACTCCAGCACTGCGGTCTTGCCAATCAGCTCCTTGGCGCGCTCGGGGTCCTGGATGCCCGGGAGTTGCACTAGAATATCTTCGTCACCTTCCTTCTGGACGACAGTTTCGCGCACGCCAAGTTGATCGATTCGGTTGCGGATGGTCTCGAGCGCCTGATCCATCGCGTTATTGCGCAATTGCAGCGCGTCCTTCTGGGTGAAAGTCAGGCTGTAAGCACCGTCGCCGGCGTTCTCGGCGGTCGCCAGAACCAAGTCCGGGAAGGACTTTTCGACCAGGTCGAGAAATGGCGTCCGCTCGGACGCATTCTTCAGCTTCACCACCACCGAGCCATCGGGATTTTGCGTGACGGTTGCAGGGTCGAGCTTGTTTTCGGTGAGTTCACGATTCAAATCGTCGGCCCGGCGCTTGAGCGCACCATTGATCGCGTCCTGCAGCTTCACCTCGAGCAGCAGGTGGGTCCCACCCTGAAGATCCAAGCCGAGCTGAATCCTGGGCATCGTGTCGAAGTATGCGGGCAATGTCAGCATTTGGAAACTTGGGAGGAGCAGAACGACGCTCGCGATCACCAGGGCACCCGCCAGCATCAGGCGCGTGAAGCCGCTGCCGTTGCTGAAATGGAGATAAAGGAAAAAAACGGCAAGGGTGAGCAGCACCGCTATCGGAATCGGATTTTGACTTGCAGTATCCACGATGATCCTTTTTTCAGTGATTGACGCTCGCGGCGCTCGGGTAAGTCGCTAAGGTTTGCGCAGCAATCGGATGCGCCCGATGACCACCATCCTCTGCTTCCGGCGCTTTGCGCTTGTGTTTGACGTTCACCATACTCGGGTAGCCGGCAACGTCAACGCGCATCGGCCTAGTCACTTTTTTCCTTCTTCGACTGCGGTCTGCCGTAACTCGAAAGCCCTTTGATTTCCGCCCGCTCGATCCGCATGCGCACATTCGGCGCGATCTCCAGCGTGACCAGGTTGTCGTTTATTTCGGCGACGCGCCCGACAATTCCGCCGTTCGTCACGACCTCGTCATTCTTCTTGAGGCCCTTGACCAGTTTTTGATGTTCGGATGAGCGCTGCGATTGCGGCCTGATGATGATGAAGTAAAAGACCGCCACCACCATCACCAGTGGAACCACCGGATTGCTCAACATCTGGTCGAAAAAACTCTGCGGGCCAGCGGTTGCAGCACCGGCAGCCGCGTCGGCCCAGGCAATACCTTCAAACCACATCTGCTTTGCTTCCATTTACGGCGGTTTCGCCGTCGTCGATCATATTCGTAACGTAAGCGGCGAACGCCCCGAAAGTTCCGGTTGCGATAGCAGCTTGAGCCTCACGCATCAAGCGCGCATAGAAGTAGAGAT
The DNA here is from genome assembly GCA_963834535.1 of uncultured delta proteobacterium. Lineage (GTDB taxonomy): Bacteria > Desulfobacterota > Binatia > Binatales > Binataceae > JADMIL01. The sequence continues at coordinate 399,274 of CAWICC010000006.1, read as the reverse complement.
TGTGCTCCGTTAGCGCGCGCGCCGCCAGTATTTCGCCCGACAGATGAAGATGGCGCAAGTAGGCGCGCGAAAATGTCGTGCACGTGCGGCAGTCGCAGCGCGGATCCAACGGACGATCGTCGCGCGCATGAGCAGCACGCTTGATCGCAACTCTTCCTTCGCTGGTAAAGGCGCCGCCATTGCGCGCGTTGCGGGTCGGGAGCACACAATCGAACATGTCGTAGCCCATCGCGATTGCGGCGAGCAGGTCCTGCGGGGTGCCGACGCCCATCAGATAATGCGGCCGATCGTGCGGCAACATCGAGGCCGAAAGCGCTGCCATCTCGCGCATCGCGGGCTTGGGCTCGCCGACCGAGAGGCCGCCGGTCGCATAGCCGTCGAAGGGTAAGGCGGTAATCTGCGCGGCGCTCATGCGGCGCAGGTCGCAATAGACGCTGCCCTGTACGATTCCAAACAACGCCTGCGCAGTGCTCGTGCGCGCCCGGATGCACCGTTCGGCCCAGCGCGCCGTGAGTTCGAGCGAAGCCAGCGCCCGCGCATGATCGGCCGGAAATGGCGTGCATTCGTCGAGCGCCATCATGATATCGGTGCCGAGCGTCTGCTGGATTTCGATGGCGCTTTCGGGGGTGAGCACAAGCGGCGCGCCGTCGAGATGCGAGCGGAAGCGGATGCCGCTTTCGTCGATCGAGTTGATCTTCGCGAGGCTCATCGCCTGAAAGCCGCCGGAGTCGGTCAACGTCGCCCCGCGATAGCCCATGAACTTTGCGATCCCGCCGAGTTCATGCACCAACTCAGCACCGGGGCGTACGGCGAGGTGGTAAGCGTTCGCCAGGATAAGGCGATAGCCCATGCCCCATAACTCATCGGGCGCCATCGCCTTGACCGCGGCGCGCGTGCCGACGGGCATGAAGCACGGCGTCGCAATCTCGCCATGCGGCGTGGTCAGACGCCCCAGGCGTGCGTCGCCATCGGTCGCGCGAATTTCGAAGGTCAGTGGCGCGGTCATTTCATCAGCGGCCCGGGCGTCGCCTCCGTTACACGATCAACATACTGTCGCCGTAGCTCAGAAAACGATAGCGATGGCGGATCGCATCGCGGTAGGCGGCGAGGATACGATCGCGGCCCGCGAGCGCCATGACCAGTGCGAGCACGGTAGTGCGCGGCATGTGAAAGTTTGTGATCATCCCATCGGTCAGCTTGAAGCGGAAGCCCGGGAAGATGAACAGGCCGGTAAAGCCCTCGGTCTCGTTGGTTATGGCGTATGACTCGAGGGCCCGAGTGCTGCTGGTGCCGACAGCTATCACGCGTCCGCCGATGCGCCGGGTGAACTCGATTGCGGCAATCGTCGCGGGCGGAATCGTGTACCACTCCGCCTCCATCGAATGGCCCTCGACCTCGGGCGCACGCACGGGAGTGAACGTACCCGGACCGATATGGAGCGTGAGGCGCGCGTTGCGAATACCAGCGTCGGCCAGTTGCGCGAGGAGCTCGTCGCTGAAGTGGAGTCCGGCGGTCGGAGCCGCGACGGCGCCGCTCTTTTCGGCATACACGGTCTGATACTCGGTCAGGTCCTCCGGGCCGGGCGGCCGCCGGATGTAGTGCGGCAGCGCCGGCACACCGGCATCGTTAAGCATCGTCTCGATAGGCGTGCCGTCATCGCTTATCAACAGGGGACGCCCAGGGCGGCTATGCCCGACGACGCGCAGTGCATGGCCATTGTCGAGCGTCAGACGGATGCCCTCGCGCAGCGGCCGATGGGTCCGCGCCAACGCAATCCACGCACCGACAGGATCTTCGGCGGGTCGTACGAGCAACAGTTCCACGGTGCCGCCGGTCTCCTTGCGGGTCTTGAGACGCGCCGGGAAGACGCGGGTATCGTTGAGAATCAACAGGTCGCCGTCGCGCAGATGGCGCCCGAGTTTGTAGAAGCGCGAATGCTCGATCTGGCCGCTCTGGCGATCGAGCACCAGCATCCGGGCGTCAATGCGATTGGCCAGCGGCTCCTGCGCTATCAGCTCTTCGGGGAGGTCGTAGTCTAGATCATTGAGTCGCATCTTGCGGGCGGTTCTTTGAAAGGTTTCTTCGCAGAAATTCTTGCTGAGGCCCACGCTAAATTATCATCGTGACGCGGTCGAACATAAGTAGCTCCGATGCGATCTGCATCGAACCAACGCACCTCAGATCAGTTTGATAAACTGCTGTGTACTGGTATTGCGCCATAAGGTTGGCGCCTTCTTTATCGTAGAGTTCCCCGGGTCCCGGACTGTAGGTCATTCACCCAATTTGTCAAAAGCGCAATGGGTGGCTCGATTATCGGTGACGCTCTCGTGGTCACGCTACTTGCAGAACGATTTTGCCGAAATGCTCACTCGCTTGCATCATGCGATGGGCCTGCGCAGCCTCCGCCAGCGGGACGGTCTTATAGATCGATGGCCTTAGCTGGCCGGCTTCAAGCGCGTCACCGAAGTGCGCCAGGAAAGCCCTGACGATTTCGGCCTTCTCCTCCACCGAACGGCTCCGCAGAGTCGAGCCGATGATCCGCAAATGATGCCGCAGCACAATGGCAAGATCGAGTTCCGCCTTCGCACCTTTCATCAGGCCGATCAATATGAGGCGACCACCTTGGGCGAGCGCTTCGAGGTTCTGGGCAAGGTAAGCGCCGCCAATCGAATCGAGTATGATGTCACATCCCAGTCCATTCGTAGATGTTCGAACCATCGGGGCAAAGGGCCCGGAGGTGTAGTTGATGGCGACATCCGCGCCATGGCGGAGGCACGCCTCGCACTTCGCATCGGAACCCGCGGTGACGATCGAGCGCGCGAGGGCCAGGGCAAGCAGTTGAATTGAGGCGGTGCCGACGCCGCTGCCGCCGCCGTGAATCAGAACCGAGTCGCCCTGTTTCACACCGGCCAGCATGAATAGATTAAGGAAAGCCGTCAGATAGACTTCGGGCAAGGCTGCGGCTTCGGCGTTGGAGAGAATCGCCGGGACGTGCATCGCGGAGCCGTGGTGAACGACGGCCATTTGGGCGTAGCCGCCGCCCGGCAAAAGCGCCATCGCGCGATCGCCCACGCGCCAACCGCGTACTTCGCTACCGACGGCGACCACTTCGCCGGCGCATTCCATGCCGAGGATAGTCGAAGCGCCGGGGGGCGGCGGATAAAATCCCTGCCGCTGCAGGAGGTCGGCGCGATTGAGCGCCGCAAAGCTTACCTTTATGAGGAGGTCGGCGGAGCCAGGTACGGGATCAGGGGCATCGCCGAGCTTGAGCACCGATTCGTCACCCGGTTTCTCGATCAGGATTGCTTTCATGATTCTTCAAACTCCGTCTGACGCGGTCTTCGCCGGGCAATCAGGTCATGCCAATTGAGCGCCCGAGACCGGATGCGTCGGCGGGCGCTCGGTAATCTTTTCACGACTTCGACAAATGACGAGGGCTCGCGGATGCGAGCCCTCGTTCGGTGTGACGCGAGGTCAGAAGCTGGACGCTTAGTCGACGCCGTTTTCAGGCGGTGTATTTGTTGATGATCGAGACGCCGACGTTCTGAAACGTGGTCATCTGCTCGAGCACCGCGGAAGCCCCGCCGAGGCTTATGGTCTCAGTGATCATCGACTTAGGATTGAGCTTCTTCGCGTTGACCATCTGCAACATCGAGGGATAGCGATTCGCCGGCATGCCGAGCGACGCGATGAGCGACAACTCCATCGTGACCATGCGATCGATGGGCAGCGCTACCTCGCCCTTTTCGGCCGCAGTGGTCAGGCCGATCTGGAGGGAACGGCCCTGCTTGCGCAGAGACAGGATCGAATTCTGGCAAGTGGCCTTTACCCCGAGCGCATCGACGCCAACGTGGGCGCCACCCTTGGTGATGTCCATGATCGCCATCACCGCGTCGGTTTTCTTGCCGTTGACGACGTGCTGCGCACCGACCTTTTTCGCCAGTTCGAGCTTGGCGTCGTCGAGGTCAACCGCGATGACATTGGCGCCAATCGCTGCGGCGACGTGAATGGCAGAGAGGCCGATACCACCGCAACCGTGGACGGCGACCCATTCGCCCGGGCGGACCTGCGCGCGATCAACCACCCCGTGGTAGGAAGTCATGAAGCGGCAGCCCATCGAGGCGCCTTCTTCGAAACCCACATCGTCCGGCATGGGAACCAGATTGGAGTCCGCGTTAGGCACGCCAACGTAATGTCCGTAACCGCCCCAATAAGAGAAGCCGGGGAGCATCGGATTGGCGCAGACGTGCGATTGGCCGCTGCGGCAATATTCGCAGATGCCGTCACCCTGGCTGAAGGGCACGAGGACGCGGTCGCCCTTCTTGAAGTTGTGGGACTCCTTGCCGACTTCCTCGACCACGCCGCAAAATTCATGGCCCATGACGAGCGGCATCGGCGGCACAAGCCCGATCCACGACCAGTCGCCCGACCACGCGTGCCAGTCGGAGCGGCAAACGCCCTCGGCCTCGGCGCGGATGATGACGCCGTTGGCGGGACAGCTCGGGTCGGGAACGTCCTTGACGACGAGCGGCTTGCGGACCGCTTCCATTACTGCTGCTTTCATTGATCAATCTCCTCGATTCAATTGTCCGCGCAATTATTCATTCGGCCGCTGTCAGCTCGGAAGAGCCCCCCAGACGGAGCCGAGTGGAACTTTGATATAGCGCCTTGGCGCGGCTTTCGGCAACGGTTTCGGCGCGGAAGGTCCGAATCAGGTTGATTTATCTGCAATTCGGCGTCGCTCCGGTCACGCAGCGGGGGTGAGTTCGATAGTAAGCCCCCGCCAGCAAAGGTCGGGGGTTAGCCGACCAGGGCACGCAGGGTGCGCTCGAAGGCGGTGGCGTCGCCGCCGGCGTCAACTTCAACCGGATGCAGGTCAACGCCCGCATCAGCCTGAGCTTCGAGACGCGCGACCGCCCCATTGAGGTCGCCGACGTAGCCGGTCTCGTTGAGCAGGCGGGGAGCGACCGCGGCCGTCGCCGCCGCCGCACCACCCTTGGCCCACGCCTCCTTGATGATGTTGACCTCGGTGCCGAAGCCAAAGCGGGTCAGTTGTTCGGCGTAAAAGGTACCCATCCGGGCGACGTAGAATGCGAGCGTACCCGCATGCACCGACTTGACCCGTTCGACGTCGCCGGTGACGTGAACCATGCCAGGGGCCTTGACAGCGACGGCGTGTGGATCGCGGCCGTGATCGTGCACCAGTGCGCGAAACTCAGCGATCGCTTTGCCGAGCGATGATAACGGAATCATTACGGGCATCCAGCCATCCGCGGCCGCCGCAGTGTACTCGACGCTCTTTCGATTCAAGGAGGCGATGAAGATCGGAATATGCTTGCGCACGGTATCGAAGCGGAGCATAAAGCCGCGCTCGAGACGGAAGATTTTGCCGCTGTAGTTGAGCGGCGCGCCGGCCATGAGGGCGTTGATGATTTCGACGTATTCGCGCATCCGGGTGAGCGCCGGCTTGAACTTGACGCCGTGGAAATGCTCGATGACGTTGGGGCCGCTGGTGCCGAGTCCGATGATGGCGCGTCCGCTGCTCAACTCGTCGAGCGTGGCGAAGTGCTGCGCGAGAGCGGCCGGGGTGCGGGAATATATATTGACGATCGAGGTGGCGAGCTGGGTATGCGCGGTGTGTTCGGCGATCAGGGTCAGCAGGGTGAAGGCGTCGCGGCCCCAGGCCTCGGCCACCCAGATGGAATGGACGCCGGCCTGATCGGCGATGCGGGCGCGATCGATCAGCGCCTTATAGTCGAGTTTGCCTTGCCAGTTGATACCGATTGTGACCTTGCGCGCCATCGTCAAAAACTCCCTGAATTTCAGATGCGGGTACGCTGACAGCCTTAGCGCCATGGGCGGCGGCTTGTCGAGGCGATCGCCGATGTCGGAGGAGATTAGGGCGTATGCATGGGCGGGCCGTTGGCTTATATCGAGAGTTGAAAGCTGGCCTGGAATGGCGGACTTGGGGGGACACGGCAGGGGCAATATATGGCTACGATCAAACCTCCGGTGGCGCGATCGACCGCGAGCGAATCGCCCGATGGCCTGCTGATAATCATTCCAGCGAAGAAGAACTGGTTTCTGATGCTGTTCCTGGGATTCTGGCTGATGGGCTGGCTGTTCGGCGAAGTGGCTGTCCTCCATCAGGTGATCCGAGGGCAGTCCTCGCATTGGGCGACTGCGAACCAGAACGGACCGATCGGGTTGAACGTCTTTCTGTTCGGATGGCTCGGATTGTGGACGGTCGGCGGCGGCCTGGCGATCATTACGTGGCTATGGAATCTGGTGGGGGTGGAAAAGATTCTGATCGGCCCGTTGACCCTGATGATGAAGCGGGAAGTGCTCGGTATTGGTCCGACCAGAGAATATGAGCTGGCCAGTGTCAATAATTTGCGCATCAACATGGGGTTGTCGAATTCACGGTTTCAGATGTCACCGCTACAGCTGTTGAACGGAGGAACTATCGCGTTTGACTATGGCGCGAAGACCTTCCACTTCGGAGTGGGGCTCGATGAGGCGGAGGCGGGGCAGATACTCGCGCGGATCAGATCGCGCTATTGGTTTGGGCAGTGAGTTGAGCGGCAGGCGCCAGCGGCGGCGATCAGCGACTCTTCAAAGGTATTGAGATACCTGGGAGAGGCTCGCTAGCGGTTGAATCAGGCAGCGGCTGCTTGCGGCCGCTGCGAGTGGCGCGAAATGCCGCGGCGGACTGTTGGTGTGATCGCCAGCGTGAATCAAGGCCCAAATGATCGAGTTGGCGAATGACCTCGGCGCGGCCGATGGTGCCGCGGGCAGAACTGGCGGCGGCGCAAATCGTTGCGGACCCGGGAGGCACGATCGCAACCCGGGTGACGAAGTTGTTGAGTTCGCGGAGATTGCCGGGAAACGGATAGCGCGTGAGCGTGCGCATCGCAGCGGCGTTCAAGGAAAGCGCCGGATTCAGCAGGCGCAGCCGATGACGGACGAGCATCGGCGCGTCGTCGGGGCGAGCGCGCAGCGGTGGGATAACCAGCGTGGCATCGAACAGCCGATGGAGTTCAGCGAGGAACTCGCCCCGCGCCACCATCGCAGCCAGAGGCCGTGTCGAAGCGGCGAGGTAACGCACGCGCGCAAACTCTTCACGCCGCGCGGCAGGTGATTCGGAGGCCGGATGGATTAACTCGAGCAGGCGGGCTTGCACCGCAAGCGATAGCTCCTCGATACGATTGAAAAAGATCGTGCCGCCGGATCGCGCGCCCGGTGCTACACCGCCGATGGCCTGCGCAAGTAAAGGAACCAGGTCGGCGTTGGCTCGCGCCGCTTCGAGCCCGGCACATTCGGCGTGAATCAACGTCATCGGATCGCCGCTCGCCGCATGGATCAGTTTAATGAGCGACTCCTTGCCCACTCCAATCTCGCCCTCGACCAGCAGTCGCGCCTGACCGCGCGCGAGCGCGATTGCGGCTCGAATGACATCGAACATGCGATCGTCGGTGGTCAGTACCGGCGCCTCAAGGGCGAGTGCACGCCCCAGGATGAAGCAGACGGCGGCCGTCGCGTTGGCGGTGACGAAGACCGGGGGCGCGTGGTCGCCGTTTCTATCTGCGATTATAGCGAGCGTGAAGATGTCAGAAGTATCTGCACTGCTCTCGCGACTCGAATCGAAGCGGACGCGCAGTGCGGCCACTGGAGCCGAAGGGGGGCCTTCGGTGAAGTGCGCAGCCTGCGGCACTTCACTCGCCGGTTCGAGGAGCGGGTAAAGCTCGAGGAGGCGCAGCAGCCGGATCACTTCAGCGGGCGCGTTACCGCTAATTTCGATGCGTGCAATCATTGTCCGATGTCGGCCATCGTTTATGTGTAGAGCAATCCAGGGACCACAATGTTGGATCGGTCAGGTAGCGGCGCAGCAGCGCCGCGATGCGAGGGTCCTCTCACAGGCGCCGGGTTGCGACCGGCGGGCGTTGTGTCATCAACGTGCACGCGGCGACGGTTTTGCAACAGTCGGGCTTCATCGAGCAAGGGTGCAGCGGGAGGCGATAATGAGCGATCCTGCGACTGACCAATGAGCCGTGGGCGTCGATCGAGCTCAAGGGTTGGCCTGCCGTTTCTATGGCACGGCAATCGCGCATCACGCAGAAGCGCTTAGTCCGCATCTTTCGTTCGTCTCGACTGCCAACTTGAAGCATGCTGAGGCATCGGCGAAACGGGACCGCGGTCGCGGGCTGGCAATCTCGGCGCGATTCGGTTTAGGACAAGGTAGGTCCGCGCGGCATGTCGCAACGCGATACATCAGATTGGAGAGGCATTATGAGCGCATCGAAAGGCAGCGAGCCGGTCCACAGGGTCATCACTGAAAAGAATGTCGCGATGCGCACGCGCGACGGTATCATGCTGAACTCTGACGTATATCGGCCAGACGCGAGCGGCAAATTTCCGGTACTGGTGGTGCGCACCCCATACGACAAAAGCGCAGGCATGGCGCTGACGGAGAAGGATTACTTTCCATCACGCGGATACGTGGTGGTGGTGCAGGACACGCGCGGACGGCATAGTTCGGAAGGCGACTTCGTCCCGTTTATTCATGAGGCCCAAGATGGTTACGACGCGATCGAGTGGGCGGCGGCTCTGCCGTGGTCCGATGGCGTGGTTGGAACGGTGGGCCAATCGTATCTCGGGCTGGTGCAATACCTCGCGGCGCCCGAGCGTCCGCCGCATCTGAGAGCCATGAGCCCGGTGTCGGGCCCGGTCAGTTATTTCGAGAATTTCGCGTATCGGCGCGGTGTCTTCGAGCTGGGCTGGGTGCTCGCGTATTTCGCGTTCATGGCGCGCGACACGATGATGCGCAAGGGCGTTTATGAGCAAGAACGGGCGGCGCTCGATCACTTCGTGAGCTACCCTGATATTCCGATGTCGCCGATCAAGCGCGACGCGTATATGCATCTGCCTTTGCGCGAATGGGGCGAAAGGCTCAAGAGCGGAGCGCCCTATCTCGCGCAGTATCTGCATCATTCGACCTTCGATGCGTACTGGGCGCGAACCGACTTGCGGCCGAAATTTGGCGAGGTCGAGGCGCCGATGCTGCACGTCGGCTCGTGGTACGACGTTTTTCAATACGACACGCTGACAATGTTCGCAGGGTTGCGGGCGCGGGCGCGGAGCGCGGAAGCCCGCCGCGCACAGCACTTGATTATGGGACCGTGGGCGCATCTGCTGCCCTACTCCGTACCGACCTCGAAGGGCACCGGCGATATCGATTTCGGCCCGGAGGCATCGATTGAACTCCACGATCTCCAATTGCGCTGGTTCGACCATTTCCTAAAGGGCCACGCCAACGGGGTCATCGAGCAACCGCCGGTACGCCTGTTCGTGATGGGAGAGAATCGGTGGCGTGACGAAAACGAATGGCCGCTCGCGCGCTCCCTTTACACCAAGGTTTACTTGCACGGCGGCGGACTCGCGAACAGCCTCGACGGCGACGGTGCGCTCTCGCTGACGCCGCCGGGCGAGGAGCCGGCCGATCGTTACTCATACGATCCGAACAATCCCGTGCCGACGCGTGGCGGTAATACACTCGGCATTCGATCGGGCGTCTATGACCAGAGTGAAATCGAAAGGCGCGACGATGTCCTGGTGTACACCGGCGAAGTCCTGCAGCACGACCTCGAAGTGACGGGGCCGGTGGCGCTGCATCTCTTCGCGGCGTCATCGGCGCGCGACACCGATTTCACCGCCAAGTTAATCGACGTGCGGCCCGGCGGGTATGCGCAGAATGTCGCCGGCGGGATCGTGCGGGCGCGCTTTCGCGAGTCGCTCTCGGCGCCGTCATTGATAACGCCGGAGCAGGTTTACGAGTACGAAATCGACCTGTGGGCGACCAGTCACGTCTTCAAGGCGGGCCATCGGCTGCGGCTGGAAGTATCGTCGAGCAATTTCCCGCATTTCGATCGGAACCCGAACACCGGCCATGATTTCGGCATCGACGCGGAAATTGTCACGGCACGGCAATCCGTATTCCATGACAGCCGCTATCCATCGCATCTCATTTTGCCGGTGATTCCGCGGTAACCCACGGGCTGTTGAAGGACGACAGCCTGGCGCAGTGTGAAGAAAGTCAGTGGATCGAGGCTTCGCACACCTCGGTTCGCGGAGCTTTGCAGGCGGCCGAATTAGCGCGATACTCGGAAATCGGCGAGCGCGGGGGGTGCGACGGTGCGCTGCGCAAAATGCGGGCACGAAAATCCGGCGGGCAATAACTACTGCGCGAAGTGCGGAAATGCGCTGACGCTGATTTGCGCAAAGTGCAGTTCTGAGAATCCACCTACTGCCAGTTTTTGCGGCAAGTGCGGCGCGGCGCTGAAGTCTGTCGCGTCCGCCGCCCCATCTAGTTCCATCGCAGTGTCTGCCGCTGATGCGACTAGTGGCGGGAGAGCCAGGGTCGCCGTCGCGAAAAATGCGGCCGTCATGCCGGAGTTGGCGGGCACTGCGGCGATTCGCTGGTCGGCGACGGCGGAGGCGGAAGCGCTGGAGGGGGAGCGCAAGACCGTCACTGCTTTGTTCGCCGATATCAAGGGTTCGATGGATCTGATGGAGGACCTCGACCCGGAGGAGGCACGCGCGATTATCGACCCCGCGCTCAAGCTCATGATCGAGGCGGTCCGCCGCTACGACGGCTACGTCGTGCAATCGACTGGCGACGGCATCTTCGCGATCTTCGGCGCGCCGGTGGCCCATGAGGACCATCCGCAACGGGCGCTCTACGCAGCCCTGCGAATACAGGAAGAGATGCGCCGTTACTCGGCGAAAGTCGTCGCCGATGGCGGAGTGCCGATTGAGGCGCGGGTCGGAGCGAACACGGGCGAGGTGGTAGTGCGCTCGATTCACGACCGGCGCGGGCCAGACTGAGTACACGCCGATCGGGCATACCACCAACCTCGCTAAGCGGGTGGAGACGGTGGCGCCAACGGGCTCGATCGCGATCAGCGAGCAGACGCGCAAATTCGTGGAGGGCTACTTTCAGCTCAAGGCGCGCGGGCCGACGCGGGTTAAGGGTCTGAGCGAGCCGGTCAACGTCTATGAGGTCACCGGGCTGGGACCGCTGCGCACGCGGTTGCAACGTTCGGCCGGACGCGGGCTGACCAAATTCGTCGGGCGCGAGCGCGAGATGGAGGCGCTCAAGCACGCCGCTGAGCAGGCTAGGTCGGGGCGCGGCCAGATCGTCGCGGCGATGGCCGAGCCGGGGGTCGGCAAGTCGCGGCTGTACTTCGAGTTCAAGGCGACTTCGCAATCCGGCTGGATGGTGCTGGAGACCTTCTCAGTCTCGCACGGCAAAGCGTCAGCCTATCTGCCGGTACTCGATCTGTTACACGGCTATTTCAAAATCGCGGGCGAAGACGATCCGCGTGCGCGGCGCGCGAAAGTGATAGGCAATGCGCTGACCCTTGACCGCTCGCTGGAAGACACGCTGCCGTATTTATTTTCTCTGCTCGGCATCGTCGAGGGCGAGGACCCGCTCGCGCAGATGAATGGACAGATCAGGAAGCGGCGCACGCTCGAAGCGATCAAGCGCATCCTGCTGCGCGAGTCGATGAATCAGCCGTTGATGGTGATCTTCGAGGACCTGCACTGGATCGACGAGGCGACGCAGGAGTTCCTCAATCTACTCGCCGACTCGATGGGCACCGCGAAGATTCTGCTGCTGGTGAACTACCGTCCCGAATACTCGCATCAGTGGAACAGCAAGACCTACTACACGCAGTTGCGGCTCGATCCGCTGGGCAAGGAGAGCGCCGACGAGATGCTCTCCGCGTTGCTCGGCGACGGCGTCGAGGTAACGGCGCTCAAGCGTATGATCATCGAGAGGACTGAAGGCAATCCGTTTTTTATGGAGGAGACCGTGCAGGTGCTCTTCGACGAGGGGGCGCTGGTGCGCGACGGCATTGCGGTGAAGCTCACGCGCTCTCTCAATACGCTGAAGATCCCGCCGACGGTGCAGGGGATTCTCGCGGCGCGCATCGATCGGCTGCCCGCCGAGGCCAAGGACCTGCTGCAAACCTTGGCCGTCATCGGGCGTGAATTTCCACGGTCGTTGATTCGCGCGGTGGTGCCGAAATCGGATGACGAACTCAACCGGTTGCTCGATGATCTGCAACTGGGCGAGTTCATTTACGAACAGCCGGCGATCGGCGACGCCGAATACGTCTTCAAGCACGCGCTGACGCAGGAAGTGTCCTACAACTCGGTCTTGAGCGAACGGCGCCGGCAACTGCACGAGCGAACTGCCGCTGCGCTCGAGACGCTCTACGCCAGATCGGTCGAGGAGCATCTGGCGGAACTCGCGCATCATTATGGTCGCAGCGCCAATCCCGACAAGGCGGTGGAGTATCTGACGCGCGCCGGCCAGCAGGCTCTCAGCCGGTCGGCCTTCGCCGAGGCGCAGGCACAATTGCAGCAGGGTCTAGAGTGGATCAAAAAACTGGCCGAATCGCCCGAGCGTGACGCGCGCGAGCTGGAGTTGGCGCGCACCCTGGCGCAGGTTTTGATGATCACGCGGGGGTTTGCGGCACCCGAGACGCGCGCGGCCGCCGAGCGCGCCCGGGAGCTGGCCGAGAAGGGCGGCAACTTGGCAGAACTCGTAGCACGGGTATTCGAGATTTTCCGCACGGTTTTGAATAGCGGCTATGATTACGCCACCGCGGGCCTGCTGGCGGACCGGATACTGGACCTCGCCCAGCGCGAGGGCAGCCCCGCGAGCTTTGGCTTCGTATGCTACGCTCAGGTGGCCGTCCGCCACTTTCGCGGTGACCTCGTCGGGGTGGAGGAGCAATTCGCACGCTGGGGCGGCTTCCTTGACGCTGATGGTTTCAGGCAAGTTCCCGGCGCGGCCGTGGTTGCCATCATTATCGCAGGCCATTGCGCGTCTGCCTCGGGTCACGCTGACTCGGCCCGCGAGCGCAGCGCGCAGGGGTTGGCCTTCGCCCGGAATAGCAATAACCCTTACGATCTGGCGGTCGGGCGACTCTTTGAAAGCTGGCTGTCTTGCATACTGCGCGAACCGCAGCGCGCCGAAGTTGCGGCTGCCCAAGCGTTAGCGGTTGCTGAGGAACACGCCTTTGAATTCGTCGGAAATATGACGCTGACAAAGCTCGGCTGGGCGCGCGCTCAGCTCGGCCGCGCGGGTGAAGGCGCGACTTTGATCCGACAGGGTATAGCCGGCCTGGCCGAGTTAGGAAGCAGGGAGTTTATCACGGATCACCTGACGCGTCTGGCCGAGGCTCAGGCGCTCGACGGCAAGATCGACGACGCCCTCATCACGATCGAAGAGGCGCTGCAGGCGAGTCCCGAGGAACTCTTCTACCGGCCCAATGCGCTGATCTGTCGCGGAGAGCTGCGGCTCAAACTTGGGCAGACCGGACTGGCCGAGGCCGACTTCGGCGAGGCGATCGCGCTCGCACAAACGATGCATGCGAAAGGGTGGGAGTTGCGCGCGACGACGAGCCTGGCGCGCTTGCTCGGCTCGCAAGGCCGTCGCGACGAAGCACGCGAGATGCTCGCTGAGATCTACAACTGGTTCACCGAAGGCTTCGATACCGCCGACCTGAAAGATGCCAAAGCGCTGCTCGACGAATTGGGCGGGTAGTCGCCTCCAAGCGAGCGCTCCGTACAACTGACAATGTTCGCTCTCTCCTTCTGAAGCGCGTCACACATAAAAATACCGCGCACGATCCATGCGCTTCATCGCGCCTGTTTCGCGCCCGTTCCGATTGCTAAAATGGTTTATCATGCTGACGTTGGTCTCGTCTGTCACGCGCCGGTGTCGCACGATTCGAGGCCAGGGAGAATTACAGGATTGCGATTGCCTGCAGAGAGTCGATGGTGCCCACGAAGCTGATGCGAACAGGCGCCGGAGGGTGCATGGCTAGTCGGCCGGCGAGGGTACTCGCTATTGCCGTGATTGCGCTATTCGCCGGATGCTCGGACAAGGGCGCAGCGAACTTCTCGATGCCGCCGGTGCCGGTGCTGGCGGCGAAAGTCGAACAACGCGACGTGCCCAATCAGTTACGTGAGATCGGCACGGTCGAGGCCTTCGAATCGATCGCGATCAAGGGACAGATCGAGGGTATTCTGCAAGCGGTCAAATTCAAGGAAGGCGATTTCGTAAGCAAGGGCCAATTGCTGTTCCAAATCGATCCGCGGCCGTTTGCGGCCGCGGTGCGGCAGGCCGAAGCCAACCAGGCCCGCGACCAGGCCGATGCGGATCAGGCGCGCACCGACGAGCAACGGTACTCGTTCATGCTCAAGGAAGGCGTGGGCTCACGCCAGCAATACGATCAGGCATACGCCAAGGCGGCGAACCTGGCGGCTACCGTGACGGCGGATCGGGCGCAGGTCGATAGTGCGCGGCTCAGTCTGCAATATGCCGAGATTCGTTCGCCGATCGACGGAATCACTGGCAAACTGCAGGCGCATGCGGGCGACCTGATCAAGGCCGACGCCGACAACCCAATCGTGACGATCTCGCAGATCGAGCCGATCTATGTGGACTTCTCGATTCCCGAGAAGGACCTTGCGCAGGTGCGCCAGAGCATGGCGGTGCGGCCTTTGGAAGTTGACGCGACGATTCCCGGCGACCCGCAGCAGGCGGAACACGGGGTGCTGTCGTTTATCGACAACTCGGTCGATAAGACCACCGGAACGATCGCTTTGAAGGGACTCTTTCAGAATGAGAACCGGCGCTTGTGGCCGGGGCAATTCGTCAATGCGACCTTGACGCTCGCGGTCATTTCGCAGGCGGTGCTGGTGCCGTCCGAGGCGATTCAGACTGGGCAGGAAGGCGCTTTCGTGTACGTAGTTGGACGCGATATGAAGGTTGCGGCGCGGCCGGTGGTAGCGGGGGCGGTGATCGATAACGAAACGATAATCGAACGCGGCCTGCGCGCGGGCGAAACCGTCGTGACCGATGGGCAGTTGCGGCTGATGCCGGGCGCCGTCGTCAGAATCAAGAGCAATCTCGCCAACGGCAACGCCGCCACGCCATGAACCTATCCGAAATCTTCATTCGCCGGCCGGTGATGACGACGCTGTTGTCGCTGGCGATCGTCATCTTTGGGCTGGTTGCGTATCGCGGCTTGCCAGTGAGCGATCTGCCAAACGTCGATTTCCCGACGATTGTCGTCAGCGCCAGCCTGCCGGGTGCGAATCCCGACACGATGGCATCGTCGGTGGCGACCCCGCTGGAGCGTGAGTTCTCGACCATCGCGGGACTCGACCAGATGACCTCGAAGAACACGCAGGGCATCACGACGGTCACGCTGCAGTTTGATTTGCGGCGCAATATCGACGCGGCCGCGCAGGACGTTCAGTCGAAGATCGCGGCGGCACAATCGCAGTTGCCCCAGGGGATGCCGTCGCCGCCGTCGTACGAGAAGGTTAATCCGGCAGATACGGCAATCATGTACCTCGGCTTGAGTTCGGCGACGCTGCCGTTGTCGCAGGTCGATGAATACGCGGAAACCTACCTGGGCGAGCGCATCTCGATGATCAGCGGGGTCGCGCAGGTCCAGGTCTATGGCGCGCAGAAGTATGCGGTGCGAGTGCAGGTCGATCCGCAAGCGCTGGCCTCGCGCGGCATCGGGATCAACGAGGTGGCTGACGCCATCGCGAATGCGAACGTCAACCTGCCGACCGGAACGCTTTACGGCGCCAACCAGGCATTCACGGTTCAGGCCAACGGCCAGCTTACCGACGCCGCCGCCTATCGCCCGCTGATTGTCGCCTATCGCAACGGTTCGCCGGTACGCCTCAGCGATGTCGGCGACGTCCTCGATAGCGTGCAGGACAACAAGGTCGCAGGCTGGGTGCTTGGCAAGCGCGCGGTGGTGCTCGCGATCGAGCGGCAGCCGGGGACCAATACGGTCGAAGTCGTCGATAACATCAAGAAGCTGTTACCGGCGTTTCGCGAGGAACTGCCCGCGTCGGTGGAGATCTCGACGCTGTATGATCGATCAGACAGCATTCGCGCGTCGGTCAGCGATGTTCAATCGACCCTGCTCCTGACCGTATTCCTGGTCGTGATGGTGATCTTCCTCTTCCTGCGCAATCTCTCGGCGACCATCATCCCCAGCCTGGCGCTGCCGCTCTCGATTATCGGCACCTTCGGCGTCATGGCCATCCTCGGCTACACCATCGACAACCTTTCGCTGCTCGCAATCACCCTTTCAGTCGGTTTCGTGGTGGACGACGCGATCGTCATGCTCGAGAACGTTGTGCGCCACATGGAGATGGGCAAAAGCGTTATGGAGGCGGCCTTCGACGGCGCCAGCGAGATCGCGTTTACGATTCTTTCGATGACTTTGTCGCTCGCGGCGGTGTTCATCCCGGTGCTCTTCATGGGCGGCATACTCGGACGCCTGCTGCATGAATTCGCAGTCACGATTGGCGCCGCCATCCTCGTCTCCGGCTTTGTCTCATTGACCCTGACGCCGATGCTCTGCAGCCGGTTCTTGCGGCCGCCGTCGAGCGAACGGCACGGGCGCTTCTACCAGGTAACGGAGCGCGGCTTCGATAACCTGCTGGCGGGATATGAGCGGAGCCTTGGCTGGGTGATGCGTCACCGGCGCTTCACGATGGTGGTGCTCGCGATGCTGATCGGCGGGACGGCCTGGGGCTTTCACGTGGTTCCGAAAGGCTTTCTGCCAATTGAGGACACCGGGCAGGTGCTGATGTTCACCCAGGCCGCACAGGGTATTTCGTTCGATGCGATGGTGGCGCATCAGAAGGTTCTCAATGCTATGGTCGCCAACGATCCAAATACGCAGACGTTCTTCTCCAGCGTCGGCGCGGGCGGGCCGACCGGCTCACTGAACTCGAGCATCATGTTCGTCCACCTCGTCCCGCGATCGCGCCGCAAGGAGAGCGTCGATCAGATTATCAATCGCTGGCGCGGGCAGTTCTCGGCGATTCCGGGAATGATGGTGTTTCTGCAGAATCCACCGCCGATCCAGATCGGCGCCCAATTCACCAAGAGCACCTATCAGATGACTCTGCAGAGTCCGAATACGTCGGACCTGTACAAGTATGCGGCGATCCTCGAAAACAAAATGCACGCGATGGCCGACCTGCGCGATGTCAACAGCGACCTGGAAATCACGAATCCGCAGGTCAACGTCGATATCGATCGCGATAAAGCGCATTCGCTGGGGTTGACTGCACAGGCGATCGAAAGCGCGCTCTCGGACGCGTACGGTTCGCGCCAGATATCGACGATTTACGCACCCAACAATGAGTATTGGGTGGAGTTGGAACTGCAGCCGCAATATCAGAACGATCCCGCGTCGCTGAACCTGCTCTACGTGCGCTCGGATAGCGGACAACTGGTGCCCTTGAACACGGTGGCAAAGCTGACGCGCACGCTCGGGCCGCTCTCCATCAACCATTCGGGCCAACTGCCGGCCGTCACCATTTCATTCGACGTGGCGCCCAACGTGTCGCTCGGCAAGGCGCTCAGCGAAGTGAAAACGCTGGCTGACAATACGCTCCCGTCGGCGATTACCGCTCAATATTCAGGCGCCGCACAAGCGTTCGAGAACTCGACCGGGAACCTCGGGATGCTGCTGGTGATGGCGATACTCGTCATCTACCTGGTGCTCGGAATCCTCTATGAGAGCTTCATCCATCCGATCACGATCCTGTCCGGCCTGCCCGCGGCCGGTTTCGGCGCGCTCGCCACTCTGATGGTGTTCGGCCTCGAACTCGACCTCCTCGCTTTCGTCGGCATCATCATGCTGGTCGGCCTCGTCAAGAAAAACGCGATCATGATGATCGACTTCGCGCTCGACGCGCAGCGCACCGAGGGCAAGAACGCCGCCGACGCGATCTTCGAGGGCTGCATCGTCCGCTTTCGCCCCATCATGATGACGACGATGGCGGCCTTTATGGGCACCCTGCCGATTGCGATCGGCCTTGGGGTCGGTGCCGATGCGCGCCGTCCGCTCGGCGTGGCCGTGGTCGGCGGCCTGGTCTTTTCGCAATTGCTGACGCTCTACATCACGCCCGTGGTCTATACCTACATGGACTCGTTCCAGGAACGTGTGCAAAAGCGCATGGGGCACAGACCGCCGGTCAGGGTCAAAGTCGATCCGGTGCAGCCGCCCGCGGTTCCGGCGCCGGAGGCCGCGCCTCGACGCGAACGCGCCGCATCATGACGCGAACCTGAAGCGCCTGCCTGGACAGCGCCCTTCCCTAGCAGCGGTTCCGTAACCGTTGCGACATTCACTGGATGCACGATCGTAATCGCCCGGCACTTTCGCGTCGGTGCAGCGAGCGGTAGAATAAGAGCGTCATCTTCTGCATGCCGAATGAAGTGCGCTCGCTTGAGCGCCAACGGTTGAAGCGCTTGTCACGCGAGAGAGATTACAAAATCAAAGTTGTCGGTGAGCAACCGCGCGTGGTGGTGGATTTCGATCTGCTGCGCCGCATCGGTGGACGAAATTTTCGCGATATGGGCGGTCATCCGGTGCCCGGCGGAAGACGGGTGCGCAGCGGTAGGATTTATCGATCGGCTCATCTCGCCAACGTTCCCGACGAGCATCCATTGAGAGATCTGACGCTGCGTACGCTGATAACGCTGCAGAGCCGCCTCGAAGTACGCCACCTCGGACCACCTAAGCCGGAGTTCCTGAAATCGGGCGTGCGCTGGGAGCATCTACCGATTGGAGATCCCTGGTTTCGTGAAGACGGCTTCCACAAGATCGAAACCGAGCCCGGTCATGAGCACTTGGTTATCCTGACCGAATTCCTTGGCGACTGGCAGTCATTCTTCAGGATACTCGCAGAGCGCGAGGTCTACCCTCTGCTCTTCCACTGCTCGGCAGGCCGCGACCGCACGGGGGTGGGCGCGGCGATGCTCCTCGAAATGCTCGGCGTCGCGCGCGCGCGCATTCTCGAAGATTTCCTGGTCAGCAACATCACCTTCCCGCAAATCCCACTGAAGGAAACGCAGCTTGAGCCGATCTTCGCCTTGATTGACGAACATGGCGGTATCGAAGGCTTCATGCGCGACATCCTGCTGCTCGACTCCGCCGACATCGCGGCCATTCGCGAAGACCTGCTGGAACCGGCTGAAGATTAGCCGACGCCACGCGCGCGCCGCTGGATCAAAATCGCTTCACTCGTGACGTAACGACGAAATGACCGGCAGCGCGATCAGGCGGGCATGTAGCCGTCGCGCAGGAGCGACTTGGCGATGATCATCCGCTGCACTTCGCTGGTGCCTTCGCCGATTTCCGAGAGCTTCGCGTCGCGCATGTAGCGCTCGACCGGAAATTCCGTGACGTAGCCGTAGCCGCCGTGAATCTGCACGGCTTTGATCGTCGTCCACATCGCGGTTTCCGACGCGAACAGCTTGGCCATCGAGGCTTCGCGCGCAAACGGCTTGCCCGCGATCCTTGAGCGCCGCGGCGCGGCAGCATCAGCAGCCACGACGCTTCGATGCGCGTCGCCATGTCGGCGATCATCCACTGGATCGCCTGGAAATCGGCAATCGACTTGCCGAACTGACGACGCTCCTTGGCGTAAGCGGCGGCATCTTCCATCGCACCGCGCGCGATTCCGGTCGCAAAGCCCGCGATCCCGATGCGTCCGCTTTCGAGCACCTTGAGCGTTTGCCGGTAGCCCGCGCCGAGCTCGCCGATGAGGTTGCGCGCCGGCACCGTGACGTTATCGAAGATCACTTCGGCGGTATCCGAAGAGTGCAGTCCGAGCTTTTCGATTTTGCGGCCGTTGCTGAGTCCGGGCGTGCCGCGATCGACGATGAAGGCCGAGACACGCCGTCGCGCCCGCGCGCCGCCGTCCGTCACCGCCATCACGACGTAAACGTCGGCGACGCTGCCGTTGGTGATGAACATCTTGGCGCCGTTGATGCGATAGTTGTCGCCAGCGCGGACGGCCTTGGTGTGCATCGCGGCCGCGTCGGAACCGGACTCGGGCTCCGTCAGGCACCAGGCGCCGAGCTTCTTCGCCGCGAGCATATCGGGCAGGTAATGCTCGCGCTGCGCGTCGGACGCGAAGCATTGCGATATGGCCCGATCGATAGCGACATGTGCGCCGCACAGGTGAGGCCCACACCGACGCGTCGTAGCGCGAGATGCCCTTCGACCACGAGAACTTGCGAGAGCGTGTCCGCGCCGCCGCCGCCGTATTTTTCGGGAAACGCGACGCCGAGAAAACCCAGCTCGCCGAGTTGTTCGACGACATGGCGCGGGAAGATCTCGTCCTTGTCCCACTTGGCCGAATGCGGCTTGATCTCGCGCTCGGCAAAGTCCGCCAGCGTGTCGCGAATCTGCCGCTGCTCATCAGCTCAGTTCGAAATCCATCGTTCAACTTACGTCGCGCGGCCGCGACGTTCTCGCGCACCCACTTGACGATGTCTTCAGTCGACGCGCCGGGCGTGAAGACCTGCTTGCACGCCCGATCTCTTGAGCTTGTTCGGCGTCCTCGTCCGGAATGATCCCGCCGCCGAAAACCGCGACATCGCCGGCGCCGCGTTCCTTCAGCAGGCGCATCACCTCGGGGAACAGCGTCATGTGCGCGCCCGACAGGATGCTCAGCCCGACCGCGTCGGCGTCCTCCTGCACTGCCGCTTCGGCGATCATCTCGGGCGTCTGATGCAGCCCCGTGTAGATCACCTCGAAGCCGCCGTCGCGCAGCGCGCGCGCGATGATCTTGGCGCCGCGGTCGTGGCCGTCGAGGCCCGGGTTTCGCGACCAGAATTCGAGTCTCTTTTCCGCCATCGGTTAAATCCAGCCTGGGTCTTTGTACACGCCGAACTCGGCGCGAAAGATGTCGCTGATTTCGCCGACGGTCGCGTCGCGGCGCACCGCTTCGCAAATCGGTCCCATCAGATTCTCGCCCGAGCGGCAAGCCTCCGCGACGCGCTGCGAGCGCCTCTTTGACCGCCGCCGAATTGCGTTCGCGCTTCATTTTGCGCACGCGCTGAATCTGCCGCTCTTCCATCGCGGGATCGATCTTCAGCATCGCGATCGGAATCTCCTCGGGAATCGAATACTTGTTCACGCCGACCACGGTCTTGACGCCCTGTTCGAGCTGGCGCTGATAGAGGAAGGCCGCCTCGGCGATTTCGCGCTGCGGATAGCCGATCTCGATCGCCTTGAGCATCCCGCCCATCTCGTCGATCTTGCCGGATGTATTCCATCGCCTCGCGCTCCATCCGATCGGTCAGCGCCTCGACCGCGTAGCTGCCGCCGAACGGATCGATCGTATTGGTCACGCCGGTCTCTTCGGCGATGATCTGCTGCGTGCGCAGCGCGACCATCACCGCCTGCTCGGTCGGCAGCGCGAGCGTCTCGTCCATCGAATTGGTATGCAGCGATTGCACGCCGCCCAGCACGCCAGCCAGCGCCTGGATCGCGACGCGCACGATGTTGTTCATCGGCTGCTGCGCGGTCAGCGAGACGCCGGCGGTCTGCGCATGCGTGCGCAACATCATCGATTGCGGATTCTTCGCTCCGAAGCGTTCCTTCATGATCCGCGCCCACATCCGGCGGCCGGCGCGCAGCTTGGCGACCTCTTCGAGAAAGTCGTTATGCAGATCCCAGAAGAACGACAGGCGCGGCGCGAAGTCATCGACGTCGATGCCGCGGCTCGACTGCGTCCTGCACGTAGCAGATACCGTCGGCGATCGTGAACGCCAGCTCCTGAACCGCGGTCGAGCCCGCCTCGCGAATGTGGTAGCCGGAAATCGACACCGGATGGAATCGCGGTGCCTTGCTTCGCGCAGAACTCGACCATGTCCGTGACGATGCGCAGTGACGGCGCCGGCGGGCAGATCCATTCCTTCTGCGCGATGAACTCCTTGAGCATGTCGTTCTGGATCGTGCCGCTGACCTGATTCCACGGCACGCCCGTGCGCTCGGCCTGCACCAGGTACATCGCGAGCAGCGCCGACGCCGAGCAGTTCACCGTCATCGAGGTCGAGACTTTGCCGATCGGAATCCGATCGAACAGCCGCGCCATGTCGTGGATCGAGCTTACCGAGACGCCCTCGCGGCCGACTTCGCCCATCGCGCGCTCGTGGTCGGCGTCGTAGCCCATCAGCGTCGGCATATCGAAGGCGGTCGAGAGCCCGTCCTGCCCCTGCGCGAGCAGAAAGTGGAAGCGCTGGTTGGTGTCCTCGGCGAGTCCGAAGCCGGCGAACTGGCGCATCGTCCACAGCCGCCCGCGATACATCGATTCGTAAACGCCGCGCGTGTACGGATACTCGCCCGGATGGCCCAGCGCGTCGTCGTACTCGCCCTTCACATCCTCGGGCGTGTAGAGCGGCTCGATTTCCATGTCCGACAAAGTCGAGAAACGGACCGGCCGCTCCTCGCCGCGCTTGTAAATCATCTTCCAGCCATTCTTGCTTGGTCGCTCATCGCATACCTCACCGGTTCATCAGCACCTGGCTCGCAATCACGAGCCGCTGGATTTCCGAAGTGCCTTCGTAGATCTCCGTAATCTTGGCGTCGCGGAAATAACGCTCGACCTTGAATTCCTTGGTATAGCCATAGCCGCCATGAATCTGCACCGCCTCGGTGGCAGCCTTCATCGCGGTCTCGGCGGCAAACAGCTTCGCCATCGCCGATTGTTTGGTGTACGGCTCGCCCGCGTCCTTGTAGCGCGGCCGCCTGCAACGTCAGCAGCCGCGCCGCATCAATCTCCACCGCCATGTCCGCCAGCTTCCATTGAATTGCCTGATTGCTCGCGATCGGCGGCCGAAAGCTCTGCCGCTCCTGCGCGTACTTAAGCGACGCCTCGAGCGACGCCCGCGCGATCCCGATCGCCTGCGCCGCGATCCCGATCCGGCCGCCGTCGAGCGTCTTCATCGCGACCTTGAAGCCCTCGCCTTCATTCGTCAGCAGGTTTTCGCGCGGCACCCGCAAATCCGAGAACGCGAGTTGCGCGCTATGGGATCCGTGAATCCCCATCTTGTCTTCGATCCGCGTCACCGCGAATCCCGGCGACGAGGTCTCGACGATAAACGCGCTGATCCCGTGATTGCCCTTCGTCGGCGGCTGTCATCGCGAACACGATCGCGACCCCGGCCTCCGGGCCGTTGGTGATGAAATTCTTGGTGCCGTTGATAATGTAGCTGTCGCCGTCGCGCACCGCCCGGGTCTTCTGTCCCGCGGCATCGGAACCCGCCTGCGGCTCCGTCAGCGCGAAGCATCCGATCCATTCGCCGGTCGCCATCTTGGGCAAATAGCGCTGCCGCTGCGCGTCGTTGCCGGTGCCGAGAATCGGCCACGAGCCCAACGACGCATGAGCCGACACGATCACGCCCGTCGAAGCGCATTCGACCGACAATTCCTCGATTACCAGCGCATACGCGACGTTATCGAGACCCGCGCCGCCATATTCCTCCGGGATGAACACGCCGAGCATCCCGAGTTCGCCGAGTTCGGCGACCGCCGCGGTAGGAAACTGATGCGTTCGATCAATTTCCACGCCGACCCGCTCAGCCGCTCGCGGGCGAAGCGGCGCGCCGTATCGCGGGCGGCGCGTTGAGCTTCGGTAAGTTCGAGGTCCATCATGTTTGCCAGCGCCGATTTCCTAACCTTCGCGAGGCTTTCCCAAGCCCGCTATCACTTGTACCTCAGTCGCTTTCCCGCGTCGATAAGAACAGCGGACGCCGCCCGAGAATCGTATTGATTTATCTTGATCGACGCCACACTACTAGTGAAGCGAAGCGCAACGAGCAAAGGAGTCTGCGACGTGCGCAAAGATAACAATCTAAGTGAAGCGAAGCGCAACGAGCTACACCAGTGGGGCCGAAGGCGCAACGAGCAAAGGAGTCTGCGACGTGCGCAAAGATAACAATCTGAGTGAAGCGCAGCGCAACCAGCCAACGAATCCTGGCGGCATCGCCGCCGCGGCGGCGAGACCTCCCGTCGTTCAGCCCAATGGGGAGTCTAAAACCTGGCCACTAGGCGAGCCTGCGAGCCGAGCTAACGAGTCCGCGAGGTGCGTTAGGGCGACGTTTCAGAAAGAGGCTAAAGGTTCCGTCCGTTCCTCGACAAACCCTCCCGAGGTCTTTATTTGTGCTGCCACTTGGCCTCGCGCTTCTCCAGAAACGCCTTCATACCCTCGCTTTTGTCCGCGCTGCCGAACAGCCCGCCGAAGGTGTTCTGCTCGAAGCGCAGGCCGGCGTCCTCCTCCATCGTGGCGGCGGCGCGCAAGGCGGCCTTAGCCTGGCGCAGCGCAAAGCCCGACTTCGAGGCTATCTTCTCGGCCAGTTTACGCGTCTCCGGAATCAGCTGATCCGGCGCCACTACCTTGTTGACGAGGCCCCATTCGTAGCCGCTTTTGGCGTCGAACATCTCGCCGGTCATGATCAGTTCGCGCGCCCGCGCATGACCAATCCGATGTGGCAGGCGCTGCGTTCCGCCAAAGCCCGGGATGATCCCGAGGTTGATTTCGGGCTGGCCGAAGCGCGCCTTTTCGCTCGCGACGATCAAGTCGCAAGCCAACGCCAGCTCGAGGCCGCCACCGAGCGCGAAGCCATTGACCGCCGCGATTACCGGAATCGGCAGCTCTTCGAAGGTGTTCATCACGCGATGGCCCAGGCGGGTGAACTCGAGCCCCGCAACCGTCTGCATGTCCACCATCGCCGCAATGTCGGCGCCGGCGACGAAGGCGCGATCGCCCGCGCCGGTGACAATCAATACGCGCACGCCCGGATCGTGGCGCACGTCGCGCAACACCCGCGTTATCTCCTCGAGCACTTCGCGATTGAGCGCATTGAGCGCCTTGGGGCGGTTGATCGTAATTGTTGCAATCGCGCCAGTTTCAAAAATCAGATCTTCCACCGATTCTCCTCATTTGCACAGTGTGTCTGCCAAGGCTCGCAGTAATGCGGCTCCGTCGCCGCGCCACGCACTGCCGTGCATACACGCCATCGTCGTAGGATTCGCGCTCGCGAGCCGCTCGATCATGCCACGCGCGTTTTTCGAATGCGAAAAATAGTCCATCCGACTCCGGAAGGCCTCGCTCGGACCTAGTATGTCTGCTTCGGTGACCGCCGCCGGGTGTTCTCCCGGTTGCGTGAAAAGATCACCACAGAGGAGCGTGCCGGTATGTTTTTCCATGAGAAATCCGCACTCCCACGCGTGCGGCAGATGCGGCGCGTCGAACCACTGTATCGAATGCTTGCCGAGTCCGATCAACTCGCCGTCCGCCATCGCGCGCGGCATGCGATCAGCCAGATCTTCGATCGATACCGACGCCGCGATACGTCCACACAAGGGCTCGGCCTCGGGCGCTACTGCCAGCCATTGATTGAGCCCGCCGCACTCGTCCGCTTCGACATGTGAAAACGAAATGTATCGCAGCCGTTCGACTGGCATCACGCTCGCCACTGCCTCGCGCACCAGCGGAAACATCTTGCGCAATCCGGTGTGAAAAATCAGCGGTTGATCGTCCACGACCAGGTATTGGTTGAAGGTGAATCCACCCGGGATGAAGTCGGACCCCACCGGCGTGCTGATACGGTAGATGCCGTCCGCGATCTCGTTGACGTTCGTACCCGATTCTCTGTTGGTCACACCCATATTTTTCCCCGGTACGATCGTCGCAGCCACTCATGGGTCGGCTGATTTGATTCGCTTCGCGCCCGACGCTCGAAGGATCTTGAAACGCAAAGAATCATAACCAACTACGAGCACGCCGCGATGATTGACCTAGGTGGCGGCGAGCTTTTCGCGCACCATCCAGAGGCGATCGCCACCCCAGAATACTTCGCCGTCGATAACGAACGTCGGCACTCCGAAGACGCCCAACTGTTCCGCCTCGTGCGTAATCCGCTCCAATTCGCGACGGCCCTCGCCCTCTGCAAAATCGAAAAACGCCGCGGTCTCCGCGCCACTCTCCTCCAACACGCCGCGTACGACTTCGCGGTCTTCTATATCCAGTTCGCGCTTCCAGAAACGCTCAAACGTAATGTCATTGTACCTGCGGAAGGTGCCGCGCCGCTGCGCATAGATCATTCCGATCGAGGCGAGGGCGGTATCGAACAACTTCTGCGGTCCCCGCACCGTCAGCCCGCGGCGATTCGCCAGCCGGCGCGCGTCCATGTAGCTGTAGCGCACGCGCCGCCATTGATGGTCATTGCGGCCCTCGACGGTGCCGAGGAAGTCGGGAATGTACAGGTTTATCGGCAGCCAGGTGAACGCCACACCGAACTCGCGTTCGAGATCGTACACCGGATCTTTCGCGAGATATGCGTAAGGACTTTTGTAGTCGATATAAAATCGCAGGTCTTTTGCCGCCATGCAGCGAGCTTACGAAGACCCTCGCATTCTTGCAATCGGCGCGGGCGTCTTTGCCTTCCCCCGATTAGTACTCGGGCTTGAAGTCGAAGTGATGGATCGCCTCGATGAAGCGGATGGTCCGGGTCTTCGATCGCATTACGACGCTGTTGGTCATCGCGCCGCCCGAGAAAAAGCGCACGCCGTGCAGATAATCGCCGGTGGTCACGCCCGTCGCCGCGAACATCACGTTCTCGCCCGCGAGTTCCTCGAGCAGAAATTTGCGCCGCAAATCGAGTATGCCCGCCGCCAGGCATTGCTCCGCCTCGCGATCGTTGCGCGGCGCGAAGCGGCATTGCATCACGCCGCCCGCCGATCGAATTGCCGCCGCTGCGAGCACTCCCTGATGCGCTCCGCCGATGCCGATCAGCAGGTCAACTTCGCTTTCGGGCCGGCGTCGTCGCGATACCGGCCGACAAATCGCCCGCCGTCAGCAGCTTGATTCCCGCGCCGGCGCGCCGCACCTCGGCGATCAATTTCTCATGGCGCGGGCGGTCGAGAATCGCGACGCGCAAATCCTCGACGTAAACCCGCTTGGCCTCGGCCAGCGCCTTCAGATTGTCCGACGGCGACTTGTCGAGATCGATGACGCCGCGGCCAATCGGGCCGCAGGCCATCTTGTCCATGTAGGTGTCCGGGCAGCGCAGAATCTTGCCGCGCTCAGCCAGCGCCACGCACGACAGCGCATTCGGACCACCCGTCGCGCAGATCAGCGAACCTTCCAGCCCGTCGAGCGCGACGTCAACTTCAGGACCGGATCCGGTGCCGACGATTTCGCCCGCATAGAGCAGTTCGGTCGCCCCCTGATCGCCCTCGCCCACCACGATTTTGCCGTCCATCGCGATCGAATTGAGCGTATTGCGCATCGCTTCGGCCGCCACCCGGTCAGCCATCTGCTCGTCGCCCTTGCCGATAAAGCGGGCGGCAGCCAGTGCCGCGGCTTCGGTCGCGCGAACCACTTCGAGGGCAAGATTTCGCTCCATCGCGGCGCTCCTTTCGAGCATTCGATGCGGCCCGTCCGGATCCCGCACACGTTACCAGATATGACGATTCAGTTAGACTCCAGTTCCTTGCCGAATAGTGATTCGATCAGGCGGTAGCCCTGCCTCACAGCCACGCCGGTCCGGCCGGCCTCCGCTTCGGTGTATCGCCGCGTCGTTGCGCCACTTTGAACCGCCGATTTACCGCCCCTGAGGATAGCGAACGGCACCGGCTCATTCGAGTGCGTTTTCAGTTTCGAGGGCGTCGCATGGTCCGGCATCAGCAGCAGCGCCCATTCGCCGAACGACGGCAGCGCCGCCAGCATCGGGCCCAAGAATCAGTTCGTCGATTCGCTCGATCGCCTCCACCTTGTAATCCGCCCGGCCCATGTGCCCGGCCTCGTCGGGCGCCTCGATATGCAGCAGCAGGAAATCGCGGCGCTTGAGCGACTCGAGTCCGTAACGCGCCTTCGCCGCGTAATCGGTATCGAGAAAGCCGGTCGCGCCCGGCACCGTGATCACTTCGAGATCCGGCGAGCCGCCCGAGGCCATTGACCAGATCCACCGCCGAGATGACCGATCCCTTCGACACCGAAACGATCCTTCAGCGTCGGTACCGCTGGGCGCTTGCCCTGGCCCCAGAACCATACCGCCGACGCGGCTCGTCTTGCCCGCCGCCCGGCGCGCGCTGATTCACCCGGTGTTCGCGCAAAATATCGCCCGCCGGCGCATAATCAGCGATCAGTCGATCGGCGCCCTCGCCTTGCGGCAGATACTGCTCGACGGGCTTGCCGGTGATGTCGTGCGGCGGCGTCAGCTTCGTTCCCGTGACGCCGTTGCGCCACACCATCAGATGGCGGTAGCTGACGCCGTTGAAGAATTCGATGCCGTCGCCCGCCAAGTTCGCGACCGCAGATCACTCAACGATCTCCGCAGCCTCTTCGCTCGTAATATGCCCCGAGGTGAAATCCTCCATTACCGGTCGCGCCGCGATCATCCGCGGCCAACGTGACCAGGTTCATCCGAAACACGACGTATCGGAGGCCCCAACTCGATCCCCTGGCTCGCGGCTTCGATCGGCGCGCGACCCGTATGGATAGCGCGCCGGGTCGTAGCCGAGCATCGTCATCGTGCCGACGTCGCTGCCAGGCGGCATCCCTGCAGGAATCGTCGCCACCAGTCCGAGCTCGCCGCGCGACGCAATCAGATCCATATTGGGTTTGTGCGCGGCTTCCAGTGGCGTCTTGCCGCCGAGTTCCTCGCACGCCCAATCCGCCATGCCGTCACCGTGAATAATGATGTATTTCAAAGTTCGACTCCGACCTAATGTTTCACTTGAGATTTATTCGATCGCGGCCGTGGCACCATTGCCTCGGTATTTGGCTTTACCCGTTCGTCAAAGCGCGGGTCTCTCACGCTCAGTTGTCGAGAATCTTCAGGATCTTCGGTCGATGTCCGGCTCGACCACGATACGTGTTGCTCAGATTCTTCATGGCCGTGTCCGGATCCTTGAGGCCGTGACCGGTCAGCGTGCAGACCACTATCGACCCCGGCTTGAGTCCGCCGCTTGCGCCGAATTTGATCAGTCCCGCCACCGAGGCCGCCGAGGCCGGCTCCGCAAAAACGCCCTGCGCCGCTATCAATCGATAGGCCGCAAGAATCTCCGCAGTCCGTCACCATATCGATGAGGCCGCCCGATTCGTCCCGCGCGGCGATCGCACTCTTCCAACTCGCCGGGTTGCCAATCTTGATCGCAGTCGCCACCGTATGCGGATCGTCAATCGGATGGCCGACGACGATCGGGCGCCGATTCGGCCGCCTGGTAGCCCATCATCTTTGGCAAGCGCTCCGACAGTCCCGCCGTTTGTATTCGCGATATCCCGCCCAATAGGCCGTGATATTGCCGGCGTTGCCGACTGGCAAAAAATGATGCGTCGGCGCGTCGCCCAGTTGATCGCAGATCTCGAAGGCCGCGGTCTTCTGCCCGGCGATCCGGTCCGGATTCACGCTGTTAACCAGGCGAATCCGCAACGGGTCACGCTCGGCTACGTCGCGCACCACCTTCAAGCAGATGTCGAAATTGCCGATCACCTCGACCACGCGCGCACCGTGCATCAGGCTTTGCGAGAGCTTGCCCAACGCCACCGCGCCTTTCGGAATCAAAACGTATGCCTGAAGTCCGGCGCGACCGGCATAGGCCGCCGCCGAAGCCGAAGTGTTACCGGTCGAGGCGCAGATTACCGCGCGCACGCCTTCGCCCAATGCCTTGCTCATCGCGACCGTCATGCCGCGATCCTTGAACGATCCGGTCGGATTCAGGCCCTCATACTTCAAGTAAACCTTTATGTTTTGTCCGAGCGCGCTCGGCCAGCGCCGGGCTCTCAATCAGCGGCGTATTGCCCTCGTTGAGCGTTACCACTGGCGTCTGGGCGGTGACCGGCAGGAAGCGCCGGTAATGTTCGATCAGCCCCGGCCATCGAGTGAGCCTCGCGCCTGCCGCCGCCTTTGTGCTTTCAGCCATCGCGCTCAAAGTTGCTCCTCGATACGGATAAAGACCGGCGGCCCCGTCACCATCTTGAGCCGCTTGATCGACGCCAGTGCGCGTTTCAAGTTCTTCTCGCGCGCTTCGTGTGTGCGCATGATCACCGGCACGGTGGTTTCCACTCCTCGCCCCTTTTGAATCACCGACACGATCGATATCCCGTTGCGCCCGAGCACCGACGCGATCGCCCCGAGCACGCCCGGCTTATCGCGCGCGTTGAAGCGCAGGTAGTACTCGCATATCACGTCGTCCATCGGCTTGACACGCGCGCGCTTCAGATTCGCTACCGGATAGCCAAACGCATGCGCCCCGCCGCGCGCCCCGGCCAGCCGATGGCGCGCGATCTCGAGGATATCCGCCATCACCGCAGTCGCCGTCGGCATCTGCCCCGCGCCCTGGCCGAAATACATGCTCGAACCCAGCGCCTCGCCATGAATGTAGATCGCGTTGAAAGCGCCGGCGACGCCCGCCAGTAAATGGCGCGTCGCGATCATCGTCGGATGCACCCGCGCTTCGATCGCACCGCCGTCATCCTTAGCGATCGCGAGCAGCTTGATCGTGTAGCCGAGTTCGCGCGCGTAATTGATATCGGCGAGCGTAAGATTCGGCGATGCCCTCGGTATGTACCTGCTGCGGTTCGCAGCAGTACGCCGAAGGCCAGCGTCACCAGCAGGCACAGCTTGTGCGCCGCGTCGTAGCCCTCGATGTCCAGCTCGGATCGGCTTCCGCCAGATCCGTCGCGCTGCGCCTGCTTCAGCGCGTCGGCGAACTCCGTACCGCCGTCGGTCATCATGCTGAGAATCGAATTGCAGGTACCGTTGACGATGCCGTAAACTGCGCGCTGACGGTCACCCGCGAGCGCCTCGCGCAACGTGCGGATTATCGGCACCCCGCCGCCGACGCTCGCCTCGAAGCCGATAGCCAGACCCGCCTTGCCCGCCGCGCGAAAGATCTCCGCGCCATGCTTCGCCAGCAACGCCTTGTTCGCAGTGACGACATCCTTGCCCGCCGCGAGCGCGCTGCAAGATGAGACTGCGCGCAGGCTCGTCGCCGCCGAACAGTTCCGCCACGATATCGATATCGCCGCGTGCGATTAGCTCCGCGGCGTCGCGCGTGATCAGTTTGGCGTCGATTCCCAGCGCGGGGATCGGCTTCAGACTGCGATCGGCCACCCCCGCCAATTCAATCGGCGCACCCAGTTTGCGCTCGAACATCGCCGCGTTGCTGCGCAGCAGCCGCACGACGCCTTCGCCGACCGTGCCGCATCCGAGCAAGGCTAGACGGATAGGTTTCAAGCGCTTACCGAAGAGCCCGCCGCCGCGTCCGATCGCAAGTGCTCAGGATCCCGCGGCGGCGATTCGCTTCGGCATGCCGGGGATTTCGGCGTGAGTTAGCGCGTGCCGGATGCCGCGAATCGCCTGGCGCGAGCGATGCTCATTTTCGATCAGCGCGAAGCGGACGTAACCGTCGCCGTCGGCGCCGAAACCAATCCCCGGAGATACCGCCACCTTGGCGTCGCGCAGCAGGAACTTGGCGAAATCGAGCGATCCCATCGCGCGAAACGGCTCCGGAATCGGCGCCCAGACGAACATCGTGGCCTTGGGCTTTTCGATCGGCCAGCCAGCGCGATTCAGCCCTTCAACCAACACGTTGCGCCGCTGCCGATAGGTCTCGACGATCTCCCCGACGCACTCCTGCGGTCCATTGAGCGCCGCGATCGCCGCTACCTGCACCGGCGCGAACATCCCGTAATCGAAGTACGACTTCAATCGTCCCAGGGCCGCGATCATCTCGCGATTACCGACCGCAAACCCGACCCGCCAGCCAGGCATGTTGTAGCTCTTCGAGAGCGTGAAAAACTCCACCGCGACGTCGCGCGCACCCGGCACTTCCATGATCGAGGGGGCGCGATAACCGTCGAAACAGAGGTCGGCATACGCGAAGTCGTGCACTACCAGGATGTCGTTCTCGCGCGCGAAATCGACGATTCGCTGCATGAACGCCAGGTTCACTATCGCCGTCGTCGGATTGTGCGGGAAGTTAATGATGAGCAGCTTCGGCCGCGGCCAGCAGTGGCTCACGACGTTGAGCATCTCGTCGAAGAATTCATCGCCGTTGCGAATCGGCACGCCCTGCACCTGCGCCCCTGCGATGATGCATCCATATTGATGAATCGGATAGGTCGGCGTCGGTGCGAGCACCACATCGCCCTGATCCAGCATCGCCAGCGCCAGATGCGCGATTCCCTCCTTGGATCCAATCGTCACGATCGCCTCGGAATCAGGATCAAATTCCGCCCCGTAACGGCGCTTGTACCAATCGCAGATCGCGAGCCGCAGCTTATACACGCCGCGCGATACCGAGTAGCGATGATTCGCGTTCTTCGACGCGGCTTCGATCAGCTTGCCGACGATATGCGGCGGCGTCGGCTCGTCGGGATTGCCCATGCCGAAGTCGATCACATCCTCGCCGGCCCGCCGCGCCTGGATGCACAGTTCGCCGATAGCATTGAACACGTAGGGCGGTAGCCGCTTGATCCTCGGAAAATCCATGGTCGTCCGCAACCCATCCCCAACCCGCGCTTCGTGCGCCGATTGAATCATTAATTTGTAACCGACGCGACGCCCTACCGCCAGTACCCGCGCGCCCGACCAAGGCGCTGATTGCCCGTCCAGATCCCGCCCTTGATCCCAATCTCTGCTTCCGTGAAGCCTGCTCGGCGGCGACCGATGAATCGGGACTCTTGAACCTGCGCGACGACTATTTTAAAAATGGGACGCGCTTTATGCGACGTGTGTTCTCAAAATCTGACTTCCGAACCCTGAGCTTCGGGCTTGCTCTGGTCGTCCTAGCGATCAGTCTTCCGGTCGCCGCCGGGGTCGTCATTCGGTCCGGTCATTGCCAGCCGGAGTTGACGATGAACATTTGTCAGCCGTTGCAAACGTTCAACCCGACTCTCAACAAATTGCTGGTGCCTCCCGCGCCTAGCGACCCGCAATTCGTCCTCCTCGATTTGGGTTCGTCGATGGAAGCCTTACCCATGCATCCCGATGATCATCGCGCCGCGCCCGAAACGCCTCCGCCGAAGTTCGTCTGACTACCCTCCTCCACTAAACATTTTCTCTGAATCGAGCTTGCGCGACCGCGACTCGCGGCGCTCTTGAGCCATCTCGTTCGGCGGCCCGCGTCAAATGCCGCCGGGAGGATTTTCAATGCGACGCTACTCACTGCGTTCGCTCCCGGACAGGGCGCCCACACATCGTTCCGATCTCTTGATTCGGCTCGGACGGTCGTTAATTGCAGCCGCCTTCGCCATCATCATGGCGCCCGCTCTCGCTTTCGCCTGTGCCTGCGGATGCAGCGTTTTCGATGTCGGCACGCCGTCACTCATTCCGAAGGGTTCGGGAGGCACCGTGTGGCTCGAATACGACTTCATGAATCAATACATCAACTGGCATGCGACGCAGCCGTCATCCCGTTACAATAACAACGACAAGCAAATTAAAACCCATTTTCTTACGGCTGGCGCCCAATACATGTTCAATCGGGACTGGGGAGCAATGGTCACAGTTCCATATACGATCAGGACCTTCCGCACGCAGGGCGATGGCGCCAACGTCAACCAGTACAACCACGCTAATTTCGGCGACGTGCGCATCTGGGGTATGTACACAGGATTGCTAGAGGACATGTCCCTCGGCTTGCTCGGCGGTTTCAAGCTTCCCACTGGAGACCATACTTACAACGACTTTGATCGTGACACCTCGATTGGATCAGGCAGTACCGACCTCTTGATCGGCGCGTACAAGATCGGCGAATTCCCCGCGAAGATTGGAAATATCGGCCTGACGTTTCGCGAGCGCCCATTCAAATGGTACTTGCAGGTCCAGTACGAATATCCCTTTATGACGACTGGAAATTATACGCCCGGCAAAGAATTCAATGGCGCGATCGGCGCTTACTATAACTTTGGCCATGTCGGGCCGCTCAAGGAACTAGCCCCATTCCTCTCGTTCTACGGTTCCACGCGCAGCCACGATCTCGGTAGCGAAGCCGATACTCCGAACAGTGGCTACGAGCGTCTTTTGATCGCGCCCGGGGGCGAAATCAGGCTCGGAATCTTCAGACTGTACACCGACTTTGAGTTCCCCCTTTTCCAACATGTTGACGGCGACCAGTTGACCGCCCCATTCCTGGCGAAGACTATCCTCAGCTACGATTTTTGACGATGTTGGTCTGGAGCATGCGCTCAGCGTTTGGAACCGTTCTACCGTCCGCTATGATCATTTCGCTGATGTTGATTCTGCCCGGGCGATGCGCGTACGCGAAGGCAGAGATCGGGCAGCCGGCGCCGGCCCTCGTGGTCCCGGAGTTGAACGGTCAGACCTTCGACCTTTCGGCGCTGCGTGGCAAGGTCGTCGTGATCAACTTCTGGGCTACCTGGTGTCAGCCTTGCCGGCAGGAGATGCCGGCGCTCGACGCTTTTTATCGTCGGTATCATACTCAGGGTCTGGAGATGATTGGTCTCAGTGCCGATCGCCCGCACGAGCGGTCCACCGTGAATAACGTGATGCAATCATTCAGTTACCCCGCCGCGATGCTCGATGACGTCAAAGATGACGATTTCGGCGATCCGGATTCGTTGCCGGTTACCTTTGTCGTCGATCGAGACGGTGTCGTGCGTGCAAAACTGACGCCTGACCAAACTCTCGTGACCGACAAAACTCTGTCCGCCGCGATACTGCCCTTGCTGGCCCCTATCGCGCCGGCGCAGGCATCTTCGCCGCCGGGCTCACGGCCAGTCCGAAATGACGCGCAACAACCCTGACTGCCGTGTGTGAATCAGCATCGCGCCTTCCGATTAAAGAAGTCCCGTGAAGATGCTCGCCCTCGCCGTTGTCGTTCTGCTTGCTGGATGCACCCCATCAAATCCTTCAGAAACGAGTGCGAGGTTCGTCAAGTTCCAGGCCCTGAGCGAGGAGATTTCAAAGCGCGAGCAACAATGCCGCACGGATGCCGTCGCTCACAGCAACGGTCGGAATGCGCAGGTGGCGCGGCCCGACGCACCCGCGGGACAAGTGGCGCAGCAGTCCAACGCAGACGAAGACCATGAAGTCTCGCAATGCGAAGTGGCCGCGCAACGCGATCAGGCCAAACTCGCCGCAAGTCAGCGCGCGGAGTACGCGGACGAGGCTCAGCAACAACGCGATCGCACCTCGCTAATGGCGATTCTCACGGTTTCGCAAACGCACTAACACCCCTGAGTCATATACAATGTGTCAACTCCCTGTGAAGAAATTATCTCTTAACGGCAGCCGCCTTTTGACCTCCCTGCTTCTGCTGGCAGCTATCACTGCGCTCATTGGCTGCCGCCAGCAGACCGCCGCCAACGACGGGAGCGGCGGCTATGCAGTTAGCGACGCACCTGACGTCCTGTCCGATCTAACTCTGCTCGATCAACACGGCCAGAAGGTCGATCTCGCCTCGCTCAAAGGTAAGCCGCTGCTCTTCGATTTCTTCTATACCACCTGTCCCGGCCCCTGCCTGATGCTTACCTCCAGAATGAAATCCATCGCCAACCACCTGGGCCCTCTTCTGGGTTCCGAAGTGCAGTTCGTGTCGGTTACCGTCGATCCCGAACACGACCACCCCGCGGACTTGCTCAGCTATGCCAAACAGCAGGGCGCCGAACGCAACGGCTGGTTGTTTCTTACCGGCACGCCCGTGCAAATCGATCGTTTGATGGCAAGGTTCAAGCTGACTCGGCAGCACGAGCCTGACGGTTCGGTCGATCATGTCCTCGAATTCTTTCTGGTTGGCCGTAACGGTCATCCGTTGCTCCAGTACGTCGCTTTTGACGTCAACCCTCTGAAAATAGCCGGCGATGTGGAACAGGCCGCCGACGGCAAACGTCTCGTCGAGACTTCTCAGGAAGATACCCAGCAAGGCCAATGAGCGCGCTGTTGAAATAAGACCACTACAACGCAAAGGAATGACGATCCCGGGTAAGTCATGACAGTTCGCGAACCGTACCTGGGCCACCTGCGTGGCCTGCTGGGAGTACTTTGCCTCGCGCTGGCGTCGCTGGCGGCAGGCTTGATCATCAATCGATTCCGCTCCTCCCCGCTGCCATTGCCGTATCAGTCTCCTGAACAGCGTTTCGACACCGAACTAACCACCTTGATCGTCTCGCCGCCCTTCAAGATCGCGCCCGCCGCGGCCGTCAGCCTCGATCAATTCCGTTCCGCCCTCGCCGCCAGAAATACCTTGATTTTCGACGCGCGGCCCTCTTCTTTCTTCGACCTGGGCCACGTGCCCGGTGCGCTCAATCTCGCGCGCGACAATTTCGCCCATGACTATCGCAAGCTCGATAGCATCCTGAAAAATGCCCAGGATAAGCCGATAATCGTGTATTGCGGCGGCGGCGATTGCCATGACAGCCGCCTCGTCGCCAACGCTCTGCTGACTCTTGGCTATGGCGATGTAAGCGTCTTCACCGGCGGATGGCAGGAATGGTCGGCGGCCAAGCTGCCGGTGTCCACGCGAAGCAACCCATGACCGCGCGCAGCCATCCGCTCCGCGACTACTCTGCCCTTCCCGTCGCCTTGGGATTGGCGGCAGTCTTCCTCTATGCCAGCATCGACAAGCTGCAAGATCCGCTTCAATTCGCCGATAGCATCGCCGCCTTCGCCATCCTGCCGGCCGCGCTCATCACTCCCTTCGCGCTAGGTCTGCCGCCTTTCGAGGTCGCCTGCGGCCTGCTCCTGCTATGGCCTCGGTCGCGACGCCTCGGCGCGCTCGCGGTCGCGCTCATCTCCGTCTTATTCTTCGCCGCACTGGCGTCCGCGCTCCTTCGAGGCCTTACTCTCGACTGCGGATGCTTCGGCGCCGGTGCGCCCTCCAGAACCAGGATGTGGCAGGAACTCGGACTGGACGTGCTGTTGTTCGTCGGCGCACTCTTCATCTACCTGCGCCCGCCCCCGCAGGCTCCGCTTGAATGAGTTGAAGCGGCCCGGCAAGGAACTATCGCGCCACACGCGCGCGCACTTCGGCAGCGCCTCGATCGACTTAGCGATCTTATTTTCGGCGATAAGCAGATTCGACCCCATCGGCGCGGGCGTTGGTTGATAACGCAGATCGAGCCCAACGACCTTGCGCGTTAGGTGACGGGCGTGACCGCGTCCGCCGGGGCCGCGCCGCGCGCGCGAATCAGCCAGTAGCACGGAATCGCCGCAAGGAAAATCGCGGCGCACACTTTCCACGTCGCCGGGATTCCCGCCACATCGGCGTAAGCGCCCACCGACAGCAATCCGGTCGCCGCGCCCATAGTCGCGAAGGTGCTGTTGAACGACAACAATGTCGCCCGGTCCCCCGACGCGATCTGTTCGTTGAACCAACTCTGCATCAACGGCATCATCGCGCCAATCAGGATATTCATCATGAAGAAGAACGCGACTACCAGGTTAGGACGGTTCGCGGCGGCCGCGCCGGCAAAGAAAACCATGCTCGCCGCGGCGATCAGAATGATCAGGCGCGTCGCCCGCGTCGCCTCGTCCATCCGCATCCGCATTACTATTTCAGCCCCCACCAGCCGTCCGATCGTCAGTAGGCAATAGACCCAGCCAACCACCCAGATGCCGAGACCGTAGCTGTCGTTGACGTACTGCGGCCATTCGAGCCAGTAAGGCGCCGACGCGGCGAAGAAAATTCCGTTCGCCAGGCTCAACATCAGGATCGTACGGCTGCGAATACCTCGCCGAAATCCCTTGAACACGCGCTCGATAACCTGTGCCGGGATCTTCCTGAATTCGACCTGGGTTCGCCGGCTGGCGCGTTCACGCATCAGCGCTGCTCCCACGATCGCGCTGAGCCCATAGCCCGCCGCACTCATCAGCCACGGCCACGCGATATTCACATCGGCTACGTACGTGCCCACCAGCGCCGAGATCATAAAGCCGATATTCATCAACTGAGAAATGCGTGAGAAGAGCCGATCCTTCAGTCCTTCGAAGCCCGCATCGTCGAGCGCGTCAACCCCCCACGCGTCGATCGCCCCATTGCAGAAGCTGGTCCCGACCCCGTCGATCGACTCGGCGACCAGAAAGATCGGATAGGCGTGCGCGAAGAAATAAACCATGAAGGCAGTCACCCTGAGCATGCATCCGAGGACGAACGAGCGCCGCCGGCCAAGTGCATCGGCGAACGCGCCCGTGGGCACGTCCGTCAGCAGAGTGACAACAAAGTAAGTCGCCAGCACGCTGTTCATCTGGAACTGGTCGAGCCCGCGCGATCGCAGAAACAGCGGATAGACCCCGAACAAAAACCCGTTGGCCAGGGCATACACGCTCCATACCGTGTAGTACCGGCGTAAAACGTGCCCGACCGAATGCGCCGGCGCGGCCCCCGCCGCCACGCTCCCCTCGGCGAGATGATCGCCGCCTGTTCTCTGCGTGCCCGCCATGGTTTACACTTCCACTAAGCAATTCCGATTGCAGCTGCGACCCCGCGCCTGACGATCGTGCGTTACCGTCTTGTCAGCCCCAGCTTCAAACTCAGCAACGAATGCCGCGCAGTCGGCTACGGACGCGGCCGCCTCACCGGCCGAGGCCGCGCGCACGGCGGCGCCTCCAGCTGCCTACGGTCCGCGCGCGACGTCCGCGCCAATGCCCTCGGCCGCTGATCCGCCACCCTCTGATCTGGTCGCCGCACCGGAGTTTCCGCTCGGCCACCGGGCCGCAACGGCGCGCGGCCATCGCCTCGGTCTCCTTGTCCGCGCCTACCGGTTCGCCAGCGTCCTCGCCCTCGCGCTACGGATTTATGTTCCTTACAAGGCGATCCAGTTATGGTCCCGCATCACCGGCGACGGCCGCAAGGAAGCGCGTTATCGCCGCCAGGATTTGCGCGCCGCGCGCGCCCTCTATCGCGCCTCGATTCGGCTCGAAGGCCTGCTGATCAAGGCGAGCCAGTTTATCGCAACGCGCGCCGACGTGCTGCCCGACGAGTGGGTCTCCACGCTGGCCGGCTTGCAGGACCGCGTGCCGCCGCAGCCGTTTGAAATCATCAGGGCGCAAATCGAGCGTGAGCTGGGTCGTCCGCTCGCCGCCATCTTCAGCGAATTCAATCCGGTTCCGATCGCGGCCGCTTCGCTCGCACAGGTCCATGCCGCGTGCACGATCGATGGGCGCAGGTGCGCAGTCAAAGTACAGTACCCGCAGATCGAAGCGGTTGTCGATGCGGATTTGCGCAACCTCGCGTTCACCCTTCGCCTCCTCGCCTGGCTCGAACCAGACTTCGACTTCCGCGTTATCGCGCGCGAAGTCCTCAAGTACATTCCCATGGAGCTCGACTTCATCAACGAAGCGCGCAACAGCGAGATCGTTGCCGCGAACTTCGCCGGGCGCAGCGACGTCGTCATTCCCCGCGTCTATCGCGATCTGACCACGAGCCGCGTCCTCACGATGGAACTGGTCGAGGGTATCAAGGTGACCGATCTCGCCGCGCTCGAACGCGCCGGCATCGACAAACATCAGGTTGCGCAGAAGCTCATCGAGATGTTCACCCAGCAGATTCTGCGCGACGGCTTCTTCCACGCCGACCCCCATCCCGGCAACATCCTGGTGCAGCCCGGTCCGCGCATCGTCCTGCTCGACTTCGGCCTCGCCAAGGATTTTCCCCCGCATTCCGCGACGCCTTCGTGCGCCTCACCTTCGCCATCCTCAGCTCCAATCGCGACGCCATCGTCGCCGCCTTTCACGACCTTGGCTTTCGCACTCGCGACGGTTCCTCGGAAACCCTCCTGATGCTCGCCAACGTCTTCCTCGGCAACAGCGTCAAACGCAATCGCGCCTATGCCGATCGCGACCTGATCGAGGAATTCTCCGACGACCTCCCACGCACCCTGCGCGCGAATCCTATCGTTGAGGTGCCCGCCAACGTCCTGCTCGTCAACCGCGTGATGGGCCTGATGAGCGGCCTCGGCAAGACGCTCGATTCTCAGGTGAACCTGTTCGCCACCCTGATGCCCTTCACGCAGTCCCTGATGGCCGAGATGACTGCGACAGCAAAGACGATTAAGACCGACGAGCTGGCAATCCCGCGCGTGACGACGGCGCAAACCCAAACGATCGAGCAGAAAGCCGCGCAAACCGGGGCGGCCGTGGGGACTACGCCGCGCGCATCGGGCGAACAATCCGACAGCTGAAGCATCGTGCGCGTCCGCCTGCGCAGGTGCCGCAACCGCGTGGTTCCTTAAACGAGTATGTCGCCGTTGACGGCTACGCACCCTGTCAACCGACGCATCATCCTGCTTCCTGTGCCACTCCGGCCGACCGTGCCCCACCGGAATCCGGCCGCGTGAATCTATCCGGCGCCGCAACGACCTCCGACCTCACCGGATGGGCTCGCCGGTCCCGGTCGCCCCCGCTCGTGCGCGTCTGTGAATATATTGACGCCGGCCGCTGGCGTGAACGGGCGCGCTGGCATAATTACCTTAGCCGTGACTGAGATCGCCGAAATCGAAAAAGTCGCAATGCGCGCAGCCCGCGCCGCCGGTCGCGTCCATCTCAAATGGCTCAGCCGCACCAGCGTCACGCGCAAGAGCAACGCCATCGATCTGGTCACCGAGGCCGATCAGGAATCCGAAGCCACCGTTATTGAAATCCTCCAGCGCAGCTTTCCGGCGCACGCAATCCTGGCCGAGGAGAGCGGCGCCAACGCACACACCAGCGAGCATCGATGGATCATCGATCCGCTCGATGGCACCACCAACTTCGCTCACGGCTTTCCCCAATTCTGCGTCTCGATCGCCTACGAGCATCGCGGACGCGTGCAGTTCGCGGTGGTTTACGACGCCTACCGCAAGGAATGCTTCGCCGCGCAGCGTGGCCGCGGAACCTCGCTCAACGGCAGATCGGTCCACGTCAGCCGCGTTCCGACGCTGGACCTGTCACTGCTCGCGACCGGCTTTCCTTACGACCGGCGCGAGCGCCGCCGCTTCTACCTGGCCTTCTGGGAAGCCTTCATGATGCGCACGCAGGGCGTCCGCCGCACGGGTTCGGCCGCGCTTGACCTCGCCTACGTCGCCTGCGGACGGACCGACGGCTTCTGGGAGTTCGGGCTCAAACAGTGGGACGTCGCGGCGGGCGCCCTGATGGTCGAGGAGGCCGGCGGCCACGTCAGCAACATGGATGGGTCGCGCCTCGATATCGCCGCAGCGAACATCGTCGCGAGCAACGGCCGGCTCCATCAGCGGATGATCGAGACCCTCACCTACGCACGACCGGAAGCCGATCGCCGGCACGCCCAGATGGTGCGTGAAGGCGACGCCGCGCACGGCGGCGCGAACCCCAACCATAGTTGACCCGCGGCGGCGCATCGCTGACCCGCGCCGCGCATCGCTCGCCACGCCAAGGGCGTTGGACAGCGAGCGCCGACCGGGATTAGGATTTCGCGCAGGATTGATTCTTCAGTGGGCGGCGGGCGGTGGGAATCGCTGGGCGGAATCGGGCAACGGAACGATGCGACCAAGCGTCGGGCGGCGGAAGTAACGGGCGGGTCGCGGATAAAGCGCGCGGCCGAATAGATAAAGATCAATCGACAAAGAGAGGTAGAAGGTCATGGCAAAATACACATTCGTAGTTCTCACCAATCCGACCGCGGGCAATGAAGTGGAATACAACCGCTGGTATAACGAGCGGCACATTCCCGACGTGCTCAATGTGCCGGGAATCGTCGCGGCGCAGCGGTTCACGCTCGCGGAAAGCCAGATGGGCGACAAGAACCCGCATCGGTACCTGGCGCTCTATGAAATCGAGACCAACGACCTTGCGGGCACGCTGAACGAATTGAAGGCGCGCGCCGGCACCGCCGACATGGTGATGAGCGACGCGATCGATTTGAAGGAAGTCGGCGCGTTCATCTTCAAGCCGGTGGCGGAGAAGGTGCAGGCCAAGGACGTGCAGCGTCCGGGCCGCGCGGCGTGAGGCCAACCGGGAGGGAGAAAAGAGTTGTGAAACCTGACCAGGATTCCTTGTTTGCGCACCGCGCAGACTGGTCGGCTCGGCTGGCAAACTCGCCTGGCGGAAAGGTTTCACGCTCCCCCCAGTGATGAGTGGGTTACAGGGTGTTTCGGCGGTTATCGATGAAGGCTTGCACGTTCGCTGAAGCATGGTTTACGTCCTGAGGCCGGGCGCGGCGGAGCGCCGCGCCCGGCGCAGACTCGTTTGCTCGCTCGGCCGGCGGCTCCGCTAGTGCGCTCGCTCGGCCGGCGGCTCCGCTAGTGGCGAGGTTTCAGACTTCCCTTCTGTCAATATGCGCCCGGTAGCGGGCGGTTGTTTCGCGATCATCCAGGCTGATGGTTCAGTGTGGGAAGTGTGAAACCTTTCAAAGGTTTCGCGACTCTCTGCTTTTTCTCGAAAGGGTTGCACGCGGGTGCGCGGCGGGGGACTCTTCCCGCGCGAGCGGGAAGAGTCCCCCGCCGCTCTCGCGCATCGCCACGCCGCACAGCGCGCATTGTCGCGCGGCGCAGCGGGCCAGGCTGCGTCCCGCGGGCGGGACGCAGCCTGGCCGGGGGGCGGTGCGTGGTGGCGGGATTTCTGGTAGCGGTAAGGGCCATGAGTGCGACGACGATTTCCTCAATTCACGCGCGCGAGATTCTCGATTCGCGCGGCAATCCAACGATCGAAGTTGATGTGCGGCTGCGCGGCGGCGCACTCGGCCGCGCGGCGGTGCCGTCGGGCGCATCGACCGGCGTTCACGAAGCGCTGGAGTTGCGCGACGGCGATCGCGAAACGCTACGGCGGCAAGGGCGTGCTGAAGGCGGTCGCCAACGTCAACGGGCCGATCGCGAAAAAGCTTAAGGGCGCGGACGCGACGAAGCAGAGCGCGATCGACCAGGCGTGCTGATCGATCTCGACGGCACGGCAAATAAATCGAAGCTCGGCGCGAATGCGATGCTCGGCGTGTCGCTCGCGAATGCGCATGCGGCGGCGGCGGCCAACCGGCGTGCCGCTGTACCGCTATCTGAATCGCGACGCGCACGTGATGCCGGTGCCGATGATGAACGTGGTCAACGGCGGGCGTCATGCGGACTCGAACGTCGATATGCAGGAGTTCATGATCGTGCCGCATGGGCGCGCCGAATATGGCCGAGGCGATTCGGATGGGCGCGGAAGTCTTTCATGCGCTGGCGGCGGTGCTGAAGAAGCACGA
Organism: uncultured delta proteobacterium; assembly: GCA_963834535.1. Taxonomy (GTDB): domain Bacteria; phylum Desulfobacterota; class Binatia; order Binatales; family Binataceae; genus JADMIL01. Next base: position 356,201 of record CAWICC010000006.1, on the reverse strand, counting down.
GCATTCGACCAACGTCGGCGACGAGGGCGGCTTTGCGCCGAATCTGAAGAATAACGAAGAGCCGATCGAGGTGATCCTCGAAGCGGTGTGCGAGGCCGGCTACAGGCCCGGCGACGACGTTTCGATCGCGCTCGACCCGGCGTCGAGCGAATTCTACGAAGATGGCAAGTACGTGTTTGCGCGTCGGCGACGGGCGCCGGCGCAGCGCCGAGCAGATGGTCGAGTTCTACGGCGACCTGATCGAGCACTATCCGATCGTGTCGATCGAGGACGGGCTCGCGGAAGACGATTGGGCGGGATGGAAGATTCTGACGCAGCGATGCTGGGTGCGAAGATGCAACTGGTCGGCGACGACATCTTCGTGACCAATCCGAAGTTGCTGACGCGCGGAATCAAAGAGGACGTCGGCAATTCGATCCTGATCAAGGTCAACCAGATCGGCACGCTGAGCGAGACGCTCGAAGACGATCGAGATGGCGCGGGCGGCGGGCTATAGCAGCGTGATTTCGCATCGGTCGGGCGAGACCGAAGACACGACGATCGCGGACCTGGCGGTGGCGACGGGCGCGGGGCAAATCAAAACCGGATCGATGAGCCGGAGCGAGCGGATCGCGAAATATAATCGGCTGATGCGAATCGCGGAGGAGCTTGGGGCGAAGGCGATGTATCCGGGGGCGCGCGTGTTCAAGGGGCGCGCGGGAGATCGCGATGGCCGCTGCCGCCGGTTGCAGCGCTGATGATTTTCGACGGCTGGGGAATGCAGCGAGAGCGCGCGCGTCGAATGCGATCGCGATGCGCGAAGACGCCGGTGATGGACCGGCTGTAGGCGACGCAGGCGCATACCGAGATCGACGCGTCGGGCGAAGCGGTGGGACTGCCGCCCGGGGTGATGGGCAATTCGGAAGTGGGGCATCTGACGATCGGCGCGGGCGGCGTGATCTACCAGGACCTGATGCGCATCACGAAGGCGATCGAGAGCGGGCGTTTTTCGCAACGCAATTCGGCGAGCGTCGATGCGAGCAAGCAGACGGCGCGCGGCGGACGCACGCTGCATTTGTGGGGATTGCTGTCCGACGGCAGCGTGCACAGTCATATCGAGCATCTGCTGGCGCTGATCGAAATCGCGGCGCGCGAGCGGGTGCGAGCAGATCGCGGTGCATGCGGTGCTCGACGGGCGCGACAAGCCGCCGCGATCGGCGCTGCCGTTTATCGAGCAGGTGGAAGCGAAGCTGCAGGACGTCGGGCGCGGGCGAATCGCGACGGTGATCGGACGCTACTACGCGATGGATCGCGACAAGCGGTGGGATCGCGTCGAGCGGGCGTGGCGGGCGATGGTCTGGGGGAAGGACGCGCGGCGGCGAGCGCGCGGGAGGCGGTAGAGAAGTCGTACGCGGAGGACAAGGGCGACGAATTCGTCGAGCCGCGATCGTCGGCGGGGCGCATCCGATGGCGGACGGCGACGAGGTCATCTGTTACAACTTTCGCGCCGATCGCGCGCGCGAATTGACGACGGCGCTCACGCACGAAGGACTTCAACGGGTTCCGCGCGGCCGCGGGTGCCGGAGGTCGGCTACGTCTGCATGACGGAGTACGAGCGATCGCTGAAGCTGCCGCTGGCGTTCGGCGCGGAGGACGTGCGCAACACGCTGGCGGAGGTGCTGGCGCGTGCGGGAATCCGCAACCTGCGCATCGCAGAGACGGAGAAATACGCGCACGTGACGTACTTTCTGAACGGGGGTGCGGAAAAGCCGTTCGAGCTCGAGGAACGCGTGCTGATTCCGTCATCGAAGGTGGCGACGTACGACCTGGAGCCGGAGATGCAGGCGCTTGCGATCGCGACGGCGGGCGGCGGCGGAAATCGCGAGCGGACGCTTCGGCGTGGTGGTGATGAATTTCGCGAACCCGGACATGGTTGGCCATACGGGGAAGATGGCGGCGACGGTGAAGGCGGTGGAGACGTCGGACGCGGCGCTGGGAATCGTGATTGAGGCGCTGGCGCGGGTTGGCGGCGTCGCGCTTGATCACCGCGGATCACGGCAACGCGGAGTTCATGGCGGATCCGGCGACCGGGCAGCCGCATACGGCGCATACGACGAATCCGGTGCCGCTGATTCTGTACGACCCGTCGTTCAAGGGCCGGTTGAAGGAGCATGGGACGCTGGCCGATGTCGCGCCGACCTTGCTGGGGATGATTGAAGTGGAGCAGCCGAGCGAGATGAGCGGGCGCGACCTGCGGGAGTGAGCTGGAGTCAGGAAGGACTGAGAGATCCTGAAACCTCAATGAGGTTTCAGGCTTCCCATTGGGTTTGACGCTCGCGATGCTCGGGAAGGCGCAAAGTCAAGGCGAAAACCAATAGTCATTGGGATAGGCAGCCGGCTAAGTCGGAGTTAGTAGTTATGACCGGGCCGGCTGGCAGCCGGCCAGTCATGGCGAGCAACAATCGGCTGGTGGGCGAGCCGCCGCGAGCGAAGCGATGAGCCATAGCTACTGCAATAGCTACCGAACTACTCACTTGGAGATGCGGCGTCAGTATCCAGGCCGCTAGATTTCGAGCAGTGCGCGAGTCTCGTCGGGAGTGGCGACCTCGTGGCCCATCGCGCGGATGACGCCGGCGGCGCGATCCGCGAGCTGCGCGTTGGTGGGCTGGCCTTCGTGGGCATACTGGTAGTCCTCGAGTCCGATGCGCACGTGGCCGCCGAGGCTGACGATGAGCGGGACCAGCGGGAGGTTGTCGCCGCCGAGGGTGGCGGCAAACCAGTTGGCGCGCACGTCTTTGATCATATCGAGATAGGCTTCGAGGCTCTTCAAGGAGGGCGGCAGGCCGAAGGGCAGTTCGGGGCCGCCGAGATAGAACTTGAGCAGGAGGGGCTCGGTGAGGACGCCTTCATCGAGGAAGGTGAGGGCGGCGCGGAGGAAGCTGGGGTCGAAGATTTGCAGCGTGGGGCGCAGGCCGAGGTCGCGCGAGGTCTCGAGGAAGTAGCGAATGGTCGCATAGGAGTTGCAGTAGATCATCGACTCGTTGCGGACCTGTTTCTTTTCGCGGCTGTAGGCGACGAGGTTCACTGAGCCCATATCGCCGGCGCCGAGGTCGGGCTTGGTCGCGGGGTCTTTGGACAGTTCGACGAAGTGGCTGAAGCGCGTGGCGGCGTCACCGTCGAGCGGGAAGGTCGGCCATAGGAGCGCCTTGCAGCCGGCGCGCGCCTGGCGATAGACGCTGGCATAGAGGGGCACGTCGTGGACCCATTTGCCGTCGGCGGGATTGCGCACGTGGAAGTGGATAATCGAGGCGCCGGCGCGGCAGGTGGCGATGGCGTCCTGCGCGATCTCCTCGGGGCTGTAGGCGATATGAGGATTGAGTTTTTTCAGAGCGTTGCCGTTGATCGCGGCTTCGATCATTACTTTCGACATACGGATTCCCCCAGATAGTCAGTCTAATAGTCAGTTCAATAGTCAGTTCGCGACAGCTACCAGCGGACGACCTGTTCGTAAATCTTGGGCAATTGGCGCGGCAGCGACATGATGTCGTCGATGACGAGGTAGCGCGAGGGCGCGCACATCTGGCGCAGGTAGTCGTGGCCGGTGCGATCGACGGTGATGCAGAAGGGCAAGACGCCGGCCATCTCGAGTTCCTTGAGGGCGACCATGGTGTCCTGGATGCCGTAGGCGTTGGAGCGGCGGTCGTGGCCGTAGTCGAAGTCCTGGGGGAAGCCGTCGCTGAGTAGAATGGCGTGGCGCGAGCGCGAGGCGACGTCCTTGAATTTCTCGCGGACGTGGCGGATGGCGGCGCCCATGCGGGTGGATCGCTTGGGCTCGATGGCGCCGACGCGGGCCTTGACCTCGTCGGAGAGCTCGTTGTCGAATTCCTTAATGACATAGAATTCGACGTTATCGCGGCCGTGGCCGGAGAAGCCCATGATGGCGTAGGAGTCGCCGATCTCCTCGAGCGCCTGGGCCATGATGACGAGGGCTTCCTTGTTGACGTTGATGATGCGGCGGGGGCGCTGGGCGACCTGGGGGCGGCGCTGCCAGGCCTTCATCCAGTCGTCGGTGTTGTCGTCTTCGCCTTCGGAATATTTTTTGGTTTCGCGATGGATGGGCTCGTCGGTGGAGGCGGACATATCGAGGAGGAAGAGGGTGGCGACATCGCGGGCTTCCTTCTTGCGAGCCTTGTAGAGGCGCCCGTCGGGAATCTCGCCCATGCGGCGGGCGACGCGGGCCTCGATGGTGCGATCGACGTTGATTTCGTCGCCGTCCTCGAGGCCGCGCACCATGCGGTAGGAGGCCGGGCGGATTTTCTGGAAGTGGCGGCGGACCTGGGGCAGGACTTCGGCGTAGCGATCGAGGGTGGCGGCGAAGAAATCGCCGTTATCGCCGTCGAGGAGGATCTCGCGCAGACGGCACCAGTTGCGGCGATAGTCGGCGGCGACGTAGTCCCATTCGTCGTAGGCGTAGTAGGAATCCTGGGTGCGGTTGCGGCCGAGGATGAGGCGGCCCGCACCGGGCATGGTACCGATTTCGCCGAGTTGCTCGCGCAACTGTTCAAGCTCCTGCGAATCCTTGCCGAAGAGTTGGGTGAGATACATGCCCTCGCCTTCGGCGGTGCCATTGCCCTGGGCGGGTTTGAGCTGGGCGCCGGCTTCGAGGAGCTTGCGGATTTGTTCGGGGGTGAGCGGGCGTCCGCCCTTGCCGCGGGACTTGGAGCCGGCGGAATCCATCGTGATTTGATCGTCGGTCTCGCCGTCCTCGCCGTCGCCGTCGCCGTCACCATCACCGAGGCCGTCGGCAGGCTGCCCGGGGCCGCGCATCTGACCGAGGAGATCGTCGCGCATGTCGCTGGCGCTGCGGCCGGAGGGATCGCCTTCGGCGGCGGCGCGGGCGGCGGCCATGAGTTCCTGGAGCCATTGAAAGAGCGCGCCGGTCTGCGTTGCGCTTTGCGTGACGGTGGCGCCGGCCTGGCGCAGCGGGGCGAAGAAGGCTTCGGCGCGATCGACGAAGCCGCCGGCCGGATCGTCGTGATCGAGGTTGACGTCGAGCGCGGCCTTGACCAGCAGGGTGCTGAGGGCCTCGGGACGGAGGTTAGCGGCGAGGACTGCGTGCATGTGGGCGACGCGGGTGGTGAGGCCGCGATAGCGCCGGCAGAGTTCCGCGTCGATGCGGGCAGATTCACAGAGCCGCATGAGCGCACCGGCCAACGCGGGATCGTCGAAGGAGGCGACGTAGCCGTCGATCGCCTCGACGCCGGTTTCGGATCGTTCCTCGAAGCCCGGCATCGCGGCCAGGGCGAAGGCGAAGGTGCCGAATTCGTGACGCCCCGCGAGATGGGCGGCGGTCAAGACGAAGTAGTCGTGAGCCATCGCGGCGTCGCCGATACCGGCGACGGTCTCGGGGAGATAGATCATTTCGCCGCCGACCAGCGGGTAGTGAAACGGCAGGGTCGCGGCCGAGCCGGGGAGCGAATCGATGCGAAATTCAAGCGGAAAGATCATCCGCATGAACTTCGTGAGCATGCCCTTGACGCGGTAGAGCGCGTGGTCGTCCTGCGGCAGAAATTCTGTAGCCATTGACGGCATTGTGGCAAATGGTGAGGCCGCAGCGCAATTTGATCTTGCGGGGGCGGGAGTCGGAAAAGCGGCTTGACTCTAACGGATGCGGCTGACTTAACTGGAACGATACCCATGCGTATCAAGACCTTCGCCTATCGCCAGTCATCGTTGATAGTTGCCCTTCTCGCCGTATTGCTAGCGCTGTGCGCGGCGCGGCGCGCCGCCGCCGGCATCGCGGACGGCGTGAAGTACACGAAGCTCGCGAACGGGCTGCAAGTGATCATATTGGAGAACCATAAATCGCCGGTGGCGACGTTCAACGTGTTTTACCGGGTGGGGTCGCGCAACGAGCAATTCGGCAAGACCGGCATCTCGCATCTATGCGAACATCTGATGTTCCGGGGGACGAAGAAGCTGGCGCCGGAGGAGTTCTCGAATATCATCCAGGAAAACGGGGGCGACGATAACGCGTTCACGAGCAACGACTTCACGGACTACTTCGAAATCATCAACCGCGATCATCTGGACGTGCCGATAGGGCTGGAAGCCGACCGCATGGCTAATTTCGAGCCCAAGGGTTTCGACTCGGAGAAGGCGGTAGTGATGGAGGAGCGGCGCTTGCGGACCGAGGACAGTCCGGAGGACGCGCTGCAGGAGATGACGGAGGCGGCGGCCTTCGTGGCGCATCCGTACCATTGGCCGGTAATCGGATGGATGCATGAGATCGAAGGGCTGACGCTGCAGGACGCGATGGCGTATCACGCGATATACTATTCGCCGCAAAACGCGATCATCGTGGCGGTGGGAGATTTCAACGGCGACGAGGTGATCAAGCGTATCAGGCAGGCTTTCGGATCGATCAAGAACAATGCGAAGCCGCCGCCGGTGACGGAGGTCGAACCGCCGCAGGAGGGGGAGCGGCGGGTGACGCTGCGGCATGCGGCGAATCTGCCGGCCTTCAACGAGGCGTATCACGCGGCCAACTATCGCGATCTGAGCGACGCGTTCGCGCTGGAGATTGCTAGCGAGGTCCTGTCGGACGGCAAGAGCTCGCGGCTTTACAAGGACCTGGTGGTGGATAAGCAGTCGGTGGTCGATGTGAGCGCGGAATACGATATGACGTTCGTTCGATCCGGACCTGTTCTGGGTCTCGGCGCAGATGCGGCCCGGGGTGAAGACGGCGGACGTGGTGGCGGAAATCGACAAGCAGATTGCGTCGTTGCGCGACACTCCGGTCACGGCGGAGGAGCTGCAGCGGGCGAAGAACCTGGAGCAATCGGGCTACGTTTACGGACAGGACTCGATTTTCCGCGAGGCCGAACTGCTCGGGGTTTACCAGATGCTGGGCGACTACCACATGATCGACGACTACCTGAACGAGATCGACAAGGTGACGGCAGCCGACATTCAGCGCGTGGCCAAGAAATACCTGGTTGACGAAAATCGCACGATCGGAGAACTGGTGCCGACGGGCGTGCTGCGGCATGAGATGGCGGGGGGCGGCGGCGGCACGGTGCATCATGCGGCGCCGCTCGGGATCGAGGATCCGTCGGCGCTGAGGGTGAGGCGGGCACAATCGGATGGGCATGCCGCGATGACGCCGGGCCGATACATGGAAGCGGCCGAGGTGATTCGATGAGGGCGGGGCTGCGCGGTTTCGCGGTCGGCGGTTTCACGGTTGCTCTGCTGATCGGGCTGATGACGGCAAATGCGTCGGCGCTCGAAATCAAGCGGATGCAGCTCAGCAACGGCGCGGTGCTGCTGGTCTCGGAGCAGCATCAACTGCCGATGGTAACGATGTCGATCGCGTTCGACGCGGGATCGCGCCGCGACCCGGCCGGCAAGGAGGGCCTGGCGGCGCTGACGGCCGAATCGCTGACCGAGGGGACGAGCGCGATGAGCGCAGAGGAATTCAACGAGAAAGTCGATTTCATGGGGAGCTCGATCGAAGTCGGAGCGAGCCGCGACTTTGCGATCGGGTCATTCACATCGCTGAAGAAATACGAGGGCGAGACGCTGCATCTGTTCGCGCAGACACTGCAGGATCCGGGGTTGCGCGACGGCGACATCGCGCGCAAGCAGGCGGAACAAATCGCGGGCATAAAATCGAGTGAAGAGGAGCCGGGCTATACGGCGAACGTCGCATTCACGCGGATGCTCTTCGGCGCCACGCCGTATGGCCATCCGGTCTCGGGATCGTCGGACGCGGTGGCGAAGCTGACGCCCGCGGATGTGCGCAATTTCTATCATCAGTACTACAAGCTGGGCAGCGCGGTAATCGCGGTAGCGGGCGACGTTGATGCCGGCGAGATCAAGGCGGCGCTGGAAAAGGAACTGGCGGGACCTGAAGGACAGGTGCCGCCGCAGGCGGAGCCGGCGGTGGAGTCGGTGCCGGCGGGAATGCACCTGCAAGTGATCGATCGGAACGTGGCGCAGGCGAATCTGTACCTGGGCTCAAATGGGGTGGCGCGGGCGAATCCGGACTACTACAAGCTGGAAGTGATGAACTACATCCTGGGGGGCGGCGGATTCGCGTCGCGGCTGATGAAGGTGGTGCGGAGCAAGGCGGGGCTGGCGTACTCGATCGGGAGCGGATTTCAGGCGGGGAAGTTCCCGGGGGCATTTGTAATCGCGCTGGAGACCAAGAACGCGAGCGCGAACGAGGCGATCAAGCTCATCCTGCAGCAGTTGCGCGAGATCCAGCAGAGCCCGGTCTCGGCGGCGGAACTGGACTCCGCCAAGCGCTACCTGATTGGCAGTTTCCCGCTGAAGCTGGACCGCCAGAGCGAGATAGTGGGCTTCATGCTGCAGACGGAGATCTACGGGCTCGGGCTCGATTACGCCGAACGTTATCCGAAGATCATCTCGGCGATCACGGCGGCGGATGTGCAAGCGGTCGCGCAAAAGTATCTGCATCCGGATGCGATCGATTTAGTCGCGGTGGCGAACCAGGCCGAGGCGAAGATCGATCTCGCGAACATCGAGGCGCAGAAGCAGGCGAGCGCTGCGAGCCATTGAGCTAGTTATTCTGACTGCCGGCACGCTGATCGAGGGATCGGCTCATCTGCATGCCGACGAGGCGCGCCACGAGGATGGCGAGATAGAATTGGCCGGTGATGCCTTCGGCGACTGCGGCATAACGCGCCTGGAGCGTGATCGGGGTGATGTCGCCAAAGCCGATGGTGGAAAGGGTGGTGAGGCTGAAGTAGCCGAGCACCGGGAAAATCGGATGAAAGTCGATTGGGGTGCCGGGCTTAAGGGTCGCGAGACCGCCGAAAGAAGCGGGATTGATCTGGAACATGATGGCGTAGAGGAAGGCCCAGGCGAATCCCATCAAGAGGTAAACCGAGACGGCCATACAGATGGTTTCGCCGCTGACCTCGCGCTGCTTCAGAACGCTGCGCAATTCGCTCAGGGTGACGAAGAGGATGAAGAAGAACCAACAGATCAAACTGGCTAGAAGCAGCACGCGGTTGTGATCGAACATCATGGCGATGCGTTCGGCCGCCGCGGCTATCGCGAGCACCCAGCCAAGGACGCGGCGCCGTTTTCGCTGCACCAGCAGGCGACCTCTTTCGCCGACCAGTTCATCGACATTGATGTTGTAGAGCGCGACGAGCAGAAGGAAGACCAAGGCGACGCCAAAGATGGCATTGCCGGTGCCGGCATCGCTGATGATGGGGCGCACGCTAAACGCGATGATGATCGCGATGAGCAGCGCGCTGTGTCGGTGAGGAGCGAAATATCGGCGCATCGCGCGGCGCAATTGTTTCAATCGTTTGTCCTCGATTGGCCTGCTGGCCATGGCTGGCGCAACGAGGATGACAAACGCGTGAAGGGAATCAAACCCCGAGGGCTATTGGCACGCCAGAAACGGCACCAAATCGAGAGCGGCAAGTTCGGGGCTGTTGCGTCATATCAGCCGGCCAGTAACGTAAATTATAGCAGCTAAAGGTGCACAGAGTAGATAAATGCTAACGATAGTAGAAGTACGGGAGTTTGCCGACAGGATGGGTCGAAGGTGGCGCGACGGAACCTTGTCTGCATTCTCGCGGCAACGTTCAGCGGCTCTGCGCTGGGCGGCAGTGTGATAGGCGATTTCCATTTCTGCGGCACCAACCTGTGGTTCGATGACGCGTACAACAGTTCGAACGAGCCGACCTGCACCAACGAGTGATCGCGAACGGGCGTTGCGGAGGCAATTCCGAATGCGGCGCGCATGTGGTAACAAGGGCAGTGATATGCCACGCGTAATTCAAGCGCATGGCGCGGCGCATTGGGGGTGGGCGTATGAGCAACGAAAGCTGGCGCATCGATGGCGAATACTTCGAGTCGTGCAACTGCGAGTTGCTGTGTCCGTGCCTGCTGTCGCATGCGCAGGCGCGCCCGACCGAAGGCCATTGCGACGTCGTGCTGGGCATTCGCATCGAGAAGGGCAGCTACGGCGGGACTGATATCTCGGGGCTGAACGCGGTACAGGCGATGATGACGCCCGGCCCGATGGCCAAGGGCAACGGCACGCTCGCGGTGTACGTCGATAGCCGTGCAAACGACGCTCAGCGGGCGGCGCTCGAAGCGATCTTCACGGGCGCCGCAGGCGGTCCGCCAGCGCTGTTCGGGCCGATGATCGCGACTAAACTACCGACCAAATCGGCGCCCATCGAGTTCAAATCCGACGGCAAGACCTGGCACCTTTCGATTCCCGGGATCACCGATGTGACGGTCGAGGGCGTCACCGGCGCCGGCAACAAGAACGTGTGGTTCGACAACGTCGGGCATCCGTTCTCGCAGCGACTGGCGGCGGCCAAGGCGACGACGAGCCATTACAAGGATCACGCGCTGGCGTTCGAGAACTCCGGGCGCAATGGACATTTCTCGGCCATCCACTGGTCTAATCGCTGACACGGACGGCGTGCCGATTCGCAGCGCCACGCCAAGCGCCTCCGTGCCGCCAGCGATGACGAGCGCGCCCGCCCTGCCGATCGCCGATCGCATCCTGCTCTATGGCGAACTCACCGTAGTGAGCGCGCTTGCGTGGCTCTATCTCGTCCGCATGCCGATGACGCCGCAGGACCTCGGCGGCCTCGGCGCGCGCATGCTCTCGGTCCTGCCGCCGCAATGGGCCGACCTCTGGCTCACCTTCATGATGTGGGCGGTGATGATGGTCGCGATGATGCTGCCGAGCACCGCGCCGATGGTGATGGCCTATGCGCGAATCGCGAGCACGCGCAGCGGCCGCCCGGCGGTGCGGACGTGGCTCTTCGCGTCCGGCTACCTCGCCATCTGGACGATTTTCAGCGCCGCGGCCACCGCCCTCCAGTTCGCGCTCGCGCGATCCTCGATGCTCTCCAACGCGCTCGTCACCACGCCGCTTCCGAGCGCCGCGATCCTGGGCGCCGCCGGCATCTATCAACTGACACCGCTCAAGGAAGCGTGCCTCGGACGCTGCCAGTCGCCCATCGGCTTCTTCATGACGCACTGGCGCGATGGCGCGACCGGCGCCTTCCGCATGGGCCTGTCGCATGGCGCATTCTGCGTCGGGTGTTGCTGGCTGCTGATGGCGTTGCTGTTCGTCGCCGGCGTGATGAACCTCGCATGGGTCGCTGCAATCACCGGCTTCGTCCTGCTCGAAAAGGCCACGCCATGGGGCCGCACTATCGCTTATGTCTCGGGCGTCGCCTTAATTGCCAGTGCGATCGCGGTCGCGATCCACCGCTGAAGGCGCGATGAACGCGCGCCCTGCCCTCTTCACGATTGGCCATTCGACGCACCCGATCGAGGCCTTCATCGGCCTGCTGAGCACGCATGCGATCGCAGCGCTAACCGACGTGCGATCGTATCCGTCGTCGCGGCGCTGGCCGCAGTTCAACCAGGCCCAACTTCAACAATCGCTTGAAGATGCGAGCATCGCCTATCGATGGGCGAAAGCGATCGGCGGACGGCGCAGTTCGAAGCGCGCGGACTCGCCGCACGTGGCCTGGGAACATGCCGCCTTCCGCGCGTACGCCGACTATGCCGAGACGGCTGAGTTCGCCGCGGGCCTGGACATTCTAATAGACACGGCGCAAGAGGTTCGCAGCGCGATGATGTGCTCGGAGGGACTCTGGTGGCGATGCCATCGGCGCATCATTGCGGATCATCTGCTACTGCGTGGATGGGAGATTCGCCACGTGATGCCCAACGGGCAACTCGCGGTCCACGCCCTGCCCGACTTCGCGACTGTCGCGGACGGCCGCATGGTTTACGACGGTGGCCAGCAATCGCTCAACCTGAAGTAAAGAAGATGAAAAAAACCGTCACCATCCCGGACCAGCCGGCCGCGGAACTGATCTCAAAAAGAATCGCGGAACTCGGCGACTGGCGCGGGAAAACCCTCGCCCGAATGCGCAAGCTCATCAAGGAAGCAGACCCCGGCGTGGTCGAGGAATGGAAGTGGAGAGGGACGCCGGTGTGGTCGCACGACGGCATCATCTGCACCGGCGAATCGTACGAGAAGGTGGTGAAGCTGACCTTCGCCAAGGGCGCGTCGCTGAAGGATCCGAGCCGCCTCTTCAACTCCAGCCTCGACGGCAACGTGCGGCGCGCGATCGATATCCACGAGGGCGAAGAAATTGACAGGTCGGAGTTCAAGGCCCTTATTCGCGAGGCAATCGCCCACAACCTTTCAGGCCAGTCGAAGCGCTCGAAGAAAGCGAAGTCCTGACGGATTAATCAGTGCCCGCGTTGCGCTGCAGGTAGCCGAGTATCTGACTCTCCTCGAAGTTGGACATCGGCGGCTGTCCCGCCTGCGCCATTTTTTCGCGCATCGCGACGATCTGCTCGCTCCACATCGCCGCGGTCATCGACGATGGCTGATATGGGCGATGACACCCGCCGCAGCGGTTGGCATAGCGGACCTCGGCGGCACTGCCCAATTCGGGCAGCGGCTTTTTGGCGCAGGCGGAAAGCGCCAGCATCAGCGTCGCGAGCATCATCACAACTGCAACGACTACGTGAGCTTTGACGATCCGAGATGGCGGCGCGGCATAGAGCGGGCGCTCAGGCGGACGCAGGAGAGTGCGGCTCACCGGAACCGCGCGGCCGGGATGATTCGCAAGAGTTCGCTGCGCAGGGCGTCAATCAATCCGCGCCGATCCGAATCTTCAAGTGATACTTTACGTTCGGCATCAGACCGCAGCCACACCGGCGCCAAGCGCATTGGATCTGCGGCGGAGCGCGGAAACACGTGCCAATGGACGTGCGGCTCCTGGTTGCCGAGGCATTCGTAGTTAAGCTTCAGCGGCTTCACCACGCGATCGAGGGTCTTGCCCACCGCCATCAGCTCATCGATTAGTTCGTGCGCCTCGCCGCGCGGCATCAGGTGCATCTCGGTGATGTGGCGCTTGGCGAGGAGCACGCAATAGCCGCGATAGAATTGCGCGTCGCCCAGGATAAGCCAGCTACGCGGCAACTCTGCGATGAGATCGTCGAAGGTGCCGGCCGTGATGCGCTCGATAAGGGCGCAGATGCCGCAAGGGGCGCCCGCTTCCGCCGCCTCAGACGGAGGCATCGGTGTCCTCGGGCTTGATTTGCACGAGCTTGATTGCCGCGTGATTGAGCAGGTCGCGAACGGTCTCGAGCTTGTATGGGCGGTCGTAGAAAATCGTGCGCAGGCCGGTGTTGATCAGCACCTTCATGCAATGGATGCACGGCGTGTGCGTGACGTAGATGTCGGCGTCGTTGATCGCGCTGCCGTTCTTCGCCGCCTGCGTGATCGCATTCATCTCGGCGTGGATGGTGCGATAGCAGTTCTGCTCGAGATCGCCGTCGGGCGTGCGCGATTCATAGATGAGGCAGCCGACTTCGGTGCAATGCGGCAGTCCGGCCGGCGACCCGTTGTAGCCGGTCGCGATGATATTGCGGTTGCGCACGATGACCGCGCCGACCTTCGCGCGCAGACAGGTCGATCGCTCGGCCACCTGCCGCGTTATGGTCATGAAATACTGGTCCCAGCTTGGACGTTCCATCGCCTTGATGCGCCCTCTTGCGCGCGCGCCGTTTGCGACCCGATCGCCCGTCCTAATGCGCCGGGCGTTGAAGATCTACCGCAGGGGTGAGGCGGTAGCCGGAGCGGTTGGATGGCGACCGCGGAAAGCCGCCATCACGCATGGGCAGGCGCAGCATCACACTGATCCCTGGCGCTTGCTGCGCGGGCCCCGGCGGTTGTTGCTGCTCTTGCTGCTGCTGGGCCGGCGCCGGCGGCACGATCGCAAAGGGCACCGGACTGAAGGTCAGGATAAACAGCCCGATCGTCGCCCAAGCCATTATCCGCCGATCCCGGTCCAGCGGCGTATGCGAATCGACTGTCGAGGGATGTCCGAGGCCGAGGAAAAATACCAGGCCGAACCAGATCAGCCAGCCGAACCAGAAGTCGTAACCGAGTGCGTACGGCACCACCACCATCAACGCCGTGCCCGCCCAGCACAGGCGCGAGACGATTCGGTGTATTCGTCCCCCGAGCAGTGAATAGACGACGTGGCCGCCGTCGAGCTGGCCGACCGGCAACAGGTTGAGCGTGGTGATGAACAGGCCGACCCATCCCGCGAAGGCCATCGGATGGAGTTCAACGTTGACGGCGTTCGGATCGACTCCGAGCACCAGCCGCGAAAGGCTCCAGAAGAGCATCGAGTTGCCGAGGTTGATGCCGCCCATGGCGGTGTCGAGCGGCGTGACCTTGGAGAGCTTGAGGCCGAGTACGACCGCCACCAGCGCCACGAAAAAGCCCGCCCAGGGACCAGCGGCGCCGATCTCGAACATTGCGCGGCGAGTGCGCGGTGGCGATTTGATCCTGATGAAGGCGCCCAAGGTGCCAATGATGAAGAGCGAGGGAAACGGCGCCGGAATGAAATACGGCAGCGTCGAGTCAACGCCATGGCGCCGCGCGGTCAGGTAATGGCCCATCTCGTGCGCCAGCAGGATCGCCATCATCGGAATCGAAAAGGTGAGTCCCGCCTTTAAGTTGACCAGGCTCTGCAGCGGCGCGTTGAGCGTGACCAGGGCGCCCGCGTTATCCGCCCCGGCCATCGTCGTGGTCAGGAACGTCAGGGCGAAGAGGACCAAGTTGAGGCGCGGGATATTCCACGGCTGCGGCGCGGGCCGCCACGCATCGATCGGCTCCGAAGGTCCTTCGAAACGCGGGATATCGCTGAGAATCGGCGATACTTCTTTATATGCGCTTGTTTCATCCATCATGCAGACCGCCGGACCGCTCGAACGGTCACCGCGTCGCCCGCCCGGGCGGCGTACGTGGCCGCCGCGCTGCCGTCGCGAACGGCCACCTCGAGCATTTCAAAACTGCCGAAGATTGCGAGAGAACTTCCCGGACCAGCTTCGCCGTATGCGTTTAGGATCTCGATTGCGTCACCTTTAGCGATCCTAACGGAAAGCCGGTACCCACGAAAGCGGCGGGCAAATCGTTCGCAGCTTTCGCGATCGATATTGGTCACCAGGTTGCCGAACGCGTCAATATAAACGACCGCACCGGTGAGTTGGTTCCGGGTTTCGATGATTGCGGGGACCTCCGCCGCCGGCGTCATCGCATCCACGGGCGGCCCCAGGGCGGCCATCCGCACGCCGCGCCACAGATGCGCCGCGGCGGGCGCGAAGATGTCGCGTCCGTGAAACGTTGCACTCACCTCGGCCAGGCGATAGCGCGGCGTCTTCAATTCGACCACGCGGCGGATGCCGGCGGCACTCGCCGCCGTCCAGAGCAGGCCGTTGTCCGGCCCGACGAAGCGCGCGCCCGCGGCGGTCTCGACCGCGATCGGCAAGCGCCGCGTCCCCACGCCCGGATCGACCACCGCGACGAAAATCGTGCGCGGCGGGAAATAACGCCAGCTTTGCGCGAGCGCGATCGCGCCGGCCGCGAGCGCCTGCGGCGGTATCCCATGCGTCACGTCGATCACGGTCGCCGCGGGCGCGATGGCGGCGATCACGCCCTTCATCGCGCCGACGTAATGGTCGCGGTAGCCGAAGTCGGTCAGCAAGGCGATCGGCGGCAGAGTTTTTTGGCGTTGACCCGCCTTCATGCTACAATTAGTTTTCTAACGCTACCGGTTAGACTTCGTTCGATTCGCGAAAGATCCGACTCAATCAAATTCACCCCGCGAAAGATTCCGCGGCCGGGGTTTCGCAGATTTTTACCAAACAAACCCATTCTCCCCCGCTCGCACCTGCGCGCCCGTCGCGTACTTACGCCCGCGCGCACGGCTAGGCCTTCCGGCGCCGGCGGCGCGGATGGACTATCGCCTCGCGAATCGCCGCGACCAGCAGCGGGAACATCAGCTCATGATGGCCGGTGAGCATGATGCCGCGTCCGCTGTGCAGCGTGGGCCGCTCGACCACGTTCATCCGCGGACGGTAATTGCGCACGAAGTCCATGTCGGCGGCGGTGAAGCGATCGATCTTGTGGCCGAGGTTGCGCGCCAGGTTGAGGGCCTTCAGGAAGACCTCGGGCATGACCACGGCCGAGCCCAGATTGAGCACCACGCCGCGCGAGAGTCCGGCGACCACCGCGGTCAGGCGATGGAAGTCGGCGAAGCTCGCCGCGCCAATCGCCGCGCCGTCCGCCCCCGGATGCATGTGGATGATGTCGGCTCCGATAGTGACGTGGACCGTCGCCGGAATGCCGGCGGCGTGGGCTGCGGCGAAGATGCTCGCGTCCCGAAACCTGAGCTTTGCGCGCGCAATCTCGCGCCCCACCACTTCGCCGAGGCCCCTGCCCTCTTCCGCCGCCATCCGCGCCGCCCGGTTGAGGAATGCGCCGGTCTCCTCCACCATGCCGAAATTCCCGTCGTCGAGTTCTGCGGCCACGTCCTCCGAAGTGCGGCCGGCGAGCGCCAGTTCGAAGTCATGGATGATGGCGGCGCCGTTGGTCGCAATGCCGCTCAGGACGCCGTCGCGGATCAGATCGCAAATCACCGGACCTAGGCCGACCTTGATCGGATGCGCGCCCATCATCAGGAGAACGGTGCGGCGACGGTTGTGCGCCGCAGCGATCGCATGAGCGAGGGAGAGCAAGTCGCGCGCCGCAAGCGCGTCGGGCAAGGCGTCGAGGAAGTCGCCGATCGAGGCCCCCGCAGGCAGCGGCCCGGCAAGCTGGCTCCGCACAACCATGCGCGACAGTGTGCCGATCTTGCGGGTGCGTGCGCGCGCCGGATCGATTCGCCGCAGCTTCATCGCGAGGCCCGGCTGGCGATGGCCGCCGTCATGATCATACGGGCGGAAAATCCCGGCGTGTTGGAAGCATCATCTGCAGACGCCATGCGGAAGCATGATAGCGCACGGCGTCAAACCTACCCGATGACCGCGCATCCCGCCACCCGCTTCGAGACCGCCCGGCGGCTTTCTACCGGAGCCTCGAAAAGGCCTATCCAGACCGTGCCCTTACTCGATAAAATGAACGCGATGAGGGCTGCGGCATCCGTACTGAGGCCGCTTGATGGTTCCTACCCGACAGGAGGGAAAGTATGAGAAGTCGTGGGATGCTAGCGAGTCTCGGTCTGATGAGCACGATGGCGATCGCTACAGTTGCTTTGGTTAACGCGATTACTATCGCTCCGGCCTTCGCGCAGACGGCGCAGCAAACGATGGAGGATTACATCAATGCCCATCCGGAGTTGCAGCAGAATCCCAGCCTGATTAATGATCCGCGCTACCAGGCGACCCATCCGGGCTTGAGACATTTTCTCGACGCGCACCCAAACGTCGATCGCGCGCGCTACGGACGGATGGGCGCGTACGACCAGAACCATCAATGGCGCAACTCCGACTGGTGGCATCAGAACGATCCAAATTGGGTCAACCAGCACCATCCGGACTGGGATCAGGAGAATCCGCAATGGGCTCACGACGCCGATCATCATGGCGACGGCGACTACGACGACAGGCACCGGTGGCGCGCCCGCGAATGGTGGGACAAGCATCATCCGGGATGGGTTAAGAAACATCATCCGGAGTGGGTAGAGGAGCATGAAAACCAGTCGTACGACCATCATGGTCCGAACCAGCCGTACGGCAATGGCAACCCGCCACCGCATTCGCCGTACGGCAACGGAAAGTACCCCGAGTGAGGTGTGAGGCGTAGCAAGCCAATCGCCGGCGCCTAAGCGGCGCTGGCGATTTGTCGATCGACGTTCGCGGCGTCGTTCAGGATTGTATCGATTTGACTCTGAGGATTAGCAACCCTAGACTTCGAACTGGGCGGGCGTAATTCAGTGGTAGAATGCCAGCTTCCCAAGCTGGACGTTGCCGGTTCGACCCCGGTCGCCCGCTCCACGACTTCTCCTTGTAGAATCAACGGTTTGCGACGATCGGCGGGTCGCGCCGCGAGCGCTGGGAGTATCCGCGAGCGCTGGGAGCGCTCGCGGATGCTCGACTAGCTCCTGCGGCCGTGGCGGGATCACCCGGAGCTACGGGTGCAACGGGGCCGCCGGTGCTGCTGCTCCGCAATCGGATGTGGCGCAAAAGTCCACCGATTCGACGACCACAACTACGAGCAATTCCGACGCCCCGGCTAATGGCAGCACCACGACGACCGACAAGCGCACGACTGACAGGAGCACGATCGACATGAGCACGATCGACATGAGCACGACCGACAAGAGCACCAACTAACCACGCTGAATTTTGGAGGAGTCGATCGACCGATTCAGAGATCGCATCCTCGACCAACCGACCGCGTCGACATCGCACCGCCTGACCCCGAGATGGGAGCTCACCGATATATTTTCCGCGAGCTAGCGTGAAATTCGTCTGAGAATCGCCGATTGCCGAGAGTCCTGATCTATTTTGCGACGGCGCTGGGGATTGGCTGCTGGGAATGGCCGCGAGGGCCCCACGCAAGGTCATCGCTCATGACGTAGGTGAGCACGGCTATAAGCATCAACGAGACAGCTACCCATAACCGCCAATCATAATGCGCATGTTTCCAATAAGGACGATGGAAGCCATGAGGGTCGCTCTGTTTATCGGAGCCTGAATGATGATTGTGATTTTGGTGCTTATTCATAAGTTACCGTTCTGCTGGAGTCATTAGCGAACGACCTCGAGACGGTGCCGGAAAGAGGCGGACCGACCTATAACTTGCTGGAGGCGCCTTCGAGATAGGTACCGCGTGCCGACGTACGGTCGGCCGGCTGCGGGAGTCATCGACTCTGCGAAGCCATTTCACGCATCGCCCCTCTGTCATTTCTATTCCCCGCTTTCCTCGGACGCCTCTCCGGGCCGCGGGTTATGCCAACGGCCGGTGGAAGCAATGAGTGCGTCAGCCTCTTTGGGCCCCCAACTGTGGCGCTTGTAGGGGCGAACGCGGTGGTGATGTTTAAGGACGGAATCGACCACCGCCCAGGCGGCCTCAACCGCGTCCTCACGAGTGAAGAGCGCGCCATCACCCGCCATCGCATCGCCCAATAGCAGTTCGTACGGCGTTTCCTCTCCCGGCTGTTGTTCGGATAAGTAGAGTTCCTGCTGCTTGCCGACGAACTCCTTGCCGGCGCGCTTGACGCGAGCAGCGAGCGCGATGGCAGAGTCGGGCGAGAGCTGAAAGCGCAGATAGTTGGCGCGGCCCGCGCTCGGGTTGGAGTCTGCGAAGAGCCTTTGTGGCGGGGGCCTCAACTCGACCAGGACCTCAGTGGCCGTAGCGGCCAGATATTTCCCGGAGCGCAAATACCAGGGCACCCCTTCCCAGCGCCAAGAGTCGATAAAAAGCCGCAGGGCGCAGAATGTTTCGACATCCGAGTTCTTCGCGACACCAGGCTCCCTCCGGTAGCCGTCGTACTGGCCGCGTACCAGGTCATCGGATTGCAGCGGTCGCATGGCTTGAAAGACTTTGGCTTTTTCAGTGTGGACAGCGCCGAAATCCTGGTCGGAGGGTGGTTCCATCGCGAGCAATGCGACGACCTGGAAGAGGTGGTTCTGGATCACATCGCGGAGGCAACCGGCGGATTCGTAAAACGCGCCGCGATCCGCGACGCCGAAATCCTCAGACATGGTTATCTGGACGCTGGCCACATAATTACGGTTCCAAATTGGTTCCAAAAATGAATTGGCGAAGCGGAAATAAAGGATGTTCATGATCGCTTCCTTTCCGAGGAAGTGATCGATGCGGAAGATTGAGTCTTGGGGAAATGCGGCTTCCGCGGCGTGATTGAGTTCCCGTGCAGAAGCGAGGTCGCGACCGAAGGGCTTTTCGATAATGACCCGCGCGTCTTTGGCGAGGTTTCCCGCGGCCAGACCCTTGATCACCGTCTCGAACAACGAAGGAGGAATCGCCAGATAAAACGCCGGCCGTTTAGCGCTACCGAGGACCTCTTTTAACTCCTTGAAGGTGGCCGGATCATTGTAATCCCCGCTGACATACCTGAGGAGAGCGAGAAGCTGACGGAAGGCTCGCTGGTTATCGATGCCGCCCGCGTGTTTCAGGCTGTCGGTGACGCGCTTGCGCAAACGCTCCAGACTCCATTTCGGGAGCGCGACGCCGATTACTGGGACTTTGAGTGCGCCTCGCTTTACCATCGCATAGAGCGCGGGGAAGATCATTTTATGGGCAAGGTCCCCCGTAACCCCAAAGACCACCAGCGCTTCCGAACGCGCCGCGGCCATCAGGGGCGACCTCCAGCGATGGCGCGCGTTTCATCGCGGCCGTCGCATTCGTAACGCAAGACGAGGCCAAGACAGTCGTGCATCAGTCGCTCCAATTCGCGCATTTGAAAGTTTTGGATCATCAGGTTTTCACCTTAGGATGAATGAATTTGACTCTTCAACTTAATTTTCTTTCGCCGGTGCACATCGCTCCGGGAAGAAGCTTAACAGATTCTGCAGATCGAGCGATCGGCATTATGTGTTCTTCAAATAACTAAAGGGTCAATTGCCATGATGAGGCGCACGCACGGCCGGCGTAGTGTATTTATTGCGAACGCGCACCTGCGCAATGCTGGCTGTCGATCGTAAGATGCAACTCGGCGAACCACGATGCGGACGGTAGAAAAGGTATCGCCTCTTAGGAAACACGCTGCCGGGAGTTGGTCGGAAGTTGCTAAATTGACAGCCGAGAAGGCGTGAATTTGGATTGTACGTCACCAGAAATTCTCGAAGTAATTACTGCGTGGAGATCGATTTGCCAAGCACCATGACTAAACCGAAAACGCCCAATGGTCGCGTCGAGTTCATCACCCAGGCTCGGGAACATCTGGAGAAGGTGAGAGCCGCCTTGATTAATGATCTCGCAGCCGAAATTCGGTCCGCACATTCGGACGCCAATGGCGGCTCTATGGATAGCGCTGACCTCGCCTCCAAGGAACTCGAACAAACCATGACCGTGAAGCTGTCGGCCCGCGAGCGCGGCCGAATCATCGAGATAGACTATGCGCTCGGGCGAATGGAGGATGGGACTTACGGCGTCTGTGAGGCATGCGGGTTCGAAATCAATGATCAGCGACTTGAGGCCATGCCCTTTACACGACATTGCCGCGACTGCCAGTACGAGCTGGAACGCGCGGCGAAGGGCCGTTACCACGGCAGCGATATCGACCGAGAGCGTTTTGAAGAACTTGGGTCGAAATTTGGCGGAGAGGAGCTCAACCCAGAGCCAACGCGAAAACCAGGGAATGAAAAGCGAACTTAGGCGGCCTGATTTTTAGCAAACATCACATTATGAAGTCGAAGGCACCCTTAGATTCTCCTTTGATCGACGACTCCGCAATTCCGGTTAGACCTCCCGCCGCAAAGGATTCTTTGGGTAAACCTGTCGCCGGCGCCGATGACGACTCTCGCAACGGCCTGACGACCGAAGAGGCCGGTATCCGACTTAAGAAATTTGGTCCCAACGCGATACCCGACACCTCAGTGCATCCGCTGCGTTCGGCACTGCGCAAATTCTGGACGCCAGTCCCATGGATGCTCGAAGCCGCGATCGTTCTGGAAGTAGCGCTCGGCAAGTACATCGAGGGAGCCATCATCGCCGCCCTGCTGGTGTTCAATGCCGGGCTCGGTTTTTTCCAGGAGTCGCGCTCCCAGGCAACCCTTGCTGCACTTAAGTCACGGCTCGCTCTGAACGCATCGGTGCGGCGCAACGGCGTTTGGACGATTGTTCCAGCAGTCGGATTAGTGCCCGGCGACATCGTCAAGCTGTCTTTAGGGGCGGTAGTGGCGGCGGACGTACGACTTATTTCAGGATCGATATTGCTGGACCAGTCGATGCTCACCGGTGAATCCATACCGGTAGAAGCTGGTCCAGGCGTGCAGGGATACGCGGGCGCACTGGTGCGGCGCGGCGAGGCGATCGCGGAGGTGACGGCGACCGGATCGCGGACAAAGTTTGGCCGTACCGCGGAACTGGTCCGGACCGCACACGTCACGAGTTCGGAGCAGAAGGCGGTGCTCCAGGTGGTGCGCAACCTGGCGCTGTTCAACAGCGTCGTAATTGTGTTGTTGGCACTTTATGCACACCAGCTCGCGATGCCGCTTGACGAAATCATACCCCTGGTACTGACTGCGATACTCGCATCCATCCCGGTAGCGTTGCCGGCCACGTTTACGCTGGCGGCCGCGCTGGGTGCTCGTGCGCTGGCACGCCGCGGCGTGCTTCCGACGCGGCTCACGGCAGTTGATGAAGCCGCCACCATCGATGTTCTGTGCGCAGATAAGACCGGTACGCTGACGCGCAACGAGTTGAGCGTGACCGCAGTTCGTCCGGCCCCGGGTATCGACGAAGCAAGCTTGCTGGGACTAGCAGCGGTGGCGAGTGCTGACGGCGGACAGGACCCTGTCGATGCCGCCATTCGAGCGGCGGCCGCAAGCAAAGGAGCCAAGCTGCCGAAGCTGATCAAGTTCACACCCTTCGATCCCGCCAAGAAAATGTCCGAGGCCACTGCCGCGAATGCAAACGGCGAGGGCACGGTGCGAATTGTGAAAGGCGCCTACGCCGCAGTGCTCGTCCACGCGCGGCCGGTGCCGGAGCTGTCTGTCGCTGCCGATGAGCTGCAGGCCAAGGGCTTCAGGCTACTCGCGGTCGCAACGGGCAGTCCGACCGCCATGCAGCTGGCAGGATTAATTGCACTAAGCGATCCACCACGCGACGACTCGGCTGCGTTGGTTACGGAGATGAGCGCTCTGGGCGTGCGCACGGTAATGGTGACGGGCGACGCTCCCGCGACCGCCGCAATAGTCGCTCGGATGGTCGGTCTCAAGGGAGCGGTCTGTCCACCCGGACCGATCGGCGATGCTGTGAAGCCCGATCAATTCGCCGTATTTGCCGGCGTTCTACCGGAAGACAAATATAAACTGGTAAAGGCCTTCCAGAAAGGTGGCCATAACGTGGCGATGTGCGGCGACGGCGCCAACGACGCGCCGGCATTGCGCCAGGCCCAGATGGGAATCGCTGTATCGACGGCGACCGATGTTGCCAAATCGGCGGCTGGTATCGTGCTGACGGAGCCCGGGCTCGGCGGCATCGTCGCCTCGCTTAAAGAAGGCCGCATGGCCTTTCAACGAATCCTGACCTATACGCTGAGCTCGGTCACTAAAAAGATAGTACAGGTGCTTTTCCTAGCGGTCGGCCTGATCATCACCGGCCACGCGATTCTGACCCCAATGTTGATGGTTCTGATTATGGTAACCGGCGACTTTCTAGGCATGTCGTTGACCACGGACAACGTGAGTCCCTCGCAGACGCCGGATGCGTGGCGAATTGGCAGCTTGACGACGGCTGGAATTTTTATGGGAGTCTGTGAGCTGACTTTTTGCATCGCCGTTTTGAGCGTCGGCAAATACCGGCTGGGGCTCGGAATTGCGGCTCTTCAAACTATCGCATTTCTCGCGGTTGTGTTCGGCAACGAGGCGTCGCTCTATGCCCTTCGCGCACGCCAGGGGCTCTGGTCCATGCCGAGCACCTGGCTCGTACTTTCTTCGGTGGCGGATCTTTTGATCGCCTCGACGTTGGCGGCGCGCGGCATCGTAATGATGAGTCTGCCGGTTTTAATGGTGGTCTATGTTCTGATCGGGGCGATCGCTTTTGCGGTGATTGCGGATGTTGCGAAATCTCCGCTATTCAGGCGGCTCGGAATCGCCTAGCAGGTCGAGAGGATTGCGCGGCCGGGCCCCAAAAGACCCGTCGCGACGTATCAGGTGCCGCGCTTTTTCAGCGGATCACCTCTGAATGTACGCACCCCGCTCTACAGATGCGGGGTGTGTACACCAAGGGCTGCATTAGCGCTCGGCCCAGTGGCAATGATGGCCTTCAGAATCACACGCCCAGAATAGATTGGGGTTGCGTGGATCCAACATGCCTTGGCCGTCACCCTGCCGATAGCCATATCCGGGCGCATAGGTATAGGCGCGATAGTGGTCATGGTCCTTCTCCCAACGCCACTCATGATAATGCGGATCGTGCTGGCGGTTCCATTGATCACCATGATCATGATGATGATCCCACCAATGGTTGTCGTTCGCTGACGCCCGCATCGGCATTGCTACACTAAGTCCGATCGCGAGAGCTAGAATGCCTGACAGTATCCTTTTTCGTTTATCCATCATGGTGTGTCCTACTTAGAGTCTTTTCGCGCGTGTGCCGTCTGGTATCTCTATCGATGCGCGCAAATCCTGGAGCTCACAACTTCCGCAGCTACACGTCGCCACGTAAGTTTGAATGTGAGCGGCGCCTCGAGTAAGCGTTCGGCCTTCGGAACACCCTTACCTTTCACATATAGTCACCGACAATACTATTGGCATTCAGTGATATCGGTGCTTCGCAGCACATTCGCACTTGTAATTCGGTCTTGGTCCGCCGGCGCTGGCTTGGTGCCCCTCTGAAACGCCTCGGCACAGCAGCTCTAAGTGTAGGGCGGAAACGGGACGGGCATATAGTGCCGACGAGTCCTCACCCTCAGTTGCGACAGTCGAACACGCCTTCAGTAACCTCGTAGGCACTTAGTCGAAGTGACCGAGAGTCCCATCCATGATGACCGGTGATTCAAATGGATAAATTCCGTTCTGCACATAACCGTAGCGGAAGGTATTACATTAGCCATCTCTGCGTGGACCAGATACCATGAAGGAGTCGGAACCAGTGAAGCATCGCAGGAAGCAGGAGACCGTCCATGAAAAAAGCGCGATTCGGTGTAGCCAAAAGCGAAGCTCAGGCGGTGAGTATTTTCAACCAGTTCAAAGGAGCGGGCTTCGCGGACAAGGACATTTCGGTGTTGTTTCCTTATCAGTCCGGAACAAGGCAGATTGCTCACCAACGGCACACTAAGGCATCCGAAGGCGCCGCGATGGGAGCGAGTGGGGGCTTGGTTGTCGGCGGAGCCTTAGGCTGGCTCGTGGGTGTCGGAACACTAGCCATCCCTGGACTCGGACCTTTGCTGGCAGCAGGACCTATCATTGCTGCATTTGCGGGCGCTGGCGTTGGTGCAGCGGCAGGAGGGGCAGCAGGTTCTGTAATCGGTATGGAGATCCCCGAGTTCGAAGCGATTCAATACCAGGAGAAGATGGATGGAGGAGAAATTCTGATCTCCGTCCTTACATCAGATGCAACCGAGCGTCGCCGCGTGAGAGAGATCTTCAAAAATGCCGGCTCGGTCTCAGCGGCCGAAGCCGTTGTTGATCATGCTTACGGCAGGCCATTGGGAGCCTTTAAAGCTGCGATGACCCCCACCTCTGAGCACGTGAGCGATCCACCGTTACCTGAGAATACTGGCCCCACGATTTAAAGGACGATTTAATGAATGTGAACGGAGGGTACTGTTCGCAGCGGTCGCCGTGCCAAGCATGATCTGAAGCAGCAGGCGCATACGCAACGGCGCCGAATCATCGAAACGGACTGTGGGCTAGAAGTGATCATAGGAGACAGCACGCCTTGGGAGCGAACTCGTCCAATCGCCGCATGAGGGCAATCCCGCGCGTGTGACGCGGATCGCGTCGCGCCAGGACCTTGAAGACAATCCGCCTATCCGGTCCTTTTAGCAGATAAATCGCCGGCAAATGATCCTCAAGCCGTCTATCCACGACACTGCCGCGCACTGAGACGACTTCGCCGCGGATTATCAAACCGCTTCTGTCTTTCACTTCAGTACCAAGCTGGTCGCGCAGGTCTGCTTCGGGCATCCGCGCACAGTCTCCGTTCCGGGGGTTCGGTCGCACTGCCGGGCGCTTACTTCAGCGAGGCCTGACGGATGGCGGTCTGAATGGATTGGAGATAAGCGACCAAATCTGCGATCCGCTTTTGCGCATGAGCCTCGCTCTCCGCCGATTCGTAGTAAAAGCGATTACCCCAAACCGGCATATCACGCGGTCCGTGGGCCTTCACGTCAGCTCGGCCGTCGATGAACCGAGCTACTTGATCTTCGGGCAAAGGATTTCCAAAGCGCTCCGAAAGCCGTCGTAAATTGGCGGGCGGAGTGGTTAGGGCGCGGGCCATCGGTCCATCGCCCGCTCCGGCGAAGCCGTGACATGTGGCGCAGTATTGCAGGTAGAGAGCGCGGCCTCGTGCAACCTCGCCAGCCCAGGCCGCGCCGGCTGCGGCGATCAGGGCGAGACCGGCCAGTATGAGTACCCTTTGCTTAATCGCCAGCAATCTTTGCATCTTGATTGTTCCTCAGGAGCGGCACAGACGTGTGCGAAAAGGCTCAAACGAATGGACTCGCGCCACGTCGATGAGCGACAAGTAATTCTTTTCGGTTGAATAGATCTATCAGAGCCGTCTGGTGGTATCACCTGCGAGGCTTAAGTCGGCCCCTGCTTCATCTGTATTATGTGTGCCTCAGATAACCAACTACTCTTTACACTCAATGGCGTTGAAGGGCCTCGTCGCATAGACTTTCAACTATCAGCGGCGTACCCAAGTATCTTGCCGTTGGAAGTAACCGATAACGCAAATCCTCGTCGCGCCAACGGTCTTCGCAGTAAGCCGGGGCGAAAAGGCCTCGCAAAGGATTAACGATGCCCAGACTAATCATGGCCTTCGCCATTGTCACGTTGATCGTGACAGGAATGACATTTGCCGAGGCTGGCAACCAGCCTTCGCAGATCAACGGCGTCGCAGCAAATGGCAATACCACCGTGGTGTTCGCCGCGGACAACAATAGTGATCTGCAAATGGGTCTGCTGACGCGATGGAGTCGCTTCGCCGAAGTTCACCCAAAGGTCGCGCGTCAGCTTGGCAATAAGCCGGCGTTGATCGAGGATCCAGGTTACCTGCGGAAGCATCCGGAACTCGTAAAATTATTTGATGAGAACCCCAAGTTGCTGGTGGCGATGAAGCGCGATCCGGGCAACTTCGTTGCCAACCTGCCGAGCTCGGAAGAGTAGGTCGAATTGTCGCGATTCGATTGGGCATAAGGATAGGCTGGAAATAAGGTCGGGCTACAACCGCAACGTCGGTCGCAGTGATGTCCCACGGCGCGGCGACGAAGGCCGATCGAATCGCCACTGGGTCAGACGAGACGTTAATCGCGCCGTGAGAC
Organism: uncultured delta proteobacterium; assembly: GCA_963834535.1. GTDB lineage: Bacteria > Desulfobacterota > Binatia > Binatales > Binataceae > JADMIL01. The sequence continues at coordinate 329,160 of CAWICC010000006.1, read as the reverse complement.
TGTCCGCCAGTTAGTTCGGACCCGCGAATACAAGCGGATGAAGGCGAATGTGGATCAGCTTTCATCCTTCACCACGAGATGGTCTTGCCACAATCGAGCAGTCTGCTTCCAGAGCGCTGCACAGGCCGTCATCCGGAACCATCGCGGAAGCCTCCTTATGCGAGTCATCAGCGGCCATGGCTTCGCGATCAGCTTCGGGACCCTTGGCGCTCAGCGTTCAAGGCGGGCGTATCTAGGAAGCATCGCGTACGCGCGGCCGCCCGACAGTTTGTCCGGGGCGACGTTAAGCATCGGTCACATTCGCCCATTCCGGAAACTGCGAAACCTCTGGCGCGGCCAACCGTCTTAAATCCGTAGCGGATGCAGGGTGAGCGCGACCGCAAGTTGTGCCGTATGGAGCGTTGATCCGTTCGCAGATCCGCGAAATAGGAAGAGAGGTAAAGTTTGTGCCGGAAGAACCGAGTAGCCCTGCAAACCAGTTTGACACCGCGCAAGAGCGCCTCGAAGCGCGTCTCCGCCGTCTCGAGGAAGAAATCCAGAGAGAAAATCGCTGGTGGCGAGGCGGCCTGATCGGCGCGATCGTTTTACTGGCGTTCGCCATTCTGATCGGCGGGCACCACCATCGGCCGCCCGCACCGATACCCGCTTTCGGTCCAATGGGCATGGCCCGAGGCGGGATGCCGTACGGCGGTTACGGACCGTTTCCCCCGCCACCTCCTGGCTACGGCTGGGGTGGTCCTTGTGGTGGCCAACGTTATGGTTGGGATCGCGGACCTTGGAACGGCGGTCCCGGACGGTGGAACGCGCCGGAGACCCAGTCTCCGCAAGATCAATCTCCCCAGACTCAAGCCCCGCAAGACCAGCCGACGGCGCCCGGTCGCTAGGCCACGGTCGCTGCGAGTGAGAGGAGCGGGAAGTGCTAGAGCGGTTCCCGCCCCTCTTGTGTGTTCTACCACTTGACGGCGCGTTACGCGTCGAAGCCTTCGAGATCTATGCCGCCGAGCGCAACTTCGAGCGAGCGCCCATCGCGGATTGGCGCACGCAGTCCCGACTTAAGCGGAATTATCGATTTGCAACGTGCAATGGTGGCAGCCGCCTCGCCCACGGCTGCGCCTGCTCGATTTGCGAGGCGAGCCGGATGAGCGAAGATTCGTCGCCGAAGCGGCCGACAAATTGAACGCCCACAGGCAGACCGTCGGCGCTCCAATGCAGCGGCAGCGAAATCGCCGGCTGGCCAGTGGTGTTGAAGAGCGGCGTAAAGGGAGCGTAACTGAAAACCTGGCGGGTCCATTCTCTGGCGGTCATACCGGCGCGATTCTGATCGAGTTCGCCGAGGAGCGCGGGCACGCGCGCGATCGTTGGTGTAACGAGCAAATCGACCCGCTCAAAAAAGGCGCCGACCTGCCGAGAAACGATGTTGCCATGCGCCATCGCGTTCAGGAGGTCCACTGCGGTGAAGCGTTTGCCGTCTTCGTAGCACGCGAGCGTTACCGCCTCCAGGTTGTCGGGGCCGGGTTTTCGGTTGAAGCCAGCGGCGAGGGCGTCTACAGACATCGCCGTAAAGCCGGTCCAAATCACATGTACGTTCTCGAGAAAAGTCTCCCACTCGTAAACTGGGCGGTCTTCGATCAGGGTATGACCCAGCTCTTCCAACAATTTCACCGCTTCGTGAACGGCCTTGACGCATTCGGGATCGTTCTTCTCGCCCGAGGCCGGGGTCGTCGTCCATGCGATGCGCAGACGGCCCGGTGCCGCGCCAACCTCCTGGCGATAGGGACGCGCGGGCGGAACAGGATGCCCGGGCGCGCCGGAATCGGGACCAGCGACGCAGTCGAGCAGCACTGCCGCATCCCGAACGCTACGCACGACGACAAATTCACAGGCGAGGCCGCATAAAGGGTCAGCGTAGTCGGGCCCGGTGGGCACTCGATCGCGCGTCGGCTTCAAGCCCACGAGAGCATTGCAAGAGGCTGGGATGCGAATCGAACCGCCGCCGTCGTTCGCATGCGCGATCGGCACGACTCCCGCCGCCACGGCGGCCGAGGATCCTCCACTGGAACCGCCGGCGCTGTGCGCCAGATTCCACGGATTATGCACCGGCCCGAAACGCGTGGTTTCAGTGGTAGGATTGTAACCCAACTCGGGGGTTTGCGTAGTGCCGATGAGGACTAATCCAGCTCGACGAAAGCGCGCCATTAGTTCACTGTCCTCTGGTGCAACGAATCCCTGGGCAAGTTTAGAGCCCATTTCGCACCGGACATTCTTGGCATGGAGAAGGATTTCCTTGATCAGAAAGGGAACTCCGGTAAAGGGTCCTGCAGGAAGGCCGGCATGAATCTCTGCGGCCGCTTGATCGGGGAGAGTTCCAAGAATCGCATTGAGCGTCGGATTCACCTGCGCCACGGCTTCAAGTGCCCGGTCAACGAGTTCCTGCGGCGACACTTCTTTACGCGCGACGAGTTCTGCGAGCCCGATTCCGTCGTAGGCGCTATAGTCACTCAGCGAAATCATGCGGCGAGCCTCCATGGAGGATTTTTCCGGCGCCTTGGCAGTATCTCATGTGAGGCTCTTTTTCAATGCCCGAATACACCCGCCGCGAGTCGGCGATCATGCTCGCGTGTTCGACGAATCGTCGGAAGAATTGAATGGAAATTACTCTTGTTTTCGCACAAAGTCTTGACTGTCCGCAATTATCAGATACAAGGCTCCTACGCCGTTGACGGGCCGATAGACAATATAGGATGAAGATCGCCAAACCGGGCGCAGCAAACGAGGGGGGAGAGCGGCCCGCGGCGTAAGACAACGAGGTGTGCGATGAGTACGGGACAAGGGGCGAAGGGAGCCAGACTGAGGCTAATCTGGCCGTTGGTGCTATGCGCCTGTTTATGGATTAGCGGCTGGTCGAGGGCAGCGCGCGCTGCCGATTCGGCGGAAGGCGTCGGACCCGCGAGCCGACCGTGGGAAAACTATTTCGGCGTCTCGATATTGGCCAACGATCGTGCGGTGGTGGTCGGGGATAAGGGCGTCGTGATGACGTCGACCGACCACGGCAGCACTTGGACTCGCATCCAATTAACCAAGGACAGCAAATACTACGACCTCTACAGCGTCGCTTTTACAGCCGACGGATCCCGCGGCTGGCTGGTGGGAGATGGCGGTGCGATTTTCCGCAGCGACGATCGAGGCGCGACCTGGACTCAGCAAACGTCCGGGCAGACCGCCGCATTGTTGAAAGTCGCAATTATCGATGCGCAAAAAGCTTGCGCAGTCGGTGAGCACGGTCTGGTGTTGTGCACCAATGACGCTGGGGCTCATTGGAATACGCAGAAATTCGAGGACCTGGTTTTCTTCGACGTCGCCTTTACCGATGCGAATCATGGATGGGCTGTCGGCGAGTTCTCGACCGCGGTTCGCACCATCGACGGCGGCAAGACATGGACTGTTCAGGCCGGGGGCAAGCGGATCGTAACGCTCGACCCGTATTTTGCAATCGTGTTCAAAAATGCCACCGACGGACTGGTGCTCGGTTTGAACGGAATTGATATGCAGACGACGGACGGGGGCAATACCTGGCAAGCCGGAACGCTGCCGGATCAGCATCGTTCCTTCTATGCAGCGGTCACTGCCCCCGTCAATGGCTCGGACGTATTCTACGTCGGTGGTGAAGATGGGATTACGGCTCGCGTGATAGGTGGAAAAGTCGTTCGCACCGATACCGTCACCTCAAACTCGCTCACTTCGATAGCTTTTTCGTCTAATTTCGGTATCGCGGTCGGCCTGTCAGGAACCGTTATGCGCAGCGAAGATGCCGGCCAGAACTGGACGGAGTTGCAGGGCAGCGAATTAGTCGAGACAAGAGCTCAAACAGGCGATTAAAATGAGAAACCCATCATTCAGTATCGGATCTCTGATCCTACGTTTTCGCGCGCCGATCGGGATCATCCTGATGTCGGTGACGGTTGCGATGATCTACTTTTCTTCCCGCGTGCAGGTCGGAACCCGGTTCGTGGATTTCTTCCCTAGTTACCATCCGTACATCCTGCTCAACAGCAAATACCAGCGATCATTCGGCGGCGCCGAGACGCTCGCGATAATGATCCACGTGCACGATGGCGATATTTTCAACCCGACGACCTTGAAGAAGATTCAGGGTCTCACCCAAGCGATGGACGGCCTACCGGGGGTTAACCACGAAGAAGTCTTTTCGCTCGGGTCGTTTCGAATCAACTACGTTAAAGCGGAGTCAGGGGCGCTCATCACGAGGCCCTATATGTTCCCGGACGTTCCTACCGACGCCGCGGGCATAGCAGCGCTCAAGAATAACGTAATCGAGCATCAGGACGCTCTGCGGCAACTGGTGAGTGCTGATTTCAAGAGCGCGATGATAACTGCATCCTTCAATGACGAGGCGATCAATTATCGCGACTTCTTCAAAGACGTCCAAGCTATAGTCGCACAATATCAAGACGATAATAATAGCATCTATGTGGCGGGCGAGCCGATGACCCGCGGTTGGGGCTATCATTACCTCCCCAGACTGCTGGCGGTTATTTTCATCTCGCTCACCATCATCGTACTGGTGCATTACTATGGAATCCGCGGGATAGCTCGATGGTGGGCACCACTTATGACGGGAACCTGTTCCGCTCTATGGGGCATGGGGTTCACGGGATTGATTGGCTATCAACTGGATCCCGTGATGCTGGTCATCCCATTTATTCTCACGGCGCGCGACGTGAGCCACGGCATCCAATGGCAGCGGCGCTTCTACAGTGAAATCGAAAGGACCGGCGGCGACGTTTACACCGCAGTAGTCAACACCACGAACTTGATGCTTCCGCCGGGACTGGTTTCGATCCTGGCCGACATTTTCGGCATCATCTTCGTTTCCTTTAGCGGTATTCCGGTGCTGCACCATATAGCTCTTACTGGCGCAGTCTGGGTGGCATCCAGCCTGTTGATGGTGTTCGTCTTCCAGCCGATCGTAATGAGCTATATGCCTCCGCCGCGACTAGAGGGCAAAATTGACGAACATCTGTCCGGCGGTATGGAAGGGCAGATCGACCGTTTTATTGGTAAATTCGTCGAATTCCCGGTAAGGCCGGGTCTGGCGCGCACAGTGATTCTTTGGGGTGCGGCGGCAGCCATAGTGATCGGATTGTTATCGGGACAACGCGCGAAGATCGGTTACCGGACTGTCGGTACGCCGCTGTATCGGTCCACCGCGAAGGTCAACCGGGATATCCAGGCGATAGCGCAGTATTTTCCAGTCGATGAAGGGTGGGTAGTACTCGAGACGCCTCCCTACCCGTCGCCCAAATCTACATTGGGTCCAAACACGCTTCGAATCGCCGATGACTTACGAAATTATCTGCGCGAAAGAGACCCGAACGTCTTACAGGTAATCTCGTTCGCGTCGGACATCGAAAAGCCGTTCAATCAGATGTTCCATTACGCTCATCCAAAGTACCTGCGTATTCCTGAGAGCACCGAGCTTTCCGGGAACCTGTGGTATTTGTACCTGACGGGCACGGCCCCCGGTGAGATGGAACGATATATTCCGAATTCGCAGGCGGAAGCCACTTGCATAAGAGTGCTGCTGCGCGATCACACCTACGGCACCCTAAATCGATTGCTCGAAGAGATCCAGGAATTCAATCAGTCGCAAGTACATTCGGATCCGAATCTCGCCGAGACCAAGGTTGCCTATTTGGGAGGAATCGCTGGTCTATACGCCGCTGCCAACCAGGTATTGAAATATACGGATTTCTTCAACCTCACGCTGACTTTGCTCGCGGTTGGCATATGCTGTGCCATCGAGTTCCGGTCGATTACGGCGGGGCTGCTGTTCATCGCAGCGAGCGTGCTGGGAAATTTCGGCGCCTTTATCTACATGAATGCCCGGGGACTAACGCTTACTATTGACACTATACCGGTGGTGTCACTGGGTATCGGACTCGGAATCGATTATGGAATCTATACGATGGCGGCGATTCGCGACGAGGTAATAGGCGGAAAGGAGATTACGTCCGCGATTACAACGGCGATGAGAGGCACTGGCGGCGCCGTTCTCAATACTCTGTTTGTCATGGTTGGCGGCTTGTCGGTCTGGATGTTCTCGCCGGTCGATTTCCACGTGCGGATGGCTGAACTCCTGATTTTCCTTATGATCACAAATGCGATTACCGGCGTCGTCATTCTGCCAAGCTTCGTCTCCGCCTTCAGGCCGAAGTTTATCAATCGCTACGTGGAGGAAAATGAAGCGAAGGCCGCATAGCCGGTAATGAGCTTAAGGGCGGAGTTGCGGACAGTGGCTCGACCATCGGCTGCGGAGACGATCCGACGCGAGGGTGCGGCAGTACGATGCGCCGATCGCCCGATATTGACCATCTCGGCCGTGATTTGCGATAGGATCGATTGAGCTCGCGCGCAGGAGACTTTCGATGGCGATTACCATATTCCCAATCACACCCGGATTCGCTGCAGAGATCGGCGATATCGACCTCTCACTGCCACTGAGTGACGACGAGATCAGCACAGTCAAGCGTGCGTTTTGGGATTTCGCGGTATTGGTATTTCCAGATCAGAATCTCACGGAGCAACAACATCTGGATTTCGCCGCTCATATCGGTCCGCTCGAAATCAGCATCGCGGCGCTCAACAAAAACGCCAAGCTTCGGATACGCGAGGAGTTGGCCGACGTTTCGAATCTCAATTTGAAAAACGAAGTCTGGCGCGAAGAGAGTCGGCGGCGCGCAATTGCGCAAGCCAACCAACTGTGGCACACGGACAGTTCGTTCAAGTATCTGCCGGCGCGGGCCTCACTGCTCTATGCGCGCAAGAATCCTCCGATCGGCGGCCACACCGAGTTCGCCGATATGCGCGCGGCATATGACGCGCTGCCCGAGGATCTTAAGCGCCAGCTACCGGGCCTGGTCGCAGATCATGCGCTAGCCCATTCGCGGGCCCGCACCGGCTTCAACGACTTTACGGCGGACGAGCGGAAAAACCTGCCGCCGGTGCCTCAAGTGCTAGTGCGCAAGATTCCAGAAAATAACCGCCGGTCGCTCTACCTGGCGTCTCACGCAGGTCTTATCCGCGGCATGTCGGAAGCCGACAGTCTTGCGCTAATTGATCGTTTGATCGCACACGCAACCCAGCGCCAGTTCGTATACACGCATCGATGGCGACTGCACGACCTTGTCATGTGGGACGATCGTTGTACGATGCACCGCGGCACGGATTTCGACGATCTGCGCTGGCAGCGCGACATGCATCGCGCGACCGTCTCCGACATCGCCAATACATGCGAGCAGGAAGGCATCGCAATCGACGCAGCGTGATTGATCTCGCGTCGAAAAAACACGCGCGACGTTATTCGACTTCGAGATGATACCGGTTGGTTACCGACGCGAGATGGTTGCGCGAGCCGTCGGCATTTGGCAGCCTGCATTGGTCTTGAAAACACTACGATTGATTTTCGCCGCGATTATTGTGCTCGCAGTATCGCTGCCTCTTGGCGCCCTGGCGGCCGACGATTCGCGCATCGCCGTTGATGTCGAATGCCAGTGCCCCGACCCAGTCGGCGCGGGCTTCTGCGCCGCTTTCAAGGAGAAGGTCGCAGGGTCGCCCGGTTACCGCCTGGTCTCTAACAGCAGCAGCGGATACGGCATCGGCGTGCATTTTTCTTCGGTCGATTTATGGGAAGGCATTAACGCGGGCATGGCTGGAAAGATCTCCGCGGTCTCCGTGGCGTTTACGATCTATGCCGAAAGGTTGCCAGGTGAAGTATATGCGGATTCTTCAGTCTTCCGCGTCGGCAAAGACACGTTCCCCGAAATGACCTCCAAAATCGTCGGCGCGCTAGGCCAGATTGTTAACCTCAACGCACCGCTCTTCGACAAAATGCGAACCGAATCGGAGCAGACTTCGACTCCCGTACCGCTGAAGCCAATACCATAGCCGAACGCCTGGAGTGGGTTCGCGCGGCGAGCGCAGCGACAGGGAATCGCGCCGACGATGCGGTGCATTTTCGACGGGTTATTTACCTTTCCATTGCGGCGAGCGCTTCTCCGCAAACGCGCGCGCGCCTTCACGCGCGTCTTCAGTTCCTTGGAGCCATTTGTACAACTCGCGTTCCAATTTGAGCCCGTCTGCCAAGGGCACGTCGAGTCCGCGCATCACCGCCTGCTTGATGCGGGAGACGGCAAGCGGCGCGCTCTTGCAAATCTCGAGGGCGATTTCCTCGCATTTGGTCATGATGCGACTCATCGGCATTACATAATCAACCAGTCCGATGCGCAACGCTTCCTCGGCGTGAATCCGCCCGCCCGTGTAGAGCATTTCGAGCGCACGCCCCATCGAAATCAGACGTGGGAGTCGTTGCGTACCGCCGCCGCCCGGCAGCCATCCAAGCCGCACTTCGCCGAGGCCGAACTGGGCGTGATGCGCCGCTACGCGAATGTCGCACGCGAGCGCCTGCTCGAGGCCGCCGCCATTAGCATGTCCGTTGATCGCCGCGATTATCGGCTTATAGAGATCGTACATGATTGGAAACGGGGACTTCGGCACGTCGTCGCCGGGATGCGCGACGTAGTTGTCCTTGATATCGCTGCCGGCACAAAATGCGCGATCACCCGTTCCGGTCAGAATCGCGACGCGCAGCGCGGGGTCATCGCGAAATTCACACCAGATATCCGCGAGCATCCCATACGCCTCGAAGTCGCAAGCGTTGAGCCGCTCGGGCCGATTAATCGTCACGTAGGCGATCGCCCCTTTTTTCTCGAACAGTACTTTCATTGCGGCCCCCATACTCCACTTGGCCCAGATTGAAATTCCCTACCACCGCCAATCGCGGAGCGCCAGCGTTGCGCGATCGGCGTGCAACGATACCTACTGGCTTGCGAATCACATGTCATTGGTGCGAGCCTAACGCCCGAATCTCAATCGAATGCGTGAGACGCCAATGGATGCAAAGCTCCCTTCCAAATCCGCCGCGATTCGTGCACGGGTTGACCATCCCATAATCGACTCCGACGGTCATCAGGTCGAGTTCGGCCCGATTTTTATCGATTTTCTCAGAGAGGTCGGCGGCGCCGCGGTCGCCGAGCGGTACACCAGGGGGACCGGTATCGATCCGATTTTCAACGGGGGATGGCGCGAGCTTAGCGTGGCCGAGCGCCACGAACGCCGACTGATTCGACCGACATGGTGGGCGTGCCCCGCGCGTAACACTCGCGACCTCGCCACCGCAACGTTCCCGAAGCTATTTCATGAGCGCATGCCAGAAATGGGTCTGGACCTTTCGGTCATCTACCCTACGGCCGGGTTGCTCGCGATCCAGATCGCGGATGAGGAAGTCCGCCGCGCGGCCTGTCGCGCGCTCAACCTGATGAAAGCCGAGATGTTCGCCGGAACCACCGATCGTCTCGTTCCGGTCGCTACCATTCCAATGCATACGCCCGATGAGGCAATCGAAGAACTGCAATTTGCCGTTGGCGATCTCAAGCTGCGCGCGATCATGATGGCGAGCCTGGTGCGGCGACCGATCATGGCGGCAATGAAGATCTCGGCGGAGGCGGGTGCCTATAGCTATTGGATCGACACCTTCGGATTAGACAGTGAATACGATTACGATCCGGTGTGGGCTGAATGCGCGAGACTCGGGGTCTCGCCGACCTTCCATTCCGTCGGTTACGGATGGGGAAGCCGGGCCACACCAAGCAGCTACATTCATAACCATCTGGGAAATTTCGCATCCAGCGCCGACGCCATCTGTCGGGGCTTGGTGATGGGCGGCGTGCCTAAACGATTTCCCCAATTGAAATTCGCCTTCATGGAAGGTGGCGTCGCGTGGGCGCGCAATCTTTATTGCGATTTGATTTCACATTGGGAAAAGCGCAACCGCGAGGCGCTAGAAAACTACAATCCGGCACTGATCAATCGCGCCGAATTCAATGACCTTGCCAACAGATACGGAGGGCAGCGAGTTCATGGTCGCGCAGACGGCCTACTCGACGCATATAAATCCCTGATGGTACGGGGCGAGGATCCCGCCCTGATCGACGAATGGGCTCCGAGCGGGATCAAGGAAACGCGCGATATTTACGAAATCTTTACGCGTCAATTGTACTTCGGATGCGAGGGTGACGATCCGCTGATCGCGTTAGCTTCCGAGGGTGCCGGATCACGCTTCAATGCTAAGCTTCGCGCTCTGTACGGTTCGGACCTCGGCCATTGGGATGTGCCTGAAATGACAGAGGCGGCTGAAGAGGCCTATGAATTGGTCGATCGCGGCGTCCTCTGCGCGGAGGAGTTTCGCGATATGGTATTCACTAATGCGATCGAATTCTGGACTTCCGGGAATCCTGATTTCTTCAAGGGCACCGTCGTTGAAACGGCCGCGAGGAAATTCCTGGGCGCGCGCACCGATACGAATTAATTGCCAACAATCTCCCTCGATAATGCAATCTCAATCGAGCGCCTTCCTGGTGTAAAGGGGAGACGCACTTAGTGCTCCGCCCTCTGACGGGATCAGTGACCATCTTGGGAGGAGCCGTATGAGTTTCCTTCGGCGTCTCGCTCGGCCTGCCACCCGGACCCATGATCGTGCTCGGTGCTGCGATAGGAATTTGAAATGGCATTGTCGCTTCGATCACGACTGCCGCCTGACGAGCCAGATTGATCCAATCCGCAGGAATAGCAACCCGCAGAGAGTGCAAACAGTATTGCCACACTCAAGATCCGAACGATGGAAGAACCTGAACCGCTAATAAAAGCCACCTAAGTACCCTTCTTAATAGCATTCCTTGCTTTATCGATGACACGTCCGACAACCTGCTTGATATCGCCCACTTTTTGATCGACTCTTCCCGCGTTCTTCATCTTTCGATCGTTAATCAATACGCCGGCTGCCTCTTTCACACGTCCCTTAATCTGGTCTTTTTCGCCACTCACTAAATGTTCCCTCCTCTGACAGATCTTATCCGCTTACTCTACTTGCACCTTGACATCATTCGATGTTGGTCACTAAATCCAGTGATTCCCGCCATGCCTCGCAGCTAGCTTGACGCGATGTCCTTGCCATTTCTTCCGGGCTAATGCTGGCCCTTGCCACCATTACTGTCATTTTGCTTCTCCTGCCCGTCCGGATGTTCCTGGTGCATCGCCTGGGCGTGTTCCTGTCTCGATTGCGACTCTTGGCGCTGATCCGGCTGCATAGTTTGATGCGCATGGGCATCCGCTCGTGCCTGCTCTTCGGTCGCATGCTGCTGATTTTGATCGTGGCCGTCTCGCCCTTGCTGTCGACTTAGCCCTTTATTCTCTTGATTCTCGTGGCCCTGACCTTGATTTTCATCCTGGATCGACTGTGGCCGTTCAGCATTTACCTCGTACTGCGCGTTTGCTTTCCGGCGATCCTCTTGCTGGGTCTTCTGTTGTTGCTCGGCGTTTCGCTGATATTGCTGATTCAGCTGCTGCTGTTGAACCGACCGTCGATCGATAGATGCCTGTTGCTCGCTGTTCGGTCCGCCTGGCCCAAGGTTTTCCGAGCGTCGATATTTTTGCTGCTCTGATGCACTACTCCAGTTACGATGTTCCTGGAGCCATTGCGGATGATTCGCGCTTACCCAACTCGGATTCTGGTTGTACCACCACTCGCCATAATGCCACTGATGCTGATTGTCATAGGCCCCGTCCTGATTGAGCCATCGCGCATCCAGTGAAGCCCATTGCCGATGAGTGTCATAGAACTCATTGGGATCATTCCGGTGCCACCAATAGGCATCTCGCCACTGATGCTCGTCGTCGTAATCGCCCCACTGAGTTTCCACCGGTCCTTCGGCCCAATTCGGACCATTCAGTCCCCGCCAAACATATGGATGGTTATCCAAATATTGTTCGAGCGCAGGTTGCTCGGACCGCCATTCGGAATCGTAAAGGAGCCTGGGATTCCGGGATAGCATTCGTGCTATCTGGGGATGATACGCCAGAAAATACTGAAAGCTCTCAACTCCGGAATAACGTGGCACTTCGTTGAACCAAGGGTAATCATTCGAGAAGCCGTCCACACCCGGTAACGGGTACTGCGCTCGAGCAGGAACTGCGAGACCTATCCCCAACAGAATTACCGATAACCAGGTTAGTGTTATCAGGCGAATTGTCGAGCCTGGAGACCTCACACGTGTCAATTGATTCTTGGCTTCACAACTATCAGAATCACCATCGATGTTTTGCCTGAACCGCGCCATCACACTTTCCATCGGGACCTCACTTGCCATCCTGTCGAGTAATATTTCGCGTGGTTCAGAGGGACGTAGTCAAATCAGTCCGAAACGCCATCGCTGGGCTCGATCAAGCCGGGACTCATATCTCAACTGACTCACAGCTTATCTCAGTACGGATTGATCGGCCATCTTGGGCTTGGTTATCCAGGTAACCATCGCGGTCGATACAAACGAGAACAGCCAATGGGGCAATCTCGGTGTTACCTATCTTGAGCCGTTATTGCGAAACCAGCATTTGCGAAGTACTCGCAAGCGTCAGGCTTACCGGCGTAACGAAGGGTATCCGCAACTGGTATAAATAGGACACCTTGACCTGAGCGTCTTTCTGCAAGGGCAGATTCGCGTCAGAGGGCCAACTAACTGTCACCGTCAACTGGCTGGAATCCAGGCCCACTGCGTTGTTAACAGCGATTTGCTGAATTTGCGCCGTCGTGGCGGGATTAGCACTGCTGGGTGAATGTACGATGGCATAGCGTACCGCTTCACGTGCCGCTGAACAGACAGTGTTGTAGTTGTAAACGGTCAACGCCATTTGCATGACGCCAAAGAGCAGCAAAAGAAATACTGATGCCACCAGCGCAAATTCCACCATTGTTTGACCGGCTTTTCCCCATCCTGAGTCCAGCGCACCCGAACCTGAAAGCAGTTTCATTACTGCTGTACCTGCATAATCGCCTTACCGGATACGGTAGTTGATGCAGGAATTCCGGGATAATTGACTAATGTGTGAAAGATACCTTGCGTGTCCACCTCGACGAAGGTCGCCGACGGAGCATTTGTACAATAGTTCGTTGGGCAAGCGGCAACTGTGGTCGATGTTGCACATGTGCATTGAGAGGCAGTGGCAGTGAGATTAGACAAATTCAAGCCATCGGCCTTAGCGGCGCCAATCATACCAGCCGAATCGGCCGCGGTTATTACCGTCTGCGATCCGTATTGAGCGCCGGCTCGCGCCGCGTTGTTCATGCCAATGCTCATGTAGAAGATGCGGCTATAGTCCGCACCAATTACCAAGAGGAGGATGAGTACAGGGACCGCCAACGCAAGTTCGACTGCGCTCTGACCGCTCAACAGAAAGCGACGGCCGGCGATGCGAAGAAGGGCAACATCGCCTCGTCGGCTATTCATAGAGTGAGCTAGACTGAATTGGCGACCCGTCCGTGAGTGAGGCATAGTTGTTGTTCAATGTCGCCCCACCGGTGAAAACCAGAGTATCTGCCACCAAGATCGTGTAGGCCGCATTTATGCCATTACTGTAGTTAAGCGTTGTCGTGGGAAAATAAAGAGCGCCGCTCAGCGTCATATTCGCACCGCCAGCAAAAGTGCTGGCTGCCGATCCAGTCGGCACAGTGCGGTCCTGGTAAAACAAGATTCCTTCCAATGAATTGGTTCCCCCGGTTGTCGGCGCAGCAAAACTGACGGTGACGCCATTCGCAATGGTAATTCCGGCATAGCTGCTGTTCGATCCCGAGTAGCCCGCTCGGGCTCCGGTCGTGTCGTAGAAGGTGACATTGGTGCCAGTTGCAGTGCCGCCGCCGTTTTGCAACGACATGCCGCCGCCCGCCAGGATGTAGGTGCCGGAATTGAAAGTGATGCTGACGCCATTGCTGACGCTGATTCCGCCGCAGTATACGCCTGGACTAATAACATATTTACCACTATACGGCGGCGTCTGTTGCGCGGTGTATGAGCTATAGTTTTGTGTTCCAGTGTATGTGCAGCTGCCCACGCTCGGCGCAGTTATATGCGCCAGAGGATCTCCCACGGGGGCGATATTTTGACTTAGAGTCAGGGATCCGCCTGACATATTCTCTACTGCACCGCCGTTGTTCAAAACGGCTTGGCCTACGATGCCAACTCCCGTTGTCTTGATCGTGGCCCCGCCAACGACATCGAAGGCATCGGAACTACTGGAGTTTACGTAAATTCCGCACGAGGATCCTACATTGACACCATTGCTCGCCGAGAACGCCTTGGGAGCCGAAGGATTAAGCGCGTAGATACATCCAGCCGCATTCATCACACCGCTAACTGCTCGCGTACTTACATTCATTGATGAATTCCCGAGCACGCGTAGGAAATAGGTGGGTTCGGCCTGTGCGATTAGGACCTCAACGTAATTAGCGTTACCGGCATTAGGGCCGCTCGCTGGCGGATGATTGACGGTGATGGTTGCGTTGTTGACACCGTTGGTGAAGCCGTTGAGAGTTGCGACATTTCTCGCAGCCGCTGTCACGTCGCTGCTGCTGCGGAGCGCAGAGACGCCGGCAATCGCAGCAGCATCTGTGGCTGTCTGCATCTGACGCCGTTCGCTCCACAGGATTCCCATGTCGGTGGCCAGGGCCACCATCCCTATGAGTACGACGATGACCATGGCAGCCAGCACGAGGACTTGACCCCGGGCAATGCCGCTTATTTTACGGGATTGCGATCGCAGCCCGTTCGCGTCGCCTGCGTTTTGACCTCTTGATGTGTGGAATTGCGACATCTAACCGACTCCTTGCCCGATACTGCTACACGATCGCCGCCGCTAGCCGTGCTAAAGGAGTCTCACGCAACAACCAGGCCGTGATTATCCGTTCTATTAGATGGTTTATTTAGGGTGTCCTGAACATATCTGCCTTTCTGCGTCGATCGCACCACATAATAAAGCTCGCGCAGCCGGACGCGATCCGTCCACGCGAGCTTACAGGAGAATCTGTCCGGTCGGTGCTAACGCAGTTCGAAGCGTCGCAGTTTGCCGGTCGCTGTTCGCGGCAGCTCTTCGCGAAATTCGATCCATCGCGGACACTTATAGGGCGCGATTCGCGCTTTGACGAATTCCTTCAATTCATCAGCGAGAGCCACGTTGGCATTGCCGTTATCCTGCAATACCACGAACGCCTTGGGTTTCACCAACGCCTCTCCGTCCGTCGCCCCGATCACCACCGCCTCTCGAACTTGAGGATGTTCCAGCAGCACCGTCTCGACTTCTAGAGGCGAGACCCAGATTCCTCCCACCTTGAGCATGTCGTCCGATCTGCCCGCGAAATGATAATAGCCGTCGGTGTCGCGCACGTACTTGTCGCCAGTGTTGAGCCAGCCGCCGACAAAGGCCCCATTGGTTGCTGCTCTATTATTCCAGTAACCCGCGGCGATCGATGGGCCGCGGCACCATAGTTCTCCGAACTCGCCATCGCTCGCTTCGTTACCGCGTTCATCGCGCAGCCTGAGCTCGTAACCTGGTACCGGAATTCCCGAACTGCCATAGCGCATGGCACCCGCGCGATTCGATAGAAAGATGTGCAAAGCCTCGGTTGATCCCAGCCCGTCGAAAATCTCCACGCCGTAACGATCGGCCCAACGTCGCGCGATCGGTTCAGGCAGCGCCTCGCCCGCCGATGTGCAGATGCGCAGACGCCCGTCTCTGATGTCATCTTTTGAGCGAGCCGGCACCTCAACGGTTAGTAATCCCGCGTACAGTGTTGGCACCCCGCAGAAGATCGTTGGCCGATGGGCGACCAGCGTGCGCATTACCGCCGCGGCGGTCGGCCGCTCAGCCATCAGAATGGTGGTCGCTCCGACATCTAAGGGAAAGCTCATCGCATTGCCCAGTCCGTATGCGAAAAACATCTTGGAGGCGGAAAATACGACGTTGTCTTCGCGCATACCGAGGACACCTCGTGCGTACAGAGCGGCAGACTGGACCGGACTACTGTGTAGATGAATCACACCCTTCGGCCGCCCCGTCGATCCTGAGGAGTACAACCAGAATGCGGCGTCATCGGCTACCGTTGGGGCGGGCTCAAGGTTCGAATCAGCGTCAGATGCCAGTTGTTCGAAACCAACCGATCGAGTGTCAACATTGGACGCATCGCCACTAGCAGGTTCGCCGGCGCTCACCACGAGGATGCTTTTCAAATATGGCTGCGACGGAGTCACCTGCTTGAAGCGATCCCATAGCGGCGCCGAAACCGCCAGTACCCTGGCGCGGCTGTCGCGCAACATAAACTCGTAATCCGCTGGCGCCAGCAAGGTGTTGACGGGCACGGGCACTGCGCCGATCTTGAGCGCGCCCCAGAACAGCGTCACGAAATCGATCCCGTCGAGCAGGCACAGCATGACGCGCTGCTCCATCTCGACGCCAATGCCTGCCAGCACGTTGCCCGCGCGATTCACGCGCGCCGCCAGTTCCGCGTAGCTGTAACTCCCACGATCATCGATATACGCGGTCTTGCCGCCGCGCCCTTCATGCAGATGCCGATCGATAAAGTGACTCGCCGCGTTGTACTCGCGGGGCACTTTCACCCAATGCGCGCGGGCCTCTGCAGAGGCGCCACTTACCCATGTCCCCTCGGGTGCATTGCCATCTCGGTTCATGGCGCGAGCTTTGCCCAATGACTTGCTGGATTCAAGCTTCGGGAGATGGCTTTTGGGTTCCGCGAGTCTGGAGTATTGCAATTACATCGCCGATAATGGAGTGCCCTCGATGCCACCCTCATCCAAGACACCAACCGCGACTACATCGGGACCCCTCGCGTCGGAAAGTTCCGCCTTGGGCGACGAGGCGGAATTCCTTTGCATGATCGGACAGCATGTGCGCGACGCACGCGCTCGTCACGGGATGACGCGGCGGATGCTGGCGCACGATTCCGGGCTCTCGGAACGCTACCTGGCGCAGCTCGAAGCCGGCGAGGGCAACCTGTCGATTGTGCTCTTGCGGCGTGTCGCCGCCGCTATCGATGTTTCGCTTGCGCTTCTCGTCAGCGAAGACGAACCGGTGGCCGAATCCGAGTTGATCATCGAACGTCTGCGCCAGTTAACGGAAGCTGAACTAACCGAAGCCGCGGAGCTTCTGGAGCGGCGTTTCGGGCTAGGCTCCGCCCGCACGGAGCGAGTCGCTCTGATTGGCGTGCGCGGCGCAGGCAAGACCACCCTCGGCAGCCGTTTAGCGCATCGGCTCAATTGGGATTTCGTTGAGCTGAGCGATGAGGTGGGGCGCGAGGCTGGAGCGCCATTGGCTCAAATCTTCGATGTTGAGGGTCAGGCGGCCTACCGCCGTTACGAGCGGCAAGCGATTCAGCGTCTCGTCCGTAGCCGCAAGCAAATCGTGATCGCGGCTGGCGGTGGGCTAGTCGCCGAGGCGGCGAGCTTCGAACGGCTGCTCGCCTCCTGCTATACCGTCTGGCTGTCGGCGACGCCCAAGGAGCATTGGGAGCGCGTGGTGCGCGCCGAAGGCGACCGCCGGGTAACCGCGGGCGCCAGCGATGGTCAAGCGATGGCCGATCTGCGGCATATCCTCGGGCAGCGCGAACGCTTCTACCGTAAGGCGGACGCCCACCTCGATACCACCGGCAAAAGCCTGGAGGCAGCCCTGAGCGAATTGCTTGACCTGATCAAGCGCGGACTCAAATAACCGGTTGCCCCGAGTAGGTTATTCCCGCGCCGAGCGCACACGCGTCGTCGCTTCGAACTCCGGACTCTTTCCTCCAATGAACTAACCCCGTCTCTTTTTGAAAAGAATCTGTGACGAAAGCATGCTGCCGCCAGATTTTTGGGATCACAAGTTTGACGAAGATTCATCAGACATGCATTATAATGCAGCTTGGTGACCGGACCGCGGTGGATTCAGAAACTCGATAGATCTGAACGGTCTAGCCGGAATCGCAAAAGTGATAGATTTTAGAACCAATCCGCAAAAGTATCGGCATTGGAAGCTCAGTCTTGACGGTCCAGTGGCGACGCTCGTGCTGGATGTCGCGGAAGATGGCGGTCTCGCGCCCGGCTATGAACTGAAGCTAAATTCGTACGATCTTGGCGTAGATATCGAACTGAACGACGCAGTCCAACGCCTCCGCTTCGAGCACCCAGAAATAGCGTGCGTAATTCTGGTCTCCGGGAAGGAGCGAATTTTCTGCGCTGGAGCGAATATTCGGGCGCTGGGCCTCGCGAGCCATTCGTTCAAAGTCAACTTCTGCAAGTTCACCAACGAGACGCGCAACGCGATCGAGGACGCGACGAGGAACTCGGCACAGACGTACATCGCGGCGGTAAGCGGACCGTGCGCGGGTGGCGGCTACGAATTAGTTTTAGCGACTGACTACATCATGATAGCTGACGACGGCACCACCAGCGTGTCGCTGCCGGAGATACCACTGCTGGGAGTGTTACCCGGGACCGGAGGGCTCACGCGGCTTGTGGACAAGCGGCGAGTACGGCGCGATCGCGCGGACTTCTTCTGCACGACGGAGGAAGGTGTGCGCGGCAAGCGCGCCGTCGAATGGGGGCTAGTCGATGAAGTTGTGCCACGGAGCAAGCTCATGGAAGCGGCGAACGGGAAGGCTGCTGCGATCGCCAAAATGTCGTCCCGGCCGCGAGACGCCGGGGGAATAGTGCTGACACCGCTCGCTTGTGAACGCACGGGGGAGCGGTCGCATTACGAACACGTTACGATCGAGATCGATCGCGCACACGGCGTCGCCAACCTGATGATACATGGGCCGGCCGCGATGGCGCCGTCGAGCGTACCTGAGATTCATCGTCTGGGGACACGGTTCTGGCCGCTCGCGATCGCGCGCGAACTCGAAGACGCGATCCTCCATCTGCGCTTCAACGAAGAAAGTATCGGAACCTGGCTTTTTCGCACGCAAGGCGATTCGCGTCTGGTGGAATCGTACGATCGGGCGCTGAGCGAGTTTGGCGACGACTGGATGCTACGCGAAACCGCGCTCTATCTGAAGCGCACGCTGGCGCGGCTGGATGTCACCTCGAGGTCACTGTTCGCGATGATCGAGCCGGGGTCGTGCTTTGTCGGCCTGCTGCTCGAACTCGGCTTCGCTGCGGATCGAACATACATGCTCCAGGGACGACGAGAAGGCAACGAACTGCCCTCCCCTGCCATAACTCTGACGGGATCGAACTTCGGTTGTTTTCCCATGTTGAATGGGCTGGCGCGAATCGAGACGCGCTTCATCGACGATCCCAATCATCTGGCGGAGCTGCGCGTCCGCATCGGCGACGACCTGCAAGCCGATGAAGCGGAGAAACTTGGCCTCGTGACGTTCACGCCTGACGAAATCGACTGGGATGACGAGGTACGGATCGCGATCGAGGAACGGGCGTCATTCTCACCCGACGCGCTGACGGGCATGGAGGCGTCCCTGCGCTTCGCCGGTCCGGAAACGATGGAGACGAAGATCTTCGCGCGTCTGTCGGCGTGGCAGAATTGGATTTTTCAACGTCCGAATGCGACCGGCGACAAAGGCGCACTGAAACTGTACGGGAGCGGACGGCGCGCGGAATTCGATACGCGGAGGGTATGACCATGGCGATTGATTACGCCGATCGGATTCCAAACAACGTCGGCCTCGCCGGAAACCGGCGCCTGCAACGCGCACTCGAAGAATGGCAACCCGGGTTCCAGCGCTGGTGGGCCGAGATGGGTCCGGTCGGCTATCAGCAGCGCGAGGTCTATTTGCGGACGGCGACTTCGGTGGATGCGCAAGGCTGGGCGAGTTTCGGTTATGTGAAGATGCCGGATTATCGATGGGGAATATTTCTCGCCGAGGCGGAGCGCGATCGCAAAATTGGATTTGGCGATCATAAGGGCCAGCCAGTTTGGCAGGAAATCCCCGGCGAGTATCGCGGCGCTCTGCGACGCTTGATCGTGACGCAGGGCGATACCGAACCAGCCTCGGTCGAACAACAACGGCATCTGGGCCAGACCAGTCCATCACTCTACGACCTGCGCAACTTGTTTCAGGTCAACGTCGAAGAAGGCCGGCATCTGTGGGCAATGGTGTACCTGCTGCATGCTTATTTCGGGCGCGACGGACGTGAAGAAGCAGAGGCGCTTTTGCAGCGGAGATCAGGAAACCTGGATAACCCGCGAATACTCGGGGCGTTCAACGAGCAGACTCCCGACTGGTTATCGTTCCTGATGTTCACGTTCTTCACCGACCGCGATGGCAAATACCAACTCGCCAGCCTGGCGGAGTCGGCCTTCGATCCGCTCTCGCGAACCTGTCGTTTCATGCTGACCGAGGAGGCCCATCACATGTTCGTCGGCGAGACCGGCATCGGACGAGTGGTGGAACGAACCTGCGAACTGATGAAAGAGTACGACACCGACGAGGTCGGGAAACATGGCGGAATCGATCTGAAGCTGATGCAGAAGTATCTAAACTTCCACTACTCGGTCTCGCTCGATTTATTCGGGGCGGAGCTTTCGACCAATGCGGCGAACTATTTCAGCATGGGATTGAAGGGGCGCTTCAACGAAGAGGCGCGCGACGACGACCATCGACTGCGGGAGGCGCTGTACACAATTACCCAGGTTGACGACAATCGAATCCTGCAGAAGGAGCACCCCGCCTTACTCGCGCTCAACGAAACCCTCCGCGATGCGTACATCACTGACTGCGCCCGGGGCGTCGCGCGCTGGAACAAGGTAATCAAAGCAGCAGGAATCGATTTCGAGCTGAGGCTGCCGCATCGCGGGTTTCATCGCGCCATTGGCGATTGCGCTGCGGTGAAGGTAACGCCGGAAGGGCAAATAATCACCACGGCGGAATGGGACGCGCATCAGAGTGAATGGCTGCCGACTGCGGCCGAGCGTGAATTCGTCGGAACTCTGATGATAGGCGAAACGCAGCCGGGACGGTTCGCAGGATGGATCGCGCCGCCCGCGCGCGGCATCAATCATCAGGGAATAGATTTCAATTACGTCGTTTAGTCGCTCGTCGAGGAGCGCTCACGGTTTCGACGAAGGGATGAACGGCGGCATGCCCGTATGCGCAGAGACACCTCCATCTACAACGATCTTCGCGCCAGTTATGAAAGAGGCCTCGTCGGAGGCGAGGAATGTGACCGTGTCCGCGATTTCCTCGGGCTCACCCATACGGCCGACCGGATGAATCGCCCCCATCGTGCGGCGGAACTGCTCGGCGCGGTCACCGCCGAGCACCTGGGCGACGCGGGTATTGATGCCGCCGGGACATACGCAATTGATACGAATCTTATGTTTGGCGTTCTCGAGCGCAGCGGCCCGAGTGAGATTTATAACACCGGCCTTGGCAGCGTTGTAAGAGGCCATCCCGTAGTCGCCATGCATCCCGGAAATCGACGCGGTATTGATAATCGCGCCGCCGCCTTGCTTACGCATAATGGGAACCGCGTATTTGATCCCGAGGAACGTGCTGGTAAGCGTCACCGCCATTACGCGATTCCATGATTCGAGCGTAGTGTCGTGAACGAGCGCTACTTCCGCCATTCCGGCGTTGTTGAACATTACGTCAAGGCGGCCAAACGAATCGAGCGCGAGCTTGATAGTGGCTTGAATCGCCTCCGGATCCGCAGCGTCCATTTTAATGAAAGCGGCTTGAGCGCCGGTGGATTTTATTTCCTCGGTCACAGCTTTCGCGCGAGTGCCACTCAAATCGGCGATGACTACTGCGGCACCTTCCTTCGCGAAGCGGCGTGCCGTGGCAGCGCCGATGCCGGCGCCGCCGGCTGTAACGATCGCTACTCGACCATCGAGCTTACCTGCCATAATTATCCCTTGGGCAAACCGAGCACGCGCTCGCCAATGATGTTGTGCTGAATTTCGTTGGTGCCGGCGGCAATCGTGCCACGCCGGGCCGCCAACATCCGATGCGACCATTTGCCGCGATCCAGTGCGCCCGGCGCGCGGTATTCAAATTGACTATATGGACCAAGCAACTCCATCGCGAATTTCTGAATCCGCAGATTCAAGTCGGTGGTGCCGAGCTTCATAACTGAGCCCTCGGGTCCTGGCGGAAGTCCGCGAAGCTGGCGCGTCAACTGGCGGAGGCTGGTGTACTTGAGTCCCTCTGCCTCGCAGGCAAATGCCGCGATCCGGCCACGAACGTAGCCGTCCTCGAAGGCTGGGCGTCCATTGCGTTGGAGCTGCTTCGCGAGCTCGCCGAGTTGGCGCACTTCGACCATCATATCGGTGCGGCCGCCATGGATGGTGCGTTCGAACATCATATTCGTAATCGCAACCATCCAACCCTGATTCCACTTACCGACCAAGTTCGACTTGGGCACCGCGACATCTTCGAAGAATACCTGGTTGAAGCCGCTCTCGCCCGTGATTTGGACCAACGGCCGAATAGCCACTCCAGGACTCTTTAGATCAACCAGCAGGTAACTCAGTCCGCGATGTTTAGGCGCGGCAGTATCACTGCGGCAGAGCAAAGTGGAGAAGTCCGCGTGATGCGCGTTCAACGTCCAGACCTTTGAGCCGTTGACTATAAAATGGTCGCCATGGTCGATGACGCGGGTCTCGACGGCGGCGAGGTCAGAGCCGTGGTTGGGCTCCGAGAGCCCCTGGCACCAAATCTCCTCGGCCGAAGGAATCTTCGGGATGAAGCGCGCCTTTTGCTCCGGAGTTCCCCATTGCATCAGGGTCGGGCCCACGCGAGCGATACCCTGAAAATTGACGACGGGCGGCGCCTTCGCGCGGTCGAGTTCCTGATGGTAAATGAATTGTTGCATCAGGCTGGCGCCGCGACCCCCAAACTCTTTAGGCCAGTGGATGCACATCCAGCCCGCGTGGTAGAGTTTGCGATGCCACGCGCGGCGGCGTTCGAACTCGGACTTTGTATCCGGATCGGCAAGCTCACCATCGTCTCGCCAGTCGCGCGGCACGTTAGTCTCGAGCCAAGTTCGAAATTCGCTGCGAAACGCTTCGTCCTCTTCGCTATACTTAAAATCCATCAGGCTGACTCCAGCTCATTCACTATTCAGCAAAGTGACTAATCAGGAGCGCGGGTCGTTTGGAATAGCTCGATCCGTAAATTTTATGAGCATGCCGAATGAGTCACTTACGTTCAGCATAAAAGAATCCGCATCCTGCGCTTCAATGCGTTGATTCTTCGAACGAAGAAACTCTGCCGCACCCTTGAGATTTAAAGTCTTGAACGTGACGGCGTGTACGCCTTCGCCGTTGGCTTCGAGGTCGCGCGCCTCGTGAGTGGCGGCAGAGAGTGGTTGCGCGGCCTCGATAACGGTATCCGCGCCAACTGAAATAAACGCGCTGCGCTTGTGCCCCGAAGTTTCGGATTCATGGAGGAGCTTGCCGCCGAGTACCTCAATGTAAAGAGACTTGGCTTCCTTCAGATCGCCGAACAACACAGTGATGTGCGACGTGCGATCGATGGCTAGTGGATTACGATCGCGCCAGGGCGCCGTACTCCACCCCGATTGCAAGCGCGGATCTGCGATATAGTTACCAGTGGCAGCAAACTCAAGCAGGGCATGGGTTTCCTTAGGGTGAGTCCAGATCGCCTCGGTCCGGAGTGGCGGCGTCACGAGCCTGCCCGTGACGTCGTAGAGCCGGAGGTTCCGTTGAGCCAGGTCGGTGGCCATCGCCTTAACGTCATCGACGTACCAGGCGATCGAATGGAAGTGCTGACCGAAACGCGCAAGGAATTTGCCGATCGGAGTGCGTTCCGCGTCGGGTACCTTTGCGAGCATTACCGGTTCCATTACAAGATCGCCGATGAGGACCAGCGAAGCTTCACGGGCGGCCAACTTCTCGTAACCATGATAGAACCGGTTGACCGCGAAGACCTCGTCGTACCAGCGATCGACTGCAGCGAGATCTTCGACTACATGAGTGAGGTGAAAAATCTTGCCTATTTTGAACATCGCGCGACGACGCTCCTTTTATTTCAGACCCAACTCGGCCAGCGGTGCACGATCAGCGACGGGTATCCGTGAAGTTCCCGCTGGCAACTTTATCGAGCCGGGGGTTCGCTGGAAGGGATCAGGCAGATCTATCGCTTTGGCATGTTCCTTCAGTGCCGGCATCACTTCATCGGCAAACAATCGCATACTCGTGCGGCGATCCTCGTTGCCTACAGGTCCTTGAATACTGAACATGATGAAGACACCGGGGCGCAGCACACTCAGTATTGTTTTGATCTTGGGAATGACGGTTGTGGGCGTTCCCGCGATGACTTGGAGATTCTGCTGCACCTTCTGCAAGCCAGCCCGGAGCTTTCGGCGAACTTCATCGTAATCGATCGCGCCGCTGTCGCCCTCCTCCATACTCTCTCTGATCTTCTCACCGCTGACCCCGAGCCAGGTACTCGTCTGCTGCCTGGCGAGCATGCGTATTGCCCCCTTGGAGTTGTAACCGGGAGGCATCGTGAACTGCGGCGCAGAGAAGGCATTCTGGCCACCGCCATAAACAAAGTTATTGGCTATTGATTGTGCCTTCTCCTCGCTATCGGCGAGTACCGTCGGGATGAGGTAACCGAAATTCTCAGGACCGGCCTGATAGCCATTCTTCGCGGCAATATCGGCGTAGAAATCCCACAAATCGCAAGTTGGGCCCAACTGAGTACCGAGCCCGATATATGGGTAACGATGCTCGGCACACCATTGCACGGTCTCGGGACTAAGGACTCCGGGAATCCACATCGGAGGATGTGGTTTTTGATACGGCAGCGCCCACGGATTCACATGTCGATAATGGAAATGCTTGCCTTCGTAGCGCCACGGACCTGGTCGCGTCCAGGCTTGCACGATGAAGTCGTGCGCCTCGTTGAACATCTCGCGATTGTAGGCGGGATTGGCGTTGTTGAAGAACTGCTCGGAGCCGGCGCCGCGCACCCATCCCGTGACCAGGCGGCCGCGCGAGATGAGATCGATTTCAGCCAACTCTTCCGCCATCCGCAAGGGATGCTTGATCACTGGAAGAGGATTGCCGATGAGCACGATCCGCACGCGCTTGGTGCGATAGGCGAGCACTGACGCTTCGACGTTCATGACAGAGCCCATACAAAAGGGATTGCCGTGATGTTCGTTTAGCGCGACGACGTCGAAGCCAAGGTCCTCGGCGTAGCAATACTCATCCAGATAGTAATGATAGTCGTCAGCGGCCTTCTCGCGATCGAAGTGGCTATTGGAGACAGCAAAGTAACCGCGGTTGTGAAGGATCTCTTCTTCGGGGAGCCATCGATAGGGGCGCTCGGTGAAATAGCCAATCTGCATCTCAAGTACCTCTCGATTGTCCGTCGTCAGGCGGCCAGAAACTTCCTGACCACTCGATCGAACTCCGTCGCGCTTTCGATTTCCGGACGATGGCCGGCACCGTCGATTTCAGCGACTTGCGCCCCCGCGATCGAATCTCGGTAGGCGTCGATGCATCCACGCGGAACGACCTTGTCGTGGCTGCCCCAGACCAGCAGAGTCGGAGTTCTGGCGCCGCGCAGCAGATGGGGCAGACTGGGATTGTGCATGAAAGGCTCCCAGCCGATGCGCGCCGTTTCAGAGCGCGCGTCCTCGAAGGCCTCGAAGCGATCGGGCGTCATCTGACCGCCATAGATTTTGGCGTACTCGGGAGTGCTAGCCGGATCAGCCACGGTAGCCATAAGGTGTCGGCGGACCGTTACAGCGAAGAAATCAAAAATCTCTCCTGCGGCTGGCTTTATACCCATTGGCGCCACCAAAACCATGTGCGAGAAGATATCCGGATCTGCCGCCGCCATCTCGGCAGCAATGAAACCGCCGGCGGAAAAGCCTATTACATCTATCGGGTCCAGCTTCATCTCGCGTACAACCTGCGAGTAGAAGCCGGCGAGATCGCGGTAATTCAGAATCCAATCGATGCGCGGCGTCTTGCCGAAACCGGGCTGCAACGGGATCAGGAGAGTGCGATCGAGCGCCAGTTTCTCGTTCCATGTCATCCAGCCCGGATAGCCGAGTTCGTCGTGGAAAACGAGCAGCGGTTTGCCGGATCCGCCGCGCACAAATACCAATTCGCCGCCGGCGACTTTCACGGTTTCTTCAATCAAGTTTGCCAATGATACTCTCCCCCTCGGGCTCTCATCCGCTGGTGCCCGGGCTCAAGTTACTTTTCCCCTGAAAGTCTTCGCAAGAATTGAGCGCCAGTGTCAAATGCAGCCGCTCTTTCATTCACAAAACTGTGACGGTTATGCTCGCCCATTGACGAATATGTTTCTGTGGGAGACGGATAGCAGACGGGGCGAACCCAATTCTTAATTCCAAGGGATTGCATTTCGGCCCCAGACTCAAAACCGTTGACATTGAGGACATTTGGGTCAACGCCACTTGCGCTTCTAATCATCCTGACGGCTAAGATGCGGAAAGCGATAAACTTACGCATCGCGAGGGACTATGGAATATCGAAGACTGGGGAATTCCGGGCTGCAGGTTTCGTTGGCGGGACTGGGCTGCAACAACTTCGGAATGCGGATCGACGCGGATCAGACGCGGGCCGTTGTCCATCGCGCGCTGGACGAAGGAATCACGCTGTTCGATACAGCGGACATTTACGGAAATCGCGGACAATCAGAAGAAATGTTGGGCAAGGCGCTAGGGAATCGACGCCACGAAATCGTTTTGGCGAGCAAATTCGGCATGGCGATGGGTGATGGGCCCTACAAAATCGGCGGCTCGCGGCGTTACATCATGGCGGCCTGCGAGGCGAGTCTAAAGCGTATCGGGACTGACTACATCGACCTGTACCAGATCCATCAGCCGGACCCGGCCACGCCTGAAGAAGAGACGCTCGCAGCGCTGGACACCCTCGTGCGAGCCGGGAAGGTGCGCTACATCGGGCACAGCAATTACGCGGGATGGCAGGCTACGGACGCGGCTTGGATTGCGAAGGTCCGCGGATGGGCACCGTATGTTTCGGCCCAGAACCATTACAACCTCCTGAATCGTGAAATTGAGAAGGATCTGATCCCCGCATGCCGTCAATTCGGCGTCGGCATCCTGCCATTTTTTCCACTCGCGAGCGGATTCCTCACGGGTAAATATCGGCGCGGCGAGGAGCCTGCCAAGGGGACACGCTTCGCCGCCATGCGCCGGCTCGCCGACCCGCTCATGACCGACGCGAACTTCCTGAAAATCGAAAAGCTCGAGGAGTTCGCCCGCAAGCAGGGGCGTCAGTTGATCGAGCTGGCGATAGGCTGGCTGGCCACGCAGCCGGAGATTTCGAGTGTGATCAGCGGCGCGACCAGTCCCGAGCAAGTCACGGAGAACACCAAGGCGATTGGCTGGCGGCTCACGGCGGAGGAAATGGCGGAGGTGAACAAGATTACGAAGAGATAATATCCCGCTCGCTTCCGTTCGCTGCGCTAAAGCGGGCTGTGGTCATTCTCGTTCCCCGAAATGATGCCGGGCAGAAGCCGAACTTCGTTGCCGCCACCACCCCTTGCGCCATGTTGGCGTACGTGAGGCGCCAGAATACATCAGACGCCGTGCGGCGGTGCCGGCTGATGCATGGTCGAATGAAGGTGGGACGCCGCTGCGCGATGTCCCACCTTGATTACGTGATTTCGAGATTGCGACGGCGCCGCAGTCTCGAAATCCCTACGCTTCGAAGCGGAACGATCCGTTGCGCCGCACGATATGACCCGACGTCGGTCCAGCGAAGTGCGTGCCGATTACAGTCACAGGCTTATCGCAATAACGTTCGACGAAGGCCTTGCGCGTATCGCCGCCCATCGTCGGATCGGTATCGAACTCGCAGATCCAGTCGGGATGAGCGATCTGGATCGGGTGATGAATCATATCACCGGTGATGACCGCGTTCTCACCGCTCGACGAAATCCGCACGCTGGTATGACCGGGAGTGTGGCCTGGCGTCGCTTCGAGCACGACGTCGCCGGTTAGCCGATGACCGTTATCAACGAGTTCGGCGCGACCCGCCTCGATGATCGGACGAACGGAATCGTCGATAGTCAATTTGAAGTCGGCCATGCCGTCGTACTTGTTCCAATGCTCCCATTCACGCTTCACCATCAGGTACTTAGCCTTCGGAAACGTCGGTACCCATTTGCCGTTCTCGAGCGTCGTGTTCCAGCCAACGTGATCGAGGTGCAGATGCGTACACAGCACCGTATCGATGGAATCGCGGCTGACTCCGGCCTTTTCCATGTTCTGCAGAAAGGGCAGATGTAGATTGCTCCAATCTTTGAAGCCCGGGCGGTTTTTGTCGTTGCCCACGCAGGTATCGACCAGTATGCGCTTGCCATCGCTCTCGACCAGCAACGCGTGGATGCTCAAGCGAAAGTTACCGTCTTTGCAAAACGGATCAAGCCATTCGCCCTCGCGCTTAACGTTATCGGCCACAGCCTCTTTCAGGATCATCGTGCCGGGCCAGACCGGTTCCTGTTCCTGCATTCGAGTGATTTTGACGTCGCCAACTTTCCAACTATGCATTGAGTCTTCCTCCGACCGTAATGGTGCAGACTATCGCGCACCTTAACCCGACCGAGATGCCGTCGGCAATCGCGAACTTGCGTTTCGGAGAGGGTCGCGGTGTTGCCGGTCGGAACCGGAAGCACCTCAAGTTTGTCTGGCGATTAGGCGACACTTGTACTAGGTTTGGGCTTCCGAATCTAAAAGCTGCTTTTGCGGGAACGGAAGCCGCCGAAGCTCAAAGCGAAGGAGCCGCAACGATGGCAATCAATACTGTCACGGGCAAATGCAACGCACGCGACCTGGGTTTCACGCTCATTCATGAGCATCTTACCGCTGGATTCCCAGGCTGGGAACTCGATAATCGCGGCTTCAACCGCAAGTCGGAGGTCGGCAAAGCGGTCGACCGGATGAAGGAAATCCAAGACCTCGGAGTCTCGAGCTTCGTCGATCCTTGTCCGATGGAACTAGGACGTGATCCCGAATTCGCTGCAGAAGTCGCGGAGAAATCCGGCATGCGCGTGATCATCGCGACCGGCCTTTACAACGACGCGTTTGGCATCCCGCAGCATTTCCGCATGCTCGATTCGGACGACATCGCCAACGTCTATATCAAGGAACTGACCGAGGGCATCGGCAACACCGGCATCAAGCCAGGTCTGATCAAAACGGCGACCGGGGGCATCCCGGGAATGTCCGAGGATACGGCCATCACCAAGTACGAAGAAAAATGCTTGCGCGCTGCGGCCCGTGCACAAAAAAAGACTGGCGCACCGCTGCTCTGCCATAACAGCGAAAGTTCACCTTTTGGCCGCGAGACGCTGGACATCTTCAAAGAGGAAGGCGTCGATTTTAATCGAGTGCTGATTGGGCATGCGTGCGGTGTGGGCGACATGAAGTATTACTTCGACATTCTCAATCGCGGCGCCTGGATCGGCTTCGATCGCTTTGGACTGGAACCGATCGCACCTGACAAGATGCGGCTCGCTTCGTTGATTGGACTACTGGCTGTCGGCTTCGACCGTATCATGCTTTCTCAGGACGCCGTCGGATGCTGGCTCGGACGCACCTTCCCGGCCATCGAGAAAATGATGGAGGCGGCGCCCAATTCCAACTATGCGCACGTTTGCCGCAACATCATTCCGCAGATGCTCAAGGCCGGCGTGTCCGAGGAAAAGATTCGGACGCTGACAGTGGATAATCCGCGCGCCTACTTTGGCGATTAGAACCAGCATCGCGACGTATAGATAAAAGGACGGCGATGGCAGGAGCGCAAGCTTCTCGCCATCGCCGTCTGACTCATAAACAACGCTTGCGGGTGTAGTGCTCAGTGTGTGCATGGGCAGCAGCTAGTATTGGAGACGGATGCAATGGCGAATGGCGCGCGAAAGAAACTCGGAATGCTTGAAGGTGTGAAGGTGCTCGATTTTTCTCAGTACCTCGCGGGACCGACGGTGACGCGCCTGATGGCCGAGATGGGCGCCGACATTATAAAGGTCGAGCAGTCCCCGATGGGCGATCCCTCGCGGATGCTGCCGGCGATCCGCAACGGCCGCAGTGGCTATTTCGTGCAACAGAATCGCGGCAAGAAAAGCCTTTGCCTGGATTTCTCCAAGTCCGAATCAATGGAGTTGCTGAAGTCACTGATACCGAAGGTCGATGTGGTACTGGAAAACTTCGGGCCAGGCGTGATGGAGAGGCGCGGCCTCGATTATCCGTCGCTGAAGAAGCTCAACCCGAGGATCATACTGGCGTCGATCTCCGCATTCGGAAAAACTGGGCCGCTCGCGCATAAGGTCGGCTACGATTTCATCGCTCAGGGCTTCGCAGGGATCATGCACATGACCGGCGCCGCGGATGGACCCCCGATGCCGGTCGGACTTGGTATCGCGGATGTGAGTAGCGGCGTGCATGCGTTCGCGGCGATAGGCTATGCGCTGTTTCATCGCGAGCGCACCGGCATCGGCCAGCACATCGATATCTCAATGGTCGATTCGCTGTACCACATGCATGAGGCCAATTTGCAGGTCAATTCCATCACCAATGGCGAGTTTGTGCCCCACCGCTTCGGCGCACATCACCCGCTCGTATGCCCCGTCGGTGTCTTCAAAGGTCCGCAAGGCTATATCGTGCTGCTGGTGCTGGATCGGCAATGGCCTGCACTCACCCAGGCGCTGGGCCGTCCTGAGTTGGAAAAGGATCCCCGTTTTGCCACCAGCCCGGATCGCGGCAAGAATCAGGTGGAACTAATCGCGATAATCGAGCAATGGATGGCGGCGCAGGGCACCGATGATGCGGTCCTCAAGGTCTTCGAGGAATTCCGCATTCCGTCGGCGCCCGTAATGAGTATTATCGATACGCTCAAACACCCGTACTTCAAGGCGCGCAACATGGTCCGCAAAGTCGACGATCCGTTGCTCGGCGAAGTGACTATTCCGGGCTTCCCGCTGAAATACTCGGAATTCCCCGAACTTCTCGATCTGGTCGCACCTTTGCTGGGACAGCACGGAGCGGAAGTGCTCAAGGAAAATCTCGGCTTGTCGGACGATCAGATCAAAGCTCTGATGGATACGGGCGTGTTGCACTCGGAAAACCGGTAGCTGCGATGTCGCTTAGCGATAAAGCCAACTGAGTATCAGCGTGAAGCCCCGCGTTGTATGTCACATGATAATGTCGCTGGACGGCCGGATAGTCAGTTCGCGATGGAATCTCAGTTCAGAGGGCCTCGCCCAGTACGAGACGACGGGCGCTACTTATCGGGCAAATGCATGGATGTGCGGGCGCATCACGATGGCCGGCTTTGCGAAAGGTTCGGCCCTCGGACCCGTGACTGAGATCGCGCCAATACCCAAAACAGACTACCTCGCGCCGCATACCCAAACCTCATTCGCGATCGCGCTCGATCCCAGTGGCAAGCTCCACTGGGATCGCAGTGATATAAGCGGCGATCACATCATCACGGTTCTGACGGAAAAGGTATCATCTCACTATCTGGCGCATCTCCGCGCAAATCGCATCTCGTATCTCTTTGGCGGTCGCGACACTCTCGATCTTGCTCTGGTGCTCGACAAGCTGGCGTCATCGTTCCAGATAAAAACGCTCCTCCTGGAGGGTGGCGGCAAGATCAATGGTTCGATGCTGCGGGCTGGATTGATAGATGAACTGAGTCTGCTTATAGCCCCGGTCGCCGATGGTTTGATCGGGACGCCGGCGCTGTTCGATTCTCACGATCCCGCTTCTGATAATCTACCCGGCGTGAGTTGGAAGCTGCGTTCAATGGAGCGCCGCACCGACGACATCATCTGGTTGCGCTACTCAATCAACCGAAAGCCGGAGGCTCCATCGCGCTGAAGAACCAGGGGCGGGCCATTGAGATGGCCCGCCCCGCTTTCTTCATCGACTTTTGCGACTGAGTATTGCGGTCACGCCGCCTTCGAATGCGCCGGCATTTCGAGCGCCGTCGGTTCCACCAACTCTGCAGTCTTCATCGCCTTCAGTTCCGGCAGCACCTTCTTTGCGAACAACTTCAGGCTGCGCTCGACCTCGTCGAAGGGCATGCCTGCGTAGCTGAAGTTCATCATCACGCCGTTGGCGTCAATCGTGTCCCTGATGAACGCAATCTTCTCGATCACCTGGTCGGGCGTCCCCCACGGCATCAGCTTGGCGAAATCCACCGCGGCGTTATCCATTCCGTGTTTCTCGATGTACTTACCGACATGGCTGTAAAACTCGTAGCTCTTGTGCGTCCCGAAATGCTGCTGGGTCATTTCATAGTGGCGCATCGCAGTGTGGTAATAGGTGGTGATCCACTTCATCGCCATCTCTTCGGCGCGATCTTTGTTCTCATCGACGAAGCAGAACCCGCCGGAGAGCGGCTTGGGCGGCGGCGTTGCGCCATTAACCTCGCGCCAAACCTTGTGGTAGATCTTGAAATCTTCCTTGACCACGTCCCACGGCTTCTGCGGAATCACAAGCAGGCCAACGCCGAGCTTTGCCATGATTGGCATGGACTCGGGCGAGACCGCCGCTGCATAAGTGCGTCCCTTGAAAGATCGCGCGGGAAACGGGCGGATATCGCGACGCGGCTGCTTGGTGTACTTGCCGCCTTCCATGTAACCATTTTCCAGCGCATTGAGAATAAGTTCCGCATACTCGACGAAGAGGTTGCGTCCCTCGTTCTGATCGAGGCGAAAGCCTTCGTATTCGATTCGCGCTAGACCGCGGCCGAGGCCGAGGATGAAGCGACCATTCGAGATGTGATCGAGCAGCGAGATTTGCTCGGCGACGCGAATCGGGTCATGCCACGGCAGCACCACGACCATCGAACCAAGTTTTACCTTGCTCGTCTTGCCCGCCATATAAGAGAGAAACTGAAGAACGTCGGGACACATGGTATAGTCGTCAAAATGATGTTCTACCGACCACACGGAATCGAAGCCGAGCGGTTCAGCCATCTCGCAAAGGCGCAACTCGTTGCGATAGACCTCGGCGTCTGAAATTGCGTTGCCCGGATTTTGAAAGGCGACTCCATAACCTACATGCATGGGATCCTCCTCCGCCGATCGCGATTGGATTTATTTGCGAGTCGATTGGTCCAGGTATGACCGGCGGGTGTCATCCGGGACGCGTGATCGAAAGTCACTTATAGCAGCGCCGCGCCGACTCTGAATAGTCCGCCGGGCCTTGGCCGATCAAGCTTCATCCGGCGGGACCCCAAGGCCCATTTCTCTCAGCCGCTCTTCGAGTACGGGAATCCGGTCGTGACCCCAGAACGGCTCGCGCTCGAAGACGAAGATCGGCACGCCAAAGACGTTGTCGGCAGCCGCCTCCGCTTGCGCCTGTTCGTAAGCTTCGGCACCCTCGCCATCGAGGTATTCGCGATAGCCGTCCGACGACATCCCGAGGTTACGCACCAGTCCTGCCACCGCATCGGGCTGATCGGCCTCGAACTCCCGGCGAAAGAATAATTCGAAGGCGTTGCGGCTGTAACCGATCAGGCGGCCCTGCGTCTCGGCGTAGAGCCCCCCGATGAGTGCGGGACGCGTGTCGTAGACCTTGAGTGGACCGCGAATCAGGATGCCACGTGGCTTCGCCCACCGGCGCGCATCCAGATAGGAATAGCGTGCCTTGTGCTCTGAATATGCGCTGCGCTCGCCCTTGCCCTTGATCCGGAGCTGAAACGGAATCCACCGCATCCGGATGCGGTAGCGGCGCGGCAACTCGAACGCGGGATCGAAGGCCAGGTAGGCATACGGACTCTTGTAGTCCGAATACATCTTAACTTCCTTGAGTTCCACCCTGCCCTCCTGCGACCGCATTCGAGCGGCCTTCAAAGCGCGTTCACGGACATCCGCTGCAACTTTCATCAGTCCCGATTCGGCCCCTCGGATGCAACGCCAGCGTGCGTGTCCGCGCGTCTATTTGGGGTGCGTTATGCCTCAAATAATTCATCTCTGTATCTCCCACAACCGATCTGAAAGCATCGGACGCCATGATTTCATGGCCTTTACCGGCGCATTGAAATTTGGCACGTTGCTCGCAACTGAATGTGTCAGCATGGATGCTTGCAGGTATTCGCTCTTTCGCGGCCCGACTTCGCCGTGCCCTCTCCGTCGGACGTTGCCGATTCGCGAGGTTCGCATGGCGGCATCGTACGATCAATAATACGTACGATTGCCAGGCCATTATCACGGCAGAACGGCGGCCGCGAGAGCGTGATCCGCGAGCGTCGTGTCCATCGCATTAGACAGTCAAGGAGCAATCGCATTGAGTGACGCTAAGACCACCACGAAACCCTCTGAATCCGCGCTGCCGCGTATGCGTATCGCGCAGATCGCGCCCCTGTACGAACGCATACCGCCCAAGCTTTATGGTGGCACCGAGCGCACCGTCTCGTACATCACCGAGGAGCTCGTTCGCCGCGGCCATGACGTAACCCTCTTCGCCGCTGGCGATGCGCAGACCAGCGCCAAATTGCGTCCCGCTTGTCCCCAGGCGCTGCGTCTGGCTGGCAAACAGGAGCTCGGCGCCTACCTGCAACTCCCGATGCTCTCCGACGTTTACGAAAATGCGGATGACTTCGACGTTATCCATACCCATATCGATTACTGGTCCTTTGCCTTCGCCCCTTTCGTCAAAACGCCAACCGTCTCCACCATGCACGGGCGTCTCGATATTGAAGATTTGAAGCCAGTCTATGCGCGCTACACTAACGTGCCCCTGGTCTCGATCAGCGACTCTCAGCGCCAACCACTCCCCTTCATGAACTGGGTCTCGACTATTTATCACGGGCTGCCTCGCGACCTGCTCACCTATAGCAAGGGTCCGGGGAAGTATCTTGCCTTCCTCGGCCGTATTTCTCCGGAGAAGCGACCCGATCTCGCGATCGATCTGGCCAAGAAAGTCGGTATCCCGATCAAGCTTGCGGCCAAGGTGGACGTGAACGACCGCGCCTATTTTGAATCGGTCATCAAGCCGCGGCTGGCGTCGCCGGACGTAGAGTACATTGGCGAGATCAACGAATCGCAGAAGAACGAGTTCCTCGGCAATGCGCTCGCACTCATGTTCACCATCGATTGGCCGGAGCCGTTCGGCCTCGCGATGATCGAGGCACTCGCTTGCGGCACTCCCGTGATTGCGCGCCCCTGCGGATCCGTCCCCGAAGTCCTGCGCCACGGCGTCAGCGCGCTTATCGCCACGGAATTCGACGACCTCGTGAAAGCCGTCAAAAACATCGGCCAGATCAAGCGTGAGGATTGCCGCAAGGAATTTGAGACGCGCTTTACCGCCGATGTCATGGCGGCCCAGTACGAGCGGCTCTTCCATGACCTCATCAATGCCCGCAACAACGGAGCGCATCCGCACGCGCGCTTCGAGGCAGGACAGCCGGCAGCGCGGTGAAGCGAACCCACGAAGGCGGCCCCGGTGCTCCCGCAAGTCGTCGCCGTGCGGCCGGTGCACAGGAAGCCCGAGCCGTCCTTAAGGTCGGCTCGGCTTTCTACGTCCTGGCCTCTTCGCTCAGTTCACGGCGCACCACCCGAGTGCTCGCGGACGGCCACAGCTTCGCGATTTTTGACGCCGGCGGCGATATCGTCGAATCGCCGCTCGAGGCGCTGGGTCTCTTTCACGGCGACACCCGCTATCTGTGCCGGTTCGAGCTTCGCATAGACGGCGAGGCCCCCTATTTCCTCAACTCCTTTCTGAGCGACGACAAGGCACAACTGCGCGTCAATCTGACTAATCCCGACCTCGCCGTGAATGGCGCTGCCATCGGTTTGCCGCGTAATTCGATTCAGCTCGAGCGTGGTTGGACACTCGGTCAGGCCGCTCTTTTCCATCGGCTCGTGGTCCGCAATTACACCCAAGCGCAGGTCAAGATCGACCTCGAATTTCGCTTCGCGGTCGATTTCGTGGACCTCTTCGAAGTGCGCGGCGTCAAGCGCGAACATCACGGCCAAATGCTCACGCCCGAAAGTCACAAAGACCGTATCAAGTTTCTCTATCGCGGACTCGACGACGCGGTGCGCTTCAGTGAGATGCGATTCATTCAGGCGCCGACACGACTTGATCCCGATCGTGCGGTCTATTCCCTCAGGCTGGAACCCGATGCTCATGAGACACTCGAGCTTGGAGTAACCTGCGGCAACCTCGGCCAGGAATCGCCTGCCGTGGCCGAAACACCTTCTCAAACGGCGTCCAAATCCACGCCGGGCTTCGAACACGTGCTTCGTGCGCGCCATGCCCAAATCGCTCATACTGCCGCCGGATGGGCTAAAGTGTCCGCCACCAACGAGCTGATGAACTCGTTGCTGCGCCATTCGGATTGCGACCTCATGTCGATTATTTCCCACGGGACCGCAGGCACGTACATTATGGCCGGCATCCCGTGGTTTGCCACTCTCTTCGGCCGCGATAGCATCATCACCGCGCTTTCTCTGTTGCCCTTCGCTCCCGGGATCGCCGCGGGAACTCTGCGGACGCTGGCGCGCTTTCAGGGTACCGAAGTCAATCAGGCGCGCGACGAGCAGCCGGGCAAGATCGTCCACGAGATGCGCTCGGGAGAAATGGCGGTGCTCCACGAAATCCCGTTCGGCCGATATTACGGCAGCGTGGATTCGACGCCGCTGTTCCTGTGGCTATTCGGCCGCTACGTTGCGACCACGGGCGATCTGAAATTTGCCGAAGAGTTATGGCCGCACGTCGAACGCGCGCTCACATGGGTGGAGAAGTTCGGCGACCTCGACGGCGACGGCTACGTCGAATACATGCGGGAGACGCCGCAAGGACTCGCGAACCAGGGTTGGAAGGATTCGTTCGACTCGATTTCGCACGCGGACGGGTCACTCGCGCGCCCGCCCATCGCGCTCTGCGAGGTCCAAGGCTACGTCTACGCCGCCTACATCACGATCGCGGAAACCGCGGCCCGCTTGAATCGCAATGCCGAAGCTTCACGACTTGCGGATCGCGCTGAACGACTCAAAGCCAACTTCACGCGCGACTTCTGGCTGGACGACGAACGCATGGTCGCACTAGCCCTCGATGGCGACAAAAAGCCTTGCCGCGTGATGGCCTCAAACGCCGCCCATTGCCTCGCCACCGGTTTGCTCGACCGCGGCCAGGAAGAGGCGTTGGCGCAGCGCCTGATGGCCGACGACATGTTCTCCGGGTGGGGCGTGCGAACCCTCAGCGCCAAGGAGCGCCGCTACAATCCGATGAGCTATCACAACGGGTCGGTTTGGCCGCACGACAACGCCATCGCAGCACTCGGCCTGGCACGAATCGCGGGCCGCGCTGGCTCGCTGAGCATCATGGGCGGTATGTTCGCTTCCGCGGTCGAACTTCACGGAGGCAGCCTCCCCGAACTGTTCTGCGGTTTCACCCGCGAACCTCGCCTCGGCCCTGTCCCCTACCCCGTCGCCTGCCATCCGCAGGCCTGGGCCGCCGCCAGCGTGATGATGATGTTGCAGGGAATTCTCGGACTAAACGTTGATGGCTTCAACCGCCGCCTAGTCATCGAATCACCGGTGCTGCCCGACGGCATGGGTTCGCTGTCAATCAACGACCTGCGCGTCGGCACAGGCTCCGCTTCATTTACCGTGCAAGGCTCGCCGACAGGCGCAACCGTCGCGCTCACCAACAAGCGCGGCGCCGTGACGATCGAAGTCAAAAACTAGCCCACGTCGGCCCATTTCATTTCGGGCGATGCGGCCACGGGTGGACCGACTTCATCGGTTTGACCAACTGAAATTGTCCCATTGCACCAACTCAACCCGGCGACGGTGCGGGCGCTGTGGCTGCCGGCGTACTTGAAGCCGTTGCGCTGGGTGATCGCATTGGCGCCCATCCATCTGCCGACTGAGAGTCCGACGGCGTTGGCGAGTCTGACACGATTGGCGACCCAATCGCGGAGGCGTTCGGCGATGAAATGACATTCGGCGGAGAGATGGGCTTTGCCGCCGGCGTCGGTATCGCGGTCGGCGGTGGAGTTGGCGACGGCGTCGGTGGGAGCGTTGGCACTCGCGAAGCGGGCGCAGGAATTGGAGGGGGCAGAGGTGTTGCCGTAGGCGACGGTGTTGGCGTGGCCTCCGCCAGAGGCGGCTCATTTGGCTTGGATCTCTCCAGTGGAGTCACCGCGGACGCGGGTGATGCTGTACGCAACGGCTTGGGCTCGCGCGTATGCGGCGGTGTCGCGCGTGGCGTCGCTGGCTGCGATGGGGTTGGAACTGAAGACGCCGAGGCTGTCGGCGCGGGCGTTGGATTGGACTTCGGCGTGGGGCTTGGAGTGGGTGTCGGAGTCGGCGAAGGCATCAGCCAGGCAGCCGGCCCTTGCACCGAAATCAGCGTCGCGGTCTGCCCTGCGCGAGCACTCGTCATATTGGCCGCCGTAGTAAACTTGGCGGTCGCCGGATCGAAGAGTTCGGTGCTCGCTAGCGGCTTGTAATTGGCATCCCAACCGCCTGCGATCAGCACCTTGCCGTCTGGCAACAGGTTTGCCGTGTGATCGTATCTGCTCACATTCATGGGAGCAGTGGCGCGGAAACTGCCCGTCACCGGACTGTAAATCTCCGCCGTTGCGTCGCCGTGACCGCCGGCGATCAATACCCGGCCGTCGTTCAGCAGAGTCGCTGTATGTCCCGCGCGGGTCTGCCTCATCTTCGGTCCGGCGGTAAACTTGCCGGTTTTCGGGTTGTAAAACTCGGTCGTATCGAGCGATCCGCTCCGCGCGTAAGGACTGCCCCCCGCAATCAGGACGCGGCCGTCTTTAAGCATCGTTGCGGTATGGTAGATGCGATTGGTAGTCATCGCGCCCGTGCGGGTGAACTTGCCGCTCACGGGATTGTAGATTTCTGCGACTGCGTCGCCGCCCCCCGCTATCAACACGCGCCCGTCCCCGAGCATCGTGGCGGTCTGGCCATAGCGGCTCTCGGTCAGGTCTCCCGTCGCCTCGAATTTCTTGGTCCGCGCGTCGAACAGCTCTGCGCCATCGTGACCGCCGCCCGCTACCAGTATCTTACCCCCGGTCAGCAGTGTGGCCGTGAGTTCATCGCGCGCCGTCGTCATTGGGTCGACCGCGTCGAAGGTGCCATTCGCGGGATTAAACATTTCGGCAGACGACAAAATGGATGGCATCGTCGGCCCCGGAAATACGATCATCGGTACCAGCACGGTATCGACGCCGCCGGCAACGAGTACGCGACCGTCGCGCATCAGGACCGCCGCGTGGCGGTCGCGATGCGCAGTCATCGGCGCGATCGGCCTGAAACTGCCACTCGCGGGGTCGTAGATTTCCGCTGAATCGAGCACCGCCGGGCTGTCGCCCGTGGGAACGCTGATGGTACCCGTCCCGCCGGTCACCAGCACCAGCGGACGCATTACAACCTTCGGCGTCGGCTTGGGCTTTGGCGTTGGGATTGGGGTGGCGATCGCATGATGATGACGATATCGATGGTGGACGGTGGCAGCGGAGGCTCCCGCCGCCATCGCCATCAGCGCCGCAACCGTTAGGAGCGCCAGCCACTGCACGCAATGTGTAACAGCCCCGAGGGCATCGCTGCGAGGCGATAAGGCGCGCCGGGTCTCATTCATGGACGGTCACCGGCCGTGCCTCGGCCTTGCGCCGATGGGCCTGAACTTCCGCCCACTCCCCCTCCTTCGCCGCCGCGTCCAACGTCAGTCCACGGGTTTCGTCGAGGAAAAGGCCGTATATGATCGCGCTCGGAAATCCGAGCAGAGCGAAGTAGCGCACCACGTTAGTGAGGCCGCCGAGCGGGCCGATTAACGCGGCGATCGCAGTTTGTGCAATTACCGAGAAGACCGCGCCGGTGATCATCTGCCATCCGACCATGGTGCTGCGCAGCGCCGCCGGAAAGAGCTCGGTGGCGGCCGAGTTGGCGCCGACGGTCATCACGGCCGAGGCCACCTTGAACCAGCAATAAGCAATCGCCAGCCACAGAAACGGAAACGTCAGCGCTCCGGGACCCCAATAAAACGCCAGCGCTCCGAGCCATCCCGCGCCCCCGACGTACGCCACGGTTGGCACCCGGCCGAAGCGCTCTGAGGTCCACGCCCCGATCGGAAAGCCGATCATTCCGACGCCCATTCCGAGCACCACGAGGGTGCTCGCCTTCGCTGGTGCGAGCCCCAAAATCGAGACTGCCTCGAAGTAGAGCCAGCCATTCACGGCCGTTCCCGCCATCGTGTCTAACGCGGCAGT
Source organism: uncultured delta proteobacterium (assembly GCA_963834535.1). Taxonomy (GTDB): domain Bacteria; phylum Desulfobacterota; class Binatia; order Binatales; family Binataceae; genus JADMIL01. The sequence goes on along the minus strand of CAWICC010000006.1, from coordinate 288,981 downwards.
GGACAACAGCGTCAGTGCGCGACGGCGATAAAGCGGATGGAGAATATCATAAAAGTGACTGCCTTTGACCGAGCCTGCCGACGCATGTTGCTTCCAGCTATTCTCAACCGGCAGCATGCGCGCGACTGCCGGCGCCAGCAGGACGCCGGCTACGCTCGGCGCAAACAGCCATTCCCATTCGTAACCCCAGCGCAGCAAAAAGGGGATTACAATGTAGCCGAGCACGCCGCCGATCGCGCTCGCAGCCGCCCCGAAGGCCTGTCCTCGCGCGCGCTGCTCCATCGGCAACTCTTCGGCCAGCATGACGGTGGCGGAAGAGACGGAGCCGCCCAGCAGCGCCGCGATTAGGATCTGGAAAAATGCGAACAGCCATGCCCACAGCGCCAGCGCGGCTCCCAGCGCGAACAGTGGGGCAAGGACCAGGCTCGTCAGGATTATCAGTCGCCGTCCGACACGATCGGCCAGGCGCGCCAGCAGCATGGAGCCGAAGGCTGATAGCGACATCCAGGCGAAAAGCCGTGCGAGCGCCGGTTGGCTCAGGTGGAAACTTTTAGCAATCCAGGGAGAAGCAATGCCTGAAACTGACAGCGTATAGCCCTGATAGATCAGCAACAGGACGATCGCACCGATAATCGCCCACGAACCGGTGGAGCCCTGAACCGGGATGGTGCCCGAATCGTGTGGTTCTCCTGCCGTTTGGATTCCGCCCGTCATCCCATCCTCAACCGCGTCCGTTTGCGCTATCCACCGGCACTGCCGGTCGCGTCAACGGTTTTAGCGCAATCGCACCCGCGCCGAAACCGGGCAGTACCGTCGAGGGAGACGCAGGCCTGGCCAGCCGACAGTCCGCGCGCGGCACGTAAAGCGGGATACCGTTGCCGTAGGAAAGTTTCTCTGCGCGATTTGGTGCGGGCTTCCCAAATGGTATAGCGGGGGCGCTCTCTGAAATCGCCGAAGGTGGAATTGATGAAAGATTTTCCAGCAAAATCAAGCCGTCGTCGGCGTTCGGGTCCGGCATATCAGTTGCACTAAGCCTCTACCCAAGGACATCCGCAACTATTTCCGCATAGAGCCTGATACTCATGGACCCAAAACCTCTCAGCTTTCGTCAGCAACCGTTGGTCCGCTTCCTCGCCTGTGTGCGGCCACAGCTAAAGCTCGTGGTGCTCGCGGCCCTGATGGGCGTCGGCAAGTTTACGCTTCCCCTCGCATTCCCTTTCGCGTTCAAGTACGTCGTCGATGTTTTACTGGCAGCGCACCCGACGCCCGATCGGATCGATTTCGCAATTGACCGCTGGTGCACCGCGTTAGCCTATACCTTTGGCTTGGGCGCGACCGCACAGGGCAAGCTCGCGATGCTGAGTATCGTGATGCTCCTGATTTACGTGCTGCAGGCGGCCGTCAGCTATTTTCGCAATTACTGGGCCGGTATCGCAGGCAACCGCCTGATTTTTGGCCTTCGCACCCAGCTTTACACGCATCTCCAGCGCTTGCCTCATTCGTTCTTCGATCGCCATCCAGCCGGCGCGATCGTTTCGCGCGTGCTCAACGACGTCACACAAGCCAGTGACCTGGTCAATTCCACCCTCATCGACGTGTGGACCGACGCCTCGTTGCTCGGACTGGTGATTTTCGCGCTGTTCGAACTGAACTGGAAGCTCGCACTGGTTTCGCTCTGCATTGCGCCCCTGTGGGTTGGCTTCATGCGCCATTTCGCACCGCGTATCAAAGCCGTCAGCCATCGGATGCAGGAAGCCGTCGAGGTCATCTCGGGCGAAGTTCACGAGCGCGTTGTGGGCGCCACCACGGTCAAGTCCTTTGGCCGCGAAGATCATGAAGTCGGCGTCTTCAACGGCCGCAACGAAGTCCTCTTCAGCCGTACCATCGACAAGGTCAAGCTCGCCGCCGCCCAGGAGATGCTCATCCAGTTGCTCACGCGCTGCGCTCCCGCGATCGTGGTTTGGGCTGGCGCCGTGATGATCATGAAAGGCGAGATGACGCTTGGCACCCTGATGGCGTTCTTCACGCTGCTCGGCTTCCTCTATCTGCCGCTGGAGCGTTTCGCGCAGCTCTCAATGGTGGTGTCGGCCTCGGGTGCCGCAATCGAGCGAATCTTCAATTTCCTCGACCTCAAGCCGGAGATTACCGACCATCCGCTGGCTCGTCCCTTCGGTGTGAAGCGTGGCGCCGTGGACTTCGAAGGCGTGAAGTTCAGCTATCCGCCGCGTGAAGGCGCACCGCGCCGCGAAGTGCTCAAAGGCGTTGACGTGCATGTGCCCGGTGGCTATCGAGTTGCCTTGGTCGGGCGCTCCGGCGCGGGCAAGAGCACTCTAGCGAACCTGATCCCGCGCTTCTATGACGTGACTGGCGGCCGCGTACTGATCGACGGCAAAGACGTCCGCCACTTCACGCTCAAGTCGCTGCGCGAGAACGTCAGCCTCGTCAGCCAGGACGCCCTGCTCTTCAGCGCCAGCGTCCGCGAAAACCTGCGCTATGCGCGGCCGGACGCCACTGACGAAATGATGTGGCAGGCGCTCGATCTCGCAAATCTGCGCAGCTTCGTTGCCGAGTTGCCGGAGCAGCTCGAAACCGTGATTGGCGAGCGTGGCGTGAAGGTTTCTGGTGGACAGCGCCAGCGCCTTGCTCTGGCCCGCGCGTTCCTGAAGGACTCCAAGATCGTTATCCTCGACGAGGCGACTTCGGCGGTCGATTCGGAATCCGAAAACCTCATCCATGAAGCGATGGAACGCCTGATGGTTGGCCGCACGGTGTTCCTGATTGCCCATCGCCTGCGCAGCGCGCTCACGGCCGACATGATCCTCGTAGTGGACCAGGGCAAAGTCGTCGAGACTGGCACGCATAGCGATTTGCTGCATCGTAGCGGAACTTACGCGCGGCTCTATCACGAACAGACCCGTGGCTTGGCAGCTATCGACCCGACTACCCCGGGTGGAGCGGCGGCGGCCCCACGACGTGCCTGACAGCCCGATCGAGGCCCTCAACGCCCTCAGCACATGACCGGTAGCGGGACGATCGCCTGAGCGCGACTGTCCCGTTGTCGCGTCGGAGGCTGCGCGTGCTCGGTGCCAAGGCGATTGCGCTAACCCTGGCGTTGACCGGCCGGGGGGGGCCTGATGAAACCTCTGGTGCAGGCAATCGTCATCTCCTTTACATGTCTCATTTACCACCGGCAGTCTTGCTGACGGGTGCCAATGTCCAACTTCAGACGGCGACCGCTCCGAAAGTCGGGCAGCGAGAAATCGCGCAACCTCGATTGGCGGTTCGCGTAAAATTTCATCGCCTGCGACGCTGCTTCGGTGTGATGTCGGTCCTGATGCTAACCGGTGCTGTCCATGATCGCCTGGCATCAGCCGGACCTAATTTTCCGGCGAGGACATCCGGTTTGCTGCTGGTTCATGTGATCGGGCTGCGCAACGACCACGGGGACGTTCGGTGCAGCCTCTTCTCGCCAACTCAAGGATTTCCCGACGACGCCGAAAATCAGGCTACGACGGTAACCGCTCCGATTATAAATCGGACCGCGACTTGCGCCTTCGCCGGGATCAATCCCGGAGTTTACGCGATCGTGCTGTTTCACGACGAAAACGGCGACGGCAAGTTCAATCGCAACTGGATTGGCCTTCCAGAAGAAGGCTATGGGTTCTCCAACAATGCTCGCGTTTACCTGCGTCCACCGAGTTTCTCCGCAGCGAGCTTTTCGTTTAGTGGCGGGGTCTTCGATACTGAGGTCAAAGTCCGCTATTGAGGCCGCAGACGTACTCACGATACTAAACGCTGCTCTAAAACCTTGAGAGCGCATTACCGGTAAATTCACCCAGAGCTAGGTCTCGCGCAACACTTAATGGTTGAGTCGGCGCCCTCTTCCGCGTAATCATTTTGCCAGACTAAGGATCGAAGTCTCGAACAAAAGTCCTCGCTTCGCGTGCATTTTTCGTAATTTGCGAAGAATGATGAGATTCGATTGTCCAGTATGTATACTTATGCTCGTAGTTTTCGACTATTAGCCGTGCTGAGAATTCAAGCGGACGTGGCACACTTTTGGCTCTGTCTTCAGAGGTCTCGCGCAAAGTAATTCTTCCGATGACGGAACCCTGGTAGATGGCCACTGCACCGAAGTTAACGACACCGCCTCACGCCGCACCGCAGCGGGCCGAATCGCATAAGTGGCTGGTTGCGCTGGCCGTGATGCTCGGGGCGACGCTGGAGGTGCTCGATACTTCCATCGTGAACGTTGCGCTGCCGCACATGCAGGGCAGCTTCTCGGCGAGCGTCGATGAGATTACCTGGGTGCTGACGAGCTACCTGGTGGCGAACGGAATCATGATTCCGCTCACCGGATGGATTTCGTCGCGCTTCGGGCGCAAGCGCTATTTCATGGCGTCGGTGATCGTCTTCGTGTTCGCCTCGGGGCTGTGCGGCGCGGCGCAGACGCTCGATCAGATGGTGCTCTTTCGGCTCATACAGGGCGCTGCGGGCGCCGCGATGATTCCCTCGTCCCAGGCCATCCTGATGGAGACCTTTCCGCCGGCCGAGCAGGGACTCGCGATGGCGATGTGGGGCGTCGGCCTGATGGCGGCGCCGGTGCTCGGACCGACCCTGGGCGGATGGATCACCGACAATTGGAATTGGCGATGGAATTTCTACATCAATCTGCCGATCGGCAGTATCGCAGCGGTGATGGTTTTCTGGTTCGTTCACGATCCTGCCTACCTGCGCGCCAAGCAAGGCGTGAAGCGGCCGATCGACTACCTTGGAATCACCTGCCTGTTCCTCGGACTGGGCCTGCTGCAAATCGTTCTCGACCGCGGCCAGCGCGCCGATTGGTTCAACTCTCCGTGGGTCTGCTATTTCACGGCTGGATCGGTTGCGGCGATCGCGCTGATGGTCTGGCATGAACTGCACTTTTCCGATCCGATTCTGGATCTCACCATCGTGAAAATTCCCCTGTTCGACATCGCAGTGCTGTCGATCATGGCGATGGTCTTGATCCTTTACGGCACCAATCTGCTGAATCCGCTCTTCCTGCAGAACCTGCTCGGCTACGATGCGTGGCATGCCGGCCTCGCAGTGGCACCGCGCGGCGCCGGTACGCTGGTCTCGATGCTGCTGGTGGGGCAACTCTCGCGGCGCGGTTTCGACATGCGCCCGCTGGTGGGTGTCGGCTTCGCGATCGTCGCATACGCGACGTGGCAGATGGGCCATTGGGACCTCGACGTCGGCACGCGCGCACTGGCGATTCCGATCATCCTGTCGGGCGTGGGCAGCGGCTTCATCTTCCCGACGCTCTCGGCGACGACGCTCTCGTGCGTGGCCAAGGAGCGCATGGGTTACGCGGCGAGCCTCTACAACATGATGCGCAACACCGGGTCGGCGATCGGGATCTCGATTGTGACGAACATGCTCAACAGCCGCGAGCAGATACATCAGACGTACCTGGTGCAGCATTTCTCGGTTTTCGACGCGTGGCACATGAGCTCGCAGGGCGCACGGATGCCGGGGGCGCAGACTTTCGACTTCGCGCGGGAGCTTGCGACCAATCAGCGGCAGGGGCTGGGAATGGTCTATCAGAACGTGCAAGTGCAGGCCTCGCTGCTCGCCTACAACGACATCTACCGGGTGCTCGCGATAGTCGGGGCGCTGTGCATTCCGATCTGCATCTTCCTCAAGAAGCCGGTTGGCGGAGGCGGCTCCGCGGGCGGTCATTAGGCGACCGCGGCCGTTAACCGGAGCGCAACCGACCAAGGCGCGGGCGCGCGCGCCCGGACAGACGCAGAGGATCACGGCGGCGGCATCCGGGCGGACGGAAATTGCGAGGGGCGGCGATGAAGGAACCGCGAGGGCCGCAGGAAAGCGCGAGGGCGACGGCGCCCGAAACGAGCAAAGGAGCCGCTCGAAGCCCGGCAAATCGCGGGGTCAGCGGCCACGCCGGCCGAAAATGCGGCTTCAGCCCTTGATCAAATCCGAGTGACCGCTGTTGTTGGCGGCGGCGTTGAGTGACGCGATGTGATCGCGAAGGACGTCCACCTCTTCGGTCAGGCGGGAGTGGTCTTCGAGGGCCTCGGTCTGGGCGGTGCGTGCTTGTTCGAGCGCGATCATTGCGGCCTGCGTGCGGGTGCGGAATTCGCGCAGGTTCTTGTGCGCGTCGCGGAGCTTCTTCTGCAAGGCTTCGAGGGTCAATCGCAGGGTGCCGACCAGCGCCTGGAGCGAACCGGCGGAGACCGCGTTGTTCTGGTTGCGGGTGAGGATATCGTTGATATGGCCGCGCAGTCCGTTGAGCTCGTCGTTGACCTGCACGGTCATGTCGTGGGCGGCTTTTTCCTGGGCCAGTGCGGTCTCGATCGAGCCTGAGGCATGATCGATCTCGGAACTAGCGCTGGCGAGCCGCTGAGCGGCGTCGGCCTGTGCGCGCTCCAATTCGGTGAGCCGTTCGTTCAACGTCCGGATGAGGACTTCCTGGTGCATCGGATGCCTCCCCGCGCGCTATGGAAGCCGGACGCGGAGCCGGTTGTGAGACAATCGCGCGCAGTATGGAAGGCAAATGTTACATGAGAATTACGCACTGGTTACGACCTCGCGAATGGGATTGATTTGTAAAATTTCGGGGATCCGGGCCGGGCATTCGCGGCAGAGATCCGAGAGCAGCAGGTGTCGGCCAGATACAAAAAGCAGTATAGAATAACTGCTGGAATAGTGGAACCCCTCTTACAGGTGAGTGATGCCCCAGGCAAATCAAAATCGGGTGAACTACCTGCGCGCAAGGCGGCGGGCGTGCGCAGGTAGTCGCGGTCCTCGCGGCTAGTTGGCTGACTTTCCAGCCCTCGAGTCAGCTGAGTTTCCGGCCATTAATGTGGGCTCCGACAAACGCCCCGATGATTGGAGCCGCCCACGCTATCCAGAAGACGAATCCTCTTCCACCCGGCGGGTGGAGCAAAGAAATCGACGGGTACGGTGCAGAGATGGGGAATGAGGGCTGCGCGTAGTCCTGGATGAGTCCGCCGATAATAGAGCCGATGATGTAGCCGTAAATTGCCCCGACGAGCCTCGCGAGGAAGAGGTTTTCCTGGGCAAGTCCGAAGATCACAATCGCGGCAAGGGTGAGCACCGCGAGGCCGACGATCTTCAAGATCGCGAGAAGGGGCGCCGGAGACTGGAAAGCGAGGCTGACGAGCGGAGCCAGGAAAGCTCCGAGGATGGTGGTGGCAACTGCGATAGTCCACGGCGACGACCAGAATCCGTTACTGTTTGAGGTTGCCTCGGGACCGGCCAGCTTCTCAGGCATGGAGATATTCTCCGGTGCTCTCGCGCTCGGGCATGAGGGTGCCGTGAGAAGTGCCAAACGCCTCGAGCATCAGCGTTATGCGTCAGATCGGAGCTCCAATGCAACCGTCGGCGATCGTTTCGAGCGGTTGGCGATGAGAAGTGGAACTAGACTTTAGGCATACTTTTAGCCTGACGGAGCACGGCTGAGATCCATCTTTGGTGGCAAGAATCTTGCGCGCGTCAGGCGGGAGAGGTGGCGAGCACGAGGGCGAATCTGAGGCGGGCGACGGTGCGGTCGCGGCCGAGCACGGCGATCACCTCATAGATGCCGGGGCTGACGGTGCCGCCGGTCAGGGCGACGCGAACCGGCTGCGCGAGCTGGCCGAGTTTAAGATTAAAGCGAGCGAGCACGCGCTCGAAAGCGGCCTGAATCGAGGCTTCTGCGAAGTCATCAAGCGAGGAGAGCTCGTCGGCTAGGGCGGCGAGAGGCTCGGCGATATCGGGTTTCAGGAATTTCGCGGCGGCTTTGGGATCGATGGTGATCTCGTCGTTCAAATAGAAGCTCGCAAACTCGACCAGTTCGACCAGCGTCTTGGCGCGCTCGCGTAAGGTCGCGATCATCTTTTCGAGCCAGATGTCGTCGCCCGGAATACTCCAGCCCTTGAGCGCGATAAACGGCTTGATTTCGTGGACGAGCCGCGTCGAGCGGCAACTCCTTCATATAATGGAAATTGAGCCAGAGCAGCTTTTCGGCGTTGAAGATTCCGGCCGACTTGCCGCAACTGGCGAAGTCGAAATAGTCGATCATCTCCTGGAGCGAGAAGATTTCCTGATCGCCGTGAGACCATCCGAGCCGCACGAGGTAGTTGAGCAGCGCCTCGGGAAAATAGCCGAGGTCGCGATAGGCGAAGACCGAAGTCGCACCATGACGCTTAGAGAGCTTCTGGCCGTCGGGACCCATCACCATCGGGCAGATGCGCATAGGCGGGCGGCGTCAGACCGAGGGCGTAGAAAATCTGCATCTGGCGGGGCGTATTCGGCAGATGATCGTCGCCGCGAACGACGTGCGTCATGCCGAAATCGGCGTCGTCGAGGACGGTCGCGAAGTTGTAGGTCGGAACGCCGTCGGAGCGGAAGATAATTAAGTCGTCCAGTTCGGTATTCTCGAAGACCGCCCTGCCCTTGATCAGATCGTCAACTACGGTTACGCCCTCATGCGGGGAGCGAAAGCGGATGGTGTAGTTGCGGCCGGCCTTTTTGTCGGGCAGCTCCACTTTGGGCAAATCGGCGGGCGGAGTGCGATCGCGGCAGCGGCCGTCGTAGCCGGGCTTGCGATGTTCGCGTTCGGCGGCCTTGCGCATCGCGTCGAGTTCGGCGGTGGTGCAGTAGCACGGATAGGCCTTGCCCTCGCGCAATAATTGCAGCGCACCCTTCGCGATAACGATCGAAGCGGCTGGACTGGAAATACTTGCGATCGGGCGGACCCTCGTCCCAATCGACGCCGAGCCAGCGCAGGCTTTCGAGAATTTCCTCCAGTGATTCGCTCGTCGAACGTTCCTGATCGGTGTCGTCGATGCGCAGGACGAAAGCGCCGTGATTGTGACGCGCGAAAAGATAGGCGAAGAGTCCAGAGCGGACATTGCCGATATGCAGTGCGCCGGTTGGACTGGGCGCGTAACGGGTGCGAACGGTCACAATATTATTCCCACTCGATTGTCGAGGGCGGCTTGGAGGTGATGTCGTAAACTACGCGGTTGACGCCTTGTGTTTCGTTCGTGATCCGGCTCGAGAGGCGAGCGAGAAAGGCGGGATCGAGGCGCGCCCAATCGGCGGTCATGCCGTCCTGCGACTCGACCGCGCGAATCGCGATGACGCTTTCGTAGCTGCGTCCGTCGCCCATCACGCCGACGGTTTTCAGCGGCAGCAGTACACGCGAAGGCCTGCCAGACGCGCTTGCCCAGGCCGGCGAGGGCGACTTCGTCCATGACGATCGCGTCGGCGCGCCGCAATAAATCGAGCCGCTCGCGCGTGACTTCGCCAACGATGCGCACCGCCAGTCCGGGACCGGGGAACGGTTCGCGATCAACTATCTCGGCGGTCAAGCCCAGTTCGCGGCCGACTTCGCGCACCTCGTCCTTGAACAATTCACGCAACGGCTCGATCAGCTCCATGTTCATCCGCTCGGGCAAGCCGCCAACATTGTGATGGCTCTTGATCATTGCCGAGGGCCCTTTGAACGAGACCGATTCGATCACGTCGGGATAGAGCGTGCCCTGCCCGAGAAAACGCGCGCCGCCGATCGCTTGGCTTCGGTCTCGAAGACTTCGATGAAGGCGTGGCCGATGATGCGCCGCTTGAGTTCAGGATCGATGACTTCGGCGAGCCGCTCGAGAAAAAGATCGGTCGCATCAGCGATGGCGAGCGGGATGCCCAGGCGATCGGCGAAAGTCCGCTTCCATGCGCTCACGTTCGCCCGCGCGCAGGAGGCCGTTATCGACGAACACGCAGAGCAGGCGATCGCCGATGGCGCGATGGATGAGCGCGGCGGCAACAGAAGAATCGACGCCGCCCGACAACGCCATGATGACGCGGTCGTTGGGGCCGACGCGGTGGCGAATTTCCTTGAGCTTGGTTTCGACGAAACCGGCCATGCTCCAGTCGCCAGGCTCGCCGCATATATTGAGGACGAAGTTGCGCAAAACCTGGGTCCCGCAGGGCGTGTGCACGACCTCGGGATGGAACTGGATTCCGCGCATGAGGCCGTCGCGGGTGCGCACGGCAGCGTAAGGCGAATTGTCGCTATGGGCGATCGCGGCAAGCTCGTCGGGGATAGTGTCTCGACGCGGTCGCCGTGGGACATCCAGACCTGGTGGTCGCGGCCCTCAAGGCCGTCGAAGAGCGCGTCATGAGCATCGATGACGAGCGTGGCGGAACCGTACTCGCGGGCGTGAGCGCCGGCGCTGTGGGCGCCGAGATGTTGCGCGATGACGTACATGCCGTAGCAGATGCCGAGCACGGGGACGCCGAGGTGGAGGACTTCGTCGGCGAGGTCGGGCGCGCCGGAATCGTAGAGGCTGGCGGGACCACCGGAAAGGATAATGCCGCGGGGCTTCAGCGCGCGGATTTTCTCGAGGGCAAAGTTATAGGGATGGATCTCGCAATAGACGCGAGCCTCGCGGACGCGCCGAGCGATGAGTTGGGTGTATTGGCTGCCAAAGTCGAGAATCAGGATCACGAAAATACCTTGCAGATAGAATATAGCCGACCGCGCCGGAGCGGCGAAGAGCATGAGCGGAGCGCTGTCCACAAAGGGGCGGGGCGTCAGTGAAAGAGCTTGACCGTGTACACGACGGTGAGCGTGACGCCGCAGAGGATGATGATGGTGCGGAGGATTTCGCGAGGCATCACGTTGGCGAGGCGCATCCCGAACCATCCGCCGGCGATAGCCCCGGGCATCATGCCGAGGGCGACCGACCACGCAATCCCAGACCATGCGAGGACCATCACAGCGGCCGCATTGGAAGTGACCTGCACGAGCATTTTGAAGATGTTGGCGCGGCGGGCGTCGTGAAGGCCGCAGACGGCGAGACCCGCCATCACGAGGACGCCGCCGCCCGCGCCGAAATAGCCGTTGTAAACGGCGACGATGAAGAGCACGGGGAAGGCGACGCCGTGCGGGGAGTCGTGGGCGGCGTCGGGATAGAAGCGGCGATTCACGAGCGGGCCGGAGGCAAAGAGGATGGTGCCGACGGCGAGGAGAATCGGGACGACGGTGCGAAAGAGGCCGGCGGGCGTAAGCAGGAGCATCGCACCGCCGGCGGCGCCGCCGACGAGGCTGACGACGACGAGGGTTCTGAGAGCGTCGCGCGGGATGGCGGCGAGTTCGTCGCGCGCGGCGGCGACTGAAGATGCATAACCGGGCCAGAGGCCGACGGTGCAGGTCGCATTGGCGAGCTTTTCGGAGAGGCCGATGACGCCGTTGAGCATCGGGAAAGCGATGAAGGTGCCGCCACCGGCGATGGCGTTGACCACGGCGGCCATGAAGGCGGCGGCGGCGCCGATCAGGCTCGCGGCGCCAAAAGCTGTGAGATCGGACAAACGGCCTCCTGCTCAACCGGCAGCGATGGGTCGGACATTGGTCGCAGCGGTTGGCCGCATTGTGGGGAAAGTTGCGATCAAGTCAAGGATTGCGCGCGTGGGGAGGCTACGGCAGGGGAAGGCGTGGCGCAAACGGCTATTCGCCCTCGATCACCTTCATACTGCGGAACAGGCGCAAGAGGATGTCGTGAAGCTGCGGCTCGTGATCGCCGACCGAAGCGAAGAATTTCTCGTAGGCGCGCTCGATGACGGGGATGCATTGGAGGATGACGCGATTGCCTTCATCGGTAACGGAGAGGAGGCGGCTGCGCGTGTCCCGCGGGTCGGGGGTCCGCACGATGGCGGCCTTTTTCTCGAGCGTGCGCACGACCTTGGAGATGAGCATCGGATCCATCGCGCAGAACTTGGCGAGGCGCGCCTGCGAGGGCGGTCCGCCGGTACGAGTGAGCCATGCGGTGGAGCCGAGCGCGATCATCTGGAGGTGGGTCAAGCCCATCGCGAGCAGCTCGCTGTTGAGGTGGCGCATCCAGCCGTGGGCGGTTTGCCAGAGCAGGTAGCCGAGGGAATCCTCGGGTTGCTTGAAGCGCGAGACGGAATCCCAGTCAACGGGAATCGTGGCAGGGAGAGGAGCGGCCTCGATGGGGCGATCGAGCGCCACTGCATTCGCGTCCGCGGAATCTCCGGACTTTGCCACTCTAGTGAACCTCGTGCTCGTGCGCGTCGAAAATGCCTTCGAGCGCAAACCCATCATCGGCGGAAGTTACTGAGGAGGATATTGCCGCCCGCGCGCTCAAGATGCCAGTAGCCAGTCGAGCGAGCGGTGCGGCTTGAGCAAGAATAGGATAGAATCGGTGCAATATGCATCCGTACGGATTTCGATCTATTCGGTGGCGGGGAATCGTCGGCGTCGCGGTGATGCTGGTAATAGGATTATCGGCGATGATCGCGCACGCCGATCCCGGCGTCACGATGCGGGGGAATGGCGCCAGCGCGGTGAACGGCGGCGCCGCCGATCCGATGACGCAGGTGAAGAACGGCGTCAGTGACGTAATCGACGTATTCAAGGCGCCGGATACGCCATTGCAGGTGCGCCGGGAGAAATTGCGGGAGCTCGGGGCGAAGTACTTCGACTTCGAATCGATGACGCGATCGGTGCTGGGATACCATTGGCGCGAACTGACTGCGCAACAGCGGGTCGAGATGGTTGCGCTCTTTACCGGTTTCATCAATGACGCGTACCTGAGCAAGCTACAGGATTACAGCGTGAAGAAAGTCGAGGACGAGTTGCCGACGGTCAATATACAGTTCACGCGGGAGACCTTTGACGGACTGGATTACGCGGAGGTGTATAGCACCATCACGCTCAAGGAGCAGAAGGATCCGATCGAGTTGAATTACATGATGCATCTGACCGACGGGAAGTGGAAAGTCTATGACGTAACGGTCGATGCGATCAGCGTGGTAGGCAACTATCGCAATCAGTTCAACCGGGTAATGAATGAAGGCGGCTACGACAAGCTGGCGGCCGATCTGAGGGAAAAGACGCAGGGCCTGCAACAGCAACTGGACAACCCGAAGGCACAGTCTTCTAAGGAAGATTGAATCATCGCGGCGCGTGACGCGAGATCGGGCAGAGCGTCGGCCATGGGGGAACAGCACTGGCCTCGGGCCGCGTGAATCACTGCGAAGCGGAGGGGAAAGTCTGTTTTCAGTCGGGCGCACAAGAGGGCTATGGACGCGGAAATCCGCATCGGCGCATCGGGGTTCAGCTACAAGGAATGGCTGGGGCATTTTTATCCGGCGAAGCTCGCCGGCGCGAAGATGCTCGCTTATTATGCCGAGCGCTTGCCGACAGTCGAGATCAACTACACGTTTCGCCGAATGCCGAAGGCTTCGACGTTCGAAGGATGGATCGAAAAGACGCCGGCGAATTTCCGCTTTGCCTTGAAGGCGTCGCAGCGAATTACGCATTTTGATCGGCTTCGCGACACCAAGAAAGCCCTTGATTATTTTATCGATGTGGCGGGCGCGCTGAAGGATAGGCTCGGTCCGGTGCTGTTTCAACTGCCGCCCGATCTACCGCGCGACGACGTGCTGCTCACTGACTTTCTCAACGACATAGCGGGCCGGGTGCGCGCGACGTTCGAGTTTCGCAACCGCTCATGGTTCAACGATTCCGTATTGGAGATCTTGCGGGCAAATCGAGCCGCCCTTTGCATTGCCGAGAGCGTAAAGCTTTCCAGTCCGGTCGCGCGCACGGCTCCATTCGCATATCTACGGCTGCGCAACGAAACCTACGACGATGCCGGACTTGAGGTGTGGGCTTCGCGCATTGGCGTGATCGCTCGCGATACGGAGGAAATCTACGTTTTCTTCAAGCACGAATCCGCAGCGCCAGATCTGGCGAAGCGGCTTGCTGCGATGCTCAAGCGCGATCGGCCCGCCGGCTGACTCGGTTCACGCCTTCGGCAGATTCCTCAGCATCTCGACGTTGAGTTGAAGCTTCTCGCCGAGCCATAGCGGATTCACCGCATGGTCCGTATAGGCGTCGCCGGTCTCCGGATGCACCAACACCGTGAGGCCATCGCGGTTTAGCATCAACCAGGGCACGAGGCGTGGGAATTCCTCGGTGCCGAAGGCCACCTGATACATCGCGCGCGGGTGGGGTCCGACTGGCATATCGCGCCAGCGGCCCATTACGACCTGGAAGTTCTTCTCGATCATTTCGCGAATGCGCGCCGCACGCTCGCGCGAAGCCTGATCGTAGTAGATATGCGCGTGATAGCCGGTAATTTTTGCCGGGTCGATCATGCTCTTCATATTACGCCAGGCAGACATCAGGTTGAACCCTCCACACAGGGTCAGTGTTGCGATTCTGCATCGATGTTGCGAAAAAGCGGCCGCTCTCGCCAAACCCGTCGCCACTATCGATTGAATTGCGCGGCTCCTCGCAAACTGCCGCCACAGTCTGAACGACAAATCGGCAAGCAACACCGAGGGGATCAAGGATTGGATAAGCCCATGATGACACTGCCGCATAAATAATCAGACTTGCAGATTTAATAACTATAAGTAGGTCCACTTAAACCACCTTTCAGTTTCAGTCGTGGTGGGCATCCAGCTTGCACCTGTAAGGTCGCACCGGATCGAGCTTGACGGAATTTCACAAAGCGACGCCGGCTTTACGCGACGATTCATCCAATGAGTAACCGCAGCCCTCATCAGTGTGTAGCGGCAATCGCGCCGCGATTGCGGCGGATTCATGAGGCGGCCGCTGATTTTGGCGTATTCACACTCGATTGCGCCGGGCATGTGTTGAGCTGGAACGCGCTGGCGGAGCGTGCCAGCGGATATCGCGCCGGAGAAATTCTTGGACGCAGCTTGTCCTGCCTCTATGCCAAGGCCGCGGAGGGACGCCTTGCGCGCACGCTGCGATATGCTGCGGCGACGGGCCGCTGTGAAGATCAGATGTCGCTCATCGGCAAAGGTGCGGCGCCGTTCTGTGCCGAGGTCATCGTAAGCGCAGTTCGCGACGCCCGCCACAGCTTGTGCGGATTCGCATGTTTAATCCGCGATATCGCGGGGCGTAAGCGCGGTCAGTCAGACCTGCCCGGCACTTGCGAGCCGCCGCTCGAAGCGCCGGGTTTGAAGTACGCCTTTCTCTCCACCATCAGCCATGAGATTCGTACGCCTTTGAACATAATCCTGGGCTACAGTGACCTGATCGCAGAAAATCTGGCGGAAATGAGGAACACGAGTCAAAAGGATTACCTGGAAGCCGTGGCGCGCGCCTGCAAGCGGCTGCTGCGAACCCTGGATGCGATGCTGGATTTCTCCAAACTCGAGGCGGGCCAATTTCCGGTAGATCGGCGAACGGTCGCGCTGGTCCCGCTGATCCAGCGGCTGCTTAGCGAATTGGAGCCGCTGGCGTCGCAGAAAGGACTGGAGCTGGTATTCGTTTTTGAGGAAGAGAGCGCAGCGGTAAAGGTGGACGAGTATTGTCTGATCAATTCGCTGCGGAATCTGATCGAGAACGCGATCAAGTTTACGGATCGGGGCAGCGTCACGGTACGACTCAACCGCGGCCCGGGTAACGCCGCGCGGATCAGCGTTTCCGACACGGGAATCGGCGTCGCGGCCGCCTATATGCCGCATCTGCTGGAGCCGTTTTCGCAGGAGGACTCGGGCATTACTCGGCGCTTCGAGGGTGCGGGCCTGGGTCTCGCACTGACGCAGCGTTACCTCGAACTGAACTCCGCAGGTCTGATCGCGCGGAGCGAAAAAGGAGTTGGCTCGACCTTTACCATCCATTTCGCCGGCACCGATGCTTTTGCCCCGAGCCGATTTGAGCTATCACACAAGGCTGAAGCTCGATGGACACCGGCAACGAAACGATAAAATTCTATTACGATTTCAAGAGTCCGTTCACGTATCTTGCACTGGGACCGGCGTTGGCGCTGGAACGTTCGCATCGGGTGACCCTGCGCTTTATTCCGCGCGACTTCGAGCCGCGCGTCGCCTATGGCGGCGAGTTGGAGGAGCGGCAACCTCACGATTGGAACAAGGTGCGCTACCTTTACGAAGACGTGCGCCGTTTCGCCAACGAACGCGGACTCATCATCCGCGGACCGCAAAAGCTATTCGACTCGCGGCTGGCGATGATGAGCGGAATCTATGCCGATCGTAACGGACGTTTTCGCGAATATGCGCCGCGCGTGTTCGAGCGGTTCTTCAAGCGTGAACTGGATATCGAGGATCCGGCGGCAATTGCGGCGGTGCTGCGCGAAAGCGCGCTCGACGCCCAAGAATTCGCGCGTTATGCGGCGAGCGACGGTCCGGCCGATCTTGAACTCGCGCGCGCCGAGGCCGATCGGGACCGGGTGTTCGGCGTCCCGACAATCATAGTCGCCGGCGAACCCTTCTGGGGTAATGACCGCGTTGATTGGGTGATCAAGAAACTCGACGCGATGGGGCTGCGGCGCGACGCCGCCGGACTCGCGTCCAATTAAAGCAGCAGGTTTATTTCATGCGACCAGTGCCGGTAGGAACCAAGGGAACATACGAGTTTATCGTCGCGGCCAAGGATCTGGCAGGCAGCATGGAGCCCTCTTTGCCGCCGGTGCTCGCGACCGCGATGATGAGCCTGGCGATGGAAATTGCGGCGATGGACGCGCTCAAAGACTATCTCGAGCCGGGTGAGATGACGGTCGGCGTGATCGTGAACGTGACGCATACCGCGGCGACGCCCGAAGGGTGGAAAGTGCGCGCAGAGGCCGAGGTCACCGAATGCGAAGGCCGGCGAATCGAATTCAGCGTGCAGGCCTTTGACGAAAAGGAAATGATCGGCGTCGGCTCGCATGTGCGGGCGGCGCTCGACCGGGCAAAATTTGACGAACGGTTCGCGGCCAAGGTGAAATCGCGACTCTGACGCGGCGACGCACGAGGTGTTCGCCCGGCGAAAGAATCACGCCACCGCGGTAATCTCAGATAGCTCAGAGCCGCCCGCGCAATGCGCAAGGCGAATTGGATGAGCGCGTAACTCGTGTCCAAGGAAATGCATCGATGACGACGGAACTGTTCGAGCCGAAGGAAGTTTATGTCGGGCGCGATTTTGGCGGCGCCGATTACGAGATAACGCCCGACGCCGTCGAAAACTATATCGCGGCGACCGGCGATGATCATCCGTGGTATCGATCGGCGTCGCCGACAGGCTATGCGGTAGCGCCGGCGTTAGTGGTTCATTCCGCAGTTTTCCGCACCTTCGATTGGTATTTGCCGAACGTATTCGGCAACCTCCACGCGCGCCAGGAATGGGAGGGCTTCGCGCCGATCCGCGTCGGTGAAACGCTGCATTCGCGATCGGTCATTGTGGAACGCTACACCAAGCGCGACCGCGAATACGTCGTCAACGAAGTCCTGCTGATGGGCGCGGACGGGCGGGTGGTGCAGCGCAGCCGCACGCATCAGAGCTTCCTCATTGCGGAGGCAAAGGCCGACGGCAACGGCTTTGCGGTCGATCGGGATCGCGAGAAGTCGGCCGCGCGCGTCTTCAAGGTTGGTGAACGCGGCGGTGAAGCGATTGCTTCGCCAAAGCGCGCGATTTCGCAGGCGATGTGCATGGCCTTCTCCGGTCCCGGCGTCAACTATCACACCGACGCACAAGCGGCGCGCAGGCTCGGTTTCCCGGATATCGTCGTCCAGGGGATGTGGTCGGTCTGCCTGGTCGCCGAGATGATGACGCAGCGCTTCGGGCTGGGCTTCATGATGGGCGGCAAGCTCGACCTGCGGCTGGTGAACGTATTGTGGGTGGACGAGACGTTGGGGCCCCAGGGGCGGATTATCGAGCGGCGCGCCGAGGGCCAGCGGACGCGCGCCGTGGTCGAAGTCTGGTGCGAGAAGGCGGACGGCACGAAGACGATCGTGGGCACTGCGAGCGCGATGGAATTGTAGAGCAAATCAGGCGGCGGTGGTCAGCGCCTCGACGTTGGCGACGGATTTCGGCACCGCCGCGGTCATTACTTCGAAACCTTCGGGGGTCACGAGCACATCGTCCTCGATGCGAATCCCGATACCGCGAAATTCCTCCGGCGCTTCGGCATCGTCGGGCGCGATATAAATGCCCGGCTCGACCGTCAGCACCATCCCCGGCTCCAGCGAACGCGATTCACCGGCGACGCGATAAAGGCCGACGTCGTGCACGTCCATACCGAGCCAATGGCTGGTGCGATGCATGTAGTAGCGCCGCCACGCACCGGCACGCAGGGCTTCCTCGAACGGACCCTTGATCAAGCCTACGCGGCACATGCCCTCGACCAGGACGTTCACGGCGGCATCGTGGGGATCGTCGAATCTGGCGCCGCTTTTGATGGCTTCGATGCCCTTTAATTGGGCTTCAAGAACGATTTCGTAGAGATCGCGCTGGAGTGGAGTGAAGCGCGCGCCAATTGGAAACGTGCGGGTCACGTCGGAGGCGTAAAAGCCAAATTCGCAGCCGGCGTCGATCAGCAGCAATTCGCCGGTGCGCATCTCGCGATCGTTGTTGATGTAGTGGAGCGTTGCGGCGTTGGGTCCGGAGGCGATAATCGAGGGATAGCTGGGACCGGCCGCGCCGCGCGAGCGGAAGTTATAATCGACGGTGGCCTCGACCTGCCACTCCATCATACCGCCGCGCGCGGTGCGCATCGCGGCCTTATGGGCTTCGGCCGAAATTGCGATGGCGGCGCGCATCGCCGCGAGTTCTTCGGGACGCTTACGCAGGCGTTCCTCGTGAATCAGCTCGCGCGGATCGAGCAGCACATGCGGTCCGGTGCCGAGCCGCGGGCGCATCGCCTGGGCCGACTGCAACAATTCGAGGATGCGCGAATTCATGCGATCGTTGGCGCCGAGCGAGTAGTAAATCCGATCGACCTTGTCGAGATGACGCCGCAGCACGCCGTCGAACTCCTCAATCGCGAACGCGCGATTCGCGCCATAGTCCGCGACCGCACCCTCAAGGCCGGCACGGCGACCGGTCCAGGTTTCGCGTTCCTTGTCACGCGGGCGTACGAACAGAAGAAACTGATCCTTGGCATCGGGCGCAAAAAGGGCAACGGAGTCCGGTTCCGCGAAGCCGGTCAGGTAGTAAAAGTCGTTGTCCTGGCGGTAGATGAACTCGACGTCGCCGGAACGGACTGCGACGGGCGCGCTCGGCATGATCGCCACCGCGCCAGCACCGATCGAGCTGATGAACCGCTTGCGGCGGTCCGCGAAAATCGCGGCATTCGTAATTGGACTCACCCTGAATGGCACCCGTTCGTTGGAAAATAGCGGGAGGCGGTTGAACGCTTCGTCATTATGGGTATCCGGCACCGGCGACCGCGACTTGCATGGTCCAGATCTTCGAGGCCTTTTTGGCGCGGCATTCGTCAGGGTCGAGGGCGTCGGATGTGAGCATGAAGAGCGTGCGACGTTGCGGGCCGCCGAGGGCACAGGCGATGGGCATGGTGTCGAAGGTGAAGCGTTCGGCGATGACGCCGCCGTCACGGACGCGGAGCAGTTCCTTCGACATCGGCGACGCGACCCAGATGGCGCCTTCGGCGTCGAGCGCGATGCCGTCGGGGACGGCCTCGCCGAGGTCCGCGAAGAGGCGGCGATTGGTGAGCGAGCCGTCGCGCTGGATGTCGAACGCGGTGAGCCGATGGCCCATGGACTCGCCGACGACGAGGGTTTTGCCGTCGGGCGAAATGACGGTGCCGTTGGGAAAGTCGAGACCAACGGCGACGACGTGCGCAGAGCCGTCGGGGTTGACTGAGGATCAACTCGGCGGGTTTTTGCGGCGCGCCGCCGAGCAGGTCATAGCCGAAGTTTCCGACGTAGGCGCGGCCGGCACCGTCCACCACCATGTCATTGCAGTGGAAGGAGGCGAGCGCGCCGAGGTCGGCGTGAACCTTGAGGCCGCTGGGATCGAGTCGGAGCAGTTTGCGATCGGTCATCGAGACGATCAGCATGCGGCCATCGGGGAGCCAGCCGAGGCCTGACGGCCAGGCCGGCACGTCGGCGATGAGGTGCGATTTCCCGTCGAGATCGACAGAAAGCACCTGGTGCGCGTGCATATCGGAGAAGAAAAGCTTGCCGTCGTGCCAGCGCGGGCCCTCAGTGAACATGAGACCGTCGAGTAAAACCTTGAAGTCAGCCATCGTCAGAAGCCCCGCAGGTGCCTGTTGAGTGCGAAAAAATGGGTTTGTTTTGTAAATTTCCAGTTATTCGAGGGCACCTTGGGTGCGAAGTCTGGCGACCTCGGCCGGATCGTAGCCCAGCACCTGGGTCATCACTTCGTCGGTGTGTTGTCCTATGCATGGGGCTGCTGCGCGCACCGAGGTTTGGGTGCGGCCTAACTTCCAAGGGATGCCGCAGTGTTGGCGGACGCCAACCTCGGGATGCTCATTGTACACGAAATAGCCGCGATGTTTGAGGTGGGGGTCCTCTTCGGAAAGGAACTTGTTATCGGCAACCACGGCGGCGGCGACGCCGGCATCCTGGAGGAGGCTGGCGGCCTCGGCGGCGGCGCGGGTGGCGGTCCATTGTTCGACGATGCGATTGAGTTCTTGCTCGTTGGCCTTACGCGCCTTGAGGGTGGAGAATTTCGCATCAGCGGCTAGAGACGGGTAGCCGATGGCGTGGGCGAGGCGCGCAAATTCGGCGTCATCGGCGACGGCGATGGCGACGAACTGGTCAACCGTCACGCCCATCACCTGGTCGGGGCGATCAAGGCATCGATAGACGCCGTGGGGCGCCATCAGCGGGTCCTCGTTACCGATACGCTCGGGTTCAATTCCGTTCATGGTGTAATCGAGGATGCCTTCGGCGAGCATACCCATCGCGCATTCCCACTGGCTCATGTCGATGTACTGGCCCTGGCCGGTCTTGCCGCGATGGTAGAGGGCGGCGAGGATGGCGAAAGCGCCGTGGACGCCGGCATTGGGATCGGCGTAGCTGAAGCCGGCGTGCATCGGAGGCCATTCGCGATAGCCGGTGAGCGCCGAGAGGCCGGAGAGCGGCACCTGCGCGGGGCCGTAGGCGATGTAGTCGCGAAAGGGGCCGGTGTCGCCGTAGCCGGTCAGGGAGATCATTATGATGTCGGACTTGATTTTGCGGACGGCGTCGTAGCCGAAGCCCATCTTGTCCATCACGCCGTAGGCGAAGTTGTTGATGACGACATCGCTTTTAGCGATCAGGCGGCGGGCAACTTCGTGGGCTTCGGGATCCTTGAAGTTGAGCGTGAGCGAACGTTTGCCCTGATTGTACTGATTGAAGTAGCCGGAACGGTTGAGACCGCCGGGTTTGGCGTCGGGAAAGGGCGGCAGCATCCGGGTGACGCAGGGCCGCGTGCGAGTCTCGATACGGATGACATCGGCGCCGAGATGGGCAAGTTGGAGGGTACAGTAGGGACCGGCCCAGACCCAGGTGAAGTCTGCGATGCGAATACCGTCGAGGGGAGGACGCGCCATCTAAATCACCCCGGTGCGTTTGAGTTCGTTGAGCCTGGAAGCGGCGAGCCCGAGCCGAGCGCCGAAGATTTCGTCGTTATGCTGGCCCAGGGTGGGCGCGGGGAGCCGGATTTCCCAAGGCGTGGCGCCATACTTGAGCGGTGCGCCAGGATACTTGTGGGTGCCGGCGACGGGCTGGGCAATTTCGACGAAGAAGCCGCGCGCCTTGAGATGCTCGGAATTGAGGAGGTCGCCCATGGTGGAGACGGGGGCGAAGGGGATGCGCCGGGCTTGGGCCTTTTTGTAGAGGTCGAGAACGGTCTGATCCTTGACGTATTCCTCGAGGAAGATGACGAGCGCTTCCCAATTTTCACCGCGTTTGAGGCGGTCGGCGAAAATCTCCTCGCCGGCCCATTCGGGATTGCCCATGAGGTCAACGAACGCCTTCCATTGATGCTCCTCGACGCAACAGAGGTAAATCCAGCCGTCTTTACATTGCATCGCTTCGAGCGGCTGAATGGGCTTCTTGCCGAGCCGGGTGGCGATCGCTTTCATGTAGGGCCAGTACTCGAAGGTGAGTTCAAGCTGGGAAGCTACCGCTTCCTGACAGGAGACATCGACGTGCTGGCCTTCGCCGTCACGCACCTGCGCCATCACAGCGCCCATCGTGGCGACGGCACCATGGACTCCGCCCTGATAGCCAGCCTGATGGCCGAAGGTCTTGAGCGGCGGCATTTCGGGATGGTCCGGGCCCGCGCCGTTGAGGACGCAGAGGCCGCCGGCGGACCATACAGTGAGGTCCTGCGCGCGCAGATTGCGATACGGCCCAGTGATGCCATAAGGCGTAATCGAGGTCATCACGAGGCGCGGGTTGATTTTACTGAGGCGGTCGAAATTGAGCCCCACGCGATCCATATCGGGGGGCCAAACGTTGTGGATCAGAACGTCGGCCTGGGCGACGAGCTTTTCGAGGATCTCGAAACCCTCGGGGCGGGCGAAATCGAGGGTAACGCCGAGTTTGTTGGTGTTGAGGTAAAGGAAGAGGCCGCTCTTTTCGGGATGCGGCTGACCGCCGGGAAATGGACCGCGAAGGCGTGAGGGATCGCCGACGGCGGGCCGTTCGACCTTGATGACCTCGGCGCCCATGTCGGCCATCAGCTTGGAGGCGTACGGCGCGGAGGCCATCTCGCCGATTTCGACGATTTTGAGACTCGATAATGCTCCGGGCATCGGTGCTCCGCCGCGAGATCGGCGCCCTTAGGGGACGACCTTGCGAAATGGTCTGATTTCCACGCGTTCGAAAACGCCCCTGGTAACATACGGATCGGTATCCGCGAAGGCTTTGGCGGCGGCCTCGTCGGCGAAATCGACGACCATCAGGCTACCGCTGCCGTCGGTGAAGGGGCCTCCGACTACGACGCGCCCAGCATTCACGAGCGGCTGCAGATTTTCGAGATGAGCCGGCCGCACGCTCGGCCGCAGCGCCGCACCGTTGGGACCGTCGTAGCCGATAATTACAAAGAGCATGATCGAAGCCTCGCGGTATCTTCCGGCCCACGCTAGCACGCATTGGCGGGGAGGCTCCAGAGAGGAGGGAGTGCGGGGAGATTTGTTGAGGAACACGAAACTTTTGATTTTCTGAAACCTTAGCTCACCGAGATGGCGCCGTAGCCGAAGAAGTAAATCAGGAAATAGATTATGCCGAGACTGGTGAGCGCCGCGAACGCGATGCGATCGCGCGGAAGCATCGGATAGTCGATGTAGCTGGTGGGCGTCGGGCTGATGCCGAAGCCGCGGGCCTCGAGCGCCATCGCCATGTTGTTGGCCTTGCGCAAGGCGCCCATGAACACCGGAATGACGACGGGGACGTAGCGCTTGACGCGCTCCAACGGACCGCCGCGGTTGAAGTCATAGCCGCGCAGGCTTTGCGCCTGCACGACGGTCAAAGCGGAGTCTATGAACAAGGGAACCAGCCGGAACGAAAGCGTGATGGCGAAGCCCACGCGATAAGGCACGCCGAGGCGTTGGAGGCCGGCGGTGAATTCTTCGACCTTGGTGGTGGAGAGGAAGAGCACCGAGGTCGCGAGCAGTTCGGCGAGCTTCAAGCCGCGGCCGAGGCCGAAGACGAGCGAGGCGCGGCTGAGATGGATGAACGGCAGGTTAATCAGCGCGGGGCCTTTGCGATAGAAGACCATCCAGGCGAGCGTGGTGAAGAAGATCAGGAGGATGAAGAGCCATCGCAGCCGGTAGAAGTTGGGCCAGGAGCCGGTCCATTGAGCGAGCGCGACCAGCAGCAGCCCGAGCGGCAGGAGGGCCAGCGGATGGTCCACCCAGTACACCGACCAGAACATGATGAAGAGGGCGAAGACCTTGACGGTAGGATTGAGGCGATGAACGAGCGTGCCGCGGTCGATGTAGAGATATATCGGCATCAGGCGCGCGCCTTAATCCATTGGGCGAGTTCTGCGGGATGGAGCGCGGTGAGGCCGAAGCGGCGGCCCAGTTTGGTCGCCTCGGGCGGGTGGAAAGAGGAGTTCGCGAGCAGTTCGCCGCGATCGAAGAAGCCGCGGACGGGTCCGTCGAACATCACCCTGCCCTTGCGCATCAGGACGACGCGGCGGGCGTATTCCGCGACGAGCCAGGGCGTGTGCGTGATCATGACGATGGCGATGCCGGCGCGGTTGAGGTCGCTGACCAGCGCCATCATGCGGCGCTGCTCACGATAGTCGAGGCCGGTGGTCGGCTCGTCGAGGATAAGCAGGCGCGGACGCAGGGCGAGGACACTGGCGACGGCGAGCCGTTGGCGCTCGCCCTTGCTGAGGAGGAACGGATCGCGATCGCGGGCGTCGGAGAGATTTACGGCGCGGAGGACTTCGTCGGAGCGGCGGGCGATTTCGGCGCTATCGAAGCCGAAGTTACGCGGCCCGAAAGCGACTTCATCGCCAACGGTCGCGGCGAAGATCTGATGGTCAGGATTCTGAAAGACGTAGCCGATTTCGTGGGCGGTTTCGGCCGGCGAGAGCGCGGCGCGGTCGCGGCCCGCGATGGTGATGGTACCGCCGCTGGGCGGGATCAGCCCGACGATCTGCTTGGCCAGGGTGGTTTTGCCGGAACCATTCTGGCCGATGATCGCGAGGAACTCGCCGGCGATGATTTCGATGGTGACATCGTCGAGCACGCGCGGCCCGAAAGGATAGTTGAAATTCAGATGATCGACGCGGAGCAAGGGCGGCGGCTGTGCGCCCGTCGCCGCGGGCGGCGACGCCGGGTGGGGAGCGATCGCGCTGAGTTCTTCGAATACGGCCGGCAAGCGGGGAAAGCGCGCGCGGATGATGGTCTCGGCTTGGTCCACTGAAGCCGCGTGCAGCTTTATCCCGAGGGTATCGAGGACGCGATTGATATCCGGCGGATGGACGCCGCATGCTTCCAGCAAATCGAGCTGCGGCATCACTTCGAGTGGCGGTGCATGAGCGATGATCTCGCCGTCGCGCAGGAGCACGATGCGATCGCAGTTGCGCAATTCCTCGGCCTCGTGCTCGATGACGATGAGGCTGAGACCCTGCGCGCGCATCCGATGGATGAGGGCGAAGACCTCGGCCTTGCCCTCGGGGTCGAGATCGCTGGTGGGCTCATCGAGCACGACCACGGCGGGCCTCAAGGCGAGGACGGAGGCGATCGCGAGGCGCTGTTTTTCACCGCCGGAAAGGGAGGTGGGATCGCGATTGTCGAAGCCTGCGAGGCCGACCGCGGCGAGCGCGGGGCGGATGCGAGCGGCGATCTCGTGGCGCGGCATCCCGACCTGCTCCATCGCGAAGGCGACCTCGTGCATGACGTTGGTGGAGAACAGTTGGGCCTCGAAGTCCTGAAAGACCATCCCGACCAGGGGAGCGACATCGCATACGCGATCACCGTCGAGGGCGCGGCCGCCGATGCGCACGACGCCGCGAAAATGGCCGTCCTCGAAGCGCGGGACGATGCGGTTGAGGCATTTGGCGAGGGTCGATTTGCCGGCACCGGAGGCGCCCATCACGCCGACCATCTCGCCCGGCCGCAGTTCGAAGGAGACGCCGCGCAGAGCGTCGCGATCGGCACCGGCGTACGCGAAGCTGACGTCCTCGAGCGCGGCGGCGGAGGTGTGTGGCAGGGCTTCGCGCGGCATCACATCAACATGGTCCCGGCGAGCGCGAACAGAATCAACGGACTCACCAGGACGAGGATCGATTTATCATAGGGCGGCTGGGCGAAACTCGCGGGCAGGAATGAGGGTATCCAGTAGCCGGTGGAGACCAGGTTGCCGACCACCCACGCGCTGGTCTCACCGGCGACCAGGATGACGAGGCCGGTAATGGAAATCGAGCGCGAGCGCTGCTTGAGCTCGGGCATCACGTCGCTATAGAGCAGGTGGCCGGCGCGCACGCGCGGATAGACACCGAGGAGAATCAGCGGAGAAAGGAAGAGCGCCGAGAGCATGTTATTAAAGATGATGATGTTGCCGAGGATGCTGAAGGGGCGGAAGCCGAGGAGGTTATCGCCCCATCCGACGAGATCGGCGCAGAGGATGCTGGCAGCGAGGCAGACGGCGACGTATTTGGCGATGTTGAGGGGCGAGCGGCTGATCGGGCTCTGTCCGTGCGCGATGATGCTCCACGCCTTGTAGGGGATGTAGCCATAAAAGAGGTTGGCGAAGAAGCCGAAGATGTCACCGGGGCCGACGCCGCCGAAGAAATCACCGATCATGTTGCCGATGGCGGAACCCCAAGCCGCGGCGGGGCCGAACAGGAATGAGCAGACGACCGGGATGGCATTGGCGGGGCGCAACTCGGTAACGCCGGGAATCAGGGGGACGACCTTGAAGGGGACCAGCACGGCGGCGTACAAGGCGGCGGAGATGGCGCACAGGACGACCATCCGGGTGTTGCGCCACATGAGGCGGAGTTCATGCATCGGTAACTGCCACCATGGCGGTCGAGAGCCTTCGGCCCGCGCCACCAGCGTCTCTCACGGCCACGCCCATACTCTATTAATCGACCCTCCGATCGGACGCGCCGCGGGGCAGTGATGCCCGTCGGGTGACAGTCTGCCCGCGCATTAAATCCAAAGCGCGATAAAGAGTCAAAATTTGCATGCGCAACCGGCGTGGATCGAGACGCTCAGGGCATTGCCGAAACGGGCGACAATGCAGAGAATTGAAAGGCTGCCAGCGCTATTCGGGCACGAGAGGTTGCGATGCCAATATACGAATATCAATGCGAAAAATGCCGACGTTGCACCAGCATCCTGACTTTGCGGGTGAGCGAGAAGGTTGACGCCAAATGCGAGCATTGCGGCGCCTCGCGACTGCGCCGCCTGATGTCGCGTTTCGCAATGCCTCGCAGCGAGGAGGCGCGGATGGACGCGCTCGCCAATCCTTCCAACTTCGGCGACCTCGACGAGAACGATCCCAAGAGCCTCGCGCGCGCGATGCGCAAGATGGGGCGCGAGATGGGCGATGAGTTCGCGGGACCGGAGTTCGACGAAGCGGTCAACGAAATGGAAAGTGACGGAGATCTGGGCGGCGACGGCGACACGGGCGATGACTGACTTGCGGAATTTGATCGCAGGCGATGGAGGCACGGATTAAATCCGCAGCGGACCGATCGGTGAGAATGAGACGGTCACGCGCCTTTCCATTTACATGGGTAGGTGTGCGCTTCATCGTTCCCGCGCCATTTGCAAAATCCGCGAGTCAGTGAACATAAGAGCCGTGAGACTCCATCGTGGAGTAAGGGGAAGTAATCATGGCGGGACAGGTACAGGGTAAAATTGCGCTGGTGACGGGCGGCGGATCGGGCATCGGCCGCGCGACCGCGCTGGCATTGGCGCGTGAAGGCGCGAAAGTAATGATCGCCGACTACGTGCCCGAGGGCGGCGATCGCACGGTGAAGCTGATCCAGGAAAAGGGCGGCGAGGCGGCTTTCGTACACACCGACGTGGCCGTCGCCACGCAGGTCGAGGCGATGGTGAACAAGACCGTCGAGACCTACGGCCGCATCGATCTCGCGTTCAACAACGCCGGCATCGAGGGCCGCATGGCAGATACGGCCGCGGCCACCGAGGAGAACTTCGATCGCATCATCGCGATCAACCTCAAGGGCGTATGGCTATGCATGAAGTATGAAATCCCGCAGATGCTCAAGCAGGGCGGCGGCGCGATCGTCAACACGGCCTCTGCGGCGGGATTGGTGGCGGTCGAAGGGCTCTCAGCATACAACGCTTCCAAGCACGGGGTGGTCGGGTTGACGCGGACGGCGGCGCTGGAGTTTGCGCAAAAGAACATCCGCGTAAATTGCGTCTGCCCGGGGCTGATTAACACGCCGATGGTGGCGCGCATGATCGACAGCGGCGGGATGAACGAGCAGGATTTCATCGCAGCTGAGCCGGTCGGGCGCATGGGCAAGCCGGAGGAAATCGGGGAAGGCGTACTGTGGCTGCTCTCGGATGCGGCCTCGTTCGTGACGGGCCATCCTCTCGCCGTCGATGGCGGCTGGGTGGCGCGCTAACTCGCGCGATCAATAATTGACAGAGTGCGCCGCTGGCGAGTGGGCGGCGTACCTCAGCCAGTTCAGTCCGCCTGGAGCATGATGATCGCGGCCGCGGCCATTCCTTCGCCGCGCCCGAGCGCGCCGAGCCCTTCTGGATTCGAGGCCTTGACGTTCACCAACGAAACATCAGCGCCGATCGCTTCCGCGAGGCGTCGGCACATCGCCGGCAGATAGGGCGCGAGCTTGGGCTGCGCGGCAAAAACCGTTACGTCGGCGTTGACCAGGCGCCATCCGAGATCGGTGGCCCGCCGCCACACCGCTACCAGTATCGCGATGCTGTCGGCGTCCTTGAAGCGCGCATCGTTGTCCGGGAAATGGCGTCCGAGGTCGCCTGCACCCAGCGCGCCGAGGATCGCGTTCGCAAGCGCATGAGCCGCGACGTTGGCATCAGAATGCCCTCGCAGCCCGGTCGTATGGGCGATTTCGACGCCTCCCAAAATGAGCTTCCGCCCCGTTTCAAGCGGATGAAAATCGAAACCCTGACCTACTCGGAAGAGCATTTTCGGCACCGCATCGAATCAGACGGGACAATGCCCCGCGTTGACATTGCCGACTCGACAATCCAAGCTTTCATGGTGAAATTGCGGAGGCATGGCGATGCTTGAGTTCTGGAAGAAACCGAAGTTCTGGCTGGTTACGGTATTGATTTTGTGGCTGGCCTACGTCATCGGCAGCAATCTGGAACAGGTGGTCGTGATCCATGTAGTTCCGTTAATTCTGCAGCCATATTGCAAGGTCAGCACAATCGTAATCGCGTCCGGGATCGTTGGTGCACTCCTTACCATCGGTACTCAATTCGCCTGGCGCAGCGGCCGGGCCTCGAAGAACGGAGAGCAATCGACACCTGCGCCGGGGACCAGCAGCAGCACGGTCGCCTGATCGCCCGCTCGCAGCAGGCTCACTTCCGCCGGGCCGACCAGGAGTGCGTCCGCCCGCGAGAGCGAGCTCAGCACCCCGGAACCTTGATAGCCGGTGGTCGTCGCGAAGACTTCCGCGCCGCGCCGATCGAGGCGGACGCGCACGAACTCCGTCAGATTCGGGGCGAGTTTGATATCGGTCGCACAGCGCACTGTAACCCGCGGCAGCCCGGTATGCGCGGCCCCGCCCATCCGCCTCAACGCCGGCCTCACATATAGATAGAAGCAGACCATAGTCGAGACCGGATTTCCTGGCAGTCCGAAAACGGGCCGCCCGCCGATGGTGCCGAACTTCAGCGGCCGCCCCGGTTTCTGCGCAACCCCGTGGAAGAGCTGGCGCAAGCCCAACTCATCCATCACCACTTTCACGTGATCAAACTGCCCGACCGAGACTCCGCCGGTCGAAAGCACAGCGTCGAAGGCGAGCGCTTCAGCCAGGCGCGCGCGGACTTCCTCGGGCTGATCGCGGGCCACCTTCAGCATCACCGGTTCCGCGCCCGCTTCGCAAATCGCTGCCGCCAACGCATAGGCGCTGGAGTTGACGATTTGAGCGCCGACCGGCACCTGATCGACGTCCACCAGTTCGTCACCGGTGGCGACGATCGCCACTCGCGGCCGGCGCCAGAACGTCCACCATCGCGCGGTTCAACGAGGCGATCGTACCCAGGTCAGAGGGGCTCAAGGTCTTGCCCGCGCTCATCACCAACTCGCCTTTGCGCAAATCTTCGCCGCGCGGCCGGACGAAGGCTCCGGTCTCTGCAGCGGCCATAATCTCCACGATATTGCCCTCGGATCGGGTGCGTTCCACCGGCACAATCGCATCCGCGCCGGGTGCGATCGGTGCTCCCGTCATCGTGCGAACCGCCCGCCCGGCCGCGACCGTCCGCGACGGCATCGAGCCCGCCCCCACCGTCTCGGTCACTTCGAGCCGGACCGGATTGGCCTCGCTCGCCGAGGCTACATCGGCGGCCCGCACGGCATAACCGTCCATGGCCGAGTTATCGAAGCCGGGAATATCGCGCGGCGAAAGAATTTCCTCGGCCAGCATCCGGCCGAGTGCCGCCGTGATAGAGAGCCGCTCGATTCCGAGCGGAGCGACATTGTCGAGAACAATTTGCAGTGCTTGATCTGCGCTGGTCATTCGATTCCTCAGTCCTGGCAAACCCCGGCATCAACAATACCAAGGCTTGGCAGCACCAAGAATACGCGCCTGGCAGAGGAATTTGAATTGCGAAGAAGCGAAGGTATTGAATTGAGCCTAAGAAAATCCAGTCGCGAACTCGCTAGAACTCGGACATCTGCGCCTGCAACTCCTCGTCGGGCACGCGGATGTCGTAACTAGCGACGCTGACCGGCACCCGGTCGCGCAGAATCGCCGGATTCGCATCGCGGATGGCCTCGAGCGAAACCTTCGCCATTTTAGCCACGTAACTCAGCAGCGTGCCGCCCTTGACCTTGAAGATCCGGTAATGGGGCGGTTCATTCAGGCTGACATCATCAAGTCCATAGTCGCTGGCATGGCGTGCCATCAAGGCCACGGCCATGAAGCGGTTCATGAGCGACCTCGTGTGATGCGGCAGTTTCGACAGCAAGCGGTCGTAGCTGGCGCTGCGCAACCGCGCGTAACGATCCAGAGACCGATCGCCGTTGTTCCATGCGATCAGCGTCATCCGCCAATCCGATCCGCTGGCGTCGTGCAAGGTTGCGAGGTATTCCGCCGCCGCACGGGTTGACTTCACGGGGTCACGGCGCTCATCCACCCAGTCGTTTACGAGCAGGCCGAAACGCTGTGCCGTGGCCTTTTCGAGCTGCCACGGTCCGTCGCCCTCGGGCGAGAAACCGCTCTCCGCAAAGGCCAGATAGATCAAGTCCGGCGGCAGTCCCTCGTCCTCCAGTTCGTGCACCATCTCAGCCATGTAAGGCTGGCTGCGCCTGAACGATTGTTTTAGTCCCTGCGGCTGCGAAGCGTACTGGTTGACGTATTGCTGGACGGTGCGATTCAGCACGATCGGAAAAGGGGCGACCGCTTTGGGCTGGCTGCGCACGAACGGCATCTCGTCCGCCGCCATGATGTCGCTGCCATGCGAATTCGACACAGTTTCACCAGCGGCCAGTAGTCTGGCCGCACCCGCCTGACCGAGCACCGTCATTGCCGTATTGGGATCCGATTGCACATCGGCCGAAGGCGAACAGCCAAAGGCCGTGAGTGCAAGCAGCGTCGCAATCAACGCGAACGCCAAGTTCCCTTTTGTGAAAAGTGTCACCAAATTGGGGCTAACCCTATCGGCCAGCGCCGCGCGGATCAACCCCATCCGGACAAAAAAAACTAATATCTGGGGATAGTTTTGCTTAAAGGGACAAGTTGTCCACAGGATTTAATCGAACAAAATCGCCGGTTTCGAAGAGGTCGGGCGTCGATGCCCTTTTATCAACGCTTATAGGAAGACATCTTAGATGACCTACGCCTTTGTGCTAGCTTTCCAGGTGAGGGCTTGCGACGGCCCTGCTCCAAATTGGACCTATGGCACGAAATTCTCGACTCGCTTAACGATGCCATCATCGTATTGTCGCCGACGCTCGATCCCGTCGCCGTCAACGCGGCGGCTGAAGCCATGCTCGAGGCCTCCAAGGTCGATCGCTCGAAAGTTGGCCGCTTGATCAGGCGCAACCAATGGCTCCGGCGGATGGTCGATCAGTGCCTTCACAACGGACAGAGTTTCGATAATCCGGAGGCCACCCTGGTTCTGGACCAACGCTCGCTGGTGATCCGGGTGGAGGTGTCGCCCTTGATCAGCCCCGCCGGCTACTTCGAGGGCGCGATCATAATGTTCCACGACTTGTCCCATCAGAAGAGCGCCGAGCAGGCCTTCGATGCCGACGAAAACACCTTTCGCCTATCACCCGCAGGACTCGCGCACGAGGTCAAGAACCCGCTCACTGGAATAAAGGGCGCCGCTGAGCTGCTCACCGCGATGTTCCCCGGCGACGCCCGCGCCAAACTGTACTGCGAGCTGATCCTCGACGGCGTCAATCGAATCGCGGGCCTGGTCGAGCAGGTGCTGGCGGTGACTAATCCACAGCGGCTTAAGCGGGAACCCTTCAACATCCATCAGGTGCTCCATCAAGCGCTGAGAGTCGCTGGTCTCATGCTTGGGGCTACCGACGACGTGCTGATCGAGCAGGACTTCGACCCCAGTCTGCCGGCGGTTGACGGCGACGCGGCCGCGCTCGAGCGCGTCTTCCTGAATCTGCTGCGCAACGCCCGCGAAGCGATCGACGCGGCCCACGGCAACGGCCCGTCGATGGCTGCGCCCCCCGCCAACGCTGAGGGTTCGATGGATTACGACGGCTCGAAGCTGGCAGCGCCGCGGCCGCGCGGGATCATTCGCCTGCGTACCGCGATGGAAAACCAGTTTCGCCTGAGCGCTCATGGCAAACGCCGCCGGTTCCTGCGGGTCGAAGTCAGCGACACGGGCAGAGGAATGTCGGATACCGAGCTCCAGCAGATCTTCACTCCGTTCTTCACCACCAAGCCGTCCGGCACCGGTCTCGGCCTGGTACTGAGCCAGCGGATTGTCGCGCTGCACGGCGGCAAGCTCTGGGCCGAACGTGGTGGTATGTTGCCGCGTGGGGCAGTGCGTCCGGTCCGCTCAACCGCCCGCCGGCGTTCCGAAGAAGGCGCGAGTGACGGTATTGCTGATAGCTCGAGTGACGATGCGCTCCATCGGTCAAGTGATAACATCCCTCACCCTACGGCTGATAAGACGTTGCTCTCGTCCGCTGAGAGCTCGGGGAATCCCGCCGAGCCGAAGGAAGTGCAGCCGCGCGGCATGACGTTTTGCGTAATGCTTCCGGTCGGCCCCAACTGAATGCGGCCGCTCGATGCTGGCGCGTCGCCGCTCGGACCAGAAAAGGTCGATTGCACAATCACCGGCACGTGCGTCGCCCACTTCGTTGCCGATAACGGGTCGCTATACTCGCGCCCGTTCCGGAGGGTATCTCGCTCCTGACTGCCTAATTACGCTACGATAGTCAAATAAGAAACGATGCAAACCGACTCCGATAATCAGCCGCTGACCGAACCTCTAAGGGAGGCCGGAAGCGCCACCGTACTGGTCGCCGACGACGACCCGGGAATCCGCCTCGTCTTGCGTCATCGGCTGGAGGCTGCCGGGTACCGGGTGGAGGAGACCGCCGACAGCCAGAGCGCGCTCGAAGCGCTGATCAGCAATCGCCACGACGTTGCCCTGCTAGACATCATGATGCCGGGTATCGGCGGCCTCGAAGTCCTCTCGGCGGCGCGCGAGCAGTCGAGCCGGACCCTGATCATCGTAATCACGGCCGCCAGCACGATGAACAACGCGGTCGAGGCGATGAAGCGCGGGGCGCACGACTATTTGACCAAGCCCTTTGAAAACCTTGACCTGGTGGCGGCGGCGGTGGCGCGGGCGGTGGAAATTGCGGCGCAATCGGCAGATCTCACGCGCTTGAAGGACGAGGTCAACCGCCAGCTGGTGGGCGGTGAAATCATCGGGCGCGGCCCTGCGATGCAGGAGGTTTACAAGCTCATCGGGCGGGTGGTGAACAACGACGCGACCGTTTTGCTGCGCGGGGAGAGCGGCACCGGCAAGGAGTTGGTCGCGCGCGCGATTCATTTCAAGTCGCCGCGATGGCGCGGGCCGTTCGTGGCGGTCAATTGCTCCGCGATCCCGCACGGCTTACTCGAGAGCGAACTCTTCGGACATGAGCGCGGGGCCTTTACCGGGGCTACCGAGCGGCGCGCCGGCAAGGTCGAGCAGGCGAGCGGCGGCACGCTCTTTCTCGACGAAATCGGCGATCTTCCGGTGGAACTTCAGCCCAAACTGTTGCGCGTCCTGCAGGAGCGTGAGTTTTCGCGCGTTGGAGGATTCGAGACACTGCGGATGCAGGCGCGAGTAATCGCGGCAACCAACCAGGATCTTGAGTCGGCGGTCGCAGAGAAGAAGTTCCGCGAAGACCTGTACTTTCGCTTACGTGTGATTCCGATCGACCTGCCCTCGCTGCGGGAGCGCCGCGAGGACATCGACGAACTGACCGACTACTTTATCGGTAAGGCGATCCGCGAGATGGGCGCGAACGCGCGGTATATCAGTCCCGAGGCGCGCCTCAAACTGCAAAACTACAGCTGGCCGGGCAACGTTCGCGAGCTGGAAAACGCGGTGCTGCGCGCGGCATTACTGGCGCCCGCGAATACTGTGCGATCAGACGATGTCGAACTCGGCCGCGGACAGTCGCGTGCGACGAATTCCAATCTCGATAACCAGGCGTCGCTCACCGATCTCATCGCGCGGCGGATCGCCGAATTGGTCGAAAGCAACGGCAGCGAGCCCCGCGACCTTTATCAGAAACTATTGGGAGAGCTGGAAAAGCCCCTGATCGAAATCGCGCTGGAGCGTGCGGGCGGGAACCAGGTGCATGCGGCGCGGATCCTGGGGCTCAATCGGAACACATTGCGCAAGAAGCTGACCGAGCATCGTATCGTGCCGCAAAAGACTCTGCCGCAGTGATATCCGCGTAACTGCGCGGTGATGCCGCCGGAATGCTCAAAGCTCGCCTACATTCGAACCAACGGAGCGTGTGCCGGATGAGACTTCCCTCAACCTTCTACGCGATGGTCGATACGGCCGGCGGGCAAGAACCGGTGGCGCTCGCGCGGATTCTGCTCGAGGCGGGCGCCCGTATTCTGCAGTTGCGGTTGAAGGAGACGCCCAGCCGGGACTTGCTCGAGGCAGCGCGCGCAATTGTCGCGTTGTGTCGCAGGTCTGAAGCGCTGCTGATTGTGAATGACCGAGTCGATATAGCGAAACTTGCGGATGCTGACGGCGTGCATGTCGGACAGGATGACCTGCCGCTCGCCGACGCGCGGACAATTCTAGGAACGGAGAAAATTATCGGCGTTTCGACCCATAATATCGCGCAGGCGAGCGCCGCCGAGGACGGAGGCGCGGACTATATTGGCTTCGGCGCGATTTACTCCGGCGGCCTGAAAAACGTTCGCGATGCCCAGGGTCTCGACCGGCTGCGCGCAGTGCGGGCGGCGGTGAGTCTGCCGATCGTTGCGATCGGCGGGATCACGGAGGCGACGATGCCGGATGTGATCGCGGCCGGGGCCGATGCCGCCGCGATCATCACTGATGTGGTCCGCGCTCCCGACATTGCGGTGAAAGTCCAGCGACTGCTGACGATCGCTCCGCGTAACAAAGCCTGATGATGCGTCCGAATGAACGGCAACGGTGTTGGAACACCGTATGAATCGAACGATTCATGAGGAATTGCTTCCGCCTCCCCGGTACCGCCACGCCATCAGCCGAATGATTGAACCGTCGCGACGCCGCTGGAGGAGTTTACTGACCGGCGCTATTGAAGGGCGGTGATCGGAATGTAGCCTTCGAGGCCGTCCTTCATGCGGATCTTCATGTAGTTCAACGCGATGCCGACGACATGGACATTCTTCCCCTGATGAACCACGGCGAGCTTCTTCGCAGAGTGATTGGGCGCGCTGAGGACAGGAGCGTCGGCGGTGAGAACGAAGGCCTTGTCGGTGGGCGTGACCAGTTGCAAGGCAGTCAGCGGCACGTAGGCGATTTCACTGCTTTTGAGCTTGACCTGAGCATAGTAGCGTGACGTTCCGATGACGTTGACAAACTTGCCGGCGTGAACGGGCTCGACCTTCTTGCTCGATCTGCTCGGCCGCTCGTAGGCATAGGAATTCTCGATCAGCTTCAAACGTCCCTGCGCTGGCTCGACGGAGCTGGTGTCAGCGTTCGAATGATGCCGCGCTGTATGGTGATGGGTAGTGTGAGGCCACGCCGTTTCTGGACCGGCGGGGCTAGCATAGGCTTTCGTCGGGCCGTCGCCGCTAGGCACCGGCGGCTCGATAGGAGCGATTTCCGGAGCCGGTCCAGGCATTTCGGGAGGCTCAGTCGCGGGTATGCCCACCGGACCAGTTTGCGCGAAGGCCGGCGACACCATCGCGACCGCACACACCGATCCAAAGGCGAGCACCGCTTTAAAGGTGGCATCGATTCGCAAGTACGACACAGGCGTCTGCAAGTGCAGCCCCCATTCCCCCAACAGGATCAGTAAATCGAGCGCGTCACGTCTTCGCCCTATTCAGCAGGCGCCGCAGACGATGCAACGGGTTACATCGCACGGCTTGGTCTGATGTTCGTAATGCGCCTTCTTGCGCTCCGAGAGCAGGAACCATTTATGAATATGATGATCGATGAAGTCCCATGGCAGCACTTCGTCGTGGACGTACTGGCGCGTGACGTAGAAGTCCGGATCGGGCAGTGTGGTAGCGCCCTCCCCCACCTCGCGTTTGATCGTGCGCAGCTCGTGCCAGATCGCGCCCGGCATCGTCACAACCGCGTTCGCTGAGCCGTTCGAGAATCGGTCCGACGCGCCGATCTCCGCGCGACACCAGCGTCTGGAAATAGGCCTCGCGCGGCGACTCCGCGTTGAGTTCGATGCCGGCGCCGCCGATGCGTCCGAGAGCCGCGCGCAGCATCGCGACCTTGCGCTTGAGGCTCGCCGCATCCTCCATCGGATCCCATTGGAAGGGCGTCCACGGCTTGGGGACGAACGGATTGAGCGAGACGGTGACGTGGCCGATGCGCTTGCTTGACGAGCGCGCGCGCGTTCGAGGATACGGCCGGTCAGATTGGCGATTTCGAGGAGGTCCTCGTCGCGCTCCTCGGGCAAACCGATCATGAAATAGAGTTTGAGGCTTTCGACGCCGCCACCGATCAACATCTCGGCCGCATTCAGAATTTCGGCTTCGGTCAGATTCTTGTTGATCACCTTGCGCATCCGCTCGCTGCCGGCCTCGGGCGCGACGGTAACGCTGCGCGCACCGCTACGGACCAGAGCGGCGGCGAGTTCGGGCGAGACGCAATCGGCCTTGAGCGATGACGGCGAGAGTCGTCCACCGGCGTCGGCTACGGCCGTCGCGATATCGGCGACGCCGGGCACGCTCGCCATTTCGGCGCCGACCAGGCCGATCACTTTGCGCTCCTGCAAACCGCGCGCAGCCTCGGCCATAATCTTTCCGGGACTGCGATACCGGATCGGCCGGTACATGAAACCGGCGGCGCAGAAGCGGCAGCCCCATTGGCATCCGCGGCTCGCCTCGACCAGGAACATATCGCCGAAGACCGATTCTTCGGTGAGAATCAGCGACGAGGTCGAGAAGCGATCCAGATCGCTCAAGAGACGGCGATTGACGTGTGGTTCGCCGGGACCGGTGTAATCGACACTCTCGATACGGCCATGGGACGTCGAGGACGGGCGTGAAATAATCCGGCAGATACGCTCCGTCAACCCGCGCCAGATCCTGCAGCCGAGGTGGCTCATTGCCAGTGGTTGCCCGCGCCTCCTGGTAGGCGGCGAGAAACTCCGGAACCATCTCCTCGCCCTCGCCAATCAGGAAGAGATCGACGTAGTCGGCGATCGGTTCGGGATTGAGAAAGATGGCGGAGCCGCCGGCGATAATCAGCGGATAATTGCGGCCGGCGCGATCGGCGCGGCGCGGCGGAATACCCGCCATTCGCAGCAGCGTGATCAGGTTGAGATAGTCGGTCTCGAAGGAAATCGAGAACGCGAGGATCTCGAAGTCGGAGAGCGGACGGCCGCGCTCGAACGACACCAGGGGGACGGTGCGCAAGCGTTGCGCGGCGCGTTCATCGGCGTCGGGCAGAAAGGCGCGGTCGGCGGCGACGCGCGGATCGGACTCGAAGATGTGGAAGATAGCCTGGAAGCCGAGGTTCGCCATCGCGAGGCGATAGATGTTGGGATAGACGACGCAGACCCCGATGTCGCCGCCGGGGTGGCGCTCGTAGAGCACCTTTTCGTTGGCGATGCGCTCGAGGGCGCGTTGGCGTGGGAACATAATAAGGGGACGCTCGGTGAAGGTTTAGAGTACAAGCCAGAGTCGCCGCATCACAAGGGGGGCGGGCAGTCGTGATGTTTCGGACCGTGCAACGAACTACTTGCGGACTTTACGGAGTTGCCGCGGCGTCATCATCCAGAGTAATTCCGCGGCGCCGCGTTCGATTTTTCTGGCGGGCAATTCGAGCGCGACGCAACCACCCTTGCGCATACGCAGGTGCATTCCGTCGGGATCGCCAGTCAGCAAGATGGAGACCAGTGCGCTCAGTTGCGGCTCGTGACCGACAATCATGACGCTCTCGTCGCGACCGTAGGGGGCGAGTGCGGCGACTGCGTCCGCAGGCGCGACGCCGGTCGATAGCTCCATCATTGTGCGGGGAGTGGGACGGGTCTCATAGGCCGCAGCGACGATCTCAGCGGTCTCGGCAGCACGCGCCACCGGACTCGTCAGGATCACGCCGAACTCAATTCCGAGTGAACGCATACCCAGAGCGGCTTTCTGCGTGCGCTGGCGGCCAGTGTCGGTCAGATGGCGCGCATCATCGCCGCCAGCGGCAGTCTCCTCGGCAAGTGCATGACGCATAACGTACAAGACCATGGGTTATCAACTCTCAGTAGGGTGCGGTGTTACCGGCGGCGCGCCGGACGATTCAGGGGTTGCGCTATTGGTGGATGCGACTGCGGATGAAGCCGCCGCAGCCGAATCGGCAGTCGATTGGATTGACGCGGCGCCTTCATTGGGCAGGCGCTCTTGCGCGCCGTCTTCGGGCGGTGGAATGTCGGATGCGCCTGCGTCCAACAATAGCGTCTGGGCGTGCGCGTGACGTGCGGCCTCCAGGCGGCCCTGCGCGGCGAGGGAAATTTCCTCGAGGGCATCCTTGATAACGCCCGAATGCCTGATCTTTTTCCATTGACGATAGGCGCGCGTGGCGAGTATCCGACGCCGTTCCGTCAATACCTGGACCGCGGCTCCTACTGCCATGAGGGTTTCGGGCGGGACGCCGGTCGCGGTGTTTGCATAGCCGCGCAGCCAAGCCATCGTCGAGACGGCGTCCTGATGGATTCCGAGCAGTTCCTGCATCATTTCAAGGCGAATCAAGGCCTTACGCGAGCGCTTGCCGCCCATCTCAATCAGCATCTCGAGGGCGTAGCGGAGCCGCTTAATCTTCACACGCAGGCGATGGAACAACGCGGGCGGCGCGTCGCGGGCGATCCGCTTGCCGGCTTTGCGCACACCGCGAGCAATCGGCTCAATCATAGCTGGCGCATTACAGCCGACGTTGATTTCGGGCAAGGCACGGCGCAGTAACGGATCGGCGAGCTTCTCGCACATCTGTTGATAGCGTTTGGTGCGAAGGTCGTTGACGAAACGGGCGTGCTCGGCATTGCGGCAGGCCGCGATCGCTTCCGTCAGTGGCGCCAGCGCGGCAGCGAAGGCGGGATCGATCCGACTGCTGCAGTCATGCACGAGCGCCTCGATCATGTCGCATTCGCGAACTTGGCCGGCTGCCTGGCCGAGCCATGGCAGGTCGCGCTTGTAGATCCGGGCGCGCGAACCGTGGATCACTCCGGCAAACAGCCCGACCGTGGCCCGCAGGCGGCGAGTGGCGACACGCATCTGATGGAGCGGTTCGATGCCGCCTGCGATAGCAGCCGCTTCGTGGTATTTCATTGCCGCGACGCCGATCGCCAGCGCGAGGCGCGCGGAATCGGCGAGGGGCAAAGCGGGTTGAATGACCGCACGTGGTACGGGACTGGCGGACGGGGCGACGCCCATTAGCTTGCTCCCCGCTGAGTTCGTGGGGGAGTTTCCATGAGCGACGTTCTTCCCACGCTCCGATCGTAGGGCTTTTGCCGCTTCTATGAAAGTACGCGCGCTGAATTAGATCGAGTCGCCCGCAGGCGCGGATCGGGTTCGACGTATCCGCGGCACCGCTGCGGGCGTCAGGGGTTCGGCGCGAACGGGCAGATGCCCTTGGTGCAGAACCACGCGGCGGTCGATCAACTTCGCGAGGAGGTCGGTGCGGCGCTCGCCAGTCCATAGTTCGAGGTCGGCTTTGTCGCGATCGGAGGCGACCTCGATGATCAGGCGCCCGGGCGAGTAACGCACGTCGATGCCGCGGACGACGCCGAAATGGCTGCGGTCGAGAGCGTCGGCAACGCGCAGTATCGAGGCGAGACCGCGAACGATGCGCCGCTTGCCCGCGCTAAGACCCCGGAGCTCGATCGAATCGAGGTGCGGCGCCTGTTTGCGATGGCCACGGGCGGTCTGCGCGATCACCTCGATTTCATTGAGATCGAAGCCCAGCAGTTCAGCGTTTTTGATCAGATAATAGGAGTGGCGGTTGTGGCGATCATGATCAATGGCATGACCGACATCGTGCAGTAATGAGCTGTATTCGAGCAGTTCTCGTGCGCTCGGGGGCAGTCCCAGCAGCAGCGCGGTCGCGTCAAAGAGCTTAAGTGCCAGCCGCGCCACCTGCTTGCCATGATCGTTGGGGCCGCAGAAGCGCTTCGCGAGCATCATCACGGATCGACGCCGCGCCTCGGTCGCGGAGCGCCCCGAGGTACTGCGCGCCAGCCCGAGCAAGAGACCTTCACGGAGCGCCCAGGTACAGGCCATCAGTTCGGCGGCGCCCGACTTGCGCAGGACGAAATCGGCGAGCATGCCGGCCGCGGGCATAAGGTCGGAACGCTTCGCATCCATGCCTGGCAGATCGATGCGCAAGGCCGCATTCGCCTCGCATAACTCGCGCGCGAGACGCGCGACTTCGGCGGCCGACGCGGTCGCACCATGCAGGCGGCCTAACTCCTCGCCACGCTCGGCCCGCGCCATCGCGACGAGCGTGTTGATAGTTCCCGAAGTCCCGATGGCGCTCACCACGCCGGCCTTGCGAGCCGCGCGCATCAGGTCGCCGATTTCCGTTTCGAGGTGCTTCTCCAGGCGACGCCGCTGTGCCGTGGTGGGCGGATCGTCGGTGAGAAATTGCTCGGTCATGCGCGCCACTCCGAGCCTGACCGAATGCATCCAGAGGCGGCGTCCGTCCTTGACCAGCACCAGTTCGACGCTGCCGCCGCCGACATCTACCAGCAGAAATGGACCGCCGTCGAGGCCGAGCGCATGGCGTGCCGCCTGGAAGATCAGCCGCGCCTCTTCCTGGCCTGAGATCACTTCAACCGCGAGGCCGGTTTCCTCACGGATGCGCCTTATAAAGGCGGCGCGATTCTTTGCTTCACGCACCGCGCTGGTGGCCACCGCGTGAACCTTGTGGACTTTCCGCACTTGCAGAAGACGGCGGAAATTAATGAGGGCGCGGACCGCGAGGTCCATCGATTCCTCGGTCAGACGGCCGGTGGTGAAGGAACGGCGCCCGAGGCGAACCATTTCCTTAACACGGTCAACCACTTCAATATGACCATCGCGACTTACGTCCGCGATGAGCATGTGGACGGAATTTGAACCGACATCGATAGCGGCAAGCCGCATAATACTAAGCGTAGCTGGCGCGATTGCCGCGGTCACTCATGATCAATCGAGTTAATTAACAGATGAGTGCTCGATCAATGGCCTGTTGTTAAATGTTTATTACGTCTCGTTTAGGGTCCCGAAACGGCAGCCCAA
Organism: uncultured delta proteobacterium; assembly: GCA_963834535.1. GTDB lineage: Bacteria > Desulfobacterota > Binatia > Binatales > Binataceae > JADMIL01. The sequence goes on along the minus strand of CAWICC010000006.1, from coordinate 247,589 downwards.
AAGGCGATGTATGCCAGGACGCCAACATAGCAGGATGCCAATCCTACAGACGCTGATCAGGCGAAGTGGAGCGCGACCAGCCAGCCTGCCGCGGAGGCTGCGATCATCACGATCGATGCGGCGAGGAAGCGCAGGCCCATCGGGACACCGCCGATGACCAGCGCTGCGGCTGACTTCAGCACTGTGTTAGCCGCAGCACCGAGCAGAATCGCGCCCACCGCGACCGTCGGCGTGAGCATTTGATGGATAGTCATGCTGGCGACCGAGAGGCTGATTGGCGCGGCGTCAACCAAGCCCGAGATGCCCGCCACCACCATCAGCCCCGAAGCACCCAACCATGCGCTCGCCGCCCGGGAGGCGACCATGATCAGCGCCAGGAGGACGGCGAAGCGGATCGCGAAGCTCAGTTCGAGAGGGTTGCTCGGCTTGACCTTCTCATTGCCGGCAGACTGCGAGTCTTCCTCATTGCGACCGAGGTACGCCAAGATCAACGCGCTGGCCATACCGACCGCGGTCGCCATTCCGAACGGCCATGCCAGGCTCCAGCCCAGCACTGGATCGACCGCACAGACGATCAGCATGATACGGGGCCACATGATTGCACTCGCGATGGTCGCGCCGGCGGCAAGCAGATTCGGCTGCGCCAGTCCTTCCGCCGCCCTTCGCGAGAGACTCAACGCCACTACCGTAGATGACGCCAAGCCGCCAAATAGGCCCGTGACCAGGATACCGCGTTCCGGTCCCATCAGTCGCGTCGCGAAGTAGCCGACGTAGGAGATAGCCGCGACCAGCACGACCATCCACCAGATGTGAGATGGATTGAAGGCCTCCCATGGGCCGTACGAGCGATTCGGCAGCACCGGCAGCATCACGACTGAGATCAACAAAAGCCGGAACGTCGCCAGCAGCTCCGTCCGGTCGATTTTGCGGATGAGGTTGTGCAGCTCGGGGCGAAAGCCGAGCAGCATCGTCAGAACGACCGCCGAAGATGAGGCTGCGAGGAGTTCGCCGCAGCCGGAGAGTGCACCAAGACTGTACGTCACGAGGGCGGTCACCGAGGTCGTCAGGCTGACGTTGCGGTCGACTTCGGACTCGCGCCAATAACCCGCGGCAAGAACTGCTGCGAGCGCGATCGCAAAGGCCGCGACGAGCAAACCGCCGTGAACACCGCCGAACTGGGCTGCGACACCGCCGAGCAGTCCGATCGCCCCGAATGTGCGAATACCTGCGGTACGTTGGGTGGTATGCAATTCACGCAGTTCCCATCCACGCTCGAGTCCCAGGAGCAAGCCGATCGCGAGTGCGACGGCGAGCCGCAGCAGCACCAGCAATTGATCGATTTGATCGGACGGCATCGAGCCCACTAGCGCATCCAGGTGCGCAGGGCTGGCAGAATCGGGAAGACGAGTTCGGCCAGGATGAGAAAGACGATCGTTACCTCGAGCAGCAGCAGGCGCCGATCGCGCGCGACATCGACCAGCAACTCGAGCGATTCCTGGATTGCGCGCAGCTTCAACTCCAACGCCGCGTAACGGTCGCGTAAATCGAATTCGCCGCGGAGGTCGTCGTAAATCAGGTCGATGGCGGGATCATCCCACGCCTCGTCCGGCTTATCGAGCAGATGCAGTACGGAGAGGACCTCGGTGCGCGTAACGATCGCTTCGCCCATGAAGCGATGAAGCGGGCGAGTGCGGAATGGCACGGTGCCGCGGCGCTCCATGAATTCGATTTGGCTGCCGGTGCGGACGAAAAGATCCTCGACGAGGTTCTCGTAGTATTCCATCGCGGCGCTCTGCGCGACCGTCAGTGCAACAATCGCGGCACGCCCGGGAGTGAACTGGTCGAGTCGCAAGACCCCATCCGCGATACCGGTTTTAAAGACGGGATCTTCGGCGACGGTATAATCCTCGCGCACGACGCGAGCGGTGAGCTTCGGCAGCGCCGTGCGCAAACGCTTCAGTTCCGTCTCGCGCTGATCGGCGGCAATGTCATGACTGACCATTGCGCCGAACGGAAAAACATAGATCGCGCCGTTGGGCGGGAAAGTGTAGCGCAGTTCGCGCGGCGTTATACGTGCACCGGGAAAGTGCGCCGCGATTTGCCGGAGGCTGATATTCTCCTCGAAGGCGATCGCGTTGAACTGATGAAGTTGCGTGGCCATCCACGGCGGAATCTATTCCTTCTCGCGCTTATCGAAAAGCGTAGGAGTCGGCCGCCGGCACTCTGAGTGGTGAAGACCGCGTCGTCAAGCTGAGCGCCTCCGATGGTGCACTAGCCTGCGTCCAAGGTTTGCGGAACCCGCAACACATTTTGACACTTCAAGTTCGGGTCCTGGACGGCAATCGCTTCGCCGTCAGCCTACGAGGTGATCACGAGTTCGCCCAGCGGACCGACTATCATCGAATCCGAACCCTGGAGATTCAGAGTATCCGCTTCGCCCGATAATGTAAGCGTCACTTAATTCATTGCCGGCGACCGAAACGCAAATTGTCAGGACGCTTCGGGAGCCTTGGCAGGGCCGTTTGCGGGTGACCCTGCGGACGTTGACGCGGGTCCCCCCGAACTCGGGGTTGTCATGCCCGCGGCGGGCGCGGTCTTCGTATCCGCGGTGGTTGACGCCTTGGTGGCGGCCGCAGGCTTACTGGCGACACTGGGCGCCTTTACGGTGAGTATGGATTTCACTTTAGCGGCGACCGCCTTTCCTGGCATAGGCTTCGATGGCTTCTTGGCCGCCTTAGCGACCGGCTTTACCGATGGCGCGGCGGTTTTTGCACTGCCTTTCTGGAGGTTGGGCAGCTCTTTCTCTGCCTCCCGCCACAACGCGATACCACCTAGCAGGCCATCCTCATTACTGATCGTCCTGACGTTCGACGGCACCTTGAAGTTTATCAACCGGCTGTTGCCGCCGCCGATGAAGAGCGCGTCGTAATTGAATGTGCGTTGTAGTTCGGCGATCGCCTCCTTCAGCAGCTTGATCCACTTCTTGCGGCCCTTTTTTTTGAGCGCGCGATCGCCTAGCTCGTCCTCATAGGTCTTGCCGCGGTGAAACGGATGATGTCCGAGTTCCAGATGGACGCGAGTGCCGTCGGCAAAGAGCACCGAGCCAAAGCCGGTGCCCAGAGTGATCACGAGTTCCAATCCGTGTCCGCTCACGCATCCGAGGCCTTGAATATCGGCGTCATTAGCCACGCGCACGGGAAACTTGAGCTTGCGATGGAGTGCGCGCCCGAGATCGAAGCCTTCCCATCCGCGCCCGAGATTCGCGGCAGTATAGATCACGCCGTCCTTGACGACGCCGGGAAATCCCACTGAGACCCGATCGTAGCCGGGCTGCGCCTTGGCCAGTTCGCGGGCGATTTCGACTACATCCTTCGGCGTGGCATGCTTCGGTGTCTTGATCCGTGTGCGGTCATTGATTGGAGTGCCCGACGGATCGAGCGTCAGCGCTTTGATCCCGGTGCCACCGATATCGATCGCAAGAGTGAACGGTCCCGCGATGATTTCGTTGACGGTTTTAGCGGACGGCTTTGCGCTCTTCTTGGTCATCGCGGCGACGCTCCTCGTGGTCAATATTAACGGCCGATCTTACGCGCTTAGCTGATGCAACCCTACACTTGTGATTTGCCGTCCGCATTCTCCGGCATTCTTCGAGTTTTGTTGCTACTACGGTGATTATCATCAAGGCAACGCCGGGGCGATGATTCGATCCGGATGAGTATAAATGTTGAAGATCGGTTCACGCAGGAAACCCACCAGCGTCATGCCCAGTTCGTCAGCCAATTCGACTGCCAGCGATGACGGCGCTGACACCGCGCACAAAATGGGGATGCCTGCGGCGGCGGTCTTCTGCACGATCTCGAAACTCAGTCGTCCACTCACCATCAATGCATGCTGCGCCAGCGGAATCAGATCGTGCGCGAGCGCGTAGCCGGCCACCTTATCGACGGCGTTGTGGCGCCCGACGTCTTCGCGCAGGACGACCAGGATTGGATCGTCGGCGCGATCAAGGTTGAACAAGGCCGCAGCATGCAGGCCGCCGGTAGCGGCGAAAACCTGCTGAGCCGCGCGCATAATCGCTGGTAATCGCAGCAGTGCCGGCATCGCAATCGCAACGGTACCGGTAAGGGGCGCGATACGGCGTTCGAGTGACTCGATACTGGTCTTGCCGCACACGCCGCAACTCGAAGAGACGGTAAAGTTCCGCTGCAAACGATCGCGCATTGCGGCCGCGGGAACATTGAGGATGACGTTGATCGCGTTGGAATCCAGCGCGCCTTTGGCATCGCGCAGCCGGCGAATCTCCCCCAGCTCGTGGCGCGAATTTATGAAGCCCTCGGCGAGCAGGAACCCGGCCGCGAGATCCTCGTCGTACCCGGGCGTGCGCATCGTAAGCGTGAAGCGTCTGCCGCCGAGACGAATCTCCAGCGGCTCCTCGACGGCCAGCCGATCGGTCTCCACGCGCATCGCGCCGCTACGCCATTTATGGGCCTGACGCTGGCTTACCGATTCGCTCATTTAGATGGCGCTTCCTGCAAAGCTCCCTCTACGAAAATAGAGCGGGCTGACTCCGGAATTGTTGCGATAGGCCATTCGAGCCTCGCAGAAATCCGTAAGAACAAGCGGGACGCTCGCCACTTTCGGGGCCACGCGCGATTACCCGACCCAGGCCTTTGCCATCGTTTCGAGCTCACGTTCATACTCATTGGGAGCGAGCTTTTCGGGGAACAGGATCAACCGATGTGCTCCAGCCTCCGCGTAGGCCGCGATGGTGCGCTTCACGTCGCCGCTTTGCAGCACCGGCGCATACATCGTGATCTCGAGCTTGTTGAAATCGCGGCCGGCTTCAGCGCACATCTTCTTGAGCTTTGCCAGCTCGGCCACGAGTTGTTCGGGCGGGATGCCGAGCGGCGCCCAGCCATCGCCAATCGCAACCGTGTCGCGCAAGGCGCGATCGACGTTCGGACCGATACCGCCAGCGCCAATGTGCACGGGAGGATGCGGTTTACGGGCGGGCTTGGGGTTGCTCTTGACCGCCGGGAACTTGACGAACTCGCCGTCAAAGGAGGCTTCGGCCTTGGTCCACAACTGCTTCATTGCGTTGACGTACTCGCGAGTGATGGCCCAGCGCCGCTTGAAATCGACGCCCATGATTTCACTCTCGTCGCGGAGCCAACCGGCGCCGATGCCGAAGATGAAGCGGCCGCCGGAATAATGGTCAAGTGTCGCGATCACCTTCGCCAGAATCAGCGGCTCGCGCTCGGGCACGAGGCAGATGCCGGTGCCGAGGCCGATGTGCGTGGTCGCCGACGCAGCCAGAGTCAAGCCGATAAACGGATCGATCATGTGGGCATACGGTTCCGGTATCTCGCCGTCGGACGACAGGGGATACCGCGTCTTGTGCTTCACCGGCAGGATCGGATGCTCGGGCAGGTAGAACGACTCGAAGCCGAGCGCCTCGCACTTTTTTGCCAGGGCGGCCGGATCGGCGGTGTACGATGCGACAAAAGCCAGGACTCCGATTTTCATATTTGCGCTCCTTCAGCGGTTTAAATCAGTAGTGCGATCGGCAGCCAAAGTCGCTAGATGTACAGGGCTGCGGTGCGTTCGAGCTTCGACTGGTAATCCGATGGCGTCAAGGTCCCGAGCGCGAGCACGAAGCGGCCCACACCCACTTCCGCAAAACGAGCGAGTTCGGCCTGTACGGCTGCGCGATCGCCTTGGATGCCGCCCATCACGGTGATATCGAGCTTGGCAAAGTCGCGGCCGACGGCGCTGCATTCCTGGCGCAGCGACGCGAGGTCGCGCCGCATGTCGTCGGGCGTGACTCGATTTGGGAACCATCCGTCGCCCCATTTCGCGACGCGCTTGAGCGCGTTCTTGTCGCGGCTGCCAATCAACACCGGTGGTCCGGCCGGTTGGGCGGGCTTGGGGTACGACCGCACGGCCGGAAAATTGACGTATTTGCCTGCGAACGAGGCTTCGGGTTTGGTCCACAACTCGCGCATCGCGGCGACGTATTCGGTCGTCTGTGACCATCGCCGGGGGAAATCGACACCCAGGATTTCCGACTCTTCGCGCAACCAGCCGGCGCCAATGCCGTAAATCACGCGGCCGCCGGAGAAATGGTCGAGGGTCGCGATCTGCTTGGCGGCGACAATCGGATTGTGTTCAGGCACGAGCGTGATTCCCGTGGCGAGCTTGAGCCTGGTGGTCGTCGCCGCGGCCATAGCGAGGCATACGAACTGGTCGCTCATGTGAGCGTACACGTCAGGAATCGGACCGCCGGCGGGGAACTGCGTCTTCGGATCGACCGGCAAAATCGGATGCTCGGGCACCCAAAGGGATTCGAAGCCGAGCCGCTCGACGGCTTGCGCGAAGGGCCCGGGGGACGCGGTGGCTTCAGCAGGCCAATCTTCATGGGCTTCTCCAGCATGACTTCTCGCAAAAACCGGCAGTTATTTCCAGCCGACCGCGAGTGGCGGCGAAGGCAAAAGCGCCGCGAAAGTGACGGATTTCAGCAGAATGCGCAGTATTACGACTGGATTCGCTGGTAACCGGACGGTGGAAATGGGTTTGTTTTTGCGCTTTCCGCAGAAACATTATGCTGGCGTCTAAGGATGGAACTGGACTGGATAGATGGTTGGCGCTCGCGATGATTGGGTTATGGCGCGAAGTGATTCTCCCGTCTGCGCCGCAAGCGTTCGACCGCTGCGACGGTGTTGTCCTGAACATAACAGAGATCGCACCGCGCCCCAAAATATGTTTCGGGGAGAACGTTTTCCGAGAGAACGGCGCGCAGGTGAGCGAGCGAACTTAATTCCACCTGGACTTCTCGAAGCCAAGTACGCCCGGCTTCTCTTAAAGCAGTTTGCGGATCTTCTCCCAGTGAGGCTGTGCACAGGTCCCATCTGTCATTCTTCGCGCAGCCAGAATCGCGGGATTCCTCACTCTGCAGAGTGCGTTCGGAGAGACAGTCCGGTTGGTGTGGAGCTTCTGCAAGGGCGGCTCGCGGTTATGGGATGCGAAGCGGCGGGGGCGCGACGACCGGGAGGCGGCGGAAGTAGCGGCGCATCCCGGCGCGGCGCAAGGGCTTTTCGATGAGCTCGAAGCTCAGGCATGACGCGCAGACGAGGATCGCAACGCAGAGCAGAAAAGTTGGGCGTGAGTTCCAGGGAATGCGGAGCCGTCGGGCGAGGACGTAGCACGCGGTGAAGACGGGGAATTGGAAGATGTAAACGCCGAAACTGATTTCGCCCAGATAGACAACGGGCCGCGAGCCCAAAAGATAACCGAACCATCCGCGGCCGCAAGCCAAACCCCATAGAACGCATCCGAGCAGCGGCGCGAAGAGGCCGTGATCAACGAGCGATTTCGGAAACCATCCGGAGCCGTAGAGGGCGATGAGAATGACCGCGGCGACAGGCGCCATCCAACGGCAGACGCGGTCGTGGGCCGCGCCAGCCGGAGGGGACGCGGCGCTGGCGTGGGCCGGAGCGGGGTAAGTGCGATCGTCGAGTGGGGCGCCGTCGAGCATGATGCGGGCGTGTTCATCGATCACCGCGCGGTTGTCGTCGATCACGGCCGAATTTTGGGCGATGTTGCCGCGGACGTGAGCCGTGGGGTGCGGCGAACTGGCGGCGCGCAACAGCAGGCGGTTGCCGAGGACCATCCCGAAGGCGAACTCGGGCAGGTGCAGTGGAGGCGAGGACAGCAGCCAGTCGGATCGGGTGGTACCGAGAAGGGCGAAGGGTGCGATCAATCCGGCGATCCAGACGACGCCGAGGGTCACGCGCCAGTTCCATCGCGGGAGGAACATCACCGAGACCATCAAGGGAAACAGGAGATAGAAGAACGCCTCGACGGACAGGGACCAGGCCGGGTAGTTCCAGTAGCTCCACAGCCCGGGCACCCAGGTCTGAAGGAGCATTAGAAAGAGGCCGATATCGGTGACGGTGCGCAGCGAGATTGCGGTGTGGCGCAGTTGGACGCAGGCAAAAGGTGCGGACAAGAGGAACGCGAGGAAGTAGGCGGGATAGACGCGCAGGAAGCGTGCGCGCCGGAATTGACGGCAGGGTTGATCGAGATGATTGGAATCAAGCACGTGCGCGTACGTGAGGATGAAGCCGGACAGGAGAAAGAAGCCGGGGATGGCTGAACTGCCGGCGCGGACGAAATTACGGGCGAAGATCGAGGCGCCGAAAAACAAGGGCGCGAAGTGGAAGAGCAGGACGTAGGCGGCGAGAAAGAAGCGGAGGCCGCTCAAGGCCGGCAGCGAATCGCGGCGAGGTCTGTGCGCAAGCGCCGCGGGCGCGGGCGGGCGGCCGACGGGGACGGCGGCGGCATCCAACCGGTCCTTCCTGCGCAGGTCCCTGACGAGGGCCGAACGAGCGGATTGGCCGACGAGCGGCGAATCCGCGGCGGCGGCAGACGCCTCCGAGGCTGCTGCATTTCCTCTGGCAAAGCTCAACCGTCGCCCTACAACTTGTATCATCATACAAGCAGTAGCATTCAGATCCGACGCGGTGTTGATTCATGAGCGAGGCGCGATCGGGGTCAACGGCGAGGTAATGACGAGGCGGCGATCAGACCGCCAGGCAGAGGCAGGGAGCAATCGAAACAGTGTCGAAGAAACTTGAGCGGGAGGCGGCCGCGACGCCCCCGCTCGGGTTATGCGGCGGTCCGACCAGCAGAAGCGGTCGCGATTTGAGCGGCACGCGCGACGCGCCTGACAGGCGGGCGGCGGCCGAATCGACGCGGAGAAGGGGCGGCAGCTTATTTCCAGCCGAAGAAGTCGTCCGCGTAAACGAACCTGCCGACGCCGCCAGCGCGCGCGGCCTGCTCATCAATCTCCTGATCGCCGACCATGGTGGAGCCCTTGAGATCGACGCCGTGAACTTCGGCCAACTCGAGGATCATACCGGCCCTGGGTTTGCGGCAGGCGCAGCCGTCGGCGTCGTCGTGCGGACAAATCTGCCAGCCGGTGAGGATGTCGCCCAACTGCCGATCGAGGTCGGCGATGGCGGCCTCGACCTGCGCGAGCTTGAGGCGGCCGCGCTTGACGCCGGCCTGGTTGGTCACGACGAACATCAGATGGTCGTGAATCGGGTCGAGCTTTTCGCGCACGCCCGGCATCAGTTTGACGATTATGTTGCCGTTCGGGCCGAGGGGCAGCTGGCGCGTCTCGTCCATCTCAACGAGCGTGCCGGCGAGATCGAAGAACAACGCGATGTTGCCGTCGTCGATCTGCATCGATCAGTCACCGTTGCGCCAATCGGCGTGGTCGCGGACATGGGCGAAGACTTCGTCGAGAATCGCGATGCCGGCGTCGCCCTGCTCTTCGGTAATAACGAGTGGCGGATTGATGCGGACGCGCGGGAAGTAGCCCATGATGAGGAGGCCGCGCCTGAGGGACTCGGTGAAGATGCTTTCCATAACCTTGCGGCCGAGTTCACGGCGCGACTTGCGATCGCGGACGAGGTCGAGGCCAATCAGCAGTCCACGGCCGCGGACGTCGCCGAGAAATTCGTATTTCTCCTTCAGTTCGAGGAGGCGGGCGAGCATGGCGGCGCCGACCTTGCGTGAGTTCTCGACGAGGTTTTCGCTCCTGATAGTCTTGATCGTGGTGGCGAGGGCAGCCGCGGCGAGCGGATTGCCGCCGTAGCTGGAGGAGGACGCGCTGGGCTTGGCGAAGGGCTCGGCCTGGCCGATCTCGTCACTGAGGAGAACGGCCGAAATGGGGAAGCCGGAGCCCATGCCCTTGCCGACGGTAACGATATCGGGGGTGACGCCGCTGTGTTCGACGCCCCACCATTTGCCGGTGCGGCCGAAGCCGGTGATCATCTCGTCGGCGATGAGCAGCGCGCCGTTATCCTTCGCGACCGATTTGATGGCGGGCAGCCAGTCGTCGGGCGGAATGACGTTGCCGGCAGTACCTTGCATCGGTTCGGCGATGATCGCGGCGATCGCGCCGGCCGAGGAATTTTTGATTTGCTTGCGCGCGAACTCGACGCAATAGAGGCCGCAGTCGGGATAGGTCATCTTGAAGGGGCAGCGATAACAGTCGGCATAGGGGACGGTGTAGCGGCCGCCGGGGAGAGGTCCATAGCCCTGCTTGGATTCGTCGCCGATGAGTCCGAGGACGCCCATCGTTTTGCCGTGGAAGCCGCCCCAGAAGCTCACGACTTCGTCCTTCTTGGTAACCGATCGCGCGAGGCGAAGAGCGGCCTCGACGGCCTCGGCGCCGCCGCTATAGAGATGGGCGCGGTTGAGGTTGGCGGGCGCCACTTCGCTGATGAGCCTGAAGGCCTCGGCACGCTCGCGGGTGGCAAAAGTCCCGACCATCAGGCGGGCGGCCTGCTTCGCGATCGCTGCGGCCATCGCGGGATGACCGTGGCCAAGGCTGGCGACGGCGACGCCGGCGAAGAAATCGACGTAGGTATTGCCGTCGGCATCGGTCAGGGTGGCGCCGTTGCCGTACTCGAAGGCGACGCCGGCCAACATCGAGATACGCTGGCGGCCGGGCGCAATATAGCGCTGCTCGTCGGCGAAGATTTTACGCGATTCAGGGCCGGGTACCGCGGTAACCATGTTCGGCAGTTTGGCCTTGGCGGCCTCGCCATCACGGATACCTTTTGAAGCTGAAACTTGAACTGTCCTCATGTGGTCGTCTTTCCGCCCGCCAATCCGCCGCCTAAATATATATCGCTATCGAAATAGGTGCCGCCCGTGACCAGGCGGCGCTGGGCACCAGGGGCGACCCGTAAGCACTGTCGCGGCCAGGCGAGCAAGTCAAGTAGGGCACGCCAAACCGGTCAGACGTTGAGGCCGCGGGTAGCGGGATGACGGCGCAGGTGGAGAATCGAGCGGCGGGCGATGGCGCGGGCGGCATCGCTGCGGACGCGGCTGAAGCTGGGCCAGTCGTTGAAGTCCACGATGGAGAAGCTGTCGCCCTTGACGATCGCGTCGCCGCCCCAGACTTCGAGACCGAGGGCCGCGGCGGCATCGGCGGCGGCGTGGTTGAGGGCGAGCTTTTGCGCATCGGAGAGGACGGTGCCGCTATCGGCGACGGTGGCGAAATACTCGCCGCCGCTGACGCCGTAGAATTTGACCACCTCGCCCACAACCTCCTGCTGGACGTAGGCGAGTTGGACTCCGCGGCGCGCGAAGCGCATGAGGGTGGCGGCGAGTTGTTCGAGGTCCTCGACGCGCTGGACATCGTCGCGGCCCAGCGCATGGAGATCGCCGCGTTTGACGTACATCGGGGAGGAGAGGTCGATGGTGCGCAACGGTTTCAGATCGAGCGGAGCGGCGGTGCGCACGACGACGCCCTCGGGCACCGGCACGCCGGCGCGCATAAGGCCTGCGCCGAGCAGGTCGCGATAGCAATTACGGATGGCGAGGGCGGAGTTGATGACGACGGCTCCGGCCTCTTCGAAAGTCGAGAGACGGGCGAGGCCGCGTTCGCCCTGGCACATGGCGAGGACGAGATGGGGCGGGCGGAGATCGGCACTGGCAAATTGCGCCGAGTCAACCATGGTGGTTTCGGCGCCCAAGGACCGCAACTGGTCGATAACGGCGTCGAGAATGGCGGCATCGGCCTCGACCTTTCCGGGCGAATACTCGGGCTCGCGATAGACTCCCATCAATTGGATTTTCATCGAATTCTCGGTCCTTCACGGAACGCGGGCGCAGAGCGCTATCAGCCTCTATCGGCTTGATTCGCGACCAGCGCGCGCGCCGCCTCCAAATCCGCCGCCTCGTCAACGTCGATCACGTCGTGCAACTCGATCGCGGCAAAGCGCATGCCCTGGTCAATAAGGAGCGCGAGGTACTTGCGCATCGCATCGAGTCCGGCGGCGCGGGCTTTGTCTCCAAACGAAAATATACGCGTCGAGAATAGATAAATGCCTGCCGTCACCTGTTGAGATTCGCGCGCGCCCAGTGCGCTAATCAGCCCATCGGCTGCGATTTCCACGAACAGGGGGCTATTGTCCCCGCGCCATCTTACCACGCCGAGAGCGCCGTCGAGAGTATGCATGCGCCCGGGCGCGGTCAGTTCAATGGCGCGAGCGGCGAAGCGGGCTAATTCGGAGCGCGGCGCGACTGCATCGACGGTGGTCATCAGAAAGCGTCCGGGGGCGAGGTGTTCGCCGAGGGTCAGCAGGGACTCCATGGAATTGGCGGTATCGCGCACGCACAACTGGATTTCGGGGGGCATCGCGAGAGCGCGATCGCGCATGATCGCGGCGGTTTCGGAATTGACGATCGCGTGCACCGGCGATGCTCCGAGCGCGGTAATCGCGCGGGCCTGACGCACCAGGAGGGTCTCGCCGCCGAGATCGACCAGCGGCTTGGGTACGCCGTTGGATGCCGGGCGCAAACGATCGCCACGGCCGGCAGCGATAATCGCACCGCTCAGGCGGCCGAGTGATTGATTGTTCATTCCCGCCACCATCGCAGATGATCTAACTCCGCGAGGGCCTCGATTGTGAAATCGGCTGGTGAGTCGGCGGGCTGATGACTCGCGCGAGAAACGCCGGCGAGCGTTGCATGTCGCAGCCAAATCGTGGTCATTCCTAGCTTTCGAGCGGGCAGGCAGTCCTTATCCAGCGAATCACCGACCATCGCGGTTGCGGCCGGCTGTGCGTCGAGTTGATTCAGTGCGGCGACAAAGAGAGCCGGCGCGGGCTTGAAGATACCCAGGCGCGAAGAATCGGCGACTGCGTCGAAAAATCGCAGCAGATCGGCCTCGGCCAGGATGTTCTCCAGGTTACCATAGAAGTTCGACACGACTCCCATGCGGGAGCGCTTGGAGAGCGTCGCAAGGACCTCGCGGGTGACGGCGAATCCCTCGCGGGACTCGGCGACGAACGATTGCGTGATCCATCCGGCGATTTCGGGCAGGCGCATCCCGGCGGAGGCGGCGCCGATCGACTCGCGAACCTCGGGCGCGCCTTGGCGGCCGAGGTAATCGAGCTGCAGGCACACGAGATAATCCACCAGATCGGTGAGTCCGTAGGCCGCGAGTCTTTTGGTCGAGCGGTAGGCGACAGCGGTCGCGTGATCGAAGCCGGGGTCGAGTTGCTCGCGGGTGAGGTCGATGCCGGCGGCGCGATAGTGGACTAGAAAGCGATCGAGCCAGTGGCTGGGGCAGTCGAGAGTGCCGCCGAAGTCGAAGAGGATTGTGTGTGTGGTGGGCATAAAGGCGGTGTGCGCACGGAGTCTCCCGGTGCGCTGCCGAGTGTGCATCGCCGGTTGAAGTTTAACAGGTGGCTGGCGGGGGTCTCTACAAGCGGCGGCAATTTCGGGGATGCCAATCGTCAAGCTTAACGACGAGTTAACCTGCTCGCGCTGGCAGGTCGTATATGATTCTATGTACGCGATGTCGGCTCGAAATATTCCATTGAAATTAAAGCGCTATTGCGCTGGGGTTACATTGACTCTGCGGTCAGAAACAAATAAAAACCTAGTTCTAAATTGACCGCCATAATTGAAACCGCACTGATTTGCGCGCCATCACGGGCGCATGAGACCATCTTCGGACGCCCACTGCTCGAGCGGCTGATGCTGCAATGCTCGCGGGTTGGGATCAGCCGCTTCGTGATCGAAGCGAGCCCTTCGAACCGTGATAGGATTCGCGCGGCGCTTGGCAGCTTCGGGTCGAGTCCCCAGGTAACGATCGTCGATTCAATCGATGGCCCCGGCGGTTGGCGCGACGGGATGGACGCCTCGACGCCCTGCCTCACTTTGCGCGGCAACCTGGTCATGGCGCAGTCTCAGTTGCGTCGCGCATTGGCCGATTATGCGCAGAATCCGGGACAGGAATTGCAAGTCGTGAGCGTCGATAACGACCGCGGCGGCAGTATCGAAGTGGGGCCTCTCGGCGCTGCGCTCAACGGCAAGAAACCTGACGGCATCGGACATGGCGCCGGCACGACGATTGGACCATCGGGCTACCTGCCATTTGCGCTTAACGGGCGTCCTGAAGATCGTCAGGAAGCCGAGCTGCGGCTGGCGAAATCGGTGCGCATCGAGAGCCTTCAAACCGATGCCGTGCTGGCCCGCCTGATCGATCGGCGGCTGTCGTGGCGTCTGAGCTATCGGCTGGCACGCACCAAGGTGATGCCGAACCAGGTCACGCTGGCGAACACCGCGCTCGGGTTCACGTGCGCCGCGATGCTCGCGACCACCAGCTACTGGATACGCCTCATCGGCGCCGCGCTGTTCGTGGTCTCGGTCACGCTCGACGGCGTCGATGGCGAGTTGGCGCGGCTGCGGATGGTCGAGTCCGAGGCCGGCAAGAAGCTCGACGTGCTGACCGACAATATCGTCCACATCGCGATTTTCATCGGACTGATGACGGGGTGTTATCGCGCGAGCCACAGCTACGCCTACTTTTACCTGCTGGCAATCCTGCTGGCCGGTTTCGCCGTAAGCGCAGTGGTCGTCAACCGGGCGCTGAGCCTGACCGGCGGTCAAGCGCATAAGTGGATCGGGGCGGTGGAACGGGCGACGGGACGCGACTTTGCCTACCTGGTGCTGGTCCTCGCGCTCTTGAACTGGCTGCCTGTGTTCGCATGGGGGGCCGCGTTTGGAACCTGGATTTTCGCCATCAGTCTGTGGTGGCTGACCAATCGGCGCCGGACGCAAGATCGGGCGCACGCGTAGCATGAGCGCGACCATTCGCGCATTTAACGGAGGATTTGTGAAGAAGCCTCGTATTCTCCTGGTTCAACCGACGACCGTCCATCTCGACGGCACGCCGCACAAGACGCGCTGGCGTTTGATCATGGGCCTGATGATTCCGCTGATGGCGGGTCTGACGCCCGGACGACTTCGACGTCACGCTGTGCGATGAGCGCCTCGAGGATCTCGACTTCGACGGCGGCTGGGACCTGGTCGGCATGACGACGACGATCGGCGCGTCGCTGCGCGCGTATCAGCTTGGCGACGAGTTCCGCAAGCGCGGGGTGCCGGTCGTAATGGGCGGTTTCCATGCGACGCTACAGACCGAGGAAGCGCTGCAAGCATGCCGACGCGGTGGTGCAGGGCGAGGCCGACCTGGTGTGGGAGCCGCTGCTGCGCGACTGGCAGGACGGCAAGCTCAAGCAGATTTACAAGGCCGACAAGCTGCACGATCTGAAGAACCTGCCGCGCCCGCGCCATGAACTGCTCAAGCTCAACAAGTACCTGTTCAAGGCGGTGCCGGTGCAGGCCAGCCGCGGATGCCCGTATCGCTGCTCGTTCTGCGAAATTCCGGTCTTCTACGGCGGCAGCTATCGCACGCGGCCGGTGGCGGAGATCGTCGAGGAAATCAAGCAGGTCATGGCAGGTGACCGGCTTCCGCCGCTTCCAGTTCATCGACGATCAGATTACCGGCAAGCACAAGTTCGCCAAGGAACTGTTCGAGGCGCTCGAGCCGCTGAATATCCGCTTCTCATGCCTGTGGACGGTCAACTCGAATCACGACGAAGAGTTGCTCGAACTGGCGGCGAAGGCGGGCGTCTTCCACGTCAATATCGGAGTCGAATCGATCAGCCAGGACAGCCTGCTGTCGATGAACAAGATTCAGAATCACGCCAAGGACTACAAGAAGCTGCTCAAGCGGCTGGAACATTACGGGATTTACTATTCGCTCAACTTCCTCTTCGGGCTGGAAGACGACCATCCGCAGATCTTCGAGGACACGCTGAAATTCCTGCACGAGGTCAAGGCGCCCGAGGCGTTCTTCAATACGGTGACGCCGCGCAAGGGCACGCCGATGCGCGACCAGCTCGAGGCCGAAGGCCGCGTGATTATCCCGGATGCCGACATGTACACGAACAACTTCCGCTGCATGTTCGTGCCGAAGAACCTGTCGCCGCAGCAAGTCGAAGAAGGCGTGTGGCGCTGCACCAAGGAATTCTATTCGTTCAAGTCGATGTTCAAGCGGCTGCTGATGCCGCCGGGGAAATTCACCTGGCAGGGGCTGACCGAGAACATGCTGTTCTGGTACGGCGCCAAGCGCCAGGTTGATCCGGTCGATTATTATTAAAGGATAGGATGATGCGGCTGTCCCATTGAGGCAGCCGTTCCGCTTGCCCTCACCCGCGTTCGCGAAGCTCACGCGACCTCTCCCTGGGCAAGGAGAGGCATGGGAGTCGCACGGCGATGGGTCCGATTTACGTCAGGATCAATTTTGAACTGACGGGCCTCGGACTCATCGCCGTCGCTATTTGGGCGCATGATGTTGGAAGTTGAGCGTTTGCGGAAACTCCCTAAACCGCACTCTAACGGTGGAAAAATCATGAATAAAGCTGAAATGATTGCGCTCTGGGAGCGTCACACCGAATACGAATTCGCCACCCGCGATACCGCGGCGACAATCGCGACGATGGTCGAAGACGCGTACGTGAATCACGTGCCGGTGCTGACCGGGGGCTTCGGCAAGGACCAGTTACGCGATTTCTATTCGCAGCACTTCATCTCGAAGATGCCGCCGGATACGACTATCACCCTGGTCTCGCGGACAGTTGACGACGACCGCCTGGTTGACGAAATGATCTTTCAGTTCACGCACACAATCGTGATGGACTGGATGCTGCCGGGAGTCGCGCCGACCGGCCGTCGAGTGGAAGTTCCGCTGGTCGCAATCGTGCATTTCCGCGACGGCAAACTGGCGCATGAGCACATCTATTGGGACCAGGCGTCGGTGCTGGTGCAAATCGGTCTGCTCGATGCGAGCAAGCTGCCGGTCGTAGGAATCGAATCGGCGCGCAAGGCGCTCGATCCAAAGTTGCCGTCAAATGAATTGATGACGCGAGCAGCGAAGAGTTGAGCGTCGGCTGGGCAAGAAACTCCTCCTCGATTCATCCGGAACCCATAAAAGAAAGGGCGGACTCCTGGGTCCGCCCCTGATGAGATTGAAAGCGATAGCGCGTCGCGGTTAGCCGGCGTTGGCGAGGCCCAGCTCGCGCGGGCGATTGTTTTCGTCCACGTGAATCACGGTCGGCACGTGACGGCGCGCGCGAACCTCGTCCATCGGGGCGAAGGTGGCGACGATAATGATGTCGCCGGGGGATCCGCGCAGCGCCGCCGCACCATTGAGCGAGACCTCGCCGGAACCGGCGGGAGCCTTGATGGCGTAGGTCTCGAGCCGCTCGCCGTTGGTAACGTTCCAGACGTGGACCATTTCGTTCTCGATGATGCCGGCGGCCGCGAGCAGGTTGGTATCAATCGCGATGCTGCCTTCGTAGTCCGGATCGGCGCCGGTCAGGTGCAAGCGATGAAGCTTGGAACGAAGCATGATTCGCATGATTAAGAATTACTCCTCAAGTTCTGGGCGCGATTGTGGTGATCAGCGACAACTATCGGCTCATAGGTTAGTCCGCTGACAGCGGCTATCGATCGGCGCTGGCGCGCACCGGGGCGAGCACGAGGTTGTCGATCAGCCGGGTTTTACCGACGCGGGCTGCGATGGCGACGACCACCGCGCGATCGAATTCTACAAGCGGCTGGAGCGTCTCGGAATCGACGGCAGAAATGTACTCGATCTCGACTCCCGGGGTGCGTTCGAGAATGGCGCGCGCCGCGTTCGCGAGCTGAACGGTCATCCGCGCACCGGTCTGCGCCGCTTCGCGGGCCGCCAGCAGCGCCCGGCTCAGGGCGAGCGCGCGACGACGTTCCTCTGCCGACAAGTAGGCGTTGCGCGAACTCATGGCGAGGCCGTCGGGCTCGCGCACCGTCGCCACGGGTACGATCTCCAAGTCGAAATTCAGATCAACGACCATCCGCTGGATGGCGCGCAACTGTTGGAAATCCTTTTCGCCGAAGAGCGCGAGGTGCGGCTTGACGATATTGAAGAGCTTCGCGACGACAGTTGTGACGCCGCGAAAATGGCCTGGACGATGGTCGCCGCAAAGTCCGCGAGTCACATCGGTGGCTTCGACCCAAGTCTGCGATCCGACTGGGAACATCACTTCGGGTTCGGGCGCGAAGAGGGCATCGACGGGAACCTTGCGCATCAGTTCGCAATCGCCGTCGAAGTTGCGCGGGTAACGGGAGAAATCCTCGTTGGGGCCGAACTGGGTCGGGTTGACGAAGAGCGAGCTCGCGAGCAGCGTTGCGCGGGCGCGACCCTCGCGCATGAGCGTGATGTGGCCCTCATGCAGGAATCCCATCGTGGGCACGAAGGCGATGGTCTGCCCGCGCCGGCGGGCATCCTCGGACCAGCGCTGCATCGCGGTGGGCGAAGCAATAATTTCCACGCCCGTCAGGCTCCCTTAAGACCGTAGCTATGCTCCGGCGTAGGAAACGAGCGCTCGCGGACCTCGCGGATATAACTGGTGGCGGCAGCCGAAGCGTCCTGCCAAAGGTTCGCGTAGGGCTTGGCGAAGCGCGGCAGGAACGATTCGCTGAGTCCGAGTACGTCGTGCATCACCAGCACCTGGCCGTCGCAGCCGACGCCGGCGCCGATGCCGATGGTCGGGATGGAGGCGCGATCGGTGATCTCGCGGGCGAGGTCGGCGGGAATCCCTTCGAGGACCATCGCGAAGGCGCCTGCCTGCTCAATCGCGGCGGCATCCTCGAGCAGGCGCTCACGGCATCCGGCGCTCTTGCCCGACTTGCGCCCCTGCACCCGATGTCCGCCCATGCGATGAATCGACTGCGGGGTCAAGCCGATATGGCCCATGACGGGGATATCGATATCGACTACGCGGCGAATAGTTTCGGCCATCGTGATGCCGCCTTCCAGCTTAACTGCCTCCGCCCCACCCTCCTTAATCAGGCGTCCGGAGTTGGCCAGCGCCTGCTCGACGCTGACCTGGTAAGTCAGAAACGGGAGGTCGGCGACGACCAAGGCGCGGCGACGCCCGCGCACCACCATCCGGGTGTGATAGATGACTTCGTCGAGCGTGACGGGGAGCGTGCTGTCGGCGCCCTGCACGACCATGCCAAGGCTATCGCCGACGAGCATCACGTCCACGCCGGCATTGTCGAAGATGCGAGCGAAAGGGAAATCATAGGCCGTCAGCATTGCGATCGGCAGGCCTTCGGCTTTCATGCGACTGAGGTCGGTAACGCGGACTTTATCTTTTGCCATGGTTTCGCCCATCCATCTCCAGAATCACGCTCTAATGACGCGAAAACGCGGAGCCGCCACTAACCGGCAACCCCGCATCCAAAGCGCAATCTCAGCCACGCGCTCGAGTTCCGCTCGGGGTCCCGGTCCATGTGCGGATCCAGGCTTGGAGCCCAACTTATGTCTATCGCCGCGGG
Organism: uncultured delta proteobacterium; assembly: GCA_963834535.1. GTDB lineage: Bacteria > Desulfobacterota > Binatia > Binatales > Binataceae > JADMIL01. The sequence goes on along the minus strand of CAWICC010000006.1, from coordinate 228,332 downwards.
CGCTGTCGCCCGAAAATCTACCTCATCAAGCTATCTCGCCGGGCCGGTCGCCTCGACGGACGAATCCTTGTAGCGCGAACTAATCAAGAGGTAAAGCGCAAATCTCGGAAGAAGTCAAAAATCCGTTGATGAAGGCTCCAGAGCCATACGGGAAAGATGCGCGATTTGGACATCATCGCGGGAGGGGATATCGCGTCTCGGAAGAGGCGTTGATCGAGCATGGACGCGGCTTGCGCGGGGCTACTGGACGTGGACGGGAACCTGCACCCGTTGGCCATTGCGGACGATGCTCAGGTACACAATCTCGCCGGGCTGGACATCGCGCATGCGGTCTTCGAAGTCGAGGTAGTTGCTTACGCGCGAACCGTCCACGCCGATTATCATGTCATAACTCTCGCCCATATTGACCGAATCTATAATCGGCACCGCAAAGACCGCCGGGGGAAAGAAAAACGCGGCCGCGATGGCGAGGCCTTCGGCGACGTTGTGGCCGGTGCGCCGGAGCGCATGCAAACCTGCGGCGGCGGCGGCGCTGCGGGCCTGCACGCCGACGATCAACAGGCCGTTGGCGACTTCGCCGCTACTGAGCTTCCGCTGGTCCTCGCGCAGTTGAACGCCAAGCGGTGAAATGCCGTCGCCTTCGTTCATGAATTCTTGCAGGGAGTGCAGTTGCGGATCGATGAGCTGCGGATTCTGCTGCGCCTGCTCGTAGGTGACTATTTGAGCATTGGTGGCATCATTGTCCATTTGGGCGCTGTTGGGTTCGGGCTCACTGGATGAAGCCGGATCGGTCGGTGACGCGGGATCTCCCGTTGGCGCAGCGTTGACCGATTGCGGAATTTCAGTGGTGGCAGCGGGCGCGCCGGCGTTGGCGTTGACGTAGTCCGGCGCCGGCGCCGAAGCGGGAGCGGTCGTGGTTGTTACGAGCGGCGCGGCTGGCGAACTCGAGGGTGCGGGAACCGGTGGCAGGGTACTAAAGGCGTCGGTAGTGGTGGGAGTCGAGGCGCCCGAAGATGCATCGGCCGGATCGGACGCGGACGAAGTTGAGGCGGCGGGAATTGAGTCGGGCGCGGCCGGGTATGTGGGCGAGGCATCGGCGCCGGAAACAGGCGCGGCAGGATCGTACGGCGCCGCGCCGGCTGGAGCTGCCGCCGCATTCGCGTCGGCGGCATTAGCTGTGGCGCGCAGGCTGAACAACGCGATCGCGACAGCCGCGCAAGCCGCCAGCGCCGGAAGCCTCGCGCGCTGCCTAGTTGAGCCTCCAACGGTTCTCATCTTCCGCGACCTTGCCCTCATTGTGCAGCTTCCTGAGATGCGAGCGCATCGATTGCGCTGCCGCAGGATGCAGAAACTCCGGCACATCGGTGTAAATCTGCTTCACGATCTCGATCACTTCGCGCGGCCCGTCCTGAAGCGCGGCGATGACCTGGCGTTCACGGAGTTCGCGATGACCGATGTATTCGCGAATCTTTTTCTTCGCATCGCGAATGACCGGGCCATGGGCCGGGTAAATCGTTTCGATGTCAAGATCCAGCAAACGGCGCAGCGAGTCCATATATTGGCCGAGATCGCCGGTCTCGTCGGGAATGATCGTGGTGCCGGCGCCCAGGATGACATCACCGGTAAAGAGCGCCTTTTCTTCGACCAGCAGATAGCACAGATGATCGGGAGCGTGACCAGGCGTAAATACCGCCCGCAGGGTTGCGCCCTCAGTAGTCACGTCGGCGCCGTGATCGATCGCGGTGATCGGGATTCCCGCCGGGTCATCCTGTCCCGGCCATGGCCGCTTGAGGACGGCGACCTGCCCAAATAATTGATGCGCATCCTTGACGCCGCCGATGTGATCGCGATGGGCATGGGTCACGACGATGCGATCGAGTTCGTCGGCGCGGCAGTGTTCGCGCATCCCGAGCGGCAAATTCTCGGCCCATTTGGCGACGCCGATGCCGGTGTCGAGCAGAATCGGGCGAGTGCCGGTGCCGACCAGATAGGTATTGGTTCCGGGTCCGGTAAACGGTCCCGGATTATGACCGAGCACAGTTGCCACGCGCGGCGAAAGGCGGGCGTGGTCGGGGAGCTTTAGCCCCATCATGTTATCGGTAACTACGCGCTTCGGTTGTTCCATGAGAGTCTCCTTCCGAGGTTTCCCTTCAGAGGCGCCGGTTGCGCTCGAAGATGAGTCTGAGACCCTTTAACGTGAGGAACTCGTCAACCTCTTCGATCGTTTCCGACTCGGGCGCAATCAGATCGGCCCACCCGCCAGTGGCGATGACACGGGTCTTCTCTCCCCGCTCTCGTACGATACGTGCGACCAGTCCGTCAACCAGCGCGGTATAGCCGAAGATCAGCCCCGATTGGATCGCACCGACAGTGGTGCGGCCGACGACGTCGCGCGGACGCGCCAGTTCAACTCGATAGAGCTTGGCCGCGTGCTCGACGAGCGCGTTCATGGAGATGCCGAGGCCCGGGGCAATGGCACCGCCGACGTACTCGCCGCGGCCGGTGACGTAGTCGAAGGTGGTCGCGGTTCCGAAATCGACCACGATCGAGGCCGTACCGTAACGCTCGAAGGCTGCGACCGCGTTGACGATGCGATCGGCGCCGACTTCCTTGGGGTTCTCGTAAAGGATCGGCATGCCGGTTTTGATTCCCGGGCCGACCATCAGCGGCTGACAATTGAAGTAGCGCTCACAGAGCATCTCGATGGTCTGGTTGAGCGGCGGGACCACGCATGCGACGACCACGCCCTCGGGCTTGAGTGGAGTGCTGAGCCCGCCACCCTGCAGCAAGGCGTTGAGCATCACGCCATGTTCGTCGGTGGTGCGATCGGCTTCGGTGGAGATGCGCCAATGCTGGATGAGCCGCTCACCCTCATAAATTCCAATGACAGTGTGGCTGTTACCCACGTCAATCGTTATCAGCATAGTCGGGTTCAGCCTCTAAACGGGTTCAGTGGGAAGGAATACTCCGGCGTTCAAATCGCCGTAGGAGATCCTTGATATACCTAATGGGACAAGGATGGAATGGCTGATGGCGGTTGCGCACACCGCGGTCGCTAATTGAGCTATCAGCGCGCGCGGCCAAACATCCCGCCCGAGAAGTGCATTCCGCCCGAGAAGCGCATTGAGCTGCGCGGGAACATCGGACTGGTCCGCATAATCGCCGAATTCATCCCGCTACCGAGGGACCGAACGTTTACCGTTCCGAAGGGCGCCCCGGGCACGAAACCCGGCAGAAAGCCTGGATTGATGGACCCCTGAACCGAGGGATAGGAGTTGGCCGCATAAGGACTTATGCCAACGGGCCCGAGCGGGACGGGTACGACGTAGACGCCCATAACAGCGCTATCCTCCTGCTCGTCCTGATAATCGCTGATGCTGCCGACCTCGTCGGGCGGCGGGTCCCCGGCATCTCCGGCATTTTGGTCGCCTCCGGCATTTTGCGCGTCCCCTGCATCTTGGGCCTCTCCGGCCTCTGAGGCGGTCTGCGCCTGGCCGTCGGCGGAAGGCTGGGGAGGCTCGGATTGGACGACCTGGGGAACCTCGAGCACTTTGCCGGCAGCATCATCGCTCGCGGAATCGCTATCGGCGTCGCCGACGCGATCCCAATCGGAATGCGCCGCGGCGTCTGGCGCAGCCTTTTCACCAGCCGCCTCCGATACGCCGTGGTCGTTGGGGGGAACGGACGTGTCGCCCGGAGCCGTGTCGGCCGGGCGCGCCTCATCGGCATCGGAATCGGTTGCCGAGGCGTCACCGGCGGTCGCATCGTCGGACGCCGAATCATCGAGAGTGGCGTCGCCAGGCAGCGTAGGCTCCACGATAGAACCTCCAGGCGGCGGCACCGCGTAGTCGGCAGGCGGCGGTGATGAATCGAGAGATGATTGCGCGGAGGCAGCGGGTGCGAGTACGAACGCGGCGAGAACGGCGGCAATTGGCGCGATCGAGACCAGACCGGCGGTTCTAGAGGCGCGACCACTATGCGGCAAAATGCGGCTCATTAGTAAGCACCGTTCCTATCGTGCCTTTGATCCCCGTACTTCTTAATCAGGCTAACACCGTCAGAAGGCGTCACCAAGGGCCATTTCGTCGAGCACTGAAATTCAAGCGCGAGCTTTGCAGATTATGGCGGCCAAGATAAGATCGCGCCCCATGTCGGAAGCGAAAGTCGCATTGGTAACCGGCGCCGGCCGCGGCATCGGCCGCGATATCGCGCTTCGGATGGCACAGGAAGGCTACGCGGTGCGGATTGATCGCGCGGACCAAGTCGCAGCTCGACGAAACCGCCGAGCTGATCCGCAGCGCAGGCGGCAAGGCGGTCGTGACGCCGACCGACGTTGCGCGCCGCGATCAGGTCGTCGCCGCGGTCGACGACGGTCGAGCGCGAGCTCGGCCCGATCGCGGTGCTGATCAACAACGCGGGCGCCTACTTGCGCAAGCGCTTCACCGAGATCAGCGAAGAGGATTTCGATTTTCAGATGAAGGTCAACGCTACGGCCCGTTCTTCTGCACGCAAGCGGTCATCGGCGGGATGGCCGAGCGCAAGGCGCCGGCACGGTCATCTTCGTGCTGGGATCGGAGTCGCGCAGCGGGCCGGCGCAATACTCCGCGTACAACGCGTCGAAGGTCGCGCAGCGGGCGATCGCGGAGTCGGTCGCGTACGAGTTCATGCATCTGGGCGTGCATGCGGCCGCGCTCGACGTCGACGGCGCGGTCGGACAGCGCGCGCGTGCGCGAGTGCGGCGCCAGACGATGGATCCGATCGCACTTCGTCTCGCCGGCGGCCATCTGCGACGAGATCGTGCACGTGATCAATCAGCCGCGCAACGCGTGGACGTTCGCAGGTCGATTTGCGAGCGTTCGTCAATGGCGTCCGCGCGTCGCGGCGAAGAAAAAAGTCTAGCGATCTGCTCTGCGAACGCGCGCAGTGATGGGTGCGCGCAGCGGCGAGTAGTTTTGCGATCGGCGCTACCGGTATAATTCCCGGGCGTTCGGACGATTGCCGACGCGTCTCGTCAGGGTCGGGGTGTGGCGCAGCCTGGTAGCGCACACGCTTGGGGTGCGTGTGGTCGCCGGTTCAAATCCGGCCACCCCGACCAATTTGTGCTCACGCGGGACGGCACGACGACGTTCAGATCGCGCGGGAATGCGCGAGTCCGGAAGGTGAAGGACCGTGTTGGTCGCACCAGCGCGTGTTTGGACCTGCTGGTCAGGTTGGCGATCGCGGACCTGCCCGATAAGTTGAGCCCCGCCCTGATCCGGTGATTCCCGCGACAAAGGGAGTTCGCCGATCTTCTTACAAGGCCAGGACGTTGTTACTTTCATAAGACTCGCGGCAGGGCGAAGAGGTGGAGACACGGTTGAGGGTGGCGACTATTTAGGCAAGGCTGCCGGCTTCAGGTTCGGCATTCGACCCCAGTCAGCGGCGCAGCTAAGGATATCGAACAGACGACCGGCGGCGATAATACGGAACTTGGTCAAAAAGGACTGATCAATATAGCGCGCTTCGAGGGCTTCATCGGAACGCCGCCAGCGACTGTAAGCATTGGGGCCGCCGTTGTAAGCCGCATAGGTCGAACGCGCGACATCCGCGAGTGAATCCCGGTCACTGTTAAGCGCCCGAGCGGTATCGCTCGACATCAGCCTCATCAGGATTTCCGCGCCGGCGCCCGCATTGTACACGATGTCCCATTCGAGACGCGGAATACTATAGAAGCCCCGCCACACGTGCTTGTTGACTTGCATCAATCCGAGGTCCGCAGTGGCAGACTCCAGAAAGCGCACCTGGCCGTTGACGCGAATAAATTGACGCCAGCAACTTTCCTGCCACGCGGTGCTTTTCACCACGATCAGATAGGTTTGCCGATATTGCGGCGGCAGATTCTGATCGTCCGATTCACGCTGAGCGATCAGGGTCAGCAGGCGCTGAATCGACCTCGTGTAAGCGCTCGAGTTGTCGTCATCGACGACGACGCGCCTGAGCGCGGCGCCAAGGCTGAAGATTTGCTTGGCGAGTGGATCTTCGGAGGCGTTCGCTTCAGCAGGGAGCAGCCAGCGGAACCATGAACGCATTGTTGTAGGACTGGTCATGCTGCCTGGGGTTGATGGCGCCGTGGGAGTCGGCGCGGTGGGAGTCGGCGCCGTGGGAGTCGGCGCGGTGGGAGTGGGCGCGGTGGGAGTCGGCGAGTTCGAAGGTGGCGCCGGACTCGCGCTGGGAAGCGGCGATCCAAGCGGGATCGGCGTCGGCGGCGGACCGGCCGGAGTAAGCGCAGGCGTGGCCGTCGCAGGAGCAGCCGTGGGAGCGGGCGTCGTCGAAGCAGGCGTGAGCGTGACGGTGGGCGTGACGCCAGACACAGCGGCATCGAGGGGGCCGGGAGATTCCAACGGCGGCGTCACTCCGAAGAAATGCTGGAGCTCGGGGTCCGCGTCATAGGAGAAGGCCAGTGGGTCCTCGGCGTATTGCGGTGCCATCAAGTGCGCAAGCTGGCGCAAGTCATCCTCCGAGATACGCATCCCGAGCGCGGGCGCGGCTTGATCGGCGGCAAACAACGCGTCGCCGGCGGTAACGAACGACAGGAACTGAAGCGCGCGGCTACCGAGCATATCGCGGCGCGCCGCGGCTTGAATTATGGAACGAAGGCGGGTCCATTCGTCGGTGAAAATCAGGCGTATCGGGTCGGGTCCGGCGTTCGCTTGCGATTGAGCCAGGGCCGCGACGAGGCGATAGCGGCTATCGAGTAGAAGCTCGAAGAGCTGAGCACGGAACTGCTCGTCGCCAACGGTGCCGGCAAGTTGCTTGATAGCGAAGACCAGGAAGGCGTCCCAGTCGTCAAGCATGGTCTGGAACGCAGCGATTTCGGCGGGACTAAGCGGCGCGGCCGTGGCGGAGGGCGCCGGCGCCGCAAGATCGGGAACCTCCAATTGCAGGGTCAGCGCAAGGCCATCGTCCACCGGAACTACGGCGGACAAGGGGTGCATCGTGGAGGTCGCGGTCTTAACGCGGGCGGCTGCGGCGGGTCCGGCAGCGGCATCCATGAGGTTTTGCAACTGGTGCAATGGTTGACGAAGGTCGTAGGAAAAGTCCTCGATCCTTGGAACAAGATTTCCTTTGATCAGATCGAACCCGCGCAGGAGAACCGTCTTCTGATGCTGCGAATTGTAAAGATTAATGTCGAGCACATGAAATTTGATTGCGAGGTCGGCACCGACGTAAGGCCGCGTATCGGTCTCGATAACGCCTGACCAGGTAATAGGAGTTATACATTTGCCGGCTACCGCAAGGCCGAGGCTGAGGTCGGCGTCGGTACCGAGGATGAGGGTACCATCCTGACGTTTGAAGCGCGGACGGTAGGCATAAAGATACTGGCAACGGTCAGTGCCCGACCACAGAACAGCGCGACCGCCAGGACCATCGTAAACCTGTTGTTTGAAGGCTTCGGCGAGCGTGATGTAGTCGATGTTGAGAGGAATCGTGACTTCAACCGCGAATGCATTGCTGGGCGGCCACAAGGAAAAAAAGAGCGAAGCGGCAATCAGCCAGGTAGAGAAACCACGCAACCAGCTATTCCTACTGCCTGGCGTCATCAGGAAAGCGAAAGCCTGCGTGATCCGATTAAAGCATTGCGAGCTGAGGAGATTTGAGATCCATTTCTGAAGCCGAGAGTGCAAAGCATTGTGCGAGAATGTTTTTGCGCACTGGCGAACAAAATCCGCTGCGACATTTATTGCCGGTAGAAGGTCTTCGCGATGGCGGCGCGATAACCTGCCAAGCGCTCCGCGGAGAGGAAATACTGCGGCGGCGACAGTGTCATTGAGTCCGCATGACGCGCCATTTGGCCGATTCGCTCGAGCGCATCATCGGGAGTTCCAGCGACGGCGAAGGTTGTTACCATTTCGTCGGGTATCGCTTTTGTCATCGCGGTCGAATCATGCCGCGCCGCCGCATCACTAGCGGCACGCGCCGCAGCGCCAAAGCCATGCTCCGCGAAATATTTCTCGTACTGTTTGATGCTGGCGTAGAAGGCTACCGTGCCGCGCATGTCATTAACCGCCGCTTGGCGATCGCTGGAGACCGCGGCGTAGTTCCAAAGGTTAACGTGGAAGCCGGCGCGGTCGCGACCGGCCGCCGCAAGCAACTCTGCGGTCCGCGCCGCACTCTGTGCGATAGCTGCGAGCGACCACACCGGATGACCGAGCAGTCCATCGGCCGTCTCTGCGGCAAGATCGACCGAATTCTGAAACAATGCAGGAAGCCAGATCGGAATTGATTCGCGCACGGGAGCGCGGCCGGTATTGAGGCTGCCGAGATCGAGATTGTAGTGGGGACCGTCAAAGCGACAGAGTTTCCCGGTATGTCCCTTTTCAATCACAGCGCGGATGATGGCGGCGGCTTCGCGCAGGTGGGCGATGGGTTTGCCGTACGCGACGCCATGAATTTGCTCATTGATGGTTCTGATGCTGGTGCCTAGTCCCAAGACCGTGCGGCCGCCGCTGATGCGATCCAGGTCAAGCGCATTAAGGGCTGTCTCGACCGGACTACGGCTAAAGGCAAGGGCAACTCCGGAGCCGATCATCAAGCTGGTGCTGGCCATCGCAGCCGCCGCCATCGTGGGAAATGGTGGTGAAAACAGTTGCGGCACCCAGACGCCACACAGACCTAGATCTTCGAATTCTTTCATCCGCCGGCTCATCTCGGCGGCCGGCATCGCCTGAATCAATTCCCAATATTTGAGCATCGCTATATTTTCACCTTCCACGATTTCAGGACCGAGCCTATCGGGGACAGCGCCGACAATTAACGGAGCTTCGGGTTGGCCATACTATTTATGCACGCGTCCTCCGGTTTGTCGAAAGTCATCAGATATGACGGCTCGCGATCGGAGGAAACGATTAGATTTGCGGGAGTTAAACTATTGTACCTAATACCGGCGGGGTGGTTGGTGTTTGTTTCTGATTGCACGTGGATCGGGCGCGGGCTAGATTGGCGCGCGCAATTGAACCACGGCGGCAGCAATGAAAGACGGCGATCATTCATCCGGTAACCTCAAACGCCCGCCGGAGGGTTCGAGGCTGTCCGCCACGGAGGCGACCGCGGAGGGCGCGCGTTTGCGAGCATGCCGCGAAGCTCAAGTGCCGTGGAGCAAATGGGGTCCTTACCTTAGTGAACGCCAATGGGGGACGGTGCGCGAAGACTACAGTGTGGACGGGAGCGCGTGGGAATATTTTTCGCACGACCACGCGCGATCGCGAGCTTACCGCTGGGGCGAGGACGGCCTCGCGGGAATCTCAGATGACCAGGGGACGCTGTGCTTCGCCCTCGCGCTCTGGAACGGCAATGATCCAATCCTCAAGGAGCGTCTCTTCGGCCTGACCAATAGCGAGGGCAATCACGGCGAGGACGTAAAGGAGTACTACTTCTACCTCGATAGCACGCCGACGCACTCGTACATGAGGTACCTTTACAAGTATCCACATCGAGCGTACCCGTACGCGGACCTGGTCGAGACCAACCGCCGCCGCTCACGCAGCGAGTTGGAATACGAGCTGGTGGATACCGGCGTTTTCGACGAAGACCGTTACTTCGACGTGGTCGTGGAATATGCGAAGGCCGATCCCGAGGACGTGCTGATCAAGATCAGCCTCTGCAATCGAGGGCCGGACGCCGCGAGCCTCGAAGTCCTGCCGACGCTCTGGTTTCGCAACACGTGGTCGTGGCCCGACGGCGGAACCAAGCCGGTACTGCGCGCGATCGAAGCGGGCGGCCGCACTGTAATCCAGGCACAGCATAGCGATCCGCTCTTCAAGGAATCGTTGCCAGACTACTATTTACATTGCGAAGGAACGGTCGCGCTGCTCTTCACTGAGAATGAGAGCAACAATGTAAAACTTTTCGGGACAGAGAATGCGTGTAGTTTTGTGAAGGACGGCTTCAACGATTACGTCGTTCATGGCCGATACGGCGCGGTTAATCCGGATCAAATCGGAACGAAGGCCGCCGCCCACTACAAGTTGACGATTCCCGGCGGTCAGACCCAGACGCTGCGCGTGCGCCTGTCGCGAAGTGATTCAACCGGTGCGGCTGGTGCTTTTGCAGACTTCGAGGCGGTCTGCGCAGCCCGCCGGGCAGAATCCGACGAGTTTTACGATTCGCTGATACCGTCCACGGTCAGGACGAATCCCGATCGATACAAGGTTGTGCGACAGGCCCTCGCGGGCATGTTGTGGAGCAAGCAGTACTACTACTTCGACGCCTTCCGCTGGCTGAAGGGGCACCAGGCGCAACCGTCGCGCGCGGCGAATCCGCAACTGCGCAACCGCGATTGGTTTCACATGATCAACGATGACGTGCTGTCGATGCCCGACAAGTGGGAATATCCGTGGTACGCATCGTGGGATCTCGCCTTCCACGCCATCGCGATGTCGGGAGTAGATTTGGATTTCGCGAAACACCAACTCGATATCGTGCTGAGCGGCCGCTACATGCATCCGAACGGCCAGGTCCCGGCGTACGAGTGGAATTTCAGCGACGTCAATCCGCCGGTGCATGCGTGGGCGACGCTATTTCTCTATCGCACCGAGCAGGCGCGCCGCGGAGCGGGCGACCTCAATTTCCTGAAGTCGGCGTTCTCCAAGCTGATGCTCAACTTCACCTGGTGGGTAAATCGCAAGGATCGCTTCGGCAAGAACGTCTTCGAAGGCGGCTTTCTCGGACTGGACAATATCAGCGTGTTCGATCGCAGCGCTCCGCTGCCAACCGGCGGCAACCTCGAGCAGGCCGACGGGACGGCGTGGATGTGCCTGTTCAGCCAGAACATGGCCGAACTGGCACTCGAACTCGCCAGTCACGACCGGGCCTACAACGACCTGATCCCAAAGTTTATCGATCACTTTCTATGGATCGCGATGGCCATGAATCGGCCGGGACCCGACGGCATGTGGGACGAGGAGGATGGCTTCTACTACGACCTGCTGCGTCTGCCGGACGGGAGTTCCACGCGACTGAAGGTCCGCTCGATCGTCGGTTTGCTACCGCTGTGCGCAACCACGCTGGTGGAACCCTGGCAGCGCGAGCGCGCGCACGCGGCGCATTTCTATATGGATCGCTTCAAACAGATGCCCGAGATTTTCGAGTCGATTCATCCCACCGGTCCCGGTCATTTCGGGGTAGCCGAACGGGGCATCGTCGCGCTACTGAATCCGGAGCGGTTGCGGCGGGTGCTATCCAAGATGCTCGACGAGAGCGAATTCCTTTCGCCTCATGGGATTCGATCGCTCTCGAAGTTCCATCAGGAGCACCCATACGTATTCAATTTCGGCGGGGCGGAACATCGGGTTGATTACATGCCGGCTGAGTCCACCGTCGGACTTTTCGGCGGCAATTCGAACTGGCGGGGACCGGTTTGGGTGCCGGTAAACGCACTGATCATTCGTTCCCTGATGAGCTTTTACATGTACTACGGCGACAACTTCAAAATCGAGTGCCCTACCGGATCGGGCCGCATGATGAATCTTTTCGAGGTCGCCAAGGAGATCGTCGAGCGCCTGGCCAAAATCCTGGAGCGCGACGAACATGGCCGCCGTCCGGTCTATGGGGGTGTGGAAAAGTTCCAGATCCGATCCGCACTGGCGCGACCATATTCTGTTCTATGAATATTTTCACGGCGATAACGGGGCGGGCCTCGGCGCGAGCCATCAGACAGGCTGGACCGGCCTCGTGGGAGGGTTGATAAACCTTTTCGGAAACCTTGACGCCGCGACGCTGTTGGCCGAGGGAAGGCGCACTACATTTCGCTAAGGTTCAATTTGCGGGCGTCGGAACTCGAGCAGTCCGGGACTCGAAGCCCAAGGTTGAGCCGGGCGAGCGAAATCGGCGTGGCCGGCTACGACGCGAACATCGCCGGCGTTACGAGCCAGAGGCTTTGACCAGCGAGACCCGACGGCTTAATCGAACGACATTGCGTCCATCGCGGCGGCTGTAGGCAACGGTATCCGAAAGTTCGCGAACCATGTGCAGACCGAGGCCGCCGACCGTTCTGCTTTCAACCGCCTGATCGAGTTCGGGAATGGCTTTCGCGAAGGGATCGAATGCCTGCCCATCGTCGGCGAACTCGATGGTTAATTGGTTTTCCGCCAATTCAAGGACAACTTCAGCCAGACCCTCGGCTGCGTACCGATTCGGATAACCGTAGTGCGCTACATTGGTCAGCAGCTCTTCGAGGACGATAAGGGTTCGCGCTTCATCCTCAGCCCCAAGTCCGTGTTCGGCCGCAAAGGCGCCGACGAAGGCCTCCAACTCGCGCATCGCCACGTTCTGAACGCGAACGCTCAGTCGAGCCGACGCCGCGGGCTTCATTTCGGGATGCTGGTCGTCCACGAGTGCGCCATTGTCGTTACCGGGATTCTATGGCGAGGGATTCTAGCGCGGCGGCGGGTCTGTGTCGCGTTGGCTTCCTTGCCCGCCACCGGCTAGCCTCGTCGCGCAGGAACGCCAAATTGTGGGGGGCGCAGCACTATGGATACGATCGCGATAAAGGGACGCTCAATGGGTGTGTACCTCGGCGCCATTCTACTGCTGCTCTTCGGTTCCAGTTCGCTGGCGCAGAATCCTCAGATAGGGCAGGTCGAGACCGTCTCCGGTCAGGTCTTCATAGTGCGCTCCGATGTTCGATCGCCCGCCAAGGTGGGGGGTCCCGTGTACGAGAAAGACACGATCGACACCGGAACAGACGGTGCCATTGGTATCACCTTTGTCGACAATACGGTCATGTCGGCTGGCCCCAATAGCGAGGTCGCGCTCGAAGATTACCGCTTCGATTCGAACAACTTCAACGGCTCAATGCTGGCGGATCTGCGCAAGGGGACGCTCTCGATGGTGTCGGGCGATATCGCGAAGAGTTCGCCGAATGCGATGAAGGTCAAGACGCCGGGTGCCATCCTCGGGGTGCGCGGCACGCACTTCGTCGTCCAGGTTCCCGAAAACTAGCCGTCTTGTACAGACTCAGTATATTGCTGCTGATGTTCGCGGCGAGCGCCTGTTCGCAGCGCCAGGCGCTTTTCGTCGTGCTGCCGAATGCGGACGGTACTTCCGGCGCGATTACTGTCAGCGATGGGCAGAAGTCGGTGCTGTTGGACAAGCCTTACGCCGCCAGTGAAGAGAAAGGCGGCAGCCTCGCCGCGACCACCACAGACGCGCAAAAGGTACAGGAAATTTTCGGCAATGCGCTCGCCGCGCAGCCGATTCTACCGAAGCATTTTCGGCTCTATTTCTTGCGGGATACCGATACGCTCACGCCGGAATCGCTGGAGAAATATCGTGGTGTCTTCGAGGACATCAAACGGCGTCCGGTGTACCAGGTCGAAGTGATCGGATACACGGACACGCTCGGCGTCGAACCGTACAATCAGAACCTGTCACTCAAGCGCGCGGAGGCGATTCGCGATCGATTGATCCACGACGGTCTGAGCGCCGGTTCAATCTCGATCGCGGGACGCGGCGATCTGGATCCTGCAGTGCCGACGGGACCGCAGGTTTCCGAGCCCCGCAATCGAAGAGTCGAGATAACCGTCCGCTAACTAATCCGCCGCGCGATAGCTGTGCGTCCAGTGCACGGCGAGCAGGGTGATATCGTCGGCCTGATCCGCGGCGGCCGCAAACCGAAGGACGTCTTCACGGACGAATTCAACCAATTTCCGAGCACTATCGATGGGCGCCGACCGCAGCAAGCGCTCAAGGCGCGCGACCGTGTAAAAGGAATCGTCGGCAGCCTCAGCCTCCGTCACGCCGTCGGTGTACAGCAGTAACGCATCGCCCGGTGCAAGTTGATGGCATGCGACGGGATAGGGGAAATCTTCGACCGTCCCGAGCGGTGGCCCGCCTTCGCCGCCAAGTTCCGTCGGCTGCGATCCGGATCGCACCACGAATGGCGATTCGTGCCCGGCGTTAACGTAAACCAGCATACCTGTCGCGAGATTCAGGACGCCGGCAAATACCGTCACGAACATCAGGTTCTCGCCCGCCCCGGCCATTTCGCCGCTCGAAGCGGAGATCCTTGCGTTCGCATCTGCGAGTACGCGATCGAGGGCTTCAGCATGCCGTATCAGCGCTTCATGTAAAACCTCTTTAGTCATCGCCATGAAAAGAGCCGCCGGGACGCCTTTGCCGGATACGTCAGCGATGGCGAAAAAGAGCCTCGTTGAGTCGAGTAGGAGGAAGTCATAAAAGTCGCCGCCAACCATTCGCGCCGGCTCGATTAACGCATACAGATCAACGTCGCGCCGTTCGGGAGGGCCGGGAAACCGATGCGGCAGCAGCCCCATCTGGATCGAGCGCGCGGCGCCAAGTTCGCCCTCCAGCCGAGCTTCGATCGCGCGCTCCTGTTTCAATTCGGCCGCGAGCACGCGCCGCGCCGCTTCAGCCGCGCGCAAACTTGCGGCGAGCATGACGCCAAAGGTGAGGACCGACGCGAGTGCCGGACACACTGCATCGATGAGAAGGTGAAAGAAATGGAAACAGACGAAGGCGCCACCGAACAGGGCCAGGATCAGGCCGACAAATGCGACGCTCGCGATTCGAGGCCTTCTGTACGGTAGCGCGAAAATGGTGATCAGTCCGGCCGCGAGGAGCAGCGCAATCTCTATCCAATTCGATCGCGCCGGCCGCCGCAGGAGGCTTCCGCCGACGATGCATTCGAGCAACTGGGCCTGGACCTCAACGTCCGCCATGAGACCCAGCGGCGTTTGCCGTTCGTCTGTCAGCCCTTGTCCGATGACGCCGATCAGCACTACTCCATCGCGCAGCTTGGTCGGGTCAAAGGAGCCGTCGAGGAGATCGGCGGCCGAAATGTAACGGTTCTCGTAAGACGGCGTGAAGTATGGGTACGCGCGGGCATGCCCGTCGGTAGGTATAAGGTCACCGCCCACGATCGCACCCTGAACGCCATCCCCGGCGGTGAGAATCTCGAGCGTGCCCGCTCCGGTCGCGACCCGCAGCATATCGAGCGCGAGCGACGGCGTCAGTTGGCCGTGACCCATGACGAACAGCGGCAGGCGGCGCGTGAGGCCGTCGGGATCGGGATTGTCGAGCACTACTCCCTGACCGCTGGCGGCAGCGCTCAGCTCGGGCAAGCTTCGCAACAGGAATGGATATACGGCCAGGTAGGGCCGCGGATCTGCACCCGATTCGCGAACTATGGTGATGCGCGATGGCGCGAGCGCCCCCGGCGCAGCTTGATCAGAGGCGCCGATCGCGAGCACCGTCGGCACTTCCCTCAAGGCTTCGGCGAGGGCTTCCTCGTTTGACGGCAAGATTGCAAGCTCGCGGGCCAGCGCCGGCGGCAGGTCCGGCCGCGCTTCGATCAGTTTGCCCGGCGAATAACGATCCGCCTCGGCAAAGATGACGTCTACGCCAACCACCCGCGGCTTGCCTGCGGCGATCCGCCGCACCAGCCTCGCGACGAGCGTTCGCGGCCATGGCCACTGGCCATATCTCGCGAGGCCCTTATCGTCGATAGCGACGATGCGGATCGGCAATGGCCGATAGACGCGCGGGGCTATCTGCTGTTCGCGATCGAACCCGTGCAGCACCAGCGCACTGACGAAGCGCGGGTCCAGAACTCGCAGCAGCACCAGCAGCCCGAGTATGACAAGCGCCAACGGGCGTCGTGTATCTCGGAAGATTTTATGCAAGCAGCAAGCAGCGGTTGCTGCGGCTAAAGGCGATCGATCTCACAAAGCGATCTCAAGCCCGTCGTAGGCGGAAGTGATGGTCATCTTCTGATTCTGATCGGTTCGGCTGATCTCTTCATAGCGGCGCGTCTCGTACAGGATTTTCGCGAGAGTCCGATCGTCGTTGACCGGCTCGTGATGAAACATCACGAGATGTTTGACGCCGGCCAGCTGCGCAATCTCCACTCCGATCATATTACTCGAATGCCCCCAGTCTTCCTTCACTGAAATCTGGTCGGCGAGCGAGTACTGCGCGTCGAATATGACCAGGTCGGCATCGCGGAAAAATTCGACGAAAGGATAGTGATCATCAAGCGTCGCATACTTGTGTTCGGAATCGGTGGAATATACCAGCGCCTGTCCATTCTTCGCGAAGCGATAGCCGTAGGAATCGTTCCCGTGCCTTTGCGCGATCGCCCGCACCGCGAGCCCGTCGATTTCGTAAGTGCGCCCAGGTTCCAGTTCGACGAACTCAATCGTCGCACCCATCGAGCGAAAATCAACCGGGAACGACGGGCTCGACTGCTGCCGCGCAAACGCCTCGCGCATCTCCTTGTGACAGCCGTGGATGCGCACGACGTTGCCCGGTATATAGGCCGGGGTGAAGAATGGAAATCCCATCACGTGGTCCCAATGAAGGTGTGACATGAAGACGTTGAAGTGATTCTTCTTCGCCGCACCATCCTTCGCCATCACGCTGTTGCCGAACTCGCGGGCGCCGGTTCCCATGTCGCAAAGCACATACTCGTCGCCGCCCGTGACGATTTCGACGCAACTGGTATTGCCGCCATAGGTGCCGGAGACCCAAAACGGTAACGAGTCGATGAAGCCGTCGACGGATTTATCGTCTTTAAGAATCCGCCCTCGCGAGGCCAACAGCGCCGCCCGAATCTTGGTCCGCACCGCGTGAGCGTTGAGTGGTGCGGGCAGCGAACCCCGGCTGCCCCAGAAGCGGATCAACATGGCTGTAAGTCCTTCTCGCTATGACTCAGTCTTCGCCCGGCCTTCTCCGCACCACCCGCCACAGCCTTACTAACTGTTCAACGCGGCGACCGCCTCGACCCGCGTCTCGAACACCTGTACCACCAGGCCGAAGTGACTGATCGCGAATATTTCCTTGACTATAGGAGTCAGCGCTGCAACGGCGAGACGGCCATTGGTCGCCTTCGATTGTTTGGCGGCTATCATCAGCGCCCGCAGTCCGGCGCTCGAAATGTATTCGACGCGTGAGAAATCGACCAGCACGGTAGCCGCAGCGCTCCCGACGCAGCCTAGCAACCTGGTTTGAAACGCCGGACTTGTATCGTTGTTTATCCGCCCCGTCGGGTTGATCACGATGATGTCGCCCTCGCGTTCCTGGCTGATCTCCATAAAATCCCGCCGAATTGGCAGCGTAAGGCCCGCGCGATTCGGTCTTTCAGCGAGTCATTTTCGATGTTTGCCCGCACGCGCGCAAGATCGTATTTGCGCTCGCGGGCGGCTCATCCAACAGGCGGCTCTCGCTCATACCCTGAACGATAGTCGAACGAATCGTGGCGGGTCACATCGATTACAACAGAAGGAGCCTGCCACCTGATCATAGCCACGGAAAGTCTGAAACGTCACTGAGGTTTTGGAAAAGCTGTAATTCTTTGATCCTCATCGACTGTCCTTTATCCCCGCCCGGGCTCTCGTCACTGCGGGCTTGGCGTTCGATCGGCAACCGCGTTAGGTTACCGCCTGCGAGGTACGCGATCGCTCGCCGCCGTTTGGGCGAGGGGAGTTGAAGCTATGACTTCCGGACCAGATTTCTCCGGCCGGGTTGATGAAGGGTGGTTGGCGCAACAGCGCGAGCAGATTATCGAGCCCGAGCTGCCGATCGTCGATCCGCATCATCACTTGTGGAGTCGCCCCGGCAACGTTTACCTCTTCCCCGAGCTGCTCACCGACCTCTCCAGCGGACATCTCATCCGCGCCACCGTCTTCGAGGAATGCGGCTCGATGTACCGTGCGGGCGGACCCGAGGAACTCCGTTCGCTCGGCGAGACGGAGTTCGTCACCGGCGTCGCTGCGATGAGTGCGAGTGGCGGCTTCGGACCGACCCGAGCATGTGCCGCGATGGTCGGCAACGTCAACCTGATGCTCGGCGCGCGCGTCGAGCCGATCATCGAAGGTCATCTCACCGCAAGCGGCGGCCGCTTTCACGCCATCCGCTTCTCGACCGCATGGGACGCCGACGACCGTGTGCACAAGACCGTCCCGCGTCCGCGGATGCTCGCCGAGCCGCAGTTCCGCGAGGGCTTTCGCTATCTCGCCCGCTTCAACCTCGCCTTCGACGCGTGGGTTTACCATCCGCAGTTGGGCGAGGTTGCCGAACTGGCTGCAGCCTTCCCGGACACGCCGATCGTCGTGAATCATTTCGGCAGCCCTATTCTCGGCGGCCCGAACACGGGCCGGGCGGCCGAGGTCTTTGCGGAATGGCGCACCGCGATGGCCGCGCTCGCGGCTCATCAAAATGTCCACGTCAAACTGGGCGCACTGCCAGTGCGGCGCTCCGGGCCCCGCCAGGCCTCCGCACCGCCGCTCTCCTCGGAAGAAATCGCTTCGACCTGGGGCCCTTTCGTCGAGGTTTGCCTGGAGCAATTTGGCGCGCGCCGATGCATGTTCGAAAGCAACTTCCCGGTGCAGAAGCGCTGGTGCAGTTACGCCGTCTTCTGGAACGCGTGCAAGCGTCTAGCAGACGGCGCCTCCGCGGCTGAGAAGTCCGCGCTCTTCAGCGAAACCGCAACGCGCGTTTATCGCGTTCCCGTCTAGCATCCAATGCAATCTGGCGGAGCACTAATCGGATGAAAGTTAACTTCGCGATCAGCATCGATCCCGCCGGTCCGATCCTCAGCCGCGCCGAGGTTGACCGCTACTCTGACCTGGTCAAGATGGCCGAAGATTTCGGTGCCGTCGCAATCGGGACTTACGATTCCGCCTTTATCGGTGGCGACGCTTTCGTGCGGGCGACCCTGATAGCCCGGGCTTCCACCCGCGCTCGCGTCGGCTTGCGCCCCACCAACCCGCTCACGCGCGAGCCCCAGGTGATGGCGTCGTTTCTCGCTTCCATCGACAGTCTCACCGAGGGCCGCGCCTTCATGGATATTGCGAGCGGCGATAGCGCCGTGCTGAATATCGGCTACAAAATCGCCTCCCGTGCACGGATCGAGGAATTTGTCGCCTGCGTGCGCGATTTGATCGCGACCGGCGAGTCCACTTTCCGCAAACGTCCGCAGCGGGTTCGCTGGAGTGCCTCCGCGGTGCGTCCTCGCGTGCCGATTTCGATTTGCGCAGAAGGCCCCAAAATGTTGCACCTTGCCGGACGCATTGGCGATGGAGTGATCGCCGGGACCGGCTTGCTGCCCGAGGTAATCGCCGACACTATCGCGCGCGTCCGGGCTGGATCAGTTGCCGCCGGCCGCGACGCCGACGCCGTCGATACGTGGTTCACCACGCGCACCTCGTTGCACGAGGATCGCAATCGCGCGATCGAAAACGTCAAGGCGTCGGTATCGTCAATACTCAACCATTCGATGCGCTACAGCCTGGACGACAAATGCGTGCCGCCCGACTTGCGCGCGAAGATTCAGACTTACGTCGATGGCTACGTGCTATACGACCACGTCTTGCAGGCCGGCCGTAATCCCCAGCGGATGGACGAACTCGGACTTACCGACTACGCCATCCGCCGCTTCGCCCTCGCCGGTAACGCGCGCGACTGGATCGCGCGTATCGAGGAAGTCGCGCAGGCCGGCGCCACGCAATTGTGGGTAAGTCCGGGCGGCGGCCGGCTCGAACGCCAATTGCATTACATGCAAATTCTCGGCAGGGAAATCATGTCCCGCTTCGTCTAGCCGTTTTTCGAGGCGGGCCCGGCCCTCCTAGCCTGTCATGCTGAACGAATCTTGATACACCTGCGGCTCTCCGGTTCTCCCCGAATCGTGGATTACCATCCGCGCCTGCTGTAATTGCTAGTCATGCACGCCCGACCTAACGTACCGCGCGGCCTTGCCCTTTTGCGCGATCCGCACCTGAATAAATCGACCGCGTTCACCGAGGCAGAGCGCGAGGCTCTTGGCCTCATCGGTCTGCTACCCGAGGGCATCGATTCCGCCGAAGCCCAGATTCAGCGCGTCCACCTTCAACTGGCTCAGAAGCCAAACAATCTGGAGAAGTACATCTACCTGTCGCAACTCCAGGATAAGGACGAAACGCTCTTTTTTCGGGTGTTGATGTCGGACCCGGCGTTGTTCCTGCCCCTCGTCTATACACCGACGGTGGGCGAGGCGTGCCTCGAGTTCGGCCACATCATCCGCCGCCCCCGCGGGCTTTACCTCTCAATCAAGCGCAAGGGCCGCGTCCGCGAAATTCTGCGCAATTGGCCGCAGCGCGACGTCCGCTTCATCGTCGTCACCAGTGGACAGCGCATCCTGGGCCTGGGCGATCTGGGTGCGAACGGGATGGGCATCCCAATCGGCAAGCTGGCTCTCTACACCGCCTGCGCCGCGGTGCCGCCACAGATCACCCTGCCGATGCTGATGGACTGCGGCACTGACCATGAAAGCCTGCTGTGCGATCCGCTCTACCTCGGCCTGCGCCAGACCCGCCCCAACGTCGCGGAACTGGACGAATTCGTGGAAGAATTTGTCACCGCCGTCGAACAGGAGTTTCCCGACTGCTGCATCCAGTTCGAGGATTGGGCCAGCGCCGACGCGGTTCGCTTGCTCGCGCGCTATCGCGACCGCATCTGCTGCTTCAACGACGACATCCAGGGCTCGGCCGCGATGGCGTTGGCGGGCATTCTCGGCGCACTACGCATCGCCGGGGGCAGACTCGCCGATCAGACTTTCCTCTTCCTCGGCGCGGGTTCTGCCGCGATCGGTATCGTCGATCTATTAACCGAAGTCCTGGTCCTGGAGGGTATCCCGGCCGACCAGGCGCGCGCCCGGCTCTGGTTGTTCGACATTAACGGGCTGCTGGAGTCCTCCCGCAATGACCTCGCCGACTTTCATCGGCCGTACGCGCATCATCACCCGCCGGCCACCGATTTCGCCGCCGCCATCGAGTCGATCAAACCGACCGCGATCATCGGCGTCAGCACCGTCGCCAAAGCCTTCGACCAGCGCGTGATCGAATCGATGGCACGCATCAACGAACGCCCCATGATCTTCTCCTTCTCCAATCCGACCTCGCACTCCGAATGCACCGCGGAAGAGGCCTACCGATGGTCCGACGGCCGCGCCATTTTCGCGAGCGGCAGTCCCTTTCCTCCCGTGCGGGTCAACGGCAGGACCTTCGTGCCGGGACAGGGCAACAACGCTTACATCTTTCCCGCCATCGGCCTCGCCGTCTATGCGACCCGCGCGCGCCGCGTCACCGACGAGATGTTTATAGCCGCCGCTCGCGCTGTCGCCCACCAGGTGACTCCTGACGAACTCGAGGCGGGGCTGATCTACCCGCCACAGTCATTAATCCTCGAAACCGAACTGTACGCAGCAGAGCGCGTCGCTGAAGTAGTTTTCGCGCGCGGCCTCGCCCGCGTGCCGGCGCCAGCCGACATCCATTCGTTCATCCAGGCGCAAACCTACAAGGCTACGTACCAAGCTCTAATCTAGACGCCGTGCTTTGCCCGGCGCATGCATTCACGGCGTGGGCATTTGCCCGGCCGCGAACGCGTGCTACTGCTTTGGGGTTGCGAGGTTTCTGCGATGCCCCAAGACAATCATACTGGCGATACGCTCGCGCTCCTGGTCGGTGGCGGCCCTGCCCCGGGCATCAATGGAGTCATCGCATCGGCGACTATCGAGGCGATCAAGAGCGGGATGCGCGTGATCGGAATCTATGAAGGCTATCGATGGCTGGTGAAGGGCGATCCGACTCATGTGCGGGAGTTAACCCTCAACGACGTTGGCCAGATTCACTCCCAGGGCGGATCGATCCTGCGGACTTCGCGGACCAACCCCGCCGCCGACAGCGCGAGCCTCGAATCCGCCATCCGCGCCCTGATGCTCCTCGATGTCCGCTACCTGGTATGCATCGGCGGCGACGATACGACGTTCGGGGCCGCCAAAATCGCCGAGCGCACTCGCGGTGTGATCGGTGTTGCTACAGTCCCCAAGACCATCGACAACGACCTGCCGTTGCCCGAGAACGCGCCGACCTTCGGCTTCGAGACCGCGCGATCGGTCGGGTCGCTAATCGTCGAATCGTTGCTCGAGGACGCCCGCACGACCGGCCGCTGGTACCTCGCGGTCTCGATGGGCCGCAAGTCAGGTTCATTGGCGCTCAGCACGTGCAAGTCATCCGGCGCGACACTCGCAGTGATTCCAGAGGAATTCCGCGACGCCGAGTTCGACCTTGCGCGCGCCGTCGAGACCATCGTCGGCGCAATCATCAAGCGCCGCGGCTCAGGCCATGACAACGGCGTCGCCGTTATCGCCGAGGGTATCGCCGAGCGCCTCGACCCTGCGTCCTTGCCCGCCGCACCTGGCATGGAACGCGACGCATACGGCCATCTGCATATCGCCGACATCCCGCTCGGCATCGTGCTGCGCGACCGCGTGCGCGAGGCGCTCAAGGAACTCGGCATCGACGTGACGGTCGTCTCCAAGGATATCGGCTACGAACTGCGCTGCGCCCGTCCGGTGCCGTTCGATGTGGAATACACGCGCACGCTGGGTTACGGAGCGGTGCGTTACCTGCTCGACGGCGGGTCGGGCGCTCTCATTGCGATCACGGGCGGCCATGTGACTCCGGTCGATTTGGACCAGCTTCTCGATCCCGCGACGGGACGCATTCGCATACGCACGGTGGATATCAGCGCGGAGTCATATCGAGTCGCGCGGTCGTATATGACACGGCTCGAACCATCCGACCTCGACGAGCCGTCGCTGTCGCGGCTGGCGGCGCATACGAATCTGAACGCGGCCGACTTCCGCGCGCGCTTCGAGGCGTCGGTGCGGGCGACCGCGGTCCAGGCGCGGCATCGCCCCAGACATTAGGCGGATTTGCAAGGAATTCACGCTACCGTAATGATTCATTGATGAGGGCGGTTGGCCGACCCGGTTGCACGCGTCATTATTGGTCGAGGATTCGTCGGAGTTGCGCAGTCGCCGGACGGCAGCGATGGACTCTCAGGTGCAATCTAATTACGGTAGCGCACGAACTGGGGTACACGGACAAATCCGCTGAATCGTTGGACTGAGTTCCTGACAGATCGCGGCAGGCAGCCAGCTGAATTCGACTGAGTATTTGAACCTGAATCGGAGTGTAATTGATGGGACCAGTAGGAAAAGGGATCTTTCTGACCAAGGGCGTCGGACGGCATTCCGAGCGGCTCACTTCCTTCGAACTCGCGCTTCGCGATGCCCGCATCGCGGAGTTCAATCTGGTACGAGTGAGCTCCATCTTCCCACCCGGATGCAAAGTGGTTTCGATTCAGGACGGACTGAAGATGCTCCGCCCGGGTCAGATCGTTTACGCGGTGATGTACGACGAGGCCACCAACGAACCGCATCGGCTGGTAGCTACTTCGGTAGGCCTGGCGATTCCGGCGGACAAGGATCAATACGGCTATCTCTCGGAGCACAAGAGCTTCGGGCAAACCGATCAGAAGGCAGGCGATTACGCCGAGGATCTAGCGGCCACGATGCTGGCGACCGCACTCGGCATCGACTTCGATCCGAACGTGAGTTACGACGAGCGCAAGGACGTGTGGAAGCTCTCCGACAAGATCGTTCGGACGCGCAATATCACGCAATCCGCGGTGGGCGATCGCAACGGTTTGTGGACTACCGTGGTGGCTGCGGCGGTCTTTGTCGATCTGGCAGAGGACGGATGAGCACATCCGCTGAACGCGACCTCGGGTAACGTCGAAATCTTCGCGAGCGTTGAACCCCATCAGGATTATTTCGATGGTCGGGATGACATCTTGAACCGGGCGCTGCGGTGAAGCCGCATAGACCTTGGCATTGAGGCGCGAGTTTCGTAAGGGCGCCCGCGACTTGATGAGTGCCGCGGATTCAGTGGCGGGTTGATTCATTAAATCTGGACTGCAGATTTCGGGCACATACGAACGGCTCTCGTCTTTCTTAGGCTATTCTAGCCAATAAAGACTATTGACGGTCAAACATAAACGGTTCAATATAATTCATCGCTTGGCATACTGTAGCGCCGAAGAGGTGAGCACGATTTAAGCGCGTCAGGAATGGTGGTGCTATGTTTTTACGTCTTCTCGCTGGTTCGTTTATGATTGGCGGACTTATGTTCAGTATTATTGGCGTTACGCAGGCAAATGGAAGCAGCGTGCCGACTCCGGTGCACAAGGCTCCCGAGCTCGATCCGACTGCTATGGGCGGCGGTGTTCTGATATTGTCGGGCGGTCTTTTCTTGCTCAGCGAGCGCCGCCGCAATCGGCGGTAATCCGACCGCGAATTCTCGCATCCTCCGAATCCATCACGCGCGACCCGAAGCTGTAGCTACCGGGGGCGTGATGCGGCGCCTATCATCTGCGTTTTCCACTGAGACGACAATGAGCCGGACAGCGCCTTATTAAACATGCTGAAGGCCGAGGCAGCCTCGCCACCTATACTCACAAATTCGTTGACGATTAGAGACGTCGGACGGATTGTGCGGTCGGCCGCTCTTATCCTGCTACTGGCGGCGGAATTGATTCATTTCGGGATTCCATTGCTCCCTGGGCTGAATCCGACCTTGCACGGATGGTGGCGGCCGCTGATCTGGAACGGACGCCCGATTGGCGAAGCGCTAATCGGCGGCGCGTTGGTCGGGGTATTTCTGAGCTGGCCGATCTTTCGCGCCGAACTCGTCAACGCATTCCGTGAGACGGACTCATCCCGACTCAATCTCTGGTTCGGGATTCATCTGTTCTGCGTGGCGAGTGTCGGTGCGTGGCTCGCCTGGGGGATGCAGGGCGGAGCGTTCACCGCTGTAGGCGCGGATCTATGGTTCTTCGCCGGCGTGGTCTTGCTGCCAGCCGCCGCGTTTTCGTGGTCGTGCGCGGTTATACCGCATAGCTTCTGGACGCGGTGGTTGGCCCGCAGTCCAGGCGCCCTGGCGATGGGCGTGATGGTTGGAATTCTAGCGCGATCGGCCGGCTATTTCGCCCAGATGTTGTGGCCGCCACTATCTGATTACACGCTCCTCACGGTCGATCTGATGCTTCGCGCGCTGGGAGTGGCGGTAGTCCCCGATCGCGGCCGCGCACTGATTGGCACTGAGCGTTTCGCTGTCTGGATAGCACCGCGCTGCTCGGGACTCGAGGGCATCGCTCTGATCTGCATCTTCGTCGCGGGCTACTTGTGGTTCTATCGCGATGAATATCGTTTTCCAGCGGCCCTGATGCTGATTCCGGCGGGCATCGCCATCATCTGGATCCTCAACGCAGTCCGCATCGCTTTATTGATACTGATCGGACAATCATTCAGTGGTGCCGCGGTCACCGGCTTCCATTCCGTAGCGGGCTGGATTTTCTTCAATCTCACGGCCATCGGGATCGTCAGCACGAGTCGCCGCACGCGATGGATCACCCGCCACGACGAATCAGAAATAATGCGGGACGCTGTCCACGAGTCCAATCCCGCCCTACCCTACTTGATGCCGCTATTATTGACGGCCGGCGCGGCAATGATCAGCCGGCCCTTCGGCAGCGGCTTTGACACCGCCTATCCCGTACGCGTGATCGTCGCGGGCATGGCCGTGTGGTGGTATCGCGAGCGCATCGGTACGGCGCTAGCAGGATTCTCGTGGATGAGCGTAGGCTTGGGCGCAGTCTGTTTCGCGATCTGGACACTTCTAGCCCATCCCGATGGTGCCGCTGACAGCGCAATTGCGGGTCACCTGCGCAACCTATCCGCTATCGCAATGACAGGCTGGGTCGGGTTCCGCGTGGCGGGCGCAGTCATCACCGCGCCAGTCGTGGAGGAACTTGCATTTCGCGGCTACCTGTTGCGCAAACTCGTAGCGTCAGACTTCGAGTCGGTGCCTTTCGATAAGTTCACCGGCTACTCGTTCATCATCTCGTCAGTCGCCTTTGGCGTGTTGCATCAGAGTTTGATCGCGGGAATAACGGCGGGACTGCTATTCGCGATTGCGATGTATAGCAGAGGCCGGTTGGCGGACGCGATCGCGGCACATGCGACCGCCAACGCGTTCCTCGCCACCTACATAATCATTACTGGCCATTGGTCGCTGTGGAATTGACGCAGCTCGATCAGGATGACCTCTGCAAATAGCGGTGACTTGCACTGACCGGCAAGTAGAGGGCCGTTTTGATCGGCGTCGACGTAAGGCGAAGTCATCCAACGGCGGTCGGAACAGAGACCCCTTCCTTCACTTCTGCTGGGTCAGCATCCAACGGTCGATTTCGCGGCGGCTGAAGCGCCAATCGGAGCCGACCCGGAAAGCCGGAATCTTATTTTCTTTGAGCAGTTTGTAAATTGTTGAGACGTGCACCTTCAGGTACTCGGCAAGCTCGTTCAACGTGATTATCGTGTCGGGCTCGGGTTGCCCCGCAACCTCATCTCGAGAGCGTTTCACTCATCAGCTCCATTCAACCGCAGCGCAGGGTTTTCATGTACCCGCTGGTTGCTTCGTAAATGCGGGGTCTGCCGCTGAGGGTCTCGTCCGTGGATAGGGGAAAGTGCACACTTCCCGTCGCAGTATAAGCGACGAACCATCTAAGTGTCAATTTGAATAATATTGACTATCTTGAGATGGAAGTGATGACCAATGCTGAAACTATCTAAAACGTCTTTTAGCGATACTAATCCATTGACATTGGAAGGCTATACCGGTTCACTATGGAGCAAAGAGGGCTTTAATATTCTTTGTCCATCACAAGGGGGATATCATGACCAACGTACTCACCTTGACGGAAGTGGCGGACTATCTGCGAGTGCATCCGTCAACCATCTACAGACTGCTGAGAAGCGGTCAGATTCCTGCGTTCAGGATGGGAAGCGACTGGCGGTTCAACCAGGAATCGATCGATCGTTGGCGGCTCGATTCGGAGGATGCGGCCAAACTCGCCGGTTCGGTGCCGGAAAGGAAGAGCACCTCGCGTGGCTCTTCGCATCGAGGCGACAAGCTTGATCAATAAGTCGGTTTGAATCACCGATATCCGCTCATCGCTTATTCGAGCAAACGTCCAATCTACGGACGTCCTTCACCCGATTTGGGCTTGCCTAGGATCAGGGAGCCTCGCCGCGCTTAACGAGACGCCTGCCGGTCGCGTGCGGTATTGGATATTTCAGGTGGCTCGCGCACCAGCATTTGTGGTTTGCGAGCCACCTGTTTTATTGAAGCAGCGGCATCAGAATTTAAAAAGGGAAGAAGGGCCACCATCTTCTCCTGGGGGTCGGCGTTGGACTCGGAGTGGGCGCCGGCGTCGCGGTCGGACTCGGTGACGGCGACGGGCTCGGCGATGGCGTCGGGCTTGGCGAGGGCGTCGGCTTAGGCGTTGGACTCGGAGTGGGCGCCGGCGTCGCGGTCGGACTCGGTGAGGGCGACGGGCTAGGCGATGGCGACGGACTCGGTGAGGGCGTCGGCTTAGGCGTCGGGCTTGGCGAGGGCGACGGCGAAGGCGTCGGGCTTGGCGATGGCGTCGGCTTAGGCGTTGGGCTCTGCGAGGGCGACGGGCTTGGCGATGGGGTCGGGCTCGGTGAGGGCGTCGGAGTTGATGTGACGCCCGAGCCATTGGCCTGAGCTACTACGAGCCCGTAAGCCGGCACGGGAATCGTAACCTGGTTAGAATTCGGCCCGGCGGTTACTGTCCCGCCGTTGCCGAGAGACACCAAGGGCGAGTTTTCGTTCGTATCTGCGATCGAGGAGGAAAAATTGATTTGCTTGACCGTTCCCGCCGGAAGGCCGGTAGTCGTTGGAAGTTGAACGATGACGTTCTGCGGGGTGGAATTTGAATTAACGATCGCAACGTTCCATAAGTCATTGGAATCATGCCAGGCACCGATGACAACTCCGTCGTAGGTGCTGGAACTGGTTGAATAGTAGCTGCCGGTCTTCGAAGTAAGAAAGTAGTTATTGAGTAGCTGGAGCGCGAGTCCGCGCGGGCGCAACAAGCCGGTCGGCAGATCGTGGACGACGCCCCACATATCCGCACTCATCGGATTGGGTGGTGTGCCCGTGCAGGTGCTCCCAATCGAGATATTGGGACAGCTAGATCCGTTGCAGACAAAATTGGTTTGGGCAAGGTTCCAGAGATTGACGACCGGGGTACCTGACGCCCATAGGTTCAGTGATAACTCGGCATCAGTCGCGGCACTGCCCGCGCCCGCAATTGTCTGGTTGCGCTCAGTATTCGAAGAGCTGCCCCACCAAGTCGAAGGCCCACCCTCGTAAACAGCGAAGTGCTGTCCCTCGCTGGCGAGTGCGGCAGTGACCTTGTCCATGTAGGTTTCCTGAAGATTGTCGTCGCCGAACAACATGGACATGTCGTTGGAGATGCCGGTCTGGGTATCCAGGCAGAAGAGATAGTACGGAGCGCCATCAATATAGGTCGCCGTGTTAGCGGCCGTCTGGACGGTAGTAATCTGGCCAGGTGACGGAGGGTATGCGCCATACTGACCGCTGGCCACCCATTTGAGATAGTTACCAGAATTCGCGCCGGCGCCGGCAAGCATTGAAGCGAAATCGCGCTTGGCTACTGCGGAATACTGGTCGCCTTGAAACGCGTAACACCCGCCCCCGCACGAACCTCCATTCCACATTTCGTTTCCCCACTCGATGATTATCTGTGAGAAACCATAGGTGGCTTGTTCTTTGGCGAGGTACGACCCGAGCGATTGGTACTCAGCGTCGGTCATCACGACCGGGATCACAATCCAGGGAGTCGATCCTACCGTGGCGTTCAGTTTGAAGAATTGATCGACGTTGTAAAGCCAGCCTAAATTTCGGCCAGAGACACCGGAGTTACCGCGCGCAGTGTCATCGGCGACGTAATTAGCGTACGAGTCGCCCTGTGCTCCCTTGTTATCACGGATAAATCCTGGTTTGAGCGCTTTGAGCGCCCTGATGATATCGCTTGACCACGGGGCCCCGGTTGAGCTTGTAGGACCGACGAAACAGTCGTCAACCCGGATATCCCCGGAGGCACCATTTGCAATTATTTGAAACTGAAGATTAATGACCTTCGAAGTGAGAGAGGTTTCTGAGCCATTGAAAGTGTTCGAATATTGAGCCCAGCTCGAAGTAGGTGTGTAGGTTTGATTGAAGTAAGCCGGCATTCCAACTCGTCCGACACTCAGTTTCACAGAAGGGGAAGCCGCATTGACAGCCTTGATCCAGCACGACACGGTCCACGAACCTGTAACCTGGACAAAATTCGTGGCGGCGCCGGTGTAACTTGAGATCGGTGAATCCTGATACTGGGTTATCGTGTGCGACGAGCCATTCAGCGCGAGGTCGAGCGCCTGGGTTCCGTTACTATTCGGTTCTTTGTCATTGACTACCGTGATGTTAGCGTCTGAGTTCCACCATCCGACGGGAGCGTAAGTCGAAAAGCCTACGTTGCCGATGTTGCCGACCGCATGGAATCGAATGTAGTCGCCGGCATTAATAGTAAAAGAAGCAGAATAGGTGAATTGCGGGGTGGAAGATGCACAGGCCGTCGGGTTGTAGCCGGTTATCGTTCCAGTTCCACGAGTGGCAGCCACTGCGCTCGAACCGGAGCCAGTTACATAGACATCCTCAAACGTGGCTCCCGTGTAAAAGCCGGACGGCATCGGAAACCAATTATTCTGATCACAGAAGGTCGTGGAAGTAACTCCCGCCGGCGCCCGCACCACCCGGCCTGACGTCGATGGCTCGAAGCCGGGGTTCTCGAGGATATTCTGCATGTAGTCGGCGGACGCACCATAGAACGTCCAATTGGCAAGATTTATCCCGACACCCTGCAGGTTGGTAAGCGCGGGCGAGCTCGAGATAACCGCGCCGTTGGTTTGAGCAAAGCACTCCGTGACCATCAAGGACATCAGAGCGGCCATAAGCCATGAGGCATATTTCTTCATGTAGTTGAGGCACCGCCTTCGACCTAGGTCGCCGGCTTTCACTCCCCCTGGATTTCGTAACGCGCCAGTCTATGCAGACAGCAAAGAGAGAGAGAAGTACCCGGGGAATAAATTCATCAGTAGTTGGGTCGGCGAGATTTGGAAAGAAAGGGAGCCTTAAACGCTCCTAGTAGTCAGACCAAGTCCGAGGTTTTCAGAGGGGTGCTATGAGCAATTCTAAGGACGGTTAGGCGCGCAATTTTAAATCTTCAATGCCAATTCGGTCTTTATATAATTTATTCAACCATGCCTGGCGCTGCGAGTAAGTTTGCCTGTGGACAGGATCTCCTTGCACGGTGATGGGCGGAAGTGCGGATGGATTCGGCGTGCGTTTTCTGAATGGCTGTTTTAGTCGGGGTTCGATAAGGCTGCGCGATCGAATGGATTGGCGGGTTACAGACAGAATCGTTAGTTGACAGTGTTGCAGGACGAGTGCGAAGTGACGAATGGTTGTATGAGTCTAGGTAGGGTCGTATTAGCCAACTATTTTTCACTTCTGCACAGACGTGGCCACGGACCTCGACCCGGAAAAAGAAATTCTAAATAGTCGACGATCGTTCGAACACCCGGTAGTACCCAAGTCGCCGCAAGAGTCCCTTGGCGCCTTGCTCGACATTGAAGCGTGGACGGGTTAACTGAACGAAGGGACGAACCGGAGAGACTTCGAATAGTTCACCCGATTGGTCCAGGAGACCTGCCTGCTGCGCATCCGCCAGCCACCATTTGGCTTCGCCACCAGCATGAAAGCATTTGATTTGCTGGAATGGCTCACTGCGCAAAATATTGACACCGCTGACGCCGGCCTTGAGCATGACCCGCTTGCGCTGGGTGCGACGCCAGCAACGCCACTTACCGGGGTCGAGGTGACCGCCGCCGAGTCGCATACCAAGAGCGGACCAGACGATTGATTCCACGTGCATGATTCGCGGCAATTCAGCACCGCCGAGCTTGGCGATAAGCCAATCGAACCATTGCAGATCCTGACCCGCCCGCCATTGTGCGACACCGATATCGACGTGGCGCGCAAGGGCTATGGAAGCATCCAATGCCGCTTGGACGGTTTCGCTCGGGAGCATGCAGTTGGGACGCTGCCACATCAATCGAATTCCCGAGGCAGGAGTTGGCTCGAAAACGAAGCGATTAGGAAAATACAGGTCCGGATCAAGAACGATCATTTCCTCCTGGTTGCGGCTGAACAAAATCGGATCAGTCACTTTCCGCCAACAAGGATGGCCGCGCCGAAAAGTCCGCAGATTTGGCAAACTGGCCCATTCTTCACTAGCCCGACGTTCGGCCTCGGAGTCATCGACGACGCGCCAGTAGTGCCGATTGGGATTCGGCAATGACCCGATCATATCGATGAGCGCATCCTTATCTGCGGTTGAATCTGTCATGAAGCAGATTTCCAAATGCTCGCTCGCTTTGGATAAGAGGCTTTCCACGCACTTCGTCGCATACGGAAGGGAACGTGGAGAGAGGATCATGAACAGTCTTCGGCTTTGCTGGACATCAACCATGGTATGCTCGCTGTTGAGGGTCTGTCTTATAACGAATAAAGAGTGATTCCGGTTACGACAGGGCCTGCGGAGATATAAAGATGCCGGCTGATTCTGCTCGACGCGCAGTGCGCCGTTTACCCCATGCTATCCAGCGGCTTTCATAATAACGGGTCGATAAATGTGCGAGGCCGAAGCTCAGAGCGAATGAGAGAGGGCGTTTGCAGTATTTGGCAATCCTGGTCCCCGAGCCCAGCCAGCCGTAGCAGGCCAGTGGATGTATCACGTACAGGGCGTACGAGATTTCGCCGATGTAAGCGAGGCCCGCGGCCTGCAGGCGCCTCGTCAATTGCCGGTTGGTTTGAAAAATCGTGGTACCGACCAGAGCAGCGGCGAGGTACGGCCTAAGGTAGTTCAGCGGCCCCCCTCTGGAATGACAGGCGACCAAGAGGAATGAGGCGAAAATCCAGGGGTTCACAGTGCTCAGTATTTTGCGAATCCATCCCCCGAGCATCCCGTTGTAAGCGAGCGCCAGACTCGCACCTGCCAGAATCTCGTCGACTCTATACCAAGTGACAATCGAAACCTGCGTATGCAGAGCAATTCGTAGAGATGTAATTGCCACGCAGGTGGGTGCCAGCAAGAGCAGGCCAGTTCTTCCGAGGAAGGCGAATAGTATGGCAACGAGCAGATAGAACTGCATTTCCAGACATACACTCCATAAGTGGCCGGTCAGTGGGGTCAGCCAAAATGGTGGGAGGTTCGCATAGAAAAACAGCGTCGCCAAGTAGTAACTAGCGGTCACGCCAGCCAGCGGCAATACAATGAGCGAATAGAGCCAGGCAAGTGGAACTATGCGGCACAATCGCCTGATGATGAAATTCCGGACACTCGGATCGTGAATCAAGGCGCTCGTAATGAGAAATCCAGAGAGATTAAAAAACAGGCACATTCCCAAGACCGCGGCGGCCTCATTCAGGCGGAGGTTTTTGGGACCGAGGGGCAACATGTGGGCCGCAAGAACGGCGAGGATACTGATTCCACGCCAGCCGTCCAACATTGGGAACCGCGCCATTTGCGTTCGCCCAATCAGCGCTTCGCGGGAAGATGTAAGATCTCGAAAGCCCAACGCAGGACCGTTCATTTTGTTTGCCCTTTACGGAAAGCGTCAGCAATCAAGGGATTGAGAAAAGCGCGTCATTAGTCATCGGTCCGTGCGCACCCAGGGCGTGTCGACAGACGCTGATTTGAAAATTTTGACCACCATTTTCAATTTCCACAGGGCATAGATAGGCGCCGCGGCCAAGGCGGAGAAATCCCGCCAACTACCGCCCCCAACCACGATCGCCGCGCAAATGTGGAATCCGAGCAGTACGAACGCAACCAAGGCGTAGATCCGAGCCGGAGCGAACGGGATCGTCAACGTCGCAGTCAGGAGAATCGCGTGAAAGGCGAGCGGCAGCAGCAGTAATTCCAGCAGCGGTTCAACGAGCGCCAGGCGTCCGTATATTACTTCTCGGGCAAGTACTGGAACGTTCTGAGCGATCATTCTGAGCCGACCGCCCTCCCATCGCGCACGTTGGGACTCGACGCCCGGACCCGCAGTCGGCATCGTCGCGCGCACCGTGGTGCGGTCGGCAAATGCGATCCTGCGGCCCGAACGGACCATCCGCAAACTATATTCAAGGTCTTCGACGACGGAATGTGCATCGTAGGGCACCGCGGCGAGAGTCGCCGCAGTCAGCGCGAAGCCGTTACCGAGAATGCCCACGGATAGCGCCAGTCGCTCGCGCCCACGGGGGCGGAGAACGTTGAACGCCATCAGCGCGGTATTCATCAGGCGGGTACGGATGGAAGTTTCGGGATTGAGCACCCCGTAGCGCGTCTGCACTCCATCGACTCCAGTTTCGAGGATGCGAGTGACCTCGCCCAAGAGATTTGATTCGACGATCGTATCGGCGTCGATGACGAGGACCGCGGCAAAGGCTTCCTCTAGCAACCGGCCGAAGGCGTACTGCAAGGCGTAGCCCTTTCCGCGCCGGGAGTCGTCGAAGCGCTCGATGACCCGCGCACCGGCACTGGCGGCGATCACTCCGGTATCGTCGGTGCAGTTATCGGCGATTACCACAATATCCAGACGGAATAAGGCTTCCGGGCGGGTGCAGCAAAGAAGACTCATGACGGTGTTGGCGATATTGCGCGACTCGTTGTGTGCCGGAATGACCACGGCGAGCTTGTTTATAGGGGAGTCTTCGGAACCTCGCCGACGAGCACTTTTTCGCGGCGGCAGGATTCCGCTGAAGGTCAAAAGTGCAAGTTCAAGAGTTCCCGGCAGCGAGATCAATATGAGGAGCGTTCCGGCAATGGCGGCCATCACGTGATTCACGGGATTTCGTCTGGCTGCCGGCTTTTTGCAGCGCATCCGTTTTTCGCGAGGCGGACGCTGAAAACGGAGCTCAGCAGCTCGACGTTCTTATCCAGATCGTATTTTTCTGCGACGCGGCGCCTCCCCGCTTCACCCAAACGACGGCGCAGAGCGTCATCGTCGATCAATCTTCCGAGCGCTTCGGCCAGTGCCTGATCATCGGAAGGCATCACCAGAAGACCGTCGATTCCGTCGCGAATGAGTTCCGGAATTCCCGCAACCTTCGTCGAAACGCACGGAATCTCCATGGCCATCGCCTCCATCAGCACTACTGGAATACCCTCGGCGAAACTCGCCAAGGCAAAGGCATCGACTTCGCGATAGAACTGACCGATCCGATCCTGATTGACGCTGCCCTCAAAGCTCACATGACCGGCTAGGCCACGGCGCTTCACTTCGCTTTCAAGATTGACACGGTCAGGTCCGTCGCCGACCAGGTGAAGGTGGATTCGACGGCCGCGCGCGACGAGGTGGCCGATCGCGATAATCAATATATGTTGCCCTTTGGCCGGCACCAGGCGCCCGACACAGAGGATGCGAAAGGGGTCGTGAGTCGAACGATCTGGTCTGTGAGAGAAAATGCTTAGATCAACGCCCAGCGGCACGATTTCGAATTTATGCCAGTTGCGCGGCGGCGAAATCTTCATGAGTTGGCTGCGCGCGAAATATCCAATGCAGAGTACAAATAATGCGCCCTCGATCTTTTCGCTCAAGTGCTGGCCGCGAACGTCGTAGAATTCGTCGGGGCCGTGGACGGTGAAGGAAAATCCCGTGGCAAAAATCCGGTTGGCGATAAGCCCCACCGTCGATGCCGGATTGGCAAAATGCACATGCACGTGATGGAGGCCCTGGCTTTCCATCCAATCCCCAAGCATCAGGGCCTCGGTGAAGTAGAAGATGGAAAAGAGCATCTGACGAAGGTCGGTCCCGCTCAATCTTAACGCGAAGATGAAGCCCCTGAAGTAGGCGGCGGGTCTCTTTCCGATCGTTCGGAGGTGGGCTTGGACGGCGCCGACGCCACCGGCTCGCTTAATATAGAACGTGTTCGCGGCTTCTTGCCGATCGTCGACCGACATCTCGCTAACTGCCTGGCGGGGCGAATTGATCGAAGCGACCCGCACCTCGAAATTCATCGTTCGCAGGCGCCGCACCTCGCGCAGAATGAACGTATGCGAGACCGCTGGATACTCGCTCACGAGGTAAGCAAGCCGGACAGATTCTGCAGATGCGATCATCCAGGTTTTGAATCGATCCCAAAATCGTAGTGCAGCGTATTGGGGTCAAAAAGGGTAGCGATAACCATAACTTTGCCTATGGTGAGATTTGAGCAAATATGCCAATATTGAGCAAGTCGAGACCGTATATAGTCGGAAAAGTTTCAGAACACACTGCCAAGCTCAGGCGCTTTGACGTTTTCACTCTTTGAGAGGGACAAGGATTAGCAAACGATGATCTTGAAGATGGAATCCCCACCGCATTGGTTTTGCGATCCCGATATTGGCGATGTCGGAGGAGAATTTCATCAGCAATACATTGCGGCCAGCCCTTTCCCCCATATCGTACTCGACGATTTTCTACCGGCGGAATTGGCGGAACTTTGCATAAGAGAGTTTCCAGCGCGACCGGCATCCAATATCGAGTATGCAAGGAAACAGGAGAATAAAAAGCTCCAGTTCAAGCCGGAGATCCTATCGCCCTCGCTTCGGGCACTCTTCTATTCCTTTAATTCAGCTCCTTTTATTCACTTCCTGGAGAACCTGACAGGAATAAAGGGATTGATTCCTGATCCGTACTTCTTCGGCGCCGGATTTCACGAGGTTGCGAATGGGGGCCATCTAAATATTCACGCCGACTTCAACCATCACAACCTCATGGACCTTGAACGGCGCATCAATGTCCTGATTTATCTCAACCGAGACTGGAAAGAGGAGTATGGCGGATGCTTTGAGATTTGGAACCGCGCCATGACTCAACGATGCGCGCGAGTGGTACCGGCATTCAACCGCTGCGTGGTATTCAATACATCGTCCACCTCATTTCACGGCAATCCAGACCCGGTAAATCATCCGACCGGCGCTCCACGGCGCTCGATCGCATTGTACTACTACACTGCCACGTGGGATAAGGCCCACAAAGAGCATTCAACCCAGTTCAAGGTGCGGCCGAGATCAGTTGACCAATTTGATATTGGAGGCCGACTGCGTGAGATCGGCAACGAACTAGCACCGCCGATTGCCAGAAGAGCGTTCGTGCGGCTCTTGAATGGCGTTAAGCGTCGTCGTGCGGACGGCAGGTTGTGGCCAGGAAAATCTCTACAATGAGTAATCTGGGGTTGTGGCGGCAGGCAAGGTCGGCAAAAATGTCAGACCAGCGCAAATTTGAGCATCCCAGTGCCGCAGGTCGAACAGTCGAACAGAAAATCTAATCCTGAAAGGTTTTAAATTATGTCAGTGCGCGCCGCCATCATTTCCCAGTTTGAACTGGTAGCTCAGGAAAAGAAATTCAAACTGCCACCGCTTGATGACGATCTGGTATTGTTGGATTCCGGACTCGACTCGCTATCATTCGCTATCATTGTTGCACGTCTGGAAGATCAGTTGGGACTGGATCCGTTTGGTGCTGACGAGGATCTACAGATTCCAGTTACTCTCAGCGACTTCATAAGGATTTACGAGGATGTTGCGAGATGATTGGGGTTCGCTGCGCGACGCGCTAACGGCGGCCGGCAACCTCTCACAGCGATCGGTTCGAGGTGTAGCCTCAAGCGTAACGCTCAGCGATCTATCTCGTACCTCGATACTTGGCGGGCGTCGGCAAGAATTGCATGACCGCTCAGTACTGATTGCGACTAAGGATCAGTTCGCCACAGCGCTGGCACTGATCGAATTAGATGGAACCGCTCGCCGCGTCGTGCTTTATCCGAACGATCTACCGGTTACCCATATCCCCTCCGTAATTGCGACGGCGGAAGTCGATGCGGCGGTATCCGATCGGGAAGCAACCGTAGTCGATTCGTTTGGCCTCGGCTGCGTAGTCCCTTGCGGCCCATTAGTGAGCATCTCGGATGATGGACCCAAAAGTGACCGAAATACGGAGTGGGTCTTGCTAACGTCGGGCACCACGGGTCTGCCCAAATTAACCATACATACGCTTGCAACTTTGACGGGAGCTATAATCGCAGACACTGCGACGAGTGGTTCAAAGATTTGGAGTACTTTTTACGAACGTCCGCCGATATGGCGGTTTGCAGATTTTTTTGCGTGCGCTCCTCGATGGGTCGTCGCTAGTGCTCTCGAGCGCGGCTGAATCGACGGGCGACTTCCTGATTCGGGCAGGGGCTGAAGGGGTGACACATATTTCTGGCACTCCATCGCACTGGCGGAAGGCGCTGATGAGCCCTTATGCATGTCGGCTCACCCCGAAGTACCTGCGTCTCTCCGGCGAAATCGTTGACCAGGCAATACTGGACAATCTACGGGCTACTTTCGAGAATGCAACGATTGTTCACGCCTTTGCTTCGACCGAGGCTGGCGTCGGATTCGACGTTCGCGACGGTCTCGCAGGCTTCCCCGCGGGAATCATCGAGAATGCGAGCATGAGTGTAGAGATGAAGATAGCGGACGGCTCCCTGCGGATACGATCGGCCAGAACCGCGGTGCGATACCTCGGCAGCGAGACGCTTGTTGATCAAGATGGATTTGTGGATACGGGCGATCTGGTGGAGCTGCGCGGGGAACGCTACTACTTTGTTGGCAGGCGGGATGGCGTGATCAACGTCGGCGGCGCAAAGGTTCATCCTGAAGAGGTCGAAGCAGTACTCAACCGCCATCCGCGAGTGCAGATGTCGCTGGTCAAGGCGCGCAAGAATCCCATAACCGGAGCGATCGCAGTTGCCGACGTTGTGCTAAATCCGACTGCCAATGGCGGAGCCGGCGAGCCTGAAGATTTAAAACGCGAGTTAATCGAAATGTGCCGTAACGACCTGGCCTTATACAAGGTGCCGGCCACCATCCGCTTTGTTTCTTCCCTGGAAGTAACCAGCTCGGGAAAATTGGCTCGCACAGGTGTCTAATATCATAGTGACCGGCGGCAGCCGGGGATTGGGCCTGGCGATCGCCCGCAAGCTCGCAACCGCGCGCTACACTGTAATCGCGATCGCACGCAACGAGAGCCAGGCGCTCGGCGCAGCGATGCGGGAAATCGAAAGCGAAGGGAACGGAACGCTTCACTTCAGGCCATTCGACTTGGCCAATATTTCAGGCCTACATAATCTGGCGAATGGTTTACGCAAGGAATTCGGACCGATTTATGGACTGGTCAACAATGCGGCCCTCGGTACGAGCGGACTGCTCGCGACAATGCACGACACGCGCATCGAAAGTCTCGTCCGGCTAAACGTGCTCTCTCCGCTGGTTCTTACGAAGTATGTGGTGCGGTCGATGATGGCCGACGGTGGCGGCCGGATCGTCAACGTCGCATCGATTGTTGGTTCTACCGGCTATAAGGGCCTGTCAGTATATGCTGCGACCAAGGCGTCGATCGTCGGCTTCACGCGATCACTTGCGCGAGAGGTTGGTGGCCTGGGGATCAACGTGAATGCGGTTGCACCCGGTTTTCTAGAGACAGAAATGACTGAAGGGCTGACGAGCCAACAGCACCATCAAGTCGTACGGCGCAGCGCGCTTGGCCGGTTGGCCGAAGTCGACGACGTTGCCCACGCGATCGAATTTCTTCTGGGAGACAAAGGGCGGAATATCACCGGCACCGTGATGACTATCGATGCTGGCAGCACGGCTTAGATGTGGTCATTGCGCACTCAGGTGCGAATCTCGCCGTTCTGAATTCTCTTGTACACCGCGAAATCGAGCTTCACAAAGGCGTGCAGAGTTCGATCATAAAGAAAGACCGGATCTTTGATCCCGGCCGGATCGTAACCCTGTCGGGCCAGCTCCTGCACTTTGGATTTGAAAGTCGAGGTAGTCTCGATTTTATCACAAATCCGAAGAAACAGCGGGAACGCATAATCCGGAAGGTTGGCCGAGAGGTATTCAGGAAAACGGCGGAGATCGAAGTCGCTGGCGACTACGATCGCGGCCATCCCCGCACGACCATCCGTATCGGGGATTGGTACTCCATAAACGATCGCGTCCAATACGCCGTCGTAAGCCGAAATCTTCGCGGCAACCTCAGTGGTGGAAACATTTTCACCTTTCCAGCGAAAGGTATCGCCAATTCGATCGACAAAATAGAAGTAGCCTCGACCGTCTTTGCGCATCAGATCGCCGGTGCGAAACCAGGCGTCGCCGGACGCGAATACGCTCCTAAGTATCTTCTTTTCGGAGGCTTCGGGTTCGGCGTAGCCTTCGAACCGGCTAGTCATAACGGATTCATCTTCGAAGATTTTGCCAATCGCTTCGCCAATTTCGCCGGGCTTGCAGCGCACATAAAAGCCATTCTCATCGCGTATAGGCTCGGCCGCTTCGATGTCAAATTTTATCAACGCCAGATTGGATCGATGCGCCAGAAATGACGGGATTCGGCCGATGGCGCCGGGAGTGCCTTCGCAATTGTAAAGCGACACGTTGCCCTCGGTAGAAGCATAGAATTCGATAATTTGTGGGATCCGAAATCGGCTTTCGAATTTCGACCACACATCGGACCTAAGTCCGTTGCCACAACATAGCCTAAGGTGGTGCCGGGTCTCTTTGGGATGTTGAGGAGCATTCACGAGATAACGACAAAGCTCGCCGATATATTGAAACAAGGTACAATCCCAATCGGCGATGTCGTCCCAGAAACGGCTGGCAGAGAATCTTTCTCTTATGACAACCGATCCTCCCTTGACGAGAACGGATCCAATAGCCACTACACCGCCGACGCTGTGATACATCGGCAGACAATTCAACATTCTGTCGGTTGGGCGGGTATCCATCAGACCCGCGAACCAATAGCTCCATTGCATCAATCGAAAATGACTAACCTTCGCTGCCTTGGGCAGTCCGGTCGTGCCGGAAGTGTAGATGTATAAGGCGCAATCGGTGGTTTTGGACGCTACAAATTCGGAACTCAAGAGGGAGTCCCCGGTCTCCAGATCTAGTTCACGATCAATTCGCTCATAACTGCTCGTTCCTTCGCCGTAAACCCATGCCCGGACGGGCGACGCAAGCCGAGATGCAACAGTAGCGAAGACGTGGGCGAACTCGGCGCCGACGATAATGCCGCTGGGAGCAACAACATTGATTGCATGAACCAGCGAATCACCAGTGAGATTCGTGTTTATAAGCGAAGCGATCCCGCCCACGCGTGTTATTCCAAGCCAGATCGCAAAGTACTGCGGACAGTTACGCATAAGCAGACAGATCACATCACCGGGGCCAACACCTTGTCTTAACGCCCAACGTGCATATCGGTTGGAGGTGTCGGCAAGTTCGTCGTAGGTCATTTGCTCATCATCATCAGCCAGAGCGAGCGCGGAGCCGAATTGGCCGGCGAGGGATTCGATAACTACTGGCAGCGTAACGGACGGATTTTGCTGAATTGGGGCAGTCATCTCGAGAGCCTGCACCCATGCTTGGAGAGGCGAGAGTTTTTCGCTTTCGAAATCAGAACTCATCTTGATGTCTTCTCAGTAGAGGCTGTGAACGGCTGACGATCGACGTTGATGACGACACTCATATCATGTTCACCCGCGTATTTAATTAGCGGTCATTAGACTACTTTAGATATTTATCTTCAACTATTGTTACCTATATGATACTTTACTATGCCGATGCAGTTCTCATCAAACTGTTTGACACTATCATTAAGTGGGTCTATAGTCGATATAGACTAGATTCGCCAAGAAATGTTCTACCGATAACCGTTGGGGAGAGTTTGTGCGAAGAGAAACGATTGCGATCCACGGTGGTTATGACGTCGACCCGACCACCAGGGCCGTAGCCGTTCCGATCTATCAGACCGTTGCCTATGCGTTCGATAGCGCGGAACACGGCGCCGCTCTGTTCAATCTCGAGATTCCAGGCCACCGATACGGTCGTATCAGTAATCCGACGAATGACGTCCTCGAAGCACGCGTCGCGGCACTTGAGGGTGGTCTCGAAGCGCTGAGTGTAAGTTCGGGCCAGGCCGCGCTGCACTTCGCCGTGCTCAATCTCACCCAGGTCGGCAAGAATATCGTATCGGTTCCGCAACTCTACGGAACCACCTATACGCTGTTTGCGCACATTTTTCCGCAACTTGGCATTTCGGTTCGATTCGCCGAGTCCGACCATCCGTCAGCTATCGAAAAGCTAATAGACGATGATACCCGCGCGGTGTTCTGCGAGAGTGTCGGGAACCCGGCCGGGAATATCTGCGACCTCGAAGCGCTGGCGACTGTCGCGCATAATCACGGCATCCCGCTACTCGTTGACAACACGGTTGCCACTCCGGTTTTGCTGCGTCCTTTTGAGTACGGGGCGGACATCGTGGTGCATTCCCTCACGAAATTCATGGGCGGACATGGTACGACGATGGGCGGGATCATTGTTGACAGCGGCAAGTTCCCGTGGTCTCGCCACGCGGACCATTTCCCGATGTTCAGCGAGCCCGATGCCTCGTACCACGGTCTCGTTTACACCGATCACTTTGGCGCTGCGGCCTATATCGCGCGGTGTCGCAGTGTTTACCAGAGGAACATGGGCTCAGTCCTGGCACCTATGAGCGCCTTTCTGCTGCTCCAGGGAATCGAGACAGTGGCGCTCAGGGTTGACCGCCACGTCGAAAACGCTCGCCGAGTCGCAGAATTCCTACGCAATGATGCGCGGGTAGCATGGGTCAACTACGCAGGATTTGCAGACAATGCGAATCATCGGCTCGCCCTCAAATACCTCGGCGGCCGGGCGTGTTCGCTAATCACGTTTGGCGTTAGTGGCGGGTTCGATGCGGGATGCGACTTTTACAACGCGCTCAGATTGGTAAAGAGATTGGTCAATCTGGGCGACGCCAAATCCTTAGCCTGTCATCCAGCTTCCACGACACATCGCCAGATGTCACTCGAAGAACAGATCAAGGCCGGTGTCACGCCTGAGACCATACGGCTCAGTATCGGGATTGAGCATATAGATGACATCATCGAAGACCTGGACCGAGCGCTGAGCGCCGCGGCGCGCTGCCTATCGGCAAAAGGAAACGGTGCTCATAGCCCCACAGGCGGCCGCTAGTGTTGATTACTGGAGAATTTCAAGCAGAGGCGATAGCAGGCGAGCCTATTGTGATCGGTCTCGTGAACAACATGCCTGATACGGCGCTACTTAGCACCGAGCGGCAGTTTCATAATCTGCTTTCTGCCGCATCGCATAACCGAGCGGTTCGTATTAGGCATTTTTCTCTCCCGGAAGTTGCGCGTTCGGAAGCGGCACGCTTACAGATTATACAGCGCTACGAAGACGTTGAGGAGCTGTGGACAGGAACTCTCGACGGCCTGATCGTGACCGGCACAGAACCGCGCGCATCGGAATTAACAGATGAACCCTACTGGGACACGCTAACGAAGCTTATCGATTGGTCGGACAACCATACGATTTCGACGGTGTGGTCGTGCCTTGCAGCACATGCCGCTGTACTTTACCTCGACGGAATCAGACGGCGGCGGCTGCCCAAGAAGCTGTTCGGCGTGTTTGAATGCGTGAAAGTAGCCGAGGATAGAATTGTCGCCAATGCTTCCGGTCGATGGAGCGTACCGCATTCCCGTTTTAATGACTTACCCGAAGACGCACTTATCTCCAGAGGCTACGAACTGTTATCACGATCCGCCGAAGTAGGCGCCGACTCCTTCGTCAAAAAAAGGGGCAGCTTAGACGTATTTTTTCAAGGCCATCCTGAATATGAACCGGACACATTACTCCGCGAATATCGGAGAGATGTCGGACGCTTCCTCACGGGCGAGGCAAGCAGCTATCCCGAGATGCCAGTGAATTATTTTGACGACGATGCCTTGGCAGCAATGACTGAGTTCCAGCGGCGTGCGCTGAGCGATCGCAAAGCGGGTCTCCTGCAAAGCTTTCCCATGCCAAAGATTGAGAGAAACCGTTCCAACTCATCCTGTGAAACAACCGTTAGCCTGTATGCCAACTGGATTTCGTACCTGGCAGACTGTAAGGACAACGCCGCGAACAAATCGACGAGAGCGAGACCCTCGCCGCCTGCATGAGCTTGTCTGAATTTCGACCGAGCGAATAACCACGCTACCTTCGCGTCGATGATGCCGCGGTGCGATCGATTGGTTTTGCTCCTTTGAGAAAGGAAAATGAAACGCGAATCATCCAAACAGGGCTCCGCTCTGTTTCCGTCGCCAGAAGACCGAAAGCGTTGGGACGACTTTCTGACGTGGGAACTGATTTGTGCGAACGAGAGGATAGCCGAAGGCTCTGTAACGCCAACGTTTGATATCGCCGTCTTCCGGCGCGAGCTTTCGCAATTCGATTTCCAATCGCAACTGGCACTTGGTGAAGTGCTATCCTGGACCATAGGAGCGATGGAGCGTGGCCTGGTGCATGTAACGCATCCTCGCTACTTCGGACTCTTCAATCCCGCACCCACCTTCCCTGCGCTATGCGCTGATCGTGTGGCAGGCACCTTCAACCCGCAACTAGCGACCGCATCGACATCGCCGGCCGCAGTGGAAATTGAATCGCATGTCATAGGTGCAATCGCTCGGCGGGCAGGGTTGCCCGAGACTTCCGCCGGCCACTTTACCAGTGGCGGATCAGAGGCGAACTATACGGCGCTCATTTGTGCCTTGACTCAATCGAATGAGAATTTCGCGAGCGCCGGATCGCGCGCGTTCTGCGGGCCCCCGGTGCTCTACGCTTCGCGTGAGAGTCATCTCGCGTGGCTGAAAATAGCCCACCAGGCCGGGATAGGCCGATCCGCAGTACGCCTCGTGGCAACTGATGGAACCGGTCGCATGGATCCGCACGCGCTCGCCGATCTCATCGGCGACGATTGCAGGCAAGGCCGTGTGCCAGTGATGGTCGCGGCTACAGCCGGGACGACCAACGCGGGAATGATCGACCCTCTGACGGATTGCGCCGAGTTGGCTCGAGAAAATCGAATCTGGTTCCATGTGGACGCCGCATGGGGTGGAGCGCTCATCGCTTCCGATCGATTCCGTCAAGTTCTTGCTGGCATCGAGAGAGCTGACTCCGTAACGATCGATGCCCATAAGTGGTTCGCTACGACAATGGGATGCGGAATGTTCATCACGAAACACGCACCAGTACTTTCGTGCGCGTTCCAGGTGTCCACGGATTTTATGCCCTCGAATGCCGTTGGCCTCGATCCGTATGTTACTTCCGTCCAATGGTCCAGGCGATTTCTCGGCCTGCGCCTTTTCCTATCGCTGGCGGTCGCTGGGTGGGCTGGCTATGGAGAACATGTCGAACGATCCATCGAACTCAACGCGGTGCTCAAGGAGGAACTTCGGAGCAGAGGCTGGCAAATAGTCAACGACTCGCCGCTAGGGGTGTCGTGCATCCAGCCGCCGCGCGGATGCGGCGATGTCAGGACGATAGTGAAGAAAGTTCTGGCGAGCGGCAAGGCATGGATCGCGGCGGCAAAGTTCGAGGGAGAGGATGTGATCAGAGCATGCGTAACTCATGGGGAAACAACCATCAACGATGTTCATGAACTCGTTGTCGTGTTGGATGACGCCAAGGATTCGAACTAACGCATGGACGCTTTAACGGTGCCTCTGTGTGATTCTCAATGCGGAACGAAAAATTCTAGATAGGAGGAGATGCGGCGTTCGCGGACTTCGAAGATATCGATAAACTCAGTCGCTACCGTGCTGCCGGTGATCCTGGAATAAATCTTTGCGCGCCAATGAACCGCGGCCTTAGATCCATCAATTATCGTGGCGAGAATAACTTGATCGGAGATTTTGAAGGTTCTAACCAGAAGCTTCAGAAGCGGGCGAAATTCCCCTA
Source organism: uncultured delta proteobacterium (assembly GCA_963834535.1). Taxonomy (GTDB): domain Bacteria; phylum Desulfobacterota; class Binatia; order Binatales; family Binataceae; genus JADMIL01. Next base: position 183,623 of record CAWICC010000006.1, on the reverse strand, counting down.
CTCCTTTGGTATCGACCGAGGTCCGATTCTCCGCGCTGGCGCAGGTAAGTTCGAACTTGGCATCCTCAGAAAAGAGCGCGCAGAGTCCCTCGAAATCTGCACTCACTCGGGCGGCGTAAAGTTCGCGCAACAAGGTATCGATTTCTATTCGGGACATCATTCGTCGTTCTGTGACACGGGGAGAGGCACTTATCAAGACCAGCAGGCGGGTGATGATGCGTTGATCGAACTGCAGCCCGGGAGCCGCACCGGCAGAGGTCGCGCCGGGTTGCGATCCGATCTCACGGAATCGACCGGCCACAACCGATGCTCGGCTGAGATTACACCCCTTGCTCCCATAAGATTCGGTCAATCCTTGAGCAGGCGACTGACTAATCTGCTGATGGTCGAGATCGATCGAAAGTTCGAAGGGGTTATTTCAGGAGTCGGTATCGTCAGGTCAAACTCCGATTCAACCAACAGCACAAGTTTGATCGTATCCAGCGAGGTTAGACCAACTTCCATGAGGTTGTCGTCGGCACAAATCGCGCGTGTAATCGAACGCTCTTCGAAGACCCGCTGGACCACAGTCACCACGCGATGCCCTGGCGAAAAGACCTGATCTTTAGAATTCACGCTGGTAATATTAGCGTATATTTGATTTAATAACTAGTAGAAACATGGCGATGGACGAGAAAATCCAAGTAAAAGGCAATAAATTGGCAAGCGACCTTAAGGAACGCACGCTGATTGTGGCCAAAGCGGCGGCCGCAAACGCTGATAGCGTCGATCGTGATGCGCGGTTTCCTACGGAAGCCTTCATTTCGGCGCGCGAGCAAAGGCTACTCGGTGTGATGGTTCCGGTCGATCTCGGCGGAGAGGGGGCAAGCGTCTCGGACGTGGCCGATCAGTGCTACATGCTGGGACGCGGATGCGCCGCAACCGGCATGATCTTCGCGATGCATCAGATAATGGTAGCGATTCTGGTGCGGCACGCTCGGAGCAGTCCCTGGCATCGCCGTCTGCTTGGTTTGCTATTGTCAGATCAATTACTGATCGCTTCGTCCACGACGGAGGGCCAAGGTGGCGGCGATCTGCGCACAAGCATCTGCTCAATAGAGCGCGATGGAACGGGCATAGCTTTTGAGAAAAGCGCGACGGTCATGTCCTATGGTGCACAAGCCGACGCGATCTTGACGACGGCTCGACGCTCACCTGATGCTCCTCCCACCGATCAAGTACTACTGGCGATAGTTAGGCGGGACTTTGAACTAAAGCGGATCGTCGATTGGCAGACGCTCGGAATGCGGGGGACGTGCAGCGCTGGCTTTATGCTCCAGGCGTCTGGGAGTGCAGACCAAATATTGCCCGAATCCTACGCCACGATTCAGATGCATACCATGATGCCCGTCGCCCACCTGACCTGGGGCTCAGTATGGGCCGGGATTGCCGCAAGCGCTGTAGATCGCGCTCGTCGCTGCGTGCGGGCTGCAGCTCGCGTGAGTGGGGGCCAATCCCCGTCGGGTGCGACACACCTGACAAGGGCAACGATGACCCTTCGTGCACTCCGCGGGATCCTCATGTCGGCCTTGGAGAAATTTGAAGAGGTCGCGACCGATAAAGAACACCTTGAGTCGTTGGATTTCCAAAGCGCCATGAACCTGCTCAAGGTCAGCTGCTCTGAAATGGCGATCGCGACAGTGATGAGTTCAATGAACGCCTGCGGGCTACACGGCTACCGCAACGATGGAGACTTCAGTGTGTCTCGTCATCTACGTGATGTCTTGTCGTCATCGATTATGATCAACAACGAACGGATACTGGCCAATTCAGCAACGTCCTCGATCCTCATTGAGGTTCCTTCATCATTGAGGGGCTAAGATTCACCTACATCGGCTCTTAATTTGCGCCAAATTCCGAAAGGATTCGTCAATATGAAACATGCCGTGAGATATCAACCAGAGTCGATTATGCACGCGCTGCTCAAGCCAACGGGGGACGCAGGGGTGTATGCCCGGACGGCTCTGTTCGAAGGCGTGATCGAAGGTCTGTCAGTTCTTATTAGCAGACATCGTGAAGCAAACACTGAAGTGTTGCGCTTTCCACCGGTGATGAGCCGCAGAATGTTGGAAAGCGCAGGCTATCTTCACAGTTTTCCGCACCTCCTGGGTTGCGTGAGCTGTCTGCACGGTACGGAACTGGAAATCCGGACGCTAGTGGATAAGCGCGACTGGACCACTGGATTGACGCCAACCGATTTGGTTCTTTCACCGGCTGCCTGTTATCCGGTTTATCCACTTCAGGCGGCGCAGGGCAGCTTACCGGTCGAGGGAAGGCTTTTCGACGTCGCTTCAGACTGTTTCCGTCATGAAGCAACGTCCGAGCCAGGCCGCCTTCAATCGTTCCGAATGCGCGAATATGTGTGCATGGGAACAGCCGAACAAGCCCTCGATTTTCGAACGCGATGGATGCCTCGAGCCGAAGGCCTGGCGCAGCTATTAGCCCTGCCCTACAAACTCGCACCTGCAAGCGATCCATTTTTCGGAAGGGCGGGTAGATTGGTTGCATTAAGTCAATTGGAGCAATCTCTCAAGTACGAGTTGCTCATTCCCGTCAACTCAGAAGAAGAGCCGACCGCATGCATGAGCTTCAACTACCATCTGGACCACTTCGGATCGACTTGGGCCCTGCAAACTCATACCGGCGACATAGCACACACCGCGTGTGTGGCATTTGGCATGGACCGACTTGCGTTGGCAATATTTGCCACGCATGGACTCGATCCGCGAAAGTGGCCTGACACCGTTCGCGAACACCTACCAATCTAAAAGCGTTGAGGGCAATGTGGTTCGTCAGATCCGAGATGAAGGTCAATGAAGTGCAAAAGGCGGATTCTTCAGGCACGTTAGACAGCTTCAAGTCGTCAGCCATCGTTCGATAGGATGCGCAAACTATCGATCTTCCGCCGATAAGGAGAGGTTGATACGTGGAGAAGGGAACTCCGACCTATTCCGCTGCGATTCAAGCTCGGCGCCGGCAATTCTCCCGCGCCTGGATTTCGCGAATGCGTTCGGGTGCACTCATCGAGCTCAAGCGCGGAGGTCAGCGCAAGCTCTTTCTGGTTCACGACGGCGAGGGCGAAACTCTGCTCTATTTGAATCTGGCGCGCCGCATGCCGGACGATCTCGGAGTATTCGCGATGGAGCCGCGTAGCATCGCGCGAGTGCCTCTCGCGCACACGACGATTGAGGACATGGCGGCATTTCACGTAGAAGAAATGCGCAAGAGGCAGCCGCACGGACCCTATCTTTTGGGAGGGCTCTGCGCAGGCGGTGTCATCGCCTATGAAATGGCTGTGCAGCTCGTTCGCGCGGGTGAAAGTGTGGACCTGCTGGCTTTGCTTGAAGCCGCGGCGCCGAAGGCTCCAGAGAGACCAAGGCGCATTCTGGAAGAACGCCTCAGCCGTCTGAAGCAAGCGATTGCGAACGCCGAAAAAAGTGACCTTGCGCCATTGAAGCGGTGCGAGATTATCGCTCTCGAGTCTTCGAAGAGAATCGCGAGAGCTCTTCTTTGGGAAATATCGCAGGGTGCCATACGATGCGCAGTGCGCGTCCGCTTTCGCCTGTTGTGCGAGGTGTTAAAGCGCAATCTCCAGTGGCCTAGGTTGATTCCCGAACTGAGCGTTCGCCAGATCTATGATTCTGCCCATGCGCGCTATTCACCAAAGCCTCTAAGCATCCCTTCCGTCGTTCTCTTACGCGCTCAAACAGGCGAGGGGCACGACACGCCCTATCGAAACATCTACGCCGACCCTAAATTCGGTTGGGACAACCTCGTGCCTCGCCTCACGGTCATCGATGTTACTGGCGGCCATTCCACGATGCTGGAAGAAGGCTTCGTCGATTCGTTGGCAAGGGCTATTATGCCTTACTTGAAACGGAAAGCCGAAAGGATCGAAACTCCCGCTCGAAGTAGCAGTTTGGAATGAACGAAATCGAAGTAGTAGTCGCGATCGTCAGCTACAGATCCGCGGCACTTACAATTGACTGCCTACGTTCGATCGATGCCGAGCGATCCACGCCAGGCGTCAATCTCAGAACAATTGTCGTCGATAATGCCTCCGACGACGCCCCCGCGATCGCTGAGGCAATAAATGCGAATTCATGGTCGTCGTGGGTGACGCTGGTGGAGGCGCCGAAAAACGGCGGCTTTGCGTACGGCAACAATCTGGCATTTCGACACTCACACGACCGGCGACGCCCTGATTATTTTCACTTGCTAAACCCGGATACGCTCGTCCGCAAAGGAGCTATCGGTTCCCTCGTACGCTTCCTTGAATTCCATCGGGAGGTAGGCATCGTTGGAGGCAGTTTTGAAAATCTCGACGGAAGTAATTGGCCGGTCGCATTTCGCTTTCCTTCGATCCTCAGCGAAATCGAAGGCGGCCTTCAGCTCAAGCTCGCGAGCCGTGTTCTCAGGCGCTGGACCGTTGCAGTTGCAATGGATGCGGTGGCGCAGCCAATCGATTGGGTGCCGGGCGCGTCTATGATGGTCCGCAGCGCGGTGTTTGACGCGATCGGCGGCTTGGACGAGAACTACTTTCTTTATTTCGAGGAAACGGACTTTTGCTTTCGTGCAAAGAAGGCCGGCTTCTCCACTTGGTACGTCCCGCAGAGTCGCGTCATGCACATCGCGGGTCAGAGTACGGGAATCAACGTGCGTCACGCACCTCCAAAGAGATTGCCATCCTATTGGTATGAGTCGCGACGACGATATTTTGTAGTAACCTACGGTACTGCATATGCGATGTTCGTCGATATCGCTGCCATCTTCGCCAATGTGATCGGCTCCCTCAAGCGCTTTGTGCAGGGACGCGGCGCGCAAGGGATTCCTCACTTTCTCTTTGATCTGGCATACCACAGTTCATTATGGCCACAGAATCGAAGGCTTGCTGCGAAACAACCCAAGTTTGCGGATCCCTAGAGGATACGATGCCGACGGACATCGACAGACACTGACCGCCGGTTCCGTCACCACCACCTATGGCTACGATGCCGATTCCCAACTCACTTCGCTCAGTTTCAACAATGGTGCGCTCGGGCAACTGGGCTATAACTACGATAATGATGGCAGGGTGACGAGTGAAACTGGCAGCCTGGCGAGCCTCAACCTGCAACAATCGGAGGGTCCCAATACCTACTCCAGCACCAATCAGATTCAGACGTGGAATACCCACCCGGCAGCCACGGACGCCGCCAGCAATATCACGACGGATCCCGCGGCCGGTGCGTCGCTTACCTGGGATTCGCGCAATCAGTTGTCATCGGTCACGGGCGGGCCGGCGTCTTCGTTTAACGCCTCATACGACGGCATTCTGCGCCGCGACAGCCAGACCACGCCCTACGGTGGCACCACCACGTATGTGCACAACAACAAGACCGTCGCGCAGTCCAGCACCACCAACGCGCCGACCAATCCGATCAATAATTATCTGACCGTGCCGGGAACGGGTGAAGTCCTTGCTTTCACCTCGACCGTGGGTGGCACCACCAGCACCTACGTGCCGATTCAGGACGGGCAGGGCTCGACCATCGGCCTGGTCAATTCGGGCAATGTGCTGCAGACGACCTTCACCTACGACCCCTTCGGCAATCCCACCGCCGGCGGCAGCGCGACTTCGTATCCATTCCTGTTCAAAGGCATGGAGTACGATGCTACCGGTTACTATTATGGTGGCGGCGTCTATTACAGTCCCGCCCTCGGACGTCCGCTCCAGCAGATAGACCCCGGTGGTTCCGGCGGCGGCGGTGGCGGCTTCAATGCTGCGGTCCCCTCCGCGCAGGGCTCCGGCGGCGGGATCAGTGCAGGCACCGGCGCGGCGGAGGCCGGAGGTGCGGTGGCAGCCGGACTAGCCGCGGGTGCCGCTACCAGTGCGTTTGGCGTGGGAGCATCTGACATGCTCATCGGAACTTTCCTTGGCCTCGCCCCAACCGGAGTTGGCTTGGCAGTGGCGGCGGTTGTAGCTGCGATATTAGGAATTCTCGACTTCTTCGGTATCTTCGGTGGCGGCGGCAGCGCTCCCATTATTCCCAACGGCTACTACCGCCTCGCCCATTATGTGCCTTGTGGGTTTATCGGATGCTATTCTGTGACTCCCAACATGCAGGATTCTGCCAATCAGGAGGCCGCAGGTCCGGCATCCACCGGAAGCGCAATCATTGGAGAAACTGCCACTGTGGCATTTGAAGGTTTTGAAATTGGCTCAGGCTTTGTTGCCGTGACGGTTGGTGCCCTCTTGATAGCAGCCGGAGCGGAGGCTTTGACGCACTATATTAAAGGTGAAAGAAATTGGGAGAAGGCAAGGGGGGATGATCCTTATTGGTCGATGACGCCCGCGGATCTCAGAAAAATCGAGAATGATCCGCGAAGCACGCCGGCGCAAAAGGAGAGGGCAAAGCGAATTCGGAAACAAAAAGAACATAAGGGCAGTCGCTAACGTTAGGAAACCCATGCGCTCTTTTTGGAGCACCGACGAAGTAACTGAGAACAGATGCTCCGCCATGTGCTTATACAAGCCGTGGTGGTCGCATAGCAATATCGGAGGCTCCGTCGCACCGCTTGCGTTATCTCTTTTAAATTATCTCTATCATGAAAAGATTATATTTCATCCTCAAAGGTGACCTGCAATCATTGGTCAATAGGGCCGTCTCCGCCGCGAAGAACGGTACAGAGATCGTTGGCCTTATACTAGATAACGGCTACTACTTAGAATTAGCCTTTTGCAGAAATAGATCGCGGCGCGTTGGAAGCTTTGCTTTTTTTGCCAATGAAGTTCGTACCGTCGTGGCGGCGGCTAATCGTCTAGGACATGAGGTTGTTGGGACTTTCCACTCGCACCCCGCCGCGCTTGCAGAACCAGGGGAGAGTGACGTGGCAAACGCTCCAGACGATTCGCTCATGTTGATCGTTGACTGTCTTGCGCGTGAGGCTGCGCTGTGGAGGATTAAGAATGATAAGGCTCGGAAATTGCCTCTGCGCGTACTTGAGAATCCTGTGAAAAGCTAATCATTGAACCTGTCTTCTGATAAATACCACCACCTTGTATGTGCACGACAACAAGGCCGTCGCGCAGTCCAGCACCACCAACGCGCCGACCAATCCGGTCAATAATTATCTGACCGTGCCCGGCACCGGCGAAGTTCTCGCTTTCGCCTCAACTGTAGGCGGCACGACCAGTACCTACGTGCCGATTCAGGACGGGCAGGGCTCGACCATCGGCCTGGTCAATTCGGGCAATGTGCTGCAGACGACCTTCACCTACGACCCCTTCGGCAATCCCACCGCCGGCGGCAGCGCGACTTCGTATCCATTCCTGTTCAAAGGCATGGAGTACGATGCTACCGGTTACTATTATGGTGGCGGCGTCTATTACAGTCCCGCCCTCGGACGTCCGCTCCAGCAGATAGACCCCGGTGGTTCCGGCGGCGGCGGTGGTGGCTTCAATGCTGCGGTCCCATCGGCACAGGGCTCCGCCGGCTTGGGAGGTATTGAAGACTCCCTTGCCAACAACGCCGCGAATGCAGCGATCTCAGGTGCCGCCGGAGCGGCCGCGGCCGGTTTGGCCAGCTTCATCACCATCAACGAAGTCGCCGTCTCATTGGGTCCGGTATTTTGGACGGTCGCCGGTGTCGCAGATGCAATCCTCGGGATTCTGGATCTCTTTGGATTTGACCTCTTTGGCGGTGGCCATCGCTGAGTGTGTCCGAGACGAAGTCGAGCGACCAGCGTTGGTTGATAGTGAGCGGTAGCGCCATCGGCGCCCTGGTTCCTAGTGCCCGCTTGCGGCCGCCGCGCCGGCGTACCATCAGCTTTTCCTCGCGGTAAGCCGATAGAGCTTCTTGCGGTTCATCACGTGACATTCCCTCTCCAGCAGCCGGCCCAGGCGCCGATAGCCGAAGCCTCTGCGCTCCGCGCAGGCTTCCTCGAGTGCGCGTTCGGGCCAGGCAAGGCGAATTTGCCAGGGCAGGGTCCTGTCTTCGATTTTACCCGTAGCGGCGGCGATCGCGGCCCGCACCACAGATATCCGAGTCATATGAAGTCTAAAGCTTCGTTTTGAATTTGCACGATAGCACCAGCCTCGATTAGCTTAACCAAGTATTTACCGTAAACTTCGGCGACTCCGGGAGAGCGTGTCGATGATTCCATTGGCAAGACAGGGCAATCCGGCCGCCATTGCGCAACGTATTACGGGGTGAGAGTTGACCGATCTCGGTAAGACGCTGCGAGACCGCGAAATTGTTGCCGCGATGGCCGCGGGCGACACCGCGGCGCTGCGTGCGCTCAACGCGCGTTATGGGAGGATGTTGAACGCGCTGACCTGGAGAATGCTCCGCGACGAGGCGGACGCCGAGGAAGTTGTCGCCGATACGCTTTGGCAAGCGTGGCGCGAGGCGGGCAATTTCGATCCTTCGCGCGGTTCTGTTTCGGTATGGCTTATCGTGATCGCGCGCAGCCGCGCGATTGATCGGATGAGGGCGAGGGCCAGGCAGCCGGCCGCGGCGGATCCGCTTGATGAAGAAACATCGCCGGATCCGTTCGAGAATATCAATGGAACCGAACGGGCGCGGCTGGTTCGCCAAGTGATGAACGGGCTTGAAGCGGGCGAACGCAGCGCGCTGGAATTGGCCTATTTTTCCGATCTGTCGCAATCCGAAATAGCGCAAAAGCTCGCGATTCCGTTGGGCACGGTTAAAACAAGAATCCGCGCTGGCATGCTGAAACTGCGCAAAGCGTTAAAGCTAAGGCGGGTCTCGTGATGGATCACGACGCGATCAAAGATCTGCTACCGCTTGCGGCGCTCGTCCGTCTCGAACCGGAGGAAGCGCGAGTGCTCGAGGAGCATTTGCGGACGAGTTGCGACGAATGCGAGGCGGAGTTGCGGGAATTGCGCGAGGCCGCGGCCGCGATGGCGTATTCGTTAGACCCGGCTGGATCTGAAGAGCGTCTGTGGAATCGGCTTGATGCACGGCTTCAAGCGAGCGGTGGGAGGCCGGTGGTTGCGCCGGCATCGCAAGGCGGCGCGCCTGCTGCAACGCGAACGGAGCGCGGCCGGATCGGCCTTTGGCGGGCGGCTGCCGGCGCTATGGCGGTGGCGCTAGTCGGGCTCGCGATTTATGTTGGGATCATTTCCAACCGACTGGATCATGTCCGCTCGGACAATCAGCGGCTCGCCGAGCTGGGTTCCGAGGTCGCCGGAATGCGCACGGAGCTGATGAATTCGCGCGGCGAGGTCAGGGCATTGCAGGCCGTGCTTGTCGGTCAATCGAAGTTGCAGAACATACTGTTGGCACCCGATCTACGCATCACCAAGCTCGAACCACTCAAACCCGCGCCGCCGGGAGCCAAAGCGATTGTGGCGCTCAGCGAACGTAACAACGCGGCGATAATTCAGGCGTCAGGATTGCCGCCAACCCCGCCCGGCAAAGTCTATGAGCTCTGGTGGATCACGAAGGAAAACGGACCCGTCGAAGCCGGCTTGTTTCAAGCCTCGCCCGGTAACAGCACGACGATCGCGCCCGCGTCGCCGCCACCGCCGGGTCAGCGCGTTATATTGAGCGCTGTCACGCTTGAGCCGGCGGGCGGCGTTCCGAAACCGACCGGCGCGATCTACCTCAAGGGCGCGCCTGGCTGAGAGATATTCAGGGTGACCATCTGCCGTCATGGCGGAAAAAACTAGCATTCTCGAATTTTCATAAATCCGACTGGGCTCCGGAGATCGTATCTCACACGTGAATGAATCTCGGGGACCTTCAGGAGGAACTATGAATGTTCAGGGAATCGCAGCCAGCTTGGGCGCGGCCGTGGCGGCTTTCGCGCTCGCCGCGCCGGGTGCATGGGCTCAATCGGGCGGACAATCTTCACCGGGGACGTCGCCACAAGCGTTGACGAGCCCCAGTTCATCGAGCGGATCGCTGACGAATAATCAGACAGCGGGGTTTGGCAACGGCAAACTTTTCACTTTCACGTACACGGAAAACTTCGACTGCGTCGATGAGCCTGGCGATGATTTGAACTTCAACGGCATACCGGTGCAAACGGATCCGTTGGAAATCCAGACTCCCATTTGCGAGGTGGGCAACTCATCCGTCAAAGATCCGACCGGGGTTCGGGTAAAGAGAACAGATAAACTGTATGTCCTGTTGCCCTTCTTCTCGGTGAATCCGGATACAAATTCCAAGGACGCCCTTCCTTGTCCCCCGAACGCAGTGCCGGGGGAGGTCTGCGGCTCAGCCTTGGGCAGCTTTCTGATAGCAAATTTCGGCGGCAGCATTCCCGATGCATTCAGGCAGCCGAATCTGATGGACTCGGGAATAACCACGCAGTGCCCCGGCGCGAGTGACCCCGCTGGCTCATGCACCATGCATGGTGATCTGATTGATTTAGCTCCTGCGCTCGGCGCGCTTGGCGTTCCAGGTGGAACTCCCTATACGCCGACGGCGAATGTTTTCACTCCACTGCCCAACCACAGCCATGTTATCAACACGGATTTCAATCACAGGCAATCGGTCTGGTGGCAGGTTATCCCGGTTCTCGTCGAAGACCCCTCGGACTGGCCGCCCGCAGACGGCAGCAGCGGAATCACCAGCGTAAAGGCGCTCGACGCGTCCGAAAAAGCGGGACATTCAATCGAAGTGCCGAGCAACTTTTTCCTGTTCTTCGGCTCGCAAAAGATGAAGATGTAACCGCTCTTCAAAATGGACGGCGTCGCTCATTTTCCCGGCGTCGCCGTCCAAACATTCAATATTTCACCCGAATGTCGGGCCGTCTTCCGGTCGCTTTTGCGCCGATCATGAGCCACGTGGAGGAGAAAAATCCCGGTGGTTCCGGTGGCGGCTTCAATGCCGCGATCCCCTCCGCGCAGGGCTCCGGCGGCCTGGGAGGTTAGAAGATCTGCTGGCCAACAACGTCGCGAATGCAGCGATCTCAGATGCCGCCGGAGCGGCCGCGGCCGGTTTGGCCAGCTTCATCACCATCAACGAAGTCGCCGTATCCTGCTCCCTTTGGAAACTGAGCCACCAATAGTACAAGGGTCGAAGGGACCGCGAGGTGGTAAATGGCGACGAGCAAAGGCCAGAAGAGGTGCAACGCTGGACGGCAAAGCGTCGTGCGGCACCAGTACTGAGCCTGCTCAAAGGCGAGACCACGGCAGCCGAAGCGGCGCGGCGCCACGGGTTGAAAGTCGCCGAGGTCGAGGACCGGCGTGATCTTTTCCTACTGGGAGCCGAGAACGCGCTGCGCGCGCGGCCGAAGGATGTAGCGATGGATCCGCAATGTATCTAAAACGCGGCGGATACTAACTTAGAAATGGGATACCGAAAGGCGTAAGCCCACGAGTGCTACTTGTACTCAATGAGCTCGGCAGTTCGGTTGCTCAAGCGGTCGCGAAAATACTTTATTTGTCCAAAGAAAATCGGAACCTGTCCCAAATGCGAATGAAGCCCGTAAAGAAATCGAGTGCTCAGGCTAGCGCATTTCCACCGCGATCGAATCGATGTCCTAATCGCAAGGACTGCGATGATCGCGATCGTTAGGACCATTGGCACCAGCGACAAAGTAGCAGCGCTAAGTATTGGGGCGCCCAAAAGCATGCCAAGAATTGCCGCCCCATGAATTCGATTGCGGCGTGCCTGGCTACTCCAAACCGGCGTTGGGCTATCGCGAAATCTTTCGGATATTTCCGCATACGCGTACCCTGTGCGGACGGACCGGCGCCAGTATTGCGATAATCGATGAATCGCTAAATCATGGCCGACCATGAGCCGATCGAGATGTATGATCTTATAACCCAATGTGCGGATCCTTGACGACAGTTCAGCGTCTTCACCCGCTATTAATCCTTCATCGTAACCGTCGATCTCGACCAGCACATCACGACGGATAAGTGCGTCACCACCGCATAGTTCCACCCTTCCACTTGGTGCGATCCAATCCAAATCAAGCATGCGATTGTAGATCGATTTATCAGTGTCTATCTCGCGTCGATCCCCAAACACCACTGCGACGCTCGCATCGCCGAACTCGGAGATGGCGGAACGCACGAAATCGTGCGCGAGGATGGTGTCGCCATCGAGGAAAAGAACGATATCCGCGTGGGCCGCGCGCCATCCGGCGTTACGCCCCACTGCGGCGCAGGGGCGCGCAGGCTTAACCTGGATTACTTTCGCTCCCAACCGGCGAGCACTCTCGATACTGGAGTCAGTCGAAGACGAATCGACGTAGATAAGTTCAACCGACCCATCTGGTGACGAATCCATCGTGTTAACTGACTGAAGGCACCGCTCGAGACGCTCACCCTCATTGCGTCCAATCACCACGACGGAAAGTATTACTCGGTCTTCCATTTCGTGGTCCTTTTCTTTCCGAACACGGTAACCTGCGCGACAGTCTCAGGTTCCGCCAGGGCAATCACGCTCAAGAATGATTTTCCTGATGTCACCGAGCCGCATCACCTCAGCTCTTTACGGACATACGCTATCGAAGCACTTCATTGATCGAGCAACGGCAAAAGCTTCTACCATTCAAGGCATGACACCACGCAAGTCGCAACGATCTTTCACATTTCCATTTAGAATCCTGGCTGGAACGCCCACCGCAGTCGAGCCTTGCGGTACGTCTTGAAGAACAACTGCATTTGCTCCAATGACGGCATCGTCACCTATATTCACACCACCAAGTATCTTCGCACCGGCACCAACGTCCACATGGCCGCCGAGGACCGGAGCCCCAGGCTTTGTGCCGCCAGTCCCTATCGTGACTTGCTGAAAAATTAAGCAGTTTGGCCCTATGACCGCACCCGGAAAGATCACTATCCCGTTTGGGTGTATTAGAACTGCCCCCCCACCAATGTTGCAATTGAGTGGAATATCGGCTCCGGTAACAACGCTCCAAAAGCGATGCTGCAACACCCAATACTTCCTCAGCCATCGCAAAGGAACCCGGCTGTCCTCCCATTTCTGATAGTATCTAATCGAACGGAGGAGGCGACGACTAGGATCCCAAAACCCCCGACAGTTCTCACGACTCCAGTCAGGAGTGTCAGCCGAAATCTTCGCCTCTTTGTACACCTTGCCTGGTCTCCCGTTACTTTGGATTATCGCCCCCGCTGAGAACCTAAGCTGGGAAGTCACTGAACAATTTCTCACGATCATTGACTTCGTTCACCGGCCAGCTCCTTCAATAGACATCGGAGCTTAGAGCACTTGATCTTGATCCTTACCTTTTCATCTACTGGCCGCACTGGCCAACCTTCCAAGAAAACTTTCCTATATCCGTCTCATCAACCTGCGGGCCCGGTTGATAATCACTGACACGATCAGCCGTTCGCACTTGATCGTAGATCTGAAATCACGAACTCTTGTGATCTATTCTAGCCAGTGAAAACAATCCGGCATCTACTAAACCATAACCTTCTGGAGACTAACTTTCGGTAATGGCGCGACCGACCGCACTTCAGCGCTCGACTCAACTCTTTTCGCGAGGATAAGAGCTTCACTCCAGCCGGTTACCAGAAAAAACGTCTGAACGGCCTGGGCGCCCAGCCATACTGTACCGATTGAGATGATAATAATCACGTATATTCCCAGGAATGTCAGTGAAATCGAGCCGGGAAAATAAGATCCGCGGTGCGAAGCGCAAAACACTGACAAACGTGTGAGCTCCCAGAGAAGAATCGCCACAAATAGGCAAAGGACATATTCACCATAGGTGAGCGCTAGTAAAAGATAATGGTTGTCGACGGATGCCATGCCGTCGACCGTAGGAAAATTATTCCGACCCCATCCCCAGACTGGACGTTCCTCGACAATCGTTATGTATTTCCCAACGAGCTCCCGTCGATAGGCGGCAGTTTCTTCCATCTCGGAAGTTGCCTGATCTCGCCCAATTCCGATATAAGACCGAGCTAGCTGAAGGAGGGGAATCCCCACGAGCAGCACTGTTAAAGCCACCACCACAATGGCACGCTTTCGGTTTCGTGCGCGGCCAATGCCAACTACTGCTGCACCGATAGCCGCTGCCAGCCACGGTCCGCGACTCAAGGTCATCGCACTTCCTGCGATGAACAGCAGTCGAAACAAAAGAGTCTTGCGTATAGGAACAAAAGGCAGTTTCCCCCGCCAGTACCCTCCCCATTCCAGCCACCGACTCAATCGATAACCAATTGCGAACATGAGCCCAGCTAGAATCGCATGTCCGTAAGGGCCCGCGGGTCGGAGGAATCCATAGCGCGACACCCAGACCGCGGAACTTTGTCCGGGAAATAAAGGAGTCAGAATCATGTCAAAAGGGTTACGTCCCATACGAAATTCATACACGCTCAGGATCGCTACGACTGCGAGGCACACCACAATTCGCTTTGCTATCTGAGCGTAAAGATCTTCGCGCGGGAGAATTCCTTTAGCCACGACATACGGGAGAATGGAATTGCTGATCGATTGAAGCGCTACATTGCGAGCCGAATAGAAATCTTTATTGATAAATTCGGACACTATCGACATTGCCACATAGCTGACTATCAACAAGTCAGCGACACTCCACTCCCACTCATACCACGATCGCGCAATGAGAAATCCGCCTATCGGAATTATCGCGGTTTGATTAAAACTTAGATGACCGGTGATCATCCAGTGATAAGAATCCGGCAGCAGCAATAGAGTGGGCAAATAGACATCAATCAGAGCGCGCTCCGGTCCCCGCCGAATACATACTAAGAGCGCGATAATGCCAGGAATTGCGGTTATCAGGTTCATCCCGCTAGCTTGACTCCCGGCGGGGGCTGATGATCACCTTTCGCTAGACGCTGCGTGGGTTTGCCGAGGAGATCCCGGTACAGCCTGAGTGCTTGACTTATTTTCGCTTGCCAGCTGAAGCGCTCATAGGCGCGGCGATATCCGTTTTGCCCGAGACGCCGCCAGTGCTCCGGATCGCGTACAATTTCTCGCAAAGCTTTAGCCAAGGCCGCGATGGTCTCCTCGACCCCTATCGGCGGGATCGCACGCCCCACCGTATCGTCGACGATCTCCGCAGGCCCACCGAAGGCAATCACCAGTACCGGACGGGCACATGCCATTGCCTCGAGCACCACCGCGCCACCCGACTCACGCACAGAAGGTAAGCAGAACACGTGAGCGTTTCGCATAGCTCCCGCTACTTCATCTAGACTCCGCGCGCCGAGAAATTTCACCCGGTCCTGCAGGGCCAGCCGCCTAGCATCTCGGCGCCAGGCCGCACCCATGGGACCGTCGCCAATTACTGTTAGCTCAATCGGAAACTCCTTACTGACAAGAGCAACTGCCTGAAGTAGTAAACCCAGCGCTTTGAAGGGCACCAGACGCCCAACAAAAAGCACACGCAGTGGTTCATTACCCATTGGTATTGCTGGCCACGGCGTGGGAGTGAATTTTTCAAAATCCACTCCGTTCTCGAGCATCTTTATGCATCGCGCGCGATAACGTTTCGGTATACGCTTCACGGTCGCGTCCGTCGCAGTAAGAATTACTGCGCTATGGCGCGTCGAACCGAGACAACCATCGATCAGGCGACCAAGATTCCGCAAAGGAAACATCCAAGGATACTCGCCGTGAAGGATCGTCTTGAACCCGCGCGGCGTGCCAACGCCGCAGTTAAGCGGCCCTTTGACCAATGGGAGCCCCAGCCGGTGAAGCCGAGTTGCTGCGAGCGTCGTCACGGGCGTAACTGCGTGTACCAGATCCCAACGCTCGCCTGCCCGGAGACGCTTGCTCAGCAATCGCAGCGCCACGTTATCAAATACAAAGAAATCCAACGCAGAAAGCATGAACGCTGCATGTTCAGAACGTGGAAACAGCCGCATCGCCAGCCGAAACAGTGGTCGCGCAAACCATTCAGTATCTATGAATATCACCTCAGAATCGCCGAACGGTGCTCCAGCAGCCTCAAGGGCCGCGCGATTTCGTACGTGGGTCACGAGCGTCAGGCGTATGCCAAGGTTCAGGCGCTTATACCACTCCCACCCTATTTGAGAGACGGAACCCATACCTGGACAACATTGATATGCCACGAGCAGGACGCGCAAATCTTCGCTTCTATCACTCATTTTACATGTTGCGCGAATAACTGCGGATACTTTGTGAACCCTTTACATGGTTCAGGTCTTTCGACCGTCTAAGAATAGTGCGCAGTCTCTTTCGAACTTCCGTCATATAAGGACATTTCCGCTCTCTGTTTCGACCTCGATAAGCGGAGATTGCCGTGCTCTTCCAGATCGTGCAGAGCAGGTGCAAAATAATCGTGCCGAACGCGATGCATAACCACTCCGACCACAGGAGGAGACAATTTGTTTACTTCGTAAATCGCAGCCTTTACGTCATGAAGCCGATCGCGGTCCGCACGCACCACCACAATCACGCCAGCTGGGTTTTGCACAAGCATAGCGGTATCGGCCGATCCTAGAACCGGCAGTGTATCGACAAGCACGATATCATGACTTGAGAGTGCGATTTCCAACAATTTTTGAACGCATCCCATGGTTAGTCTCTGATGCTTCTGACTCCCGCAGACTGAGATTCGATCCGGCAGCAAATCTGAGGCGCTGATTATCGAATGTTCACATACGTCAGACTTATTTCCTGGTGCCAGAACGAGATCTGTGCGACTGTTCCCAGCGAGATGCGGCGTTCCACTCACCGCCGCCTCAGAATGATCTGACCAATTAACTATCTGTTCTTGATATCGCGGGTCAGGATAAACCGCATTCGCCTCCACCGCTATCGCCGAGACTCCCAATTCTGTCAGCTCACTCGAGAGCGCGAGCGTGAGCGAAGAAGTACCAGCCATTCGCCCGACAGCCGTAATCACAAACACTCTTGTGCCGGCGCGACGGCGTTCGCGTATAATGCCCAATGCAATTCGTCGCACAGTCTCACGATCGGATTTTGCCGCTGTGCTTGGCGTACTGCCGAGCACTGGCATCCCAAGAACCCGCTCGAGTTCTCGCGGAGTTCTTATGCGCGTATCGCTAAGATCTACAATCATCGGCACCGCGGTGGCGAGCAGTACTGCAAGAAGGACGGACAAGGCCAATATTTCTTTGCGCTTACCGCCCTCCGGTTTATCTGGCAACTGAGCCGGAAGTTCCAGACTCGCCACGCCGGGCGATTGGCTCTCAAGCCGAAGCAGGTCGACTCGGTCCTCGATCTCACTCAATGCCTTAATGTGGCTCTCCAACTGATCGTTCAAAGCCATGGCTTGATTGTACTTGGTTCCGAATGAAGCAACGCTCGTCTTCAGTTCCGCCACTTCCCCTTCGATCCCGTCTCGAGCGCGCTGTTCCTGATCCACACGAGTCTGTGCCTCCTCGATCTCGTCATGCGCCTGGGCCGAACGAGTGCCCAGCAAAATCGAACGAGACCGATCCATAGCTTTTCCATCGATCAGAGTACTTTCCCGATCGATATCTATGATCTGTCGTTCAAGCACTGGGCGCCCCGGGTGATTAGGCGCAAGCCCTTGAAGTTGCAGAACCGTAGCCTCCCGCTGCTTGCTCAACTCGCCCTTCTCTATGGACAAATTCTGGTCCTCGAGAAGAAGCTTCTGAGCGAGTGCATTTAAATCAGCCTCTGATGGTTGGTATTCTTTCGCTTGCAAAGCAGCCAAGCGCGCCTGCTCAATGATCAACAATCGCTGCTGTCGCTCAAGAGCCAAATTCGCATCGGCTAACTTGCGATTGAAGGGATCGCCCGCCCCGGTGGTGAAGGTCGAGACGCCCAGTTCCTGCGCCAAGCCAGTGAGCTTTATGCGCTCCGCGTCCACCAGTTGCTGGAGATTACTCCTCTGCTGCTCCAGCAGCTTCACATGCGAATCCGCCCCATTTAGCTCTTGCCGCTCCTGGCGTGAAAGGTAGGCATTCACCACTGCGTTGACAATTGTGTCCAGACCGTTCGGTTTCGTCCCATCAAGACTAACTGTGATAAGAAATGTATCTGGAATCCATTCCACCTTCAGAAACTCCAACAGTCTTTCGGCAGCATGTTGATAGCTTTCCTGGGGCAGCTTCCATAACGATACCTCCGGTCCAAGCAGCTTCAGTGCGTCGATCACGGTCTGTGGATTCGCGATTTCGAATACCTGCTGTTGCACAAAGCTTCGATATTCAATATTCGGAATCATGGAGGGATCGATTCCTGTTGCGAGGCGAGTGTCATAGGTTGGAAGAACACGAACTGAGGCAGTGGCTACATATTTTGAATGGCCAAGCAGCATCGCGCCGACAAGACCCAGCACCACAATTGGGAGCCCAATCCCCAACGCGAGCACCCGATGGTTCCTAACGCTCATCATTGGATCGGCGGCTCGGCCGGGCACCAACCAGGAAGAGACCGGTTGCGTTTGTGGACTCATCTGCTCAGTCGGTGCGTTCATCAACTCCTCCGAAGCCCAACGCGTAAAGCACGCAGGATAACTCACGATAAGCGAACGAGCGGAACCAACTCCGCTCCTCAGAATCAAACGCGGCATAGAAAATCAAGGGCAAAAGGGTGAGAGCGTAACCGATCGTAACACCGGTCATGACCGCCGCCGCATGCCAGCGCGATGCGTGCTCCGTATATCTCCAGGCTGGAACACCAAACAATATGCCAACGAGATAAGGAAGCAGTCCGGGAGCAACAACTGTTCTAAGGTAGTCCCGGCAAGACACTCCCAGCATTCGATTCGCATGAATCACAAATATAGTAGCAGCGATGACAGTTGCGATCACGACTGAGCTACCAAGCCCTAACAAAGTCCAGTGGCCGATCACAAGTCGCGATAGTGGTATAACCGTAGCCGCCAGCAGTATATTCGGAATTATATAATAGAATTCCTCTTTTGGTCGGCCTATGCCCCTGAAGATCGATGTTCCGGGTGCCGTCATATGATGAACGTTCTGCTGCACGGCAAAAATAGTCATCAGACAAGCGCTAGCCGGATGAGTCGCCCCGAGCCACACCATCAGAAGCGGTGCGGATGCTGTTGCCATCAAGGCACAAATCGAAGATGAGGCCAAAAACATGTATCTGGCGCCCTTTAAATACAATTGAAGGACAACACCATTATCGCCAAGCGGCGTGTCGCCTCGTCCGCTCTTCAAATAAGAGGCTGCTGGGAGGAAGGACATCGGAAAAGCATCGGTGATAACACTTGACATGGTCGGCCACTTATCACTCAAATCCATGGCGCCTATTGCGTTAAAACCAACGAGCGGAGCCGCAATCACTCGTTCTATCGTGCTGAGTGCAATAGACAAAAGCGCACTCAACTGGACCACTCCACCGAAGCCCATCAATTTGCGCAACGACTCGCGCGATGATCGCCATGGCGAAATGCGAAGCCACGGCAGCGTCTTGAAGGCCAGAATCGCGTTCAGGCCAATCGAGAGCGTTTGACGTATAAGAAAAGCTTCCGCAAGCCCAAGCAGTCCATGGCCGGTTCCGACCAAATAGAAAATCAGCGCCATCTCCACTACGTAACATACTATCCACACGCCTTGGGTTTCGGCGATTTTCTGAGATCCGACGAGGGCCAACTCAAAAATGTTAAACACCAAGCCGCATAGAAAGATTCCCATCACCATGAGGAAGGCTGTCTGAGCTTCGCCGAGCAGGTTTCCCGGTATTTGCAGCCAAACCAGGAGGGGATGCAACTCAAGCACTATAGTGCCGTAAATAAGGGCGCACACTACGGCCGTCGTGAATAGCCCGGTTGACAGAAGAGAATTGGCCTTCCCAGTTTCGCCGCGAGCATCGAATTCGGCGACGTATTTAATGTACACGGCCGAAATGCCCATCGTTGTCACGCCGGCATAAGAAACCAAGATAAACATCGCCGACCACGCACTGTAAGTCGGCAGACCAAGCCGCGAAAGCACGAATGGAGGAATCAGTACTCGCGTAAGCAGATATCCAATCCGAGCTACTGCATCCCGACCGATATTACGTTTTAGCGCCTCCCTAACGGTCGCCACATCCCCGGTTCGGATCGGCGCTTGCCTTTCGTCTTTCGGAGTTCTCTGTTGTAAGGCGACGCTCATTAAAAAATCGCAGCCGCAAATAGCACTGTACTAGTCAGTGGATTCAATTGCTGCAATACGTAGCCCACTTTCGCTATCCCGCTCTTCGGAACATACACAATATCGCCTTCTTCCAGCGAATAGTTCGCGTCACCATTGCCGACCAGGAAAGTGTTCAGATTCACGACCTGCTGTAAGTTCTTGCGCGGACGGGCCAACACGATTTCGCTTGGCTTGCCTGCGTCACTTGGACCACCGGCCTGTGCCAGAGCGTCGAGGAACGACATATTTGGGGTGAGCGGGTAGGCGCCGGGTTTGTTGACTTGACCCATTACATAGATGAGTTGGTCTGAAGGATCAGGCACATAGACGTAATCGCCGCGTTGCATTTTCAGATTTAGCGTCAAATCGGCGCCGCGATAGAGTGGACGAAGGTCAATCCAAAGGGCGCGGTCCTTACCGCGAAACACGGCGCAGCGGGTGATATCTGTCGTCTTACTCTCAGTCTGTCCCGTCCCCGCTCTCGCCAGCACCTCAAGCAAAGTCGGATTGTCATTGAAGGTAAGAAGACCAGGATGCGCAACATGTCCGAGAACTGTTACGCTATTGCTATTGTAACCTACCATGGTAATTGTCGCGTAGGCTCCTACGTAGTATTCTGACAGTGCGCTGCTTAGTCTAGCGCTTGCTTGATTCGGCGTGGCTCCTGCGACGCGGATAGAACCTAGAAACGGTACCTGTATATCCCCATCCGGTCCCACCACATGTGGGCCTGACAATTCGGGGCGCGCCCAAACGGTCACATTCAACTCGTCGCCGGGACCTATTGTGTAGCGATCGGGAGAACTGTCGTCGAATTGACTTATGGCTTGCGCCGTCGCCGCCGATAGATGATCCTGCTGATAAGAATTACTCAAACCATCCTTGGCCAATGGCGGCGGTGCAACAATTTCGGTCGCACATCCGGAGACGAAGATTAATGCAATCGATAATAATAGCGAAGCCGCACCGATAAAATTAGCTCGACAGGTCCAATTCGGTTGAGCATTTGAGGGCTCCCGCCACGGTGTTTTGTGAAACATCAGTAACGCTCTATCCTTACGACTTCTCTGGTGGCTGACAGACTTTGAATTCTTCGAAATAAAGCCGTTTTTATACATTGGTGTTATGATGCGATCTGCACTCGCGAGACGGAGGCCTCGCTCCTTCGATGTTGCCAACCAATCAGCCCCGGCTCTCGTGCTCGCGACAATGGCACACGCCGGTGGCGCAGGATGGAGACTTAACCGGCGCACGAAATTCAGTGGGTAAAACAATGGAATTGTAATTCGTGCTTCAACATAGGGCGCCATGGAGAGGTCCCAGATGCTTAACCAGCGTAAGCTGATTTGTCTCGCCCACCCGTTCGTACTTGACCACGTCCATCAACCCCTGGATCACTTCTAGACCTCGCCCGCGTTCGAGGCCGCCAGACTTTGACAAGGGTAGCGAGACTGCTATTGCCGCCTTGAAGTCGAATGGCTCTCCAGAATCGATAACGGTGAACTCAATACGGTCCGGGCTAGTCCTCACTCTTACTGTGACCAACTCGTCGCTCTGACGATGATTGGCGTGCTCTATGGCATTGTTCACGGCCTCGACCACAGCTAATTCCATTTCGAATGCTGACTGCGCGCTGAGCGAAGCAGACAACGCGATCTTGTTGATCGCAAGGCCAATCAGAAATACATTCGCAAACTTACTTCCAATCGAAAGTGCTATTTCGCCCGCACGCAAAACACTTTGAGCCGCTTCGCCATACCTCAGTTTAGCCGCGAAGCGCAGCGACGGCCTTCTCCTTGTCTGGAAAGATCCTGAAAACCTTATCCAACCTGGTAAGCCTGAAGAGACTCATTACCGTTCCTCGCGCGCCGCCTATCACCAATTCGCCGTCGTTCCCAAGTCGCTTAAGTACCCAAACCGCGGCACTCAGTCCGCTCGAATCGATGAATTCGACCTCCGAGATATCAAGCGCGATGCGATGGTGACCCTTTTTGATTAATGCGCCGATTTGCTCTTTCACGAATGGAGCTGAGCTTGCGTCAAACCGCGAGTCTAACAACTTGACCACCACGGCATTACCGAAATTGTGCTCTTCCATGCGCATCCCGGTTGTCACCGCTCAGTACGTTAGTTCCACGGGAACGTTGAGTGTAGATTTTCTTATCGAAGGGTTGAGACGGCTTCCATAGGTGAGCGCCAGCAGGGTTACGTCATCATGTATCGAGTTGTTGCCACGGAATCGGCGTAGCTCCGAGGTGACCCTCTCACAGACTACTTCCGCAGGCGATCTCCAACATTGCTCCAGCGTTCGATACAGCCCTTCAATTCCAAATGTGCCGGATTCGTTCGCGCACTCGGTCACACCATCACTGTAAAGGAAAACGGTGTCTCCACGATTCAGCTTGCCCACACCCTCGTCAAACGGCACCAGGTGACCGAGTCCTATAATCGTGCCTCCCGCGTCAATCGATTCGAGTCGACCTTCTTGACGAATGATTATTGGCATGGGGTGTCCCGCTCGACTGCACCGAAATTGACCAGTTTTACAATTAAGCACGAGGTATGAAATGGTAAACGGGCGCTCGAATCGCTCTAGCGGATATTCTCGATCGAGCGCCTCCAGCACCGCTCTAGGGCACAAGGCTTGACGTTGCCTTATCAGCCTCTCCTCATCGGTTCTGGCGACGGGAGCCAGACTTATCGAAATAGCCGCCGTTAACATCGCGGCTGGCAATCCATGCCCGCAAACATCAATCACATAAGCTGCCAGATGATCTTCGTCGAGCCAGGTATAGCCCAAAAGGTCACCGCCAACCTGATCCACCGGCAGAAACTTCCACGATACGCTTACATCTTCGAAGTTCTCCGTTGAGTATCGCGGCAACAATGATTTCTGTATGTTTGCGGCCGCCATCAAGTCCGTTTGATGTCGCACCTGCCTCATTATCAGATTCGAGTTTGCTACTTTCAGATCTCTTCGCACACGCTCCAGTCTGAGCTGGCTTCGCACCCGAGCAGCTACTTCAGCACAGTTGTAGGGCTCGGCGATGTAATCAACTGCTCCCAGTTTCAGGCCCCGTAGTGTCTCTTCAGCAACGAGACCACGCCCAATCAGTATCACTGGAATATTTCTCGAATGTTCGTGATCTCTTAGCTCGGCGCACACCTCAAAGCCATTCTTTCCCGCTAGGCCGACCTCGAGGAGAATCAGGTTAGGAGCCTGGAATTTGATCATCTGAAGCGCGGATTCACCGTCGCCAGCCCGCAGAATTCTCGAACCGTTTTTTTCGAGGCTACGAGCCAAATGTTGACGCCTTTGCGCGTCCGCCAAGACTACAAGAACGCTATCTCCGGTGTTCGCGTTATCGGTGAGCCACTGTCCGCTCTGCCGACGCAATGTATTCACCGAACTCTGAACTTTGCCCACGGCCGTCTCCGCCAAATCTGACCTCGTTTGGCCCTGGTTCTGCTCGTTATGACTTCTCAAATGATCCTTCTTCTCAGCGAGAACTGCTTTGCGTCGGCTTCGGATCTAGTTTCGCTTAGACGCCAATTTTATATCGTTTCTAATTTATATTCCTTTTAACTATGCTATGCTAGGCTTTCTTCGTAAAATTTGATTCATATCGATGCCGAGATCATCGAAATCCGGCTCGCGCTGCGGAGCAATGCATCTCTAAAGTTAACTAACCACTGGCAACTAGCCTACCGAATCTCGCAGCTCGGAGGGTCATTCACCATAAGCTTTTTTCTAAATCGGGAAGTCCCTAGGCCCCGATGGCGGCGCGCATCAGGCTCCCGAGCCGAGTGCTCCCAACTAGCATGATTAGGGTTGGGCTCTTCCCCACCGGTTCGTCGCGAACGCCCCTGAGTGGCCGAAACCGTATCACCATCCTTTGCCGTCACGGGCGCCTTTCCCGAACGCCACGAGCGACCCTTTCCCAACGCCGCAACGGATTGAAACCCACTTTTTAGATTTCTTACGATCGAGCGGTTGGAGACGTAGCTTCCCTCAAGTAGCTTTCTCTTAGGCTCCGGGCCGTCGTTTGATGCAGTCCATAGCGCCGTTTCGAATAAACCGAATCTCGCCTCTTCACGAAGTAATTTCGATTCTTTCCTGTCCTTGGCGATCTCGCTAACTTCCAAGGGCTTGACGCCGATGATCCCAAGATCTCCCGACACCACCGCCAACAGATAAGGAAGGTATCGCAGGCACGGAATAGCTGTCGCGAATTCGAAGGCCTTAAAGGTGATTCTTTCCGATCCTCGTTTGCGGTTTCCGGCTAACAGCCTGCTTCGCACCGGTCCCTTCGGATTCGCACCAAGTGACGCGACCAGCGCGATCGGCCACAGCCAAACTGACGCGCAAAGCAGTGCTGTTCCAAGCAGACGATCGGCGAATCCTCGGATCCGACCGCCAAAATCGGCACTCCCTATTCTTGCGAGAAGAAAGCTATCGGTGACGGTCGCGATGGTTCCGGTATCGACATGAATCAGATAATCGCCGGCGACGATCGCATTCGCTACCTCGACCAGTTCGCCGATATAACTGTTGGGCATGATCACGGACGATCGGACCACCGCGCGACGATCGATCACAACGTCATTGGAAACCAGAACTTCTGCCCCTAGCTCTGCGTTGCTTGCAATGCTGCAGCGCGATCCGACTAATAAGGGCGTATCCTTGATCGCACTCATCGGAAGCTTGCTATGCCGACCCACTTTAACCCTGGGTGCAACCTCTCTGCCCGGAACGATTAGTCCGGCAAATTCTCCTGCCACTATGTCGAGACATGCGCGATGAAACGCCGTCAGTGACTCCAGCAACGAAAGGCGGCCTTCCGAGAATTCGACTCTGTCTTCTTCTTTTCGATTGTCCAACCTCCGAATGGAGTTGCCTTTAGACGGGTCTCTTCCGTCAAGCCTTGCTTCGCGCCTAACCCGTCTCACTCCCGAATCTACTCCTCCGATCGTCGCGACCACCGACCGCGCCTCAATAAATCGGCACCGATCGAGGAACTCCGCGATTATCGGCGTGCGTAGTACCTCTCCACGCACCAACAGATATTCGTCGCCCAACCTCTCCCTCAGGCGCGCGACCGTGCTGCCTGTTGATTCTGTCGCAGATGCCGGCACGTACTCGAAACGCATTCCCCAGCGCGCTCCATCACCTAACGCAGCCTCGACCGCATCGTCGCCGGATGAAACCACCACGAGTACGTCCGTCAGGTTGGCCATTGCGAGCGATTCGACCGCATGTACTATCAACGGCTTGCACGCCACACTCAGCAAAGCGACGCAAGAATAGTTCGTAAGCGGAGCCAGCTCAGCGCCGGCCCGGTTGGCGAACAGGACGGTCTTCATTGAAGTGCTCCATCCATCGACAATCCCAGGCGCTCACCGGCGTACTTATCCTGTTGCACCTGTCCGCACCAATCCAGATTTTGAAGATACCAGGCAACGGTCAGGCGAATCCCGGCCTCGAAGCTGATCCTCGGATACCATCCCAGTTCCCGCCCGATTAGCGAACAATCGATCGCGTAGCGTCCATCATGACCCGGACGATCGGCTACGAACCTGATCAGCTCCGCATAGTCCTTCAACCCACACTTAGCGATCGATTCATTGTCACGCGCAGGCAGCAGCGCCTCCAATACTCGGCACACTTCGCTAACCACTTCCAGGTTGGTTGATTCGCTATTCCCGCCCAGATTATATTTCGCGCCCGGGCGACCCCTCTGCAAAACAGCTAAGAGCCCCTCGCAATGTTCATCGACGAATAACCAGTCGCGCACGTTGCTGCCGTCGCCGTAAATCGACAGCGGTTTACCGCTAATCGCATTGAGAATTGTCAGCGGTATCAATTTTTCCGGGAATTGATAATAACCGTAATTGTTTGAACAGTTCGTAATCAGCGTAGGCAATCCATAGGTTTCATGATAGGCGCGAACAAAATGATCCGCTGCGGCCTTCGACGCGGCGTATGGCGAATTTGGTGCGTATGAGGTGCTCTCTTCAAACTTGCCGCAAGCACCGAGGGAACCGTATACCTCGTCGGTCGATACTTGCAGCAGACGGAACTTCGCGCGCTTTCGGACGGGTAGACCAAAATAATAGCGTCGCGCCGCTTCGAGCATCTCAAAGGTGCCCACCACGTTGGTTTCCAGAAAATTGCGCGGTCCGTCGATCGATCGGTCGACGTGCGTCTCCGCCGCGAAATTCACGATCGCTAACGGCTGCCATCGCCCCAGCAGCGTTTCGAGTACGCCGCTCTCCGCGAGGTCACCGCGAACGAACTCAAAACGGTCATTGTTTTGCGCTTCCCGGAGATTCAAAAGATTCCCCGCGTAAGTCAACTTGTCGAATACGACCACTCGCAGCTCGGTCTTAGCCAGCACCAGCCGTACGAAATTAGAGCCTATAAATCCCGCGCCGCCCGCAACTATAATGGTTTCCATTGGTGAGTTTCAGTACGCACCGCGGCCGCTAAATACCGCCGGGATGGTCTTCATCAGCAACTTTACGTCACCCCAAAATGATTGTGAGTCGATGTAAGCGAGATCCAGGACAACTTGCTGTCTGAAGGAAAGCTGCGATCGGCCAGACACCTGCCAGATGCATGTGATACCGGGTTTAACTTCGAGCCGATACCTCTCATCCAGTGAGTATTTATCAACTTCACCTGGTACCGGGGGTCGAGGCCCCACCAGTGACATTTCACCTTTCAAAACATTCCAAAGTTGCGGTAATTCGTCGAGCGAGCTGCGCCGAACGATTCTTCCAATCCGTGTCACTCGAGGATCGCTCTTCATCTTAAAAATAACGCCGCCGCGCATTTCGTTCTGACCGATCAGCTCGCTCTTACGATGCTCGGCGTCGCAGATCATTGAACGAAATTTGTACATTTTAAAGTGTCTGCCCCATTTCCCCACCCGTATTTGCGGGAAGAAAACCGTTCCCTCCGAATCGAGTTTGATCAAAATAGCAATTATGAGAAACAGCGGCGCCAAAATTACCAGCAGTAGCGTCGCACCTATCAAGTCAATGAGTCTCTTGCCGATGCTTCCACTGTTATTGGCCATGAAGCGCGCAAAGCTCATCAATTTGAACCGAGCGACGTGCCAGTTGATTTTCGAGTCGAGCTCGGCGTATCGGTCCGTCACCATACTTAGGAGTGTCCCGCTCAACTCCTCGACTCCTGGCACGGTGAGCAACTCCCCACTCGCCATTCGAACGCGATTCGATCCGAGAAAGCCCTCTTTAGCCAGCTTTTCTATTGCTTGATCTTCCTTCACGATGGGAGAGTCTCCGGCCTCGTCACTTAGACTTCGAGCCACGACGTTCTTGCCAGACTCGATAAAGAAACTTTGGATTCCCAATCAGGTAACGGTGCCACATCCTTCTTGGCTCCATAGCTAGCCGCCAGGTCCATTCCAGGCCTAGTTCCCTAATCCACTGAGGGGCGCGCGAAATGCGCCCCGAGTAAAAATCGAACAACCCGCCCACGCCGATGCAAACAGCTGGTGCCAGCTCGGCCCGGTGGTGGTCGATCCACAAATCCTGCCTTGGCGCTCCCATTCCAACGAGAAGAATTTCCGCATGAGAGCGGTTGATATCGTCGATCACCTCGCTCTCCTGGTTCATGCTGAAGTAACCGTCGTGACACCCTGCGATGCGCAAGCTGGGATAGCGACCTTGCATAACCTCGGCCGCTCGATTCGACACACCAGGCCTGGCTCCAAGGAAATAAATGGATAATTCTGTGCTGGATAACCGCTCGCACAACCTGGGAAATAGATCGGTGCCGTTAACGTTTTCCTTCATCTCACCGCCCTTCATTCGGCAGGCGAGATGTATTCCTATGCCGTCCGGCACAATCCAGTCTGACTTATGCAAAACCTCCGCGTATGTGGAATTTTCATACGCGATATTCAGGCAGTCCGAATTTACGAAACAGATCTGAGTAGGTTTCCTTTCTTGAGCTCGCTCTACTATAAAACGCAGCGTGTCCCTCATCGTGGTATTTGCAATCTCGACCCCGCAGAGAGTGAAACTAGGGAGTGCCATTCCCGAATTTCGACCGCCCAATAGTGCGTTTGGAAGTGCACGCGCGACCACGCCAAGTGTTCCGCACAAGGTTTGCGAATACAAAAAGTCCGAGTCGTGTTCGATCTCCGCCTCGTACCCCAACCCCAATCGTTTGCGCAATCGATGACTCGAAAGGAGTCCGGGGCGGACATTGAATCGAACCCAGGCCTGCGGCGGAACAGCCAACGCCTCTTCCGCGCTAAACGCTCGCGGCCCGTTCCAAGAAAGTTCGCCGCGCACGATGTTCACCAACGCCCCCAACCACCGCCCAGCGAAATCTCCCGCAAAGCGAAGGCGTTCAAACGGTACGCGGTCCTTCCCGAGCACTCTCTCCCGATCGAAAACGTGCCCGACCATGATGCGCGCCGCCAATCCGCGAATTGCCAATACCGGCGCCAACGTCACCAGCGCCCCGCATGCCAGTGTCAGATCGAGTGCGCGATGGGCCCGATCAATCACCATGGCGCTGATCGCGCTAGCCTCGCGGATAACCCTTGCCCGCAGGCGCCGGGGCCGCCGGCTGAGAGGTCCCACTAAGACGGCAGTTCTCTGCATGTCCTTCCTAGTGCTCCAACCCGGCCAACGCCTCAGCTTGGCCGCTGCGACATCGGGCTATGATCCGCGCCGGAATTCCAACCGCGACGGAGCCCGAGGGGACATCCCTTATCACCACCGCATTGGCACCGATCGTGACGTCGTCTCCGACCGTTATGCCTCCCAATATTTTCGCGCCGGCTCCGATATCTACCCGATTCCCGATCGTCGGCGAGCCGCGGGTCTCGGTGTTTCTCAGCCCGACCGTAACTCCGTTGCGGATTATTACGTCGTCACCGAATACCGCGTCGCCGCTGACGATGATTCCGCCAAAATGCTCGATCTTCAATTTGCGGCCGATTCTCGTTTCGCATGGCAATTCGATCCCTGTGAGAATTTGGACGAGTTTGAAGAGCAGCTTGTATAAGAGCGAAAATGGCGCGCGGATTGTTCGATGCTTGATGCCGTAGCGCCATCGACCGAACCGATAAACCACCATTACCCACAATCCTTGTCGCCATGGATTCCGTTCGTGGGTGAGCCAGTCTTCGCGCAGATTTTCGAACTTGATTCGCGGGCTGCCACCCTGCGGTGGCCCCGTTGTCGTTGCGGCAGAGGCCCAAGGTTGCCCTCTCCTTCCAATGTTCGCGGCCGATTGTGAATCCTGATTCATGCCGAAACCTGGAAGTTGCCCTCGTTCTGAAAGCTGATCGATAACACTTTGCGTTGACTGTATGAGATGTTTATTTAGGTTTAATTATTCAATTACTAGATTAAATCCCGATCTTCCGACTTATCGTCATCATGTCCGATCTAGGACGGATTTTAATGACCCTACGTAGGATCTAACGACAATCCCTGACGGGAATCAATAGGTAAAGATTAATAAAGATTAAGATGACAAAGAACAGGTCATGACGGCTTAGCTTAACGGAGAGTTTCGCTAATACATGCGGCGGTGCGAACGCCTGCGTAGACCTTCATTTGAGAGCACTCGAAAGGGTCCCCAAACGCAGCAAACTGAGGCGGGCTACTCTAGCGCCCAAGCCGACTGATGAATTCGTTCAGCCCTTCTTGCCACACAGGTAACTCTATGTAGGGTTTCTGAACACTGGTCAGAACCGAATAAGCGGGACGACGCGCCGGCGTCGGAAACTCCCGCTGCGAGACGGGAATCACTGGTGTAGGAATCCCGAGACGCACGAACAGCCCGCTCACCAGTTCCCAGCGCGAGGCCCCGCCTTGCCCTGCAAGATGATGCGTTCCGTACGACTGAGTCTCGATCAACTGGCTAATCCTCGTTGCCAGGTGCGGTACATAAGTCGGCGACCCGTATTGGTCGCTCGCCACCTTGATCGACGGACGATCAGCCATTCCATACATCGATAGCAGAAAATTCCTGCCACTCTCCCAGAACAGCCACGCTGTCCGCACGATGTAGTGCTTCGAATTAAGTGAGCGGACGGCATCCTCGCCCGCCAGCTTGCTGGCACCGTAAACCGACAAGGGATTTGTCGAATCGAATTCGTGATACGGGCGCTGACTGGCGCCGTCGAACACGTAATCAGTCGAGACGTGAAGCAGCGGTATTCCATTCGCCGCAGTTGCCACGGCGAGGTTGCGGGGACCGAGAGCGTTAATCGCATAGGCTTCCGCAACCCGCGATTCCGCTCCGTCCACGTCGTTGAACGCCGCCGCGTTGATCAGCAGGCCGGGCTGATGAGCCTTAACCGCCTCACGAACTCGCGCAAAATCCGTGATGTCAAGAGCTTGGCGGTCCAACGCGATAACTTCATGCCGTTTGCACGCCAGAACCAGGCATCGGCCCAGTTGCCCGGCCGCGCCCGTAAGCACGATCTTCAAGCGCCTGCCCCTCCGGTCGCAGGTAACAGATCAATCTGCTCCTCGAGCGGTCGGGCCGCGCTGTCCTTCGGCGAAAGGATGGGCGTCGCTACCGGCCATACAACCCCAATCGACGGATCGTTCCAGAGGATGCGCATTTCATCCTCCGGGTCGTAATAATCCGAACACTTGTACTCGATCTCGGCGAATTCGCTGATCACGCAGATACCGTGTGCATAGCCTGCAGGAACATAAAGCTGTCGGAAATTCTCCGCCGACAACTCCATCGATATCCACTGCAAATAGGTGCTCGATCCTCGGCGAATATCCACCACGACATCCGCGATCGCACCCGCCAGCGCCCGTACCAACTTGGCTTGCGGATGGCGCCGCTGAGCGTGCAGACCCCGGATGGTGCCGCGCACTGATCGCGAATGATTGTCCTGGATAAACCGAGCGTCAATTCCTCCCGCCCGGTATTTGTCCTCGCGATACGTTTCCAGGAAAAAGCCCCGCCCGTCATGGAAGACGTCCGGCTCGACAACGATCACTCCTTCAAGTCTGGTCGGCAGAAACTTCATGATGTCAGGGTTCCTGGCCGCCAATGCGCATCAAGTACTGGCCGTATCCGCTCTTTCCCATCGATGCCGCAACCCGTAACATATCGCCCGTCGTGATGTAGCCCATGCGCCACGCAATCTCTTCGATGCAGGCGACCTGTAGTCCCTGCCGCTCTTCGATCGCCTGGATAAAGTTCGACGCCTGCAGCAGAGCGTCATGCGTTCCTGTATCGAGCCATGCGATCCCGCGGCCCAGCTTCTCGACTCGCAATCGCCGCTCACGCAAGTAATGCCGGTTGATATCGGTGATCTCCAGTTCGCCGCGCGCCGACGGCTTCAGCCCCGCGGCAATTCCACATACTCCATTGTCGTAAAAGTACAGACCCGTAACTGCATACGACGACTTCGGATGCTCGGGCTTTTCCACCAGCTCGACGGGCCGGCCTTGATCGTCGAAATCGACTACGCCGTAGCGCTCCGGGTCCTTTACCCAATACCCGAAGACGGTCGCGCCCTCCTTGTGTTGAGTCGCTCCGAAAAGTACCTCCGCTAGCCCATGCCCGTAAAAAATGTTGTCGCCGAGCGCTAGCGCAACATTCGCGTCCCCGATAAAATCGCGACCAATCAGGAAGGCCTGCGCAATCCCGCCCGGTTCAGGCTGCGCAGCATACTCGAATCGCACCCCCCATTCCTCGCCGCTGCCAAGCAGGCGCCGGAAGGCTTCCTGTTCGTGCGGCGTGTTGATTATGAGAATCTCACGAATCCCCGCCATCATCAGGCTCGCCAACGGATAGTAGATCATTGGCTTGTCGTAGATCGGCACCAGTTGCTTGGAGACTGCGCGAGTCACTGGATAAAGCCGCGTGCCCGATCCACCGGCCAGAACAATTCCCTTCCATGTCACGTCGCTGCTTCTTCCTTATCCGATCTATCTTTTCGCCGGTTGCATTGCCGATTTGCGCGGGCTCATCCCAAAGCTTCGCACGCTGAATTCTGCCTTCATAGCCGCATCTTCTCGTTGCCCAGTAGGGCGTGTTGTCCGTCCGTACCGCAATAAATAGGCTATCATCGAATAGATAACGATATTATAGCAGGTAAATGCCTAGATAAGCAATAATTTCGGCGTCACAACCGCCATATCTCGTCCCTGTTCCTCAATCCGGCGCCACTTGGAGCCGATTCAATATCGGTGCGCGCGGGCTTTCTTATGATTCGACTCGCCCCCCTTTATTCGATGCGAATTTTCGTGATACCGACTCTTAGCGCCCGCTGTCCGGTGAATGATGATCCGAAACCAAATCCTTAAATCCATCGTCCCGACGCTCGTCCTTCCGATCGCAATCTGCCGCAGCCATGGGCGAGTTTCAGGGCTCTCACTTGGTGAGACCGGCGCTCCCGTTATGGGCGCCGCGCAGGCGGGCCCTGCGGCGTCGGCCGCTCCCTCAACGGCTGGGAAAAAAAACATCTTATGCGCCTAATTTCCGATCGTCAGGCATGGCTGCCGCACTTCGCCAAGGGTGGCTCGATTATTATCTATGCGGCGATCCTGGTATCGGCGCTTCAGGGTATCGCTCGGGGTTCAGGCCTGTTGCTGTATCCAACAGATCTCGGCACAGCAAGTGCCGGACAAGCGGCTGTGGCGGAGGACGCCTCCACCGCGGCGTCCAATCCCGCCGGGATGACTCAACTTAACCGATCGCAACTGCTAACGGCGCCCGGCGCACTCCTGCCCTCGCTTAATTTCGACGTTGGCCCACAAACCACCACCAAGGGCACCGCGGGCGGTAACGCCGGCGTTTTTCTTCCAACGGGGTCGTTCTTTTACGTCTATAAGCTCTCGGAGCGGATGCGGCTCGGGGTGGGAGTATATTCAGATTTCGGTCTCGCCGTTGATTACAGCTCACGGTGGGTTGGACGATATTACGCAACCAATGAGTCTCTTATTTCTAGCAAACTTGCTCCTTCGATGGCTTACGCCCTGAACGACTGGCTTTCAGTGGGCGCAGGTTTCAACTTTTCGGTCGCCCGCCTCGAGTTTAAGTCAAAGATTAACAACATTCTTCCCCGCTATGGAGATGGCGGCATGTCGTTCGAGTCCTGGGACGAAGAGTTCGGCGGCAACGCCGGCATATTGCTCACCCCGACAGAGAATCTACGCGTCGGCGTTACCTACCAGTCGCCAGACTATTTCAATTTTGGCTTTCGGCCGTTTCTCGCCAACCTCGGCCCAGGTCTCGCAGGTATCAGAAAGCGCATCGGCGGATCGCAGTTCAGCGTTCCGTTGACCGAGCCGGAGCAGGTTATGGCGAGCGCACTCTACAAGGTCTTACCCAACTTCAACCTGATGGGTAACGTCGGATGGCAGAATTGGCAGGAGTTCGGCGAGTTCCCGGTCGGAATCTCGGCGAAAAATCAGCGGACCGTCAACGCCAACCTGCATTTCTCCAACACCTGTCAAATTGCAGTCGGGCAGCAACTCCGGTTCGCGGAAAAGTGGATGTGGTCGGCAGGATTTGCGTACGATAGCTCGCCCGTTTCACAAGCCAACCGTAGCGCCGTCCTTCCTCTCGATCGCCAGTTGCGATATGGCACGGGCCTCCAGTACGAGATCAATCGTGACGTGACAGTCGGCGGCGCGTGGACTCTGATGGACGCCGGACCCAGTCCTTTCAACAATACTCGCGGACCTCTCGCCGGAACCCTGCAGGGGCATTACTCGACGAATTTTATTAACTTCGCTGCGCTCACCCTTAGCTGGAAATTCTAAACCCGCGCGCGATCAGTCGTCGATCTCATTTGGAAATTCTAAGCGTGGCGTGAGAAAATGAGCTGCCGTCCCCTGTCGGATGGCCTCGCGCTCGCAAGAGGAGACGCCAATGTCTAAGTGGTATGATGTGATCACGCCCGAAATCGAGAAATTCATTACCGCCCAAATGATGTTCTTCGTCGCGACCGCGCCCAGCGCCGGGCGCATCAACCTGTCGCCCAAAGGGATGAATACCTTCCGCGTCCTTAATCAAAGGCGCGTAATTTATCTGGACATCACTGGCAGCGGAAATGAGACCGCGGCGCATCTACTCGAGAACGGCCGCATCACGATCATGTTCTGCGCCTTCGACCGTAACCCGAATATCGTGCGGCTTTATGGGCACGGCCGCACAATTCATCCCCGCGACGACAATTGGCGTGAGTATCTAGCCATGTTCCCCAACACTCCCGGAGTGCGCCAGATAATGGAGATCGACATCGACTCTGCGATGACTTCCTGTGGGTACGCCGTGCCGCGCCTCGATCGCCTGACCGAGCGCGACACCCTGCGGAAGTATTGGGAGAAGCGCGGCGACGCCGGCCTCGGCCAATATCATCGCGATAAGAACGCCCACAGCATCGACGGTCTGCCTGCCCCGATTTTCAGCGATGAGTCGCCCAGTTCGAAGTAACCTCGCTGGGGCGAAACCGTTCGCGTCTTCCCGCCAGGTGGATCAGGGTGCAGCTTTGATGCTGGTGCAGTTTTAGATGTGAATGACGATCGTTTCAGTGATCCCAAGGCAGGCGCCAGCGCTGCGGCAATGTGCCCCGTGACCCTTATCGGTGCGTCATTCGACGCCTTCAACGCCGAGTCATACGCCTTCTATGCCCGCGCTCGCTCCGAAGAGCCCATTTTCTTCAGCCCGCAGATCAACTGCTGGGTAGTCACTCGCTATCGCGATATTCGCGACGTTCTTCAAGGCGATCCCGAAACATTCTCCGCCGCCACCGTACTCGAACTGCTGAAGCCGTTGTGCCCCGCCGCGGCGCAAAAGGCGATGACTTACGGCCTCGCCGTCAGCCCCACGATCGTCGATGAAGATCCCCCCGGCCATACGCCTCATCGACAGGCCCTGCGGCGCGGCTTCAATCCGGATCGCGTCGCCGCAATGGAGTCGCGCACCCGCGAATTGATCACCCAGCGCATCGACGCCTTCGTCACGCGCGGGCATGCCGATCTCGTTACCGATCTGATGTTCGAAGTCCCGGCTCTGATCATCCTTGAAATGATGGGTGTGCCGCGTGCCGATCTCACTACCGTGCGCAAGTTTGCGAAGCGCCTCGCCGTGTTCGAGTTCGGGCATCCCTCCGACGAGGAACAAATCGAAATCACTGATACTCTCGGCGAGTTCTGGCGCTACTGCAGGCTGCACGTCGATCGCTTGATCGAGAATTCTGGCGACGACGCCGTCAGCACCTTCATCGCGGGCATGCGCGAAGCCGGCGGATCGCAGCCGCTCGATCGCCAATACCTGACTACCGTTACCTTTTCGATCATTTTCGCCGGGCACGAAACCACCACCAACGCCGCCGCCGGCGCCTTTCGCGCGCTGCTCGAAAATCGTCCCCAATGGAATGCGCTTTGCGCCGACCCGGGCCTGATCGTCAACGCCGTCGAGGAAAGCCTGCGCTTCTATCCGTCGGTGCCCCAATGGCGCCGCGTCACCAGGCGGCCGGTCACACTTGGCGGCGTCGATCTTCCGGCCGGCGCGCGCCTGCTGCTCGCGCTCGGCTCCGGTAGCCGCGACCACAGCCAGTTTGCCAACGGCGATACTTTCGACATCCGCCGCGAGAATGCCGATGAGCATCTGGCCTTCGGCTGGGGCCGCCATCATTGCATCGGCGACGGCCTCGCGCGCATGGAAATGCGAGTCGCGCTCGAGGAACTTTGCCGCAGGCTCCCTCATATGGAATTGATCGCCGGACATAAATGGGAGTTCTCGCCCAACGCATCCTTTCGCGGACCCGAGCACGTGCGCGTCATCTGGGACCCGTCGCAAAACCCGATCGCCGCCGACCGCCCCCGCTGAGTTAATCGCCCTTTCCCGCGCGGGATTGATCAAAGCGTTGAATCACGCGCCTGGCATGCCCTGATAATGTGATGTCGCAAAGTATTGGCATCGTGGCTCTCGTCTCCCCCTTTTATTATCCCATTCGTAAGTCAGCCAGCGCGGGCGCAAGCGGGTCGAGGAGATCTTCGGCTGGATCAAGACGGTCGGCAACTTCCGGCGCACACACTATCGGGGCGTCGATCACTAACTGAACGTCAATTTTCTCCTGACAGGAATCGTCAGCGCGATGAGCCGTCCAACATCTCGAAATTGCGTACTGATGAACAGTGCGTTCCGAACACGGATTCGTGGTTCATATATTTGCTTCAGATTAGCAACCGCAGTGATATGTGCTTCAGATAACCGATAGCTCTTCTTTTCCCATTCTTTTCGCACCCACATTCAGCTAGGGTGAACGACAAGTAAACCGCTAAGGCAGGGAGCCACGAGAGCGGCTGGTCAAGAAACCACTCGAGTTCGGAGCATAGATTACAGCCATTGAAAACAGTACTTTCGCGAATAGCTCGGTTCTTGGTGGGCATTGATACGCGGGAAACGAGTAATCCAGCAAACCGCACCTACTGTAGCTGCGGCGCTCTTATGCCCGAAGAAAGCGTTGCACAGGGAGATTCAAATAAAACAGAGCGGCGTCTCCGGGACAAGGGGATGGCAAGAAGATAGATAGACGTTGAAGGCATCGCAAGGAGACGCGGACACGTTCCATTTACCTTTAGGTTTTGCCTTCAGGCTTGATCATTGCCTTGAGCGGGATCGCGCGGGCGTGAGCGTCAGCTATTGTCGCATCAAGTGCCACTTCCGAGCTTGAGCAGAATGTCGTTGTGGTTCAGGAGGATATGCTGAACGAGCTAATCGACGAGCCCGGATCTCATTTTCCTTCGGCCAGCCGGTACTTCACTGAGGGCAGGCGTGTTAATCGAAGATATGACCAGGGAGGCGAGCTTAGTTCTGCTCGCCGAAACTCGCCTTGGTAGACTAGCATGCGCTCAGGGGGATCAGCCTTATATCTTACCTTTCTATTTCACTTACCGCTCCAACTATCTCTATAGCTTTGCCACGGTCGGGCAGAAAATCGAGTGGATGCGCGCAAACCCACGAGTTTGCGTGGAAGCGGATGTGGTGGTGAGCAGCCAGGAATGGCGCAGTGTAATAGCCTTTGGTCGTTACGAGGAGTTGCCTGACAGACCAGAATGGCATTCCGAGCGCGAATCCGCCTGGAAGCTACTCCAAAATTATGCCACATGGTGGGAGCCTGGTTATGCCAAGACCATCGTTCATGGCACAGAGCGTATTCTAACACCGGTCTTCTACCGTATTGAGATCGTCCAAATCAGCGGCCGCCGCGCTGCCCCTGACCCGGCAGTGTCGACTGATGCAAAACTGAATGTGACCGTTGTCGGCGAAAGTAGGAGACTACAAAGAATCCTGCGGCGGGTTCAGTGTAAGCTCGGGCGAACCTGCTGAGTACTCACATACTCTGGAGACATGCCGATATTCAGTTGCACATGGTCTCGTCAGCACAGGCGGGGCTGTGTTTTGCAGCGTCGGCCAGATCGGCGATCGGAATACAACACCATCCTCGCTACCGACCCTCTCTGTTACGCCTTTTCGAACGCATTCCAGATGAGAGGCTTGACGAACTTTCTGTCCGGCCGATCACACTAGATCCGCCCAAAAGGCCATTGTGAAGAATTTTATCCTGGATGCCCTCAAGGGTGCATCGGTAGGTTGCGCTCCAGAAACCGACGAACCGATTCGCGCGGAGCTGTTCAGCATCGAACGTCTTGAACAACATGCGGAAAGCCTCGCTGCGGCTCAGCACATTACGACCAGGCGAGGCGCCGGTCGCGGCTTGACTAAACGGCTGCTGGATAATAGCAAAGTGCTTCTCCAAGCATATCGCGACACCGCCGAAGCAATCCGAGAGGAACGCGCGATTACCGCGGCGGGCCAATGGCTGGTCGATAATTTCTATGTCGCCCAGGAACAGATTCGCCAGATTCGGGAGGACCTGCCGCGCGGCTATTATCGCGGGCTGCCCAAACTTGCAGAAGGACCACTTAAGGGTTACCCACGCGTTTTTGGAGTGGCGTGGGCCTTAGTCGCGCATACCGACAGCCGCTTCGAGTCTGAGATACTATGTCGGTTTGTGCAGGCCTACCAACGGGTACAGCCGCTGACTATCGGTGAGCTCTGGGCGGTCGCGATAACGCTGCGAATCGTACTGGTAGAGAATCTGCGGCGAGCAGCTGAAGCGGATCGTGAACGATCGCGTTGCGCGGCAGGCGGCGGACGCTAGTGGCCGACCGGCTGCTGGGGACCGCCGACCGAGCCCGAAACACCGGAGGCCGCTCTGCGCGGCTTCGATCAGAACCCGGTGCCCAGGGCCTTTGCGGTTCAACTGGTCCAGCGCCTGCGCGATCAGGATCCGAAAGTGATACCGGCGCTCGCCTGGTTGGACCAGCGTCTGGCTTCCATGGGAACAACTGCCGATGAGGCCGTCCGGACGGAGCATCAGACACAGGGCGCGATGAACGTGACGGTGCGTAACGTAATCACGAGCATGCGCATGATATCCGCCGTTGACTGGGCGGAGTTCTTCGAGAGCGTGAGCCTCGTCGACTCCGCGCTACGCGCCGACAGCGATTTCGCCGAGATGGATTTTCCCACGCGGGATCGCTACCGACATGCGATCGAAGAGCTGGCGCGACGCTCGGCAGAGACCGGAACTGGAAGTCGCCCGGTGCGCGATTGCAGCAGCGAAGTGCGCCGCAGCCCAACCGCGGATTGGCGGCAATGAGATCCCATCTGTCGAGCAGGAGCCCGGCTACTACCTCATCTCGAATGGACGGCGCGCGATCGAAAGAGAGCTTGGATTCCGTGTTCCGATCAGCGAATGGCTGATTCGAGCCAACACCGCCGTGGGCAATTTCAGGTTATGTGGGCGCGATCGCGATCGCCGGCGCTTTCATCCTCGCTCCTGCCACTGATTGGTGTGGCGGCCCTCGGCGTCAGCGGATGGATGCTCTTCGTGCTTAGCGCTTCTCGCCGTCGCACCAGCGTCGGATGCCGCAGTAGCGCTGGTCAACCGCGGCGTTGCAAGGTCGTCGGAGCCAGAACTTTGCCTGCCATGGAGCTTCGCGACGGAGTGCCGGCGAGCCTGCGCACGATCGTCGTTGTCCCGACGCTTCTGACCACGCCGATCGGAACTCGAAGAGCAGATTGAGCGACTGGAGGTGCATTACCTGGCGAGCCAGGATGGCGATCTCAGCTTCGCGCTTGCTCTCCGACTGGACCGACAGCTGCTACAGCAGAGACGCGCCGGCTGATGACGAGATTCTCGGCGCCGCCGCAGACGGGATCGCACGCCTGAATCATCGTCACGGACCGGCTCCGGAAGGCGCTCGCTTTCTCCTGCTCCATCGGCGGCGGATATGGAACGAGGGACAGGGCAAGTGGATCGGATGGGAACGCAAACGCGGAAAACTGCACGAACTCAATCGCTTGCTGCGCGGCGCCACCGACACCACTTTTGTGGCGTTGGACGGCTGTCTGCCCGCCGTACCCTCAGGCGTTCGCTACGTGATCACCCTCGACGCCGATACCCGACTGCCGCGGGGGACGGCCAGACGCCTCATCGGGAAGATGGCGCATCCGCTCAACCGTCCGCGGCTGGATCCGGATAGCGGCCGGGTGGTCGAGGGCTACGCGGTGCTGCAACCACGCGTCACCCCGTCGTTGCCGAACGGCCGTGAGGGGTCCCTTTTCCAGCGGATCTTTACCAGTCCCAGTGGACTCGACCCTTATGCCTTTGCGGTCTCCGACGTGTACCAGGATCTCTTCGGCGAAGGTTCCTATAGCGGCAAGGGCATTTATGATGTGGACGCCTTCGAGGCCGCTTTGGACGGCCGCCTACCCGAGAGCGTCATTCTTAGTCACGACCTTCTCGAGGGAATTTTCGCCCGCGCCGGACTGGCGACTGATATCGAGGTAGTCGAAGAGTTTCCCTCACGCTACGACGCCGCCGCGATTCGCCAGCATCGGTGGGCGCGCGGTGATTGGCAATTGTTGCCATGGATTTTCGGCCGCGGACGGGATTCCAGCGGCGATCAACGCCGGCGCGGGATTCCTCTGATTGGCCGTTGGAAAATGATGGACAACCTGCGGCGGACGCTCTCGGCGCCGGCTGCGTTCCTCGCGTTATTGGTCGGATGGACGCTGCCTTTGGCCGCAGCCGCGGTATGGAGCGGGTTTGTAGTCGCGACGTTTGCGATTCCTACCCTTTTGCCGGCGCTCATTGGGATGGTGCCGCGGCAGGTTCGGGCTTTCGCAACGCAGGCACTGGTATGCAGTCGCGACTGATTTCGCCCTTTCTGTCTCGCAAGTCGCGCTCCTGATCACACTCCTCGCGCATCAGGCGTGGTTGATGACCGACGCGATCGTGCGAACATTCTTTCGTCTGTTCGTCAGGCATCGGCGCTTACTGGAGTGGGTGACCGCCGCTCAAGCGAAGCTCAGTACCGAGCTCGGTCTCTGGCGGATACTATCGCTGGATGGCCGGCGGTGTCGCGCTCGGGGGAGCCGCCGTTGTCGTGATTGCAACTATCGGGCGGAGTGCATGGCCGGTCGCTGCTCCATTCGTGATCCTTTGGTTGGCTGCCCCGGCCGTCGCGCGATGGGCGAGTTTTTCGCCCGCTATGCCCGGCTCCAATCAACTATCGCACATGGACGCCAGGGCACTGCGGCTCATCGCACGCAGGACCTGGCGCTTCTTCGAAACCTTCGTCACCGCGCAACGATCACATGCTTCCGCCGGACAATTTCCAGGAAGACTCCGCAGCCGGTAGTGGCGCATCGGACTTCGCCGACCAACCTCGGATTGTATCTGCTGTCGGTGGTCGCCGCCTGTGATTTCGGCTGGCTGGGCAGGATTGCAGACGGTGGATCGGACTGGAGGCCACGCTTGGCACCATTGACCGGCTCGAGCGCTTCCGTGGACATTTCTACAACTGGTATGACACGCACGACCTTCGTCCGCTCGAGCCGAAATACATCTCTTCGGTCGACAGCGGCAATCTCGCCGGTCATCTGATCGTTCTTGGTAACGCCCTCCGGGAGATGGCGCGCACCCCTTTGACAGGGCTGGAATGGCTCGCTGGAATCGCTGACGCGTTGGAAATCACTCGCGAATCCTTGAGTGGACTCGCAGATGATCGACGCACCCTGAGCGTGACTCGAAAGCAGTTTGAGGACGCGCTTAATGCGCTTTCCACCATGGTCTCAGAGTCGCTCAGTAGTATTGGAGCTCGGGGCTTTTCAGCCAAAAGCGAACACGATGCAGCAGAATGGTTCGAGTGTGATCCAGCCACTCCGGCAGGTCTCGCGGTGCGGCTGGCGGAACTGGCGCTGCACGCTGACACGCTCGCGGACATCGCGCGAACATTGATGCCGAGCGTGGCGATGAGGCCAGCGCTGAATTGCTGGCTTGTGCGAACTCGGTAAATGATGCGCTTCAGAGTCACCAGCGCGATTTCGACCAGCTGATGCCTTGGGCCAAGCTCGTCGCAGCGCAGGACGGACGCTCCGCAGCCGCAAACGGAAACATAGACGAGTTCTCCAGAACAGGTAGTTGCGCGCATTCTCGACTCGTTCCCGACTTTGGCGGATCTGCCTGATCGTTGCGAGGCCGCCATAGCCGCCCTGGCGCACCGGGGAGCGGAGCCTGCGCCTAAAAACGGTGCCCCGGATGCCGCGCCGAGGATTCCAGCGGAGGGGTTGGTTGACGCTCTCAAATGCTCCGCGAATGCCGCGAGGTTGTTCAGGAGACGTCTCGAGGCACTCGCGGAGTTGACGAGGAAAATGTTCGATGCGATGGAATTCGGGTTTCTTTTTAACCCGGCGCGCCAACTACTCTCGATCGGGTATCGAGTCTCGGACGGCAGCCTCGATTCCAATTGCTATGACTTGCTCGCCTCCGAAGCGCGCCTGGCTAGCTTCGTTGCGATTGCCAAGGGCGATGTGCCGACCCGGCATTGGTTTCGGCTCGGGACGTACAGAAACGCCGGTGGGCCGTGGCTCGGCGCTAGTCTCATGGTCCGGATCGATGTTCGAATACCTGATGCCAAGCCTTGTGATGCGCGCGCCAGCCGGAAGTCTGCTCGAGCAGAGCAATCGATTCGCCGTCCAGCGGCAGATTGAATATGGCGCCGAACTTGGCCTCCCGTGGGGCGTCTCGGAATCCGCCTACAATGCCCGCGATCTGGAGCTCACTTATCAGTATTCGAGCTTTGGCGTCCCCGGCCTGGGGCTCAAGCGCGGGCTCAGCCACGACGCCGTTATCGCTCCGTATGCGACCGCGTTGGCCGCGATGGTTGAACCGCAGGCCGCGTTACGAAACTTCTCCCGGCTCGCCGCAGCGGGTGGGCGGGGCAGGTACGGCTGGTATGAGGCGCTCGACTATACCCCCATACGACTCCCCGAGGGCGACAAAGTGGCGATCGTTCGCTCCTATATGGCGCACCATCAAGGGATGACCCTGGTAGCGATCTCCGACGTTCTCAAGAACGGCGCTATGCGCTCGCGCTTTCACGCCGAGCCGATTATCCAGGCAACGGAACTTCTGCTGCAGGAACGAATTCCGCGCGATGTACTGGCTGCCCACCCCGGAGCAACCGAGGTAGCGGCAGCAGCCAGCGTCCGTGAACTCGTTCCGCCGATGCCGCGCCGGTTCGAATCTCCTCATCAGCCGGTTCCCCGTACTCATCTGCTCTCTAATGGACGCTACGCGATTATGATCACGGCAGCCGGTTCAGGATATAGCCGCTGGCACGATCTCGCGGTCACGCGCTGGCACGAGGATGCTACCTGCGATTGCTGGGGCTCATACATATATTCTGCGCGACGTGCATAGCGGTGAGGTCTGGTCGGCCGGCTACCAACCAACCGGAGTCGAGCCGGATAGTTATGAGGCGGCATTCTTTGAGGATCGAGCCGAAATCGTCAGGCGCGACGGACTGATAGAGACCAAGATGGAGATCACGGTGTCGGCCGAGGACGATGCCGAGGTTCGTCGAGTCTCGATCACTAATCTCGGAACCGCGGTCTCGGAGATCGAACTGACCTCATATGCGGAGGTCGTGTTGGCACCTGCTGCTGCTGACGCCGCTCACCCAGCCTTCTCCAATCTGTTCGTACAAACCGAATTCGTCGCTGACAGCGGTGCTCTTCTCGCCACTCGGCGCCCGCGGTCGCCGGCCGACAATGAGCTTTGGGCGGCGCATATCGCAGTGG
Organism: uncultured delta proteobacterium; assembly: GCA_963834535.1. Taxonomy (GTDB): domain Bacteria; phylum Desulfobacterota; class Binatia; order Binatales; family Binataceae; genus JADMIL01. The sequence continues at coordinate 140,328 of CAWICC010000006.1, read as the reverse complement.
TCGAAGGCGAGGTCGTGGATCGCGCGCAATTCGAGACTGATCGGGCGCGTTTCCTGGGACGGGGACGGGGGGTCCGTACGCCGATCGCCGTGATCGACGGCCGGCCACTGTCCAATACTGCCGGAGCCGTACTCGACCCGATCTTTAGCCTTCGCCGCCGAATCCGGCTTGGGCCCGGGGCCACGGCCCGGATCGCGTTCTGGACGCTGGTCGCAACGTCGCGTAGAGAAGCGCTGGACCTCGCCGACAAACACCAGGATCCGGTGGCCTTCGAGCGGGCCATCACACTCGCATGGACCCAGGCGCAAGTGCAGCGTTATCACCTCGGCGTCGACTCCGACGAAGCCAACCTCTTCCAACGTCTGGCGGGTCATGTGATCTACTCCAACCCGGCGCTGCGGCCGCCATCGGAAGTACTCGGTCGAAGTGAAGGTGGACCATCGATGCTCTGGGCGCATGGTGTCTCGGGCGATCTGCCGATCGTTTTGGTGCGAATCGCTGACGTCGACGGTCTGGAGGCAGTGCGCCAATTACTCCGCGCCCATGAATACTGGCGGATGAAACAGTTGGCAGTTGACCTCGTGATTTTGAACGAAAATCCCTCTTCTTACTCGCAGGATCTTCAGGGCTCTCTGGAAACGATAGTGCGATCCAGCCAGTCCCGCAGGCAACCAAGCACAGAAAATGGGCAGGGATCGGTGTTCGTCCTCCGCAACGAACTGGTTTCGCCCCAGACACGCGGCTTGCTTCAGAGTGTCGCTCGAGCGGTAATTTGGAACCGCCGCGGCAGCCTCTTCCGGCAGGTCAAACGTCTGGAAGATTCCGCCAGGCCAATCGCGCCGCCGCCAAGCAGACGGCGCTCGATTGATTCGCCCGAGGCGGTCTCGCCTCTACCCAAACTCGAATTTTTTAATGGCCTCGGCGGCTTTGCGGCCGACGGTGCGGAATATGTGACTGTCCTTCGCGAAGGGCAGTGGACTCCAGCGCCGTGGATCAACGTAATCGCCAACGCGAACTTCGGCTTTTTGGTGTCGGTGGAGGGTGGTGGCTACTCGTGGTCGGTTAATAGCCAGCAGAATAAGATTAGCCCTTGGTCAAACGATCCGGTCAGCGATCGGCCTGGCGAAGTGCTTTACCTTCGCGACGAAGATAGTGGCGAACTCTGGGGCCCCACCGCTCTACCGATTCGCGAAGAGACCACTCATTATGTCGCCCGCCATGGTCAAGGCTATAGTCGGTTCGGGCACGCTTCCCACGGGATCTCGCTCGAGCTTCTGCAATATGTACCACTCGAAGACGCGATCAAAATCTCCCGGCTGAAGATCCATAATAACTCGCCGCGATCCCGCAAGCTCTCCATCACCGCATACGTGGAATGGGTATTGGGTACTTTCCGTGCCGCCGCTGCGCCCTTCGTCGCGACGGCGATCGATCCGGAAACCGGGGCGATGCTGGCACGGAACCACTGGCGCGCCGAGTATGGTTGCCGCGTCGCCTTCGCCGACCTCGGCGGACGCCAGGTCGCCTGGACCGGTGACCGAACGGAGTTCATCGGGCGCAATGGGACGCTCGATCATCCGGCCGCACTGGAGACGCGAGCACCGCTCTCCAACCGCGTCGGTTCGGGTCTCGATCCGTGCGGCGTTTTCCAGACGCGTATCGAACTCGCGCCCGACGAAGAGACCGAGGTCGTATTCTTTCTCGGTGAGGCGTCAACCGACGCGGAAGCGGTTGCGCTGATCAAGCGCTACCGAAGCACTGACCTGGATTCGGTATTGGGCGCGGTAACCGGGTTCTGGAACGGCGTCCTCGGCGCGGTTACGGTGCGGACGCCCGATCGGGCGATGGACATTCTCGTGAACCACTGGCTCCTCTACCAAGCCCTCTCTTGCAGGGTGTGGGCGCGGGCCGCGTGCTACCAGGTGAGTGGTGCTTACGGCTTTCGCGATCAACTTCAGGACGTTATGGCACTCACCGTGTCGAAGCCGAAAGTGACGCGAGAACATCTGCTGCGTGCGGCAGGCAGACAGTTTGTCGAAGGCGACGTTCAGCACTGGTGGCATCCGCCCTCCGGCCAGGGCGTCCGCACGCGTATCTCCGACGACCGGATCTGGCTGGCCTACGCCACCGCCTACTACGTGGAGGTCACCGGAGATGTCGGGGTTCTGGACGAAATGGTTCCCTTCCTCGATGGACCGGTCCTACGGGTCGATCAATTGGAGTCGTACTTTCAGCCTACAGTTTCTGAGGAGAATGGCACTTTATTCGAACACTGTGCTCGAGCCCTCGACCAGAGTCTCGCACTCGGTAGCCACGGCCTGCCTTTGATTGGCACCGGCGACTGGAACGACGGCCTTAATCTGGTCGGGGCGGGAGGCAAAGGAGAGAGTGTCTGGCTCGGTTGGTTCCTTCACACTACCCTCTCGGCCTTCGCAAAATTGTCGGATCGTCGAGGCGATCTGGTGCGGGCCTCTTCCTGGCGGGAGCACGCAACCGCGCTGGCAGGATCGCTCGAGCGAGAAGGCTGGGATGGCGACTGGTACCTGCGAGCCTTCTTCGATGACGGAACAGCGCTGGGCTCCGCAGCCGACAGCGAATGCAGCATCGATTCGATCGCGCAATCGTGGGCTGTGATCTCGGGCGTCGCTGACAAAGTTCGCGCCGCGACCGCTATGAACGCACTCGATGAGCACCTTGTCCGTCGAGACGACGGACTGCACCTGCTCCTGACCCCGCCGTTCGATAAAACGCAGCCCGACCCTGGTTACATCAAAGGCTATCCGCCCGGCATCCGGGAAAACGGCGCCCAATATACGCACGCCGCCATCTGGTCGGTGATCGCCTTTGCTATGCTCGGCAACGGGGACAAGGCCGGTGAACTGTTTTCCCTCATGAATCCAATCAATCACGCCGCCACGCGCGCCGACGTTCACCGCTACAAGGTCGAGCCGTACGTGGCTTGCGGTGACGTATATGCCGAGCCCGCGCATATAGGCCGTGGCGGCTGGACCTGGTACACCGGCTCGGCGGGGTGGATGTATAGGGCGGGTCTCGAGTGGATACTCGGATTTCGCTTGCGCGGCACAATGCTCCTCATTGATCCCTGCATCCCCAAGACCTGGAAACACTTCGAAATCGATTTCCGCCACCACTCCGCGCGCTACGACATTGCGGTTGACAATCCGCATGGAGTCAGTTGCGGCGTCACGCGCGTTGAGCTCGACGGGGCGGTGCTGCCAGGAAATCCGGCGCTTATCCCATTATCAGATGACGGCAAGACCCATCGGGTGCGCGTAATATTGGGTTCCGCATAATATACTCACAACGGATAGCATCACTGACAATTACAGGGACGGGTCTTGGCGGTTGTAGGCACCGGCACCGTGTCTTGGACAAGGCGCATTCCCATCGAGTCGTCTTCACATCGCATTAGATGGGCTCCACTCGCACCTAGCCCATAACCACACTCACACATGCGAACAGCGCGAGATTAGATTCCGGGATCGCGGCCGGATTAGCTGGCCGGCCAGGAAACGCGCCGGCGTGACGCTAGCCGTGGAACTGCTGGTGGATGGCGCCCGCTAGCTCCCGGGGTTGGCGAGCGTCAGTTCCACACGCCGGTTCTGCGCACGGCCCTGGGGCGTATCGTTCGAGGCGACCGGGTCAGCGTCGCCAAAGCCCTGCGCCGATACCAGGTTGGGCTTGACGCCTTGCGAGATCATGAACTGCATCACGTTGTCGGCCCGCTTCTGCGACAGGACGAGGTTGGAGGTAACGCCGCGACGCATCAGCTCGGGACCGATCGGCGTATTGTCAGTGTAGCCGCTGACGACAATCGTCGTGGTCTGCTGCGGGGCCAGGATCGCGGCCATCTTGGCGATAGTCTGCTGCGCCTGGGCCGGCATCTCCCAGCCGCCCGACGGGAACAACAATTCGCCGTTGACTTCTACCTTGATCGCATTCTGCAATCGCGTGATCTGCATCTGTTGATTGTTGACTTCGGTACCCATCGACTGCTGGAGCTGCTGATACTCTTGATCGAGGGTGTTGTATTTCTGCTGCGAAACGCAGCCTGACAGCATCAGAACCGCGGCTGCAAAGTAGGCAATTGGTAAGCTCTTCATCGTCATTCCCCTTTTGGCTTAATCCCCCGATCACGAAATGGTCGGCCCATCAGCAACGCTGCGGATCATAAGCGTCAGTCGGTAGTTCTATTGGCGCCCATTCGAGCCCGAACATTCATATTGTAAACTCGCCAGTCGCACAACGAGGCCTAGATTCTCAAACGAGGCGATCGAAGTGGTCGCGAAGACTAAATCTGACGGGGAGCGTCCGATCGGTTCTGACGACATCGACTCGCCATTTACTTCAGCCAGGAGACTCACATCGAATCTGACGATTGAGACCGACATGATTTCCAGCTAGCTTCGCATGCCGGAGGACTTATGAAGTTTACAATTGGTATGCTGATAGTTGGTGCCGCCGGCGCATTGATTGCCGTTCAGAGCACGAAAGCGCCCGCCGGGTTCGGATTTTCCAAGCGCAGCATCAGGGGGAGTTACGCGAGCACGTTCCAAGGCTCGGTAATCCAGGGCAGTTCGCTGCTGCCGATAAACGGTACGGCAGTTTTGTCGGCCGATGGCAACGGTAATATCAGCGGTCACGAGTCTTTCGTTTTTGATGGCACGATCTGCACCAACGTCACCTCAAAGGGCACCTACACGGTCAACCCCGACGGCAGCGGCACCGCCTCGTTTACCTTCACCTCATTAACCCCGGATTGCTCCGGAACCTACAGGCAGAGTCTCGCGATTGCGGAGTCAGGTAGTATCGTCGTGCTCAATAATACGAATGCAGGCAATCAGATCAGCGAGACCTGGCGGCAGCAGAACTCGTCGCCCTTCTAGTTCAGACGCCACGAGCGCGTCGGGCGACTCGATGTGTTTCCATATCTGGAGCTGGATCTCTGCGTGGTACCAAGGCCGCGCCTGATAGCCGCCTCAGCCGCCCCTGCAATCGAAGCAACGTCGCGATACGGCGGTCGCTTGCGACTGATCTCCAGCATCAAGCCATCCGAGCTCCAGGAACCTAAGGTTACGCCCAACGCCAGATCATCCTGCTGCAACACATCCCCTGCGTGGGCACGGTAAAAAGTCGGGCTGGTCTCGCCCTCCGACCGGGCCCCGCGGCTCGGTACCCCTGGCCCTCGTTAGCTGGCACATAACCCCACCAGGAAATCGGCCGAACTCCGTCAAGAAATGCCGGGCCGATTAAGCCCTCACCGCCACGTGATTTCCCGATTTCAGGCCAGTGGTTATGACCGATATAACCAATAAAAGCATGTTATAGCAGTGTTAACTACTGCTGGCAGACGAAAATTCCTCTGTAAAAACTTAGACTTCTTCGAGTATCAGAAGGAAGTAAAAAATGTGAAATTGGCGATAACTGAGCTAGCTACAATCTGCTAACTGGTGTAAACAATCCTTGGCGTGAGAGACTGGATTTCGTCGCCGGCGTACTCAAGTTGCGGCCTTGGGACTTCGAGCAAATGAAAAAATTCCTCTTGATTGTTCTATTGCTTGTGGCGGCGGGTTTGAGCTGCCCCCGCGATAGCAGCGCCAATACAAACAACCCGGCCTCTATCGGTGCTTGCGGACCATTACCACCGCCTTCCTGGCCGAACTTTAAAGATCGATTCGATCAGTTTGTCATGGGGCTCTGCTACCAGAAGCAGCAATGGCCGCACGAGGCGAACCGGCGCAGCAGCGAGGGCCTTCATGCTCCCTTCGTGAAACTGTGGTACTCGCCCCAGGTGTACCGATGGATGACTCTTTTTAGGCGACAAGGTCAGATACCTGATGGCGCGGTAATCATCAAGGAAGAGTATTCGGATACCGATCCCAATTCTCCGATCCTCTTCTGGAGCGCGATGATCAAGGATTCAAGCCTTTGGTGGGACGGGTGGGATTGGGAGGTCGTTGGAACCGAGGTCGGGAGCGGTGGGCCCGGAGCTTCCACTACTACGTCCTCCACGACGAATGGGTGCGCCGAACCGCAGTTTTCCGTTAATGGACCGACTAGTATTAACTGTATAGGCTGCCACGGCTCGGCAATCTCAGGCTCCTCGTCAAACTCAGGCAACGCGGGAGCCGGGACCTTCTCCACCCCGATATTCGTGACCCCGGCGACCGAGGGAAACGTGACCGCGACGCTTCCGCTCTTCTTTCCGCCGATCCAGACGCCAGCCCCTCTCGATCCAGTCGCCGGATTTACCGACCAGCTACCGGGCTCGGTATTCGCCCACCTGAAAAAGCTTTCCGCCTCAAAAAGCGCGATTCCGTGCATGGTGCCCGAGTCTGACGATTTTGTGCCCTCGAAACCTGCCAAGGTGGGAGGGCCTTCGCGGTTCGTAACTTCGAATCAATGCGCCAGCTGCCACAACGCTACCGATAACACCCCAATGCCCACCCACATGCTTTATACGCCACCAGGAGCATCGACTCCGGTCAACCTTTCGACCTATGGCGAATGGCGCTATTCGATGATGGGATTGGCGGGCCGCGATCCTATCTTCTTCGCCCAATTGGATACCGAATCGACCGTGCATTCCAATCTCAGAGGCAAGTTCAATCCTCCCGGGTTTATTCAGGACACATGTCTTGGCTGCCATGGAGTGATGGGACAACGCCAGTACCATCTCGACAAGGGAAATGCGCCTTTCACGCAATTCACCCGCGCTCAACTGAACGATCCAAATTCGCAATACGCCGCACTGGCACGCGACGGCGTCTCGTGCGCCGTATGCCACGGCATGGTCGATCAGAACCTCGGCGATCCCTCAACCTACACCGGGAAGTTTCTTCTTGGCCCTGCCAATGAAGTCTTCGGTCCCTATCCTTCCGGTGATACCGACGCGAAGGTTGGCGACAACGTGATTCGCGCACCGATGATAAACTCGGTCGGAATACTCCCGGTATTCGGGGCTCAGGTCGGGGAGGCGAAACTGTGCGCCTCCTGCCACACCATCGTGCTCCCGGTTTACGACGCCAAGGGCAATCAGGTCATGGAGGGTGGCGCTCCCAAGACCGACTTCGAGCAGACTACTTATTTCGAATGGCTCAACAGCTCCTTTGCCACCCAAAACCAGACGTGCCAGAACTGCCATATGCCCGACAATTTCAAGGGCGCCAAGCTCGAATTCCAGGTCGCTAACATCGAGGACAGCACGTTTCCAGTGGTGCCGGAGACGGGGCCGCAGACATCGCTGCCGCTTGACCAATTGATTCTCGAACCTCGCCCGTTCTATGCGCGTCACCAACTTCTCGGCATCAACCTGTTCGCGCTGGAGATGTTCGATCAATTCCGGACCGACCTCGGGCTGTATGCGACAGATGGGTTGTTACCCGACCCCCTGCGAAACACATATAACGGCCAGAAAAATGCAGTTGATGGGGCGATCACTGAGGCGCAAACGTTGACCGCCCAAGTAAGCGTTTCCGCAACCAACAGTGGCGGACAGCTGCAGGCAAACGTCCGGATCCAAAATCTCGCCGGTCACAACTTTCCTTCGGGAGTGAGTTTTCGCCGCGCCTTCCTGGATTTCCAGGTGCTCGATTCTCAAGGCAACGTCCTATGGGAGTCGGGTGGCACTAACGCTGACGGCGTGATTACTGACACCGCCGGCAACCCGCTGCCTACCGAATTCTTCAATCCTTCCCAGCAGACCTTTCAGCCGCACTTCTGGACTGGCAATCCGATCACGAGCGACCAACAGGTAGAGATCTACGAGGAGATGATACTTGATCCCCAGGGACAACTGACCACCAGTTTTCTCAGTCTCGACGATAAGGTTAAAGACAATCGAATTCAGCCTCAGGGCCGGTCTTCCAGCGGCCCCAACGCCGATATCACCGCTCCAGTCGGTACCGGCGCTGACCCCAGCTATCAAAATGGATGCGGCTGCAGCATGGTCCGTTATCAGCTCCCGCTAACGGGACAACTCACGAATGCGTCAAAGGTCCAGGCCACCTTGTACTATCAAAGCATTCCCCCATACTATCTTCGCCAGCGCGCCCAGGACGGTCATGGCCCGGACACCGCGAGACTCGTCAAGTTCACGAACGAGTTGGACGTGAATAAATACACTGAGATTTCCAACTGGAAACTGAAAGTCGCAGGCTCCGGGACCGTTGACCTACAGTGAACCGGACCCGGACTTTCGGAAAGAACGAACCATCGGTTTACCTCGGCACGTATGCAACGCACCGCGGACCATGGGACGGTGGACAGCCACTCTAACCGCCGGGTGAATGACTATGGAATTTTCGTTAACATAAATAAGAGCACCGGTGGTGACAAGAAAATATATTCTGATTTATTCGCTGCTATACTTCTGCGCGAGCTTGCTCGTCTTTACTTCAAGCGCAAGCGCACAGACAGCCTGCACCCCGGTGGTTTATGCCTTTCGTCATGCGGAAGATTCTGGAAGGAATCTCACACTGGTAGGACGGCAGCATGCCTCTCTTTACCCCGCCATGGTAGCCGGCTTTGGAACTTCTCATGATTATTGCCCTGTCGGGTACGTTTATTCGATGTACGAGATGAACCCGGACGGCAGTGCCGGCACCAACAATCCGTTTCAGACCGCCCAGCCATTGGCTGCTTTCATTTGCGGCGAAGCCGCTTTCTTTGCCGGCTTAGACCCTTATACTACCTGTCTTGGCTCGGCGTCTGAACCACATACGGCGTTGGCGTCAGCCAACGGTGGTGGAAACTTGTATGAGTATTTGGCTATAGAGGGAGCCCCACGAACCACACAACCAAGTGCCACAGGCTCTCAACTGCGAGACGAGTTGGTTCAGCACGCTGGTGAAGGCTTTTCAAGTGCTATATTTTGGTCGAGTCAAGGCTTGAATGTCCTTGGCCAGGCTATAGCGCCAGGCTTCACCGGTATTCCTGGGTGTTCGACGCTTCCCCCTAAAGACAGCTGCAAGAACCTCAAAGCCCCGAGAAACGCGGCTTTCGTCTTCGAATTTAACGGAAGCTCCTTTGAAGCGCCCGAAAACGTCAAGCAATATGTACAATGCTTCAATGTTCATATTACAGACTTTTCCACACCTCCCATGCTCGACGGGCCAACCCCTCCCGCGCCCATCGGTCCCGGTCCCACGACGTATTACTGCGGAAATGAAATCGGTGGTACTGGTAACCTGCCATCGACATCCGGTGAAGGTCTTGCGCAAACCTTCAAGTATCTTGATCTGTTACTGGGAAAAATCTGCGATACGACCAATCTTATAAAGACTGGCCCGCAAGGTTATTACGGTTACTGTCAATAGCCAGCGCGAACATCACGATAATCGTTGCCCATCAATGAGTTTCCTCTCAGAGTGAGGCATTCTTGCTTTCCGTATAATAAGTGACAATGCAGGAGTTACCGCATTTCGGTGGGCGATGTTGGACTGCGGTATAAAGTCTTCTGCATTCGAGTTGATCGGCGATAGATAGTCGAGCGCGGAGTGACGGCGATCGGGATTATACCACGCTTCGATGAACAGGAGGCTCCCTTGCGGGCCTCGATTTGGGTCTTGAAGCGCCACCTAGCCGACCCGAAGAAGGCTTGATCGACTCCATCAGAGAGGTCTCGGGACGCCATTAGTTGGTCTTCGCATCATAAACGCTTTGAGATCGCCCACCTTCTAGTTACGACGCCCGACCATTGGCGTCTTCCCACCAATTCGCCGGAAAGTACGCGATCGTCACACATCATTACGCCACAATCCCAACACGATTTACTGCGCCTTCGATTCAAGCGACGCCGCTTCGCTAGTGGCAATCGGACGCGCGGCGCTGGGAATGGTGGCTGGTATTGCTGGTGTTGATTTGATCCAGCTCAAACGTGCATTTGCTTTCACATCGATAAGGACCTGTTTCGAGACCTTGAACATTAATATGCTCGGATCCCGAAGGCCCCACTCCACGAATGGAACTGGGAAATTGGAATGAATCGTCACATTATTCCCTTCACGCTCAACCGTGGCGCCGATCGTAAGTGCGTGTTGGGCCCCGTGCAGTAACATCAGTCCCACAACCTTGACCGGAAATGCTTTCTGTGGATCGCCGTGGCTGAGGACCTGGCTGGGTGCGAAGCTGATTTCCGGAAAGCGATCCACTTCAAGGACAGTGGACTTCATTTCTTCATCGCGAATCGAATGACCACTATCGCCGCTAGCCGCATCGACTGTAATGGTTCCGGTCATTTTTCCTGTTGCAGGATCGATTTCGATCGCACCACGCTTTAGTTTGAACGTCCCCTGAGTGTTATGCGGCCATCCATCGAGCGAGTAGGTAATGGTGGTCTTTGCGGGATCTAGATCGAGTACGGCCAGCTTTCCAGATGGCACCGTGTCCTGCGCCGCCACGAGCGGTATCGCCAGAACAAAAATGGTCAAAACCAGTGACAGGACGTAGATGCCCGCGGATCGAAAGATCTTATTCATCAATGCGATCTGCCTATGTTCGAACGGGCCCACGCCAACAAACGACGAACAAAGCTGCCTGGATCGGGCTAAAACTGCGATGACTTTCATTACATATCCCAGTGAGAGTTTGACCACGAGACTTGTCTGGCGTCGCTGGATTTCAGTTGGCGAACGCTTGTGGAGCAACCGCGTCGGGTTGCGCGACACGCGTGAGCCTAGCCGTTAGGCGCATTGCGCCGGGCCAGATCCTCAGGCAGAACGGCAGCACAGCCCGCGCTAGTGCGTTGTTCAGGCCGTGGTCTGCAGCCTCGGCAAGGCGCATCTGGAGCAGCATTGCGGATCGCAGTTTTGGCTGAAAGACCTGCGCCGGCTCGGCCGCAAGATACGCAGCGGCGGCACTTCGGGCAGTATGCAGCGCGATGGATATGCCGTCACCGGTGAACGAAGGGATGACGGCTGCCTGATCGCCAATGCAATAGAGCCCATTCTCCGTGGTACGACGAATGTAACCATAAGGGATATGAGTGACGACGATCGGTTTGTCGAGCAGCGGCTCCGCACAGTCAAGCCGCATTGCGAGGTGGGGACAATCCTGCTGCATCTTCGCAAGGAGGCCCTCCCAGCGAAGACCCGCACGTGCAAAATACCATCGTTTCACCACACAGCAGAAATTCGTAATGCCATCTTCGACCGGTTGGATACCACCGTAGCCTCCGGAGTAGAGCGTCAACTCGGAGGCGTCCCCCAGCGCCGCAGTCTGTGCGGCAGACAACCGATAATACATTTTCAAAGCGACCCATTGGTGAGGGTCCTCGGGACGACTGTGACCGCGCAGATCGTGCTTGCCCGTCGCGAGGAAGGCCGTTGGAGCTTCGTATATCGTGCCGTCGCTGAGCGCCGCCCGCCAGAGGTTGGCGGTCGTGCGGCTGAGCGACTGCACACTGCGACCGCGCTCGACGCAGACTCCAGCAGTGACAGCCTCGGCTATCAACGCAGTATCGAGCGCCTTGCGCGTGAGCGAGGCTGCGGGAAAAGGAAGCGGAGCCTCCGCAGCGCGTCTGGCTGCGGCAAGGCGAACGTATTGGATGGGCACCGCGCCAAGAGAGGCGACGTGGATGCCAAGAGCATGCAGATCTTCAAGGGCCTCACCACTTAGAAATTCTCCACAGACCTTATGGCGCGGCGTGGGCTCGCGTTCGATCAACGTGACGCTCCGTCCCTTTCGGGCGAGCGCGATGGAAGCGGCACAGCCAGCCACTCCACCACCGAGGACGAGAACTTCACTTTGCAAGGCATTGCTCCTGGTTCACGGATATTCCATCAAGTAGCTGGGTTCCATTTTTTTATCTGTGGCGAAGATCGTTGGACAGCTTGGTGGCTAAGGGCCTGTAGTCAGCTCGGATCCGAAGGAGCCATCTCCGGAAGATAGACCATCCGCTACCGTCAGCCTGCGGCGCGTGGTGAGTTCGTTCCAGTTGAGCCCGATGTCGACTGCAAGGATGGAGGCCAGGGTGAAGGCGATGACTCCAACCGCCGACAGTACGTCGCCAAGATGGCTCCAGTAGGCGGGCACAAGGTTCAGTACACGGCTGGAGACAAAGGTAAACGTGACCGCATAAGAGCGGGCCATCCACTGGCGGTGCACCGCAATCTGTCTGTTACGCGCGGCGATCACGGCAGCGGTAGTGCAGACTATCCATGTAGCGCCTTGCATGGCGGTCCCAGGCAGCCCGGGACGTCCAGTAGCAAGGGCGATCCCGGTAAAGGTACCAATGATTACGGAAATGAAGTAGATGCGACCCACCATGCGATGGAGCTTCAGGTGGCGCTGCCGAAAGCGCGACGAGAACTGCAGAGGCCCGGCCAGAAGAGCGAAGGTTCCGCAAAGCGTGTGCGGGATGAGGAGTCCGCGGTCGGCAATGACCTGCAGGCGGTAGGCATGGTACATGGGGTAATCGATGAAGAGAAGAACCTCTGACGTGATGAAGACAAAGAGCGTAGTGACACCAAGAGAGATCCAGAGAGCGACTTTGAATGTGGTACGGCTAGCACTGAGCGTAGGCAGGCTGAAAGATGCCATTATTCGCCTCTCAGATGGTTAGACCTGAAGAGGTGCGCCGCGAGGACGGCGGGGCCTCGGCGATATGCTTCACCTTGCTTAGTCTAACCAGACGGTTGAGAATCGCGGACTTCACTTCCACCGTCCAACGCACAACCTGCCCGGCCGCCAACGTTCTACCCTCGCCACCTCCCGTGGAACATCAGCCGCAGACAGCAGGCGTACCCAATCCTCCTTCCGGAAGGCTCGCCGGAACGACACCGGCCCATCATGCCTCACAATCGGATGCCACGGCACCAACCCAAACATCCGACAACTCCACTCCGCCCGTTCCAAATCGTTGATAAACCAACCCAGCTGCGCGGTCCCTTCCATCCACTGCAGCAGCGCGATGATCTCTTGGTCCTCTAGATGATGTGCCAGCAGCGAACTAACGACGATATCCGTCGGCTTCTCCGGCCGATACATCATTGCATCGCCGGTCACCCATGAAATTCCGAGCTCCTTCGGCGTGGACTCCGCTGCCGCGCGCGCCGCATAAGGATTCAAGTCAATTCCCGTTAACTTCACAGCGATGCCCCGTCTCCGTGCCCAACCTGCAATCTGCCGCAGTAGATCCCCGCCGCCACTGCCCACGTCGACGATGTGCATCGGCTTACCCAAACCGCGCGGTAGCCGCTCCAGCCAGGTCAGCGTCGGCCGATAGCCTAGCAGCCAGCGATTCACTTTTCCCAGACTGCGCAGGCAGTCACGGAAATCCTCATAACTACAGTCACCATCCATAAGCTCCGGCAACTCACGCGGAGAAAGCCGCCGACTTAGATCGATCTGTGCACTAGACCACATGGAAGCGCATCGTCTCCGCTGTCAGTCCCGGTCCAAATGCCATCGCGCACCCGTGTTGCCCGGGCCGCGCCTGCTGCATCATCCGCTGCAGCACGAACATCACCGTCGCCGAGGACATGTTGCCGAAGCACGACAGCACTTCGCGGGACGCTGCCAGCGCATCGACCGGCAGCTCCAAACCCTTCTCCACCGCATCCAATATCGATCGCCCGCCGGGATGCACCGCCCATAGGTCGATGCTATCTCGCTCGGCCAGCAGCTCACCCGCATGCAGCGCGCGGCTCAGCTCTGACGGCACTTGCCCGGAGAGCAGCATGTCGAAACCTAGCTCGCGAATCTTCCAGGTCATCAGCCCACGCGTCTCCGGCACCATCACCGCCTTGAAACTGTCCAGGGCGAAACCCTGCTTCTGCGCGGTAATCAGACTCGCCGCCGCACCATCGGCAAACATCAGAAACGAAAGTATCCGCTCCAGATCCTGCGTCTCCTGGAAGTGCAGCGTGCACAGCTCCAGGTTCACCATGAGCACACCAGCCTGCGGGTCTGAGCGCACGATGTGCCGCGCGAGCTTCAGCGCATTGATCGCCGCATAGCAGCCCATGAAGCCAACCATCGTCCGCTCAACGCACGCCGGCAGTCCGAGGTGGTCGACGATTTCAAAATCCAGCCCTGGAGCATAGAGTCCCGTACAGCAGGTCACCAGCACGTGCGTGATACCAGCGCGTTCCGGCTCGCTCAATGCAAGCCGGTCTAGGGCCTTCCGCATCAGCAGCGGAGCGCTCTGCTCAAACAGCTCCATACGTCGCGTGGTGTTGGGAAAGTTGCCTAGGCGATAAAATTCGTTCGCGTCATACAATGAGAACTGACTCGAACCTTTCTGCGGATCCAGGAACGAATAGCGATGCGCGATATCAGCCCGGCTTACCATGCGGCGGAAAACCGTGCGTAGCCGCGGGTCGTCGAGCATCCGCTCGGCGAAGACGACGAAGGAGTGATGCACATCGTGCCCTGGTACGGCAGTGGCAATGCGGTTCAGGTGGGCCGTACTCATGCACAAAGAGCCCTCAGCTGGAGTGGATTGAATGTTGTGTGTCATGAGTAAAGTTTACCCACGAAGAGACGACGATCCGGCGAATCCACTACTTGAGAGCACAGGCTCGGTATTCTCAATACAACAGCTATTCTTTGAGACGAGACCTTGGTTTTTTTGATAGCACTTTGCGAGCTGGGAATAGGATGACCATTCATTCATGAATTGCGTAATCAACACGGAAGTTGATTGAATCCGTCGGTCGACATACTAAGTTACAGATCAATGAGCCAATGCGCGGTGTGAACAGTCTTCCCCGCTTTAGGCTGGTACTGATTCTGCCCGCTCTGCTTTTGGCAGCGAGCGCGCGAGGTCGCCCATCGGCGTTCGATCAGTCGAAGGGTCTTCAATTGGTTATCTCGTTCTTGAAACAGGGAAGCGAAATCACATTTCCGACCCGCGACTGCAGTTCGAATAGCCGAATCGCGATGAAGCAACTTGGCGCTCAGCCGTCGTCACAGCAAAACGAAACAAACTGCCTTTGGATTCGCTTTCATCCCTCAACATCCACTACCAAGACCTCATTCCGACAGCAGGTGCTTCTTTGTTTGTTCGCAATCCATCTGACGTAGTCGAAGCTTCAAAAGCAAAACCATTGCCACCGATCGACGACGCGCTAAATGGAACTGCATTCACCTTTTTCTGCTATTTCGATTCTTTGGAATCTTAGGCTCGTTCGAAAATTCGAACGATTGTCCAAAAATTTGAACGCCGTTTGTTCAAACTCTCATACAGTCAATGAGATCGGGCGAACCGCCATTGTCGCACAGGCCTTAGTTAATTGGGATAAAATGGCCCGGCCTGCGTTCACGACGACGGCATGCTATCTGCTTATGCCGATCCAGCGATCGAAACGCGAACGTTCGTGGCCACCTCACTAATGAAAAATCGCAGGTAAACGAGGAACCGCTAATCTACTTCTTTACAGCAACCGCTGGTGAAAAACGTGCGTTGAGCCACTGGCCTCTCAGTGCCCTTGCACTGACAGTTGGCGAGGGAGGCTCCGATCTCGTAACGGGCGACGTTGAATCGTTCCGTCGGCAAGAGCTTTTCTTTGCCCTGCTGAATCTGCTCCTTTTCGGAGCGCTGTTGTTGTTGCAGGCCATATCCAAATTCGTCCGCGGTAGACCCTCAGCTTCCGTTATCTGGGTTCTGGCAGTTGGCTTGCTTCTGCAGTCCGTCCACATCACGTGGCTGTACCAGAGGAAGGCCACCCTAACGCTTCCCCAGCAGAGAATCTCCACGTTCTGCTTGCTCGGGATCAACTCTGCGCTCGCACTCCTTCTCACTTTCATGACCATAAGAGGCGATACCGCCTATTACGCCCTGATGCTGCTACCGGTCCTGGAAGCCGCCTTCAGACTCGGTCTCGGCGCCACGATCGCTGTCGCAATTTTGGCAGACTTTATATGTTTCTTCGGCGCCTATGGGTTGAAATTCGGGGAGTACATCGAAGCTGGCGCAATGTCCGTGATCTACACGGTAATGGCCGTTCTCGTCTGGCTTCTGATCAACAACCTCCGCGAGCGGGAAGCGCGATTCGTGAGTAACCTCCATGAGCTGGAGAGGACTCGCCAGCGGTTGGTCGCCGAAGAAAAGCTCGCAGCTCTAGGTCGGCTGTCGAGATCCATTGCACACGAGATTCGGAATCCTGTCGCGATGATCGCGAGCTCACTCGCGACCGCGGCGCGCGCAGACCTCGACGAATCGGAGCGCAAGGAGATGTTCGTTATCGCCGAGAAAGAGGCGGCACGCCTGGAGCGGCTGACCACGGATTTTTTGGTCTACGCTCGGCCACGTGCAGCCCAAATCAGTCGCGCAAACATCCGCGAAATGCTCGACTACATCGCCACCGCCACCCGTGCGCATGCGGCCAGTAGAGGAACCGTCATTGATGTTCTAGCTGACCATGACCTGGAATGGGAATTCGATGCGTCACAGATTCAGCAAGCGCTTTTGAATCTCGTTTTGAACGCAATCGATGCGTGCGGGGACGGTGGCTCCGTGAACCTCAACGCCGAAATGAATGGTAGGGACACTATTCGCATCGATGTGATCGATCCGGCTGGTCCAATTCCAAGTGAGACCGTCGATCGACTTTTCGAGCCGCTGTTTACTACCAAGCAGTCTGGAAACGGGCTTGGCCTCGCCATTGCCCGCAATATCGTGCGGGCGCACGGTGGCGACCTTGTGCTCAGAATCAACGAACCGGAACTGGTATGCTTCTCGATCGAGATTCCAGCGCACTCTTCAAGCTAGATCACGCGGATAGGAATAATCGATGGGCAAGATATTGATTGTAGATGACGAGCCGCACATGCGACGCATATTGGCATCGAATCTGGGGCGCGAGGGTCATGAGGTGGTGCAGGCGGCGGGCGTCAGCGAAGCGCAAAGCGCGTTAGCCGAAATTCGTTTTGATGCGGTAATCACGGACCAGAAAATGGCCGACGGCGAAGGGCTTGATGTTCTGATCGCCGCACACGAGATTGATCCTGCCCTGTCAGTCCTCTTGCTGACAGCGTTTGCTTCCATTGAACTCGCGGTCGAAAGCATGCGCCGCGGAGCTTTTGACTTCATTACCAAGCCGTTCGTTCCGGAAGCTCTACTGGCGGCGGCACACCGCGCGGAGGAGCATACGCGCCTGCTACGTGAGAATGATAGGCTCCGCGATGCGGTTTCACGCCTGGAAGGTAGCTCTGAAATTCGAGGAGGCAGCGCTGCGATTCGGGAACTTCGCGAGAAGATCGCTCGGGTCGCGCCGACCAATGTCACTGTTCTCATCACCGGAGAAACCGGGACTGGCAAGGAACTCGTGGCACGGGCCGTTCATCATAGCAGCGACCGAGCCTCAAAGCCGCTGGTCGCGGTCAATTGCGCTGCCTTCACCGAGACCCTTTTGGAAAGCGAATTGTTCGGCCACGAGCGCGGCGCATTCACCGGCGCCGACCGCGCTCGAGAGGGTCTGTTTGAGGCCGCCGACGAGGGCACACTATTCCTGGACGAGGCTGGAGAACTGTCCCTGCCTGCGCAAGCCAAACTGTTGCGCGTGCTTACCGATGGCCTGGTGACGCGAATCGGCTCCACCAGGCCGCGCCAGGTCGATGTACGTTTGATGGTCGCAACGCATCGGGATCTGAAGCAGCGAGTACAGGCGGGTCTCTTTCGAGAGGATCTCTACTACCGGCTTGCGGTCGTACCACTGGAAGTCCCCCCTTTGCGTGAACGTCGAGAAGATATACCTGTGCTATGCGAGCTGTTTTTAACGCAGGCGGCACGCGATCTCAAAGTGCCACTGCGGCGGGTCAGTGCTGACGGGACGCGCGCGCTAATGACGTATGACTTTCCGGGCAATATCCGCGAACTTAGAAATCTGGTCGAACGTGCCTGTATCCTTTCGGCTACTGATGAAATCACATCGGAACACTTTCCCGTGGCGATCGAGGCGCGAACCACCAGCCGACCGGTCAGTACTGGATGCGCAATCACTCCGAACGAAGTAGCAGATATGATGCCTGAAACTCTGGATCTCCGCGAGTTCATGGCGTCGCTGGAGAAAGCGCTCATCCAGAAAGCGCTTGGAGCAACCAAGGGAGCGCAAGCCGAGGCTGCGCGGAGGCTCGGTCTGTCGCGAAGCGACGTTTCCTACAAATTGGGAAAGCATAACATCGAACGGTCTGGAACATGAGTTCGAACGGGCGATCCCGGATCGATCTAAACTTCCAATAGTCGGATTCGTCTCATCCATGCACTACAAGAACGCGCCGTGATCGAAGATGTGGCCCTTTTGCACTCTCTTGTACTGCCTGAGTGGTTCTTAGAAGCGACCGCAACACGAACCTGACAACGATTGAAATACGGCACATCGAGAGAACTTTGCTACAATCGCCAAAAACCAAGACCCTCCGTGTTATAGAGGCCGCCCACCTTCGAAAAACCTACGGTGTGCGTCTGGCCGTGGATGACGTTTCGTTCGAGGTGAACGCAGGTGAAGTAGTTGGCTTATTGGGCCCCAACGGCGCCGGCAAAACCACCACCCTCTCGATTCTCGCAACGCTGATCGAACCCGATGCAGGTCAGGTGCGAATTGCCGGGATCGACTTGCGTGTGGCTCCTTATACTCTGCGTCGGAAGCTTGGCTTTGTACCACAGTCGATAGCTCTCTATCCGGCACTAAGCGCCTTTCAAAACCTCGAGACATTCGCTCGCATCCACGGACTGACACGACGAGAGGCAGAAACCCGGAGCATTGAAGCTCTTGAATCCGTTGGGCTTCGTGATCGAGCAGACGACCCGGTTTGGACACTCTCGGGTGGCATGAAGCGACGACTCAATCTCGGCTGCGGTCTGGTGCATCGTCCAGTAGCGCTGCTCCTCGATGAACCGACAGTCGGTGTGGACCCGCAGTCGCGCGAAGGCATCTTCGCAACAATTCGAACGGCGGCGGCTTCGGGCGTCGCCATTCTTTACAGCACCCACTACATGGAGGAGGTTGAACGCATGTGCGATCGTGCCCTCCTTATCGATCAGGGCAAAGTGCTGGCTGATGGTACGATTTCCCAGTTGATCGAGCTGGGTGGTCACCGTCCCAGGATGGAGATGGTGTTCAATAAATTTCCATCAAGCGGATGGTACGAAGGCATCGCGGGCGTCGTCCGACTCGCCCCTGCGATCGATGAAGCAAAGGTAATACTCGAACTCTCAAGCCTTCGGCAGGTCAGCGAAATCTTGGAATGCGCGTATAGTTGTCACGGTCAGCTGCTCGAATTCGCCGTGCACAGTCCCAACTTATCCGATGCCTTTATATCACTTACGGGTCACGAGCTGCGTGAAACGACGGCTCAGGCTTAAATTGGAATTCAATTGCTGCGCACGACATGGATAGTGTTTCGAAACGAATTTAGAGTTCTAGCAAAAGATCCTGCGTCTTTGTTTATGCTTGCGCTGGCCCCTCTCGTAATCATCACTGTAGCGGGATTCTCGCTTGGCAATATCTATGGGGTTCAGCCAGGATCTGAGCCCTTTTACTTAGTAGTCGTTGATGGTGACCGCGGATGGCTGGCACGCGCAATCATTGATGCACTCGCTCAAGATCGCCAAGTCTCGGTCGTATCGGCCAGCAATCTAGACGATGCGCGTGCTTTTATCGGAAAGCATGATCGCGCCCCACTTTGCATACTGATTCCACCAGACACAACTGCTTCATTTGAATCCGGTAACGACATCCACCTGATCGTATACATCGATCCAGTGAAGCGGCTCGAAGCCGCGGCAATAGAGCTCGATCTGGATCGTCTTTGCCGTATGGTTACGTCCCACGCTCATTCGCTCGCGCGCGCGCGAATAATGGAAGAGTCAACTCAGCTCCGTGATCAAGTCATGGCTGCATCCAATCGGATGAAAGCCGCAGTCGCTCAGCTTGATCAACTTCGCCGACAATTCGAGCACGCTCGCGTCGCCGCTCGATCAGAACTGACCGCACAGACTCATCAGATGATCGAGCGAATGCGTGCCGAAATCACCGTGCAGATCAATCAAGCGGTGGCTAAGAGTAAAGCCGCCGTGGAGCACGACCTCGCCGAACGACACGAGGCATTCGTTTTCGTGATCAGCTATCTCGAACATCTCCAGGCAAGCCAACGTGACTTCGAGATCTGGCTCACCAAGCTTAGGGCCGCAGCCGGCTCTCACGCGAACCAGATCCCTCCCCCACCGAATTGGCCGGCGCCCCCGGGTAAAGCGCTGTTGGCTGAACTCTCGAAGCCCATCGATTTCCCATTTCCCCGTATCGATGTGGCCTCTCCTATCGCACTATCGGGCACGTATCGATTGCCTCACTTGCCGGAACTCCCTGATTTTCCTTCGATTCCAGATTCTAATCCAACGCTTTCACAAACGGCGGTGGCTTTGCCAGGAATCGTTGGCTGGCAAGAACGCTCGATTACCGGCGGCAACGTCAACGTGAATTCCTTCGACCAGTACGTACCTGGTTTCGGAATCACTTTTCTCTTGATCGATATGTTTATGGGAGTAGGAGTGAGTCTGATCGACGAACGAGACTGGGGTACCCTGGCGCGCCTGCATGTCAGCGGTGCATCAACGTCCGGGCTGATGCTTGGTAAGCTGACGGCGCGGTTCCTTATTGGGCTCGGCCAAATGATCCTCTTGT
Organism: uncultured delta proteobacterium; assembly: GCA_963834535.1. Taxonomy (GTDB): domain Bacteria; phylum Desulfobacterota; class Binatia; order Binatales; family Binataceae; genus JADMIL01. Next base: position 119,683 of record CAWICC010000006.1, on the reverse strand, counting down.
TTGGTGCTGGACGTTTATTTTTCGGAATCTCCCTCGGACATAATTCATGGGCATTGCTTTTTCCCGCGGCGGCAATCTCCTTCGCCGCTGCCGCATTCAGTCTGGTCATAGCGTGCATTGCCAATACTCGTGACGCCGTTCTGCCAATCGGCGCGATGACTGCGCTGGTGATGTCGGCAATTGGCGGATGCTGGTGGCCACTTGACTTCGAGCCTTATTGGATGCGCGCCGCCGCCCTCGGGATGCCCACAACATGGACGATGGTCGCCTTCAACAATCTCATGATTCGCGGGCTCGATCCGTCAAGTGTAGCAATACCAGCGGTGGTTACCTCAGCAATTGGCATCAGTTTTCTGGTGATCGGGATACTTGGTTCCCCCCGCATCTACCGCCACGTCAATCAATGAGCCGGGAGAGCATTTTGTTGCGAAGTCTATTGAAGTACGAGATTCTTCTGTTCATCGCTCAGTTTGGCCGAGGGATGGAAGAAATCGTAATCTCCGGGCGGCATCGAGCCGCTGTTCACAACTGCCGCAATCGTCGAAGCCATAGCTCTGCGCTGCTTCCCAGCCCTTAAGGACTACGTAAATGTTATGCCAGGACTGCGTGCGAATCTGTAAAAGCAAACTAAGTGATAGCCGAGTTTAGACTCGCGCTTTGTTCCATCTATTATTTGACGTCTTCAGACACTAACGTACAACCCTAAAAGAAGGTTCGCATGACATCGTTGATCGACCGCATAAAGGAACAGAAACGCGATATCATTCGTCATTATGCTCACGGCGATAATGTCAAGGGATTGATTCAGGTTCTAACGACGTTAGCTGCTCTCGCCATGCTTTGGTGGATAGCTGTGCGAGGTCGTGTCGTTTCCGGTTGGCTCACAGCTGCTGCCGTACTGATAATCAGCCTCCTCAACGTGCGTGCATTTGCGCTGATGCATGAATGTGGCCACGGCAGCTTGTTTCGCAGCCACTCATTGAATCGCAAATTCGGCTTTCTGCTTGGTGTAATTTCCGGCATGCCTCAGTACGTCTGGTCGTCCCATCACAACTTCCATCATGCCAACAACGGCAATTGGGAGAAGTACCGAGGATTGTACACAACCTTGTCGGTGGAGGAATATGCGGCGATGACCGATGCGCAGCAGCGCATGTATAGACGCAAGTGCAGCATCGCGATAGCTCCTTTCGCCGGCCTGATCTACGTGATTCTCAATCCGCGCCTTAACTGGGTTAAGGGCAGTCTCGGCCTCGTTTGGCATATTGCCAAACAAAAAGTTGCACAGCCGAATATGTCTATGAAGGTGCTCGTAGAAAGTTTTAAGACGCGCTACTGGCGATCTGAAAGAGAATACTGGCACATGTTCTGGAACAATGTAGTGTTGCTTAGTCTTTGGGCAATGATGTCTTGGGCGTTTGGTGCCGTGCTGTTTTTTACGATTTACCTAATCAGCGCTTCATTAGCCAGTGGTGCCGGCATTGTGCTATTCACCGTTCAGCATAATTTTGAACACTCATATGCAAGCGATAGTCAGCACTGGGACTATGAGACAGGCGCGATTGTCGGAACGAGCTTTTTGATTTTGCCGAATTGGATAAACTGGTTCACCGCAAATATTGCCTATCATCACATTCACCATCTATCCGCCCAAATACCAAACTATCGTTTAATTGAGTGTCATAATGAATACCGCCATCTCTTCACAAGCGTCACACGAGTGAAGCTCTCTCACATTCATAAGTCTTTGAAATACATTCTTTGGGACACTCATGCGCAGAGAATAATTTCAGTCGCAGAATATCGCCAACAGGTGGCCGCACCGTTTTCAGCCACCTAAGGAGCCGCCGATATGGATGAGGGACCCGGATCGTGCTTACCTTAGAAGCGCCATGAACCCGAAATCAATGTCCAACTGCTGGTGACTATGGAAGAGCTTTGGTCCCGGATTGTCAGCGATAAAGTCAAATTCGGTTACTGACCCGCCAACTATCACAACGTCCCTTGATCGCGCCCATCCTGGGATAAAAGGAAGAGCGCGCAACTAAGGAGGGGGTGAGGTTCCATATGCCCGCTTCTCCAAACAGTCCGACGCGAGTGGAGGAGTTCGCACACGGATCATTTAGGCTCATCTCTCATATAGGCTGACAAAATCCGTGCGGCAACCCGTTTCAGCGGCGTCGCTTAGCCAGCTAGTCCTATTGTTCGTCGTATCGCCGCCGTCGTCAGAGCATTGGCCAGTGCCTCAATTTGGGCACCACCTTTATTTTACGGCCAAGACGGATGAGGCAATTTTGAGAAAGCGGGCGCCCGATTGGACGCCCGCTTTTGGCTGGTTCAGAAATCAGCTACCTCTAGAACCCAAACGGAAATGAAGCAAGCGGAACTTCCGGCAGCGACTGGGTGTGTTCCTTTTGGACCGCCTGAAGCTGGTTCGGATCCAGCCGAAGCGCCTGGAGGATAGTCGGAGCGATTTGTGCGGTCTCGACCGGACTGGTAATCGTCTGTGGCCTAAACGACGGATTCGAAAGCAGCATCATGACGTTGACGTCGTCGTGCGCAAAGCCACCGTGTTCCGACAGCTTCTTGCCGCTGTTCGAATAAGTCACGCCGATATTGGGAGTCACTACAATGTCAGGTGTCCGCGAGTCGCCGATATTGTAGTACAAGCCGATCGAAGGCCCGGAGAAAACTTCACCGATGCCTGCGATGTTGTTCGATACCGGAGACGCGCTTTCCAGCGCTGCGACCGCCGCGGTGGTGTCGCTTGAATTGGCCAGCCAGAGCAGTGCGACGTCATCCTCTGTCGGTCCGATCGCGCTTTTCTCCGACGGGGCCAGGTAACTGCTAAGGATAGACGCCGGATCGTTCGGCTTACCGTTGGCCTTATAGCGGCTCGAATCGATCGGTGACTGCCCGTGTTTGGCGGTGATCACGATCAGCGTCGAGCTAAGCAGACGCTGCGCCTTAAGTTCCGCCACCATCAATCCGATAGTGTTATCGACAAACTTGATCTCCTGGAACAGTGATGGAGTCGGCGTCCCGATTGAATCAAGGTAGCCACCCTTCAAGCTATAATCCGTCGGGTCAGGCAGTGCGCCATATTGGTAGATGAGTTTCTCACCAATGCTGACCGCCTGATAGTTCATGCCGAACAAGGTGGGAACAGGTGCTCTGCTCTTGCCGTCGTGGGTCAGGCCGTCGATCTCATTCAGGATGCCCTGAACCTTCAGGCTGTCATAGCACTGGATATCCTGGAAGCTCCCGGTGTAGTCGTCGCCTCCGACAGGGTTGGTATCCGGCATCGGATTGCAATTAGGCAATCCGCTGCGAGTCAATTGAGGTAGCGACGGTAGGACGGTTGAGTTGATCTCAGGAGAGTAGAGATCGTCAACGTTCTTGCCATTGCCTGGACCGGAGACTGCGCTATAGGCGACGTGCTTGTCGGACCACGCAGTATAACCGCCGGCCTGGTGAATAACTCCGAATATCGTGTTGGTACGGATGAAGTTCCACGGGTACACCGGCTTGCAGCCATTGGCGGGATCGCGCACCAGCTTATTCGGATCGATCGCGTTGGCCTGGCCGTCTCCGGTCGCCGATCCACCGTTCAGTTGGGTCTGGTCGATGTCGATCCCTTCTTCGTACTCGGTGGTCGTCCCATCAGGCGTTTGCCCCGGAGTGCACGAACCACCGGGCAACCCGTTGCCCGTTGTGGTTGCGGGTGGCTGCAACGAACGATCGTAGGCTACGTCATAGTATGCGCCAACGGTCCGCGGCGAACCGCCGGTGACGATTGCCATCAACCCTGGAAATGAATCCGATGGCCTCGATGTACTGGTGTCAACATAATTGACTCCCGTCTGCCCAAGCGCCGCCAGGTTCGGGCAGTAGGATGCGCCACCATTGAATCCTGGGATACCTCTAGAGCAGTTCGTGTAGTCGAGCGCATGCATGCCATCGATACTGATCAATAGGACATGGCTGATACCGCCCGGTAAAAATCTCGGCGTGGCGAACACCTTCGGCACTGTCGCGCCAGCAATCGCGAGCGCACCGAGTGCAATACCAGCCCGCAATTTGCGTTTAAACGATTTGTTTCTTTTCACTAGGCCTTACTCCTCCCCAAGAGGGTTAAACGGGATTTGAACAGCAGTGCAGGCTAGCGGATCAACTTGATTGTTTGCGCTTCACGCGCGTTAAGAAGTCGTTAACTCCAGCGTCCGGCGGGTATGCTCCAAGCGATCGCAGTAAGCGCAATAGGCGAGCCCCCCAGTCACGCGGCGATGCGAGCTAATTGCACCGCGGTAGCCAAAGCGAACTGAAATGGGTTCGCTCGTCCGCAACAGGGCCGGCGTGCGGCCGTGAAGATAAGAGCAGTGGCGCGCCCGGCACCGGCAAACACTCATTGCGCGATACCGGGCGCGAGCCACAAACGTGACGGATTAGCTCGCAGGACAGACTTCAGGAATCTGCGCAGATGCCTTGATAAACTTCGATAAATCCACACCGGAGGGAATGAATGCCATGCCACCAGGATTCGACATCCCATTCACGATCGGAGTCACGAAGCCGGTCGTAAGGTTGGTTTGTCCAACGAATGACTCTATTGGATTATTTGCGGTAGGCGTGGAAAACACGCTCACGGCCGAATAAGCGCTCGCCGCGAAGTACGGTGCCGTGATCTTGTAAACCGTGTTACTACCCTTGTCCGCTACCAACAATTCTCCGGCGCTTTGAGTAGTGAATACCGTGTCGTCAAGCTGAGTGTTTCCGATAGTGGACCCGCCTGCATCCGAGGTTAGCGGAACAAGCAACGCATTTTGACACTTCAGGCCGGGATGCTGCACGATAATCAATTCGCCATCACCCTGCGAGGTCATCACCAGTTCGCCCAGCGGATCGACTATCATCGAATCGGGGTCCTGAAGATTCAAGGTCTCCGTGTCGCCAGTAGTCACATTGGTAGCAGACGCATCACCGTTGAGAATCCCTGTCAAAACCGCCTTTTTCCCGGCCAGCTTTAGCGTTACAATCGCTGGCGCCGTATTCGGGTTGATCGTCGGAGCGGAAGCGCTCACGTACACTTCCTTGTTGTTGAAGTCGATGTCGTCGTAGCCACCTTTTTGTGGTCCGGTGCCGAGTTGGTATATCTTCTGTTTCCCACTCTTTAGATCGATGATCGACAGATTCGCATTGCCATCCTCGTTCTGCAGCGCCCAAAGCTCGTTAGTCTTCGGATTGAAGCGGAGTCCGTCGTTGTGACCGACGATAGTAAAAGTCTTTATCAAGTTCCCTTTGAAGTCATACTCGACCGCATTGCTCATTGCTCCGCCGGAACCGTCGGGCATTCCCCCATTGCCATAACCTATAAATATGTTGGTTGAGCTGAAGGTTACCGAATCTGGGGCGCTGAGGCCCGCCGGTGCGGTGGCGAAGGTTGTGACGCTGTACGGCGCGACCGGTACGACTTGGGCGCGACTGCTGGCCGGCATCATCCCAATGATGGCGCCGGACAGAATGATCGGACAGGCGGTGGTGCGAAAGGCTTTGAGAAGGGCTGCGAACGGGAGTTTTAGCATTTGGTCATCCTTGGCCGGCTATAAGTCAAGCTTGGCTCCGGCGCCCGCTAGCCTAGCGCAAGACCTGGGTTGCCTTGTGTCCGCTGGGTCATTGAAAAGTTAAATCGTGGTTACGGCTTACGATTTGATGTCGGCACCGCAAGAGCAAGCTCGAGCAACGCGCGCGACCAGTCGCGCCAAGTCGATGTGCGCTTTGTTGGAATTTTGGCGGGATGACAGAGCGAGAGTTTGGGATTACGAACAAATACAGGCACCTGATTTACTCCAGATAGATGCTTGTTTAGGATACCCCCCTAAGCTATTTTAGAAAGGTGTCACACACGGTTCGCGAGAAACAGAAACTCCTGGCTCGTGTACGCCGGCTTCGGGGACAGGTTGAGGCCATCGAAAGGGCTCTGGAGAAAGAGTCCGGCTGCGAGTTGGTGATGCATCTGATTGCAGGCGCTCGCGGCGCAATGGCCGGGTTAATGGCCGAGGTCGTCGAGGACCACATCCGCACCCACCTCGTCAATGACCGAGAGCATCCGGGTGCGCTGAACGGTGAGGCTGCCGGGCAACTGCTCGATGTCATTCGCACTTATCTGAAATGAGGCCCAGATGACCGAAACGGCGGTTCTCTCTTCGCGCGCAATACATAGTCACGTCTTTCTCGGCGAAGGCCATGAAAGCAACGAGCGTAAGACCTGGGGCGTAATCGCGCTCTGCGCCTGCATGATGCTGATCGAGGTTATCGGCGGCATCATATTCGGCTCCATCGCATTGGTGGCTGATGGCATGCATATGAGTACGCACGCTGCCGCTTTACTGCTGGCCGCGTTGGCGTATAGCTATTCCCGCAAGCATGTAAGCGATCGCCGATTCACGTTCGGAACGGGAAAACTCGGGGATCTCGCGGGATTCAGCAGCGCCATTGTGCTGGCAATGATTGCCTTACTGATTGGCTACGAGGCGGTCCGCCGGTTCTTTTCTCCGGTGCCGATCCACTTTGCAGAGGCTATCCCGATCGCGTGCCTGGGCTTGGCGGTGAACGTCGCAAGCGTCTGGCTGTTGAGCGGTGGTCATCATTCCTCAGGACATGATCATGAACACCCGCATCTGCACGCGGAGAAGGAGGAACGCGCCCATGCTCGCGACCATGGAGCCGCACACCGGGACAACAATATGCGTGCGGCTATCATCCACGTTGTTGCGGACGCTGCAGTATCGTTCTTCGTCATCGTGGGCCTGACCTTTGCCCGCCTGTTCGGGTGGCTTTGGATGGATCCATTGGCAGGTATCGTGGGTGCCTGCGTGATCGCCAGTTGGTCGTATGGGCTGATTCGCGATACTGGCGCTATTTTGCTCGACATGACTCCGGACGCGGATATCATGCAGGACATTCGGCAAACTATCGAATCAGAAGGCGACGGGTTGGCAGACCTCCATCTCTGGCGACTGGGACCTGGCCATTTGGGTGCCATTGTTTCCGTCACGACCGTCCATGCTCGCACCCCGCGTTTCTATCGAAACCTGCTCGCTCGCTTCGCGTCGCTGTCTCATCTGACAATTGAAGTCGAGCGGATTTGATTCATTGCCAAAGACTCGGCAAGAACTTCTGTCAGTACCGGCTGTTGCGCTCTCATCTCCATGCAATCGGCAATATCGCCCGCAAGCGTTATGCGTTGCTTCAAGTGTCAAAGCCTGGCGCTGTAATCGCGCGCGCTAAGTCGCGGCGCTTGAGCGCAGCCCGATTTCCCGTTATGCAGCCGGATACGGTGCCTGGTCGACCCGCATAAATTTCGCCGCATCGATGCTGAGTTCGTCTAACCTCTGGTATCCGCGACAGCACCACCGCCGACGGCAAGCGCCTACTCGCGACGCGGGCGTTGCGCGGACTCGCCGACGGCGCCGTCAGCGTGCTACTGCCGAGCTACCTGACGGCCATCGGCTTCAATTCTCTGCGTGTCGGCGCGATTGTATTCGGCACCCTGATCGGTTCTGCTACGCTCACCCTATGGATTGGGTTGGCGGCTCATCGACTCGGACGCCGCCGCGTAATGCTGGCGTCCTGCGCCCTGATGTTCGCTACCGGCATCGGCTTCGCGACCGTCACCGCCTTTTGGCCGCTCTTTGTCATTGCCGTTATCGGCACGCTCAATCCCTCGGCCGGCGACGTTAGCCTCTTCCTCCCGGTCGAGCAGGCGGCGCTGGTTGAAACCGTCGCGGCAGGCGATCTGACTGCGATCTTCTCGCGCTACAACGTCGCCGGCGCGATGGCCGGGGCGATCGGTGCCCTCGCCAGCGGCCTTCCCTCGATTGTCGCCGCCCGGATGCATTCGAACGCAGTTGCCGCCGAACGTTGGGGCTTCATTGCGTATGCCATCCTCGCCCTCATAGCTGCAACCATCTACTGGTCGCTCACACCGGCTATTGAAGCCGAACCACTGGTGCCCGGCGCGAGGCCGCTCGCGCAGTCGCGCGCCATCGTGATCCGTCTGGCGGCGCTCTTCAGCCTCGATTCATTCGGCGGCGGACTTGCGATCCAGTCCCTGCTGGCGCTGTGGCTGTTTCGCCGCTTTCAGCTCTCGCTTCGAGCCGCGGCCTCGTTCTTCTTCGTCTCCGGATTGCTCGGCGCGTTCTCGCAACTCGCCTCATCCTGGTTCGTCGCGCGAATCGGACGTATCCGCACGATGGCCTACACTCACATTCCAGCGAACCTGTGCCTGATGATCGCCGGGATGATGCCTAACGTCGGGCTTGCGCTGACGTTTCTGCTCTTGCGCGCTTCGATGTCTTCGATGGACGTGCCGGCGCGCCAGTCCTACGTGATGGCCGTGGTGCCCCCCGAAGAGCGCGCGGCGGCGGCGAGCGTCACCAACGTACCGCGTAGCTTGGCGACCGCGATGGCGCCGCTGCCCGCGGGCGCCTTGCTCGATTACTCACTCTTCGGATGGCCACTTATTCTTGGCGGCGCGTGCAAGCTGATTTACGACGCGCTGCTGCTCGCTCAGTTCCGATCGGTCACACCTGCGGACGAAAAATGAGAACCCCGAGCAGATATCATGGGGCCACTGGCTCGCCCCTGTATATGCTCGGCCCTTCGAGCGCTGCGCTGCCACTATCAATGAACTGATTCTGTTGGCGAACAGCATCGCCGGCGTGCTTCGCAATCGTTTCAGCCTACCAGCCACCATCGCCCAAGTTGCAAGACATCTTACTTCCGTAGCGAAGAAGTGCTCCTGGAAACCTCAGCCCCCGTCACGAGCTGGACTGGTATGCTCCGATGTCGCATTTGCCCGCCGGGCGCTTCACACCGCGCTGATCGGTTGGCAGGCAGTGGCCGCCTGTGCCGGTGGGACTGCCGGGATTGCCCTTTTCCAGCGCCGGTGACCCCGTCCCCAGCGCCCGCGTCTCGGTCGTGCCGGGCGGATTCAGCACCAAATCCGCCAAGACCGGATCCTCGCCGATGATGTCGCTCGAGGTCTTGCCGCTCACCTCGCATCCGCTCGGATCGAGAAGTAGGTTGTAGCCCGCCGATTTGACGGTCCCCGCGCAATCCGCCGAGGAGACCGTGTCAAAGTTGTCCGCGATGATCGAATTGCTGCTGATGAAGCTCTTCCCGACGTGCGTGTCGATACCGCCGCCGACCGACGCATTGTTCTCGGCGATGGTCACGTTGTTGAGCGTCACCGTGGAGTTCAGATTGTCGATACCGCCGCCGTGCGACGCCATCGCCTGATCTGTCCGCGCCAGGTTGTCGCTAATCGTACTGTCGAGGATTGTCACGCTCTTGCCGTCCACAAAGATGCCGCCGCCGAGCGCCGGCGAACCACCTACCTCCTCGGCCTGGTTGTCGTCGATACTGCTATTGCGGATGGTCCCCTTGCCGAGGCCGCCGACCAAGATGCCTCCGCCTTCGTTGGCCACGTTGTCCGTGATGGTCGAATTGCTGATGGTCGCGGTTTTCCCGGCCGAGGCGAAGAACAGCCCGCCCCCGCTGGAGGCGTTGTTGTCCCTGATCGTTGAGTTGACGACGGTAAGCGGCCCTGCCTCGACGCCCACCCCGCCGCCGCCGCCATCGGTCACCGTGTTGTCGTTAATCTCGCAGCCCTGGATCGTGAGCTTGGTCCCGACCGCACTCACGCCGCCCCCGAGTCCCTGGTTCGCAGTATTCTTGCCATGTTGGATCGTCATGTTCGCGAGCGTCAGCGCGGCTTTGCGGCCAACGTCGAAGACGATGCCGGCGCCGTCGCCGTCGATGATGGTAGTGCCGGGGCCCGCACCCTCAATCAAGAGCGTGATGCCCTTCGGCTTTGGGCCACTGTTGATAGTGACGTTTTCCAAGAAGGTGCCGGCGACGACCGTTATCACCGCGCCGGACTTTGCTTTATTGATCGCCTCCTGGATGGTCGCCGAGCATTTCGCAGTATTCGACGGGTCGACGCAAAGCTTCTGAGCCGCTTCGCCCGTGCCGCAGAAAAAGATCGCGGTGCAGAGGATCGCGCCTAAGGTGTGCGGGATCGTGTGCATCGATCGCCCCCTCGCGCTCTCGCGCCTACTGATACCTGATCTGCGTCGTGCCCCCGGTGCAGATGAAGGCCACCCGGCGCCTGCCCCTCCCCTGCCGCCGCCGCCACTACCGACGTAATAATCCGGGATTTCCTTTTGACTTTCCGATTCCAACTCGTTCGATAGCCCGAACGGCCTTCCTGTGCAAGGCTTTAGCCGACTTTGTTCGCAGTGTTCCCAGTAGTTGCGGAGGTGGCCGATTTCGCGTCGGGCGGGTCTTGGATGGCTGAAGGCGCCGTTTTCCCCATCGATTCTGGTGACACCTCCCACTGACTTCCCGGGGCTCATACCGGAAGCACTGGCATGTTGATGGCAGACGGTCGCGTATCCTCTCTCGCGTAGCGCGTCGAACTCGGATACGAATTCTCCCTCTTCGGGCCCCAGGGGTTTCCGTGGCTCTGTCAGAATCTCGGTTGCTGATCTCCTCAGGTTTGATGCAGCCGAACGCACGCCCACCTTGGAAGAACGTGGTTTCGTTGAGCCGCGCCGGCGATGTTAGGGGGAAGTCATATCGGGAAGCCTTTAGATAAATGGGATTTGGACGATATGGCTGATTGGCAAAGCGAGCGGTGAGTGCGCGACGATAGCGATCGGGCGTGGCGCTGAGCGATCAAGACTAAACGTCTTCAAGCGCCGACATTTGACCAGATATAGAGACGTGTCATGCGATCTATCGGAGCTGGTTTTTGCAGCGGATGTTTTGGCCGGTTGATTCTTTGGGGAGGTGTTAGGGTGAATCGGAGATTGATGTTTGCGGTTTTGCTGTCGCTACTCTTCACGACCTCAGCAAGTGGAATAGCTGTCGCGGCCGGCTCCATTGATGGAGTAGTCCTCGGGAGCGGTGCCCCGATCGCCAAATCAACGGTGACGCTATGGTCTGCGAGTGCAGACGAGCCCAAGCAGCTTGCGCAGACCCAAACTGGCGATGACGGCCGCTTCACTTTTAGCGGTGAAGGATCGCCCGACAACATCCTCTATCTGGTTGCGACCGGTGGTCAACCGACTGCGAACAAGGGAGGCGGCGACAACCCGGCGATCGTGCTGCTAGCGGTGATCGGCAACAACCCGCCCGCCAAGGTCACGATCAACGAGTTCACGACCGTTGCGTCGATATGGACCAACGCGCAGTTCATCGCCGGCACTACGATCAAAGGCAACCCGCTCGGTCTCCGCATCGCGGCTGGCAATGTGCCGAACTTCGTCAATCTCGAAACGGGTGGCTGGGGGTCCGCGATTCAGGACCCGCTCAACAGCGGCCAGACTCCGACGATGGCGAATTTCGCGACGCTGGCTGACGCGCTCGCGGGCTGCGTCACGCGGGTTACACCCAATGCGTGTGACAAGCTTTTCGCAGCCGCCACGCCGCCGAAGGGTGACGCTCCGACCGACACGCTGACCGCGGCGGAAGCGATCGCGCGCAATCCATGGTACCGCCCCGGGCGAATCTATGCTCTGCTCAATGCGTTCTATCCGATCCCGCAGGGCAAGAACCTGCGCCCCGTTCCGTACATGCCGTATCTCAATTGGCAGCCGAGCGCATGGGTGCTGCCGCTGAAGTTCGACGGCGGCGGATACCATGCGGGCGGCAAGGGTATGTTCGACAGCGAGGGTAACTTCTGGGTCGGCGACAATTTCTCGGTGGGCTGGCAGGGTCAAGATTCGCTGTGGGAAGGCACCGCGAGCAAGTTCGCGCCTAACGGCCAGACGCTATCGCCGATGACCAGCGGCTTTAGCGGCGGTGGGATGGAAGGCGGCACGTTCGGCGCCGCGGTCGACGCCAAGGATAACGCATGGTTCACGACTTATGGCACCAAGGCGATCGTGGTGTTCGACAAGGAGGGCAAGCCCCTGACCCCGCCCGAGGGTATCAACTTCAACGGCCGGTTGGGATTGATGCAAGGTGTAATCGTTGCGCCAAGCGGTGATGTCTGGGTGCTCGGTATCGAGAAGAAACAGCTAGTCTACTTTCCCAAAGGAGATCTCACGAAGGGCCGGATCGTGTGCGAAGGCGCCGACGCGGAGCCTTGCAAGTCGTTCGCAGCGCCATTCCATCTCGCTATCGATGGACAGGATCGAATCTGGGTCTCGAACAGCGGGATCAACCACGTCACGCGCTTCCCGGCTGCGGATCCCGCCAAAGCGGAGAATTTCAAGAGCGGCTTCAACACCAGCGGCCTGGCGATCGACAGCCGCGGCAACGTCTGGATCACGGCGCGCTTCGGCAACAGCCTGGAGGGCATGATGCATCTGGTTGATATGGGTGTTCGCCTGAAGCTCCATGGCCTGACGTCGGCTTCCGACTATCTGACCAAGACGATGTCCGAGCAAAAGGGTGGCCGCAAAGGTGGCAGCATGATCCTGCTGCGGCCGGACGGCTCCGCGTATCCCGGTTCTCCGTTCACCGGTCCCAGTCTGCCTGGGCCGTGGGCGGTTGCGGTGGACGGCGATGATAATGTCTGGGTCTCGAATTTCGCCGGCGCCTCCGGCCAGATCGCGCATCTATGCGGTACGCGAACCGAGAACTGCCCTCCCGGCATGAAGACCGGCGATCCGATCTCGCCTCCCCTCGGCTACGTCGGCGGTGGCTTGCAGATGGAAGTCGATGTCGACTTGGATCCGGCCGGCAACGTCTGGGTCACCAACAACTGGCAGGACATCGATAGCTGTATCGGTACGCCCAACGAGGCGCTTTCGACTCGCTGCGGTGGACAGGGTGTCGTGGTCTTCTACGGTATGGCTAAGCCAGTGCGCTCGCCGCAGATCGGCCCAGCGCGCGGCTTCTAGGACAGACGCCGGGAGAAGGGTGAGCAGGCAATTGAAATATCAATACGTGAGGCTGATCGCCTTGATCGGATTCCTCGGCTTCTTGACGGTCGCGAATGCTTCGGCGCAGACCGCAGATGACAAATCACTCGACGAGGTAAACAAGCAACTCTCGAATCCGATCTCCAGTATCTGGGCGCTCCAGCTTCAGGAGAATACCTACTGGCTGAACAAACCCGAGCGCAATGCCGTGAACCTCCAGTTTCAGCCGGTGTTGCCGCTGGCGCTGACCGACGATTGGAATCTAATCACCCGTCCAGTATTCCAGGTGATGAACTCTTCGCCATACGTGAATGAGAGCGGCAATCTACATCGCGTGACCGGTTTCGGCGACACGATCCTCGCAACGTTGATCTCCCCGAGTCCGAAGGTTGCCGGTCCGTGGCTGCTCGGCGCTGGACCCAGCTTTATCTTTCCTACAGCGAGCAACTCGCGGCTCGGACAGAATAAGTGGCAGTTGGGACCGGCGGGCGTTTTCGGATACCTCGGCGGCAAATGGATCGCGGGAGTATTTCCGCAACAGTGGTTCTCGGTCGGCGGCCCAGGTTCGCAGACCGTGAGCCAAATGAACATCCAATACTTCTTCCAGTATTTTCCTGGCGGTGGATGGGGAATCGGTACGTCGCCGAATATGCTGTTGAACTGGTACGCGAACAAGAGCAGCAACGAGATCACGTTTCCGATCGGTCTGCAAATCAGTAAGGTGATTAAAATCGGCCTGTTGCCAGTGAAACTGGCGGTCCAAGGCCAGTACATGCCGGTCCATCCCGATGTGTTCGGCCAGAAGTGGAACCTCCAATTCGCGGTAACTCCGGTTATCCCGAAACTCATCAAGGGTAACGTTTTCGGCGACTAAGACCGTTAGATAACCCTCCGCGTGAAGCGTTCTTTTTCGCGACACAGGTCGTGTGCGTCATAAGTTGGCTGTGCCATGTGCGACGAGCAGAAAACCTCGATACCTGCGCGCCGTGACGGCGAGCCTTTGCCCCGCAGAAACTTCCAGCAAAACGCAGTTGCGTGAAAATGGGGCCTCGGTCCGAATAGCCGGCAACTGATCCATCCGACGAAATGACTGCGTTTTCGCGCGCTGTCGAGGGGCCGTTCGAGAGCTTTCGTGGCTGTTACCCAGTAGCTTTCGGGCTGGTAACAGATTTGTCGCCGCCCGACTATCTCCAACACCGACGACTAGAATGGATTCTGCGAATCCAGCCCCAGAGAGATGCGTCCCAATTGTTCAGTTATACGGTCGACGTGCCCGTTGATGTGCAGCGGCATCGCTTGAAAATCCCGATAGCGGCGCTCGAAGTCGGTGCCCTCGCGTAGTCCGTTACCGCCGAGGACGCGAAGGATGAGCCGCATCGCATCGTCGCACAGCCTGACGGCCTGCATTCCGGCCGAGGTCTGCCGGAAATAATCTCCTTCAGTCGGTATCCCGCCAGCCGCGATCCGCGCGTCAGTTTCTGCCATTGCGGCGTATACCGTATCAGTCGCCGCGTTGATGAGGGCTCGGGCGCGACCGAGGTTCACGTGAATCGTAGGTTTCTCGACCATTTTAGTCCCAAAGATTGCGATTCGATCTCTGATGCTCTGCGCCGTATCTTCGATCGATGCTTCGGCCACACCCGTCGCCATCGCGCCGAGCCACATCACCGAGATCGCAACCCAGTCTTCTCGATAGCGGTGATGAATCATCGGATAGTCGGGCAGCCGGTAGAGTGCGCGGTACTTTGCCGGCGCAGGCACCACGCGTTCGCGTGGAACGTCAACACCCTCATAGCAGATATGATCGGTGGCCGACGCGCGGAGAGCACTTCCGTCCCACGTTTCTCTGATCCTCACCTTCTGGTGCCGAAGATCGACGAGAGTGAACTGGGGCACTTTGACGCCGTCCTTGACGAAAACGACGCCAGCCCACTCCGAATAACGTCCGCCGGAACCGAATGCGGCCTCTCCGGACAGGATGGTTTTGCCGCCGTCATCGACTGCAGTCACCTGGGACGAAGCGCCAGCGGGAAAGCAGACCCATTCGCCCTTTGAAACGATATCCGCCAAAACGGGGGCATTCGCCGGGCCGAGAATTCCAGCGAAATGGTGAAAGACACACAGATGATTCCACAAGCACCACGCCGTCGAGCCGCATCGCGGTGCGATCGCGCGGAGTTCATTCGCGATAGCGACGATTGACTCCTCGAGGCCCGCAAGCTCGCGACTCGCCGACATCCGCATGATGTCGTTCTTCTTGATTGACGTAATCAGGCCCGCAGCGACCGAGCGAGTTCGATCGGCCTCCGCGGCCTGCGCCGCGATGTTACCGAGAAGCGGCGCAATATACTTCGCCTCTCCCTGAACCCGCCCAGTAGTGGTGAACCTGTGATCATCGCCAGGCATCGTTAATCCTCCGTGCGGAGCCGTGCGAACTCAACTATTGGACCGAAGCTTTCAAGGAACGCCGCGCGGCCCAAAGATGCCGCGCTTCGAACGATCCGCTCCGAGCGTACTCGATTCTGCAATAACCGGCCTCCAGCGTGGCCGTCAAATGGTCCCAAAATGACTTCCTCATCTCAACGTGCTCACCAGTGGCGAATCCTATCGCTCCGCTACTTGAGGCTTTGCCGGCGGCCGTCGTTATCGTATCCCAAGGTCGCCGATAGTCGAGCTGATGATCGGCAACCACCGGCTTAAAAGGCGTACTCGGCGATACGGCGATTGCATTGCCGGCTCCCTACGACCTTCCGCGATCCCATTTTCAGGATCGAGAACGCCGGTTGAAAGCGGGAATTCCTGAGTATTTTCGATGAGTTTAGGGTTGGCGCGCCCTGAGGGATTTGAACCCCCGACCCTCAGATCCGTAGTCTGATGCTCTAATCCGCTGAGCTAAGGGCGCGCGCCGAGGAGCTTCCATTCTCCACATTGCGCGCGGCGCCGCAAGACACTCGAAAGGCGCGCACCGGTTCATTCAAACTCAATCAGTTGCCAAATGCGCCGCGCTGCAAGGTTCGCGCGAGCTCCTCGTTTCCGTCCCGGCGACCTAACTTGGAGGCGCAGTCGCGGCGGGCAACCAGACCGTAACCGTCGTGCCCTCGCGCAACCTGCTCTCGATCTTCAACGTGCCCTGATGGAGTTGCAGGATGTGTTTGACGATCGCCAGGCCGAGACCCGTGCCGCCCAGTTCGCGCGATCGCGCCCGGTCCACGCGATAGAACCGCTCGGTTAACCGCGGAATGTCCGCCGGCGGAATCCCTTCTCCGGTGTCGGCCACCATAAATTCCACACCCGCCTTGCCTGTATCGCTGGTCGCGGCGCCATTCGTGCCCGCTGCTGCAAGCGCGCGGGCTTCGAGCGTGACGGTCCCGCCGCGCGGCGTGTACTTGAGCGCGTTGTCGAGCAGATTGACCATCACCTGCGTGATGCGATCGTGGTCGCCCATGACCAGCGGCAGCGCCGCGCCGCAACGCACCTCCAGCTCGACGCCAGTGCGGCGCGCCGTCTCGCTCATCAGCTCCGCCGCCTCCTCCGCGACCCGGCGCGGCTCGAACGCTTCGAGCTTCAGCGGACTCAGCCCGCGTTCCAGATCCGACAGCGAGACCAGGTCGTCGATCAGCCGCGCCAGCCGCCGCGATTGGCGCTCGATAATCGAGATGAAGCGCCGCTCTGTTTCGCGATCCTCAACGCCCTGGTTCAGCGTCTCCGCGTAACCGCAAATCGCCGCCAGCGGCGTCCTCAATTCGTGCGTCAGATTGGCGACGAAGTCGGCCCGCGCGGTCTCATACGATTTCAGCCGCGTGACGTCATGAAACACCAATACGCGCACCGCCGCAGCCCCATCAGTGCGCCGCACCGGCGCCGCACTGACCTGCAGATGTCGCGCCACCGGCTGCTGCAATGCAAATTCGGCCGTCATCACCTCGCCACTCTGCGAGGCCGTCGCCCGTCCCACGAACTCCTGCAGGCGCGGGTCGCGGCACAGCTCGATAAAGTCGCGATTGCGGTAGTCCGTCTCCGGCAACAGTCCGAATACCTGCCGCGCCGCCCCATTCATCATCACCACTTCGCCGCGCACCCCGGTTACCACCACCGCCTCGATCATCCCGCGCAATATCGCTTCGAATTCCTCGCGCTGCCGATCCAGCGATCCGATCGTCGCCACGACCGTATCCGCGGCGTCGAGCAGCCGCCGTTCGGCGCGGCTCATCGCGTCCCCTTCGTCCGATAATAAATGTGATGGAAGCCGCCGGTGATCGAGCGCGTCGGCTACGGCTGCAAACCTCTCGGCGCGGCCCGTTAGCATCCGATTCAGCCCGGTTGCCGCCGCAACCCCCCCAGCCACACCCCCGCCAATCGCCAGCGCCGCCCATCCGGGCGCGATGCTCCCCCTGATACTCAACGCGATCAGGCTGATCGCCGCCGGCCCCACGCTGACGACCACCACCGTCGCTAGGCGCAGGAAAAGCCGCCTACCCAAGACCCTCCGGATTAAAGCGATAACCCACGCTGCGCACCGTCAGGATGAGCTCCGGGTTCGCGTCGTCTCGCTCCACCTGCTGGCGCAGACGCCGCACATGAACGTCCACCGTCCGCGGTTCCACGAACGTGTCCCGCCCCCACACCAGATCCAGCAATTGCTCCCGGCTGTACACCCGCATCGGATGCTGCACAAAGAAGCGCAGCAACTCGAATTCCCGCAGCGCCAATTCCTTGCGCTGGCCCGCGACGAATACCTCGTACGTGCTGAAATCGATCTTCAGCCGCCCTCGTTCATAGGCACCCGGCGACTCCTGCTCGTTCAGCGGATTTGCCCGCCGCAACAGCGCCTTGACCCGCGCCACCACCTCGCGCGGACTGAACGGCTTCACCACGTAATCGTCCGCGCCCATCTCCAGGCCCAGGATCCGATCGACCTCCGCGCCCTTCGCCGTCACCACCAGGATCGGTAGCCGCGCGGTCTCGGGATTCGATCTCATCCGCCTGCACAATTCGAGCCCCGACATCTGCGGCAGCATCAGGTCGAGCACCAGCAGGTCCGGAGCTCGTCGCCCGATCCGATCCAGCGCCTCGGCCCCGTCTCCCGCCTCCTCCACCGTGAAGCCTTCCTGTGCCAGGTTGTAGCGCAGAAGTTCGCGGATGTCCGCCTCGTCCTCGACCACCAGGATCTTCTGCCGCACCCGCTCCCGTTGCGCCTCGGCCGCCTGCGCATTCATGGCTTTTTCTTTTCCATGTGCCGGATCGTCCTCCCCTTGACCATAAACACCACCATCTCCGCGATATTCGTCGCGTGGTCTGCAATCCGTTCCAGATATTTCGAGACAAACAGTATCCGCGTTGCGCGCGGGATGGTCTGCGGATCCTCGGCCATGTAGCTCAGCAGTTCGCGATAGATCTGGTAGTTGAGTTGATCGACCTCGTCGTCCCGCTCGATCACCTCTTCCGCCAAGGTCGTGTCGTCGCGCATGAACGCGTCCAGGCTGTCCTTCACCATCGACTGCGCAATCTCCGCCATCCGCGGTATGTCGATGTATGGCTTCAGTTGCGGCTCCTCGTTCAACTCGATCGCCCGCTCGCAGATATTCACCGCGTTGTCGCCGATCCGCTCCAGATCCGTCGTGATCTTCAGCCCGGTCGTGATGAAACGCAGGTCGCTCGCTGCCGGCTGATGCAGCGCGAGCAGCCGGATGCACCGCTCGTCCATCTCCGTGTCCATCCGGTTTACTTCCCCGTCGCGCTCGATCGTCGTGCGCGCCTGCCCGGTGTTGCGATCCACCAGCGATTCGATTGCCTCCGCGATCTGACGCTCGGCCAACCCGCCCATCTTGAGCAGACCCGCCCGCAGACCGCGCAACTCCTCCTCGTACTGACGATTCGTGTGTTGCGGCTGAGAGTTTTCCATCGCCACCTTCCCCGACTACTAACCGAAGCGTCCGGTTATGTAATCTTCCGTCTCACGCCGCGCCGGGGTCGTGAATATCTGCTTGGTCTCGCCGCATTCGATCAGGTCGCCCGCATACATGAACGCCGTATAGTCCGAACACCGTCCCGCTTGCTGCATGTTGTGCGTCACGATGATGATCGTGTAGCTCTCTTTCAGTTCCAGCAGCAGCTCCTCGATGCGCGCCGTCGAGATCGGATCGAGCGCCGAGCACGGCTCGTCCATCAGCAGCACCTCCGGCTCCACCGCCAGCGCCCGGGCCACGCACAAGCGCTGCTGCTGTCCGCCCGACAGACTCGCGCCCGGCCGTCCCAACCGATCCTTGACCTCCTCCCACAGCGCCGATCGCCGCAGGCTCTGCTCCACCAGCCGGTCGCGGTCCGCCCGCGCCAGCCGAATCCCGTTCAGCTTCAACCCGGCCGCTACATTGTCCTCGATTGACATCGTCGGAAACGGCGTCGGCTTCTGGAAGACCATCCCGATCCGCCGCCGCACCTGTACCGGATCCACCGACGCTGCGTAGATGTCTTCGCCGTCCAGGATCACTTCCCCGGTGCACGTCGCTCCCGGTACCACCTCGTGCATCCGATTGATGCACCTCACCAGCGTCGATTTTCCACAGCCCGACGGCCCGATTATCGCCGTCACCCGATTCTCCGCGAAGTTCAGGCTGACGTTGTGCAACGCTTCGTTCTTATTGAAGAACGCTCGCAGGTGCTTGACTATTACCTTGTCCGGCATGACTACCTTGCCACGCGCGCCGATCCTCGCGTCATCCATCTTACGCCCAGTTCCATCGCGAGCACGATCGCCGTCAGCACCAGCGCCCCTGCCCAGGCCTGCCGTTGCCAGTCGGCAAAGGGCGAAATCGCGTACGTGTAAACCTGCACCGTCAGCGACGAGATCGGTTGAAATAGCGACGTTGACCAGAACCGGTTGCCGAACGCCGTAAACAATAGCGGCGCGGTCTCGCCCGCCACCCGCGCCACCGCCAGGATCACTCCCGTCGCGATTCCGCTGATCGCCGTGCGCACGACCACCGAAATCGTCGTCCGCCAGCGCGGCACTCCCAGTGCCAGCGCCGCCTCCCGCAACTCGTGCGGCACCAGCAGGATCATCTCTTCTGCGGTGCGCGTGACCAGCGGAATCATGATTATCGCCAGCGCGATCGCGCCCGCCAGCGTCGAAAATCCGTAGAACGGCTTGACGAATATCTCATACGCGAAAATGCCTACGACGATCGTCGGAATCCCCATCATCACATCCGCCGCGAAGCGAATCACCTGCGCCAGTTGACTGCCCCGATTCTCCGCCAGGTAGATCCCCGCGCCGACCCCGATCGGCACTCCGATCATGGTCGCAATCCCTACCAGCTCGAAGGTTCCGATAATCGCGTTCGCCATGCCGCCGCCCACCTGCCCCACCGGCACCGGCATCTTCGTGAAAAAGTCCCAGTTAACGCTCGCTGCCCCTTTGCTCGCCAGGTAACCCAGCACAAAAAACAGCGGGATCAGCGCCACTGCCGTCGCTGCAATCGTCAAGCCCACCATCAGATTGCTCTTCAACCTGCGGTAACTGTCGTACCGGCGCCGCACCAGTGTGTCCTTCATCGCTTGCCCTTGTCGAAATGGCGCTGCGTGGCGCTATAAACCAGGGTCCGCGCCGCGATGTTCAGAATCAGCCCCAACACCAGCAGGATCAGGCCAAGCTCTACCAGCGCCGCCAGGTTCAGCTCCGAGGTCGCCTCGACGAACTCGTTGGCGATCACGCTCGCCAGCGTCGTCGAGGGCATAAACAGCGACGCCGATATCTCCGGGCGGTTGCCGATCACCATCGCCACCGCGATCGTCTCGCCCAGCGCGCGCCCCAGTCCCAGGATCACCGCACCGATTACCCCCGAGACCCCGAACGGCAGCACCGCCATCCGCACCATCTCCCACTTCGTCGCGCCCAGCGCGAACGCCGCCTCGCGCTGCGTCTGCGGCACCACTCGAAATACGTCCGTGCACACCGCCGAGATGTACGGCAATACCATGATCGCCAGCACCACCGCCGCCGTGAACATGCTCACCGAGATATGCGGGCCCTGGAAAAATGGCAGGAAGCCCAGGTACTTCGCGAGAATCGGATCGACGTGATCGCGCAGCCACGGCCCCAGCACGAACACCCCCCACAGGCCATAGACCACGCTCGGAATCGCCGCCAGCAACTCCACCAGGAAGCCCAGCTTATGGCTGAGCCACGCCGGCGCCATCTCGCTCAGGCACAGCGCTACTCCCAGCGCCAGCGGCACCGCGATCAATAGCGCCAGAAACGAAGATACCGCCGTCCCGTAGATGAACGGCGCCGCCCCATACTGGTCATTGCTCGGATCCCAGTCCGTGCTGATCAGAAACCGCCACCCGAAAGCTCTGATTGAAGGCAGCGCGTGCGTAAACAATTGCAGCGTCAGACCAAACAGCAGCGCCAGTATAATCAGCGCCAAGGCCAGCGTGCTCCAGTTGAAAATGCGATCGCCCGCCGATCGCCCCCCAAATCGGTGGCGCCGCGTATTGCTCCGCGCCACCGCGACTTGCTCAGTCACAGTATTCGCCAGTTCAGCCAATTCAGGTTCCGTCTGTCGAGCGGTTTGCTTAATGATGGGATCCTGCCGCCACCACACAACAACACATTTCTTCAGGGACAGTAACGACGAATTGTTACGGGAATATTAAATGCGGGGAAAATGCCAGTTAACCTGCATTATGGCAGTTATTCATCCTATCTGTGCAGTAAAATGGCTATGCTGGCTTTATAATGTCGATACCACCCATGTACGGCCGCAGAACCTCCGGAATTGTGATACTCCCGTCTGCCTGCTGATAATTCTCCATCACCGCGATCAGCGTCCGCGGCAGTCCCAGGCCCGATCCGTTCAATGCGTGTGGAAATTCCGTCTTGCCGCCCTTCTCCGGACGATAACGTATGTTCGCGCGGCGCATCTGGAAGTCGGTGCAGTTCGAGCATGAACTCACCTCCAGCCATTCGCCCAGCCCCGGCGCCCACATCTCAATATCGTAAGTCGCCGCGCTCGCAAAGCTGATGTCCGCGGTGCATAGCTGCACCACCCGGAACGGAATCCCCAGCCGCCGACAAACCTCGCACGCGTTTTCGACCAGCGTTTGCAGCTCGCCGTCGGAGGTCTCAGGCCGCACCAGCTTGACCATCTCGACCTTGTCGAACTGATGGCCCCGCTTGATCCCGCGTACATCCCGGCCCGCCGACATCTTCTCGCGGCGAAAGCACGGCGTATACGCCGCCAGATTGATCGGCAGCCGCGCCGCCTCCAGTATCTCGTCGCGATACATGCTCGTCAGCGGCAACTCGGCCGTTGGGATGAACCAGTAGTCCTCCTCCGCGTCGTGATACATCGTATCCGCGTTTTTCGGCAGATGGCCCGTGCTCGTCGCCGTCGCAGTGTTCACCATCAACGGCGGCGCGATTTCCAGGTAGCCCTGCTCGCTCGTCTTCAGGTCGATCATAAACGCGATCAGCGCCCGCTCGAGTCGCGCGCCCAGTCCCACCAGCACGTAAAACCGCGTCCCCGATAGTTTCACCCCGCGCTCGAAATCGATAATCCCGAGCCTTTCGCCCAGCTCCCAATGCGGCGCCGGCTTGAACTCGAACTCGCGCGGCGCGCCCTCCACACGCACGATCTTGTTGTCCGCCTCGCCGCGCCCGACCGGCACATAGGGCCGCGGCAGGTTGCGGATACCCAGCATCAGTTCGCTGAAGCGTTGATCGGCCTCCGCGAGCTGCCGTTCGCCCGCTCCTATCTGATCGCCCAGCGCCCGCATCTCCAGGCGCTTCGATTCGCGCTCCGCCGGCGCCATCCGTCCAAGTTCTTTGGACTCGCGCGTGCGCCGCGCCCGCATCTCGTCCAGTTCCCGTTGTAGCGCGCGCCGCTCGCCGTCCACTTCCAAGATTCGGTCGATCTCTGCCTCATCCACCCCCGCCTTGCCCAGTTCGGCCTTGACGAAGTCGGGTTGTTCGCGAATCAGCTTGATATCAAGCATCGTCTCAAAATGCGTCCTTCAATAATTCCAGCCGGCAGGCCCGCCCTACGCCAGTAATCGCCACCACGTCGAAGCGCGCCGCCCGCGCTTCCGCCTTGTTCTGCCGCAAATACACCGATGCGGCCCGCCGGATACGCTGCGCTTTGCGGCTGTCCACCGCCTCGGCTGGCGCGCCGAAAACCGCGCTGCTCCGCGCCTTGACTTCGACGAAAACCAGCGTCTCTCGGTCGGCCGCCACCAGGTCTATCTCTGCCCCGGCCGCGCAATAGTTGCGCGCGAGAATCCGGTACCCGCACCGCCGCAGATGCCGCCCTGCGATATCCTCGCCCCGCCGCCCCAACGGAATCCCGCGCCGCCACGGCATTTCCTCATACCAGCGGTCGATATAGTCGCCCACCCTCACCCATCGCCGCCTCAGCCGCGCCGCCATCGGGACCGCCATCTTCGCCGCCCACGCTCTTCCAGAGCCAATTTATTCTATACGCACCCTCCCCTCCCCTGCGACCCCATCCGCTAAGCACACCACGCCCGGACCGTGCCGCCATGCTCGCGCTGACTCACTGCCGCGTCAGCACCGCCGTCCGCTCAAGTCAGAAACACCTCGCGCACCAGATTCGTGTCGTTATATTCCCGCCCCTCGGCGATCAGACCGCCCTCGAAGCGCAGATAGAAACAATACCGCTGCCGATAATTGCGGCCGTTCGAGGCGACCGTATCCGCCGTCGCCAGCACCGCCACCTGCGACCCCTCGGATATGACCGTCTCCAGCTTGAGCTTGAGCCCTTCGGGAAACAGCCGCTTGAGCGTCGCGGACTCGGTGGCGGCGAAGTTCTGGCGGCCATGAATCGGCGGAAACGCGCTCAGTCCGGAAACGATTTCGAACTTGAAGTCCTCGGTTGTCAGTTCCTCGAAGACCTTGGGATCGGCGTGATTGAAGTTCTCGATAAACCTGAGCGCCGCAGCCTTCTGTTCGTTTTGTGTCATACTCGACTTCTCTTTTACTGCCGAAACACCTTCAGCCTCGCTGCGCCCCTTCGTTCCACTCGCGCCCCATCGAAGCGTCGCTGTACCGGCCGTCCCTCTCTGACCCGATTGCCTCGCGCAATCGCATATATGAGATATTGTCCTGACAGCGGCGGCGCCCTGAAAGAATCCCCTTAAGGCTGCGAAGGAATCGAAACATTATGAAAATTCCACTATCGATCCATGATCTGATCGCCAAAGCACCGCTCGCACATCTCACCACCCTCAATTCAAAGGGCGGTCCCCAGGTCACCGTCGTGTGGGTCGGAATCGAAAACGACGAGTTCGTCATGGGCCATCTGGCGGATCATCAGAAGATCAAGAACATCCGCCGCGACGGGCGCGTTGCGCTCTCGATGCTCAGTGACATCACCAACGCTCATGGCTTGCGCGAATACCTCGTGGTTTACGGCCATGCGCGCGTTACCGAAGGCGCCGCGGTGCCCCTGCTCCAACGCCTCGGCGCACTTTACCTGGGCCCGCAGGCCGACTTTCCGCCGCCGGCGATGCGCAACATTCCGGGTTACGTTACTCGGATTGCGCCGGCGCGCTTCGCCGGTATCGGACCGTGGGCCGGACCAGCCGCCGAGTGAGGCCTGGCGGAGGGAGAATGACCGAGAGCGCGCCGAGCCGGCCACATCCAAAGTAGCCGGCCAGCGCGCGCGCATCCGGGCCTTAGACCACGCCGGCCGAAAAGACACTCAAATCCTGCGGACCGCCTTTTTCGATCGCGCGCTTGTAGCCAGCGCGATTACGCAGACGCCCCAGGTAATTCTGCAACGCGGGACGCGATCGCAGGCGTCCGCGAGCCTCGGACATCTCGAGTCCCCAGCCGAGATTGATATCGGCGGCGGAGAAACCGGAGTCGAGCAGGTAATCGCGCTTGGCCACGCGGTCCTCGACATATTGATGGTTCTTCTGGAGTTCGGCCTCGAAAAATCCCATGAAGACGTCGTTGCCGCCGCCCGTCCACGCATAAATCAGGTCAACTGCGAGCCCGGGGAAAAGAGTCCCTTCCGGAAATGCCAGCCACCCAAGATATTCGCCGTACTCGGGCGAGTTGACCCCGCGGCTCAATTTCCCGCCCGCGATCTTGTGGCAGATGTATTCGATTATCGCATCGCTCTCGACGATCACCTTCCCGTCATGCTCGATCGCCGGCGCCTTGCCCAGCGGATGAACTTTCTTCAGCGACTCGGGCGCGCGCTGCGTCTCCGCATCGCGCTGATATTTGACCAGCTTGTAATCGATGCCCAGCTCCTCACAGAGCCACACGATACGCTGCGATCGGGAGTTATTCAGATGATGTACGGTTAACATCTTTTTCGCTGACCTCGTCGCCCTTTATACAGGTGATCGCAAAACCCGCACAATCGCCAGCCTTTGTACTGATCGGTCCGTTACCTGGCCGCCACTTGGCCGTTACCTGGCCGCCGCGCGAACGCCGCAGCCTGACTTGGACCGCCGCAGATGTTAGGATTCCTTGCATCATGTCCGCCAACCACAGCGCCACCGAAAGCAAAATCAGCCTCGAACAGGTGCGCCACGTCGCACGCCTCGCCCGGCTCGAACTCGCATCCGCCGAGGAACAAAGCCTGCAAGCCAACATGAGCGAGATCCTGACCTATATCGATCAGCTCAACCAACTCGACACCTCCATGGTTCCGCCCACGGCCCAGGTCGGCGAGGCCGGCACTCCCATGCGCGACGATGTCGTCACCAACCGCCATCTGCCCGACGAGATGCTCGCCAATGCGCCCGCGCGCGAGGGCCACTTCTTCAAGGTGCCCAAGATCATCGAAGGCTGATGGCGCCGAGGTCCGCTACCCTGCCGGATGCGTTTCGCGCTGCAGACCCACCGGATTTCAGTGCCCCGAATGAACTCGAACGGTATCGACTCTACGCGGTGAAAAAGGCCCTATCGCATGGCAATGACTTCCGACCTTAATCGACTGACTATTACCGAAGCGCGCGACCTCCTGCGTCAGCGCGAGATCTCCGCCCACGATCTCACGCGCGCCTGTCTCGATCAGATCAAGCTGGTCGACCCCAAGCTCAACGCCTTCATCACCGTATGCGCACGCGAGGCCCACGAACAGGCCGCGGCCGCCGACGCCCGCCTCGCCGCGGGCGATGCGCCCGCACTCTGCGGTATCCCGCTCGCCATCAAAGACATCTACGCGACCAAGGGCGTGCGCACCACCTGCGCTTCGAAAATCCTCGAGACCTTCGTCCCCCCGTACGACGCCACCGTCATTGCCAAGCTGCGCGCCAACGGCGCGGTCTTCGTCGGCAAGGCCAATCTTGACGAGTTCGCGATGGGCTCCTCGACCGAAAACTCCGCCTTCGGCCCCACCCGCAATCCCCACAATGTCGAGCGCGTCGCCGGCGGTTCCTCGGGCGGCTCGGCCGCCGCCGTCGCCGCCGATCAATGTCTCGGCGCGCTCGGCACCGATACCGGCGGCTCGATTCGCGAGCCCGCGTCCTTCTGCGGCGTCGTCGGACTCAAGCCGACTTACAGCCGCGTCAGCCGTTACGGCGTAATCGCCTACGCCTCCTCGCTCGACCAGGTCGGACCGTTCGCCAAGACCGTGCGCGACGCCGCCATCCTCCTGCACGATCTCGCCGGCCTCGATCCGCGGGATTCCACCTGCTCCGCGCGCCCCGTCCCCGATTACGAGGCGGCCCTGACCGGCGGCATCAAGGGCCTGCGCGTCGGAGTGCCCAAGGAGTTCTTCGTCGCGGGCATCGCGCCCGAGGTCGAACAGGCCGTCCGCGCGGCACTCAATTCCTACCAGGCGATGGGTGCGCGGCTGGTCGATATTTCCCTGCCGCATACGACCTACGCCGTCGCCGCCTACTACATCGTCGCCACCGCCGAGGCCAGCGCGAATCTCTCGCGCTACGACGGCATCCGCTTCGGCCTCCGCGTCGACGGCGACAACAACATCGAGCTTTACAACCGCACCCGCGCGCGCGGCTTCGGCGCCGAGGTCAAGCGCCGCATCATGCTCGGCACCTTCGTCCTCTCCGCTGGCTACTACGACGCCTACTACCTCAAGGGGCAGAAGGTGCGCACCCTCATCCGCCGCGATTTCGAGCGCGCCTTCGAAAGCTGCGATATCATCGCCACGCCGGTCGCCCCCACCACCGCTTTCGCCCTCGGCGAGAAGACCTCTGATCCGCTCCAGATGTACCTCTCCGATATCTTCACGATTTCCGTCAACCTCGCCGGCCTTCCCGGCATGTCGGTGCCCTGCGGCTTCGATACCCACGGCCTGCCGATCGGCTTGCAGTTGATCGGCCCGGCCTTCGGCGAGGAAGCCCTCCTCCGCGCCGCCGACGCCTTCGAGCGTACCGGCATCGTCAAACGCCGCTCCGCCATCCTCTGAGTACCAACCTCGCCGGCGTTAACTGATACAATGACTATTGCGATAGCTACTGTGAGGATTACTGAGTAATGGCTGCCGAAGATTATGAAGCGGTGATCGGCCTCGAAGTTCATACCCATTTATTGACCAGCTCCAAGCTCTTCTGCGGATGTTCCGCCGCCTTCGGCGCCGGCCCCAATGAAAACGTCTGCCCGGTATGCATGGGGATGCCCGGGGTCTTGCCGGTGCTCAATCGCTACGCCGTCGAGCTTGCCATTCGCGCCGGCCTCGCCGCCCATTGCGAAATCGCCCACGAGTCGATCTTTGCGCGCAAAAGCTATTTCTATCCCGACCTCCCCAAGGGCTACCAGATCAGCCAGTACGAACTGCCCCTGTGCAAGGGCGGCTATATCGACCTCCCCGGCCTCAGCGACGCCAACGGGCCGCGCCGCGTGCGCCTCGTGCGTATCCACATGGAAGAAGATGCCGGCAAGAATATCCATGAAGCCGGCGGCAGCCTCGTCGATTTCAACCGCTCCTCCGTCCCCCTCGTCGAAATCGTCAGCGAGCCCGACATCCGCTCGGCCGAAGAGGCCAGCGCCTACCTGCGTGAGTTGCGCGGCATCCTGCGCGCCGTCGATGCCTCCGACGGCAAGATGGAAGAAGGCGCGCTGCGCTGCGACGTCAATATCTCCGTGCGCCCCAAGGGTGCCGCTGAGTTCGGCGTCCGGACCGAGATCAAGAACCTGAACTCATTTCGCTTCGTCGAAAAGGCAATCGAATACGAAGTCGCGCGCCAGATCGATACCATCGACGCCGGCGGACGCATCCTGCAGGAAACGCTGCTTTGGGATCCCGTGCGCGAGGAAACGCGCCCGATGCGCTCGAAGGAATTCGCCAACGACTACCGCTACTTCCCCGAGCCTGACCTGCCGCCGCTCCGCGTCACCGGCGATTGGATCGAGGAAATCAAATCCGCCATGCCCGAGTTGCCCGCCGAAAAGCGCAAGCGCTTTATCCGTGAAATTGGCCTCACCGATTACGAGGCCGCCGTGCTGACCGAGGATCGCGATATCGGAAATTACTTCGAAACGATGCTCGCCGCCGGCCTCAATAATCAGAAGACCGCGGCCAACTGGGTCATGACCGAAGTCCTGCGCGTCGTCAACGAAAGCGGTCGCGCGCTCGCCGAGGCCGCGCCCCCCGCCTCCGAATCCGGCGCACTCCTCAAGCTCGTCGAGGATGCGACCCTCAGCCTCAATGCCGCCAAAACCGCCTTCGCCGCGATGTGCAAGTCGGGCAAAGCCGCCGCCGCCGTCGTCAGCGAGTTGGGCCTCGTCCAGGTTTCCGACGAAGGCGCCATCGCCGCCGCCATCGACAATGTGCTCGCCGCCGAACCGTCCAAGGTCGCCGAATATCGCGCCGGCCGCGACAAGCTCTTCGGCTTCTTCGTCGGCCAGGTGATGAAGGCGATGGGCGGCAAGGGCAACCCGAAAGTCGTCAACGAAATCCTCCGCGCCCGCCTCGCTGGTTGACCCGCGCCCGCCGCGCTGGCTGACCCGCGCCCGCCGCGCTGGCGGTCTCCGCGCGTCGTCTGCGCCGCAACCATGTTTCCCGCCACCCTGCAGGATTGACCCTCCGCGCACCAACCGCCACGCCTCGTTACGCTCGTCGGAAACAACAACCCAACGCGCCGAACCGGATTCAGTGCGAAAATAGGCCTCGATTAAAAAGGCTTTTCAGCGGCCTTGTCATCTGATGCGATTATCATTGCAGTAGGGACTCTAATTTTGCATATTGAATTTAGCCGTGCCTATATTCGCGACCAACTCCGAAAGGGGACCCGGGGTGTGCGCGTTTTTTTGCAGTATTGCGCTCATTGCTGGAATTCTCTCGCTTACCCCTTTGCTGGCGGGCAGTGCTCACGCTACGCCGCCGGATACGCCGGCGTCGGTGCGGGCCACTGCGACCAATGACTCCGCGCCTGACCTATCCGCGATTCCCGGCCCCACCGCCATCGTCAAGATGAGCGATGACGCCCCGATGTACCAGCCCGACAGCATCGTTATTCGCGTCGGTCAAACCGTCGAGTGGATCAACACCGGCCAGGTCAGCCATTCGGTCGTTGATGATCCTACCCGCGCCAACAAACTCGACGACGTCGCGCTCCCCGCCGAAGTGCCAACTTTCTCCTCCGGCAACGTGATGCCCGGCGGCAAGTATCGCCACACCTTCACGACGCCCGGGAAGTACCGCTACTTCTGCATGTCGCACGAGGTCGACGGGATGATCGGCGAGGTCATCGTCGAGCCGCCCACCGCGGAAGAGGCCGCGCGTGAGGCCTCGCAGCTACAGGCGCAGCCCTGGCGAACTGGCGATCGCCAGGATCGCACCGACCGCGCCGCCCACTAGCTGCTCATCCCTTGGGCAGGCCTAGCTGGCGCTCTCCAAGAATGTTGCGCTGGATCTCACTGGTGCCGCCCGCAATAGTATATTGCCGCGAACTGAGTAATCGATTCTGCCACCGCGGCGCATCCGGTACCGCATCCGTCGGCTCGCCCAGGATCGCATAGCTGCCCAATAACTCACTCGCGAACCGCGCTATCCGCACCCCCAGCTCCGACCCGACCAGCTTCAGCGTCGATCCTTCCGGTCCCGGCGGCAGGCCCTTGAGCAATCGCGTCAGCGATCGCAGACGCGTGTACTTCGCCGCTTCGCATTCGATCGTGAATTGCGCCAGCTCCTGCCGCACCCATTCCTGCTCCCACGCCGGACGCCCCTCGATCTTGATCGCTCGCGCCAGCTCCGCCAGCCGCCGTACTTGCGCCGAATGTCCGCCGCCGCCCGCCATCCCGCGCTCGAATGCCAGCGTCGTCATCGTCACCTTCCACCCTTCGTTCAGCGGCCCAACGATATTCTCTTTCGGAATCTGCACGTTATCGAAGAATACTTCGTTGAAATGATGATGCCCGTTCATCACCACCAGCGGCCGCACCTCCACCCCCGCGCTCTTCATGTCGTCGATTATCAGGTAGCTGATGCCCTTGTGCTTCGGCGCGTCCGGATCCGTCCGCGCCAGCAGGAACATCTTGTCCGCGTACTGCGCCCCCGACGTCCAGACCTTCTGCCCGTTGATTATAAAGTAGTCGCCCTTCAGCTCCGCCCGCGTCTGCAAGCCCGCCAGATCCGACCCCGCGCCCGGCTCCGAATAGCCCTGGCACCACACGTCGTCGGCCGCCAGGATGCGCGGCAGATACTTGGCCTTCTGCTCCGCCGTGCCCCACTGCATCAGCGTCGGTCCGAACAGGCCCACCCCCGAATAGCCCGGCAGCACCGGCGCGCGCGCCTTGAAGTACTCCTCGTCGAAGATCACCTGCTCCATCAGATGGGCTTGCCGGCCGCCATATTCCTGCGGCCACGACAGCCCCACCCATCCGGCCGCTGCCAGCTTCTGCTGCCACGCCCGCCGCTGCTCGAAGACCTCGCGATTCGGCGCGATCCGCTCGTCCATCGGATCGTCGATGCACAGTTCGGGCGGCAGGTTCTCCTGCAGCCACGTCCGCACTTCCCGGCGAAAGGCTTCCTGCTCCGGAGTGTATTCAAAATCCACTGATCTTCGCCTCTTGGCCCAACCATCCGCCCGCTTTTCCGCGTTACGACAGGTTGAACGTCCGCGCCCCGTTGTCCCAGAAAATCTTGCGCCGCGCCTCGTCGCTGATCGGCTGCTTCAGCATC
Organism: uncultured delta proteobacterium; assembly: GCA_963834535.1. Classification (GTDB taxonomy): domain Bacteria; phylum Desulfobacterota; class Binatia; order Binatales; family Binataceae; genus JADMIL01. The sequence goes on along the minus strand of CAWICC010000006.1, from coordinate 88,623 downwards.
GCCTCGATTCCCCACGGATAGGTGCCGTCCGGATGCGGATAGTCAGTGTCCCACGTGAAGTTGTCGGCCCCCACCAGCTCGATCGCCGCTTTCATCGTCGGTTCGTCGCCCCGGAAGGCCACGCATACGTTGCGTTTGAAATACTCAGTCGGACGCAGTTTCAAATACTCATGTTCCGCGTTCCCGCTGAATTCCCAATGCTGTTCCATCCGCTGCAGCCAGTACGGCACCCAACCGCCGTCCGCCTCTACGTGAATCACCTTCAGCTTCGGAAATTTCTCGAAGATGCCGTACCAGATGAGCCCCGCCATCGCCGCCATCGCCTCGAACGGATGCGACAGGATGTGCCCGCTCACGTGCGTGTCCATCCGGTCGCCGAAGCCCGGCACCGCCGACGACGCCGATTCGTGCGTCGAGATCGGTTTCCCGATCTGCTCGATCTCGTCCCACAGCGGCAGCAGCGCGTCGTCCCACAGGTTATGACCCCCCACCGGGTTCGGCCGCATGTAGTAGCTCATGCAGCCCTTGTCCGCCGCGCGCCGCGCTTCCTTCATCGCCTCCTCGACGCTCTGCATCGGCAACCCCGCCGCCCATTTCAGCCGCACCGGATCCGCCGACGCATAGTCGCACGCCCAGTCGTTGTATGCCCGCGTACATGCCGCCAGCAGCTTGATATCGCGAAACTCGCGCCCCAGCATCTGTCCCGCCACCGTCGGATACATGATCTGTACGTCCACGCCCTGCTCGTCCATATCGTGCAGCCGGCTCTTCGCACTGAAGCCGTCCGCCTTGGCCGTGTCGAAGCGTTTCATCGCCTTGCTGACCGCGCTCAGAAAGGCCGGCGCCGCCATCGGATACTTGCCCTTCTCCCGCACGAACGATTCGCCTTCCACCAGGAACGTCCGCCGATTCGATTCAGGCGCCCGCCCGATCTTCGGCGCGCGCTCCTTGAACTCGTCCTCGATATACCGCTCCCAGAGCCATTCCGGTTCCATTAGATGAGAATCCGTATCGACGATCTTGAATCCATTTCGCATAGTCAGTTACTCCGAATTGTTTGCGCACCTCGCAGACTCGTTAGCTCGGCTCGCATGCTCGCCTAATGTAGATGAGAATCCGTATCGACGATCTTGAATCCATTTCGCATAGTCAGTTACTCCGAATTGTTTGCGCACCTCGCAGACTCGTTAGCTCGGCTCGCATGCTCGCCTAATGTAGATGAGAATCCGTATCGACGATCTTGAATCCATTTCGCATAGTCAGTTACTCCGAATTTTTAGCGCACCTCGCAGACTCGTTTGCTCGGCTCGCATGCTCGCCTAATGTAAATGAGAATCCGTAGCGACGATCTTGAATCCATTTCGCATAGTCAGTTCACCTCAATAGTCAGTTCACCCTTCCTGATGTAACTGCATAGTCCGGTTGATATAGTCAGTCCGCATTCGCGTTACTTCATTTTTACCAACTCTGCAATCTCGCCTCGTCCAGCCGCTCATCGTTTAGGCAGTCGTCGCAATAGTCAGTTGATCAGCGGCCCGAGACCCTGCGCGCTCCCCGCAATGGAGCCTCTTCCTACTACAGTTGCGGCATGATCAGAGCTTTGACGCCCTTGCGCTTGCGCAGCAACTCGAACGCCTCCACCCCGTGGTCCAGGTCGAACCGATGCGTGATCATCGGCTTCATGTCGATCGCCCCGCTCGCCACCATCGCCACCGCCCGCCGCCAGGTCTCGGGCATCCGCACGCGCGACGGGATTATCTTCACTCCGTGGAAAAACAGCGACCGCATCTCCGCGCTCGGAATATCGCGCGCCGGCCACCCCAGCTCGACCACTTCGCCCCCCCGCTTCACCAGGTGCCGCACCGAGTCGAGGAATCCCGCCGCGTCGAAAACCACGTCCGCCCCATGCTCCGGCAGCAGCCCGCGGACCTGGTCGATCCAGTCGCGATCGGACGCGCACACCGTCTTGAAACCCATCTCCCGCGCGAGCGCCAGCCGCTCCGCATCGGCCGCCAGGCCGGTGATTACGATCTGCGACAACCCCAGCGCTCGCGCCGCCAACGCCGTGCACAAGCCGATCGGCCCCGGCCCCTCGATTACCGCGCTGTCGCCCGCTCCCAGCGACGATTCCTCGATCGCATGCAGCCCCGTCGCGAACGGCTCCAGCATCGCCGCCTGCTCCATGTCCATCGCCTTCGGCACCACCCACGAGTTGCGTACCGGCGCGATCGAGTACTCCGCAAACGCCCCGCCCAGCCGTCCCGGCGTATGACAAAAATTGAACCGCCCCGACGTGCACGCCGGGCACCTCCCGCACGGTCCGAACGGATCCAGCGCGACGTGATCGCCGACCTTGAAACCGCTCACCCCCTTGCCCACTTCCACCACCTCTCCCGCCGGCTCATGCCCGATCACCGCCGGCATCGACGGCACCGCGCGCTCCGCCCCCAGCTCCCACAAATAGATATGCAAGTCCGACCCGCAGATGCCGCAGGCCGCCACTTTCACCAGTAGTTCCTCGGGGCCCGGCTTCGGCACCGGCACCTCGACGATTTCCACGCCCAGTTCAGGCCGCGTTTTCGCGATCGCTTTCATCGTGCTGGAGGCCTCCAGCAGCTATTAATACGACTGTGCGCCGCTTCCCGTCAAAGTCTTTGGACCCCTGCCGTCCTCCCGCCATCGGTGCCGAAGGCACCGCCAATATGCCTCGCTCCACTAAGCCCCACGCCTCACTCCGCGGCTGCAGCGTGATCCATGCTTGATGAACCACGCCGGGTCTCATCGACGCCGGCCGCAAGACCCTGCCATTTACCGTTCACAATGGGAAGTGTGAAACCCTTCAAAGGTTTCTCCAAAAATGGAGTTCTTTGTTCCCCAACCACCATCCCCTCACCGGTCTCGGATTTCGCGCCCACCCGCGTCGCCCGCGAATACTTGACGCGAGGCGGCCATGATGGCGTGATCAGCGCGTGGCGGCTCATCCGACGAACTCCGGAGCCCAGATGCTCACGGCGGGCGAGGCGGCGGCGCAACTCGGCGTCAAGCTCGGCACGCTTTACGCCTACGTCAGCCGCGGCTGGCTTAAAAGCTATCGCCGCAAGGTCGGGCGCCAGGCCCTCTATCGCCGCGCCGATATCGAGGCCCTGCGCGGAGTAATCGCGCCCGAACGCGGCGTGCGCGCACGCTCCCTCCCCGACGCGTCCTCATGGGTTACCGTGGCCCAGCCGCCCAGCGACGGATCTTCCACCGGCGTCATCGTCGCCGAATCCGCCGTCAGCTCGATTATCGAAGGCAAGCTCGCCTATCGCGGCTACCCGATCGAGGAATTGATCGAACACGCCTCCTTCGAAGAGGTCTGCCTGCTGCTGTGGAGCGGCGTGCGTCCGCGGCCCGAAGAGGTCGATTTATTCTGTGCCGCCATCGCCGCGGCGCGCATTCCACCGCCGGTCGTCGCCGCCCTTGCGGCCGTCGGCGCCGATGCGCCGCCCTTGCTCCGCCTCGCCGTGATGATGCCCAGCCTCGCCGCCGCCGAGCATCGCCTCCCCGCGCGCTCGCGCCTCGACCAGGCCCGTCTCATCATCACGGTTCTGCCGCTCGGCCTGCCGCCCGCCGCCCACGACGACGCCGCCGCCGACGCCGAGACTCGCGGCGTCGCCGCCAGTCTCGGCGCCCGCGCCCTCGCCGCTTTCTCCGACGCCGATCGCGCCGCACTCGACCGCGTCCTCGTCGCTTGCGCCGAGCACGAGCTCAACGCCTCCACCTTCGCCGCCCGCGTCGTCGCCAGCACCGGCGCTGACCTCTATGCCTCCGTCCTCGCCGCCCTATGCTCGCTCTCGGGACCGATTCACGGCGGCGCCTGCGATCGCATCGAGAGCATGTTCGCCGACCTCGACGCCGGCCTCCGCATCGACCAGGCCCTCGACGCCTTCGGCGCCAGGCATTCGCTGCCGCCCGGCTTCGGCCATACCATCTACCCGCATGGCGATCCCCGCGCGACACTCCTCAAGCGCGTCGCCCGCGCCATCGCCAAACGCAAGGGGCGCAAGCTCTTCGAGACCGCCCTCAGGGTCGAGGACGCCGTCTGGAAGCGCGCGCGCCTCCGTCCCAATCTCGATTTCTACCTGACCGTTTGCGTGCGGCTAATCGGCTTTCCGCGCGGGATGCCCGCCGCCATCTTCGCTATCGGCCGCGCCGCCGGATGGATCGCGCACAGCCTCGAACAATCCGCCGACAACCGCCTCATTCGCCCGCGCATGCGCTACCACGGATCTCCCCTCCGCCACTGGCTGTAGCCCCGCTTCGTCAGCCGCCTTAACATCCATTCGCTGCGATCCTGCGGCGTGGGATGACGTATCAGGATGACCGGCCGGCGGGACCGCGACTCAACCCTGAGGCAATTCCCGTTAGATCATCCCCTCGGCTTTCGCTATGGTGCCGGCTGCGCCTCGCGTAGAGCCGGAGGGACCCTTGTGATGGAATTTGGCACGCTCATTTTCACCAAGCCCCAACGCGCCATCAGCGATACCAGGCTCATCGAGCAGCGCGGTTTTTCCCATGCCTGGTTCGCCGATTCCCAGATGATCTGGGGCGACGTCTACGCATGCATGGCGCTGGCCGCCGTCAACTCCACCTCCATCAAGCTCGCCACCGGCATCTCCGTCGCTTCCAATCGCATTCCCCCGGTCACCGTCCACTCCATCGCCACCATCAACGAAATCGCCCCCGGCCGCGTCATTCTCGGCTTCGGCACCGGCCATACCGGGCGCCGCGTGATGGGCCTGCCGCCGGTGCGCTTCGCCGATTTCCGCGAACAGACCCGCGTCATTCGCGACCTCCTCAAACACGGCGAAGCGACCTACAACACCGAGGGCTTAAGCCGCAGAATTCGCTACCTCCACCGCGACCGCCGCTTCATCAATCTCGACGATCCGATCCCCTTCTACGTCGCCGCCAACGGTCCCCGCACGCTCGGCATCGCGGGCGAGTTCGGCGACGGCATCATCACCACCGGCGTCGCTACGCCCGAACGCCTCCAAGCGGTTTTCCGCCACGCCGCCGAAGGCGCCCGCAATGCCGGCCGCGAACTCCATCATCCGCTCCCCTGCGTTTCCCTCACCCATGTGATGGTCACCAGGCCCGGCGAAGCGATCGACTCTCCGCGCGTCCGCCAGATGGTCGGGCCTTGGGTCATCACCTGCCTCCATGCCATCGCCGCCGGCTACGCCAAGCCGCGGTCTCTCCCGGCCGACGCCCGCAAGGTTTACGACGCTTACGCCGACTACCTCGCCCACCTGCCGGGACCGCCCGACGAGCACTACCTCGAACTGCACAACGGTCACTGCACCTTCGTACCCGATCGCGAACTCCGCTTCGTCACGCCCGAGACCATCCGCGCCACCACTCTGATCGGCCCGCGCGATCACGTAATCGAACAGTTGCGGGCCTTGGACACCGCCGGACTCAACCAGATCATTCTTAATCCACCGATGGATGGATTCGCGGAATTTGTTGACGACTTCGCCCGCGAGGTTATCGAACGAATATAACTGTCACCAACGCGACAAATTCCGCCTCATCTCCCCGATATTCCCGCCGCCAGCGTTCGCTTCCAACGTCGATCCCGCCTATTATCGCCATTACTGTGATGTGGGGCCGCAGGGGATTGCCGCCGCACGGCGGATGCTACCATCCATGACCGCTTTCCTACGCGATTCGCAATTTGCGGTCTGTGCACAGGAATCAGTCTGCCTAATTTACTTTGATGTTACCGTCCTATAAAAACTTAACGATCGCCGACCCTTATTCTTCGCCAATAGCGAAGGCCGGGTCCATGGCTGAGAGCTGTTGATGGCACGCAGCGTCAACCGCAACTAAAGAGGGAAATGTCCAAGATTCGGATCGCCATAGTCGGGGTAGGCAACTGTGCATCTTCCCTGCTCCAAGGTCTTGAATTCTATAAGCATGCCTCCGACGGCGCCCGCCACAAGCCCGTCGGCCTGATGCATTATGATCTCGGCGGCTACCTCCCCGCCGACATCGAAGTCGCCTGCGCCTTCGACGTTGACTCCCGCAAGATCGACCGGCCGCTCGAGGACGCCTGCTTCTCGCAACCCAATAACACCGTCACCATCTGGCGCGACCTCCCCTCTTATGGCGTCACCGTCGATATGGGCGAAATCCACGATGGCATCGCCCCACACATGAGTTCCTATCCCGCCGACCGCACCTTCCTGCCCGCATCCGCCAAGCCCGTCGATATCGAAAAGCGCCTGCGCGACAGCGGCGCCGAGGTGATGCTCTGTTATCTGCCCGTCGGCAGCCAGAAGGCCGTCGAGCGCTATGCCCGCGCCTGCCTTGAAACCGGCGTCAGCCTCATCAACTGCATGCCCGTGTTCATCGTCTCGAACGAAAAATGGGCGGCCGAATTCACCGAGCGCAAAATCCCCGTCGTCGGCGACAACGTCAAGTCCCAGCTCGGCTCCACCATCCTCCATCGCACCATCATGAAGCTGTTCGCCGACCGCGGCATCAAGCTCAAGCATACCTACCAGCTCAATACCGGCGGCAATACCGACTTCCTCAATATGCTCGATCGCGCCCGCCTCGGCTCCAAGCGCACCTCCAAGACCGAGGCCGTCCAGTCCAACCTCCCCGAGCGGATGCCCGATGTTGACGTTCACATCGGCCCCTCCGATTACATCCCCTGGCAGAACGACAACAAAGTCTGCTTCCTCCGCATCGAGGGCGAAGGCTTCGCCGGCATCCCCATCGAACTCGAGCTGCGCATGTCCGTGCAGGATTCGCCCAACTCCGGCGGTGTCGTCATCGACGCCATCCGCTGCCTCAAGCTCGCCCGCGACCGTAAAATCGGCGGCCCCCTCTACTCCATCTCCGCCTATACGATGAAGCATCCGCCGCGCCAGATTCCCGACGACATCGCCCGCGACCGCGTCGAAAAGTTCATCACCGGCGAACTCGAACGCTAGCGCCGGCGACGCCCTCCTTCGCCGCTCCTCTTCTTGCCCCTCTCCTTATCCTCGGAGAGGGTGAGGAAGAGCTCTCCGCTCTCTAAGCCCGCGAGGCCCACTCGAACGGATTACAATTCCTCGCCGGGGGATTTTCCTTCCCGCCTCTCCATGGTTACAATCTCCCCACCATGTCCATGCTCAAGGACAAAACCATCGTCGTCGGCGTCTCCGGTGGCATCGCCGCCTACAAGGCTGCCGAACTGATTCGTCTGCTGGTCACGCGCGGCGCCCGCGTCCGCGTGATGATGACGCGCAACGCCGCCCACTTCATCACCCCCCTGACGCTCCAGACGCTCAGCCTCAATCCCGTCGCCACCGACACTTTCAGCCTCACCCAGGAATCCGAGATCGGCCATATCCGCCTCGCCGATTCCGCCGACGCGATCGTCATCGCGCCCGCCACCGCCAACCTCCTCGCCAAGGCCGCCGCCGGCATCGCCGACGACATCGTCACCACCGTCCTCCTCGCCGCGCAATGTCCGCTGGCTTTTGCCCCGGCGATGAACGTCCACATGTACGATCATCCGACCGTCGCCGAGAACCTCGCCAAGCTCCGCGCCCGCGGCGCCATCATTATCGAGCCGGGCGCGGGCGCACTCGCCTGCGGCTACGAGGGCAAGGGCCGCCTCATCGATCCCGCGGTCATCCTCGACGAAATCGAACGGATGTTGTCGCCCCGCGACCTCGCCGGCGAGCGCATCCTGATTACGGCCGGTCCTACCCAGGAACCCATCGACCCCGTCCGCTTCGTCTCCAATCGATCGACCGGCAAAATGGGCTTTGCCATCGCCCGCGCCGCATGGCGTCGAGGGGCCGCCGTGCGCCTCGTCGCCGGCCCTTCCGCGCTGCCTGCGCCCCACGGCGTCGAACGCATCGATACCCTCACCGCCGCCGATCTCCTCAGTGCCACCTCGCGCAACTTCCCCTGGTGCTCCGCCTTGATCATGGCCGCCGCCGTCGCCGATTTTCGCCCCCGCAACCCCGCTCCCCACAAGGTCAAGAAAAACTCCAGCGGCCTGATGCTCGATCTCGCGCCCATCGCCGACGAGCTGCCCCGCCTCTCCGCCAAAAAGGCCGGCCGCCTCATCATCGGCTTTGCCGCCGAAACCGAAGACCTTGAAGTCCACGCTCTCGACAAGCTCCGCCGCAAAAAACTCGACCTCATCGTCGGCAACGACGTCTCCCGCGCCGACGCCGGCTTCGGCGTCGATACCAATATCGTCACCATGCTCAGTGCCGACGGCCGCGTCGAAACCACCCCCAAGCTCCTCAAGGACGAGGTCGCCGACGTCATCCTCGACCGCCTCCTCTCCCTGCGCGCCGCCAAATCCAAATCCGCTCCGCTGCGCGCCGCTCATTAACCGTCGCCCTGCCGCCCCCCGCCGCCTCGAATTCATCCGTTCGTGAGTCGCGGAAATGCCCGCAATCCAATTTCGACCGTGAAAAATTCCTCCCGCGGAACTCCGCTCGGAATATATTTCACACTCAGTAACTCGCCCCGGCCAGGAAGCCTGCCTTAGTCACGAATCACCCTGAAAAGTACGCTCCTTACTGCCCCTGTCCCCTTCTTCAAGCTGGCATCACGATTGCTCCCTCACTAGCAGGAGCAAGTTTGCTCGGGAGAATTTAGCCGTGATTAATATCGTCAAACGTTTTGGTCTTACTCTCGCCACCGCCGGTGTCTGCGCCGTGCTCGGCGGATGTTTCGTCAGTCACAAGGAAGTCCAGACCGAAGTCCCCGTGACCGAACCCGCTCCGCCGGTCGCGACTTCGTCCTCGACCACCACGACCACCCGCACCGACGACGGCGCCGTGCAGCGCGAACACAGCACCACCACCTACACCGCGCCTATCCAATAATCTTTGGGTAGCTATTAATAACTAATGGTAGCTGTCGGCATTACGGTCGTTGGCCCGTATTGCCCGCAGTTGCCGGTGACTGCCGGCACTTAATCCTGCCCGCTCCGTCACCGTTCGATTAGTCCGCGCACGCCTCGACGCGACCCGCTGCGCCCACTAAACCAACTCCCCGCCCACCCCCACAACCCCGCCCGGCCACGCCGGCTCAGCGGGCGGCGGACTCCGCTCTGCCGCCCGCTCTTCCTCGACAACTCTCCCCGTTTTTCCCCTTGCAGGGATGGCGCCTAATATGCGCCAATTGTGCCATGTGCCCGTCCACCCCTCCGGACCGCGCGACGCTGCTCGCTTCCTTCCGCGATTACGTCGAACAAATCCGCGAGGAAGGTCTCGAGGGCCTCGACGGCGCCGCGGCCACCCTCGCTGCCGCCGGCTCTTCCGCCGCCGCGCCCAAGCCCGCCCCGACGGCCCCGCGTACTCGCGCCCCCGCCGCGCCGCAGCCGGCCGCGAGCGCCCTCGCGGTCGCGCCGCCGCCGCCCTCAACCAATCTCTCCGACAAATATCCCGGCCTCCAACAAACCGCCGACCTCGCCGCCCTCCGCGCGTTCATCGGCGAATGCACCCGCTGCAAGCTCGCTCCCTTGCGCACCAACCTCGTCTTCGGCGTCGGTAACCCGCACGCCGATCTGATGTTCATCGGCGAGGGTCCCGGCCACGAAGAGGACCTCCGTGGCGAGCCCTTCGTCGGCCGCGCCGGCCAGTTGCTCACCGATATCATCGAGCGTGGTATGGGCCTCTCCCGCGCCAACGTCTTCATCTGCAACGTCATCAAGTGTCGCCCGCCCGAAAACCGTAACCCGGAAGCCGACGAGGTCGCCGCTTGCGAACCCTTCCTCTTTCGTCAAATCGACCTCGTCCGTCCGCGCGTCATCGTCGGCCTCGGCACCTTCGCCGTCCAAGCCGTCCTCAAGATCAAAACCCCCATCAGCAAGTTGCGCGGCAACTGGCATCAGGTGCGCGGCATCAAGCTGATGCCCACGTTCCATCCCGCCTACCTGCTCCGCAACCCTGGCGACAAACGCCTCGTCTGGTCCGATATCCAGGCCGTGATGAAGGAGCTCGGCCGCCCCCTGCCGCAGCGCGCCCCGCGCGCGTGATCGCGGCTCCCGCAGTCGCTACGATCGAAGTGAACCGCCCCGCCAATACTCTCCCCTTGCGGACCCCGCGGACGCCCGCTCTCGCCCTCTGCGCCGCGATCCTCCTGCTCGTCGCCTGCGGCCGCGCCGCCGCCACCGCGCCCACCGTCACCCCGCACCAGCCTTGGATCTACCTCATCGACATCGACGGCTCGATCAATCCCGCCACCGCCGACTTCATCGATGACTCCATCGCCAAAGCTCAGGCGGGCGGTGCCAACGCACTCATCATTCGCCTCGATACTCCCGGCGGATTGCTCACCTCCGCGCGCACCATCGTCAAGTCGATGCTCAACGCACCCCTCCCGATCATCGTCTATGTCGCCCCTGCCGGCGCTTCCGCCGCTTCCGCCGGCACCTTCATCGTCGCCGCCGCCAACATCGCCGCGATGGCCCCCGGTACCACCATCGGCGCCGCCCATCCGATCGACGCCAATGGCGGCGAGGAGACCGGCAAGGTCGGCGAGAAAATGGAAAACTTCACCGCCGCTTTCGCCAAATCCATCGCCCATCAGCGCGGCCGCAACGAAGCCTGGATCGAGGACGCCGTCCGCAAAAGCAGTTCCATCGGCGAAAACGACGCCCTCAAGCTCCACGTCATCGACCTCGTCGCCAACGACCTCGGCGACCTCATCGCTAAAGCCAACGGCCGCATCGTCACCGTCGCCGGCGCCCGCTCCTTCAAGCTCCAACTGTCCGGCGCCGCCATCCGCTCCGCACGCATGACGCTCGGCCAAAGCGTCCTCGATCGCCTCGCCGATCCCAACATCATGTACCTCCTCATGATCGCCGGCGTCATCGGCCTCTACTTCGAGTTCTCCCACCCGGGCGCCTACCTGCCCGGCGTCGCCGGCGCCATCTGCCTCCTGCTCGCCCTCGCGTCCTTTCAACTCCTCCCCATCAACCTCGCCGGCCTCCTCCTGATCGTCATCGGGATGGGCATGCTGCTCGCCGAACTCTTCGTCACCAGCTACGGCGTCCTCGGTATCGGCGGCGTCATCGCCTTCGTTATCGGATCGCTCTTTCTCATCGATACCTCCGAGACCAACCTCGGCATCAATCGCGGCGTCATCGCCGGGGCCACGATCGGCTTCAGCGCCATCGTCCTCGGCATTGGCTATATCGTCATTCGCGCCCGCCGCAGCCGCGTCCTGACCGGCGGCGAGGGCATGATCGGCAAGGTCGGCGAAGTCCGCAGCCCCATCGCCCCCGATGCCCCCGGCCAGATCTTCGTCAACGGCGAAATCTGGCGCGCCGTCAGCGACCAGTCCATCGCCGCCGGCGCCCATGCGCGCATTACCGCCGTTAATGGACTCCAGGTCACCGTCCAGCCCGTACCAGGCGATCGCCTCGGCAAGGTCCCGCCGCCGGTCGCTCCGATGGTCCGTTAATCCTGATCCGCAATCGGCGATCGCCTTATGAATGGAGGAATCTCAATGGTCAGTGGAATCGGCATCGTTATCGTAATCGCAGTCATCGTGCTGCTCAGCGGCCTCAAAATCCTCAACGAGTACGAGCGCGCCGTCGTCTTCCGCCTCGGCCGCCTCAGTCCCTTTCGCGGCCCCGGCGTCATCTTCGTCATCCCCGTCCTCGAGCGCGCCATGCGCATCGATTTGCGCACCGTCACCCTCGACATCCCCGCCCAGGACGTCATCACCCGCGACAACGTCACCGTCAAGGTCAGCGCCGTGCTCTACTTCCGCGTCATCGATCCGTCGCGCGCTGTCACCGAGGTCCGCGACTACCTCTACGGTACGATGCAACTCGCCCAGACCACCCTGCGTTCCGTCGGCGGTCAGACCGAACTCGACGATCTCCTCAGCCAGCGCGACAAGCTCAACGCCAAAATCCAGGAGGTCATCGATGCCCAGACCGAGCCCTGGGGCATCAAGGTCGTCCTGGTCGAACTCAAGAACATCGACCTGCCCCAGGATATGCAGCGCGCCATCGCCGCCCAGGCCGAAGCCGAACGCGAGCGCCGCGCCAAAGTTATCGCCGCCGAAGGCGAGTTCCAGGCCGCCCAGCGCCTCGCCGAGGCCGCCGAAATCATGGGCAAAAGCCCCATCACCCTACAGTTGCGCTACCTCCAGACCCTCGCCGAAATCGCCACCGACCACAATTCCACCACCGTCTTTCCCGTCCCCCTCGACATGTTCGAACCCTTCCTCCAGATGCGCCGCTCCGCCGCCGCCCTCTCCGCCGCCGCCGTTCCCAACCCCCCTCCTCCTGCCCCCGCTCCTCCAACTTCCGCTCCTCCTACTTCCGCACTTCCAAACCCTGCTAAACCCGACCCCAAATAAACCGGCCCTCGCGCGAAACCCGACCCCCAAATAACCTGCGTCTTCAAGGGCAAGCGGCGGCGTCTGTGCAAGCCGCCCTTCCGCTAAACCCAACTCGCATTAACCAACCCCCGCGCTAAACCCCAACTCCAAACAATCCGCCACTGCGCCGGCCGCGACTCATCAGCCGCCTTTACCAGGACCGAGGCGTTGCTCGATCGCGCGCAAGCGGCGTGCGAGTTCCGGCAGGCGCGGCTCGACCGCGACCATCCGGCGGAAGACCCTCAGATCGATCGCCGGCGCGCCCCCCACGAGGGCGTCGTCGTCAAGGTCGTTATGCACGCCGGCTTGGGCGATCACGCGTGCGCGATCGCCCACCTTCACGTGGTCGGCCGATCCCGATTGGCCGCCGAACTGGCACCATCGGCCGATCCGCACCGACCCGGCCAGGCCGGACTGCGCCGCCATCCGTGAGAACTCGCCGAGTTCGCAATTGTGTCCAATCTGAATCAGATTATCGAGCTTCACGCCTTTATGGATGACCGTGTTGCCCATGGTCGCGCGATCGACGGTGGTGTTCGCACCAATCTCAACGTCGTCCTCGATCAGCACGCTGCCGACCTGCGGCACCTTCATCAGGTCGCCGAGATGCTCGACGAAGCCGAAACCGTCGGCGCCGATGACGGCGCCGTTGAGCAGCGTCACGCGGTTACCGATCGTGACGCCCTCGCGAATGGAGACCTGGCTGTGACAGGTGAAGTCGTCGCCGATGTTAACCCCCGGGTAGATGGTTACATGCGGATGGATGACGGCATTGCGTCCGATCCGCACGCCGGCGCCAATGACGCAGTATGCACCAACTGAGGCGCCTTCGCCGACGCGCGCATCCGGAGCGATCACCGCGGTTGCGTCGATAGCGGGCGCGGGACGATAGGCCGGGAAGAACAGGCCGAGCACGCGCGCAAAGTCAAACGCCGGATTGGTGCTGATCAGGGTCGCGGCGGGCGCATCGTCCGCCAGATCAGCCGGAACGATTGCGCAGGCGGCCTTGCTCGCGCGGAGAGCGGCGGCATACTTCGCGCCGACCGCGAAGGTGATCATGCCCGGTCCAGCGGCCTCAATCGGCGCCGGCATCGCGATTTCGATTGCGCCGTCGCCGCGCAAGTCGAGTCCGAGCTTCGATGCGATCTCGGCTAGCTTCATTTTCCGGTTCTCCTCTTTTGAATGATGATCGCGATGTTCAGCGCATCTTGTTTGATCGGTAATCCTGAATGAAGTGATCGATAACGCAACTCGCCAATTCTCTGGCGGCACGTTCTTGTCGCTGCGGTCAGCGTGCCGGCCAAACCGTTGGTGACTCGCTGACATCCCCGGGCTAGCGATTGTCGCTCGAGCCGCAGACTAGCGCTTCGAGCGGTCGAGCCATTTTTCGACCTTGGGCGCTACATAGGATTCGAAGCGATCGAGGAGGCGCGCGGGATCTTGATCGACGATCAGCATCGAGCGGTATGCCTCTTTAACGAACCGCTCGGCGACGGCGTGGTCGAGAAAGGTGAGCAGCGTATCGAAATAGCCTTCGGTGTTGAGAAGGCCGGATGGCTTTTCGTGAATGCCGAGTTGAGTCCACGTGAGGACTTCAAAAAACTCCTCGAGGGTGCCGAGTCCGCCGGCCATCGCGATGAAGCCGTCGGCGAGGTCCGCCATGACGGCCTTTCGTTCGTGCATCGATTGCGTCACACGCAAATCCGCCAGCCCGGCGAGTTCCTTTTTGACCATCGATTGCGGAATGACACCGACGACCTCGCCGCCGGCAGACTGAACGGAATGCGCCAGTTCGCCCATCAGGCCGACGTTGGCGCCGCCGTAAATGAGGCCAATACCGCGGGCCGCGAGTAGCTTGCCCAGATTGCTCGCCGCGGTCCGGTATTCGGGCCGTGCGCCGGGACTCGATCCGCAAAACACACAAATACGCCTCATCTTGATTCCCGCCAATTCGTCAGCCGCCAATGAACGATAGACCTCCCGCTGGTCAAATGCTGAACCGGTGAATCGGCGAAGTAAAGGCGCTGGCTGTTGCGACAGATAACCAAACCGAAGTCCAAGCGTTATGCAGTAGCGGTCGAGTAACGCCGCCATTGTGGTCGAATCGGTTTGCTGATCGAATGAGTCCGGCGAAAAGCCCGTGGCGCATACTTGGCGGTCAATCGCGTCAAGCTCACCGACAGGGCGTCGATGAGAGAGATGGCTCGCTTATCGGGATCTGATCGAGTCGCGAAGTGCAGTTATGATAATTGATTGTCGGCGATGAAGTCCTGGAACTATTTCCTCATCATTGCGCTGGCGGCCCCCGGATGCTTCTATCCGCCGCAGGCAAAGCCGCTGCCGGAGGACAGCGCCCAGATCACGCTCAACATCCCGTTCGACCTGGCGTGGGAGGCGGTGCACAAGGTACTCGCGCAAAACGGCTTTCGAGTGATCGCGGAGGACCCCAACAACGGCATCATCGAGACCCAGGCAGTGGGAGGGTTCAGTCTAAAGGACGCGGATTGCGGGAACGTGCGCGGAATCGCGATCAAGTATCGCGCGGAGCCCGATCCGGGATCATCGGCGGTATATAATTTCGAGGTCAAACCGCACGGCGACGAGGCCACTTACGTAGGCCTTCAGGCGGTTTTCACGTCGCCGCTGCAGATACCGCTGCGACCGATGAGCTCGGAGAATTGCGTATCGACAGGTGTGCAGGAGGCGCGGCTGCTCAAGCAGATTGAGCTGCAATCACATCAAGAGCATCGGCCGCATTACAAGCTACCTACCGGATGATATCAGTGGCCGGCGTCATACGCGGTTTTCGCTGAAGAGCAACCAGCCGACGGCGGAGAGGACGATGAGTAGGATGAAGGTCGCGACCAGACTCCAGGTACGGCCAATAGGGCCAGTGACCTCGTCCTTGCGAATCTGCTCGAGGTCGAAGACATGCTGCGCGCCGGGCGGCGGGCCAGTGACGCGAACGACACTGGCGTGGCGGAAGAAGGCCTTGCCGCGATTGAGGTTCATGAAGCCGCCGAGCCTGAGCGCGACGTCAACATCGCCGCCTTGCGGTCCCACGCGCAGATAGAAGCCGAGCTTGGTCCAATTAGTGGTACGCTTTAAGTCGGCCGACATGACGCTGTCCTCGAGTACGCTGATGGTCGCGCCGATAAAGAACGGCAAAACCTTTTCGGTGCGCGCCTCGACGCTGAAGTAGTACCATCCGGGACCGAGCGATACGGTCTGCTGCCAACGCGCGTCATTATCGTGGAAGGTATCGACGACGAGTTGGCCGGGCTCCCTGGCGGTGGGTCGAATCCAAGTGAACTCGGTGGCGGTGGGCGTCAGCACCCAGGCGTCGGTTCTCCAACCATCGCATTGACTACCGTCGGCACGCGCGAAGTCGCCGTTGTCGAGGAGGTTTTTCGCTGCGGCGAGTGCGCTGCCCGAAGCCATCATCAGGCTCATCGCGAGCGCGATCAGCGTCAGGGATGCGCGCCCGGCGGGCGACCGCATGGTGCGCATCGCAGGGGTCGTGCGTATGGTCCGGTTCGCGATCAAATCCAATTCCGCAACCCGGGCCCTTCGAACCACATGCGGGCGTAGTAGCCTTCGCGTGCGATCGGCAGTCCAATCCAGATCGGCAGGTAGTAGATGAAAACGGCCAGCGCGCAGGCGAGAAAGGCGACACAGACGTACCGGCCGCTCAGCCTCGGATTGCGGCGCAGCGGAATCCACCCGAGGGTCAGCAGCAGAAGAAATGGCAAGCCGGCAAGCGGCCGATGGTTTTCCGAGATGAAGCCGGGTTTGAGTGCGACCGCGATATGGCCGAGGCCGAGCACAAACGCGGGGAGCAGTACGAACAGCATCGCGATCGTTTCCCAGATTTCGCAGTCGCCTTGCCAGAAATCATCCAAGATCCCGGCGAGCGCCAGGTAACCAATGAAGACCGAGGGCATGTAGTGGTAGAGAAACAGGATGCGGCCGATCGGAATCCAGATTACGTAATTGGCGAGGTAGGCAATCACGAGAAAAGTGCGGGTCAGGCCGGGACGTTCGATCGCACGCACGGCGGTGATGGACATCGCGGGAATAACGCCCCACCAGAGGATCGGATTGCCGGCGCCCCATATTGTGGCGACGGGGCCGAGATCCTTGAAATCCTGCCAGTAGGCAACCGGCCGCAACATCAGGGGCCAACTCCACCATGGCGAAGCGTAAGGATGAGTCGCGGTAGAGACGCTTTTTTCGTACCACATAACGTCTTTGTAGTAGTGGAAGAGGTCCGCAATGCCGCCCCACCAGCCCAGATAGTAGTGGGGCAGAAAGCACGCGAGGTAAAAGACTGCGGAGATCCCCCCGATCATCAGAACGGCGCCGGCCACACGCTGGCCGCGTTCACCTGCCGTAGTCGCATCGACGCCTGCGGCCGCGGGACGTGCGAGCGTGAAGGCGACGAATCCGGTCGCCAGCAGAAACGTGATGCCGGGGACGTATAGTTTCGAGCCGAGGCAAAGTCCGAGCGAGAGGCCGAGGAAGAGCAAGATACCACGGCGGGCGCGCCAGTCAGGCGTCTGGATGAAGCGAAACATCAGGAGGTAGGAGATAGCGGCGAAGGTCAGGTACACGATATCGATGACGGCGATCCGCGAATCGACGAGGAAGAACCCGTCCGAGAGTACGAAGATCGCGGCGAAGGCGGCGGCGAGGCGCGAGCGGAACATACGACGCCCGAGCAGATAGCTGACGCCTGAGAGAATCGTACCCATGATCGCGACGCCGACGCGCCAGGCCCAGGGTACATCGCCGAAGAGCTTGATGCCGAGGGCGATGATGAGCTTGGCCAGGGGCGGATGGGGATCGAGGAAGGTCTCGCCGTGGAGGTAGTGGCGCGCCTGGCCGACGAAATGCACTTCGTCGAAGACCAGTTCCGCGGGATGATTGAGATTCCAGAAGCGAAGGAGCGCCGCAGTCGCCATCAGGAGGATGAGCAGGAGGGTGTCAAGGCCGAGCCAGGGAAAGCGGACGAAGGTGTCCGGCGGTGGCGGCCGGAGCTGGAACCATCGGGATAGAGCAGCGCCCGGCCTGCGACTCGCGGCGAGATCCCTGGCGCGGGCCTTGCGCGCGTCGGCGGCGCCGATCGCGTCTTGCAGCGGCGTGCTCGGCGTTGCCACAGGCGATGCCGCATCGCGCAACTTCGTAGCGGCTTGTTCCACTTCGGCCGTCTCCTTCGACGCTACGCCCGCGGTCGCCCAGCCGTAGGCGACTACGCCGGCGAACACCAGCAGATTCAGGAGCGATACGGCCATTGCGATGGTATCGCGCGAATCGAGAAAGACCGTCGTCTGCAAAGTGCGCAGGACGTAAGCGAGATTGAAAAAGCAGGTCGCCGTGAGGATCGCGAAGACCGCGAGCATCACCGTATCATCGAGAACGAGCGGCAGCGCGAAGACGACCGCCGCATAGAAATAGCGCTCGTGCATGCGCGGAGCGAGCATGAAGAATCCGAAAATCCCGAGGAAGGCAGCAAAGAGAAGGTTGCGGCGATCGGGGCGCCGCCAAAGGATCCAAGCGACAAAGGCGTAGAGCGGCGCGAGCATGGACATCCCGATGGCGAAATACGACACGCCGAAGATCGTTGCTGAATCGCGGACGCGGAGGCCGCCGATGAGGGCCATCAGGTTGAAGGCGTTGACGGAGGTTTCGTCGTAGTAGGCGGCGCCACTGAAATAGAGATTGGGGAGCCAATCCCAGGGATGGCCGATTTGGAATGGTGCGGCACCGATCACGATAATCGCGACGAAGGCCATTACGGCGCGCCACCAATTTCGGGGATCGAGCCGCAACAGCGTCCAGACGGCGATTACCGGAATCAACGAGAAGGCCTGCGGCTTGATCAGGATGGCGAGTCCGGCGAGCGCCCAAGCCACTTCGTACTCGCCGTCGAGAATCATCGCGACGCTGAGGAAGAGCGCGAGCGCGAGAGGCGAATCGGTTTGTCCCCAGACGACGGAATCGAAGAGAAACGCCGGATTAAGCGCGACCAGCGCCAGGGCGATCCAGGCCGAGCGCGGACCGTTGATGCGCCGCACGAAAAGATAGAGGGCGAGCGAGAGGGCGAAATCAGCGATCAGCGGGGGCATCTCGATGATGACCTTCAGAGCAACGCCGAAGCCGGCGTTGATCGCATCGACGAAGGCGCCCGCGGCCCAGAGGGCGTAGAGATAGCCGGGTGGATAATCGAGGAAGTAGCCTTCCTGGTAGGTGCGCGCGGGACCCTGAGCGGCGATCTTGAGCGCCCACGCCTCGTAGGTCCCGAGATCGACGCTGAAGCCGGAGAAATACTTCAACAGGAAGGCCTTAATGATCAATAGGCCGGTGAGCAGCAGGAGGACGCGCTTGAGATCGGCACCCTCGCGGAGGAGCGGGCGGGCAAGGAGCCATAGCGCGTAGACGAGGGTCCCGGCGAGCATCGCCCCGGCGAAAATACCGGGCAGCTTGCCACTCGCAACCGAGGCGGATTCGAACTCAGCGCACAGGGCGACTCGAGGCGTGGCGGCCACGAGCGCGATCGTCAAGCCAGCCGCGGTCAGCGGCGCCCAGTCATTGGAACGCATGTCTTTGCGAATACATAATCTGACGCGGCAATCGCACGCGCAGGTAACATATCGCACCGGCGAATAGAGATGAACGGCCTCGGCTCTAAAAGCGATCGCGCAACTGGCGGCTGGCGCGACGGGCGGTCTATTATCGGGCAGCAACGAATGCGCATCGCCGGCGTAATGCTTGCGTCGCGGAAGGTGCGCGCAAAGGTAGGAGGCTCATCGCATGAAACTGGTTCACGCCACCTGGGAACCGTCGGGCAGTGGTCCGTTCCCGACAATCTTCGCAATGCACGGCTGGGGTTCGAACGCGATGGACCTGCAAGGACTCGCGCCGTACGTCGCTGACGGACGCTTCCTGGTGATTTGCCCGCAGGGTTCGTTCGAGGTCGAGATCGGTGCGATCAACGGTTACGGGTGGTACCAGATGCGCATGGGATCGCAGCCCGACCCGGAGAAGGTGGATGCCGCGGTTGACGGCTTGCGGGAGTTTCTCGATGAGGCGTGTGCGCGGTATCCGGTTGACCCGAAAAAGATCGTCGTGGCCGGATTCAGCCAGGGCGGGATGATGGCGTACAACCTCGCGCTGCGATGGCCGGAGCGTTTCGCGGCGCTGGTGGGAATCGCGACTGCGTTCCCCGAGCGGCTGGCGAGCCAGGTGACGAATCACGCAGCGGTGCAGCGGCTGGCAACGATGGTACAGCATGGACGCGCCGACCAGGCGATCGACATGACGCGTGCGCGCAAATCGGTCGAGTCGCTGCGCGAGTTGAAGGTGCCGGTTATATTCAAGGAGTACGACTGCGGGCATGAGGTGGCGGCCGACGGCATCCGCGATCTATCTGCCTTTCTGATCGAAAAAGTTCTCGATGAGCGATGACGCCGAACGCGGTGGCGGGCGGGAATTCGCCCGGCTGCTGACCGTCTTGCGCGAATTGCGCGATCGATGCCCATGGGATCGCGAGCAGACCGTCGCGACCCTCGGCAAGCATCTGGTCGAAGAGGCGTACGAAACGCTCGACGCGATCGAGCGCGACGATAGGAGCGCAATCGTTGATGAGCTTGGCGACCTCCTAGCACAGATACTGGCGATTGCCGTGATTGGCGAGGAGACGCAGCGCTTTCGCATCGCGGAGATTTTCCAATGGGCCGCAGACAAGCTCGTGCGACGCCATCCGCACGTTTACGGCGATACGGCTGCCACGACTTCCGCCGAGGTCCTCGACAACTGGAATCGCATCAAGCAGGAAGAGCGTAAAAACGCGGGAGCGACCTCGGCCCTCGACGGTATCGCGAGGTCGATGCCGGCGCTCGCCCGCGCCGAAAAGCTCGGTTCACGCGCGCGTCAGGCCGGGATGGACTGGCACGATATTCACGACGTGCTCGCCAAGGTGCGCGAGGAGATGGACGAGGTTGAAGGCGCGCTCGCGGAGAACGATACCGATGCGGCTGCGGGCGAACTCGGCGACATGCTGCTCTCGCTCGCGAATGCACCCCGCTTCATCGATCACAATGCGGAGGAGACTCTGCGCCGGGCCTGCGACAAGTTCACTGGCCGATTCATTGCCGTCGAACGTATCGCCGAGACTCGCGGCCTCGATTTGAAGCAACTTCGTCCGGATGAAATCGACGCGCTCTGGAACGAAGCCAAACGCACTACGAATGAACGCTAGATCAATCGCTCTGCGCCACGCCGCTGCGCTCGCTCTCGTGGGCTGGTACCTGATGTTCCCTCAAATGAAGCTGCAAGAGACCAAAGACAAAGCGACGGTTGGGCTGAAACGGTGGACGGTAGTTGTCGATGAGTCCGTGCCATTAGCGCGATGGAATCTCTTTGGGTCTTTCGATACCGCTGCTAAATGCCAAGCAGTGCAAGCGCAGTTACTCGCGCTTCCAGATTCGTCGGACTATCCGCGTTATGTCAATTCCGCTTGTATAGCCAGCGACGATCCGCGCTTGGCAAAATAAGCCACTCGACATTTCAAACTAAGACACTAAGGAAATTAAGTCAGCACCGAGCAAAGGTTAGATATTGATCGTAAGCGCTCCGACTGTTATCTATGACTGGTTATGCCGCATATTCCAGTTCATCCGTCGGCCGAGAAGCGCCATCGTCAAAGCCTGAAGCGCCAACAGCGCAACAAGGCTATCAAGACCCGTGTCCGCACAGCAGCCAAGAGCGCGCTTGAAGCGATCGAAGGCAGCGACAAGGAAGCGGCAGCCACCGCCCTGCAAAAGGCTATGAAGGTCTTCTACAAGGCCGCCAGCAAAGGCACGTTGCGCAAAAACACCGTCGCGCGCAAAGTCGCGCGGCTCTCGCGCCGATATCATCGCGCGCACGAAGCGGCCACATCAGCGCCCGCCGCATCGCAGAGCTAGCCGCCCTCGAAATGTTTTCGGTGGACGTCCGGCTCGCGCTCAGGCGGCGGGTCGGCTCAGCGGGGATCACCTGCTCGAACCACACCGGTCACACGCGCAGATTCCGGCGGCGCCATCAGATCAAGCAGTAGGCCCGAGATCGCCTGCTCGCGCTCGCGAATCATCCCGTTTTTGAATTTCGCGTCGAGTTCGCAAGCGCGCCGATGCGCCCGCATCAGGCGTTGCGCCCCGAATCGCTTGCCGCCGTCGATCGCACGAACGATCAACTGACTCGTCGGCGGCATCCCGAGCGCCCTTGCAACGTCCGTCGGACTCTTGCGCTTTTCCAATAGCGACGCCGCCACCAGCATCCGGCGCAAAAGCGGTATAATTTCCACAGCCAGCAGTTCGATCGGATCGCGACCGGTCTCGATCGCACGATCGAACAACGCCAACGCCTCTCCCGGACGGCCGCGCGCGACGCTTTCCGCCAACTCAAACAGGTCTGGAATGCGGGTACGTGCGCCGCCCGCGCCGAAGTCCGCCCTTTCCACCTTAACGCCTCCCGTGAGCGTGAGAGCGGCCTTGGCGATCGCGTTGGAGATGGCGGCGAGGTCGCTGCCATGCCGACCGACCAGAAGATCGATCGCCTCGAGAGAAAGCGTTAGCCCAAGGTTCCGGGCGAAGAGCTCGGCGTACTGTCCCAGTTGATTGTCGAACGGCCTCATACAATTAATCACTGTGCCGATCTTTTCGACGATGCGGCGGAACTTAATTGGCGCGTTGTCGCGCTCGTAAACCATCACGACCCGCACCGGCACCGGCAATCGTTCGAGCGCGGCGCCAAGGGCCGACTCCTCGGCGCCGCCACCGCTGCGGCTTTCGAGGCCGTCGCCGTTATCGTTGTCGTCAGCGGACGCACTCTGGCGATGGGTTTTCAGTACACGGCAAACGACCAGCCGCTTTGGTGCGAAGAGATCCGCCCCCTCGATCTCGGCGATAGTTGCGCCGTAGCCATCCGCGCCGCCGACCTGGAACGACCGGTACTGGAAGCCATCGGCGGCGAACCGAAGGCGGAGAGCTTCGAGCGTGTATTCGCGCAAAAATGGTTGCGGTCCCGCGATCAGATAGGCTGGGGACAGAGTTCGCGCGCCGTCGCGCAGGAAGTTGAGCGCGTTGTCAGCCGCCATCGCACGCTCCCATGCCAGTCACAACTCAAGTGCGCAAGGAACGGCGACGGCTAAAACCCTTCGCTCATGGAGGAGTACAGATTCTTTGCCAAGGTCTGCATTGCCTCATCCTTTGAGGAAGCCGATTGGGTCTCTGCAACCTGAAGGTCCTGCATGCTGGAGATATCGCGCGAGCGCAGGTTCTGCTGGAGGAAGTACGGCGAAGTGGTGACGACCGCCTGCCCCACGACCGGCGACTGCTGAGCGCTGCTGAGGCCGCGCGAGGCCCAGATAACCTTATGGTCATGCGCGTCGGTGAGGACCGCGTCGGCGTTGATAGTCTGCGTATAGATGGTAGGCTCCGCCGCCGAGTTGAACGCGATCGGGATGGTATCGGAATAAACAATATCGCCGCTAAGCACGAGGTCGGCGTCGGTTGGACTATCCACCAACTGGAGCCGTTTGCGATCCGCAATCTCGTCTTCCACGTAGCGCATGAACTCGTCGTTGATGCCAGTCTGGCGCGTACGGTTGCCGAATTTCTCGACATAGATCGTTTTCGCCTGGGGTGGCAGTCCACTGCCTTCGGCGGCGAAGTGATAACCGCAGCCCGAAGCCAAGACCGCAATCGCGGCGACGATGATGCGCAAAAGAGTAAGCGGTCGACGTGAACGATGCATGAGCTGCCCGCGCATGCTGAACATTACGCGGATTCGATCACGACTGATGGGGCTTGGCCGGATTGCTTTCCTCACCTTTGTCCTTCAATTTGAGCCGCGTAGCGACCTGGTCGAGCACGCCATTAACGAAACGCCCCGATTCCTGATCGCCATAGGCCTTGGCCAATTCGATTGCTTCGTCGATCGTGACGCGCGCCGGGATGTCTTCCAACCGCATCAGTTCGAAAATTGCCAGACGCAATATATTGTGATCCACGCGTGAGAGCCGGCCAATTGACCAATGCTCCAGCACATCCGCGATATGCCGATCGAGAGCGACTTGCTCGGCACGCACTCCCGCAACCAGATTCACTGCGAATTTGCGCGCGACGTCCTCGGCAGGAAACGCGTCGAAGAAGAGCGCGAGATCCTCGGCGGTGGCTCCGCCGCGAAGATCGATTTGATAGAGGGCTTTGAGGGCCAGCTCGCGGCCAATATGCCTGGTTCCCATGGTTTGGATACGTCGTCAGAAGCACGGGCGGCCGTGTCAGCTACGGCATCGCTCGTATGCTCACGATCGTCAGGTAACGACCTTGAGTTGCGTGAACAGATGCCCGAGTTTTTCCTTCTTGGTCCGCAGATAATCGATATTGCCGATGTGGGGAGCCACTTCCAGCGGTACTCTCGTAACCGTCACGCCGTAGCGCTCCAGACTCTCGATCTTGTGCGGATTGTTGGTCAGCAGGCGCACTTCGCCAATTCCGAAATCACGCAAGATCTGCGCGCCGATACCATAGTCGCGCAAGTCGTCTTTGAAGCCCAGTTCGAGGTTCGCTTCAACCGTATCAAGGCCCTGATCCTGTAGCGCATAAGCCTTGATCTTGTTGCCGAGTCCGATCCCACGCCCCTCCTGATGGAGGTAGATGATCACGCCGGCTTCCGCCGCCATTATTTGCCTGATCGAAACCGCCAACTGCTCGCCGCAATCGCAGCGATTGGAACTGAAAACGTCGCCGGTGAGACATTCCGAATGGAGGCGTACCAGCGCGGGACGACCGCTCCCGACCGTGCCCTTGACCAGCGCCAGATGCTCGCGGCCGTCAACGATGTTGCGAAAGACAATCGCCTGCAGCTCGCCCTCGGGCACCGTGAAGCGGCTCTCCCCGACCCGCTGCACCAGGATCTCGTTCGTCAACCGATAGGAGACCAGATCGCTGACGAAGACCACCGGCAGTTCGTGCGCTTTCGCAAACTCCTGCAATTCAGCCAGGTGCGCGGATTCTCCGTCTTCGCGCAGGATAGCGCACAACGCCGCGGCCGGACGCATCCCGGCGCTGCGCACGAGGTCAACTGCCCCCTCGGCACGGCCCATGCGCATCATCACGCCGCCGCTCAGCGCCATCAGCGGTAGAATGTGGCCTGGCATCACGAGGTTTTCCGGCCCGGACTTGTCCGATGCCAGGACGCCTATGGTCACCGATCGGTCGCCGGCCGAGATGCCGGTGGTGACGCCCTCGCGCGCCTCGACCAGCGCACCCGCCTGCTCGACCAAATCGCCGCCCAGGCTTGACGGAACGAGCGGAATTCCAAGTTCGCGCAAGCGCTTTTCGGGCAACGCGACCGAGACCACGCCACGCCCCTGAATCACCATAAAGTTGACGTGTTGCGGAGTAACCTTCTCCGCCGCCATCACGAGGTCGCCCTCGGCGTCCTCACCGTCGTGGGATATCAGCACCGCCATGCGGCCAGCGCGAATTTGGCTGAAGGCGTCTTCCAAAGCAGATGCGATCACTTGTTTCAATCTCCGAATGCCAATCCTAGCACCGCTATCGAGAAGCGTAAAATCTTATTCACGCACAAGCATACCGTGAACTGCGCGGGCGCCGACTTATTTTCCACGCCCACGCCTGCGCCCGTTGCTCTCGCGCGGCGATCCAGGCGATGATTTGCGCAATTGTCCGGGGACCTCGGCCTCAATCAACAAGTCGGCTCCGATGGGCATGACGCGCAGCTGATCGAGTCGAATTGAACTGCGCACGTCTCGCAAGATCAGTCCTTCGACCGCGGGCATTCCGCCTCCGAGAATTCGCGGGGCAACGAAGAATGCCACATGATCGACCACGCCGGCGGCCAGCGCGGCGCCCGCCAGGCTAGCGCCGCCTTCGAGCAATACCTTCGACCATCCGCGACGGCCGAATTCCCTCATCACCTCGACCAGATCTATCTTGCTCCCAACGGATTTAGCCGTCACGACCTCGACCGCGGTACCGTTCTTCCCCAGGCCTTTATAGAGCCGCTCAGCGCGCTCGCGATTTGCCGGTGTGGTGACGATCATCGTCGGCGCCAAAGAGCGCTGACGAAACACTTTCGCATCGGCCGGCGACCGCAGCCGCCCGTCGATAATGACCCGCGCCGGATCGCGCCCGCCTTCGGTGCGGCAAGTGAGTCGCGGATTGTCCGCAATCACCGTCGCCGCTCCCACCATCACGGCGTCAGCCTCGCGCCGCCACCGATGGACCAAGTCGCGCGACTCCGGTGAACTGATCCAGCGCGAGTCGCCACCTATCGCCGCAATCCGCCCGTCGAGCGATATTGCGAGTTTGAGCGTGACGAACGGGCGGCCGCGCGTAACGCGCATGAAGAAGCCCTCGTTGAGGCGGCGGCATTGATCTTCGAGCACGCCCTCGCTGACTTCGATACCTGCAGCGCGAAGTATTGCGCTACCTCGTCCATTTACTTGCGGAAATGGATCTCGGCATCCGATTACCACGCGTACAATCCCGGCTCCCACCAAGGCTTTCGCACATGGCGGAGTCTGGCCTGTATGCGCGCATGGTTCGAGCGAAACGTAGGCGGTCGCGCCGCGTGCACGGACGCCGGCCGCAGCCAATGCCACGGTCTCGCCATGCGGCCGGCCGCCGACTCCAGTCGCGCCACGACCAACGATCTGACGGCCGCGAACGATCACGCACCCGACCGCCGGGTTCGGGGTCGTGAGTCCCAACTGCGCGCGCGCCAGTTCGAGCGCCTCACGCATGAAACGCTCGTCGCGCATGCTTGCCACTGAGATCCGCGCTGTCACAGCAATATCAGCAGTCAACGAATTCGACGGTAATCGCGATGGCACTGGTCGGCTGCTCAGCGAGACCTGCGGGACGAACCGTGATCAGGAGAGCGAATCGCTCTTTTTCTCCGGCGGATGTGATGACGGCGCGAGCGCGCCGTCCTTGCGCAGGCGAATGAGATCCTCGAGTTCGTGCATGAACTCATCGATATCCTTGAAAGAGCGATAAACCGAAGCGAAGCGAACGTATGCGACCTGGTCGATCCCATGAAGCTCGTTCATCACGGTGCTGCCGATAAACTGACTGGGCACTTCCTTACCGCCCAGTTCCGCAGCCGCTGCCTCGATTCGATCCGCGATCTCCTCGATCGTCTCCATCGAAACCGGACGCTTCTCGCAGGCTCGCTTGATCCCGGCGATCACCTTATGGCGGTCATAGGGCTCGCGACGGCTGTCCTTCTTGACCACCATCGGCGCCGCCTCCTCGACCCTCTCGTAGGTGGTGAACCGCCGCTTGCATGAGGAGCACATCCGCCGGCGCCGGATAGTCGATCCATCGCCCGACATACGGGAATCGACGACACGGTTGCCTTTATGGCGGCAGAAGGGACAGCGCATCGTCTAGATGCTATCGCATTTGCGCGAATCTGCGCATCGCAAGATAGGTGTGGGCGAGCCGGGGAGAGGCGCACGTTCGCGCCTGCCAAAGCTCTGCCGGCCCGCAGTCTGTGAGATGGGCCACATCAAAACGCAATGGCCGCAGGAATCCCGCGGCCACCAATCATTGCGGACCGTAAGAGGTTGGCGACGACGCTCAGCTCTTATGCGCCTCAATATAGGTGACGACATCCTTGACCGTGCGGATCTTCTCGGCGTCCTCGTCCGAAATCTCCATCCCGTACTCTTCCTCGAGCGCCATCACCAGTTCGACGATATCGAGCGAATCTGCGCCCAGGTCTTCGATAAAGGAAGCCTCCGGCGTGACCTCGTCGGCCGCCACTCCAAGCTGCTCGCTAATAATCTCCCGAACCTTTGCTTCGACATCACTCGCCATCGTACTTACGTTCCTCCTGTCAGCCCGGCATTTGCTGCCATAGCCGGGATTCGTAGCTGCCGCCCGCCGGAAGCGAGAAGAAAAGTGTGGGTCGGAGCCAATTTTGTGGACGCGCTCTCATATAAGGAAATCATCCTCGCTGATGGAGCGGTTAAGCGGGCAGCTTATGGACTTGAAGGTGCGCTGGCAAGTTGCGGATCCCATCGGCGCGCCGATACTTTGCGAATTTAACACTTTTTCGATCACTTGCGGCTATTTCTATGCGCTGGCGTCGGCGGAATTGGCAGTCAGCGCCTTAATCGCCGCCCGCACCGACGCCGCATCTTCGGCGGCGCGCACCTTGATGTTGCGATTGATGCGCCGCATCAGACCCGCCAGCACGCGGCCCGCGCCGAATTCGATAGTCTCCGCGATACCCGCTGCCGCCAGCGCTGCCATTGACTCTTCCCAGCGAACCGATCCGGTAATCTGTTCGATCAGCAGCGGCTTGACTCGCGCCGGGTCGTGATTGACCGCGGCGGTGACATTGGCGATAACGCCAAACTGCAATGGGCTAATCGTCAGTCGGTCGAGCACCGGCGCCATGCCATCGCGCGCCGGCTGCATCAGCGGGCAATGGAACGGGGCGCTGACCTTCAGCTCGACCGACGCGCCCGCACCGCGCGTCTTGGCCGCTTCGAGCGCGCGGCGCACCGCTCCGGCGCTACCCGAAATCACGATTTGGCCGGGAGCGTTCAGATTGGCCGGCACCGCGATTTCGCCACCAGTCGAGGCCACCGCGCAGAACTCCTGCACTGCCGCGAGATCGAGTCCGATGAGGGCGGCCATCGCACCCTGCCCCGGCGGACAAGCCTCCTGCATCAGGCGGCCGCGCTCGCGCACCGCGCGCAAGGCGTCGCCGAGCGTAATCGCGCCCGCGGCGACCAATGCGCTGTATTCGCCGAGGCTGTGGCCGGCGGCGAGTGCCGGCGTAATCGAGCACTCGGAGGTGAAGGCGCGCAGTGCCGCGATCGAAGTCGCGAGCGTCGCCGGCTGCGTATTCGCAGTCAGGCGCAGGTCCTCCTCCGGACCCTCGAAGCAGAGGCGCGAAAGCGCCATGCCGAGAGCCTCGTCGGCTTCCTCGAAGACGCGGCGCGCAGCGGGAAATTCGCGCGCCAGATCGGCACCCATACCGACCTTTTGCGACCCTTGGCCCGGAAACAGAAAAGCTACCTTCATCATCGTGCCATTCTTTCAGGAATTTCCACTCTTGGGCGGATGGCCTTCGTGTGAGGACGGTTCACCACCGCGATCGGCCGCATCGGGTCCGAGCGTATCGACACCGCCACCGTGCGCGTCGGTCGGGCCAGCGGTGCCGTTGGGCGCAAGGGTCGAAGGAAATCCACCGGTACCCGGTTTAGGAGCGGTCGCGTCGGCAGGACTGTCGTCGTGCGGATGCGAGGCCGGAGCCGCAGCAAAGCCGCCTGGGTGTGCCGCGTCAAAAGCTTCACCACGGTCTGGTCGTTCGGGACGATCGGATTTCTCGCCCTTGCTGAAGCGTTCGGGCTTGCGCTCGGGATGAGCCTCGCGATGAATATGAAGCCGCTCGCGCATCCGGACGAAAAGCCCGCGAATGCCTTTGCTGGACGGCTTCACGATCATCGTCGCGGGGCTGTGCACGGCGAGGATCTCGATAATGTCTGAGTTCACCTGCCGCACCAGCGACTCGTTGGCGGCGGCGCGAATAGCGTTGCGAATGGCGCGGGCGTTGGACGAACCGTGCGCGATAATCGCGACACCGTTGACGCCGAGCAGCGGCGCGCCGCCATATTCCGCGGGGTCGAGCCGCTCGCGCACCGCATTGAGCTTCTTGCGGACCAGCAGGTAAGCGAGCCGGCGCATGATTCCGCTCGAAAAGATCTCGCGCAGATTGCCGAGCATGAACGACGCGAACCCTTCCATCGTCTTGAGGGCGACGTTGCCGGTGAAGCCGTCGGTCACGACGACGTCGGCCTTGGCCTTGTTGATGTCGCGGCCCTCGACGTAGCCGATGTAATTGATGCGGGGCGCCATCTGCTTGAGCGCGTTAGCGGCCGCCCGGGTCAGGTCGGTGCCCTTGGACTCCTCCTCGCCATTGGACAGAATGGCGACGCGCGGGTTGACGCCATTGTGCACGCGATGCCAGTACACGCTGCCCATCACGCCAAACTGCATCAAGTGGAGAGCCTTGACCTCGGTGTTCGCGCCAGCATCGATGAGCAGGGCGAAGCCGGCGGTGGTCGGCACCAGCGAAGCGATGGCGGGGCGATCAACGCCGGGAAGGGTGCCGAGGATAGCCATTGCCGCGGCCATCATCGCGCCGGAATTTCCCGCGCTGACGAAGCCGTCGGCGCGGCCCTGCTTGACCAACTCGAGGCCGATATGAATCGAGGAATCGGGTTTGTTCAGTACCGATTCCAAGGGCGAGTCGTCCATGGCGACGACTTCGCTGGCGTGCTGGATTTCGATGGCGAGGCCGCCGGTTTTGTAGCCGGCGAGTTCGCGCGCGATGATGTCACGATCACCCGCGAGGACGATCTCGACGCCGAAGTCGCGGGCGGCCAGAACTGCGCCTTCAATCACGGCGGCGGGAGCGAGGTCGCCCCCCATCGCGTCAAGCGCGATTTTCACGTTTGCGCCTCTACCGCCTTACTCCTTGACGGCGGCCAGTTCACGACCGCGATAAATGCCGCAATGGCCGCAGATGCGATGGGGCAGCGCGGGCTCGCCGCAGTTGGGGCACGCGATGGGGTTGACCGGGCGCAACGCATCATGAGCGCGGCGCATGTTACGCTTGGAACGTGAAGTACGTCGTTTGGGTGCTTGCATGGCGATTATCTTCCAAAGGCAGAAATAGTTTAGCGAGCTGAAATTCCCGGCGAATATACTTGTGGGTTATAGGTATTAGGCGTGATGGAGCGCCGCCGGGGTTAATTCGGCCGGCGAACCTTGAGCGAGCTCAGGACTGCGAGACGGGCGTCGGTGGTTTCGACCACGCAACCGCAGTCGCGATCGTTAAGATTAGCACCGCATTGCGGACACAATCCGCGGCAATCTTCCTGGCATAGCGG
Organism: uncultured delta proteobacterium; assembly: GCA_963834535.1. Taxonomy (GTDB): domain Bacteria; phylum Desulfobacterota; class Binatia; order Binatales; family Binataceae; genus JADMIL01. The sequence continues at coordinate 58,241 of CAWICC010000006.1, read as the reverse complement.
CCGGGTGGGGAGCGCCAGCAGCATCTGTTCGCGAATCAGCGGCGTCAAATCGACCTCTTCTCCATCATAAAGCGAAAACTCCAGGTCCTCTGTGCGCAGATCACCTTTACCATCGTCGCCGATGGAGCGCGGGGCCAGGACATAACGAAACGGCCGTCCACTCGGCGCGATAAACTCCTCGGTACAGCGGGCGCAGGTAGCCACGGTGGCTGCCGTGAATTCACCGCGAAAGAACAGTTCGGTGCCCGCGCGATAGTAGGTCAACGCGACATTCACCGGTCCTTCCAGGCGATATTCCCTGATTGGTCCCAAGCCGAGTGCGCGATTGATCTCCCCTTCCGGCTCGGAGAAGGAAATTTCCTTCGCATCGGCCGTTATATCATCTACCCGAAGCTTCACGGCCATAACGCCCGATACCAGTCGCGGGCGCAAGTGTCGATTATTACATGTCATCGATCAGGCTCCAATACGCCGACACGACCGATTTCGCCGCGCCGCGCCTCCGCAGGCAGATCCAAAGCCGCGTCCAAGGTGGGCTATTCGAGCTGTCTTCAGGGCGATTTTCGGCTCATTTACGGGCGTTGGCGGAATTTATCGCGACTGTGCGCGCGAATCGCGGCAGCGACTCCCACCTGCGGACAATCCGGCAGCAGTGCGCATTGCGGCACATCGCGGCGCGCGTGCAAAACAGACCTGGCGCCCGTGCAGTATGAGGCGCATCGAAAAGTGGGTCCACTCGGCTGAGGGCAGTAGCCGCTGCATGTCGAATTCGATCTTTTCCGGGTCCTGATTACGGGTCAGTCCGAGGCGGCGCGACAGCGCGCCGCACGTGGGTATCGACGACCATCCCGGGCAGGCCGTGCACATGCCCGAGAATCACGTTGGCGGTTTTGCGGCCGACGCCGGGCAGCGTGACGAGATCCTCCATCCGATCGGGCATTTCGGCCGCCGAAGCGATCGACCAGCGCCTGCGCAGCGGCCTGCAGTGATTTAGCCTTCTGGCGAAAGAAGCCGGTCGTGACGATCAACTCCTGCATTCGTTCGCGCGAGGCCGCGGCGGTCGCGGGCGCGTCGGGAAACAGCCGGAAGAAGTCGGGCGTGACGCGATTGACGCGCTCGTCGGTGCATTGAGCAGACAGGATGGTCGCGGCGAGGCATTGCCAGGGCGTGGCGAAATCGAGGCTGATGCGCGCCTCGGGATAGAGCTGCGCAAGCGTCGCGGCGATGCGCCGCGCGCGATCGGCCGACTTGGTCGCGGGTTTCGCCGCAGCCTTGCGGGGCCATCGCGGCGGCGATCGTTTATCCGATTTTGTTCGCGATGCGCGCATCGGCATCCTCGCCGGAATCATTGACGCAGTGCTCTCCGCCCGGTTTCGCAGGGTGGTCGCGCAAGGCGTGGCGGGTGAAGAAATCGTCGATCTCAGTGGCGACGCGCTCGATCGCTCCAACCGAGTTCCGCGCCCATCAGCCGCGCGACCTCCGGCGCCGCGGCGATCGCCGCGGCGGGATCGCGCCAGACCATCGAGGTTCGCCGCACGAGAAAATCGCTGACCGACGGGCCATTTCGACCCGAATAGCATGCACGACTTCGGCGCGAATCGCAGGCGCATCGGGAACTATCCGCGCGGCCAATTCAGGGCGCGCGCTAACGATGGCTGCGACCAGCGCTGCGCGCGAGCCGTAGCGGCGCGCGAGCATCGTTGCGATCTCGGCCGAAACGATGCCGTCCGCAGCGACCGCGTCATCGCGCTCACGCGCACCGGGCAACGGCGTGTCGAGGGTGGGACAGAATGCGGGCGGGCCGGCCCAATTTCTTCATCAGCCGATTGACAATCTTCTGCGCGATCTCGCGATGAGTCGTGAGCTTGCCGCCGGCTATCGAGGTCAGTCCCGACGCGCTCTCGATTGCGATCTCCTCACGCGAGACCGACGACGGCGCGCGGCCGCCCTCGCCTCTTTCCAGCGCGCGCAAGCCGGCGAAGCTGTAGGCGACGTCGGCGGTGCGCACAGCCGCCGCAGGCAGCGCACGATTAACCACGCCGAGCAAGTAGGCGGTATCCGCACCGGTGGCGGCGACTCGTTCGCGGTCGCCGTCGAAATCGGTGTCGGTGGTGCCGATCATCACCCAGCCGCCACGCGGCATGATAAAGACGATGCGCCCCGCTTCGTCGCTCAGCACGATTGAATTACGGACCGTCAGCCGCGCCGCGCTCACGACCAGATGAACGCCCTTGGTGAGCCGCACGATCGGCGCAACGCCGGGGTCATCCAACCTCCGCACCTCATCGAGCCAGGGACCGGTGGCGTTAACGAAATGGCGCGCGCGCAATACGAAAGCCGCGTTGCCAATCAGGTCGCGCGCCGAGGCGGCGGCGATTCTGCCGTCGGCGTGGTTGAAGCCTTCGATCGCGACGTAGTTGGCAATCGCCGCGCCATGAATCGCGGCGTCGATGGCATTTTCGAGCGTCAGGCGGGCGTCGTCGCCCCAGCCGTCGTAGTAGAGTGCGCCGCCGGTCATCCCGGCCGCGGCGATCAGAGGTTCCTGCTCGCGCACCGCGGCGGAGGACAGCCGGCGATGGCGATCGGACGGCGGCATGCGCGCGAGCAAATCGTAGAGTATCAGCCCGGCCCAGAGGGAAACCCTGCGCGGCGCACGCCCGCGAAAGCATGGGAAGAGGAAGCGAATCGGATGGACGAGATGCGGCGCGGTCAGACGGCGGAGGCGTTCGCGCTCGCGGAGAGCGGCTCGCACCAGCCGTAATTGCCCTTGAGGCAGATAGCGCAGACCGCCGTGAATCAGCTTTGACGACCGCGACGAAGTCTCGCCGGCGAAGTCACCGCGATCGACGAGCGCGACACTCAGGCCGCGCATCGCGGCGTCACGCGCGATTGCGGCACCGTTGATGCCGCCGCCGACGACGGCGACATCGAAGGCCTGGGTGCGCAGGCGTTCGAGATGTTGAGAGCGTGAAATTTCGTCCGGCGAAGCCGCTTCAGTCCTCGGGATCTTCCAGAAAAGAGTAGCGTTCCTCGGTCCACGGGTCGCCGTGATTGTGGTAGCCGCGAACCTCCCAGAAACCGCGCCGGTCGTTGACCGTGAACTCGATTGCGCGGACCCACTTGGCGCTTTTCCATCCGTACAGCTTCGGCACTACCAGCCGCAGCGGAAAGCCATGGTCCGGGTGGAGATCTTTGCCGTCGTGTCCCCACGCGATCATGACGTCGTCGTCGAGGAACTCCGCGAGCGACAGGTTGGTGGTGTACCCGCCGTCGCACAGCACAAAGACATGCTTCGCCGCGGGTTTGAGCGTGACCATTTTCATCAGGTCGCGAATGTGAATGCCGGTCCAGCGGTTATCGTAGCGTGACCAGGTGGTGACGCAATGGAAATCCGAAACCTGATCGGACTTCGGCAACGCGCGAAGCTGTTCCCAGGTCAGACGCAAGGGTTCGTCGACTAAACCGATAAGGCGGAAATCCCATTTCTGCGGATTGAAGCGCGGCGTGGGGCCATAGCTGAGGACCGGGAAATTCGTCGTGAGGTACTGTCCGGGCGGCAGACGGCCGTCTCCCGCCTGTGAGCGTTTCAGCAGCTTCGGCATAGGACATTGATCAATAGCGAAGCGCCGCCGATCGCGAAAGAGTCAGCGAAAAATCGCGCCGGCTGACCGCTCGCGGGCCGTTCAATAGTTGACGAGGACGACCATGAGGTCGGCGACATTGGTGCCGGTGGGGCCAACGATGACGAGGTCGCCGAGGGCCTTGAAGAAACTGTAGGCGTCGTTGCGTACCAGCGCCGCCTGCGGATCGAGGCCGGCTGCGGCCGCGCGCGCGAGGGTCTCGGAGGCTGCGATCGCACCGGCTGCGTCGGTGGGGCCGTCGATACCATCGGTGCCGGCGAAGAGGGCGATCACGCGCCGGGTATTTTTGCGGCCGGCGGCGAGGCTGGCCAATTCGATACCCATCGCCAAGGCGCATTGCTGAGCGCGCCCGCCGCGGCCGTTACCCGTGACCGTCACGACGGGCTCGCCGCCGGCGATCAGGCAGACGCGATCGGCGCCGATTTCGCTCGCCTGGCGCGCGATGGCGCGCCCCAGTTCGTTAGCCTCGCCGCCGAGTTCCCGGGCGCGATCGACACGGTATCCGAGCGCCCGCGCGGCGCCGGCGGCGGCATCCACGGCGATCCGGTTGTCGCCGACGATGACGTTGGTCGCGCGCGCCAGGGCGGCATTGCCGACCTTGAGCGTCTCGCTGAACTCGCCTGCGGCGCCGCGTTCGAGATGGCCGCGCACGGCTTCGGGCGCACGCCCCCACGCGCCGCGCCGCTTGAGCACACCGATCGCGTCGGTATAGGAGGTCGGGTCGGCGACGGTGGGACCCGAACCGATCGTTGCGAGGTCGTTGCCGGGCACGTCGGAAAGGATGAGGGTAAGGACCTCGACGCCGTCGGCGGTGGCGGCGAGCAGGCGGCCGCCCTTAATCGCGGAGAGATGCTTGCGCACGATATTGAGTTCGCGAATCGTCGCGCTCGCGCGCATCAGCGCCGAGGTCACCGCGATTTTGTCGTCGAGGGCGACGGCGCCCGCGGGCATCGCGACCAGGGCGGACGCGCCGCCGCTGAGGGCGAGCAGCAAGAGTTCGCCGGGGCGCGCGCGAGCGGCGAGTTCGAGCGCTGCGCGGGCAGCCGCGACGGAGGTCGCGTCGGGCAGGGGATGGGCGGATGGCAACACGCGCGAGCGCAAAGCCGCCGCCTCGCCGCCAGCCGCGATACTGGCAGGAGCAATGACGAGGCCCTCGATGATGCGCCCGGCGAGACACTCCTCGGCGGCGGCGGCCATGCCGATCGCGGCCTTGCCGATCGCGAGCAATCGCACGCCATGGACGCGATCGATCAGCGAACGGACAACGGCGGATGGTCCTGCAGCGTCCTCGCTGAGCACGCGCGCGATGATGCGATGGGGATCGACGGCAGCGACCGCGGCGGCATAAATACGCATCAGGTCGGCACGGGCGCCGGTGCGCGACGGTGGATAGCTTGTGTTGGTGATGGACACCGTGCGTCAGTCAGCGATTGGCGCCTTGCGATGATTGGGGCGCCCGCCAGGCCACGAAAGGTCGCATCTCAGATTCTCTGTTCGCGCATGTCGCAGCTCGTTAGATCGTTCCGCCGCGATCCGCCGGTGCGCTCTCCGAATCAGTGTTTGCGGCGCATCGTTTTGATCTTGCCGTTGTGCATCGCGACCAGAACGAGGTCCGCGATGCCGATGAAGAGTCCAGTGCCGACGACGCCGGGAATTGCGAGAAGGTCGCGTTCCAGTCGCGCCGGCTTGCGGATCTCACCGACTGCGCAATCGAAGATGAGGTTGCCGTTGTCGCTGACGATTGCGGTGCCGTTGGGGTCCTTGCGGAGGTTCGGCTTGAGCCCGAGCTTGAGAATCCGGCGTTCGACCAGCGCCGCCGCGAACGGCACCACCTCGATCGGCAAATTGCCGTGCTGGCCGAGCCGCTTCACGAGCTTCTCCTCGCCGACAAGAAAGATGCGCTTGCGCGACGCGGCGGCGACGACTTTCTCGCGCACCATCGCGCCGCCGAGGCCCTTGATCAGGTTGAGGCGCCCGTCCACTTCGTCGGCGCCGTCGAAGTCGGTCGCGAGCCTGGGGGCTTCGCTCAGATCGACGACGTTGAACTTGAGCGAGCGGGCGAGGTCGGCGGCGCCGCTGGAGGTCGCGACGCCGCGCACCGGCATCCCGCTAGCGCCGAGGGCGCGAAGGAAGGCGCTGGCAGCACGGCCGGTGCCGAGCCCAATCGCCTGCCCCGGCTTGAAGTAGCGCAGCGCGTAGGTGCCGAGCGCATCGAGTAGATTGACATCTGCGGTGGTCTTCATCGGTGCACGACTCTCGTTCGCGCTAGGCCTTGGCGTTGCGCAGCAGATTCATGAACTCCTGCCGGGTTTCGTGATTGGTGCGGAAGACGCCGAGCATCGCCGAGGTCGTGACGTACGAATTCTGCTTTTCAACTCCGCGCATCCGCATGCACAGATGTTCGGCCTCGAGCACGACCGCGACGCCGAGCGGCTCGATCTCCTCCATGATGGTATGGGCGATCTGCGTCGTCATTCGCTCCTGCACCTGGAGGCGGCGGGCGTAGATTTCGACCATGCGGGCGATTTTCGACAGCCCGACGATCCGGCGATTCGGCAGATAGGCAACGTGCGCCTTGCCGAAGAACGGCAGCATGTGATGCTCGCAGAGCGAGTAGAAATCGAGGTTCTTGCACAGGATCATCTCCTGGTAGTCTTCCTCGGTGAAGAGCGCGCCGTTGATCGCGACCTTGGGATCCTCGTCGTAGCCGCGCGTCAGAAACTCGAGCGATTTGGCCACGCGCTCGGGCGTATTCGCCAGACCCTCGCGCTGGGGATCCTCTCCGCAATGCCTCAGGAGGACGCGGACCGCCTCCTCCACCGATGCCCGGTTTTCAGCCATGTTGTTTACCTCGGTCCGGCGCTAATGCCCGGCCGTACTTTGATAGCGGTTCCATTCGAGCGCAAGCTCGATCGCGAGCGAGGGACCACCGCCGCTCATGATATTGAAGCCCGCGACCTCGCGAGCCAGCGTGCTCATCAATTTGATGTTCTCTTCGATCGACATGCGCCTCGCTTCCTCTTCCGACATCCCGGCGTAACGATCAAGATGCTGCCCGGCGCCGCTTAAGTCGGCGATCCGATCCTTGAGATAGTTGGCCATCGACTCGCGCTTGATCGGAAGAATGCCGAGGATCACTTTCAGCCCGCAGGCGTGAGCCTTCTCGAGAAAGGGCCGGGCCGTGGCCGCATCGAACACCGGCTGCGTGATAACGAAGCGCGCACCCGCCGCGGCCTTGCGCTCCAGCAACTCGAGTTCGCGATCGATTGCCTTGCGATTAGGATTGCCGACCACGCCCGGCAGCAACCCGGGCAACGTCTTGAGCAGGCGCCGCCCCTCGCCGGTGTCGCCGCGATTGAGGTCCGCTATCAGCCGCAGCAGAGCGAAGGTATCGAGGTCGCGCACCGGCTTCGCGCCCGCACTCCCGTCTTCCGGCAGCTTATCACCCTGGAGCGCGACCACCGCGTCGATGCCGATTGCGCCCGCACCCAGAAGGTCGGAGGTGAGCGCGAAACGGTTGCGGTCGCGGCACGAAACATTCAGCACCACCGGCATCTGCAGGCGCGCCTTAATCATCGACGCGAAGACGAGGCCGGACAGCTTCACCCGGCCGAGAGAGTTGTCCACCAGGTTGATCGCACCGACCGTACCGCGCATCGCGCCGATCTTCGCCAGCAGAGATTCGACCGCGATTCCGCGCGGTGGCGCCGTCTCCAGCCATAACACCGGAGCCGGACCGCTCAGCGCGTCGTAAAGTGCGCTCACGCGACTCTCCGGGCGAGATCGCAAGTAGCTCGCGCGCCGGATTCTGCAGAGAATCCGCCCGTGTCCGGAGCAATCGAGAATTGGGCAGGGATTACATTGACTCTGCCGCAAATCGAAACCGCAGCAGCAAGTGAAGAGGCGTGACCGGGCGAAGGGATTGAAATCATGTGCGCTGGGCTCGCGGCCGGGCGAGTATGCGACGCAGGCGCGGCTCAGGCTTTGAGCCGTTCGTTGGCCTTTACTTTCTGATACTTACGATAGTCGTACCCGGTCGCCATCGCCATCAGCAGCGCTTCCATCCCGCCCTCTTTCTCACGCCGGAGCACACGCAGGCGCTCGAAGAATTCGCGGAAATCCTTATCCACCCGAGGCGCTCCGGCGGTCGGCTTCAAAAAGAAGTCGTGCAGGCGGGTGACCGTGAAACGCAAGGACGAAAAGCGCAGTTCGTTGGGGAATGCATCCCATTCCGCCAGCGACAGCGTGCGCACGGATTCGTAACCATGCAGCAGGTAGCGAAAGCGATCGAGCGAGTAGCCGCCATCGACGAAGCACAGTGCGTTGACGGCGGTGGCGATATCGAAGATGAATTTGCCGCGGCAGGCCGCCTCGAAGTCCAGCACCGCCGTCAGCTTCTCCCCGCGAAACAGCAGGTTGTCGGCGAACAGGTCGCCATGGATTATGCCCTTTGGCAGCTTCCCTTCGAGATAGCGCGTCAGGTAGTCGATCTCGTCTTCGAGCGTACGCGTAATCTTGCGAAAGTAATTCGGCAGCCGGTTGCGCACCGTCAGGTACAGGTCTGCGATACGCTCAAAACTGAAGCGATTGTCGATGCCCTTCTTATAGCCCTTGCCGATTACGTGCAATTCGCCCAGGGTGCGCCCGATGGTCTCGAGCTGGCTCGGTTTCAGGCGTGCCGCAACCGGCACTCGCCCTTCACTGTATTTATAGAGTGAGACGCACTTGCCTTCGTACTCACGGTAGTAGCGGCCCATCCGGTCCTGCATCGGACTCGGACAGGGAAATGCATGTTTGCGCAGGAACGCCAGCAGGTCGATTTCGCGGCGCACTTCGCTTTCGCTCTTGACCTCGTCGATCCGGAGCAGGAATTTGCCCTTGGTCGTTTCGATCAGATAGTTCGAATTGACCGAGCCCTCGGGGATGCCGGACGCACCGCCGAGACGCCCGAAGTTGTAGTCATCAGCGAGCTCTTCGAGGAATGTTTTGCGGAGCTCGGTATAGACGGCCATTGAAGTTGCTATGGATATGGAATCCGCCGCAAGTCTAGGGGCGAATGATCCTTTCGTCAACTATTTTTTCGGGGATCGGCGCGCGCGGGCAGCGATCGGAGCCCCCAAGGCCGGCGACGCCCGCCCGTTCGCCCGCGCCAGGCGCCAAACGGAATCGCCCGCAAGACGCGGCCGACCCGGATTCTGTAGCATCCGGGCGCCTCGCCGATCGAACATGGACGACGCTCGCGAGACCACACGGGATCGCTTACGTCGTTGCGGATGACCACCTCTGGTTGCCGATTACGCGTGCGCCTCGCGCTGCAGGGAGAGCATCCTTGTCAATTATCCGCTTGCCAATGAGACATTCGCGCGGGTCTGGGTTAAGATTCCGCCACCAACCAAAGGAACCGAACCAATGCCCTCGAAGACACCCAAGTCACCGATCGCCAAGAGCCTGAAGCCCAAAAACGTTGCCAAGCCTGAAGCTGTCGCCAAACCGGCCGCGCCCAAGAAAGCGCCCGCCGCCAAGGCCTCCGGCGCGAGCCACAGTCTCCTTGGCAAGAAGGCGCCCGCTTTTACCCTGCCCGACCAGGACGGCAAGTCGATCACCCTCGCGTCGCTCACCGCGCGCGGCCCCGTCGTGCTGTATTTCTACCCCAAGGACAGCACTCCCGGATGTACCGTCGAGGCGTGCAGCTTTCGGGACAATCTGGGGGCCGTCCGCGCCCTCGGTGCGCAGGTCGTCGGCGTGAGCGCCGATTCAACCGCGTCGCATCAGAAGTTCATCGCGAAACAATCGCTCAACTTTCCGCTCCTGAGCGACCCGGGCAATGCCGTCACCAAGGCCTACGGCGTGTACAAAATGAAGTCCCTTTATGGACGCGAGTTCATGGGAATCGAGCGCACCACCTTCATCATCGGGCGCGACGGCGTCGTCAAGCAGGTTTTTCCGAAGGTCAAGGTCAACGGCCACAGCGACGAGGTGATCGCCGTCCTTAAGGAGATCGACTAGGAGAAAGAGCTAACGGAAAGCCGGTTGAGGGACCCGGAATTCTGATTTTCTCTGAAATCTCAGCGAGGTTTAGGACTTCCTCTTAATAAGATGCGGGCTTCGCCCCGAGAAGTTACATCTTTGATCGACGCTCACGATGCTCCGGGCGGGGTAGCGTTCTTGAACGACTACCTCCATCGCCGTTCCTTTTCTCAGGGCGAGCCGCCGTCCGCAGCGATCGGCGTCGGCAAGTCGCTGTCCACGGCCGGTGGCGCGAGCAGATTATCCCGCAGGAAATTGCGCAACGGGAGATCGACTCCGCGGCCCAACTCATGCGCTCCCATGGGAAAGTAATGAGTTTCGACATGCGCGCCACGGTCCGCCAACGCTTCGGCGAGTTGCTCGGCTTGAGCGATTGGCATCCGGCGGTCGCGCGCACCATGCAAAATCAGCACGCTGCAATCCAGATGGGTGGGCAGGTTTTCGATCACGCTCCGTTCGCGCAGCACCCGTTTCGACGGCCATACCTGCCGTAGGATCGAGAGCTTGGTGCGCAGCGGCGCTTCGGGCCATAACTTGAGCATATCGTAAGCACCCGACTGCAGGATTACCGCACGCGGACGCGGGTCGGAGTCCATCAGGAGTCCCGCGGCAACCGCGCCGTCGCCTTGTCCCCAGACTGCCATCCGGGCCGGATCGACGTTGGGGCGCGCCGCGATCAAATCGAGCGCTCGCCGCGCCGCCGTGACTGATTGCGCGCCGACGAACCGGCTCGGCCCCGACGATTTGCCATAGCCGGGAATGCTGATGCAAGCGACCTGGATTCCCATCGCAGTAAAATGCCCGGTATTGTTGATACAGTTGCGCGCGTCGCCTTCGTCACCGTTGAGCACCAGCACCGCCGGAAGGCGTCCGGGTTGTTTGGCGAGCGCGATAAAACCCTCGATCTGATACTGGTCGGAACCCGACAAAATCTGAAAGTTGAACGGGCTGACGTCGAGCTTGACGGGGGCGGCCGGGGCTTTGGCTGGGGCCGATCCGGTTTGCGCTGAAGACGAGGCATTGGTGTGCGGCGTTCCGGGCGGGGATGCCATCCTGGCCTTGCATCCGGCTAGCATCACGCCGACCGTAGCGATTGCCGCGAGTATCATGAGCGCCAGCCAACCTGAGCGCCGGGCTGCTCCGATGGCGCCAGCGAGACCAATAGAACGGATATTGCGAGCGGCCGATGCCGTTTGCTGCGGCCTCCCGGGAATATCCATAGGCTGGCTAATCTACCCTCGATCGAGGGGATTTGAAACGCCGCCCAGCGCGAGGCTCCAGAGTGGTCGGACCGTCGGTTCAAAGGCGCCGGCAACTCCTTGCGATTCAAACTCCGATACCGGAGCGATCATCGCGTTGTAACGCAAAGCGCTCGGAAAGGCGTTGAAAGAAGCGACGAATTGCCCGATACTAGGGGATTCAAATCGTGAGAAGCCCCTGCTTCATTGGAGTAGCTCAGGGCGGCAGGAATCATGGAGACGACAGCGGCAGCACAAATCGACTTCGGCAAGAACGGCGGCATCATTCCCGTCGTTACGCAGGACCACGCGAGCGGCAGACTCCTGATGGTCGCGTATATGAATCGCGAAGCCTTCGACGAGACCGTCGCGAGCGGCCACGCCTGCTACTTCTCGCGGTCGCGCAACCGTCTATGGCGCAAGGGCGAGGAATCGGGCAACTTTCAGACGGTGCGCGAAATCCGCATCGATTGCGACACCGATACGATCCTCTTGCGCGTCGATCAGCACGGCGACCACGCCGCCTGCCATGAGGGCTACGAGTCGTGCTTCTTCCGGGTTTTCGATGACGGCAAGTGGCGAGTGACCGACGAGCGCAAGGTCGATCCGGCGAAATACGGCGCGAACTACGGCCATCATGGAGCTCCGGCCAAGCCCGGTGCCTGATTTTTTCATCGACCGAAGCGATCAAATGGCGACCAACGGCAACGTCTTAAAATTCGGCATTCCCAAGGGCAGCCTCGAGGCCCAGACGATCGAACTGATGCGGAAGTCTGGCTGGCGCATTGCCGTCGGCGATCGCTCTTACATCCCGCGATCCGACGATCCTTCGCTGAGTTGCCGCCTGCTGCGGCCGCAGGAGATGCCGCGCTACATCGCCGATGGCACGCTCGACGCCGGTATCACCGGCAGCGACTGGATCGTCGAGAACGACGTGATCTGGTCGAGATCGAGAGCTTCATCTACTCGAAAGTCTCGCTGCAGCCGACGCGATGGGTTTTGTGCGTCCCGAATCAGTCGCCGGTGCAAAAGCTGGAAGACCTCGAAGGCAAGCGCGTGGCGACCGAGATGGTGGCGTTCACCAAGCGCATCTTCGCCGAGCGCAAAATCGAAGTGGATGTCGAGTTCTCCTGGGGAGTGACTGAAGCGAAAGCGGCAGACGGGCTGGTCGATGCGGTCGTCGAGGTCACCGAGACGGGATCGTCGCTGCGCGCCAACGGTCTGCGTATCGTCGAGGAACTGCTGACCTCCTCGCCGGTGCTGGTCGCCAACCATGCGGCCTGGTCGGACCCATGGAAGCGCGAAAAGATTCGTCAGATCGGCGTTTTGATGAAGGGAGCGCTGGACGCAGAGAGCCGCGTCGGGATCAAGATGAACGTCGCGCGCGAGCATCTGGAAGGAGTCATCGCTCTGCTGCCGTCAATCACGGCGCCGACAGTCTCGCAACTCTATCCAAGCCCCAACCTCAAGGGCAAGGAATGGCTCGCGGTCGAGACCGTCATCAGCGGCCATACGGTGCGGGAATTATTTCCAAAGCTGATCGAAGCCGGCGCCGTCGGCATTATCGAATTCCCGCTCAATAAGATCCTCTAGGCGGCGCGCGAAACTTAAGTCGCCAAAGGGAAGAATGAAACCTCCACAAGGTCTCATTCTTCCCTTTGGCGTGTGACTAAAAGCGAGGGGAGCGGAATGCACCCTGGTGCATTCCGCTCCCCTCGCTTCACTTGCGTTAGGCGAAGAAAACCAAGCGGTGGTCGTCAATGACGGCCGCCGCTTGGTTTTGAGGTAAAGGCGGAGTAGATTTTAAGCCCCGGGGCCGTAGCTGCCGAGGGAGTCAGGCACTCCCTCTTGCTGTTCGAACGCCGGTGAGGGAGATCACCCCGGTGGCGATGCGGTCTGCGGTCGCATCGCCTGCCGCACGCCCGTTTGTATGGGGACGGGCGTGCGGTGGTGCGGCGAACATTGGCCTTCCACGGCCCCGGGCAACTTCAACTTGATCGCTGGAGGCGGGCGGCTCTACGCACGAGTTTTCAGGGTATCGTGCGATGGCGCCGCAGCGGCCGCCGTCAGCGAAGCGCCGTGTTGGCGAGCGCTTCTCAGCGCTCGCCAACACGGGTTACAATCGCTTAGAGCAGGTCAAAGTTGTACTGGAACTGTGCGGTCAGAAGGCTCTGGCCCTTGAGAATACCACCGCCCTGACTGTACGCGTTGTCACCGCCAAGCACTTCGATCGCCTGCAGCTTCATGAAGTACTTTTTGGTCCATGGCGGATTCAACACCACCGACGGGAACAGTAGGAATGTCTTGCCCTTCGGGCTGAATATCATCGTCCAGGCGGGCTCGATGTCGTTCCACAGCCACGAGGTGCCGACGTTCAGCAGAGTACTGACGTTGTTTTTGACTGTCGCCTCGGATTCCAGCGCGCCGCCGGTCCATGGTCCCGAGCTTTCCTGCTGGGAGTTATTGCCATCCATGGAGATGCTGTCGAAGACTTCGACGTTGGCCGACAGATTGCCGGTAGCGGTCAGCCACGGCGCGTACGCCTGGTCGATATCCAGCGCGAGCATCCAGTTCACGTCGTCGCTGTAGCGAACGCCGGAGGATTGCCGACATAGTCCCAGGTCGACCGATCCCTGATGGTTAGTGTAAGTGCCTTCAGCACGGCCGACGAACGGAAGATATTCGCCCACCGCGGACGGCATCGGAATCGGTGCAGTCAGCCGTCACGCCGACCATGTTGATGGGCAGGAACTTGTTGCGGAAGTTGCCCGTGTACTGCTGCCAATAGGTGTTCGGATAGAGGTTCCAACGCGTTGTAGTAAAACGCGGTCAGCTTCAACACCGCCGATCAGCGTGTGATAGCGAATACCCTCGTCCCAGTTGGCGACGGTCGAGGCCGGAATCTTCCACTGACCGACCGAGAACGGAGTTCCCGGACAGTTGCGGCGCAAGATCTTTGGCACCGGATTGAATGGGACTCGTATTAGCACCGAGATTGAGTGCAGTAGAAGAACGAGTTGGAAAACGGCTGATCTGAACAGATTGCTGTTCTGGTACGGAGCGTTCGGGCGGAATCAAATACGAATTGCCCGAGCCGCCGACTCTGCGCGGTCTGATACTGGTACGAACCTCGTGTTGAAATGCGCTCCGAAACGACCGGTCGGCAGTGAAGCCGACGCCCGCCGGGAAACCGTTGTTCACGGTGCCGCCATTAACGTTGCACTCGCCGTCATAACGATGGTCGGCGTAGTCGCAACTGTTCCACATCGGCTGCAAGCGCGGCAGCAGCACGCCTTCGAGGAAGTTGGACTCGAACGGTCCAAACTCCGGCAGATTCCAGATTGGATGCACCATCCATTGCGGGATGCGCGACTGCTCGAGGTTGGCAAAGCCGAATGCCCAGGTCGTGTCCTGCGGGTTGATGACGTCGCCGACGCGAAAGGCCAGCGATTGTCCCCAGACGACGATTTGGTTGCCGACGTAGGTGGTTACAGGCCCGGTCTTATTCTCCCACCAAGCATCGCGAACCGTGTACTGGTTGTAGAACTCGTTGCCGTACTTGCCGATTCCGTTGGCGCTGACGAAAGCATACGGCGGCTCATACACGAACCATTCACGCATGAAGAAGTTGTTATTCTCATTGAGCCGGTAGTTTTCGTCCACCTGCAGCCAGGTGCGCGAGGTCGCGAGGCTGTTGCGGCTGGTGGTGAACCATCGGAGGTTCTCCGGGTTCTGCCACATACCAAAGGTCTGGCTGAGGAATCCTGAGACGTGTAGCCCACTCAACCAACCCTGCTCGGCAGCGCCGCCGCCTGAGTCGTCGGGCAGCACCGAGGGCGATGCCGCAGTGATTGGCAACACCGAAGTGGTGGCGCCGGTAACGTTAAGCGTACTGCCTGAGGTTACGGTTAGGTCCGCGGCGTGCGCTCGCGAACCGAGTGAAAAGACCAAAGCCAAGGCCAGCAGCGCCGCTAGCCGGGCTCTCCCCCCGCCTCGAACCCCGACGGTTGGAAAACTTGTCCCCATGAGCTTCCTCCTCTAGTCAGCAAATCGTTAACCGTCCCCCGACGGTCCGATGTAATGCCGTGCGAAATCATGAACTCGTCCTGGCGTTTTACCCCCTCAACCAGTCGAGCCCTGCGTCATACCCCTCGGGATGACGCCCCCCCTGATTCATGTTTCGAACCAGGGCGGTACTACGCAAACAAGGAAACTACGTGGTGGTTCATATAAAAACCGGCGCAGGTTTACAATAGGGCGGCGATAAGAATTTGCAGAACTGATTATCGGTCCGTTTCCCGTGGCTACGCTTGCTCTTACGGCTCATGCGCAATAAACAGCGCCGGAGGGCGTGGCCAGCGGAGCTAACACCACGACTTCGCGAAACCGGATAAATGCCCAAAATGGCTGGGTTATTCGCCGATCACGAGTCCGTCGCAATCACGCCTTAACCAGACGTTCACAAATGCCGGCTGCTACGAGTTGTTTATAACTGCTACGTGTTTACGGAAGTCAATTCGAACCTTGCATTTTGCGCTTAGGATGCCGGCAGGTTGACGGCGCGAAAAAGAAATGGCCTCGAATCCTTAGCGAATCGAGGCCACTTGGAGGGAGATTTTTGAGCGGTTATTCGTTCTTCCAGTTGGGTTTGCGCTTCTCGGCGAAAGCGCGCGGACCCTCGATCAAGTCCTTCGATTGGAAGAGTTTCTTGGTCGCCGGGAAGTTGATGCGATTGGCTTCCTCGAGCGACAGATGGAGACCGGCGTAGGCGGCTTCCTTGCTCGCCTGGATCGAGAGCGGCGAGCATTCCATGATCTCGGCGGCCCATTTCTCGGCGGTGGCGATCAGATCTTTCAGGGCGACGACTTCATTCGCGAGTCCCCATCGATGAGCCTCGGCGGCAGTAATGTGCCGTCCGGTCATCATCATGCCCATCGCTATTTTAAGCGGGATGTGGCGCGGCAGGCGGTGGACGCCACCGGCCCCGGCCATCAGGCCGACGCGCGGTTCGGGCAGTCCGAAACGAGCGTGATCCGCCGCGATGATAATATCGCAGGCCAGCGCAATCTCGCATCCGCCGCCCAGGGCAAAGCCGTTGACGGCCGCGATAATCGGCTTGTTGATATCGTAGCGCGAAGTAATTCCAGCGAAGCCGCCCTTGCTGCGCGCGAAGGGTTCACCGGCGTGAGCGGCGGTATATTTGAGGTCGTTGCCAGCGGAAAAGGCCTTGTCGCCGGCGCCGGTAACAATCGCGACCCATAGATTCCTGTCAGCGACGAAATCATCCCAAATGTTGTCCATCTCGAGATGGCAAGGCGGATGCATCGCATTCATCACCTCGGGGCGATTGAAAGTGATGTAGGCCAAATGGTCCTTCTTTTCATACTTGATGTATTTGAGATCCATCGTGTGCCGCGTGTAGCGCGCCTCCTGGCGGATAATTGGCGTTAGATCGCCGACTGCGGATTGTGTCATGTCCATCCGGCGCCCGGCAACGGAATCGGCTATGGCGCAGGTTCCTCGTCGAGGAATTCGAAGAACGCGTCGATGCTCTGCATCAACTGGCGGCGGATTTGGGCGCGAGTGCCCTCGATCAAGTGCATCGTCACGCGTCCCTTGGAGCCGTCGGCGAGGTGGACCTGGGCGTTATCAACTGCCGCGACCTCGGCGGGCGCAAAGATACGCATCCCATAAATCAGCGCGCTGCGTTGGGCAGCGCCCTTGACCAGTTTGAGCTTGCGCGCCATCCCGAAGACCTCCTCGCTCACGCCGAACAGATCGACGCAGTGCCATATAGCATACATGGGTAGGCCTGCTGAGGCTTGGGCGAGATTGCAGAGGAGGAATAAATGACGCTTGATTTGCTGAGAACGAGAACGACGAGTGCATGCGACAAGCTGAACAAACTTCGCCTGATCGCCCTTCGATTGACAAAGCGGCGGCGCGACAAAGACAATTCCCCCAATGCGTGAATGGATTGGGAAGGTAGCGGGGCTGGCCATCGTCGGTTTGTTGCTCTCGATTGCGGGATGCGGTCTGGCTTACCAGGCGGGATCTGAGATCAAAACGAACCACATGGAGGATCGGCTCAAAGTGGGAGAGACGCCCAACCAGGTGCATCAGGACTGGGGCGAGCCCGACATCCGCAAGGACCTGGGCGAGAACGGCCAAATATGGAGCTATGCCAGCCGGCCGAACAGCAACGACATGGCCGCGACTATTTTCTACACCTCAACCAAGTCGGGCGACGAGAGCAAGTTCCTGGACCTGAAGTTCATGAACGGCAAGCTGGTATCATGGGCAGAGACCGAGCATACGATGCCAGCCAAAAAAGGCGCGGGCTTCAGTTACGGCTTCGGACCGGGCGGAGCGGTCTCGCCGGTGCAGCATTACTAGAGCGGCTTATTGCAACTGACGCGACCCATCGTGTCTAATTGTACCCGGAGCAATATATCTCTGGGCGAATACGGGCGGCGCGAACAGCGGCGCTGACCCAAGCGCGGCAAATGGAGCGGACTAGAACTGCGATCTGCGGTAGAATTTTGATGGAATTCGGAGAATGGAGCCTTGAAGCGAAGTTTGAGAAGGGTGTTTTAAAATGGCGACTGCGCGTAGCGGCTTCGAATCTATTCTGCTTGATCGATCCTGGGTTTCGCCCCAGGATCTCGAGAAAGCGCATCAGCGCAAGAAGCCGGGACAGGAGATCGCCGACGTCCTCATCGATATGGGGGCGCTGGAGCCGCAGCGGCTCGCGCGGGCCCTCGCCCAGGAATACGGGATGCCCTTTCAGGCGCATATCGACGCGGCGACGCTCGACAACGATCTGGTCTCGAAGGTTCCGATAAATTACGCCAAGCGTAACCGCCTGCTGCCAATTTCGACTGACGGCGCAACAGTGACGGTGGCGATAGCCGATCCCGCGAATTACGAACCGCTCGACGATCTGCACGTGCTCTTTGGCCAGCCGATCATCGCGGTGGTGGCGCCCGCCGAGGTGATCAACGAGGCGATCAACCGCGCCTACGACCAGGCGGCCACCACCACCGCGCACGACCTGATGATCGATCTCGAGGAAAATCGGCTCGACCTTGTAGCGAACGAACTGGCGTCGGAGCCGCGAGACCTGCTCGAAGCTGACGATGCCGCGCCGATCATCAAGCTGGTCAACGGGCTGCTTGTCGCAGGCGGTAAAGGACCGCGCGAGCGATATTCATATCGAAGTTTTCGAGCGCGAATTGGTCGTGCGCTTTCGCGTTGACGGCATGTTGTTCGACGTGCTGACGCCGCAGAAGCGCTTTCACTCAGCGATCACGTCGCGCGTCAAGGTCATGTCGGGCCTCAACATCGCGGAGAAGCGCTTGCCGCAGGACGGGCGCATCCGATTGCGGATCGCCGGCCGGGATATCGATATTCGCGTCTCGACAATACCCGACGGCGTTCGGCGAACGGATCGTGCTGCGTTTATTGGATCGGGCGCAGGCGCTGGTCGATGTGAATCTGGATCGGCTGGGATTCTCAGGGGAAAATCTGCCGAAAATCGAACGGCTGATTAAGCAAAGTCACGGCATCATTCTGGCGACCGGGCCGACCGGTTCGGGCAAGACGACGACGCTTTACGCCTGCCTCAGCCGGATCAATTCGCCTGAGAAGAACATCATCACGGTCGAGGATCCGATCGAATATCAGCTCCACGGCGTCGGCCAGATGCAGGTCAATCCGAAGATCGAGCTGACCTTCGCCAGCGGCCTGCGATCGATTTTGCGCCAGGACCCCGACGTCATCATGGTCGGCGAAATCCGCGACAGCGAAACCGCCGAGATCGCAATTCAAGCCGCGCTCACTGGCCATCTGGTGTTCTCGACGCTGCATACCAACGACTCGTTCGGCGCGATGACCCGGCTGATCGACATGGGCATCGAGCCGTTCCTGGTATCGTCGTCGATAATCGCCGTGCTGGCGCAGCGTCTGTTGCGCGTGGTCTGCCCGGATTGCCGCGAGCCGTACACGCCGAGCAGAAGCGGAATTGGCGCGCATCGGTCTGGGCGGAGTTCGCCTGACCAAGCCGATTTATCGACCCAAGGGATGCAAGGCATTGCCGCAACACCGGCTACCGCGGCCGAACCGCAGTCACGGAACTGATGGTCGTCGATGACGACGTGCGCTCGCTGGTGATGCAAAAGGCCGACGGCTCGATGATTCGGCGGGCGTGCACCGCCAAAGGCATGAAGCTGCTGCGGCAGGACGGCGCCGAGCGTATAGTCGCCGGGCAGACCACGGTCGAAGAGTTGCTGCGCGTGACGCAGGAAGAGATCGCCTAGCGCGCAGTCGCCGGTCTATTATTCCGATGCCGGTATTCGCTTACCGCGGTTTATCCGCCAACGGCCGATCGGTGGCCGGCGTGATCGACGCGGACAGTGCGCGCAGTGCGCGCGGCAAGCTGCGCGACCTCGGCATATTCCCTACCGATTTAGGCGAAGAAGCCGCCTCGGCGCGGGGTTCGGGATGGTCGCTGCGGAGCATGATGCCCGTTTTCCAGCGGCGGGTACCGGCGCCGGAACTGGCCCTGATGACGCGCCAACTCAGCGCATTGCTGGGCGCTGGAGTACAGTTGGTCGAGGCGCTCGGGACGCTTTCGGAGCAGGCCGCAAGGCCGGCGGTCAAACGCATGCTATCGCAGGTGCGCGAGGCCGTGCGCGAGGGATCCTCGCTGGCCGACGCGCTCGCGGCACATCCCGATATCTTCTCTGACCTCTACGTCGGCATGGTGCGGGCGGGCGAGGCTGCGGGGGCGCTCGAAGCGGTGCTGGACCGGCTGGCGGAGTACAGCGAAAGTCAGGCCGAGTTCATCTCGAAGGTGCGCGGCGCGCTGACCTATCCGATCATCATGATGTGCGTCGGCCTCGCGATCATGGGGTTCCTGGTCAGTTACGTAGTGCCGCAGATCGCGACGATTTTCGAACAGCAGCACGCGGCGTTGCCAACCATGACGCGAGTATTGATATCGCTATCGAACTTCCTGACGACTTATTGGCTGCTCCTGCTGATGGCCTGGTAGGAATCGTGGCCGGGGTCCTGGCCGCGCTCTCGAGCACGCGCGGACGGCGCTTATGGGACGGCTGGGTATTGCGGTTGCCGTACCTGGGACCGACGGTCATTCGCATCATCTGCGCGCGGTTCGCGCGCACGCTGGCGACGCTATTGGCAAGCGGCGTGCAATTGCTGCCGGCACTGACGGCAGTGCGCCGCGTCGTCACCAACGGCATCCTGGCCGAAGCGGTCGATGACAGCCGCGAAAGTATCCGCGAGGGCCACGGCATGGGCGCCACGCTCGCGCGCAGCGGTCTGTTCCCGCCATTATTGATCGAGATGATCAAGGTCGGAGAGCGTTCGGGCGAACTCGAGCGGATGCTCGAGCGGGTCGCCGACAACTACGAGCGCGAGGTGGAATCGTCGCTGCGCCAGATGACCACGATGATCGAGCCCTTGATGACGCTGGTGATGGCGGCGATGATTTTATTTATGATGCTGGCAGTGCTGATGCCGATCTTCCAGCTCAACCAATTGATGCAGTGAAAGCGGGTCGCAGCGAGGTTTGAAGCTAGGATGAAGACGATGCGTGAAAGGCTCCGCGGATCCCAGGAAGGTTTCACCCTGATCGAGCTCATGGTGGTCATTCTGATCATCGGGCTGCTCGCCACTATCGTCGTACAGAATCTCAGAGGCGCCACCGACAAGGCCAAGCGAATCAAAGCGGAGGCCGATATTTCGGCGCTCAAGACGGCGCTCGATCGCTACTATCTCGACAATGGCTACTACCCGTCGAGCGACCAGGGATTACCGGCGCTTGTCAGTGCGCCGTCCAACGGCAAGATTCCCGCCGATTATCCCCCCGGCGGATATATCGAAAAGATCCCCAACGATCCGTGGGGGAACCCATACGTCTATCAGAGCGACGGTGACAACTACGTGCTGAAGTCATACGGGGCGGACGGGGTTGAGGGCGGAAGCGGCAAGAATGCGGATATCGACGGCAGCAGCAACAACAGCGGCAGCTCTTAGGGGGTGATTTCCGCTAACAGACGCCAGACGATCGCCTCTGAACGTTTGAGCGTCTGCGAGTCTCACAGGAGCGCGGATGGACCCCATAGCGGCTGCGCCGGCGCGACGCATGCCTGCACGAGGCAAGACCGGATGAATTTGCCGCAACGCAGAGCGTCGAAAGTGCTGTGAGCAGCAAATCACAATCGCCACGACCGCGCTTTACGCGCGGCTTCACACTACTGGAACTGGCGGTCGTGATGTTTCTCATTGGGCTCGTACTGACCATTGCGATGCCCTATTTCGGCAGTGTTCAGAGCTCGCAGATGCGCAGCGAGGCGCGCCGGCTCGCCAGCCGGGCCAACTATCTGTACGAGGAAGCAGGTGCGCAGAAGGTGCTTCTGCGGCTGACCTTCGACTTTAACAACAACGGCTACTTCGTCACTCGCATGGACCCTTTCGCCACGAGACCCCAGTTTCTTCCCGAGACCGGACCAGCGGGGGTGCGCGTGATAATGCCGTCTGGAATCAGGATTCGCGACGTCACGGTCGAAGGTCTCGGAACTATCGCCAAGGGAGTTGCCAGCGCCCAGTTCTATCCGGGCGGCTACGTTGACGCCACGATGATCCATATGGCCGACGATAAGGGCGAAGTCTTCACGCTGGCAATCGATCCCTTCAGTGGCCACGTCTCGATCGTGCGGGGCGACGTGAATCCGCCCAGGGGCCTCAGGACTGACCGGTGACGCGTCCCAATAGCGCCGCAGCCTCGGCGGGCGCGCGACGCACCGAGGGGTTTCGACAGCCACCGCCAGCGACCGAATCGAGAATGTCGAGACATTCGCGATGGCGCAGCGGCTTCACACTACTTGAGGTGATGATCGCGGTCGCGTTCATCGGGATTGCGATGCTGGCCCTACTATCGCTGCACCAGAACAACCTGGAATCTGTCATTCGGGCGCAGGACCTCACGCGGGCCTCGATGCTGGCGCAGCAATTGATGAGCACGGCGGAGGTGGCGCGCTTTCCCGACCCCGGCTTCACCCATGGGGACTTCGAGCGCGACTATCCTGGCGGCCAGTTCGGTAATTTCCATTGGGAACGCGAAGTAGATGCGATGCCGCAGTTTCCCGATATGCGGCGCGTCCGCGTCAGCATCCTCTATGGGCATGGATTCCGCCGCCGCTTCGATCTCTTCGAATACATGCATAACCCTAATCCACCGCAACTGCCCAACGCGCCGGACTCCAACAATCCCGCCACGCCGGGCGACGACTCCGATTCGGGCGGATAATGCGCGACGCGGCTTTGTTCGAGCGGCGGCGCGGAGCGCCTGGCTTTACGCTGATTGAGATAATGCTGGCGGTCGCCATCCTCGGCATGGTCCTGCTGATGCTGGCACAGTCGTTTCATGCGGTGGCCGGGAGCAAAGTTCACGGGGAGAATCGAATTGCGATCGATCAGTCAGCGCGAACGATCCTTTCGCAAATGAGTGATGAGTTGCGAGGTGTGGTACAAACGCCATTTTTCGCGAGCCGCGTCATGATCGTGGGTCTCGCGCGGATGGAGGGGGGGCAGCCGATGGATACCTTTACGGTATCGACGCTTGACCCCGGCCATCGCAGGAGCCTGGAAGGATTCGGGCCCGAGGACACCGTCGGGTACGTCACGGCGCCCAACCCGAATCGGCGCGGATGGTTTTTGCTCGAACGCGTTCAATACAGCAGTCTGCTAACCAATCCGCCGACTCTCGCGAATGCAGCGCCCGTGGTTCTGGCGGACAATCTGGTCTCCCTTCATATACGGTACTTCGACGGCGACAACTGGAGCGAGAGTTGGGATTCGACCAGCCTGCCGCCCGGGCGATCGTTGCCGTTACAGGTCGCGATCGATTTGAAGACGGGATCGACCAGTGGCGCCGCACTCGCGTTGTCCACGGCGGTCTCCCTGCCGATGGCGTTTCAGCAATGGTAGTTGGCATGCTGGCGCAGAGGCTGTTCCGGCATGCGCGCGAACGCGAGCGTGGAATGGCGTTGCTCGCCACTTTGCTCGCGGTTGCGCTGATGACGATTCTAGTGGTTGACTTCGCGACCTCGGCCGCGCTGGGCTATCGGTCAGCCGCAAACCAGGCCGACGAATTACGCGCGCTCTATCTGGCGCGATCGGGCATCCAGGTGGGAATCGCGATACTGGAGCGCGACTCCTTGAGCGATGCGCTGCAGAAGATGCCATTCGATTCGCTAAACGATATCTGGGCTGTCCCATCCCCGCCAATTCCGGTCGAGGGTGGATCGGTTTCGGTTTCAATCGTTGACGAGGCGCGCAAGCTTAATATTAACCGGCTGTACAACTGGCGCGCTCATCAAATCGACGACAATTACGCCCAGATGATCGCTCGGCTGTTTGAGAGCATCGGCGTTACGACCGATTTAATCCCGGTGATCGCCGATTGGCTGGATCCGGACAGCGTCGATTCGGAAGGCGGCGCTGAAGCAGATTACTACCTGCAACTTATTCCACCGTACGAGCCGCGGAATTCATCCATGCCCACCATCGGTGACATACGAGCGCTCAAAGGAGTCGATGACGCCACCTTTTTCAAGCTGGCAAGCTACCTCACGACGGCGAACGAACCGGGCATCAACCTGAATACGGCGTCGCCCGAAGTACTGGCCGCGCTGACGCCGGCGCTGTCGAACAATCCGGATTTGGTCAAGCAGATCGTCACCGCGCGCGAGTATCATGCGTTTCTCGCGACGACCGACGCGACGAACTTGCCGGGGATCGGCGAAGCGCTGCCGTCAAATAACCCATTGCTGCAGTTAACCGTTCGCAGCACTTACTTTACGATTATCGGACAGGGACAATTTGCGGGGGCGCGGCGGCGCATTTACGCAGTGGTGAGACGTAATGCGAATGGCTCGGCGATGCTGATAAGCTGGCACGAGGATTAGGCCTTGGGCGGCATTGACGAGTAGGGCGGGGAAGAAGCTGAATCACGATGGGTGAACGGATCATGGCGCTGGAGTTGGCCGGCGAGCGGGTGCGGGCGGCAATGGCCGATCGCACTTGGAACGCACTGGAGCTAATCGGCGCATGGGAGCAGCAGCGCGGCGCGGACGAAGCGGACCTCGCGCCCGCGATCGCGCGTCTGCTCGAAGCCGCCGGCCACCCCGATATCCTGGTCTCCGCCTTGCCCGGAGAATTCGTCGCCAAGCGGCTGCTCACCCTGCCCTTCAGCGATCGGCGGCGTCTCGCCCAAGTTGTGCCCTTCGCACTCGAGGAACATCTGCCGTTCCCGGTTGACGATGCCGCCGTCGCGTTTGCGCGAGTCGGCCGCGAGGATGGCAAAACGCTGGTGATCGCTGCATTTGCGCGCAAGCAGGACCTGAAAGACCATCTGGAATTACTGGGCCGGGCGGGACTGGATCCAAAGATCGTCACGCTGGGGACGCTCGCACTGGCCGGATTGCTGGCACGCGCGCGCAACGGTGCGGGTGGATCTCATCTGGTGATCGATATCGATCACGCCTGCACGTCTATGGTTCTGATCGACGCGCAAGGTACGCCACGCTCGGTTCGCACGGTCGGGCGCGGAATCAATCCGCCAAACGGCACCGCGGCGCTCACCGCACCAATTGCCGGCGCAATTCTCGGCGCGGTGCGCCAAACTCTGCTCGCGCATGGTTCGGATCATGCCCCGCCCGACCTCGTATTGACAGGGGCGGCAGGGGTCACACCGGCGGTGCGCGAGCAATTGAGCGACGCCCTCGCGGTGCCGATTCACCAAGTTGATGAATTCGACTGCTCGTCGTTCTTTGCCGGGAATCGCACCGAGCCGATCGCGTTTGCCCCGTGCCTCGCGATGTTGCTCGCGGAGGCGCCAAGCAAGCCGCTTGAATTGCTGAATTTCCGCCAGGGTGAATTCGCCTATCGCGGACGCGCCAGCAAGCTCGGGCCACTGCGGCTAACCGCAACTCTCGCCGGCGTTGCGATTCTCCTCGCCCTGCTGAACTTCATTCTTGGGGTTTCCACCCGCGCCCGCCAGCTTCATTTGTTGAATAGCCAAATCACCGTGGTCACGGCGCCCGCATTGGGCGATATCGATCCGGCCTTGGCGGCCGCCGCCCTCAAGCAAAAAATCGTAGAAATGCGCAAACGGCTGCGCCTGATGGGCGGAAACCTTGGTCATGGATCGCCGCTTGACGTTTTGCTCGCGCTCTCGCGTGCGATTCCCCCGGGCGTGCCAGTCCAGGTGAACGACCTGTTAATAGACGACAGCGGCCTGAAGATCGAGGGCACTGCTGACTCCTTCGCCACCGTCGATCAGGTCAAGAAGGCGTTGGAGCGCACCGCAGAATTTGACGCGATCCAGGTGGACCATGCGACGGCCGGTTCAGATCCGAGCAAAGTTGAATTCCGGCTGAGCGCCTCGTTGCGCGAGAACCCGGCGGGAACCGAATAGGGATCATGGCGCTGAATTTCAGAGAACTTCCAGAAAAGATCAGAATCGCGGCCGGCGAACGGTTGCGCGCGATCGCTGACGCTCCCCTGGTCAAAAACATTGGTGCGCGCGTTAAAGCATCGGCGCGACGCGAGGGGGAACGAATCGCGCGGCTGGCAGCGCCGGTCTGGACGGTCGCGCACGGATGGTACGCGAAGCGCGAGCAACGCGAGAAAGTCCTGTTGCGGCTGTTGGGCGCGGTCCTCGGCGTCATCGTGATCTACAATTTCATCTACGTGCCGATCGCCGGACTCGGCGGCGGATTCGGCGACGAAGTGGCCACTCGCGAGCAGCAGTTGTCCGATGCGCGATCGCTTATGCGATCGTACGACCGCCTCAAAGCCGAGCTCGCCAGTGCCGAAAAGCGCACAGTGCCGGCCGGGGATTTCTCGCTCTTCTCGGTGATTGAGCAGTCGCTGACGAAAAGCGTCGGCCGCGAAAAGATTGGCTCGATTACGCCCTCGGACCGGCCGGTGCCGGGTGGATATCAGGAGTACACGGTTGACCTCAAACTGGCGGGCGTGAACCTGCCGCAGTTGGTCGACGCGCTCTTCGGCGTGCAGACGCTGCCGATGCCGGTGACTGTCTCAAATCTGCATATCCGGCAGCGCGACCAGGACCCTCACTCTTACGACGTTGACATGACCTGCGTAGCGCTGGGCCGCAATGGATGAAGTAGCGGCGGTGCAGCCGACAACCGGGACGTTGCGCGGCCGGGGCATGCTAATAGTCGCATGCGCGCTGATCGGCCTCGCGGTCTTCGCGGCGTTTCTGGTCGCTGATTTTCCTTACAATGATACGCTGACCTCGATACTCGCTCCCTATAACCTCAAACTCACCTACCAGTCGCAGCATCTCAGAGCCCCGATCGGCGCGGAACTCGTTGGCGTGCAACTGTTCTCAACCAGCGGTGGCGACGACGAAGCCCTCCTGCAAAGCCCCACCGTAACGCTCGCTCCAACTATCGCCTCGCTGTTGTTCGGACGGCCGGGAATCCATGTGCGGGCAAATCTCTATGGTGGCGTGGTTCACGTGACCGTCCATCAGCGAGCGGGCGCGGTGAACCTGGCCTTCAACCTGGACTCGCTGAAACTAGCGGAGAGCGCACCGCTGAGGTCGCTCGGCGCCATCGTACGGGGAGATCTTTCCGGAAGTGGCGTGGCTCAAATCGACGGGCCCAACCTGCCGGACGATCACGCGACGATGGCCGTCAACGGCGATGAGATAGAAGTTGCGGTCGTTAATGGCTTCCCGCCGATTCAGGTCGGCACTCTCACCGGCAATCTGCGACTGGAGCAAGCCGCTATCAAGCTCGACGGAATCGTCGCGCACGGCCAGGATCTCGACCTCAAGGCGGACGGCACGATTCAACTCGGTGAAACTCTCGACGACAGCACAATCGATCTGACGTTTTATCTGACTCCTACACAGAACGGTCTCGACCACTTCGGCTTCTTCCTCAAAATGCTGCCGCATCCGCCGGGCCCGGACGCGCCCTATACCGTCGAAGGCAATCTGCTGTCGCCGTCTATCAGTTAAACCGGCCAGACATCTCCCGGACAGCCGCTTAACTCGACGTTAGCGGCGCTCCAACAGGAAGAAGGTGCCCATCGATCAGGTTCGATCAGGCGGGAGCGTGAGCGAAGAAGTCGCCGATCGCCTCATGGAATCGCGGGTCGGTGGGAGAACTGACGTGATCCCCGTTCTCGATCTGGACAACTCGGGCGTGCTCAAAAAATACACTCGTGGCGCGTGGATCGCCGATCAGACGATCGCGGCTACCGGAAAGAAAAAGCACCGGCACGGCAATGCGCGGACGAGTCGAGAAATCGAGGACACCTTCTTCGGCGCCCATGCAGGCGGCCAGCGCCTTGAGATCGTTGCCTGACGATTCGACTCCGCGCCGAAAGCGTCGCGGCAAATCATCAGCGATTGTTGCAGGATCATCGGCGAGCAGCGCGGCGGCGATTCGCTCACGCTGGCCCGGTACCGACATTGCCCCGTTGGCGCCGAAACCTCCAAGCACCGCCGCGCGAAAGTGATCCGGATGATCGTATAGAAGCTCGAGGCAGATGCGGCTGCCCATCGAGTAGCCGACCAGCAACGTCCGCCGAATGCCAAGATGTTTCAGCAGGCGCACGATGTCGGCGCACATATTTCGCATCCCGTAATGTTGGCGGCTATGCGGCTTGTCGCTGCGTCCATGACCGCGAGCGTCCGGCGCAATGACGCGATAACGCGCCGCAAGAAAGCGGATCAATCCGCTCTCGCCCCAATGCGCCCGCGCGTCGGTGCCGAAGCCGTGAACGAGCATCACGGGAGCGCCCTCGCCATGGTCTTCGTAATGAATCCGCACACCGCCCGAATCAAAATAGGGCATCTCCGCAATCCTCCGTCCGCCCGAACATTATAGTGCAGCCAATCGGCGGGGCGAGTGCCGTCCAGCGATCAATAACGCGGCCTTGGTTGCTCTCGTCCTGCAGGCGATGCGGCGGACGCCTTGAAGCCATAGCCGCTTCGGAGCACAATCGCGCTGAGTCTCAACTGCGCGATTCTCAGCTCTTCGATTGGAGTGATTTCATGGCCGAGCCTGCACCGAAACTGGGTCTCGAAATGTCGATTGCGCCCACTGCCTTCGCCGAGTGTCCACGCCTCGCGCGCGAGGCGGAAGATCGTGGCTACGCATCGATCTGGGTGCCCGAGGTGAGCGGTCCCGACGCCTTTGTCACCCTCGCCACGATCGCCCAGGCGACCACCAAGGCCGATCTCGCGACAGGTATCGTGCCGATTCAGATTCGCACACCTGGTGCCATGGCCATGGGTTTCCTCACGTTAAACGAACTTTCCGGCGGGCGCGCGATAGCCGGTCTCGGCGTGTCGAGTCCGATCATCGTCGAGCGCTGGCACGGGGCCGCATACAACAAACCGGTCACCGCGATGCGTGAGTGCGTCACGATCATGCGCCAACTCTTTACCGAGGGTCGCAGCAAGTTCGAGGGCAAGGTTTATCGCAGCGATTTTCGCCTCGGCTTCCAATCGAAGTATGCGCCGCCGCGGATTTATCTCGCGGCCTTGAATCCGCCGATGTTGCGACTGGCGGGCGAGATTGCCGACGGCGTTCTGCTCAACTACTCGCCGCCCGAGGCGATACCGCCGATGATCGCAGAGATTCGTGCAGGCGCCGAAAAGGCCGCCCGCAAGCTCGCCGATATCGACATCTCGATCTACCTGCGCATGTGCATTACGGAGGACGAAAAGGCGGCAGTCATCTCGTTCAAGCGCGAACTCGCGACCTACGCCTTCGTCGATCAGTACAACGCCATGTTCGAGCGGTACGGCCTGCAGCACGAATTCGCGGAAGTGCGGCGGCTCTGGCGCGAAGGAAAACGCGACGATGCGCCCAACGCCTTGAGCGATTCCTCGGCACGGCGCCTGGCGGCGTTTGGCGCACCCGCGGCCGGACGCAAATTTGTCGAAGGCTTTCGTGCCGTGGGCGTTAATCACCCGGTCATCTTCCCTATCGGACCGAGCAAATCGCTGATGCAGAACTTTACTACCACCGTCGAAACAGTCGCCGGGGCCTGAGTGCTTGCGTAAGCCGGCGAGTTAAGAATGACGATCTCGAGCACGGCGCCTGAGCGTTGCCGCGCCCGTCGATCACGTTCAATCCTTGCCGGATACCGAGGTGCGTGGTACTCGCCTGCTAAAGAGCGGCACCTATCAAGCCGGCCCCAAACCCCCGTTCCAGAGGTCTGCGATGCTTAAAGTGATACTTCAATTATACCCGGTAATTCCCGCTGCCAACGAGGCCGAGCGTGAAGCGCTGCGACCCATTGGACGGAATCGCGAGCGGTACCAGGAAACCCTCACCGGCTGGCACGACATCATTCGCGCCGCGGACCAACTCGGCTTATGGGGTGTCGCCACTATCGAGCATCATTTCTGGTCCGAGGGCTACGAATGCGGTCCCAATCCTGGGGTGCTGGACGCTTACTGGGCCGCCATCACGAAAAACGTGCGCGTTGGCCAGATGGGCTACGTGATGAGCACACAGAATCCGATGCGCGTGGCGGAGGAGACCGCAATCATTGACCATCTGACGCAGGGCCGATGCTTCGTCGGCTTCGCACGCGGCTACCAATCGCGATGGACCAACGTTATCGGGCAGCATCTCGGCACCCGCGCTACGATCTCGCCCACCGCCGGGGCGGGCGAACAGGATCACATGTTCGCGGGCGACAAGAATCAAAGCGACGTTGACGACGACGCCCTCAATCGCCGCATTTTCGAGGAAGAGGTCGATATCGTCATCAAGGCCTGGACCGAGGACAGCATCTCGCTCAAGGGGGAGTCGTGGCAGATCCCGTTCCCGTTCGATACGGGCGTCGATGACTGGCCGCTGGCACGAGCGGGTGTGACCGGGCGCTTCGGTGCCCATGGCGAGGTGGGCGCCGACGGCAACGTCCATCGCATCAGCGTGGTGCCGGCGCCTTACACGCGACCGCATCCTCCAGTTTTCGTGGCTACCGCAGGAAGTCCCGAGAGTGCGGAGTACGCGGGGCGCCGCGGCTTCATTCCGCTGTATTTCACCAGCGTCAACAATGCGCTCGCGCTAGGAACGGCCTACCAGAACGCCGCCACCGCGAGCGGGCATCATTTTACGCTCGGACAAAACCAGGCAGTCGTGCGCATGCCGCACCTAGGCGCTACGACGGAGGAGGCGCGCAAATCGCTAATCGATTACGACGGCGAC
This sequence comes from uncultured delta proteobacterium, assembly GCA_963834535.1. Taxonomy (GTDB): domain Bacteria; phylum Desulfobacterota; class Binatia; order Binatales; family Binataceae; genus JADMIL01. Next base: position 28,040 of record CAWICC010000006.1, on the reverse strand, counting down.
ATTTTCCGCAACTTCTACGCCTCGATGGGCCGGCGCAAAATGGACACCAGCGACCTCGTGAAATCGACCACGCAATTTGGCATGTGGGCGGTGGGCACGGTTGAAGAGGTGCGGAATCAACTGGTCGCTGAGTGGAAGAAATTCCCCGCCGAGTATCTCACGCTGATTTACCATTATGCGCAGATGCCGAAGGAAGTTGTGATCAAAAACCTCGATCTGTTCATGCGCGAGATCAAACCGGCACTCGACGAGTTGACGCCGTACACGGAAAAGGAGCCCACCTCAGCAGCGGCCGGCGGCTGACCGCAAATCAGTTTGAAAAAAAGAGCCGGCGGCTGATTGTGAATGGTCAGCCGCCGGTTTCAGTTTGTTGATTCCGCCTCGAGCGTGGCAACGCGGGTCCGCGCGCGGAGCCTTAGGTAGCGACTTTACCCATGCGGCCATCGATCACTTCATCGATCAGCCCGTACTCGACGGCTTCTTTGGCACTGAGGAAGTTGTCGCGATCGGTATCTTTTTCCAGTTTCTTTACCGCCTGTCCGGTATGATTCGCCAGGATCTCGTTGAGCAAATCGCGGAGGCGCAAGGCTTCGCGCGCCTGGATACTGATGTCGGCTGCCTGCCCTTCGAAGCCGCCCGAGAGTTGATGAATCATGATTCGCGAATGCGGCAACGAGTAGCGTTTGCCCTTGGCACCCGCCGCCAGCAGCACGGCGCCCATACTTGACGCCTGTCCCACGCAGAGCGTGGAAACGGGAGGCTTTACGAACTGCATCGTGTCGTAGATCGCGAGGCCGGCTGTGACCGATCCGCCAGGCGAGTTGATGTACATATTAATCTCGCGCTCCGGATCCTCGGATTCGAGAAAGAGCAATTGTGCAGTGACGACATTGGCCAGGTCGTCACCGATTTGACCGCCCACGAATACAATCCGGTCCTTCAGCAGCCGCGAGTAGATGTCATAGGAGCGTTCGCCGCGACCGGTCTGCTCGACCACGAATGGAATCAAAATGCTCATGAAAGCTATTTTACTCCCCTCTGGCAGGGGTCGTCGATAACGATCATGCGGAAGTCGCGGCTCGATCGCGTGGGGCTACCAGGACGGTCCGACGCCGAGGAGGCTCGGGATCGAGTTGACCGCGGTGCTGCCGCCATCGACGACCAATGCGATTCCGGTAAACGAATGACGCTTCATCGGAGGCGAGGAAGAGCACCGCATTGGCTATTTCATGGGGCTCGCCCATGCGGCCCATCGGGATGGCATCAATGAGTCTGCCCATGGTTTCCGGCTGGTCCCGGCGCAGCTTCACCAGTGGCGGCGTCGCAATCGGCCCAGGGCAAACGCAATTGCAGCGAATTCCCTTGCGCGCGTAATCGATCGCAGTCGAACGCGTCATGTTGATGACGGCGGCTTTGATGATGTTGTAGGGGCCGAGGCCGTAGTCTGCGTTAACCCCTGAGATAGAGGCCGTGTTAACAATCGCGCCGCGCTCTCGCGACACCATCAGCCCGAGTGCGACTTTCGTGCAATACCAATAGGAGGTCAGGCCGACGTTCACCGCCTTCTGCCACTGATCGAGCGTTACGTCGCCAAGCCGGCCCGGGACGAAAACAATCGCGTTGTTGTGAAGGATGTCGAGTTGGCCGAATTTGTCGGTGGCGAAGCGGAAGGCCGCATCGACGTCGCCCGGGCGGCCAATATTGCAACGAACGAATTCCGCCGTGCCGCCATCCTGGCGAATTTCTTCAACTACGCGATGACCACCGTCCTCGTTGAGGTCGGCAATTACCACGGCGGCGCCTTCACGGGCGAAGACTTTAGCGGTCGCCTCGCCGATGCCGGAGGCGGCTCCGCTCACCATTCCGACTTTGCCTTTCAGGCGCATCTGCATTCTCCTTTTTAATTGATGAACCGTAGCGCAAAAGAATCGCTGCAGGAGATCAGCGGAGGCGAAAGCGTTCGCCCAGGAAGACCTCACGCACGCGATCGTTATCGGCAATCTCGCGCGGCGTGCCTTCGAAGAGAATCTTGCCCGAGTGGATGACGTAGGCGCGATCGATGATCGAGAGGGTCTCCTGCACGTTGTGATCGGACATCAGCACTCCGATTCCACGATCCTTCAGATAGGTAATGATGCGCTGAATCTCGATGACGGTGATGGGATCGATGCCTGCGAACGGCTCGTCCAGGCAGAGGAAGAGCGGATTGAGCACAAGCGCGCGCGTGATTTCGACCCTGCGCCGCTCGCCGCCGGACAGCACTCCAGCGGGTGAGTTGGCGAGGTGAGCGATGTCGAGTTCGCCAAGCAGCGATTGCAGCCGCGCTTGCCGCTCCTCTTCGGTCAGCGGCAAGGTCTCGAGTACGGCGAGCAGGTTTTGCTCCACCGTCAGCTTACGAAAGACCGATGGTTCCTGGGGCAGGTAGCTGATGCCCCGCCGCGCGCGCTGGTACAACGGCAGCAGCGTGATGTCGTCGCCGCCCAGCATTATCGTGCCCTCATCGGGCTTCAGGAGGCCGACCAGCATGTAGAAGGTGGTGGTCTTGCCGGCACCGTTGGGACCCAGCATTCCCACCACTTCGCCTTTACCGATGCCGACGTTGACGTTATCAACGACCTTGCGGCCGCCGTAACTTTTGGTTAGCCCGTGCCCTTCAAGCGCCGGTTCCGGGGCGGTAACCGGCTGCACGGCGGCCAGGGGCAGGTCGCGATTCAGTTGCTCAAGCCTTGCCATCAAAATAATACGCCCAATCAGGCGCCACCATGGTTTTATAGTCTTTGGCGGTCGCAGGGAATCTCATCGGGCGCGATTAATCAATCCTCCCCCATGAAGTACGATTGTGCCCGGCCGAGGTTTCGCGCAAGCGCATCTGGAGCCCGTCAGCGCTATGGATCCATCCATTTACGACCATCATCCCCGATTAACTTCCCGGCCGCTTCCGGTCCATACGATCCTGCCGGATATTCGTGCATCGGAAACGCCGGATCGCCGATCCATGGGTCGAGAATCGACTGAACGAACTGCCACGATTTCTCGACGAACGGGGCGCTGACAAAGAGCGTGCGATCGCTGCACATCACATCGAGCAGCAGCCGCTCGTAGGCTTCCGGCGACGGACCGGAAAATTCATTGTCATAGCGCAGGTTCATCCGCACTGGGCGAATGGCCAGATCGAGGCCAGGTTCCTTCGCCAGGACCTCGAAGGAAAAGCCTTCGTCGGGCTGAATCCGGATGGTCAGCGCATTGGGTGGAAGTTTGTTCTCGCGGTTGAAGAGGATCCGCGGCACATCCTTGAACTGGATGTAGATAACACTGGCGCGCGACGGCATCCGCTTGCCCGTTCGCAGATAGAACGGCACCCCTGACCAGCGCCAATTGTCGATTGAAGCCTTGAAGGCGACGAAGGTTTCGGTCTGCGATGTCTGCGGAATGCCATGCTCCTGCAGATATCCGGGCACGGGCGTCCCTTCGATAGTGGCGGCCCTGTAGCGCGCTCGCACAACAACCGAGCGCGCACTATCTCGCGGAATAGGACGCAGAGCGCGCAAGACGTTGAGCTTGGCGTCGCGAATTGCGTCTGAATCGAGCGAAATAGGCGGTTCCATAGCGATCAGCGCGAGCAGTTGCAGCATGTGGTTCTGCACCATGTCTCGCAGCGCGCCCGCCGGATCGTAATACATCGCGCGCGTTCCGACGCCCTCGCTTTCGGCGACGGTGATCTGAACATGATCGACGTTGCGCGCACCCCACATCCGTTCGAAGATGGTGTTGGCAAAGCGCAGGACAAAGAGGTTCTGCACGGTTTCCTTGCCGAGGTAATGATCGATGCGAAAGATCTGCGATTCGTCTAGATGGCGCCGCAGCATGCCTTCAATTTCGAGCGCGCTCTCGAGGTCTCTGCCGATAGGCTTCTCTACCACTACGCGCGTGAAGCTGGCCCCGTGAGGCTTGGCGATTAAACCTGCGCTGTCGAGCCTTTCGACGCAGGCCGTCACCGCCTCCGGTGGAACGGAAAGATAGTAGATGCGATTGGGCGGGAGACCGCGCGCCGCCTCGATTTGCTCGAGACGATCCTTGAGGCGTTTGAACCCGTCGGGATCGTCGAGGCCCGAAAGATAGTCCATCCCTGCCGCGAACTCGCTCCAGCACTTGGGGTCAAGTTCGAGTCGCGAGAATTTTGCCGCGGCCGTGCGCGCAGTCTCGCGAAATTCCTCGACCGTCATCGGGCGGCGGGCGAAGCCCAGCACCGCAAACTCATGCGGCGCGACCCCCTCGCCGCAAGCGCGCAGATTATAGAGCGCCGGAATCAGTTTGCGCTTCGCGAGATCGCCTGAAGCGCCGAAGATTACAACGGTGCACGGCGGCGCACTCAGAGCCTTGGCAATATGAATGGTTTCACTCACGGAATTGGTTCACCTCACAATCTTCGAAAAGGGATGATGGGCTTGATCGAAACGCGACCACCGACCAGAATCAAAGTGCTGGTGAAGCCGCCGGGACGCAACGCCCGATCGCCTCGCGGTTCTTCTCAGCTCCAGTAATTGAGTTAACGCCGGAAGCATAAATGGAGCAAGCGGAGGGTCCTGAGCAAGCACCGGGTGCCGCGCATTCGTCCCCCAGCGTGGTCAAGGGATTGTCATTCTCAGACTGGGCAGCCCCCACCCTTTGGATGGCGGCGTTGTTTATCCTTTCATCGTCGCTGTTTTCAGCTGCGAACACCTCGAAAATCATCGAGCCGTTGCTGCGTGTCATCTTTCCGAGCGCATCGTGGACAACCATCTCGTTGCTACACGCGATCATACGAAAAGCGGCCCATTTTACGAACTATGCGATCCTATTCTGGCTGCTGATTCGCGGCCCCCTCAGAGGACGGCCATACTTTGCCCTCGGTTGTTGTGTAATGTACGCGTTGCTCGACGAAGGCCATCAGGTCTTCGTGCCGGGCCGCACTGCGTCCTTATATGACGTGGCGCTCGATTCGAGCGGTGCACTCTTCAGTCGATTTCTGAATCTGGCGGTGGACGATATAGCCTGACGCCGGTGGCTCAGCTATTGGGATCGAGCGCGGACGAAATTCGATCGATTCGGTCGTAAAAGGCGCGCAAATTCTTCATCTCGATTGGAATTTTGAGCTCACCCGTAAGGGCGAAATAACTGAGCTGCCCGTATAGAGCGAAATCGGCATAACCGATTCGTCCGAGCAGAAATGCCCGAGCGCTGAGCGTCTCGTCCAGCGGCGCGATCACTGCGAGTGCCCTGGCCCAATGCGCCGCATGGTTGCCGATGGCTTCATCGCAGAAGCCGGCCCCATATTTGCGCTCGCGGATCAAACGATAGAACGCCTCGCGATCACGCCCTTGGCGCCCGTAATGGGAGATTTCGTCAGGCAACATGGCCCGGAACATGATGTCTTCGAAGGCGCCCTCGAAGTAGCTCGCAAGCGCCAGATGGACACCACGCCATTCAAGCGGAAATATCGTGGGGTCCGGATATAATTCGTCCAGGCGCGCGGCGATCCGATCTGAATCGGCGATGGTGTCACCATCTTCGAGGGTCAACGCCGGTACCATCAATTGATTCGACGTGAGCAGCAATTCCTTGCGTTCGAGATAGTCAACTTCAACCACGCGGTAATCGAGTCCCTTGAAGTCGAGAATCTTGCGAACTTTGGCGCAGAAGGGGCTGGTCGCGAACTGATAAAGCGTGATCGTCGCCATACGGTAAAATTGATCTACATGCGCGGCGGCTGCATCCCGGTACCCAGCGTCGATTTAAAGATTTTGAAAAGCTGATCGACGTCCCACGGCCCATTACTACTCAGGATGCGATCGGGCTCGATATGAGTATAGCGCGTAATCCGGTAGCCCGACGCACCAAAGCATTGGCCGTTGACCGCCGCGGCTTCGTCGCTGGCAAGAAAAACGATGATCGGTGTAACGTTTGCGGGATCCATCGCAGTGCCAACCGCGGCTTCGCTCGCGGGGCGGGTGCCAGGCAGGCGCCCCTCCGGAATCGTATCGGTCATGCGCGTGGCTGCACCCGGCATGATTGCGTTCACGGTGATACCATACTTTTGCAAACTGTTAGCCGCGCTGTAAGTCAGTCCGAGGATTCCAGCTTTAGCTGCAGCGTAGTTGGGTTGACCCGGGGCGCCCAGCGCCGAATTCGACGAGAAGTTGATGATCCGCCCAGATTTGCGCTCGCGCATATGGGCGCTGGCTGGTCGCATGGTGCAAAAATGACCCCGCAAGTGAACCCGAACAACCGCGTCCCATTCTTCAATCGTCATATTGAAAATCATACGATCACGGAGGATTCCAGCGACGTTTACGAGAATGTCGAGCTTCCCGTAATCCTTGATCGCCTGATTTACGAGGCCTTCGCCGCCTTCGGGAGTTGAGATGTCGAGATGATTCGATGAAGCAGTGCCCCCTGCCGCCTTGATCTCTTTGGCGACATCATCGGCGGGGGACGCAGTTTCCTTCTGCCCGGCAACCGACACTCCAAGGTCATTCACCACAACGGCCGCGCCCTGAGCGGCCAGCGCGCGACAAACTTCGCGGCCGATACCGCGTCCGCCGCCGGTTACGGCGGCAACCTTTCCTTCAAGATGACGAGTCATGATAGGTCTCTCTCCCTCCCTTGCTTGCAGCCGCGATGCAGTGATTCGCAATGCCTGCGTTCCATCGCTTATAGCGCAAATGTTCGAATGAGCGACAGTCGCTCGACACGCGCGCGAGCACGGTCTGCCGCCATTACAATTCTCTCTACTGCGCGCTCACCTTGGCTTCCGGGTTTCCCCCAGGATTGTCTGGGTCACGGGTAGTGACAGGGAATTCAGTCAATGCTCCGAGAGGTGTGAGGCGTCCGATCTTTCCGGTCGGCTCTGTGAACCAAAGATTGCCGTCGTTGCCCGCAGCGATAAAACTGGGAATGACCGTCTCGGGCAGATTGAAAGTCATCGCATGCCCGTCGGGGCTCACTTTGCACACTGCATGGGCCTTGGGCACCGTAACCCACAAGGCTGATGCGGGCCCCGCTGTGATGCTCAGCGGCACCCCGGTAGCGGGCAGCGGATACTCGGTGAGATCTCCCGCGGGCGAAAGTCGTCCAACCTTCCCGCCTGCCAATTCGGTAAACCACATATTGCCATCGGGGCCAGCGACGATTCCATTCGGAAGGCTACCCTCGTGCGGCAATCTGAATTCGTCAACGCGCCCATCGGGAGACATCCGATCGATGCGGTCACCGCTATTCTCGGCGATATAGAGGCTTCCGTCGGGACCGGCCGCGATACCAGCGGGTCCACCAGCATGAGGCAGGACGAATTCCGTCACCGTCCCGAGTGGCGTGACTCGTCCGATACGGTTGGCGGCGTGTTCGGTGAACCAGATATTACCGTCGTGCCCTAATGTTATTCCTGCGGGGCCGCTATTTTCGGTCCGTAATGGGATATAAGCCTGTGCCCCGGTCGGATCGAGGCGGCCAATGCGATTGCTCCCAGGATCGGTGAACCAGACAGCTTGGTCAGAGCCGGCGGTCAGGCGTTCCGGCACGACGTTGGTATCCAATTCGAAGGGCTTGGTTGACCCCTGTACACTGATGCGGTCAATTCTGTGCGCGCGAAATTCCGTGAACCACAGATTTCCGTCTGGTCCCAGCGCAATAGCAAACGGCGAGGGACTCGCAGTCCCCGAGCTTATCGGTGACGACGGCGGCGCGGACAAGGTCGATGGCGGCAATTGCGAAGAAGCCGGCACGTTTCCCTGGGACGCTTTCGCCACTGATGGCAGCGGGGCCGAGTTGCGCGCACCACAACCAGTACCCACGAGAGCGAGGACGAATGAACCGATCAGGACAGCGCCACGCATTGCCGCGAAAGGTGGGTCCGTTGAGGACGAAGGAGACTCCGCCATCTGCGTGACGATCAGATTCTGCAGATTCACGCAGCCATAATGCTCTAATCCACCGCGACAAACTATCGCTAATCGACCGAACCCTTTCGCACTTTCAGGCACCGAGCATTTGAGCGCGCCGGCGGTGAATAAGATCTGCGGAGACCCCGCGATCCTCCCATTGGCGACGGCTTGCAGAGGATCCAATGCTGCCGCATCTTCAGCGCTTTGGGATGGCGTTCAGACGCGCCGCGTGAGCGATGCAATCGCACGCAGATCCGCGCTTCTTTTGATCACTTCGGAGGAGTCCGCGAGACAGTCGAGTTTGAAGGGCAGGCGCCATTTCCAGTTTGAGTCGTTCACGGTGCCGGGGATATTGATCCTAGCGTCCCATCCGAAAAGGTCCTGCACAGGCGCGATCACGATGCGCGACGGCGCCGCATAAAGCACACTGATGATCGCGTCAACGGCGCGATCATCAAGCTGGTTCCGATGAATGTCGATCGCGCCCTCGAGGCCGAACGATGCGATGAATTGCCGGCGTTCCTCTGCTCTCGCCTCGCGCCACCACTCGGCCATCGTATCGGTGTCGTGCGTCCCGGTGGTCGCAACCGAGACTTCGGAATAAGTGGCCGGATTTATAAAGGGCTGCCCGGGGACGTTCCACTCGCGCTCCCAGCGCATCACCTTGTAGCCTGGCACGCCGAGCGCCGTGAGCGCTGTGCGCACGAACTTGGGAACGACGCCGAGGTCCTCTGCGAAGATCACCATCGCTCCGGCTTCCTGCTTCACGGCGGCAAGAATTTCCTCGCCCTGCGTTCGCTGATCTGCCTCAATTGGCGGATCGAATGAGCCTGGTGCGAGAGAGTCTTTATCGAATGCGAAGGTGCGAAAGAGACCGACAACGTGGTCGATCCGCAGCAGGTCGAAGAGTTCCCGCGCGCGACGCACGCGCGTGCGAATCAACGAAAAGCCACGATCGTGCATCCGCGCCCAGTCGGGCATGGGCAATCCCCATCGCTGCCCATCCTTCGAAAACGCGTCAGGCGGAGCACCGATTGTGCGCCTAAGGTCAAACATCTCCTGATTGGCCCAGACCTCGGCGCTTTCGCGTCCGGGAGAGAAGGCGAGATCGCCGCCCAGTATGACCCCACGCGGGGCGAGTTCCGCGCGAACCTCCTGCCATTGCCGGTCTGCAACGAACTGTATGTGCGAATAAAAAGAAAGCTCCTCCGCCAATTCGCGTGCGGCCGTCTTAAGTGCCGCTGGATCCCGGCGATCGAGCCCATCTGGCCACGAGGCCCATTCATCCCAGCAGAATTTTTCCTTGAGCGCACGAAAAAGCGCGTAGTCAAGCAGCCATTCGCGATTGCGATGCTCGAATTCTTCACGAGCGGCTTTATCACCCGCGTTAGCCTTGGCGACGAAGTGATCAAACGACTTGCGCAAGAGCTTCATCCGGGCCGCGTGAAGCTTTACTTGATCGGGTGGATCCCCGGGTCCCGCAAACCTGCGTGCGGCCTCCACATCCTCACTGGTGACGCCGTTCAATTCACGCGCGGAAATATACAACGGATCGATCGCGAGCACGCTCATCGCACTGTACGGACTGGTCTCGCCCGGCGCGGTTTCATCGATCGGCAAAAGCTGAATCATTCGATGACCCATCGCAAGCGCGAAATCGGCCATCGGCATGAGCCCGCGAATCTCGCCACGTCCGAGGTCGTCGGTGGTGCGCAGCGAAAAGAGCGGAATCAACACGCCCGCAACGCGATCATGCATTTAAGGTAACCAGGGGCAGCGTGACTGATTCCGCCACGCCATCGAGTTCACCGCCGCAGCTACTCATCGACTGGCACTTCTCCACAGCGATGCCGGGCGGGCGCGTGGCCGAAGCCGCCTCGGTCAGATTTGAACAGTCGCATCGATTCGATAGACGCGAGCGTCTTTGATCGTCGCCTCTTCGTCCTTGATCAGTTCCGCACCCACCACCGAGCGATAGGCGTCCCGCAGCGCCTCGGCGTGATCGAAGGCGAGCAGCGCGAACCGCGAACGGTCTGGATGCCGTCCAGCGGCTTCGACCAGCCGGCCGACCAGGTAGTGCCGCAGGCCTGGCAGCCGGCGTGCGATGCGCGTGTGCTCGCCCAGATAGCGTTGTTCGGCGCTGGCGGCTTCGCTGAAGCCCGCCTGTTCGACGTGAAGATCGAACTCCGCCGCCATCACCAGATATCCACGATGCGGCTGTTTCGGTTCGAATGGCACGATGATCTCCGCATCCATCTCGAGCCAGCGCAGGTTCTTCATATGTTCACGGCCGTCGGCGGCGAGCGGCTTGGCAACCGCCGACTTGCGGGTCGCCGCCTCGGCCTCGGCGGCGTTGTCGAAGCTCAATATCGCGGTCCGATAGTATGGCGGCTTTTGCCCCGTCGGTGCGCGCAAGCGGCCGGTGATATACCGCCTCAGGCCCGGTAGCTGCTTCGCCAGCCCAACGTGAACGTCAGCGTAATTCCGCTCCTCGGCTTCGAGGTCGGCGCTCTTGAAATCGAAGCACGCAAATATCGTTCGCATCGTCGTGCCCTCCGCAATCTGGCGCTATGCAGTCGTCCAACCGCCATTCGGACTGATTACCTGCCCCACCATGAATTTCGAATCGTCCGACGCCAGGTACAGCGCCGCCGCCGCGATATCGCGCGGCTCGCCGAAACGTCCCTGCGGGGTATTCTTGATTACCCAATCGCGCGCATCCGGCGCCATCGGCGCCGTCATCGGCGTATCGATAAATCCCGGCGCGATCGCATTCACGATGACGCCCGTTTTGGCGACTTCGAGCGCCACCGATTTCGTAAAGCCGATGATTCCGGCCTTCGCCGCGCAGTAGTTCGACACGAACGGCAGTCCCGCCGTCCCCGCGATCGATCCTATATTAATGATGTGGCCCGAGGCCTTCGGAATCATCACCTTGAGCGCCTCACGCGTGCAGTAGAACGTCGCGTCCATGTGCGATGCGATCATCTTGTGCCAATCGTCGTCGGTGAGATCGACTGTGCCCAGCAACTCGACTTCCGCACCCGTGTCGCGCGTGCGTCCGATACCGGCATTGTTCACCAGCACGTCGATCGTGCCGAAGGCGGCAACAAAATCCGCGAACATCTTCTTCACCGCGGCGCTGCTCGAGACGTCTGCGACGAACGGCCGCGCCACCCCGCCGGCGCGCTCGATTTCGGTCGCGACGTTCTGCGCCGACTCGGGACGTACGTCATTGACCCCAACCTTGGCCCCTTCGCTCGCGAACAACAGACCCATCTCTCGGCCGAGTCCCGAACCACCGCCGGTCACCAAAACAATCTTGTCCTTCAGCCGCATCGCAACTCTCCTCACGCTGGCGCAACGGCCAGCTTCTCACATCGTCAAAACCCGCTCTAACGGCGACCGCTAATTGCCGGTGCCTTTTTCCTTGGCCTCTTTGAGTTGGCGTTTCCAGTCCAGCCGGCGAGCCTCAGCGCCCGCCGCCTCGGCCTCTTTTATCATGCCTTTCTTCTGGTAGAACATGCTCAAATTGGTGAAGCCGAGAAGATCTTCTGGCTCGATTTCAACGTACCGCTTGGTTACGTCGATCGCCGCGTCGAGGTCGCCCTTCGACTGATGGCACATTGCGAGGCCCGTGAACGCATCGCCGCAGCGGGGATCGAGTTCGAGCGCCTTGGTGTAGAGCGCGATCGCCTCGTCGTAATTTCCGTCGGCGTACTGATCGACCGCCTCGTCACACAGGTCTTCGACCTGTGAGCCTAAATCCTCGTTATCGGGCATAAAATTTCCTCCCGCACGTTCCGCTTAGTTCCACGCTCGATCGATCTATATACTAAAGCCGCGCCGCTGGATGAAATTGACCAGCGCGCCGTTCTCCGGCCAACGCCGCAAATGCTATCAGAAGCTGAAATTTACGAAGTTCTCGGCGAATGCTTCGACCCGGAGATTCCGGTCAACATCGTTGACCTCGGACTCATCTACAGCGTCGCCATCGAGGGCGATACGGTCAACATTCGCATGACCCTTACCGAGCGCGGGTGCTCGATGGGCGATCTGATTGCCTCCGATATTGAGGAAAAACTGCTTGGGATTCCCGACTGTAATCGCGCCAATATCGAAGTCGTATGGGAGCCGCCATGGACCCCTCAGCGGATGAGCGCCGTCGCGCGCAAGCAACTCAACCTCGACGACTAACGGCATCCGCCCGTGATTAGAATCCTCGACTGCTGAAAAGGCCGCCCGGCCTCGTCAATCACGGATCGAACAACACTCCTGGATTCAGAATTCCTCTGGGATCGAGCGCTCGCTTGACCGCCTTCAACGCCGCCGCGAAGCCGTCGGGCCGCTGACGGTCGTACCATGGGCGATGGTCCCGGCCCACCGAATGATGATGCGTGATCGTCCCGCCGAGATCGATCAGCTTGTCCGAAACTGCCCGCTTGATCTCGTCCCATTGCTCCAACTGCGAACCGCGCTTGCCCGGCGCGAGGATCGTGTAATAAGGCGCGGGTCCATCAGGATATGCATGCGTGAAGCGCACCGTCACGGTGCCCTTTCCGCAGATGCGCGTGACCGCGTCGCTGCGCCGCCGCCATCACCTGCGCATTGAATTCGGGAAATCGATCCCAGGTAATCGCGGTCTCGAAGGTCTCGCTCACCATCCCCATCGCGACCACCGTATCGCGACAGGTAGGGCGCGTTCAGGAACGCGTTGCGCCACGCACCCGCCGCACCCTCATGCGTCGCTTCGGCATCCGTGCGGGTCTTCGCAGCCTCCTCTGGAATCTTGCCGCCGAAGTCCGCGCAGCATTCCAGCGCCCGCTTCATCCAGGGCTCCAACGGATGGTCCGCCGATTCAAACGCAAGCACCATCACGGCCGCCTCGCCCTGATTCGCACCAGCGTTGGCGGCCTCGCCGGCATCCAGCAGGCGGCAGTTCGCGGGATACAGTCCCGCCTGCGAAATCGCGCGTACCGCCTTCGCCCCGGTTTGAAATCAGGAAATGAGATCGACGCGCCCGCGCGAAAAGTCGGCCGATCCTGCAGTCGCATCCACGCTTCGGTGATGATCCCGAGAATCCCCTCCGATCCGATGAACATCCGATCGGGGCTCGGACCCGCGCCCGAGCCGGGCAGGCGACGCGACTCGATTATTCCGGTCGGCGTCACGACGCGCATCGATTCGACGAAGTCGTCGATATGCGTGTAGAGCGTCGCGAAATGCCCGCCCGATCGCGTCGCGATCCATCCGCCGAGCGTCGAAAATTCGAACGACTGCGGAAAATGGCGCATCGTCTAGCCGTGCGGCTTCAGCTGATCCTCCATCGCGGGACCCAGAACACCGCCCTGGATGCGCGCGGCGCGCGAGACCTTGATCGACTTCGATCACCTTGTCCAGACGCGTCAGATCGATCGACACCGCGCCGCGATAATCGCCGTCGACGGCGGCTCGACGCCGCCGGTAACGCTCGATCCGCCGCCATACGGCATCGCGGCAATGTTCGCGGCGTCGCACCATTCGAGCACGCGAACCAGTTCCTGCTCATCGCGCGGAAACGCGACCACGTCGAACGGATTCGGATAGTCGCGCCGAAATGCCCGCACAATGTCGCGGAATCTTTTGCCGTAACTGTGCCCGGCGCGATCGTAAGTACTCCAAGAGCAAATCGACGCGAGCGCGGCCGGCGGCTTGACCCGCGGCGCGCGCAGATTCAGCTCGCCCTCGGTCGGCGGCGGCGTGATCTCGAAGCTGTCGAGACCGAAGCGCTTGGCCATCCGCTCCGCCATGTGCTGCTTCTGCGTCGTGATTCGGCCCCTGGTCCTCGTAGCCCCATCCCCAGAATTTCCGCCTGCGCTCGGCCATCGCCTTTACTCCTTGGAATCTGCGAGTCCTGGCCCATCCCCGAAGCGACGGGCCGCACCCGACATCGCGGGATGCTCCGCGCAATTGTGCTCCCCCCCAGCGTCATCCGGCAAGGCGCGAGGCCATGCAGGCCCTCGAGCGCACAAAGGCACACTCGGTAGGTTGGGCGCAGTGAATCTTGCCTATCCGCGCGCCAGCCCGTATCTCTTTGAACTGGCACAGGAGTTACTCACTATGAGCGAGACGACAATTTCGGCGGTCGATCCGAATCCGCGCAAGCGCGTGAAGCGTCGAAAGCATCGAGATGGCCTACGTGGACGCCGGCAGCGGCGATCCGATCGTCTTTCTTCACGGCAATCCGACCTCTTCGTATCTGTGGCGCAACGTTATCCCGCATCTCGCGGGCTCGGCCGATGCCTCGCGCCGGACCTCGTCGGGATGGGCGAGTCGGGTCGCGCGCCGGACGGCTCCTATCGCTTCGTCGATCACGCGCGCTATCTCGACGGCTGGTTCGACGGCCTCAGGCTCAAGCGCAACGTCACGCTGGTCGTTCACGATTGGGGCTCAGCGCTGGGCTTTCACTGGGCGGATCGTAACCAGGCGAAGCGTCAAGGGAATCGCGTACATGGAGGCGATCGTCCGGCCGGTGACGAACGCCGAGTGGCCGGAGGCGGCGCGCAAGGTATTCATGGGAATGCGCAGTCCGGCCGGCGAGGAAATGGTCCTGAAGAACAATGTCTTCATCGAGCGTATCCTGCCGGGCAGCGTCCTGCGCAAGCTCAGCGAGGCCGAGATGGCAGTCTATCGCAAGCCCTACCTTGAAGCCGGGCGAATCGCGGCGCCCGATGCTCACCTGGCCGCGCCAGATTCCAATTGACGGCGAGCCTGCCGACGTGACAGCGATCGTCAACACTTATGCCGGCTGGCTGAGTCAGAGCGCGACTGCCAAAATTGTTCATCAATGCCGAACCCGGCGCGATCCTCGATCGGCGCGCAGCGCGAGTTCTGCCGCGGGTGGCCGAATCAGCGCGAGGTGACGGTGAGGGGTTCGCATTTTATCCAGGAAGATTCGCCGCACGAAATCGGTGGCGCCGTTGCCGGCTGGCTCCGCTCACTGTAGAACTGGCACCGCAAACCAGCGACGTGCCGGAAATCGAGGTCCCATGTCGAATTATTCATGTCTTAATTTCGAAGTCCGCGATAACGTGGCGCATATCACGCTGAATCGCCCCGAAGCCGCCAACGCGCTGAATCTTGCGCTCGCACAGGAGCTTGAAGAAATCTCGCTGCGCTGCAACGAGGGCGCCGATGTTCGCGCGGTTTTGTTGACCGGCAACGGCAAACTGTTTTGCGCGGGCGGCGACCTGAAGTCTTTTGCCGCACAACCGCCCGCTGAACTTGCCGCGCATTTGAAGCGTGTAACGCTCTATCTGCACACCGCGATGAATCGCTTCGCGCGGATGCGCGCTCCGCTCGTGATGGCGGTCAATGGCAGCGCCGGCGGCGCCGGCCTGAGCCTCATCTGTGCGGGCGATCTGGTTATTGCGGCCGAGTCCGCCCGCTTCACCATGTCGTACACGCGCATCGGTCTGACCCCCGACGGCTCATCGACCTATTACCTGCCACGCATCGTCGGTCTGCGCCGCGCGATGGAACTTGCGCTGACGAATCGGACGCTGACCGCGCGTGAGGCCGAAACGTTTGGCATCGTCACGCGCGTCGTACCTGATGCCGAGGTAATGTCCGAAGCCGCCAAACTCGCTGGCGAACTCGCCAGCGGAGCCACCTCCGCTCTCGGCGGCGTCAAGCGGTTGCTTTACGCTTCCACCAACAACTCGCTCGCCGAGCAGATGGAATTGGAGACTGAACTGATCGCGGAATGCTCGCGCACGGCCGACGCAAAGGAAGGCATCGCCGCGTTCCTCGGCAAACGCGCCCCGAAGTTCACCGGCAAATGAAGGCCTAGTAGCCGAGCGCGCGATCGATCAGGTTGAAGAGCGGCTGACCGGCACGAAAACGCTTCAGGTTGTCAGCGAAGAGCTTGCTCGCGTCGGTGTTGTAGTCGCGTCGCGCTCCCGACATGTGCGGCGTCAGGATGACGTTCTCCATGTCCCAAAGCGGGCTATCCGCTTCGAGCGGTTCGTGTTCGAAGACGTTGAGGCCCGCACCCGCGATACGCTTTTCCCGGAGGGCCGCGATCAGCGCATTTTGATCGATTACGCTGCCGCGCCCGATATTGACGATGTAGGCGTTTGGACGCATTGCCGCGATCTCCCTGGGCCCGACAAAGCCGCGCGTATGCGGCGTCGCTGGCAGCGTCACCGTAACGTAATCGCTCTCACCTAGGATCGCGGCACACTCATCCGGCCCGAACCATTTCGATGGAATGCGACCTTCGGGATCGCCAACGTCGGGTGGATTCCAGCCCGGATCAATGCGATCGGCGGGGTTGCGCTTGAGGGCCAGAACCGTCATCCCAAGCGCTGCACCGATTCGCGCCGTTTCCCTTCCAATTGATCCGTAACCGATGACGCCGAGCGTGCGGCCGCGCAACGAATCTGCGGTATCCATGAATGAACCGCGCGACCACTCGTGGCGCAGCTGCGATCGCATCGTGACGTGCAGGCAATGCGCAAACGCGAGCATCGAGCCGATGGTGTACTCCGCAATCGGCGTTGCGTGGATACCACTGGCGGTCGTCACCGCGACCTGCGTTCGCTCCGCAATCAATCCCTTGAGGATGTGCTCCGCACCGGCGCTGGTGAGCTGCACCCATTTCAGTTGCGGAGACCGCCGCACCAACTCATCGGGCGCGCGCAATCCGAAGAGCACGTCGCAGCCGTCGCCAGCCGCTGCAATCAATTCCTCGCGCGTCCGCGTCGGGCGATCGACCAATTCCGCGCCCGGTCCGGCGGCTTCGACAATCATCGCGCTCTGCGCTGGCGTGAGACCCACGGTTGAAAGAATTTTCATCGGCACACGGCGCTCTTTTTGAGATGGGCTCAATCTCGCACGGAGCACCCGCCGCCTTCAAGAGAATCCAACCGCCCCTCGCCAGTATTGACAGATTGAGGATGGCCTGCGGCCGTCGCTTTGCCAACTCGTATCGCCCCGTTAATATAAGCTCTTGATGCGCTCACGTAGAGAGTTCGCACTATTCGCGATCGCGCTCGCCGTGCTCTGGGCACGCAACCCTTGCGCGTGGGCGCAATGCGATTTCACCGGGCCGGCCGCTAGTGCCGATCGGAATGGAAGCGGAATCGAGCTGGCGCAGGCGCAAGGACCACCCGCAGACCCATCGACGACTGGTCCATCGGATCAGACTCTCGAAATTGCGCCGCGCATTTCCGCCCCGCCACCCCCGCCGTCCGAGCCCGCGGCCGGCTCGAATTCCGCCGACACAACTGCTTCTCCCAACGCCACGCGAGCGCCCTACCCGCCATCTGCCGCAGATGATTCGGGCCACCCTTACCTCGGGATTTCAGTGCAGACTATCTATTCCGACGACCGGCCGGGAGGCCTCGTCTCCGGACTCGAAGTTGTGAGCGTCGATAACGACAGCCCGGCTGCGAACGCGGGCTTGCGCGGTCGCACCAAAATGACCTCGGCGGGAGAATCCGGGGCAACCGTCGGAGCGCTGGTGCCGCCGCTCGACCTCATCGTCATGCCCCTGCTGAAAAAGACTGGATCGCTCGGCCAGGGCGGCGACCTTATAATCGCGATCGACGATCGCCGCGTCGCGACCGATGACGATCTGCAATCGGAACTCGAATCGCTCAAGCCGGGCGATATCATCTACCTCACGATCCTCCGCAAGGCCGCGGACGGCGCGCAGCAAACGATGAAGCTGCCGATCAAACTTGGCGACGCGTCCAAGGTGGCAAATGCGGATGACACTGGCGGAACACAACCGTCCGCGAGTTCTGCGGTTTCAGCGCTGAAGCCGCCATAGTCCGAACCGAGTACAAAAACGTCATTGTCCGCGATGGCCGCGTGATTCGGCGAGAGTCGCGGCTCTGCTATGATGGGAGGGTTTCCAGCGCGTCGAGGCTCTTCAACCGGCGCGTTGGAGCGAATTATTTGTTGGAGCCAATTTCTCGGATTGGAACGCAGTCTTAAAGAAGCGGGCAGCGAACTCAAAGCGCGGCTGGAAGCCGGCCGTGAGCGGCGCTTTCCGTTGATGGGCCTCAAGGGCTCGGCGAACGCCCTGATGCTGCGTGAGGCGGTGCTTTATCTGGACCGCCCGATCATCGCGATCACGTCGCTCGCGAGCGAGGCTGAGGCGCTTGCCGGTGAGCTGGCATTCTTTCTCGATCAGTCCGCCGCCTGCGACGCCGCCGCCGCGCGGGTGCATTTTCTGCCGGCTTGGGAAGTGCGTCCGTTCGCCCACCTCTCGCCGCCGCCCGACGCGCAAGCCGCTCAACTCGCCGCGCTCTTCGCGATGGTTCGCACGCGCGCCCCGGTGGTGGTCACGTCGGCCGAGGCGCTGATGATGCGGACCCTGCCGCGGCGTGTCTTCGAGGACTCGATCATCCGCATTGCGCTCGCGGACGGCGTCGATCTCGACGCACTCGTCGAGGCGCTCGCAGCGATGGGCTATCAACGTGTTCCGCAGACCGAAGAGCCGGGCGATTTCAGCGTCCGCGGCGGCATCGTCGACGTCTTTTCACCGCTCTACCACAACCCGGTGCGCATCGAACTGGAAGAGGACATCGTCACCTCGATTCGCTACTTCGATTCCTCCAGCCAGCGCTCGCTCGGCGAAATTGAAGAGATCACGGTAATCCGCACGCGTCTGGTGCCGCCCTCCATCCTGCGCGACAAGCACCTGGTCGATCGGGTGGCGTTGCGCTGCGCCGAAATCGGCATGGTGCGCAAGGAAACCGCCGAACTCACCGAGACGCTTGAAAACGGGCTGCTGTTTCCCGGCGTCGAGTTGATCTCGCCACTGCTTTACGAACGCGGGCTTGAAGCGATCTTCGAATACGTGCCGGCCAATACCATTGCCTGGATGATCGATCCTGGCCGCATCCTCGCCGAGGCCGAACGCATCACGGAGCGCGTCGCCAACGAGGCGGCCGCCGCACAGGCAAAGCCGGCTTTTTTCCCGGCTCCCGAATCGCTCTATCTTCGCATCGACGAATTCGAACGCTCGCTCTCCGCCCTGGTTGCGGTCGAAGTCGGCTCGCTGGTGACGGTGATCGCCCCGCGCGAGGGCTGGGCTACTCCGATTGAGGTGCTCTCGCAGCCCAGCTTGAGGCTTGGTGCGGCCGAACTGACCGGCACCCACGCCGCACCCTCATTCGAGCCTCTCACAACGGAACTGACGGAAGTGCGGCGCGGCCAGGGACGCGCCCTGATGGTGGTCGAGGGTCCGAACCAGGCCGCGCGTCTCAGACGCCACCTGGAGGCCTACGACATCGAAGTCAATACCGAGTGCAAGAGCTACGCGGCGATGCTTGAATGGCCCGATTTCCGCCCGGTAATCATGGAGGGCGAGATCGCTTCCGGCACCGTGCTGCAGAAGGACGGGCTCTATATCTACAGCGAGGAAGATCTGTTCGGCGAGCCGCGCGCGCGACGTCGCACTACGCGCCGCAACGGCAAGGGCGCGCTGCTCAACCTTGAGGAACTCAGGCCCGACGATGTGGTCGTGCACATCGACCACGGCATCGGTCGTTATCGCGGGTTGAAACATCTCAAGGTGGCCGATGCCGAAGGCGATTTTCTCAACCTCGAATACGCGGGCAACGACACCATGTACGTGCCCGTCGAGCGCATCAACCTGGTCCAGCGCTACGTCGGCGGCGGCGATGGCACCGCGCCCAAACTCGACAAGCTTGGCGGCGGCTCGTGGGACCGGGTCAAAAAGCGCACTCGACAGGCCGTGCTGGCGATGGCTTCCGACCTGCTCGATATCTACGCCGCTCGCGAAGTGGCCGAAGGCCACGCCTTTCCGCACCCCGGCCGTGACTTCGACGACTTTTGCGAGCGTTTCGAATTCGAAGAGACCCCTGACCAGCAGGCTGCCATCGACGAAGTCATTCGCGATCTCTCGCGTTCGAAGCCAATGGATCGGCTGATTTGCGGAGACGCCGGCTTCGGCAAGACCGAAGTCGCCCTCCGTGCGGCGTTCATATGCGTGATGGACGGACGGCAAGTCGCGATACTGGTCCCAACGACAATTCTCGCCGAGCAGCATTGGAACAACTTCCGCAACCGCTTCAAGGACTATCCGGTGCGGATCGAGATGGTCTCGCGCTTCCGCTCAGCCAGGGAAAATAAGCAGGTTATCGAAGATGTCAGGCGCGGCGCGATCGACATTGTTATCGGCACCCATCGCCTGCTCCAAAGCGACGTTGAGTTTCCCAAGCTCGGTTTGCTGGTTATCGATGAGGAGCATCGGTTCGGCGTTCTCGATAAGGAACGCATCAAGCGCTTCCGCAAACTGGTCGAGGTTCTCACCCTGACCGCTACTCCAATCCCACGCACCCTGCACATGGCGATGCTCGGGATCCGCGATCTCTCGGTGATTCAGACCCCGCCGCCCGCCCGCCAGGCGGTGCGGACCTTCGTCGCGCATTTCGACGACGGTTTGATCCGCGACGTGATTATTCGCGAGCTTAATCGCGCCGGCCAGGTCTTTTTCGTACACAATCGCGTCGAGAACATCGACTACATGGCGCGCCATCTGCAAGGACTCGTGCCCGAGGCGAAAATCGCGATCGCCCACGGCCAGATGAAGGAACATGAGCTCGAAGTCGTCATGCGCGACTTCATCGAGAATCGCATCAACGTCCTGATCTGTTCGGCAATTATCGAATCGGGCCTGGATATTCCGAATGCCAACACCATGATTATCAATCGCGCCGATCACTTCGGGCTCGCCCAGCTCTATCAGTTGCGCGGTCGCGTCGGCCGCGCCAAACGCAAGGCCTACGCCTACCTCCTGATTCCCGGTGAGCACATCATCACGCGTGACGCCAAGCGCCGGATCGAGGCGCTGCGCGAGCTGGTTGAGGCCGAGAGCGGCGGCGGCTTCAAGCTCGCGATGCGCGACCTCGAACATCGCGGCGCGGGCAACCTGCTCGGGCGCGAGCAATCAGGCGAAATCGCTGCGGTCGGCTTTGAGCTCTACACCGAAATGATGGACGAAGCGATTCGTGAACTGCGCGGCGAACCGGCTCGCCCCGACTTCGAGCCCGAGTTGCGGCTCGCGATCCCCGCCTACATCCCCGACAGCTTCGTGCCCGATGAGAACGAACGGCTGATACTCTATCGCCGGATGGCGCGAGCCGCTGCCCCAGCCGATCTCGACGAACTGCGCGACGAGATGCGCGACCGCTTCGGCCCGGTCCCAACTCTGATCGAGAATCTGATAGCGGCGATGAATATTCGTCGGCTGATGCGCGATCAGATGGTGCTGAGCGCGATCCTCAAGGGCGATCAACTCGAAATCAAGTTCCACGCAGACGCACCGGTCGAGACCGAAAAGCTCGCGGCGCTGGCGCACGCTAATCGCAATACCATGCGCCTGACGCCGTCGTTCCAGGTTATCGTGAGGATAACGCCGGGAGAATATGAACAGACCTTCGCGCAAATCGAGTCCGTATTGCAGGCCCTCGCAGCGTGTGAAAAGTTGGAACTCCAGCCGGTCCGGACCGCCGAACCGCTGATCAATTAAGCGGATACGCAACGGCCCTGCTAATTTTCGAGCAAGTTGCCCATCAATGAAAAAGCCTTCAAAAAAGAGCCCTTCTGCCGTTCGCGTTGTTTTCGCCACCGTTCTCCTCGCGATCCTGACGGCCGCAACCGCACGGATAATCCAGGCGGAGGAAATCGATAGCGTCGTTGCCAGCGTCGATGGCGAGCCCATTACGTCGAATGATCTGAAGAATCCTTCCGTTGGTGGAGGCCCCGCCGGCATGGGCCCGGGACTCTCGATGGGCACGCCCGACAGTCCGCAGGGTGCGCTCAAAAATGCGATCGAGCAGAAATTGCTCGAACAAGAGGCCACTAAGTACGCTTCCAAAGTGGACGAAGACGAAGTCGATCGCTACATCTCCAATCTCGAACAACAGAATCACATCACCGATGCGCAGCTCCGCGCCCAGCTTCAATCACAAAACATAAGCTACGACGACTTCCGCGCGAAAATCCGTAAGCAAGTCGAAGCGATGACGATGATCGATCGCGAGGTGCGGCAGAAAATCGTCATCCCTGAGAATGAAATCCAGATCTACTACAGAAACAACCCGGACGAATTCACAACCACACAGGAGAAATTTAAACTCGCCCAGATCCTGATCGCAGTGCCCGACAACGCGAGCCCGCAGCAGGTCGCGGTCGCGCGTGAAAGGGCCGAAGAGATCCGCAAGCAAGCGGCCAAAAGCGGCGCCGACTTCGGCAGTCTCGCGCTCCAGTATTCGGACGACGACTCGAAGACCAAGGGTGGCGAGCTGGGCGAATTCTCGCCAGGGGACCTGAACGATGCGGTCCTCGCTGCCATCAAAAATTCGAAGGACGGAGATATTTCGCCGGTGGTCAGGACAAAATACGGGTTCCACATCGTTAAAGTGGAGCAACACCAGACCCCGGGCTTGCAGCCCCTGGATCAAGTTCGCGGCAAGATTCGCGACACTCTGATGACCGAGCAGTCGAGAGAAACCTTCCAAAAGTGGCTCGACACCGAACTGATTAAGCAACACTACGTCGAGACTTTGCCGCAGTAACGGTGGCGACGCCGGCCAAATCCACGACGCTCATAGCTGTCAGCATGGGCGACCCGGCTGGTATCGGACCCGAGGTGATCCTTAAGGCCGCGGGCATCCTGTCCCACCGCCGAAATGCTCCGGCCCTGGTTGTGATCGGCGACCTCCAAGCGATGCGCACAACCGCTGACCGCCTCGGCTCCCTGGTGCCGCAACCCTGCGAGTGGGAGCCCGGCACCGCCATCAAGTCCTCAGCCGGCGCCCTCGCCGTATTGAGCATGGGTCATCTCCCCGCGCGCTCTGCCGCTCCCGGTCGTCCGAGTGTCGCCGGCGCAGACGCGGCCTACCGTTATATCGTCGCTGGCGCTCAGATGGCCCTGGCGGGTGACGTCAGTGCGCTCGTCACCGCGCCCATCAATAAAGAATGGCTGAACCGCGCCGGGCATCGCTTTCCCGGGCATTCCGAGCTGCTCGCCAATCTCGCGCGCGCCCCCCAATGGCGTATGATGTTCGCTGGCGATCACTTGAGGCTTGCACTTGTAACCGTACACATGGGACTCGCGAAGGTGTCGTCCGCCATCACACGCGACGGTGTGTATCAGACGATTCTTCTGTTGACGGAACATCTGCGCGGCCGTCTGGGCGTCGCAAAACCCATCATCGGAGTACTCGGCTTCAACCCTCACGCCGGTGAAAACGGCCTCTTCGGCGACGAGGAAGCGCGCGTGATTATGCCCGCAATTAGACGCGCCAGACGCGCAGGTATCGACGCCCGCGGACCGCTCGCACCCGACACTGCCTTCATCCGAACCCGGGGCGAGTTCGCCTTCGATGGCGCGGTCGCGATGTACCACGACCAGGGCCTGATCGCACTCAAAACCCTCGAGTTCGACCGCGCCGTCAACATCACGCTAGGGCTCCCCTTCATCCGCACTTCGCCGGATCACGGCACCGCGTACGATATCGCCGGGGCCGGAACTGCGGATGCGTCGAGCATGATTGCGGCAATCGAATATGCCGCGCGCGCCGCACGGGGACGCGCGGATCCCGCTCGGCGCGCTGCCTGAATTTGCCCGCACGCTCGCGATGCGCGATGACTCCGGTTAAACTGATGGGACTCCGATGGACCGCATAGTTATCAAGGGCGCGCGCGAACACAATCTCAAAAATATCGATATCGAGATTCCGCGCGGACAACTCGTCGTCATCACCGGGCTCTCCGGCTCCGGCAAATCCTCGCTCGCCTTTGACACGATTTACGCCGAGGGCCAGCGCCGCTACGTCGAATCGCTTTCGGCCTACGCGCGCCAATTCCTCGAGCAGATGGAAAAGCCCGACGTCGATTCCATCGAGGGCCTCTCGCCTGCCATCTCGATCGAGCAGAAAACCACCTCGCGCAATCCGCGCTCGACCGTCGCCACTATCACCGAGACCTACGACTACCTGCGACTGTTGTTCGCGCGTGTCGGCCACGCTTTCTGCTACAACTGCGGACGCGAGATCACCCAGCAGAGCGTCCAGCAAATCGTCGATCGCATCATGGCTTGGCCCGAGGGCGCGCGCCTCCACGTGCTCGCCCCGATCGTGCGCGACCGCAAGGGCGAGTACAGGAAGGAACTCTCCGACTTGCGCCGCGCCGGCTTCGTCCGCGCCAAGATCGACGGCAAACTGGTCGAACTGAGCGACGACATCACGCTCAACAAGAATCAGCGCCACACCATCGACGTGATGGTCGATCGGCTCGCGATTCGCTCCGGCATCGAAAAGCGCCTCGGCGAATCGCTCGAAGTCGCCTTCAAGTACGGACAAGACCTGCTCAAGGTCGAGCGCCTCGACGCCACCGCAAAAAATGGCGGCGGCGAAATCTACTTCAGCCAGCGCTTCGCCTGCGTCGAATGCGGCATCTCGTATCCTGAAATCACGCCGCGGATGTTTTCGTTCAACAGCCCCCACGGCGCCTGCACCGAATGCTCCGGCATCGGATCGATCATGTACTTCGATCCGGAGCTCGTCGTGCAGAACGAGGACTTGAGCCTCGCCGACGGTGCCATCGCCCCATGGGCCACGCTCAACTTCATGCAGCCGGTCCTGGAATCGCTCGCGGCGCATTACAAGTTCAGCCTCGACACGCCGTGGAAATCGATTCCGGCCAAGGTGCGCAAGGCCATCCTCAACGGCTCCGGCGACGACGAAATCGAGTTCACCTACCAGCGCGGCGAACGCCATCATGATTACGCGCGCGCCTTCGAGGGCGTGCTCACCTGGCTCGATCGCCGCTACAAGGAGACCGAGTCGGAGAGCATCCGCGAAGTCCTGGAATCCTACATGAACCTGCGCCCGTGCCCGTCGTGCAGCGGCGCGCGCCTCAAGAAGGAGAGCCTCTTCGTCCGCTTCAACGGCAAATCGATCAGCGAAGTCACCGCCATGTCGATCAAGCAGGCGGTCGCCTTCTTCGCCAATCCCAAGCTGAGCGCGCAGGAAGCCGAAATCGCTCGCCTGATTCTCAAGGAGGTTCGCGAGCGCCTCGGCTTCCTCGCCGATGTCGGCCTCGATTACCTCACCCTCGATCGCACATCGGGCAGCCTCTCCGGCGGCGAGGGCCAGCGCATCCGCCTCGCGACGCAAATCGGTTCGAGCCTCGTCGGCGTCCTCTACATTCTCGACGAGCCTTCAATCGGACTCCATCAGCGCGACAATCAGCGCCTCCTCGGCACCCTCAAACGGCTCAAGGAACTCGGCAACTCGGTGCTCGTGGTCGAGCACGATCGCGACACCATGCTCGAGGCCGACCACCTCGTGGACATGGGCCCCGGGGCCGGGATTCACGGCGGCTACATCGTCGCCCAGGGCACTCCGCGCCAGGTGATGGATAATCCGGCGTCGCTAACCGGCAAATATCTGTCGGGCGAAGTGGAAATCCCGGTGCCGTCGCGCCGCCGTCAACTCGGTAATCGATGGCTCACGATTCGCGGCGCGCGCGAAAACAATCTGCGCGATATCACCGTCTCCATTCCCCTCGGCGTAGTGGTCTGCGTCACCGGGGTCTCGGGCTCAGGCAAATCGACCCTGGTGCTCGATACGCTGAATCGCGCGCTCGCGCAGAAGCTCGGCGGCAGCCGCGAACGCGCCGGCGCGATCAAGGGACTCGACGGCGTCGAGCATCTCGACAAGGTCATCCATGTCGATCAGAGCCCCATCGGCCGCACCCCGCGATCCAATCCTGCGACCTATACCGGCCTCTTCACTCCGATCCGCGAACTCTTCGCGCAGTTGCCCGAGGCCCGCATGCGCGGCTACGGCCCCGGCCGCTTTTCCTTCAACGTCAAAGGCGGGCGCTGCGAGGCCTGCCAGGGCGACGGTATCATCCGCATCGAGATGCACTTCCTGCCCGACGTCTATGTCACCTGCGAGGTCTGCGGCGGCAAGCGCTACAATCGCGACACGCTCGAAATCCAATACAAGGGCAAAAGCATCGCCGAGGTCCTCAACATGACCGTGCTCGACGCCCTCGAGTTCATGAGTTCGGTGCCGTCGATTCGCCAGAAGCTCGAAACCCTGCGCGATGTCGGCCTCGACTACATCCATCTCGGCCAATCGGCGACTACGCTTTCGGGCGGCGAGGCCCAGCGCATCAAGCTGGCCAAGGAACTCGCGCGCCGCGCCACCGGCCGCACCCTCTATATCCTCGACGAGCCGACCACTGGCCTGCATTTCGACGACATCAAAAAGCTGCTCGTAGTGCTCGGCCGCCTCGCCGATTCCGGCAACACGATCATCGTGATCGAGCACAATCTGGACGTCATCAAGACCGCCGACTACGTCATTGACCTCGGGCCGGAAGGTGGCGACCGCGGCGGTCAGGTCGTCGCCAAGGGCACGCCTGAGGAAATCGCCGCTTCGTCCGCATCGCACACCGGGCAGTTCCTGCGCCAGGTCCTCGGTCAGCGCGCCGCCGCCTGACGGCCTAACGCTCTTGAACGAAGCCCCACGCCAATGCGCGTTTTACCGCTTTCAGGCGAAATTCCCGCGCCCTATCAAGATACGGCTAATCTCGGCGCCGGCCTTCGAGCGCAATCCGTGAGGTTTCCGAAGGTGCCGATCAAACGCCGCCTCTACCCGTATGCAGGAATGATTTTAGCCCTGGCACTCGCGGCGCTGATCGTCAGCCTCCACTTGGGACTGCTCCGATGATCTACCGTCACACCGGCTCGCGCGCGCTGGCCGCGTCCCATCGGTAAGACATTGCTTCCCAACGTCGGCTGCGCGTTAGCGAACCCTGCGATAAAAGACCAAGGAACGATTTAGGTGGAGGCGGCGGTCGGATTCGAACCGACGCATAAAGGTTTTGCAGACCTCTCCCTTACCACTTGGGTACGCCGCCCCTGATTTGGCAGACCCGGCCTGAAACCGCCGGGTTAGCGAAGCTAGCACGCTCGCATCGGGCCTTCAATTATGCGCCGTCGTGCGCACCTTTGCGAGATAGCGCCGTCCGCCGCGCAGGCCGCGCAACGCCACGCTGCATGCCAATGAAATCCCGCTGCGCCGTCCCAGCCGCTGTAACCCTGAGATTCCCCGATGCCACGACATCAACGCGTTGCGCCGTGCCCGCGACCGGATCGCTCGCTTCAGATCGGGAGTCGAAATAGAGTCCAGCGGCCGCAGTGGAAAAAACCGATCACCTGCGCCGATTTCCTTTAGCGCGGCGCCGAATCGCATCACCTGCGGATAGTCCGCCCAGCGCGTGAATTCGAACGTCGCGTACGGCACCAGCAGGCGCGCGCCAATTGACCGCGACCATTGCGCCGCCTCCTGTGGTCCCGCCGTGTATTGAAACGAAGCACCCAACAAATCCTCATTCACATGGCGGCAGAATTCATTATTGCCGCCGTCGCGGTAGCTATACACCACTCGTGATACCGGCAGGAATGCAACGTCCGGGTGATACTCTCGCTCCACCCGCTCGATCACCGTCTGCATGTCGCCCCACTCGTCGCGATAGCTATCGACGCCGCCGTACACGGTCAGCCCGGCGGTACGCATAACGTAGGTGTAATGATCGATCTCGACCCCGATCTCGTCCGCTTCGCCGTAGAATGGCACCGGCACGATTTCAATATCTCCCACCGTCACAGGCTCCCAAAAGTTGACCTCGCGAATATCCCGGAAGCCCAGCTTCTCGAGCATCGGAACGATTGGAGGATTCGAGCGCCGACGGTCTTCGCACCCTCGGAATCAGGATCGGAATATCCTTGTCGAATCGGATTAGAGTCTCGGGATTACAATGATCCCAATGGCTGTGCGAACAGCAGATCCCGTCAGGCCTGGTGCGGAAGACCTCCAGCGCGGCCCTCGGCGAACCCATCTTTCGTGTCACGATCGGATCCACCAGCACCGCCCTTCGCGCCGATTGCATCAGCAGCGTGCTGTGCCCGGATCGTTACCCGCGGACATTCCAGCGCGAGCCACTTACCATCGCGCCCAACGCCGCGGTCTGCTTGGATCAATTTCTCCCGCTTGAGCCATTCGAGCAGACCGCGCGTCCAGG